>JBMONG010000001.1:0-179295 GCA_049323495.1 Pseudomonadota bacterium
CATGACCGGCAAGGCTTGACGAAGCGGAGCCGAAAACCTTCCCGCCGACCCTGACCTCCTTGGATGCCGCCAAATCGACCCTCCGGCGCTCGACCCTCGACCACTTCTTCAACAGCCTGCTAGAGCGGCAGGGCCTCGCGGCTACGCGTCCTCGTCGTCGAACAGCAGGTCGGCGACGAAGGGATTGGTCTTGCGCTCCCAGCCGAAGGTCGAGGTCTGCCCGTGGCCGGGGACGAAGGTGATGTCGTCGCCCAGCGGCCAGAGGCGCTTGCGGATCGAGTTCAGCAACTGCTCGTGATTGCCGCGCGGGAAATCCGTACGGCCGATTGATCCCCGGAACAGCACGTCACCGACGAAGGCGACCCGCGACGGCTTGTGCACGAAGACGACGTGACCCGGCGTATGGCCGGGACAGTGCACGACATCAAGTGTGAGATTGCCCAGGTCCACCGTCTCGCCGTTGTTCAGCCAACGGTCCGGCACGAACGGCTTGTACTGCGGGAAATTGTACTTGCGGCCCGACTGCGGCAGGTCCTGGATCAGGAACAGGTCGTCTTCGTGCGGACCCTCGATCTCGACACCGAAATGGTCGGCCATGGTGCCCGCTGCCGAGGCGTGGTCGACATGGCCGTGCGTCAGCAGAACCTTGGTCACCTTGATGCCCTGCTCGGCGATCGCCGACTTCAGCATGTCGAAATCGCCGCCCGGGTCGACGGCGGTGCCTTCCATGGTCTCGTCGCACCAGATGACGGAGCAGTTCTGCTGGAAAGGGGTGACGGGCGCGACCAGGATCTTGAGCATGCCTTCGATCTAATGCCTCCCGCCCCGGCATGGAAGGGCGTATGGTGCGGCCTGTTCGAGCCTCGACCGCGATGACACTGCGTCTTCTGATCCTGAGCCTCTCCTTGCTTCTTGCGGCCGTCCCGTCACAGGCGCAGATCGCCGCGGTCATGTCGCCGTCGGGCCCAGTGCAGGCAGGCCCGTACGTCGTCGTCGACGCGGAGACCGGCGAGGTGCTCCTCGAGCGGGATGCCGGAGTCTTCTGGCACCCGGCGTCGCTCACGAAGATGATGACCCTTTACATCGTGTTCGAGGAACTGAAGGCCGGCCGCCTGACCCTCGCCTCGACCATGACCCTGTCGGAGGCGGCGCGGGCGAAGCCGCCCTCCAAGCTCGGCCTGGGGCCGGGCCAGGCGATCACCGTCGAGCAGGGCGTGCAGGCGCTGGTGGCCCGGTCCGCCAATGACGTCGCCAGCGGATTTGCGGAACTGATCTCCGGATCGGAGCCGGCCTTTGCCCAACGCATGACGGAGACGGCGGCACGGCTTGGCATGAGCGGCAGCCAGTTCCGCAATGCCAGCGGCTGGCCCGATCCGGCGCAGATCACGACGGCGCGCGACATGGCGATGCTCGCGATGGCGCTCCTGAAGCAGTTTCCCGCGTACTACGTCTACTTCCATACGAAGGAGTTCATGCTGGGCAAGACGCGCGTCGGCCCCGGCGTGAAGTTCCTCGATCTCTATGCACCCTACGCCGACGGCCTGAAGACGGGCTTCACCTGCGCCTCGGGGTTCAACATCGTGGGCAGCGCCGTGCGCGACGGCCGGCGTCTCGTCGCGGCGGCATTCGGCTTCCGGCGGGCCGACCTGCGGGACGAATTCCTGGTGCGCCTGATGGATGACGCCTACGCGCTCAAGACAGGCGGCAACCGGCCCAAGATATGGCAGCTGCGCAATGGCCAGGGCGGGCCGGCGACGGTGTTGCCGCAGGGGGAATGCGGCATGATCCGCTACGACATGCCGGGCGATGCCGCCTGGCTCGGCACCTATGGCGACTGGCGCACCGCGCGGCATGCCTTCGATGTCGGCCAGTCCGATCTGGCCCGCTTGGGGGTGAGCCACCTCGGCAAGGAGTGGATACTGCCCGTCACGTCCAACAAGGTGACCAGACAGGCCGCGATCATCGCAGATCTGGAGCCGCAGGCGGCGCAGCGCCTGTGCGCCGACTACCAGGCCCGCAAGCGGTTCTGCCAGGTCCGCAAGCCAGGCGAGATCGCCGCGCCGTTCTCCGGCTTCTGGCGCTGACGGCAGGGCCGGCCGGCATGCGCCGGGTGCCTTGGCCAGCGTGCCCGTTCGTGTCATACCGCCGCCATGAACTGGCTGACGAACTTCGTCCGACCCAAGCTCAAGGCACTGATCTCGCGCAAGGAAACGCCGGAGAATCTCTGGCTGAAATGTCCCAAGTGCGAGCAGATGCTGTTCATGCGCGACTGGGAAGCGAACCAGGAGGTTTGCACCCACTGCGGCCACCACATGCGCATCCGGCCGATGAAGCGGCTGCCGCATCTCTTCGATGACGGCAAGTACGAGCTGCATCCCCTGCCGCGCGTCCCGGTCGACCCGCTCAAGTTCCGCGACACCAAGCGATACGACGCCAAGCTCAAGGAGGCCCAGGCGAAGTCGGAGGGCAGGGCGGACGCGCTGGTCGTTGCGAGCGGCGCCATGGGCGGCCGCCCGACGGTGCTCGCGCTGCTGGATTTCGAGTTCATGGGGGGCTCGATGGGCACCGCCGTCGGCGAGGGGCTGGTGATGGCAGCCGACCTCGCCATCGAGCGCCGGGCGCCGCTGATCGTCTTCTCCGCCTCGGGCGGTGCGCGCATGCAGGAAGGCATTCTGTCGCTCATGCAGCTCACGCGCACGACGATCGCCGTCCGCAGGGTGAAGGAAGCGGGGCTGCCCTACATCGTCGTGCTGACGGACCCGACGACAGGGGGGGTCTCGGCCTCGTTCGCCATGCTGGGCGACGTCCACATTTCCGAGCCCGACGCCCTGATCGGGTTCGCCGGGCCGCGCGTGATCCAGGACACGATCCGTCAGGAGCTGCCGGCCGGCTTCCAGAGGGCCGAATATCTCCTCGAGCACGGCATGATCGACGCCGTCGTGCATCGCCACGAGCTGCGCGGGACGCTCGTGCGGCTCGTCGGCCTGCTGATGGATCCGAACGCGCCCGAGAGCGCCAGCCTCGCTGTCGCGGAGACTTGAGACCCGGTTCCGGCTGCACCCTCATGACCGACGGCCAATGACCGACGACATCCTCGACCGCGTCATGCGGTTGCATCCCAAGCTGATCGACCTCGGTCTGGAACGCACGGAGCGACTCCTGGCGGCGCTGGGCTCACCGCACCGCAAGCTGCCTCCGGTGGTTCACGTCGCGGGCACCAATGGCAAGGGGTCGCTGGTGGCCTACCTGCGCGCCATGGCGGAGGCGGCCGGCTACCGCGTGCATGTCTATACCTCGCCGCATCTCGTGCGGTTCAACGAGCGCATCCGCGTCGCAGGGGAGCTGATCGACGACGACACGCTCGAAGACATCCTGACGGACTGCGAGCGGGCCAACGAGGGCCGGCCGATCACGTTCTTCGAGATCACGACGGCGGCGGCCTTCCTCGCCTTCTCGGAGGTGCCGGCCGATCTCGCGGTGATCGAGGTCGGCATGGGTGGACGTCTGGATACGACCAACGTGGTCGATCCCGTGCTCTCGGCCATCACGCCCGTCGGCTACGACCACACCGGCTTCCTGGGTGACACGCTCGAGGCGATCGCAGGCGAGAAGGCGGGCATCCTCAAGCGTGCGGTACCCGCGGTGATCGGCCGGCAGCGGGAAGCCGGCGCGCGCGTCATCGCGGACACGGCGGCAAGGCTTGCCGTCCCCCTGTTCCGCATGGGCCGCGAATGGCAGGTCACCCCCACGCCGGCCGGCTTCCGCTACGACAGCGACCTCGTCGGCCTCGACCTGCCGGCGCCGGCGCTGGTCGGTGCCCACCAGCTCGACAATGCGGCCACCGCCGTGGCCTGCGTGGAGCGGCTGCGGGCGGCGAACTTCACCATCGACGACGACGCGATCCGCAAGGGATTGTCGTCAGTTGAATGGCCTGCGCGGCTGCAACGCCTGACGCGCGGTCCCCTGGTCGACGCCCTGCCGCCGGCCAGCGAGCTCTGGCTGGATGGCGGCCACAACGAGGATTGCGGCGTCGTGCTCGCCCGGCAAGCCTCGACCTGGGCCGCCGAGCCCGGGGCGCTGCCGCTCTTTCTGATCTTCGGCATGCTCATGACCAAGGATGCATCGGGCTTCCTGCGGCCGCTGGCGCGGCATGCCCGCGCGGCGCGCGCCGTGCCGATCGTCGGCCACGCCGCCTACACGCCGCGCGAGGCCTGCGTCAAGGCGGCCGAGGTCGGGATCGACTGCCTGCCGACAAACGACATCGGCGCGGCGCTGGAGGACCTCCTGGCCACCCAGCCCGCGCCGATGCGCATCCTGATCTGCGGTTCGCTCTATCTCGCAGGCGAGGTCCTCGCCCGCAACGGCTGACCGTCAGCTGACGACGGTGTTGATCCAGCTCACCAGCTTCTGCTTGGGCTCTGCGCCGATCTTGGTGGCGGCCACCTGACCGTTCTTGAACAGCAGCAGCGTGGGGATGGAACGCACGTTGTAGCGCGTCGGCGTCGCGGGATTCTCGTCGATATTGACCTTCACGACCTTGAGCTTGCCGTCCATCTCCTTGGCGATGTCCTCCAGTGACGGTCCGATCATGCGGCAGGGGCCGCACCATTCGGCCCAGAAATCGACCAGGACGGGCGTGTCGGACTTCAGGACCTCCTGCTCGAAGGAGGAATCGGTTGCTTTGACGGTCATATGGGTTCTCCCAAAAACACTACAGGCCGGTCGATCGACCGGCGCCGCCCTTGGCGGAGAAGCTAGGAACCGGCCTCGGCCAAGTCAAGATACGGTAGCCCAAGGCATTGATTCATCTAGGGTTTCTGCATCGATCTCCATGAGCAATGGAGCCGCCGTCCAGAGCAGGAACGCACGCACCCGCCGGCCGGGAAAAATGTCGGCCAGGAGCGCCCGGTAGAGCGCCAGCTGGCGGCGATAGACCAGCGGCACGTCGGCCGGGTCGTGGGGCGGCGGCCGATTGGTCTTATAGTCGACGATCAGGACCTCCCGCTCGGAAATCGCGAGACGGTCGACCTGTCCGCTGACGGTGAAGGTCCCGCGCGGAGTCGTGACGCTGCCGATCAGCGGCACCTCGGCACGTGAGGCCTCGGCGAACAGGGCGGCATGCCGCGGGACCTCGGTGACGGCCAGCGCTTCGGCAGCCCAGGCCTCGGCTTCGTCCGGCGTCAGCCCATGGGCGGGCTGGCGGAGGAAGCGCCGCGCGGCCTCGCCGCGTTCGCCCGCCGGAAGCGACGGCAGGTGCTTCAGCAGCTCGTGCAGCAGCTGGCCGCGCTTCCAGCGTTTGGGATCGCCCGGTGCCAGGGGGCTGTAGGCGCGTGCGGCGCCCAGCACCTCGTCGGGAAGCGGCTGCGACGGGGCAAGCGGTGCCGGCGGGTCGGGCTCGCGCGGAGCGGTCTCGCGTGCCCAGCCGGGCAGCGCCGCCGTCGGACCGAGCGGCAGCTCCGCCTGCTCGGGGGCGCCGATCGTGCCCTCGTTGGTAAGCTCGTAGCCCTCGCCGCTCCAGCCGTCGCTCCCCATCAGGGTGGCGAAATCGAAGCCGCGTGGCACGGCACGAGCCCGCTGGTGGAGGTGGGCGGCGGCACCGTCTGCCGTGCTGCTCGCACGCAGCCCCGCCTCGATGCGCTCGTACCAGCAACCGCGGTCGGGATCGCGCTTGCCGGTCCAGCCGCCGACATAGAGCCGGTCCTCGGCACGGGTCATCGCGACGTAGAGCAGCCGGTTCTGCTCCTCCTCGATGCGCTGGCGCGCGGCCTGCCGCCATGCGCGTGCCGCCTCATTGGCATCCTCCGCGCGCGGCACCCAGAGCCTGGCTTCGCCGCCGTCGCCGTTCAGCAGGCGCTCGACGTCGCGCGGCACGCGTGTGGTGTCGGGCAGGTATACGATGGGGGCCTGCAGTCCCTTCGAGGCATGCACCGTGAGGATGCGCACCTCGCGCCGGCGGTTCTGGTCGAGATCGCGCTTGATCTCCCCGCCGCCCGCCTCGAACCAGCGCAGGAAGCCCTGCAGCGATCCGCCCTCCGCGCGCTGGTACTGCAGCGCCCGCGCCAGCAGCTCGTCGATGGGGTCCGACGCCTCGCGCCCCAGCCGCTCCAGCAGGCGCACGCGTCCGCCCTCCGGCCCGAGCGCCGCCGCAAGGAAGTCGAAGGGCGTCGTGAAGTCTGCGCGCTTCAGCCACGCTGAGAGCGTGTCATGGGCGGCGGCGAAGCGTGGATCACCCGCACGCATGCGCAACGACCGCCAGAGATGGCCCTTGCGGGCGAAGCACAGCTCGAACAGGTCGTCCTCGCCGAGCCCGACCAGCGGCGACTTGAGGAGACAGGCGAGGTTGAGGTCGTCCTGGGGCAGCAGCACGAAGCGGACCATCGCCAGCAGGTCCTGGACGGCGAGCTCTTCGCCCAGGTCCAGGCGGTCGACGCCGGCGACCTCGACGCCTTCGCGCTTGAGCTCCCGCACCAGCGCGGTGACGAATGCGTTGCGCCGCCGGACCAGCACCATGAAATGGCCGGCATGCAGCAGCTCGCCTCCACGCGCCCGGCGCTCGCGCCCGATCAGGCTCTTGGCATGCACCGCGATCAGGCGCGCCAACCGCTCGTGCGGCTGGCGCACCGCCTGCTCGATCGCCTCTATATCGGTGGTGTCGGTCCCGCTCTCGCCGGCGCGAACCAGTGGCCACAGCTCGACCAGGCCGGGCGCGCCCGTGCGGCTCGGGAGATGGTGCACGACGCCGCCGTCGGTGACGCCACGGGCGCTGTCGGGCTCGCCGAAGACCCAGTCGACGGCATCGAGTACGGCGGGCGTCGACCGGAAGGAGACGGTGAGCTCGACCGGCTCGAAGCGCAGCTCGGCGGCGCGGCTGCGTTCGGCGAACCACGCCCGCATCTCGCGCAGCTTGCGCGGGTCTGCACGCTGGAAGCCGAAGATCGACTGCTTGGCGTCGCCGACGGCGAAGATCGTGCGGCTGCGGTCGACCGCCCCCTGGCCGACGAAGAACTCCTCGGTGAGCCGGCGGATGACCTCCCACTGATCGGGATTGGTGTCCTGCGCCTCGTCGACCAGCACGTGATCGAGGCCGCCGTCGAGCTTGTAGAGCACCCAGGCGGCGCTGTCGGCACTCTCCAGCAGGCGGCGCGTGGCGACGATGAGATCGTCGTAGTCGAGGGCGGCACGGCGGCGCTTGGCGCGGCCGTACCGGTCGGCGACGTCCAGGCCGAGCTTCAGCAGCGCCACGGTCCGCTCGACCAGCGCCGCGCCGTTGACCCGGTCGCGCAGCCGCATCAGCCGCTCCGCCTCGGTCCGCAAGACGTCCTCCACGTCCGGCATCGCCTGAATCGCAGGCTTGCTCGCAAGGCGCTTCAGGATGTCACCGGTGGCGGTGAAGAAGGCCTTGCCGTAGGACGGCATCAGGCTGGGGCGGCCGTCGCCGGCCGCCAGCCAGTCGGCGATCGCCTGGCCGCGCGGTGCGTCCTGCTTGCCGCTGCTCACCAGCGCGCGAGCGGCGGCACGCAGGCCCGCGACATCGAAGGCCGCATCGTCGCAGCCGGCGCTCAGCAAGCGGCCCGCATCGTCGTCGGGCGAGCAGCCCATCTCCCCGGCAAGCTGCTCGCGCACGCGACGCAGCCCGGCATCGTTGCCGATGCGGGCCAGCAGCCAGGCACGCTCCCCCAGCAGCTTGGCCATGAGTTCGGCATACTCCGTGACGGAGATGCGGCCGGCGACGGACGCCAGTGCATCGGCAAGATCGGCCGGAGCGAGGCCCTGCGCCAAAGCCTCCATCTGTTCGTCCTGCGCATTGCGCAGCAGCGCCATCGCCTCGGCTTCCTCGAGGATCTCGAAGCCGGGCGCCACGCCGGCCTCCAGGGGGAAGCGTTTCAGCAACGCCTGGCAGAAGGCGTGGATGGTGAGGATGTTGATGCCACCCGGCGCATCGAGCACGGTCGCGAACAGCCGGCGCGCGACGATGCCCTGGGCGACGTCCGGCTTTCGGCCGATCAGCTTCTCGATGGCCGCTTCGAGCTCGGCGTCGGAGGCCATCGCCCAGCGGCCGAGCTGGGTGGCCAGACGGTTGCGCATCTCGGCGGCCGCCGCCTTGGTGAAAGTGAGGCAGAGGATGCGCTCCGGACGGACGCTCTCGAGCAGCAGGCGCGTCACCCGATCCGTGAGCACCTTGGTCTTGCCCGTGCCGGCATTGGCCTCCACCCAGGCGGAATGCTCGGGCATGGTCGCCCGGCGCTGGGCTTCGCTGGCGACGGCGAGGGGATCGAGCGCCGGGATCATCCGTCGCCCCCGCTGGCGGTCGACCACTCGGCCACCCGCTCGAGATGGGCGTAGTCGTTGAAGTGCGGCAGGTAGGAAGGCCAGGGCAGGGCGGGATAGGTGCTGCCTGGCCGGGCGAAGTGCGCCGCCATCCGTTCGACCAGGTCGAGCATCCTCGGCACCAGCGCATCGCTGTCCTTGACCTCGGTCACCTTGCCGCCGTCGCCCAGGCCATTGGCTTGCCAATAGGCGAGCCGCACGGCCCGCGCCCTGCCGTGGAGTCCCTTGAAACCGCCCCGCTCGGCCATCGCGGCCTCGAGCAGGAGCTGCGGGGCGAACAGCGCCTCCAGCTCGTCGTTCGTCGGGACTCGGCCGGTCTTGTAGTCGATGACGTCCCAGGTCCCGGGCTCGATCTCGTCGACGCGATCGGCCCGCGCGTCGATCGTCAGCGGCCGGTCGCGGGGTCCCACGACGAGGGAGCCTTCGGTCTCGCTGCCGAGCAGACGTGTCCCGGCGCGTCGGCGCTCGTTCTCCGTCGCGACGAACCAGCGCGCGAGGCGTTGGAAGCGTGGCCACCAGAAGGCGCGTTCGGCCGGCGCGGCCAGGATCGCGGCAAGGTGCCGCTCGCCCAGGGCCTCGAACATGGCCACCGCGTCGGGCGGCAGGAGCCCCGACGGATGGTCGCGCAGGAACTCGTCGAGCGTCGCGTGGAGGGCGTTGCCACGATCGGCCGCGCCAAGCTCCTCTTCCAGCGGATCGAGCTGGCGCAGGCCGAGGATCCGCCGGGCATAGAGGCCGTAGGGATCGCGTCGCCATTGCTCGACGGCGGAAACCGGCAGCCTGACCGGGCGGGCCTCGAGCGGCGGGCTGGGAGCCGGCCGCGCAAGCGGCCGATAGGCGGTGGGCCGGTCGAGGGCGTCCGCCCAGGCGAGATGGTTGCGCCGGCCACGCTGGATGTACTCGGGTGGAGCAGCCGCTCCCTCCGGCTCGTAGCCGAACAGGGCATCAAGGCGCGCCAGCCAGCGCGACGGCACGGTCGGCGCGCCGCCCTCGCGCTCGGCGCGGGTCAGCAGCACCCGCTCGGCGCCCAGCGCCGAAATGAAATCGTGCGCCGACAGGCCGATCCGCCGCTCGGGCTGAGGCAAGCCGAGGGCGGCTCGCATGGGGCGGTTGAGCCAGGGACCGGTTTCGACCGCGGGCGGCCAGGTGCCTTCGTTCAGTCCGCCCAGCACCAGGGTGTCGGCGCGCTGCAGGCGCGCCTCGAGCGGGCCCCAGATGGCCAGCCGCGGATGACGGCCGTAGCTCGGCCGCACGACCTCCGGCTCGAGCATCGCGAGCAGCAGGCCGGGCCATTCGCCGCCCTCGATGCCGGGAGCATCGGACCAGGCGAGGCGCAGGCGGGCCAGCGCATCCGCCAGGGCTTCGCCGGCCTCGCCGGACCACAGCATCTCGGCCGAAGCGGCCGCCTCCGCCGACGCGATCGTGGCCTCGAGCAGCGCGGCCGGAGCGGCAGTGCCCGCCATCAGGCGCGCGAGGTCGCTCGTCGCGACGCCGAGCCGCTCGACCAGCGCTCGCACGCCGCCATGCTCGATCGGCTTCCCGAGGAGCTTCGCGTCGACGCGGGTGGCGATCGCGTCCAGACCAGGCGTCGGCTTCAGCCCGCGCAGGCATTTGCGGTCGAGGCGCCGCGCGGCGTCGAGCAGATCGGCCCGCGCGAGGCCCAGCGTGCACAGCGGATGCTTGAGCAGGGCGAGCAACGCCACGGGGGCGAAGCCCTCCTGCACCGCCCCGACGATCAGGCGCAGCAGGGCGGCAGGCGGCGTGTCGATCAGGGGCGTGCCGGCAGAGTCGTCCACTTCGACTTGCCAGCGGCGCAACTCGGCGGCGACGCGACGTGCGAGCGCGCGATCCGGCGTCACCAGGGCCGCCGTGCGGCCGGGATCCTTCAACGTCTCGCGCAAGGCGAGGGCGATGACGAGCGCTTCCTGGTGAGGGGTCGCGCAGTCGGCCCGGGTGACATGCTCCAGGCTCGACGCCGGTGGCCGTGTCCAGGCCTCGCTGGTGCGTGCCGGCCGCATCAGCTCGCTGACCAGCAGATGGCGTGCCGCGGCGCCGCCGACGCCGCCGCTCCGGTCGTCATCGCCGGGCCAGTCGGCGACATCCCGCCGATCGCACGCCAACGCTTTCAGCAGTTCGCGCAGGCCGAACTGGGGATGGCTCTCGTCGAGCAGGGCCCAGCTGTCGTCGTCCATGCCCTTGTCGAGGCCCGGCAGAACGACCACGCCGCGCGGCAGGCCGGCGACGACGCCGAGCAGCTCGCGCGTGGCCGGCTGCGATCCCGTCGAGCCGGCCGCGATCACCGGCGTCGAGGGAGGATTCTCCCGCCAACGCGCCGCCTGCGTTCGGATTGCCTGGGTGCGCCGCTGGATGGCATCGATCTGTCCCCGAGCCGCCAGGATCTGCGGCCATGTCTCGCCGACGATGGAGAGGAACCGCAGCGTACGCTGCCAGTGAGCGGCGAAGTTGCCGTCGACCAGGGTCTCCAGCCGGTCGAACGGCACCCCTTCGATGGCCAGCTCGTCCAGCAGGCTGCCGAGCTCGCGTGCCAGCGACAGCGCCTGGGCCGCCGACTGGGCGACGGGCTGCCCCTGATCGTCCCTGAAGGCGGCGACGAGGCGGGCGAGCAGGGCGTCGCGCTCGGGGGGCGAGATGGCCGGCGGCAGGGCGAGCGCTCCGGCATCGCCTGCCGCCAGCTCCCATTCGCTTTCGTCGACGTCTCCCAGGGGCGCGAGCCGAGGCAGCAGCGTCGGCTTGCCGCCCGTGGCCCTCAGGAAGGCTTCGCGCACAGCGCGCACCGCGCGCCGCGTCGGCACCAGGATCAGGAGATCCGAGAGCGCCAGCGGATCGCGGCCATGGTCGGCCAGGATCCCGGCGGCCAACGCGTCGGCGAAGCGGCGGTCCGTCGCGATATTGAGGATGGCGGTCATCGTCGGCCGCTCATCGCAGGCGACGCTCGGCCTCTGCCAGCGCCTCGGGTGTGCCGACATGGAACCAGTCGCCCTTGTGCACGATGCCGTAGAGACGCCCGCGCGCTTCGGCACGGTGCCACAGGGTCAGCAGGGAGAAGGGACCTTCCGGCGCGCCGTCGAACAGTCGCGGCGTGCAGATCGATACGCTGGCGAAGACGTACGGCGAGAGCGGTGCGATGCCACGATGGCGCAGAGCGCCGCGAGGCTCCTGGAAGTAGTCGCCGCGGTCCTTGGCCTCGCGGCCGATGACGCGGTAGAGCCGTTGGAGCAGCAACATGGCATCCATCCGCTCCGGATCCCAGCGGCCCGACATGCACGCCAGCAGCGGGTCGGTTCCATCGGTCCACAAGCCGTCGCCGTTGAGCACCAAGAACGGCTCGTCTCCCAGCAGCGGCAGTGCGTTCTTGACGCTGCCGCCGGTGTCCAGCAGCCGGTCCTCGACGATGATGCGCGCGCGATTGCCCACGCGGTCGATGATCTGCTGCCCCAGATGGTGGACGTTGATGACGATGTTCTTGATCCCGTACGCCTCGAGCCGGTCCAGGCTGCGCTCGAGCAGCGACCGGCCAGCCACGGGGATCAGCGGTTTGGGAATCGTGTCGGTCAGGGGACGCATGCGCTCGCCGCGTCCCGCGGCCAGGATCATTGCCGATTTGATCATGTGGCACCGATGCGCCTGAGCGGGGGTGGCAGCAACCGGTCGACCCAGTCGCGCAGCGGCTGCATCGCATCGTGCCGCAGCGCCTGTTCGAACATGCGCCAGACGCGCGGCAGATGGCGCAGATAGTCGGGTTTGCCGTCGCGCTCGAGCAGGCGGACGAACAACCCGATGATGCGCGCATGGCGCTGCGCCGCCATGACCGCGAATCCCGCGGTGAAATCCTTACGGTCGAGGCCCGTCTCGCCGAGATACCTGTCGATGCAGGCGTTGCGCACCGCGCCGGGGACGTCGCGCCGCGCATCCTCGATCAACGACACGAGATCGTAGGCGGGGTGTCCCTGCTGGGCGTCCTGGAAGTCGAGAAGTCCGCAGGCCCGCACGCCGGTCCTGGCCGGCAGCCACAGCAGGTTGTCCTGGTGGTAGTCGCGCAGCAGCAGGGTGTCGGGCAGGTGCGGCAGAGCGCGCAGGCAGGCCTGCCAGCATTCGCGATAGGTCGCGATCTCTTCGGGGGGTGCGGGCCTTTGCGTGGCAGCGGGCAGGTACCATTCGGGCAGCAGCATCGCCGCGTCGATCAACGCCTCGCCCGCATAGGCGCCGAGGTCGGGCAGCAGAGCCTTTCCGCCGGCGCGCTGCAGCGCGACGAGCACGTCGGTCGCCCGCGCATAGAGTTCGTGCTCGTCGCCGCCGGCCGCCAGGACGCGGGCATAGGTGTCGTCGCCCAGATCCTCGAGCAGCAGGAATCCGTTGGCCTCGTCGACCGCATGGATCTGGGGCGCACTGAGTCCAAGGGAGACGAGGTGGCGGGCGAGGCGGACGAACGGCCGGACATCCTCCTCCGGCGGTGGTGCATCCATCACCACGGCCGACGCACGCGGCCTTGCAAGCCGGTAGTACTTGCGAAACGACGCGTCGCCCGCTAGCAGGCGCTCGCCGGCATCGCCCCAGCCCGCGCCCCGGATGAAGCCGGCTCGTTTCCTGTCGCGATCAGAATCCTGCAAGACGTTCGTTCCCCCGCAAGTCGGCCCGGCGGCCCGCGCCGTCGATACTGAGCATCACGTCCAGCCGGTCGCCCGGCAGCAGTCCCTCCAGGCGCTCCGGCCATTCCACCAGCGCGATGCCGTCGGCCCGCGCCTCTTCCCATCCCAGTTCGAATACCTGCTCCGGGGCCTCGAGGCGATAAAGGTCGAAGTGCCAGAAGGTGCCGCGCCGCGTCTCGTACACCTCGACCAGAGTGAAGGTGGGGCTGGGCACGATCAGGGCCGGGTCGCGCGATGCCGCGCGCAGGATGGCGCGGGCCAGCGCCGTCTTGCCCACGCCGAGTCCGCCATGCAATGCGACCAGGTCGCGAACCTGCAGGCGGCCGGCAAGCAGATCGCCGAGCCGCTGCGTCGCGGCCTCGTCGGGTAGGGAAAAAGTAGAAGTCGGCACCGGTGCTCCCGATGCCGACTTTCTAGCACGTCGCTCTGTGGGTCGATCAGTAGCGGTAGAGATCGCCCTTGAAGGGGCCGGTCTCCGGCACGCCGATATAGCTGGCCTGGTCGGCCCGCAATTTCGTGAGCTTGGCGCCCACCTTGGCTAGGTGGAGGGCCGCGACCTTCTCGTCGAGCACCTTGGGCAGGGTGTAGACCTTCTTCTCGTACTTGCCGGGGTTCGTGAAGATCTCGATCTGCGCCAGCGTCTGGTTGGAGAAAGAGGCCGACATCACGAAGCTCGGATGGCCCGTGGCGTTGCCGAGATTCACCAGGCGTCCTTCCGACAGCACGATGATGCGCTTGCCGTCCGGGAACTCGATCTCGTCGACCTGCGGCTTGACGTTATGCCACTTGAAGTTGCGTAGGCTGGCGATTTGGATCTCGCTGTCGAAGTGGCCGATGTTGCACACGATGGCGCGGTGCTTCATCGCCTTCATGTGGTCCAGCGTGATCACGTCGACGTTGCCGGTGGCGGTGACGAAGATGTCGGCCTTCGGGGCGGCCTCCTCCATGGTCACGACCTCGTAGCCCTCCATCGCCGCCTGCAGGGCGCAGATCGGATCGATTTCAGAGACCATCACGCGGCAGCCGGCCTGGCGCAGCGACGCCGCCGAGCCCTTGCCGACGTCGCCGAAGCCGGCGACCATCGCCACCTTGCCCGACATCATGACGTCGGTGCCGCGGCGGATGCCGTCGACCAGCGACTCGCGGCAGCCGTACAGATTGTCGAACTTCGACTTGGTGACCGAGTCGTTGACGTTGATGGCGGGCCACAGCAGGCGACCTTCCTTCTCCATCTGGTAGAGGCGATGCACGCCCGTCGTCGTCTCCTCGGTGACGCCGCGGACGGCCGCGCCGACCTTGGCGTACCAGCCCGGGCGCTCCTTGTTCCTCTTGGCGATGGCCGCGTAGAGGACCTCCTCCTCCTCGTTCGTCGGCTTGGCGATCAGCGAGGGGTCCTTCTCGGCGCGGATGCCGAGATGGATGAGCAGCGTGGCGTCGCCACCGTCGTCCAGGATCATGTTCGGCTCGCCGCCGTCGCCCCATTCGAAGATCTTGTGGGTGTATTCCCAGTACTCTTCGAGGCTCTCGCCCTTCACGGCGAAGACCGGGGTGCCGGCCTTGGCGATGGCGGCCGCGGCATGGTCCTGCGTCGAATAGATGTTGCACGACGCCCAGCGGACATCGGCTCCGAGCGCCTTCAGCGTCTCGATCAGCACGCCCGTCTGGATGGTCATGTGCAGGGAGCCTGCGATCCGGGCGCCCTTCAGTGGCTTCTTCGGACCGTATTCCGTGCGGATCGACATCAGGCCCGGCATCTCGGTCTCGGCCATGTCGAGTTCCTTGCGGCCCCAGTCGGCGAGCCCGATATCCTTGACGACGTAATCCTGGGCCATCTGGCGCTCCCGGCTTTGAAGATGTGCCGGTGTCTTATCAGCGGGCCGAAACCGCCTCAACGCGCCACATGCGCATATAAGCAAGAATTTATGCCGATATGTGCGAAGCTTTATCGCGTCTTCGCATCCGCCACGAAACGGCGGGCAGGCCGGTCAATCCTCGCCGAACTTGCTGCCGACGAGAGTGGACAGTGCCGCCATCGCCTCGACGGCCTGCCGCCCGGAGCAAAGGAGTTCGATCTCGCTGCCGATGCCCGCCGCAAGCATCATGAGGCCCATGATGGAAAGGCCGGATACCTCCTGGCCCTTGAAGCGCACGCGAACCACGGCGTCGAACTGGCCCGCCGTGCGGACGAACTTGGCGGCAGCCCGCGCGTGCAGTCCACGCTTGTTGGCGATGGCCATGGTGCGTCGGACGGCGCCGACCGTGGCATCCGTCGTCCCCTGGGAAGCGGCGGGCGACGGGGCGTCGCTCACGAAGCTTCCTTCGCCAGTATGCGCGAGGCGACGGTGATGTACTTGCGTCCCGCTTCCTGGGCCATCCGGACGGCCTCGGCGATCGGGCGGCTGCGGACAGAGGCAAGCTTGACCAGCATCGGCAGGTTCACGCCGGCCAGCACCTCGATACGCGCCTGCTCCATGATCGAAATGGCCAGGTTGGACGGCGTGCCCCCGAACATGTCGGTCAGCACGATGACGCCCTCGCCGGTGTCGCACGCCTTGGCGCTCTCCAGGATCTCGGCCCGGCGCTTTTCCATGTCGTCGTCCGCGCCGATGCACACCGCGGCCGTATACTGTTGAGGTCCGACCACATGTTCGAGTGCAGCCACGAACTCGCGGGCGAGATTGCCGTGCGTCACAAGTACGATACCGATCATGCTTTCGCTCTACCCTGCGCCGCCAGCTTCCCCGGCTGCTTCGGCGTCTCGGTGGGACAGAGTGACCGAGCGGCCCGCGTCGCGCAACCATCCAGCCAGCGCCTCGGCCACGGTCACAGAGCGGTGCCGGCCGCCCGTGCAGCCGATCGCGATGGTGAGGTAGCTCTTGCCCTCGGCGTCGAAACGAGGCAGCAGCGGGCCGATCAGCGCCTCGAGCGCTTTCATGAACGGCCTGTAGCCGTCGTCCGCCGCCACGAACGCCGCCACCGCCGGGTCGCGCCCGGTGAGGGGCCTGAGCGTCGGTTCGTAGTGCGGGTTCCTGAGAAACCGGGCGTCGAAGACCAGGTCCGCCTCGCGTGGCAGGCCGCGGCGGTACGAGAAGGACATGACCGCCACGCGAGTCGCGAGGCCGCGCCCGAGAGCGAAGTGGCCGGCCAGCAGCTGCTTGAACTGGTGCGGCGACAGGGCGGTGGTGTCGATCACCACGTCGGCTGAATCGCGCAGCCAGCCGATCTGGCTCCGTTCCTCGGCGATCCCGTCCATGAGCGGGCGGTCCGGCGCAAGCGGATGCGGCCGTCGCGACTCCGTGTAGCGGCGCTGAAGGGTCTCGCTGTCGCAATCGAGGAAAAGGAGGCGCGCGGCCAGGTCCGGTCGCTGGCGGAGGTCCCGCATGCGCCGCACCAGATCGTGGGATTCGAAGCCGAAGGTGCGTGTATCCACACCGAAGGCCAGCGGGGCCGCCAGCTCGCCGGAGCTTCCGGCCGTCGAGCGCATCAGATCGCCGAGCAGCGGCAGCGGCACGTTGTCGACGGCCACGTAGCCCATGTCCTCGAGGGCGTTGAGCGCCGTCACACGACCGGCTCCGGACAGGCCCGTCACGACGACGAAGGGCCGTCGCGCGCTGCCGTGGCTTGCCGGAGGGACGGGGGCGGGGCTATCGGGCATGGGGGCGCGGCGCGGATGATGCTTTGCCCGCTTGCGTCAGGGCAAGTCGCAACTTTGCAGGGGCGGAGGCTTCGAAGGGCGCAAGCGCCACCACCGGCAGCCTGGCGCCCAGGAGGACTTCGTGGCCAGGCTCGGGCAGGCGTTCGATCTCGGCCGCATCGACCAGATCGACCAGCAGGGCGATCGCGGCGCGTGCGACCAGCTCGCTGCGGTCGAGCCGTACGATGCCGATGCCACGCACCTCGATCAGCCCGCGGATCGAGGCGGGCGCCGTGGCCAGCACGGCGCCGTCGCGGCTCCGGAGCGATGTCTGGTCATCGGAAACCAGGCGTGCGCCCGCTTCGATCAGTCGCAGGGCGAGATCCGACTTCCCGGCCCCCGACGGACCTCGCAACAGGGCGGCCCGCCAGCGGCCGCTGGCCCGGATCGCCACGCAGGTGGCGTGCACGAGCATGTCACTTTCTCGAAGCGGCCGCCGGAACGCGGATCGTGAACCGCGCGCCCAGGATGCGGCCGTCGGCGGCGCGCCGATTGGATGCCGAGATCGAGCCGCCATAGGTCTCCATGATCTGCCGGCAGATCGAGAGGCCGAGCCCGGAGTGCTGGCCGAAATGCTCGGTCGGCCGCTCGGAGTAGAAGCGCTGGAAGATCGATTCCAGATTGTCCTCGGGGATGCCCGGCCCCTCGTCATCGATCGTGACGATGAAGGGGCCGCTGCGAGGCGCACGGCTCAGCTCGATCACGATCCGCGACCCCGGCGGGCTGAAGGACAACGCGTTGTCGATGACGTTGCGGAAGACCTGGCCGTAGCGGCCGTCGTGGCCGTGCGCCAGATAGGGCGGGTTGGCGGCGAGCCGGAGCTCGACCTCGACGCCGGCCTTCTGCGCGGCGGTAGCGGTGTAGTGGTTCGCCATGTCGCCGAGCAGCGTGCCCAGGTTGACCTGCTTGACCTCACCGCGCATCAGCTCAGCGTCGAGGCGCGAGGCGTCGGAGATGTCGGTGATCAGCCGGTTCAGCCGGTTGATATCGTCGATCACGATGGCCATCAGCTTCTCGCGCCGCTCGGGCTCGAGATTGGGGCGTGCGGCGACCTCGATCGCCGACCGGAGCGAGGTGAGCGGATTCTTGAGCTCGTGCGCCACGTCGGCGGCGAAGCTCTCGATCGTGTTGATGCGCTGCCAGAGGGCGTCCGTCATGGAGCGCAGGGCGTCGTTGAGATCGCCGATCTCGTCGCCGCGCTTGCCGAGGTCGGGGATCTCGGGCCGGCTCTCCCGCGCGAGGCGGACCTCGTCGGCCGCGCGCGCCAGGCGCACGATGGGCTGCGTGATCGTGCCGGCCAGGTAGAGCGACAGCAGGACGGTGATGCCCAGTGCAGCCGCGGCGATCACCATCATGTCGTAGCGCACCTCGCGCAGCGACGCCGCGATCGCCCGGTTGTCGCGCGTAAGGACCAGCGCGCCCAGTATCTGCTTGTAGCGCTGCACGGGCACGGCGGCGCTCAGGATCAGCATGCCGCCCGGGCCGACCCGGACCGCGGAGGCGTTGAAGCCGCGCAGGGCGCTGCCCGCCTCGGGGAAATCCCGCACCGTCGGGAGGGCGCGGTCGACATATTCCGGGAATCGGTCGACGCGCGAGAACTGCCGCGCGAGCCAGTCGCCGATCCGACCGCCGAGATCGGGGCTGATTTCCGACCCATCGGTCGGCGGCGGCAGAGGGGTGACGTGGATGCGGCCGGCATCGCTCAGGATGGACGAATCGCCGAGAAGTTCGCCGGTCTCGCTGAACAGACGGGCACGCACGCCCGTTGGCCGAACCAGCCGGGTGAGGAGCTGGCGCGCGGCTTCGGCATCGAGGCGGTTGACCGTGGTCTCGCCGCCGGCCACCGCGACCTCGCCGATGCCGGCCG
The DNA here is from genome assembly GCA_049323495.1 of Pseudomonadota bacterium. Lineage (GTDB taxonomy): Bacteria > Pseudomonadota > Alphaproteobacteria > Reyranellales > Reyranellaceae > Reyranella. Next base: position 18,557 of record JBMONG010000001.1, read on the forward strand.
CCACCATTTCGCCCTGGACCGCGAGCGAGGCGAGCTCGGCGTCGATCAGCTCTTCCTCGTAGTCGCTGAGATAGACCGCGCCCAGCGTCAGCAACGCCACTGGAATGATGTTCAGCAGCAGGATGCGACGGGTGAGCGGCGAATAGCGCCGGGTGGCGCTGCGCCGGCGGCGCAGGAGGGATGGCGACTCCGCCGGCTGGGCGGGCGTCTTGCCCCACCGGAATGCGGCGGCGATCCGTGCCGCGAGGCTGTGCAGCCTGCTGCGGCGACGGCCCGCGTCAGGAGTCGCGGTATCGGTATCCGATGCCATAGAGCGTTTCGATCTGCTCGAACTCGCTGTCGACCTCGCGGAACTTGCGGCGCACGCGCTTGATGTGGCTGTCGATCGTACGGTCGTCGACGTAGATCGTTTCGCCGTAGGCGGCATCCATGAGCTGGTCGCGGTTCTTGACGTGGCCGGGTCGCTCGGCGAGCGACTTCAGCAGCAGGAATTCGGTGACGGTGAGATGTACTTCCTTGCCCTTCCAGGTGCACTGGTGGCGGCTGGGGTCGAGCACCAGCTCGCCTCGCACGATGCGTTCCGTGCTGCCTTCACCCTTGCCGCCGCCGGCGTCGGCCCGGCGCAGCACGGCGCGGATGCGCTCGAGCAGGAGGCGCTGCGAGAACGGCTTGCGGATGAAGTCGTCGGCGCCCATGCGCAGGCCGAGTACCTCGTCGATCTCCTCGTCCTTCGACGTGAGGAAGATGACGGGGAACTGCTGCGTCTTGCGAATCCGGTTCAGCAACTCCATGCCATCCATGCGCGGCATCTTGATGTCGAAGATGGCCAGGTCGGGCGGCGCCTGGTTGAGTCCCTCGAGGGCGGAGGCGCCATCGTTGTAGGTCTTGATCTGGAACCCTTCGGCCTCGAGCAGCATCGACACGGAGGTGAGGATGTTGCGGTCGTCGTCGACGAGGGCGATTGTCTTGCGCACGGCTTCTCTTCTCCTGACGGGGCGGACAATGGTATCACAGACCGGGTCGTTGCCGCCGCCACCCCAATCTGCCATCGGTGAGAATTAAGGCGGTTTTATCCCCGAATGACACACGAAGACATGGCCCGCGCCGTTCGCGCGCTGGTGCGTGGCCTCGACCGCGCCGCTCTCGCGACCCTGCTGCCCGTCGGCGGGCTCTCCGCCGCGGGTGGAGCGTGGCCCTACGCGTCGCTCGTCCTGGTCGCTGTCGACCATGATCTGTCGCCGATCCTCCTGATGAGCGATCTGGCGGAACATACCAAGGCCATGGCCTCCGACCCGAGGGTGTCGCTGCTGTTCGACGGCACGCAAGGGCTGGACCAGCCGCTGACTGGACCGCGGGTCACCCTGCTGGGGCGGGGCGCGCGGGTTTCGGACGAACGGATCGCTCGACGCTTCCTCGCGCGCCATCCCGATGCAGAGATGTACGCGGGCTTCAAGGATTTCAACTTCTACAAGGTTGCGGTGGAAAGCGCACACCTCGTGGCGGGGTTCGGCCGAATTCGTTGGTTGTCGGGCGCCGAACTCGGCGTGCTGACGGCACCGGGCCTGGCCGAGGCCGAACCGGGGATCGTGTCCCACATGAACGACGACCATGCCGACGCGGTCCAGCTCTATGCGAGCCGCTTGCTCGGGCTCGCGGGAGAGCGCTGGAGGATGACGGGCATCGATGCCGAAGGCATCGATCTGCGGCGCGGCGGCAAGGTCGCCCGGCTTCCCTTCGATGCGCCCCTCGATGATGCCGCCGACGCCCGAAGGGTGCTGGTGGGGCTGGTCGGCAAGGCACGGGCCACGCCCGCCCCCTGAGAGATTTTGCATCGAAGAACGGCGCCGCGTTTTGCAGCGCGACAAGGTTTTCGCGGATGCGAAGGCTGATCCACATCTTGTTGGGCACAAAACTGTCGCAGGTAGATGCCCGGTCTTGCCTCTCTACTGGGCTGCCGGTAGCGCATAAGCCTACAGAAGCTGGGGCCGAAACGCGCGGCTTCGTTCCGCGTTGGAATGGATTGCCTTAGAGTTCCCAAGACAGGAGACACGTGGTGCAACAGACGGGCTTCGTCGTTCCCAAATTCGGGCTGGCATCTCTGGGGTTGAAGAACCTCGGCCACGTCCACTGGAACCTCCCGGTTCCTGCGCTCTACGAACATGCCATCCGCCGGGGAGAGGGACAGATGGCTGACGGGGGTGCTCTCGTCGTGCGCACAGGCGTTCACACCGGCCGCTCGCCGAACGACAAGTTCTTCGTGGAAGACGAGGCGTCCAAGGGGCGCATCGATTGGGGCAAGACGAACAAGCCGATGGCGCCGGAGCGCTATCGCGCCCTCTACAACCGGATGTTGTCGTACGCCCAGCGCCGCGAGCTCTTCGTCCGCGATTGCTGGGCCGGCGCCGATCCCGAGCACCGCATCGGCGTGCGCGTGCTGACCGAGACAGCCTGGCACAACCTGTTCGCCCGCAACATGTTCCTGCGTCCGCGGCCGGAAGAGCTCGAAGGCTTCCGCCCCGATTTCACCATCCTGAACCTGCCGGGCTTTCAGGCCGACCCCGAGCTGGACGGGACGGCGTCCGACTGCGCCATCCTGGTGAATTTCACGGACAAGGTCGTGGCGATCTGCGGCACCTGGTATGCGGGCGAGATCAAGAAGTCGGTGTTCACGATCCTGAACTACCTGCTGCCCGCGAAGAACGTGCTGCCGATGCATGCCTCGGCCAACGTCGGCCCCAAGGGCGACGTGGCGATCTTCTTCGGCCTGTCGGGCACCGGCAAGACGACCTTGTCGGCCGATCCATCGCGGACGCTGCTGGGCGACGACGAGCACGGATGGGGCGAGTCGAGCCTGTTCAACTTCGAGGGCGGCTGCTACGCCAAGGTCATCAAGCTGAGCCGCGAGGCGGAGCCCGAGATCTACGCGACCACCGGCCGCTTCGGTACGGTGCTGGAGAACGTGGTGCTCGATCCGCTCACCGGGGCGCTCGATCTGGACGACGGGCGCCACACGGAGAATACCCGCGCCTGCTACCCGCTCGATTTCATCCCCAACGCCTCCGATACCGGCCTCGCCGGCACGCCCGAGAACATCATCATGCTGACGGCGGATGCCTTCGGGGTGCTTCCGCCGATCTCCCGCCTCTCGCCCGAACAGGCGATGTACCACTTCCTGTCCGGCTACACCGCCCGCGTCGCGGGTACGGAAAAGGGGGTGACCGAACCGCAGGCGACCTTCTCCACCTGCTTCGGGGCGCCTTTCATGCCCCTGCATCCCACCGTCTATGCCAAGATGCTCGGCGAGAAGATGGCACGACAGCATGTGAAGTGCTGGCTGGTGAATACCGGCTGGTCCGGCGGCGGCTTCGGGGTCGGGCAGCGGATGTCGATCCGCCATACGCGGGCGATGGTCCGGGCGGCGCTTGACGGCACCCTCTCCTCGGTGGCGACGTCCGCCGATCCGCATTTCGGCATGCATGTGCCGACGGCCTGCCCGGACGTGCCGGGAGAGGTCCTCAATCCGAAGAACACCTGGCAGGACAAGAAGGCCTATGATGCCGCGGCACGCGACGTCGCCCGGCGCTTCGAGCAGAACTTCCAGCAGTTCGAAAAGCACGTGGACGGCAAGGTCAAGCAGGCGGCGATCCGGACCGCGGCCTGAAGACGGTCGCGACGGGAGGGCCTGAAGCATGAAGAGTCGGGCTGGAATCAGCCGGACTCATCGTGCCCTCTCGAAGCACGATCACCTTTACGCGCGAATGAGATGAGGGACGCGCGCAACTCATCTCATTCCGCTCTATGATGCGCCGGCCGTGATACCGCTTTCCACCAACGCGGCCGCCAGTCGGCGGCGGCTGCGGCTCCCGCTGATCATCGCCCTTGCGCTGGCCTTCATCTCGCTCGCGCTGATCTCGGGCATCGCCTACATCGTCGTGCTGGCCGGAGCGGCCAACACGGCCGAGCGGCTGCTGGTCGACCGCGCCTCTCGGGTCGTTGAGGCGGAGATCGGTGCCATCCGCAGCCGGCTCGATCCGGTCGCAGGTCATCTCGAGATGATCGCGGCCCTCGCGGCCGCCGGTCGTCTCGACATCAACTCCGCTGTCGACATGCGCGAGGCGCTCTGGGTGATGATGAGCCAGGTGCCGGCCGTGTCGAGCGCGGCCTTCGCCACCTTCGACCTGCAGCTCGAACGCGTCATCCGCAAGCCCGACGGGCAGATCATCCGCGACACCGTACCGCTCGCCAGCCAGCCGCGCGGTCTTGAGCGTTTCCGGGAACTGCAGACCCAGCACAGCACCTTCTGGGGGGCACTGTTCTGGAGCGACATCCAGCGCCAGCCGGTGCTCAACGTGCGCACGCCGGTCCGCCGCGTCGACGACGCCTTCATCGGTGGTCTGATCGCCACGGTGGCGGTCGGGGACCTCTCTTATCTCATCGGCGAGGCGACACCCGACAGCGGCGGGCGCTACTTCATCCTGGTCGGCCGCGACCACGTCCTGGCGCACCGCCGGCTGGTCGACCCCCGCGGCCTGGGCCTTTCGGAAGACAGGCCGCTGCCCACGATCGGGGAGGTGGGCGATCCCGTGCTGGCGGCGATCTGGAGCTCGCCGGTGCGCATCGCGCAGATCGACCGGGCCCTGGGGGACGTCGGGCACATTGTGGAGGCAGACGGGCGGCGCTGGGTGTTCGTCTACCGCGTCCTGCAGCGCTACGGACCGGATCCCTGGCTGGTCGGCCAGTACTTCCCGATCGAGACGGCGACCAGCGATCTCGACCGGCTGACCAACGGGGCCATCGTCGGTGCCGCTACGCTGGCCGTGGCGGCTCTGCTGGCGCTTCTGATCGGCCTCAGCATGGCGCGCTCGATCCGCACCATCACCTCGGCCGCCGAGGCGATCGAGCGCCTCGAGTTCGATCAGCCCTTCCATCGCGCCTCCCGGCTGCGCGAGATCGACGATGCCGGACACAGCCTCGATAAGGCACGCGCTGCCCTGAAATGGTTCGGCGCCTACGTGCCGCATCGCCTGGTGTTCCGGCTGATGGAGCTGGGCGAGGATGCGGTGCGCTCGCGCCGGCGCACCGTGACGGTGATGTTCAGCGACATCGTCGAGTTCACGCCGCAGGCGGAGGACCTGCCGGAGCAGGAGACCGCCGAGCTGCTCAACCATCACTTCGCGCTGCTCGGCGCCTGCATCGAGCGCGAGCAGGGCGTGATCGACAAGTATATCGGTGACGCCGTCATGGCGGTCTGGGGCGGGCTGTCGCGCATGGACGATCACGCCGACCATGCCGTGCGTGCCGCACTGGACATCGCGCGCGCGATCCGGGAGGACAACGCCCAGCGCCACGTCGCCGGGCTGCCGCCGATCCGCGTGCGCATCGGGCTGCATTCGGGGCCGGTGGTCGTGGGCAACATCGGGGCGCCCGGCCGCGTCAACTTCACGGTCGTGGGCGACACGGTCAACATCGCCCAGCGTTTCGAGCAGCTCGGCAAGGAGTTCATGGGACCGGCGGACGATATCGTCGTTCTCGCCAGCGGCCATACCATCGCCGCTCTGAAAGAAAGGGCATCGCTCGGCCTCGGGACGATCGCGCCGGTCGAGCGGCAGGTGAAGGGCCACGATCAGCCGGTCCAGGTCTATCGTCTGGCGTGACATGGCGGCCGTCGCCCTTGGTGGCCAACGGGCCGCATGGACCCGCGAGCGGTTCCATTCGATGAGAATTCGCTTTAGTGTGGAGTGGTCATCGTGTTCGCGGGGAAGGGCAGGGAATGAACCGGCGCCGATTGCTGGGTTTGTCGACGATGGTCCTGGTGCTGGGGCCGTCATTCGCTCTCCGGGCGCAGGATTCCAAGAAGTCATTCACCCCTGAGCAGCTCGATCAGCTGCTGGCACCGATTGCCCTCTACCCGGATGCGTTGCTGGCGCAGACGCTGATGGCGGCGACCTATCCCCTGGAAGTGGTCGAGGCGGCGCGCTGGTCGCAGGCCAACCCGACCCTGAAGGGTGACGCTGCCGTGGCGGCGGTCAAGGACAAGGACTGGGATGTCAGCGTGAAGTCGCTGGTCGCCTTCCCGCAGGTCCTGTCGATGATGAACAGTCATCTCGATTGGACGCAGAAGGTCGGCGACGCCATGATCGGCCAGCAGAAGGACGTCGCCGCCTCGATCCAGCGGCTGCGCGCCCACGCCATGGCCGCAGGGAACCTCAAGACGACCGAGCAGCAGAAGGTCACCACCCAGTCGAGCAGCGCCGGCAGCGCCATCGTGATCGAGCCGGCGAATCCCGAGGTGGTCTACGTTCCCTACTACAACCCTTCCTGGGCCTACGGGGCCTGGCCCTATCCGGCCTATCCGCCGGTCTACTACCCGCCGCCGCCCAACTACGGAGCGGCCCTGATGACGGGGATGATGTTCGGCCTGGGCGTCGCGGCCGGCGCCGCGATGTTCGGCGGCTGGCACTGGGGCTGGAGCGGTTCCGGCTGGGGCAACAGCTACACGACGGTCAACGTCAACCGGGCGACGACGATCAGCGCCAACAATTTCGACGCCAACCGCTATCGCAACGGTCAGTGGCAGTTCGATCCGGCGCATCGTGGCGGCGTGCCGTATCGGACACAGGCCGAGCGCGAGCGCTACAACCAGGTCCGCCCGGGGGCTCAGCAGCGCGAGCAGTTCCGCGGCCAGCTCGAAGGCCGCGAGCCTTCGGCCGCCAGCCGTGAGAGCAATCGCGGGACCCTGGAGCAGCGCGCGCCCGCGGCACGGGGCGGCGACGGGCGCGCAAGCGCCTTCGACGGCGTCGACCGGGGCGGACAGCAGGTAAATCGCGATTATGAACGCGGCCGTTCGTCCTGGGGCGATCGAAGCTTCGATCGCGGGGGCTTTGGCGGCGGCGGCTTCGACCGGGGCGGCGGCATGCGGGGTGGGGGATTCCGGCGATGAGTATCGGTCTGCTCCGGCGTTGGCTTCTGTCGCTCGCCATGGTCGCGGTGGGCGCTGCCGGCGCGCTTGCCCAGCCTGTCGCAAAGCTGCAGTCCTTCGCCACCCCCGAGGCTGCGGCCGTGGCGCTCGCCGATGCCGTGCGCAAGAATGACAGGCAGGCCATCGCGGCCATGTGGGGCGCTGACTGGCGGGAGTTCGTGCCCGGCACCGACGATGACGTCCAGCGCCGGCGCACGGCCTATCTCGCTGCCTGGGACAAGGGCCACAAGATCCTGATGTCGGGCGAGGACAGGGCGAGGATCGAGGTCGGCGATGCCGGATGGACGCTGCCCATTCCGCTCGTGAAGAGCGGGGCGGAATGGCACTTCGACGTGGCCGCGGGCCTCAAGGACATGGTGCTGCGCCGCATCGGGCACGACGAAGCCGCCGTCGTCCAGACGCTGCTGGCGATCGTGGATGCGCAATCCGACTATGCGGCTCTCGATCCGATGGATACGGGCGCGCCGGCCTATGCTCGCCGTCTGCTGAGCTCGCCTGGCCGCAAGGACGGCCTCTACTGGCCCGCCAAGCCCGGCGAGCCGCAGAGCCCGCTCGGGCCGGCGGTCGCCCGGGCGCAGGCCGACGGGCAGGCGCCGGACGGCCATTACGGCTACTTCTTCCGCCTGCTCTACGCGCAGGGCTCGGCGGCGCCGGGCGGTGCGCGCGACTATCTTGTGAACGGCCGGATGATCGGCGGCTTCGGCGTGATCGCCTGGCCGGTGCGTTACGGCGACACGGGCGTCATGACTTTCATCGTCAATCAGGACGGCGTGGTCTACCAGCAGGATCTCGGGCCCCAGACGCCCCAGAAGGCCGCGGCCATCACGTCGTTCAATCCGGATCAGGGATGGAAGAAGGCGGACATGACGCCTCCCTGAGCGGCGCCATTCAGCAGGAGAAGACCATGATTAAAGCGAAAATCCTCTCACTGGTCGTCGTCGCCGGCTTCCTCGGCGGCTGCGAGAACATGACGACGGGCCAGAAGGGTGCGTTGACCGGCGCGGCCTTGGGCACCGGCATCGCGGCGGTCGCCGGCGGCAGCTTCGGGACGGTCGTCGGTGCCGGCCTGATCGGTGGCGCCGCGGGCTACATCACCGGCAGCGCCATCGGCAACAAGTAGGGAGAACCACCATGAAGCGCTCATGCGTTGCGGCTGGCGTCGCATTGCTGCTGGCGGCGGGCTCGGCCCACGCCCAGATGCCGCCGCTCAACTTCGATCAGGCCGCCTACATCACCTGCAAGGAAGCGCATGCCATGACGCAGCCGGCGCGACGCGCGCTGGCGGAGTACCTTGCCGAGCACTCGGCACGCTATCGCGGCGTGGTCATTCCCGAGGGTCCGTTGGGCGAGCAGATCGGCTATCTCGTGCGCGGCGGCTGCACGCTGGCGCCGGACGCCTATCTGTTCACGGTGATCGATCGCGCGATCGTGGCAGAGCAGAGCAGGCTGCCGAAGCGTCAATAACGTCGACGGGTCCGGCTGGGATCAGCCGGACCCCCCGCCTGGCGTGGCAGCCCATGGGGCTAGGTCAGCTTCACCATGACGTGCTGCGCATAGGCCGGCCGCGTCGTCAGCCGCTCGTACCAGGCGCGGACGTTCTTCAGGTCCGGCCGCTTGATGTCGAGCGCGTACCAGCGATAGACAAAGCAGCCGACCGGTATGTCGCCCATGGTCAAGTGCTGGCCGGCGACATAGCGCCGGCCTTCGAGCCAGCCGTCGAGCCGTCCGAACAGGCGCCCGGTCTCCTCTACCGCCTTCTCGATGGCGGCCATGTCACGCTTCTCGGGCGGCGTGCGGATCAGCCCCCAGAAGGCGACGCGCATCGGGTCGGAAATGGTGCTGAGCTGCCAGTCCATCCAGCGGTCGGCGTCGCTCCTCTGGCCGGGATCGTTCGGCCACAACGTACCGGCGGCATACTTGGCGGCGAGGTACCGCACCGCCGAATTGCTCTCCCAGATGATGCGGCCGCCGTCATTGATCGTCGGCACGACGCCATTGGGATTCATGTCGAGGTACCATTTCTGGTCGTTGCCGCCGAAGGCGCCGCCGACGTCGGTACGCTCGTATTTCAGGCCGCACTCGCCGGCGGCCCACAGTACCTTCTGCACGTTGATCGAGTTGGCGCGGCCCCAGATCTTCATTTCTGTTCTCTCTCCGTCGTCAGCATTGCCAGTCCGCCTTGCCGGCCCCCACGTGCAGCGTCGCGCGCTTGAGCCCCTCGAAGCGGATACGAGAATCGTCGATCCAGACCGGCTTGCCCAGAGAAGCCTCCGACGCGCCGCCGCAGCGCGGACCTTCCGTCACGGTGACGATGCTGGGCGATTCGCCGCTGAGGTCGATGATCTCCAGCTCGTCCTCGCCCATCGCCACCGCGCGGCTGCCCGATGGCGACGGCACGGGCACCGCCACGACGCGGGTCGTCCGGCCGGTCCGTTCGGACACGAGATAGGCGAAGCCGCCCTGGTACAAATTTACCTTCACGACATAGTAGCCGGATGCCGGCCACCAGGCGGCCAGGCGATGCGTGCGGAAGCGCTCGGCCTCGCAGGCATCCTCCACGTCGCAGTCGGTGATCTTCAGCGTGCGGCCGCCCTGCAACCGGAGCTTCAGGATCGGACCGTCGCGTTGCGCGCGGTCGGCGAGCTTCGCGAGGACCGCAGCCTCCGTGCGGTCCGGCAGCTTGGCGCCGGGAAGCGCCGTGCAGCACGCTTCGCTTTCGAGCGTCATCTTCGAGCCCCACAACAGGCCCTTGGACGGCAATGCGGTGCGTTCGGCCGGCTTGTCCGTCTGGGCGAGGGAAGGGGCGGCAAGGGAGAGAAGGGCGGCGATCAGGAGAGGAGGGATCAGATGCTTCATCATTCTTCCCGTTCGGGCGTTTGCGCGCTCAACACTGCCATTGGCTCCTGCCGCCTTCGACGCGCAAGAGCTGTTTGGCATGAGGATTGTCCGAAGGAAGCGGCGATTCGCCTTCGAAGGCCACATGCGTGTCGTCCGTCCATACCGGGAGAGGTCGCAGGAACGCAGGGGGGCCGGCGTTGCCGCAATCGGGCATGGCCGTGACCAGGTCCGTCGTGGGCGGATCGCTGGAAAGGTCGATGATCTGGAGGGTGACGCCGGACAGCAGGTTGGAGACCAGCGCGACGGCCTGTCGGCCGGACGGCGACTTCACGGGCGGCGCGATCGCCACTAGGGTACCGCCGTCGTGTTCCGACACCAGATAGGCGATGCTTTCCTCGTAGAGCCCGACCGAGACGACATAGAGCCCCTGCTGGGGCCACCGGTCGACCAGTCGATGGACGCGCGTGTCATCGGGCTCGCAGCCCGCCCGCTCGTCGCAATCGGTCAGCGTAAGCGTGCGGTTGCCGGCGAGCTTGAGGGAGAGCACACCGCCGGCGCGTGAGGCGAGGCCGCTCCATCTCGCCAGTGCGGCGCTGTCGGAATCCGGCAGGTCGGCATCGTGGACGGTCGGCCCGCAACAGGCACGGTGTTCGATCACGGCCTTTGAGCCGTGCATGAAGCCCGCCGATGGCAGGATCCATTGGCGGCTGGGGTCTTGGTCCTGCGCCGCCGCTGCCGCTGCAAGCCCGGCAGTCGCGAGGATCGGCCACAACGCGCGCATGGCCTAGTGCGCCGCCGCCCAGTTGGCGCCGACGCCGGTCTCGACCACCAGTGGAACCGACAGCGTGGCGGCGCCTTCCATGACCGTGCGGGCGACCTCCTTGGTCTTCTCGATCTCCGGGTCGGGCACCTCGAACAGCAGCTCGTCGTGGACCTGCAGCAGCATGCGGCTGTTGAGTCCCGCGGCGACGAGCGCGGCCGGCAGACGGATCATCGCCTTCTTGATGATGTCGGCCGCCCCTCCCTGCAGGGGCGCGTTGATGGCCGCCCGCTCGGCGAAGGCGCGCATGCCCTGGCTCTTGTCGTTGATGAAGCGCAGGTGGATCTTGCGTCCGAAGGGCGTCTTCACATAGCCGTTCCTGCGGGCATATTCCTTCGTCCGCTCCATGTAGTCGCGGATGCCGGGATAGCGCTGGAAGTAGCGCGCGATGTACTCGCGGGCCTCGGGCTGGCCGATCCCGAGCTGCTGGGCGAGGCCGAACGCCGAGATGCCGTAGATGATGCCGAAGTTGATCGCCTTGGCCCGGCGGCGCACCAGGGGGTCCATGCCCTTGACCGGCACGCCGAACATCTCGCTGGCCGTGATGGCATGGATGTCGTCGCCGCGGGCGAACGCCTCCTTCAGGGAAGCGATGTCGGCGACATGCGCGAGAAGCCGCAGCTCGATCTGCGAATAGTCCGCCGAGAGCAGCTTGTGTCCGGCCTCGGCGATGAAGGCTTCGCGGATCTTGCGGCCTTCTTCGGTGCGCACCGGGATGTTCTGAAGGTTGGGATCGGTCGAGGCCAGCCGGCCGGTCGCCGCCCCGGTCATCTGGTAGCAGGTGTGCACGCGGCCGGTCTTCGCATCGAGCTGGCGCACCAGGGCATCGGTGTAGGTGCCCTTCAGCTTTGCGATCTGGCGGTGCTCCATGATCTTGACCGGCAGCGCATGGCCTTGCGCCGCGAGGTCCTCGAGGATGCTGACGTCGGTCGCCCAGGTGCCGTTCTTGTTGCGGCGGCCGCCCGGCAGCTTCTGCTCGTCGAACAGGATCTCGCCGAGCTGCTTGGGTGAGCCGACATTGAACTCGCGGCCCGCGATCTTGTGGATCTCGCGTTCGAGCTCCCCCATGCGCTTCTCGAACTCGGCCGACAGGCGCCTGAGCTGCGGCGCGTCCACCTTGATGCCAGCCTGCTCCATGCTCAGGAGCACCGGGATCAGGGGCCGCTCGATGGTCTCGTAGACGGTGACCATGTGCTCCGTCGCAAGCCTCGGCTTGAAATGCGCCCAGAGCTGCATGGTGACGTCGGCATCCTCGGCGGCGTAGTCGCGTGCCTTGTCGACCGGCACCTTGTCGAAGCTGACCTGCCTGGCTCCGCTGCCGGCCACGTCGGAGAACTTGATGGTCTTCTGTCCGAGGTAGCGTTCGGCCAGCTCGTCCATTCCATGGTTGTGCTTGCCGGCATCGAGCACGAAGGAGAGCAGCATCGTGTCGTCCACCGGCCCGATCTCGATGCCGAGCTGGCGGAACACGCACATATCGTACTTGATGTTCTGCCCGACCTTGAGGACCGACGGATCCTCCAGCAGTGGCTTCAGCTTGGCGAGCGCTGCCTTCAAGGGGATCTGGTCGGGCAGCAGCTCGCCGGCCGTGTCCGCGGAACCGTCCCCCGCGAGATCGAGCGAGCCCTGCGCCGCGCCGCCTGGTCTGCGATGGCCGAGCGGCAGGTAGGCCGCACGCCGCCGGCTCGAGTTGACGTTGCCCCACGGACCCTCCAGCAGGGCCAGCGACACGCCGACCAGGCCCGCATTCTGGGCATCCAGCGCATCGGTCTCGCAATCGAAGGCCACCACGCCGGCCCTGGTCGCCTCTGCGATCCACTCGTCGAGGGCCTTCTCGTCTGCGATCAGCTCGTAGTCGGCGGGGGTGAAGGGCTGGTTGCTCCTGGGGCGCGCCGCGGCGGGCGCCGGCAGGGCGGGCGTGGCGGCCGGGGCCGGCTGCGCCGGCTGCGGGGACGGCGCGGCCAAGGCCACGGGGGCGGTCGCCGCGCCCAGCTCGGTGGCGAAGCGCGAGAGCAGGCTCTTGAAGCCCTGCAGCTCGAGCCAGGGCAGCAGCACGTTGGGATCAGGCCGGCGCTTGTCGAAGGTATCGGGGTGCGCCGGCGCCGGGACGTCGTCCTTGAGCAGGACCAGCTTGCGCGAGATGCGCGCCTGCTCGGCATGGGCGATCAGCGCCTCGCGCCGCTTGGGCTGCTTGATCTCGCCGGCGCGGGCGAGCAGCGTCTCGAGGTCGCCATACTCGTTGATGAGCTGGGCCGCCGTCTTCACGCCGATGCCGGGCACGCCCGGCACGTTGTCCACGGAATCGCCGGCCAGCGCCTGCACGTCCACGACCTTGTCCGGCGCGACGCCGAACTTCTCCAATACCGCCTCGGGGCCGAGCCGCGTCTTCTTGATGGGGTCCATCATGTCGACGCCGGGCCGGATGAGCTGCATCAGGTCCTTGTCGGAAGAAACGATGGTGCAGGTCGCGCCGGCCTCCAGTGCCATGCGGGCGTAGGTCGCGATCAGGTCGTCCGCCTCGTAGCCGTCGAGCTCGCAGACCGTGACGTTGAAGGCCTTCGCGGCCTCCCGGATGAGCGGGAATTGCGGCACCAGATCCTCGGGGGGCGGCGGCCGGTTGGCCTTGTACTTGTCGTAGATCTGGTTGCGGAACGTGACCTCGCTCGAATCCAGGATCATGGCGATATGGTCGACCTCGGGCTTGTCCAGCAGGTCGGCCACCAGCATGCGGCAGAAGCCGTAGACGGCGTTGATCGGCGTTCCGTCCGGCCGCGTCATCGGCGGCAGGGCGTGATAGGCGCGGAACAGGTAGCCCGAGCCGTCCACCAGGTAGAGGTGCCGGATCGGCTTGTCCTCGCCGTCGGCGGCCGCTCCGTTGCCCTTGGCCGGGGGGACTTCCTTGGCCGCCGCGGCGGCCGCTGCCTTGGATTTCGCCATGGCGAAGCCCTACCACGCGAGACGCCTGTTCCTCCAGTGACGGTGCGGCTCAGTCCCCCGTCGAATCGAGCGTCGGCAGCCGGTAGCGGTCATCGGGGTCGTTCCACCCCTTGAAGTTGGGCCTGCGCTTCTCGGCGAAGGCGGCGCGCGATTCCATGAGGTCGCTCTTGGCGCCATGTTCATGCAGGGCGGCCGCGAGCTTCTGGTGGGCGCCGGTGGGCGCCGGGCGCATCTGGCGCATCATGTGCACCGTGTTGACGCGCGAGGCGGGCGGCAGGCTGAGCAGGTGTTCGGCCATCTTCAGCGCCTCGGGCATCAGCTGGTCGGCGCTGGCCAGCCGGTTGAGGAAGCCGATCTCGTAGAAGCGCTGGGCGGTGAAGCGGAAACCCAGCGCCATCTCCATGGCGATCGGATAGGGCAGGTTGGCGATGTGGCCGTGATTGTAGCCGCCCAGCAGCCAGCGCTTGGCCTCGGACACCTCGAAGACCGCCTCGGGTACCGCCAGCCGCAGGTCGGTGCGCTCGACCAGCATGAAGCCGCCGCCCATCGCGAATCCATTCACCGCGGCGATCACCGGCTTCTCGAGCGTGCCCGCCATGAACGGGTCCTCCTGCGCCGGCCGCTTGCCGCCCGGCGTGCCGTGCTCGAGCGTCTCCTTCATGTCCTCGCCGGCGCAGAAGCCGCGGCCGGTACCGGTGAAGATCGCGACCTCGAGCAGCTTGTCGTGGCGGAAGTCGGTCCAGATCCGCGCCAGCTCGGTGCGCATCTCGGTATTGAGGGCGTTCAGCCGCTCGGGACGGTTCATCCTGACCACGAGCACCTGTCCGTGGCGTTCGGTTTCGACGACGGCCATTTTGTTCTCTTCGTTCCGGGAATGCGTTAAAAGTGTGGAGCCGCCGCACCGCCCGGGGCAAGTCCCATGCGGTTCATTTCGTCATCGGTTCGTGATCTTGGGGCACGATAAGGGTTGATGGTTTCGCTTGGCAGAGAGTCGCCGGGCGGAGGGGGAGGGCGGGGAGTCCAGATGCGTTCGACGGTTGTTTGGGGCCTGGTTCTGGCAGGCAGTGCCTTGATGGCCGCTCCTGCCGATGCGCAGACCTACGACCCGGATGGGCAGAAGCTGGTCGGTAGGATCCATGACGTCAATCGCGACGCGCTGGAACGGCTGGACGCGTCGCTGAGCGGCGAGGCCGGCCGCGCGCATCAGCGCTATGCCAAGGCGAAGAAGGAAATTCAGGAGGCGACAGGCATCACCTATTCCATGGAGGCGTCGGTGATGAGCCAGTGGGGCACGCCGAACGGAGGCTACGGCGCCGTGCAGGCGATGTTCACGCCGGCGGTGAACTGGGACATCTTCTCGTCGCCCACTTTCGGGGACGGCTCCGTGCAGTTTCATCTCATGGCCGCTCAGTACCTGTCGGGAGCCTCGGGCACGAGCCTGGGCGACAACATCAATCTCGTCAGCCCGATCAACAACCAGCCGACGGCCAACCAGCAGTTCGTGCAGCTCACCTACACGCATGGCTTTCCGGGCGAGTGGCTGGCGCTCTCCTTTGGCCAGTACGCCTTCTCCAACTTCGACGGCAACGCCTACGCCAACGATCAGCAGGTGAACTTCATCGGCTATTCCCTGACGCAGAACGGCAGCCAGAACTACTCGCAGGCCGGGATCGGCCTCTATGCACAGCTCAATCCCAGCAAGGAAATCACCTTCGCCGCCGGCTTCCAGGATGCCAGCGACTTCAGCGGCAGCTACGTCCAGTTCCCCACCTTCCGGCAGGGGCAGTATGCGTGGTTCCTCTACGGTGCCTGGTCGCCCACGGTCGCCGGCTGGGGGCAGGGCACCTTCTCGCTGCTCTACTACAACCAGCCGAGCGTCGAACTGCAGCCGCTCGCCAGTTCCGGGCTGTCGTTCAGCGCGTCGCAGCCGATCGGCGACCAATGGGGTCTGTTCCTGCGCGCCAACACGGCCTGGCAGTCGAGCTTCCAGATCCAGTCGTCGATCGCCGGCGGCGCCGTGCTCAACGATCCGTTGAAGCGCAACTCGCACGACCAGATCGGGCTCGGCATGGCGTGGAACGCCGTCAACCTCTCCCTCTATCAGGGCGCGTTCGTGCGCCCCAGCGAGACGATGATCGAGGCCTACTGGACCTGGTCGGTCTACAAGACACTGCTGGTCACGCCAGACATCCAGCTCTACCTGCAGCCGGCTCTGGCACCGTCGGACGACCTCGCCGCCGTCTTCACGATCCGGGTGACGCAGCTCTTCTGACGGCGCGCAGTCAACTGCCTACTGGGACGGCTTGCTCTCGTCCTGCGTCGAGCCCTTTTTCTCGGCGTCGAAGCCCTTCTTCTCGGCGTCGAAGAAGGAGGCGAAGACCTTCCGGATGGTGCTCTCGGCGATGTCGCGGGTGATGAACACGACACGGCTCTTGCGGTCGTCGCCCTCCGGCCAGGCCTCCAGCGTGGCCGGCGGATGGAAGACATGCTGGACGCCGTGGATCACGACCGGCTTGTCCGTGTCCCTGACGTTCAGGATGCCCTTGATGCGCAGCAGGTCAGGCCCACGATAGGTCACCAGCGCGTCGAATGCCGCCGCCACGGTCGACCAGCTCATCGGCTCGTCGAAGGTCATGCAGAAGGCGCGGATGCGGTCGTCGTGACGGTTGACGTTGTGCGGATCCTGCTCGTCATGCCCGTGCTCATGCTCATGTCCGTGATCGTGCCCATGCCCATGGCCGTGCCCATGATGATGATGGTGATGCCCGCCGCCGTGTTCGTGCCCGTAGGCCTCCTCGTGCAGCCAGCGTTTCACGTCGGCGGTCTTGGTGTCGGGATTGTAGAGGCCGGCATTGAGGATCTCGTTGGGATCGATCTCGCCGCCGGCGATGGCGTGGAACGGCGCGCCGGGGTTGAGCTGGTGCAGGCGGCCCTTGAGTTCCGAGAGCCGCGGCGCCTCGGCGATGTCGGATTTGGTGAGCAGCAGCCGGTCGGCCACGGCGGCCTGCTTCACGGCCTCCTCGTGGTTGTCGAGCGTGCTCGTGCCATTGACGCCGTCCACCGTCGTGACCACGCCGTCGAGCCGGTAGCGCGAGGCGAGCAGGGGATCGGTCATCAGCGTGTGCAGGATAGGGGCCGGATCGGCGAGGCCCGTGGTTTCGACCACCATGCGCTTGAAGGGTGTCACCTCGCCCTTGGAGCGCTTCAGGAACAGCTCGCTCATCGTGCGCACCAGGTCGCCGCGCACCGTGCAGCACAGGCAGCCGGAGTTGAGCGTGACCATGCCCTCGTCGTCCGACTTCTCGACCAGCAGGTGGTCGAGGCCGATCTCGCCGAACTCGTTGATGATCACCGCCGTGTCGGCAAGCTCCGGCCGCCGCAGCAGCTTGTTCAGCAGGGTGGTCTTGCCGCTGCCGAGGAAGCCGGTCAGCACGGTGACGGGAATGCGCTGTTCGGCGGCGGTCTGCGTGTCGCTCATTGGCTCCTCGGGTCTCTACCATCGCGGTGCGCGCCGGCCGGGCCTCGGCGACAGCCGCCGCGCGGGGCGCCCTCACCAGAATGGCTCGACCTTCCTGAACGCCGTCCAGGCCGCCGCAAGCTTGCGCCGCAGCCGCTTGTTGCCGCCGTCGGCCTGCTTGGCCAGCCGCTTGAGCTCGGGCGCCACGTCCTCGGTCGAGCGAGCGGCGATTGCGAGATCGGCCAGCACCTCATGGGCGACCGCGCGGTCGTTCAGGATGCCGAGCGCACCCTGCAGGCGCGCCGTGGCCTCGATATAGGGCTTCACCGCAGGCCGTGCAAAGGCGGGCTGCAGGAACTCCGCCGCGTAGCGCAGCTTCTTCATGGCGATGCGCAGCTTGTGCAGGCGTTTGACGGACAGCGTCTCGAGCTTGCGGCCGCGGCGCAGGACCTTGTCGTGGCGGGCCTTCAGCGCGCTGCGGGCGAAGGCGTCCAGCCGGTCGGTCGGATGGGCAGGCGACAAGTCTTGGAAGGCGTGGAGCTGGCGGTCGAAGGCGTCGAAGCGGGCGCTCGACAGCGCCGCGCGGGCGCGCTGAAGGTGCGAATCGGCCAGCCGTCGCGCCACGCGGCGCACGAGCGGCGAGACCTCGTCGGCGATCTCGGTCAGGAAGACGTGCAGATCGCGCGCCGGGCCGCATTCGCCGGCCAGCCACTTGGCCTCCGCCGACAGGGCACGCATCACCGGGCCGTCGATTGCATGGCGGAAAAGGCTGAAGGCGGCGCGCAGCCGCCGCAGGGCCACGCGCGTCTGGTGGATGCCCTCGGGCCGGCGGCCAGCCAACACCATCCTGCGGTATTTCACGAGATCGGCATGGCACTTGGCCACGATGTGGCGCAGCGCCACGTCGGGAGAGGTCGACGGCGCGATGCCGGATTTCAGCGGAGCCATGCCCGGCCGACCGTAGCCACCGAGCGCTCGGGAGCAACGTCAATTCGCGACGTTGCGATGAAGGTTTTATGACATGCTTATATTGGCGCCATGCGTGCAAATAGTTTGCGGACCCGGGTTCCCTGTCCGTTTCCACTGGCCGCGCGCCATCCTCGTGCCCTAGAGTCGCAGCCATGAGTATCGATGCGGCCGCCTTCAAGAAGGGCATGCGCCACCTCGCGGCAAGCGTAACCCTCATCACGACCCGTCATCGCGACCTGCGCGGCGGGCTCACCGCCACGGCGGTCTGCTCGGTTTCGGCCGAGCCGCCGCAACTGCTGATCTGCGTCAACAGGTCGGCGAGCGCCCACGACCCGATCGGCGATGCCGGTTTCTTCTGCGTCAATGTCCTCGCGCCGGGCCATCGCAAGATCGCCGAACGCTTCGCCGGCATGGACGGCGTCGAGGGCGACGCACGCTTCCACGATCTGGGCGACTGGTCGACCATGTCGACCGGCGCGCCGGTGCTGAAGGGCTGCCCCGTGTCGTTCGACTGCCGCCTGGTGACGAAGGTCGCCGCCGGCACGCACACGATCTATCTCGGGGAGATCGTCGATATCGCGCTGGATCCCGCCGCGCACGCGCTGCTCTACTGTGACGGCGCCTTCGTCCATGGCGAGATGTTGAAGAAGGCGCTGCAGGCGGCCTGACGCCCCGCGGGTCGCGCAGGAGAGGGTTGCACCGTCGATCCAACCCTCTATGTTCGCGCCGCCGATTGGGGCGTAGCCAAGCGGTAAGGCAGAGGATTTTGATTCCTCCATTCCCAGGTTCGAATCCTGGCGCCCCAGCCATTGCCGCGACGTGTCGCGCCGGCTCACCAGCGAGGGACAGGGCGGAGGACAAAGCCGGGCGGCGATGCGGGCGTCACGCCGTCGCCAGCGCGCGCCGTCTCCGTGCCGGCTTCTGCCGCATCGGCAGGCGCTCGGCGATCTGCACGGCATTGAGCGCCGCGCCCTTGCGCAGGTTGTCCGCGGCCACGAACAGGGCGAGCCCGTGCGCCACCGTCGGATCGCGCCGCACGCGGCCGACGAAGACCGGATCGCAGCCGGTCGCTTCCAGCGGCGTGGGCACGTCGCTGAGAACGACTCCGGGCGCACTGCGCAGAAGTTCCAGGGCGGTTTCGACGGGCAGGGGACGCTCGAACTCGGCGTTGATCGACACGGCATGGCCCGTATAGACCGGCACGCGCACGCAGGTGCCGGACACCGCCAGGTCGGGGATCTCGAGGATCTTGCGGCTCTCGTCGCGTAGCTTGACCTCCTCCTCGGAATAGCCGTCCTCGACGATCCGATAGTTCAGCGGAACCACGTTGTAGGCGATCGGCGCGGCCCACTTGCCGCCGCGCGGAAAATCCACCGCGTTGCCGTCGCGCACCAGGGCTGTCGCCCCCAGCCCGACATGGGCGAGCTGGCTTTCCAGCTCGTCGACGCCCGCCACGCCCGCGCCCGACACGGCCTGGTAGGTGCTGGCCACCAGGCGGCGCAGGCCGGCCGCGTCGTGCAGCGGCTTCAGCGCCGGCATCGCGGCCATGGTCGTGCAATTGGGATTGGCGACGATGCCGCGGGGGATCGATGCAAGCGCGTGCGGATTCACCTCGGCCACGACCAGCGGCACGGCCGGATCCCCGCGCCAGGCTGACGAATTGTCGATCACGGTCGCGCCGGCGGCCGCGACGCGCGGCGCCAGCCGGCGCGAAGTCTCGCCACCGGCGGAGAAGAACACGACGTCGAGGCCGGAATAGTCGGCGGTCGCCGCATCCTCGACCACGACTTCCGTGTCCTTCCAGGCGCGCCGCTTGCCGGCCGAGCGCGCCGACGCGAACAGCCGCAGCGATCCGACGGGAAAGTCGCGCTCTTCCAGAATGGACCGGATGATCTCTCCGACCAGTCCAGTGGCGCCGACGACTCCGACGGACCGCGGCGGACTGGGTATTTCATCGGCAGACATTGACGCTTCTCCTGCTTGAGCCGGAGACGGGCGCCCGCGAACGACAAAGGCCCCGTCCGATCGGCGGGGCCTTCGAGGTACGTTCGCTAGTCGATCCTCAGCGCGCGCAAGCCCCCGTCGTCCCACCGTGGGTGGCGACTTTTCGGTTCCAGGTCATGGCGGCGATGCGCAGCATGAGCGAGCTTATAGCGCGCTGCGGGCGAATTTGCAAAGAAGACCTCGCGCATGCGACGCTACCCGATGCCTCCGTCCTGCGATGTGATCGTCCTTGGCCTCGGCGCGATGGGCGCGGCGGCCGCCTGGCAGCTCGCCCGACGCGGCGCGCGCGTGCTGGGCATCGACCGCCACGCTCCGCCGCACGCGTTCGGCTCCAGCCATGGCGATACGCGCATCACCCGCATCGCCTGCGGGGAGGGACCGGAATACTCTGCCTTCGCGCGGCGCAGTCACGAGATCTGGCGCGAGCTCGAAGCCGACTCCGGCGCCGAGCTGCTGACCCAGAACGGCCTGCTGGTAATCTCCGGGCCCGGCGAGCGCGCGGCCAGCCACGGCGTGCCGAAGTTCGTCGAGGCCACGGTCGATGCGGCGCGAAAGGCCCGCCTGGAATTCGAGATGCTCGATACGGCGGCGCTGCGGCGGCGCTTTTCGGCGCTCGCGGTCGGCGATGGGGATACCGCCTACCACGACACGGTAAGCGGCTTCGTCCGTCCGGAGCGCTGCATCGCCCTGCAGCTGCGCAAGGCGCAGGAGGCCGGCGCCGAGCTTCACCTGAACGAGACCGTCACGTCGTTCGAGCAGGACGGAGCATCCGTCGTCGTGACCACCGACCGCGGCCGCTATGCTGCCGCGCAGCTGATCGTCTCCGCCGGCGCCTGGCTGCCGGGCCTGCTGCCGCCCCGCCAGGCCGGCACCTTCAAGGTGACCCGCCAGGTGCTGCACTGGTTCCGCGCGCGCGACGAGGCCGCGCATGCGGCCTTCGCGCCCGAGCGCTTCCCCGTCTACATCTGGCAGGTGCCGCGTCCTCAGGTGATCTACGGCTTTCCTGCGACCGGCGGGATCGAGGAGGGGGTGAAGATCGCGACCGAGCAGGAGATCGTCACGACGACGCCGGAGAGCGTCGACCGCACGGTTGGCGCGGCCGAGGTTGCCGAGATGTACGAGACCTACGTCGCGCCCTTCCTGCCAGGATTGACGCCGGCCTGCGTGAAGAGCAAGGTGTGCCTCTATACCTGGGTCGATGGCGCCCGCTTCATCATCGACCGGCATCCCGATCTGGACCGTGTCGTCGTCGCCTCGCCGTGCTCGGGTCACGGCTTCAAGCACTCCGCGGCGATCGGCGAGTTGCTGGCGCAGATGGCTCTTGAAGGTCGCGCCGCCGACCGGCGTTTCGCCTTCTCCGATTACAGCAGCGACTGACGCGCGCGTGCGGGCCGGGCGAGCAGCAGGGCCAGCAGCGCCACAACGGCCGGCGCGGCCTGGATATACAGGATCGACATCCGGGCGGTCAGCCCGCCATAGACACCGGCGATGATGACGCAGCACAGGAAGAAGCCCGTCACATCCCGCCGCCCGCTCAGCAGGCCCCACAGCAGGCCAGCCGCGAGGAAGCCGTTGTAGAGTCCCTGGTTGGCCGCCAGCGTGGCCGAGGCCGCCGCGAATTCCGGGGTCAGGCCGAAGACGCGGTGCCCGACCGGGTCGTTCCACAGGAACATCTCCAGCACCAGGAAGCCCACATGGCTCGCCGCGACGAGCAGCACCAGCAGCACCGCGATCAGACGCATGTCCTTGCCCCCCTTTTCTGGCGGGGGAGTCTAGAGCGGTTTCCAATATGACGGAACCGCGGGCGGTGCCGTCATATTGGAAACGCGAGCCCGGCTCTCTATGCCGTCACGGTCTTCCAGTCGTGGCTCTTCTCGTAGGTATCGGCTGCCTTGTAGATGGTCGTCTCGTTCCAATGCTTGCCGATCAGCATCAATCCGGCCGGCAGGCCGTCGCTCATGCCGCAGGGGATGGTGATGGCGGGATGGCCCGTGACGTCGAACGGCGCCGTGTTGGGCAGCATCTCGAAGGCGCGGCTGATGATATCCATGCGCGGGCCGGTCGGGTCGGGCAGCTTGGTGGCGCGCAGCGGCAGGGTCGGCATCAGCAGCAGGTCGTACTTGGCAAGCGCGGCGTCGTAGGCCGCGGCCAGGGTGCGTGCCAGGTTCTGGCCCTTGGCGTAGTAGTGGCCGCGATACTTGTTCAGCGCGTACTTGCCGAACAGGATCGTGGTCTTGAGCGTGTCCGACAGCTCGTCGGCCCGCTCGCGCCACGCCGAATGCGCATCGACCAGGCTGGTGACGTAGAGACCCTTCCAGTTGAAGCCGTAGCCGTTGCCCAGCATCATCTGCCAGGTCGCGCCCTCGACGGCGATCGCCGACCACACCGCCATGCCGGTGAGATGCCAGGGGATGGAGACCTCCTCGACCGTGGCGCCCAGCTCCTTGAACTTCGCGGCGCCCTTCTTCACCAGCGCGTCGACCACCGGCTCCGACTGCGGATGGCCGAAGCCCTCCTTGACGACGCCGATTTTCAGCCCGGCCACGCTGCCGCCCAGCGCCTTGGTGTAGGCATCGACGGTGCAGCCCATCTGGCGCGGATCAAGCCCGTCTGGGCCGGCGATCGCCTCCAGCATCAGCGCGTTGTCGGCCACGGTGGCGGTCATCGGCCCGGTGTGATCGAGCGTGAGCTCGATGGGCATGATGCCGGTATAGGGTACCAGTCCCCAAGTGGGCTTCAGCCCGACGATGCCGCAATACGAAGCCGGCATGCGGATCGATCCACCTTGGTCGCCGCCGATTGCCATGTCTGCCTCGCCGGTGACGATGATGGCGGCGCTGCCGGATGACGAGCCGCCCGCCGAGTAGCCGTACTTGCGCGGATTGTGCACCGGACCGGGGGCCGAGGTGTGGCTGCCGCCGGAGAAGCAGAAGTACTCGCAATGCACCTTGCCGACGACCGTGGCACCGGCGTCGAGCAGGCGAGTCACGACGGTGGCATCGACGTCCGGGACATAGCCTTCGAGCGTCGAGGCGCCGTTCATCATCGGCACGCCGGCCACGCAGACATTGTCCTTCAGGGCGACGCGCTTGCCCTTGAGCTTGCCCTCGGGCGCCCCCTTGATCTCGCTCTTGTAATACCAGAGGTTGAACTTGTTCTCCTCCGGCCCCGGACGGTAGCCCGGCGTGCGCGGATACTTCACGACCGGCAGGTTGTCGGGCAGCGATTCCAGGAGGTTGTAGGCGGCGACATTGCCGGCCATCGTTTCCAGGAAGAAGGTGACGTCGGAATCCGACAGGTTAATGCCCAGCTCGGCGCCGACCTGCGTCAGTTCGTCCGGTGTCGGCATCTTCACGCTTGCCATTCGTTTCTCCCTCGGTGGCTGGAATTCAGTGCGCGCTCATGCCGACGAACTCGGCGACCAGCGCGTCATCTTGCAGCTTGTCGGGTGGGATCTCTCCCGTGATGCGGCCCTTCTGGATGATCAGGACGCGGTCAGACAGGCGGCGGATGAACTCGAGGTTCTGCTCCACGAGCACGATGGTCAGGCTGTGCCGGGTCTTGAGTCCGAGCAGGATCTCGATGATCTCGTCGACGATCGACGGCTGGATGCCTTCGGTCGGCTCGTCGAGCAGCACGAGCTTGGGATGGCCGCACAGGCAGCGCGCCAGCGCCAGGATCTGCTGCTCACCGCCCGACAGCACGCCGCCGGCACGGCCGAGGATCGGCTTCAGCCGCGGCAGCGATTCGATGACCTCGTCCAGCACCTCGTCGCCCAGCCCGGCGCTGGCCGCGCCCATGCGCATGTTGTCGAGCACCGACAGGCCCGGGAAGATCTGGCGGCCCTGGGGTACGTAGCCCAGCCCCAGCCGCGCGCGCTTGTGCGACGGCGCGCGCGTGATGTCGGCGTCGGCGAAGCGGATGGCGCCGCCCGTCGCTGGCAGCTGGCCGACCAGCGTTTTGAGCAGGGTGGACTTGCCCATGCCGTTGTGGCCCAGGATGCCCACGAACTCGCCATCCGTGACCTGGAAGGACACGCCGAGGATGATCGGGATCTTCTGGTATCCGGAGGCGAGGGAGCGGACGTCGAGCATGGTCTGTCCCCTACTTGGAGGTCCGTAACGGATCTCGGAGCATCATGCCGCCTGCTTGCCGAGATAGACGTCGCGCACCTGGTCGTCGGCCAGGATGTCCTCGACGTCGCCTTCGATCAGCACCGCGCCCTGGTGGAACACGGTCACGGTCTTGGCGATGCGGCGGATGAACTGCATGTCGTGCTCGACCACGACCAGCGCGTGCCGCCGGTTCAGCTCGCGGATTAGGCCAACCAGCCGATCGACCTCCTCGTCGGTCATGCCCGCGGCCGGCTCGTCGAGCAGGATGAGGTCCGGTTCGGGCGCGATCACCATGGCGAGCTCCACGAGCTGGCGCTGGCCGTGGGCGAGCTGGCCGACCGTGCGCTGGGCGATGGCCGTGATGCCGACGCGCTCCATCGCCTCATCGGTGCGCTTGTCGGCGATGCTGCCCGGCGCCACCTTCGCGGCGGCGATCCAGACATTGTCCCGCGCGGAGAGGCCATCGAACACGTTGGGCACCTGGGTTTTGATGCCGACGCCGCGCCGGGCGATGGCATGGGTCGGGATGCCGGCCACGGAATCGCCGCGGAAAAGCACGTCGCCGCTGGTCGGTCGCAGCTGGCCGGTGAGGCACTTGAAGAACGTGCTCTTGCCCGCGCCATTGGGGCCGATGACGCAGCGCAGCTCGGCTTCGCGCAGCGTGAAGCCGACATTGTTGACGGCGACGACGCCGCCGAAGCGCATGGTGAGTCCGCGGGCCTCCAGCAGCGGCGTCATGGGGTGCCCGCCCGCTCGCTCGCCGGCTCGCCGACGACGTTCGGCGTCTCCGCCGGGGGCCGGCCGATGGTGCCGCGCAGCCACCGCCAGCTGTCGGCCGCCAGCGCCGTCAGGCCTTTGGGCACCAGCAGGACGAACACCACCAGCAGCACGCCCAGCACGAGATTGGGGTCGACCCAGCCGAAGCCCTTCACCTGGCTCAGCGTGCCGAGATAGTTGGTCAGGAACTGCATCAGGATACAGCCGATCACCGGCCCGATCAGCGTGCCGAGCCCGCCGATGATCACCCAGATGATGATCTGGCCGCTGACCGGCAGGCTGAACATGGTGGGGCTGACGAAGACCGAGTTGGCGAAGAGCAGTCCCGAAAGACCGGCCAGCCCGCCGCCGATAACGAACACCGCGAGCTTGTAGACGCGGGTATCGTAGCCGAGCAGCTCCGCGCGGGTCTCGTTCTCCCGGATGGCCACGATCACGCGGCCGAAGCTGGTCGCCAGCAGCGCCTTGCAACAGAAGTAGGCGATCAGCAGAAGGCCGACCGTCAGGCTGAAGATGTCGTCCGGCGCCAGCTGCTCGTCCGGCCGGCCGGGCCAGTTGAGGATGGGGGTCGCCGGGATGCCGTTGAACCCGCCCAGCGGCGCGTCGCCAATGTTCCACTGCTCGCCGGCCGTCTGGTTGATGAAGCGGAAGAAGATCAGCGAAACGGTCAGCGTGATGACGCCGAGATAGACGTCGCTGATGCGGCCCCAGAACATGAAGTAGCCCAGCAGGGCGGCGAATAGCGCCGGCAGGAGGACGGCCAGCACGGCGGGGATCGTGGTGTCGCCCATGTTGATGGCGGCCACGGCGTAGGTGTAGCCGCCCAGGCCGAAGAAGGCGGCCTGGCCGAAGCACAGGATGCCGGCATAGCCCCAGATCAGGGCCAGCGACAGGGCGAGGATGGCGAAGGCGGCGAAGATCGTCGAGTTGATGATCAGGTAGGTCTCGCCCAGCGCCGGCAGGCCGAACAGCACGGCCAGCCCGGCCGCCAGCACCACGAGATTGCCGAGGATGGCGAGCGCGCGCGGCTTCATCGGCAAGCCATTCCTCACAGCGCTCTCCGGAAGAACCGGCCGGTGATGCCCTGCGGCAGCAGGCGCAGCAGGATGACGGCCGCTGCCAGCAGCGCCACCTCGCCCAGCACCGGCGTGAAGGCGAAGGTCGTGACGGTGTTGATGGTGCCGAGCAGGGCGGAGGCGATCGCGGTGCCCGACAGAATGGCGGCGCCGCCGCTGATCACGGTGATGAAGGCCTTGGCGATGTAGGCGGCGCCGATGGTCGGCACGACGCCCGACAGCGGCGCCAGCAGCCCGCCGGCCAGGCCGGTCAGCGCGGCGCCCACGGCGAAGGTCACGGCGTACACGGCCGAGGGGTTGGTCCCGAGCGCCGCCGCCATCGCCGCGTTCTGCATCGTGCCGCGTGCGATCAGCCCGAGCCGCGTGTAGCGCAGGACCAGGAAGCCTGCCAGCATCAGGATCGCGGCGACGGCGATCAGGAAGATCTCGTAGACGCCGGTCCGATAGGTCCCGATCTGCAGGCTTCCCATCGGC
Organism: Pseudomonadota bacterium; assembly: GCA_049323495.1. Taxonomy (GTDB): domain Bacteria; phylum Pseudomonadota; class Alphaproteobacteria; order Reyranellales; family Reyranellaceae; genus Reyranella. The sequence goes on from JBMONG010000001.1 coordinate 45,003, forward strand.
GCAGAAATGCCCGACACCGTGTTGCCGAACACCACCGTCACGAAGCCGATCATGGCGAGGCTCAGCCCCCAGGTGGCGAGCATGGTGTCGATCAGCCGGCCGTAGAGGTGGCGGATCACCAGGCGTTCGACGATCGCGCCGAACACGCCGACCGTGAGCGGCGCCACCATCAGCATCGCCAGCCACAGGTTGACGCCGGCATTGTAGGCCGTGATCGCGGCATAGCCGCCCAGCATCAGGAATTCGCCGTGCGCGAGGTTGATCACGCGCATCATGCCGAAGATCACCGCCAGCCCGATGCTCAGCAGCACCAGGCTGGCCACGGCACTGCCGATCTGCAGGAGGAAAATGACGAGATAGTCCATGCGACGCCTACCAGCCAGGTCAACCTTCCTCCCCGGCGCGGAGACCGCGCGGGGAAGGAAGTCTCCAGCGTCAGGTCTTCACGTCGATGACGTATTGCTTGTTTTCGTTGGGCTTCTTCTTCAGGTCGCAGACGGCCTGCGTGTCGGCCGGCTGCTGCTGAGAGAACTTCTCCAGCACCACGAACTTCTTGTCCTTGGCCTCGCCGATATAGACGTCGAGCACCGTGTGGTGGGTCTGCGGGTCGATCGTGGTCTTGCCGGCCGGCCCGTCGAACGAGGCGCCGCCTTCCAGCGCCTGGATGACTTTCATGCGGTCCGGCGAGCCTGCCTTCTTCACGGCGTCGGCCCACAGGTACATGCCGTGATAGGTCATGGTCGCCAGCTCGGTCATGTGCGGGATGCCGTACTTGCCGTGGATCGTCTCGACGAACTTCTTGTTGGCCGGCGTGTCGATGCCCTCGAGATAGGCGAAGGCCACGACGTAGCCGTTGTGCTCCTCCGGCGAGGTGATGACGACCTCGTTGCCGAAGGTCGTGGAGGCGAGCGGGATCTGCTTGTTCATGCCCGCCGCGGCCCACTGGCGGTAGAACGAGATGTGCGCCGCGCCGACCAGCGCGGACATCACGAGGTCGGGCTTCGCGGCCTGGATCTTCTTGATGGTCGGGCCGAAGTCGGTCACGTCGAGCGGGAAGAAGTCGGTCTGCACGACTTCGCCGCCATTGTCCTGGGCGTACTTCTTCACCCACTTGGCGGTGATGTGGCCGTAATTGTAATCCGCCGCGATCGTGTAGATCTTCTTGCCCCACTTCTTCTGGACATAGGGCACCAGCTTCTCGACCGTCTGGGCCGGGGTCGACCCCGTGCAGAAGATGTTGCGGTCGCACACACCGCCTTCATACAGGGTGTTGTAGAAGTACAGCGTATTGAACCGCTTCAGCAGCGGCCGGATGGCTTCCCGTGAGGCCGAGGTGATGCCGCCATGCACGACCGCGACCTTCTCCTTGGTCGCCGCTTCGGTGGCGTATTGCGTGTAAAGCTGGATGTTCGACTGCGGATCGTAATTGATGAGCTGGACCTGGCGGCCAAGCACGCCGCCGGCGGCGTTGATCTCGTTCACGGCCAGATCAAGCGTGGCGACCATCTGCTTGCCGTAGATGTCGAGGCCGCCCGACGTGTCGTGGATGCCGGCGATCTTGATGACATCTTGGGCACGAAGATCGCGAATCACGAAGGGGCTGCTTACTGTCGCGACAGTGCCAAGGGCCGTGGCCTTGAGAAGCTTGCGACGATTGAGAGTCATGATGCGCTCCTCGTTCCGATACGAAGAGCGTGCAGCAAGAAAAATGCCAGCGGCGGTTGAACGCGCCGCTTCAGCCGCGCTTCATGGCCTTCTCTCTCCGGGCGTAGGCGCGGGCAAGGCGCTCCGCGCGGTCGCCGGGAGTCGTGAAAAGATCGGGATGGTCTTCGCCGGCGGCGGCCAGCAGTGCCTCCTCGACGGCGGCGTGTGGCAGCCGTCCGCCGTCGGTGAGGAGATGTTCGGTTTCGACACCCCGCTCGGCCAGGCGGCGCGACACCAGCACCGTGCGATGGCAGTCGAGCGGTTCCTTCTCGGCGCACATCAGGCAGAGCGTGGTATCCGCCGCGTCGGCGATCAGGCGATCCAGTGCCTGTCCGAACTCGGGCCGCGCGGCGAGCGCGTCGTAGCCGGCGCCGTCGGTGGGCTTGCCGCCCAGCACCGCGCCTTCATAGCGATAGAGGATGCCGGCACCCGACAGGCTCTGCGCCAGCCGCTCGCGGCCGAACTGCGGGAAGCGCCGCGAGTAGGGCGTCGACCGCACGTCGACCACCACCTCGACGCCGCCCGCCTTCAGCAGGTCGACGAAGCGGTCGATCGTGTGATTGGAATGCCCGACGGTCTTGATCATGGACGTATCAAGAGGCGCGCCGGCGGCGGTGTCAAAGCCGCTGCTCGCCGAATTCCGGTGGGCAGGCCGGCATGTCGCGCAGGTACTTGTAGCGGCCATGCTCCTTGAGCGTGGCAAGGTCGTAGGGGACGAGGCCGGGGACGTCGAGCCGCTCGAACTCCGCGCCGGCATCGTCCAGCTCGACCGACAGGATGCCGAGGGCATTCTTGGCGGCGGGGTCGACCGGCTCCTGCAGCAGGAACGCCGTCGACGGAGCCCAGACGTGGCGCAAGCCGTCGCGCATGCGGTCGCGGTGGCAATGCAGATGGCCGCTGACGACGACCTGCACGGAGGCGTCGCCCAGTCGGCGCAGCAGACGGGCGCGTGGTTCGGGGTTGAGCGATTTCGCCGTCGTCTCGGTCTCGTCCGGCGACTGCAGGAACAGCGGCTTGTGCAGGGCCAGCAGGACCGGCCGCGACGCTGCTGCCAGCTCGGCGTCGAGCCAGGCATCCTGCTCGCCTTCCTGCGGCAGGCCCGAGCCGAGGAGCTGCGCGTTGAGGCCCAGCACGCGCCAGCCGCCGGCGTCGAAGGCGAAACGGTCGGTCCCGAACGCCGACCGCCAGCGCTGGAGGCGGCGCTCGTCGATGATCTGCTCGGCTTCCTGCCCCGGCGGCTCGTCGCCGACGTCGTGATTGCCGGGGATGGCATGGACCGGCGGCGCGAGGCGGCCGAGCGCCCGCGCAGCGAACGCCACTTCCGCGTCGCTGTCGGGGCCGTTGATGCAGAGATCGCCGCTGACGATCACGGCATCGGGTGCCAGCCGGTTCACCGCCTCGCAGGTGCGGCACCAATTGTCCCAGAAGAAGCCGTGCGTCGGCGAAAGATGCGGGTCGGAGATCACGACGATGCGGGCCATGTGGGACCTCATGTGCCCTCGGCGGCATTGCCCGGGCGATCGCCGCTGCGGGCGAATACGCCGCTGGCGTGGACGATGCGCTCGCCCTCGCGCACGACGTAGCAGTTGGCGAAGGCCATCCTGCCGCCGACCCGCTGCACGTCGACATGCGCCTCGATCCAGTCGCCCACCTTCGCGGCGCCGGCGAAGTCGGTCGTGATGCTGGCTGTCGTCAGCATCGGATTCGGGCGGACGCTCGACGTCGTGCGGTAGCCCAGCGCGATGTCGCACAGGGTCATCAGCAGTCCGCCGTGGGCGCCGCCGCGGCCGTTCGCATGATGCGGCTGGACGCGCAGGCCGATGACGAACGTGCCGTCCGGCTGCTTGCGCATGAAAAATGGACCGAGATGGTCCAGGAACGGACTGCTCCGGAACAGCGGCTCGAAGCCGGGTGGAGGATTGGCGTCGGGCATGGCCTTGCTCCCGTGACATTCGTCAGCCGTGTGGACCGCATCCTAGGAGGCGCGGCAGGGATGATGAAAATGAATGCTCTGCATCACGGTGCATGAACGGCTGTCATGAAGCCAGCCGGCGGACGAGGTCGACGAAGCCCAGGGTCGCCGCCGACCGTTCGTCGGCGCGGCAGGCGAGGTTGAGCGGCACCTTGATGGCCGGCCGGCCCCTGAGCGGGCGGTAGGTCACGCCTTCCAGCGGCAGGCGGCTCAGGGAGGCCGGCACGATCGTGATGCCGAGGCCGGCGGCGACGAGGTTGAGCGTCGAGACGATGCGCGGGGCTTCCTGGCCGACCTGCGGGCTGAAGCCCGCCGCGGCGCAGGCCGCGACGATGACGTCGTAGAGCCCGCGTCCGTCGGGCCGCCGGTAGAGGATGAAGGTCTCCTCGGACAGGTCCTGCAGCGTCAGGTGCGGCCGGCGCGTCAGGCGGTGACGGGCGGGGAGCGCGGCCGCCATGTCCTCCTGCAGCAGCGCATGCACGGCCAGGCCCTGCGGATCGGCCAGCCCCGGGCGCGTCGCTCCGGAACGGATGAACGCCACGTCCAGCCTGTCCTCGCGCAGGGCGGCCAGCAGCTCCCCGGAGCCTGTCTCCTCCAGGACGAACGTGACGTCGGGGCGACCGGCACGGAACGTGCGGATGGCGCGCGCGACCAGCGGGTGGAAGGGCGCCGAGGTGGTGAAGCCGACAGCGATGCGGCCCGTCTCGCCGCGCGCCGTACGTCGCGCCCGCGTCGCCGCCCGTTCGACCTGGTCGAGGATCGCTTCGGCATCCGTAAGGAAGGAGCGGCCGGCGTCGGTCAGCGTCACGCCGCGCGGGTGCCGCAGCAGCAGAGGCGTGCCGACCTCCGCTTCCAGCGCCTTGATCTGCTGGCTGAGCGGCGGCTGCGCGATGTGCAGCCTCTGCGCGGCGCGGGTGATGTGGCCCTCCTGCCCGACGGCCACGAAATAGCGGAGATGGCGCAGCTCCATGCAGTCCCAAGATCATATGGTCAGGATATTAGGATGCCATTTATCATATATTTGAAGTGTGGCGTAGCGCGCTGCATGGTCCGGCGACCTTTTCGGAGCCGCCGCCATGACCGCGCTGATGGCCGCCAGCCTGGCCTGTCTCATGATCCTCACCGCCCTCCTTTCGGGCGTGTTCGGCATGGCGGGCGGCATGATCCTGATCGGGGTCCTGCTGTTCGTCATGCCGCTGCCCCAGGCCATGGTCGTCCATGCCGTCACCCAGATGGCCTCGAACGGCTGGCGGGCGGTGCTGTGGTGGCGGCACATCGAATGGCGGATCGCCGCCGCCAGCGTCGTCGGCAGCCTCGCCGCGGTCGCCCTGTGGTCGGTCTGGCTCTACGTGCCGGACCGGGCCGTGGCGCTGCTGCTGCTCGGTGTCTCGCCCTTCATCGTGCGAGCCATCCCGGCGAGCGTGCTGCCCAGGACGCTGGGGCCGGGGCAGATGCTGGTGGGCAGCGCGATCTGCATGATGCTGATGCTGGTGGCGGGCGTCACCGGACCGTTGCTCGACACGCTGTTCCTGCGGTCCGCCCTCGATCGCAAGCGCATCATCGCCACCAAGGCCGCCTGCCAGCTCTTCAGCCACAGCCTCAAGCTCTTCTATTTCGGCGCGCTGATCGAGGGCGCAGGCGATGCGGAGCCGTGGTTCCTCGCGGTCGCCGTGACCGCGTCGATGATCGGGACCTCGCTCGGCAAGCTGATGCTCGAGCGCCTGTCCGACCGGCAGTTCCGCGTCTGGTCGAACCGCATCATCACCACGATCGCCACCTACTACATCGGCTACAGCCTGCTGCTGATGGCGAAGGTCGCCTGAGCTGTCACCGCACCGCGTGGAAAGGAGGCACTCGCCGGCACCCTGCTGTACAAGGGCGCGTGACCGACTTCAGCATTCCCCCGGGCTTCCGGGAGCTCACGGAGGCGACCGGCTTCGCCGCGGCCAATGGCCCCTGGTTCGAGAAGATCGAGGACGGCCGCGCCGTCCGGGGCTTCCGGCCCGGCCCGCGCCACGCCAATGCGCTGGGCATCGTGCATGGCGGCATGCTGGCCGCCTTCCTCGATTCGGCCATGGGCACAGCCGTCGTCCATGCGCTGGGGCGGCGGGCGGTAACCGTCAAGCTGTCGCTCGACTATCTCGGACCGGGGCGCGTCGGCGACTGGCTGCAGGCTGACGGCGAGATCCTGGGGCACGATGAGCATGTGGCGCAGGTACGGGGCCGCCTCTATGGTCCGCGCCACCAGGTGCTGGCGGGCATGGGCGTCTTCGCGCTGCTCAGCCGCCAGCGCCCGTTCAAGACCCGGAGCTAGACTTGTTGCCAGACGACCCGCCAACCGGCTTCCATCGCATCGACTTCGACCGCGGCCGACCCGATCCCACCTTCAACAGCCATGTCGGCACGCTCTACGCCAAGCGCGGGGAGAAGGGGACCGCCGACGAGTTCGTCCTGGGCTTCCGCGTGCAGAAGCACATGTGCAATCCGGCCGGCGGCCTCCATGGCGGCATGATGATGACGGTGGCAGACCTCGTCGGCACCATGGGCGGCGGCACCCTGGCCGGGCTGCGCAAATTCCTGCCCACCGTCAGCATGACCTTCGACTTCGTCGCTCCGGCGAGGGCCGGAGACTGGGTCGAGGGCCGTTGCGAGATCGTCCGCCGGACGCGTTCGCTGCTCTTCACCAACATCTTCCTGACGGTGGGTGAAGAGCGTTTCCTGCGCGCGTCCCAGATCGCCAAGATCCCGTCGGGTGACGGGGTGGACTTCACCAAGGCGCGACTCGACCGCACAGGGGCCTAGGGCAGGGCTGCCATGTCCCGCGCACGATGGACAACCATGGCGCCGGGGCCGTCCGGGCGCTAGAAATAACCTGATACCTGATCGTCCGCGGGTATCCTAACGATCCCCGCCCGTTTCCCGCAACCATGCCGCTGTTCGCTTCGACGTTCGCCCGCCGCACTGTCGGCTATCTCGCTGCCGGCCTGGTGGCACTGCTGGCAATCGTCGGCACCTCGCTGTGGCTGTCCGCCCGGACCTCCCACTATGCCGAGGCGGCTGTCCGCGAGCGCGAGCTTCGCGTCCTCACGACCGGCATCATGCTGGCGGCGCTCAACGCGGAGACCAGCCAGCGCGGGTACATCATCACGCAGGATCCGGGCTATCTCGTGCCCTTCCGGCAGGCCATCCCGCAGCTCTCGCGCGATCTGGCGGCCTTGACCGTCCTGGTCGGCGACGATCCGACGATGTCGAAATCGGTCGCGGAACTGACGACTATCCTCCAGAAGAAGCTGGCCGAGCTCAATCAGACCCTGCATCTCGCCGAGGCCGGGCGGCACGACGACGCCGTCGCCGTCGTCCGCTCCAACGTGGGCCGAAGCCTGATGGACCAGGTGCGGGCACAGCTGGGTGCGCTGATGGCCGAAACGGACGCCCGCATCGGGGCGCATCTGCAGGATGTGGACCGGGGGTCGACGCTGCTGGTCTGGGTCACGGCCGCCGGCGCGCTGCTCATCATGGCCTTCGCGGGCGGCGCGGCCTTCACGGTGGTGCAGTATACGCGACAGCTCGTGGCGGCACGGTCGCAGGTGCAGGCGCTGAATGCCGGGCTGGAGGAGCGGGTCGCGGAACGGACCGCGGCGCTGACGCGGGCGAACGACGAGATCCAGCGCTTCGCCTATATTGTCAGCCATGACCTGCGATCGCCGCTGGTGAACATCATGGGCTTCACCAGCGAGCTGGAGGCCGGCATGGCCTCCGTGCGGCCCTTCGTGGACGGCGATGCAGCTCTGGCGGAAAAGGCCAGGCGCGCGGTCGACGAGGAGATTCCCGAGGCGCTCGGCTTCATCCGGGCGTCCACCACGAGGATGGACGGGCTCATCAACGCGATCCTCAAGCTTTCGCGCGAGGGCCGGCGCGAATTGCGACCCGAGCCGGTCGACCTGGCGGCCCTGTTCGCCTCCGCCGCCGCCAGCGTGCGCCATCAGACGGAGGAGGCCGGTGCGACGATCGAGGTCCCGGAGACCGCGCCCGCCATCGTCACCGATCGGCTTGCTCTGGAGCAGATCGTGGGCAACCTGCTCGACAACGCCGTAAAGTACCTGTCCCCGGAGAGGCCGGGCCGTATCGTGCTGGCCGCACGGGAGGGGGCACGGCGTGTCGTGATAGAGGTCTCCGACAACGGGCGCGGCATTGCCGCGCAGGACCACGAGCGCATCTTCGAGCTGTTCCGCCGCGCTGGCCGCCAGGACCGGCCGGGCGAAGGGATCGGACTGGCTCATGTGCGAGCGCTGACCCGGCGCCTGGGCGGTGACATCACCGTCCAGTCGGAGCTTGGGCAGGGCGCAACGTTTCGCATGGATCTGCCGCGCCGGCTTCGGATCGAGGAAGGCGCGGCCGCCAAATGAACGCAGTCGAGCTGGGAGTGATGGCATGAATGCGAGACCAGTATCCATCGTGATGGTCGAGGACGATGAAGGTCACGCCCGGCTGATCGAGCGCAACATCCGCCGGGCGGGCGTCAACAACGAGATCATCTCGTTCGCCAACGGCACGGACGCGCTGAGCTATCTGCTGGGACCTGACGGGAGCGGCGAGCGGCACAGCACGCAGGGGCTGCTGATCCTGCTGGATCTCAATCTGCCCGACATGACCGGCGTCGACATCCTCGCCAAGGTCAAGTCGAACGTCCATCTGAAGCGCTCGCCGGTGATCGTCCTTACCACGACGGACGACCAGCGCGAGATCAAGCGCTGCTATGATCTCGGCGCCAACGTCTACATCACCAAGCCGGTGAACTACGAGAGCTTCGCGAACGCGATCCAGCAGCTCGGCCTGTTCCTGGCGGTGATGCAGGTCCCCACAACCGACTAGCCCGGCTGCCGGCTCACATGGTCGAGCGAAAATGACCGAGACGCGCGTCCTTTACATCGACGACGACGCCGGCATCGGACGGCTGGTCGAGCGAGCGCTGGCGCCGCATGGTTTCGCCGTGCGCCATGTCGTATCCGGCGAGCAGGGGCTCGACCTCCTGAGCCGGGAGCGGTTCGACGCTGTCGCGCTCGATCACAATCTGACCAGCGAGACCGGCCTCGACGTCATGTCGAGGATCCATCGCGTCGCTCCCGAGATCCCGATCGTCTACGTGACCGGATCGGAGGATGCGCGGGTGGCCGTCGCCGCTCTCAAGGCGGGAGCGGCCGACTATGTTTGGAAGGACGTGCAGGGCCATTTCCGCGAGCTCCTGGGCGCGGCCATCCGTTCGGCCCTGCAGCGCCAGAAGCTCAAGGCGGAGGCCGAGGAGGCGCAACGCGCCATCCGGGAGGCACGCGATCGCGCTGAAGCCCTGCTGCACGAAGTGAACCATCGCATCGCCAACTCCCTGGCGCTGGTGGCGTCCTTCGCCCGGCTCCAGGCGACGGCGGTGCAGGACGGCGCCGCGCGGGACGCCCTGCAGGAGATGCAGGCGCGCATCATGGCAGTCGCGGGCATCCATCGCCGCCTCTATACCTCCTCCGACGTGCGCGTGGTCGAGCTCGGCTCCTATCTGATGAGTCTCGTGGACGACCTGATGGCCGCGATCGATGTTCATGACAGGCGCGGCCATGTATCGCTGCAGGCCGATGCCGACGTCCGCGTCCCGACCGACAAGGCCGTCGCGATCGGGGTCGTCGTCACGGAACTTCTGACCAACGCCTACAAGTACGCCTATCCGGCGGGAACGCACGGCGACATCCGCGTCGTCCTGCGGCGCCTGGAGGACGGCATGATCCTGCTCGTCGTCGAGGATGACGGGGTCGGCTGGAAGGGCTCCGGAGCGGTCAAGGGCACCGGCCTGGGATCGAAGATCGTCACCGCCATGGCGGCCAGCCTGCACTCCAGGATCGAGTACGATCCGGTCGTTTCCGGGACCCGTGCCTCGCTGCGGTTCCGGATCTGAGATCCTGTCCCGCCGCCCGCAATTCAGACGGTCGCGCCGAAATCCCGGTTGAGGGCGCGGCGTCCCGAATCCGTGAGCCGCACGGTGCGGCTGCGGCGCAGCTTCTCGGCCCAGCCGCGCTTGAAGAATGTGTCGGCGATGGCGGCGCCCAGCGCGCCCGAGATGTGGGGCCGCCGTTCGCTCCAGTCGAGACACTGGCGCGCGAAGTGCCGGCCGCCCGCGCGGCGTGCGCCGGGCACGTCGATCCCCAGGCGGCCGCAGAAGAGCTCGCCCGTGTTGGTGAGCCGCCAGTCGCGGTTGCCCTCCGGCTCGATGTGGCCGGCACGGGTCAGCGCATCGGTGACGGCGATTCCGACCTGGCCCGCCAGGTGGTCGTAGCAGGTCCGGCAGAAGCGCAGGTCCGGATCGCGCCGCCAGGCGGCAGCCCGGGAGGCCGGCGGCGCGCGCGTGCCAGCCAGCGCCATCAGTGCTTCGATGACATGCGCCACCTCGGAAGAGGCGAGGCGGTAGAAGCGGTTGCGCCCCTGGGCACGGGCCGCCAGCAGGTTGCCGTCGACCATGCGTGCGAGATGCCCGCTCGCGGTCTGTGCCGTGATACCGGCGGTGAGCGCGAGTTCTGACGCGGTATGGGCGCGGCCGTCCATCAGCAGCGACAGCATGGCGGCGCGCGCCGGATCGCCCATCAGGGCGGCGACTTCGGACAGGGCGTTCACGGTGGTCATGGCACGACCCTAGGCGCGCGCGCGTGCGGGCGCCATGGTCGATCATTCGGCCACGGCCGAACTGTGGCTACCGCCACTTGGGGTTTGCGATGGCGATCTTGTCGGCGACCGTCGCCTCGAGATGGGCCATGAGGGCGGCGTCGCGTTCGTCGCGTTCGCCCGCGCGCAGCTGACGGGAGAGTTCCCCGTTCAGCTCGTCGAGCGTGCCGTGGCGGCCCAGCAGCTTCACCAGGCGTTCGTGCTCGCGGATGTCGGCGGCCGGGCCCAGCCGCACCTCGCGCTCGAGGATGGCGAGCGAGTTCGCCGCAACGCGCATCTGGAACGCCAGCCGCGGGTCGGCCCGATCGAGGACGGGCACGACCTCCTCGCGCAGCAGGTCGGCAATGGCGGCCAGCAGTTCCGATGCGGTGGGGCGGTCCTGCGCCACGTCAAGCCTCCCTTGGACCGCCAGCGTCCCGCTCGCTCACGAGCGAGCCGGAGGCTCGCGGTCCAGGAGACCATGAGGTGCTCATCATCAGTTTCCCTCTCTCAGCAGCTGCAGAAGATCGACCTCGGTCTCGACGGCGCGGCGGCCGATCGAGGCGAGCTCCATCGATTTCACCGAGCCCGACAGATGCCGCCAGGCCTGCTGATGGCAGATGATGCCCCAGCGCACGGTGCCGAACACCTCCCACCAGTGGGCGCGCGCCGGGTCGACCTTGGCACCGCCGGCGCTCTCGTACGCGGACCACAGCGTCTCGCGGCTGCCGAAGCCGCCCGCCGGCCTGTCGACGGCCCCGAACCGCCAGCTCTTGACGCACAGCCAGCCCAGATCTTCCACCGGGTCGCCAAGGTGCGCGCCCTCCCAGTCGAGGATGGCCGTCACGCCGGTCTCGTCGGCCAGGTAGTTGCCGGTCCGGTAATCGCCGTGCACCAGGCGCGGCCGGCCGGCGGGGGGCGGCTTGCGCCTATCGAGCCACGACAGGGCCAGCTCGAAGACTGGCAGGGCGCGGCCGAGCGTGTCGATCGCCTGCCGCAGGTTGGCGACCTGCTCGGCGGCCTCGCGATGGGCCAGCGGGGGCAGGCTTTTGACGGGAACATCGTGGAGGCGCGCCAGGATGGCGCCGAGCTGGGCCGTGATCCTGCCCCGTGCGGTCGCGTAGGGAGGGTCGCGCAGCAGCTTGCGCGCGATCGCGGTCCCGCCGATGCGCCGCATGACGAAGCCCTCGCCCAGGCCGTCGTCCGCGGTCAGCTCGAAAAGCACTTCGGGCGCCCGCACGCCGGCGCGGTAAGCCGCTGCCAGCACGCGGTACTCCGTGGCGCGGTCCAGGCCGGTGGCCGGCCGGTCGGCCTTCCCAACGGTCGGCGGGTCGCGCCGCAGGATGAGCGCATGGCGCTGCCCGCCGGTCACGGCGTCGAAGCTCCAGGTCTGGCGGGAGGCGCCGCCGGATTCGCGCGCCAGTCGCTCGATGGCGGCCGGCATGCCGAAGTGCCGGGCGGCCGACGAGGCAAGGGCGGCGGCGACCCGGTCGGCCTCGCTGGTGGAGTGAACGGTCATTCACCGGACTGTGGCACAGGCCCCGCCACGTGGTAAGAGGGCGCGCCAACCGGAGAGAAAAGCAGAACGTGACCAACACCTTCGCGGCCATGAACGGCCTCTACCTTGAAGAGCTGAAGCCCGGCATGTCGGCGATGTTCGGCAAGACGGTGACGGACGCCGATATCGCGGCCTTTGCCGGCGTGTCGGGCGATACCAATCCCATCCACCTCCATGACGGCTTCGCCCGCAGCACGCGGTTCGGCCAGCGCATTGCACACGGCATGCTGGGATCGTCCTTCATCTCGACGGTCATCGGCACGAAGCTGCCCGGTCCCGGTGCGGTCTACATCTCCCAGACTCTGAACTTCCTGGCGCCGGTGATCGTCGGCGACACGATCACCGCGGTCGCCACCATCACCGCCATCGACGACAAGCGGCGGCGCGTCACGCTCAAGACCCAGTGCCTGAACGGGGACAAGGTCGTGATCGACGGCGAGGCCACCGTGCTCGTGCCGCGGCGCGACGCTGCGTGACCGGCGCCGCCGACCTTCCCATGATCCCGGCCTTCGACGACTGGCAGACCCTGCCGGCCGCCTGGAGGGGTGGCGTGGTGGCGCTGGGCAATTTCGACGGCGTGCATCGCGGGCATCAGGCGCTGATCGCCCGGAGCGCCGAACTGGCACAATCCCTGGACGCGCCGGTCGTGGCGCTGACCTTCGAGCCTCATCCACGGCGCTTCTTCGTGCCCGACACGGGCCCCTTCCGGCTGACGCTGCCGCCTGCCAAGCGGCGGCTGCTCGGGCGCTACGGGGCGCAGGCGGTGCTGGCGCAGCGTTTCGATGCGGCCTTTGCGGCGCTGTCGCCCGAAGCCTTCGTCGAGGACGTCCTCCTGAAGGGGCTCGGCGCGCGCCATATCGTCTGCGGCTACGACTTCACCTTTGGGGCGCGCCGCGGCGGCAATGTGGAGCGGCTGCGGGAGCAGGGCCGTGCCCGCGGGTTCGGCGTGACCGTCCTCGATCCGATCATGCGCGAGGGCGAGATCTACTCCTCGACGCGGATCCGGGAGGCGCTGCGCGCCGGCTGGATCACCGAGGCGGCCGAGCTGCTCGGCCATCGCTGGGAGATCGAGGGCACGGTCGAGCTCGGAGACCAGCGCGGCCGCACGATCGGCTTTCCCACCGCGAACGTGGCGCTCGGTGAGCACCTGCGGCCGCGCTTCGGCGTCTATGCCGTGCGGGCGCTGGTCGGCGAGGTCTGGCACCCCGCCGTCGCCAACCTCGGCCGCCGCCCGACCTTCGGCAAGCTGCAGGAGAATTTCGAGGTCCACGTGTTCGACTTCACGGGCGACCTCTATGGAAGGACGCTGCGCGTCGAGATGGTCGATTTCATCCGGCCCGAGATGAAATTCTCCGGCCTCGACCAGCTCAAGGCGCAGATCGCGGCGGATGGACAGGCGGCGCGGAGAATGTTGAAGCTGGCGGCATGAGGGCTTGCCGCGATGACGGCTTGGCCTACTTCAACTTGCGCGTCGAACCAGGCCGGCGCTTCAGCCTGTCGGCGAAGGCGCTGTCGAGAGCCGGCAGGATCTGTTCCGCCAGCTTCAGCGGGTCTGCACGGTTCGGCGACAGGCTCCACTCGACCCAGATGCCTTTCAGCAGCGCCAGAATGGCCAGGGTGACGACGTCGAGGTCGAGTTCCGCACCACTTTCAGCGGCGATCCCCGCCACCAGTTCGCGGACCTGTTGCTCAAAGCGGCCATAGATCTCGTCATGCACCCGGCGCACGGTTTCGTTCGTATTGGCCAGGCCCCAGAACAGGAAGCGTGCCCGGACATAATCCGCATCCAGCGCCTGGGGATGCAGGCAGGCGATGATGAAGGCGTAGAATCGCGCCGTGGATGAGCCGTACGGCCTCGCCATTGCCTGGCTGATCTGATCCTGGACCTTGGACGATAGGTAGCGGAGCGTCGCAGCCAGCAGCTCGTCCTTGCTGTGGAAATGATGACGCACCATTCCGAGCGAGAGGCCTGCCTGCTGGGCGATCAGTCGGACGCTCATCTCCTCCGTTCCATAGCGGCAGATGCAGCGGAACGTGGCATCGATCAACTGCTGGCGCCTGACGTCGGGTGACTGCTTGGAAAAGCTGCGGGTCTTCGAGCGGCCGGCCCGCCGAGTGGTGTTGGGCTTGGACATGTGTAGCGCCTCACTACCCGACCGCAACGCCGCGACCAAGATGCAACCAGTCGATGCAGTTTCCGACCTGGCTGCTCTGGCTTGACAGCTTCGTCCCGATCATTAATGTCTTTATACAATCGTATTAAGTTTCCGCCGACGAATCGGCCCGCTGAATGACCGCCGAAGGCGAGGGGTGGGATGGATCACATGGAGCTCCGCAGGCAAGCTGAGGCCGGTGTCGACGAGACGCGGCAGGAACTGATCCGCGCACGACATCTGCCGGGCGGCATCTATGCGTCGCAGCAGATCTACGAACAGGAGCTGCAGCGCTATTTCTACCGCGACTGGCTCTACATGGGCCGTGTCGAACAGTTCGCTCAGCCGGGCGACTACGAGGCGCGTCGGGTCATGGGGCGTCCGATCATCCTTGCGCGCGACAAGGACGGTGCGCTAGGCGCCTTCTACAATATGTGCCGCCATCGCGGCGTGGAGGTCGTCGAGGGCCGCGGCAACGCACGCCTCTTCAAGTGCCCCTATCACGGCTGGACCTACGATCTCTCAGGCAAGCTGCTTGGCGCCGCCTACATGAAGGAGACGGACGGCTTCGATCCGTCGACCTGCCGCCTGTCGCGAATCCCGCTGGAGGAATGGCGCGGCAACATATTCATCAGCTTTGCGGCCGAACCGCCGCCCTTCGCGCAGGCCATTGCCGAGTTCGAGAAGGATTTTGCCCAGCTCCATACAGAGAACTGCCGGCTGGCGGACGTGACGCGGCTCGAACTGAACTGCAATTGGAAGTTCATGCACGAGAACCTGATGGATTTCTATCACGTGGGCGTTCTGCACGTGAAGACCTTCGGGGCGCGCTTCGCCTGGACGACCGACAACGTCTCGCTGAAGGACAATGGCGGCATCACCATCCGCTACGATGCGGCACCGTCGACCCCCAACGGCGAAGCGTTGTTCGGCAAGGCGCCCTGGCTCGAAAGCGAGCCCAGCAGCTTCGCCTGCACGGGCTTCATGCCGCCCAACATCACCCTGTTTGGCCGGATCGACTGCGTGAAGCTGATGGTCGCTTGGCCGATGGGACCCGACCGATGCGAGGTTTTCATTTACCTCCTGTTCCCCGAAGATTTCTTTGCCGACCCGGCCTTTGCAGAAAAGCTCAAGGTCTACAAGGACTACCAGATGGTCATCTACGAGGAAGATCGTTCGATGATCGAGTCCATGCAGAAGGCCATGGCCTTGCCCGTCTACGAGCCGGGCCGGATGTCGGTGATGGAGAAGCCGATCCATCACTTCCTCAACGGCTATCTCGATCGCATGTTCGGACCGCGCGAGTGATGCGGCTTGCCGCTGGCGAGATGCAGCTTCGCGTGGCGGAGCGCCACCGGGAGGCCGACGACGTCGTGTCGCTACGGCTCGCCGCGTCCGGGGGGGCGCCATTGCCGTCCTTCACGCCGGGCGCGCATATTGCGTTGCGGCTGGGTGAAGGGCTCGTGCGACAGTATTCGCTGTGCAACGGCCCCGAAGACGCGGAGGCCTACTGCATCGCCGTGAAACGCGAGCCTCTGTCTCGCGGCGGATCGGCGGCGGTCCACCGCCTCGTCGAGGGCGACATGCTCGTCGCATCGCCACCCGTTAACGCGTTCGAGGTGGACTGGTCGGCGCCGCATCTGGTGCTGCTGGCGGGCGGCATTGGCATAACGCCGCTGATCTGCATGGCGCGCCATGCACAGAAGCGCAGCCATTCCTTCGAACTCCACTATTTCGCCCGCTCGTCCGGCCACGCGGCATTTCGTGGCTCGCTGGCCGACGGGCCGCTCGCGCCGCATGTCGGCTTCCATTTCGGCGTCGAGCCCGCCGCCGTGTCGCTGCTGCTCGGCCGCCTGCTGGCCAGCCGCCGCGCCGGCGCCCACCTCTATCTATGCGGTCCCGTACCGTTCATGGACGAGGCGCGTGCGATCGCCTCCGGCTGCGCCAACCTCGGTGGCGTGCATTGGGAGTACTTCACGCCGCCCAGCCGCCCGCTGGGCGCGACGGCCGGATCGGGCGCCTGCACGGTCCGGCTGGCGCGGTCGGGCAAGACGCTCGAAGTGCCGGCCGGAAAGTCGATCCTGCAGGTGCTGACGGAGAACGGTGTCGCGGTCGATTCGTCCTGCATGGAGGGTGTCTGCGGCTTGTGCGCCACGCGCGTGCTGGAAGGCGAGCCGGACCATCGCGACGAGGTGCTGACCGAAGACGAGCATCGGAACCTCATGACCGTCTGCGTCTCGCGCGCCCGTGGAGGATCGCTTGTTCTGGATCTCTAGGCCCGGGATCCGGCGCCCAGGATCCGCCAATCGCTGACGCACGCCAGGCCGGTGAACCCAAATTAATATCGAGGACAGGAGAGGCAACGATGAAAAGAGACATGTCGCGCCGGTCGGCGCTCGGTGGCGCGGCGATAGCCGTCGCGGCCCCCGCGATCTTCGGCACCCGCAGTGCCCTGGCGCAGGCCGGCGGCACCATCCGCTTCGGCGGCTCGCTGGGCATGACCGGCCGTTATGCCGAGACCGGTCTGAACATCCGGCACGGCTACGAGACCGCGATCAAGTTCATCAACGAGCAGAAGGGAGGGGTCGAGATCGGCGGCAGGAAATACCGTCTCGAGCTCGGCATCGTCGATGATGCCAGCGATCCGGCTCGCGCCACGACGCTGATCCAGCGCCAGGTCGACGAGAACGTAAGCTTCTTCCTGGGCTCCTACGGCAGCAACGTCGTGTTGCCCTGCGCCGGTATCACGGAGGCGGCGGGCAAGCTTACCGTCCAGGTTGGCGCCTCCGCGGACCAGATCTTCCAGCAGGGTTATCGCAACATCTTCGGCTTCTTTCCCCGGGCGAGCCGCGCCTGGGTGACCAGCATTGAGTTCTTCAAGTCCTTGACCCCCAAGCCCAAGACGGTTGCGATCATCGCCACCAATGACGCGTTTTCAAAGCTCAACGCCCAGGCGGCGGCCGCTGGGTGCAAGGAGATTGGGCTTGAGGTGCTGGACCTGATCCAGCTTCCCGAGCAGGTGAGCGACGCTTCGAGTGCGCTGGCGACGATCCGCGCCAAGACGCCCGACATCTTGATCACCACGACGGTCGACCAGAACTCCCTGGTAATCGTGCGCCAGATGATCGCGACCGACACGAATGTGCCGTTGCTCTATCAGTTTTTGGGACCGCAGCTGCCGATGTATCGTGAAACCCTCGGCGCGAAGGCGACGGGCGTGATCATGCAGCTGCCATGGGACGCGCGGCTCGATTTCAAGGACCCGATCTTCGGCAGCACCAAGGCCTATATCGACGTCTACAACAAGACCAACACCCGTCCGCTCAGCTACCACACGGTGGGTGCCTCGGCCTGCATCACGACCTATGTGGAGGCGATGAAGGCGGCGGGCGGCCTCGATCCGGCCAAGGTACGCAATGCGCTCGCTGCCACCGACATCACCACGGCCTTCGGCCCGGTGAAGTTCTCGCCCGAAGGTGACGGCGACGCCGTCGTCATGGGGGCGAAGATCGGCCAGGTCCAGAAGGGCGAAGTCCAGGTCGTCTTCCCGGTCGACCTGAAGACGGCGAACGTCATCTATCCGACGCCCCCCTGGGCGAAGAAGAGCTGACGGCACCTCGGTCGGCCACGTGCCATGAACGCAACGCTCCTGCTCCAGACGCTCGTCGACGGGCTGATCCTCGGGGGAATTTTCTCGCTGTCCGCGGTGGGCTTTTCCCTGATCTTCGGGGTGCTGGGCGTCGTCAACCTGGCGCACGGCGTCTTCATCCTGGGCGGGGCCTATCTCGGCCTCTGGCTCAAGGGCGCCCTGGGGCTGGATCCGCTGGCGGCGATCCCCATTGTCTTCTTCGCGTTGTTCGCAATCGGCGCCGTGCTGCAGCGGACGCTGGTTGCGGCGGCCATCCGGCGGGGGTCGTTGATGACCAGCCTGCTGATCACCTTCGGGGCCAGCTTGATCCTTCGCGACGTGCTCATCCTGGTCTTCGGTCCGGACATAAACTCCCTGTCGTCGATCTGGCTGCTCCGCACGTTCCATGTCGGCGCCGTCGTGGTCGACGGCGCGAGGGCCACGGGATTGATCGCCAGCCTGCTGCTGCTGGGCGTGCTGGCGCTCGCCTTGAATGCCATGAAGATCGGTCGCGCCATCCGGGCGACGGCACAGCAGAGCTTCGCGGCAGGCTTGTGCGGCGTCGATGCCGATCGGATCTACACCCTGACCTTCGGCGTGTCGGCGGGGTTCGCCGGCGCCTCCGGAATCGTGATCGGCATGGTCAATCCGTTTTCTCCCTTCGACGACGCCTACTGGACGCTGAATGCCTTCGTCACGGTGGTGCTGGGCGGCGTTGGCAGTCCGCTCGGCGCGCTGCTGGGCGGCCTGTTGCTGGGAGAGATCAGCACATTGTCCTCGCAGTATATCGGGCCACGTTTTCCCAATGTGTTCATCTTCTGCGCGCTGTTGCTGATGTTGATCGTTCGTCCCAACGGTCTGCTGGGCAATGCCTACAAGGGATCGGTCTGATGAGCGCCTTCAATACGCCCGTTCCGTCCGCGATCTGGGTGCTGTCGGCCTTGGCGCTCGCCGTGGCGTTGTTCCTGCCATTTGTGCTGCCGCCTTTCCACCTGCGGCTGGCGCAGCAGATCCTGCTGTTCGGCGGCATGGCGGTCGGCTGGAGCCTGCTGGGAGGCTTCACCAACTACTGGAGTTTCGGCCATACCGCCTTCTTCGGTCTGGGCGCCTTCGCCGCCGGTCTGCTGGCCCAGCAGCTCGACCCCAGCCTCGCGGTAGCCGTTCGCCTGCTGATCGGACTCGTCTTCGCGGTTGCGCTGGCGTTGATGGCCGCCGTGGCGATCGCCATCCCGGTGCTGAAGCTGCGCGGCATCTACTTCGCGATCGCCATGCTGGCCTTTGCCGAGATCCTGGGTGAGATCACGAAGACCTTCGATGCCTTCCATGGCACGACCGGCTTCCCGCTGCCGGCCCTCGCGATGCCCGGCCTGACCAAGGTGCAGCTCTTCTATTTCCTCTTCCTGTTGCTGTTCCTGGTGAACATCGCGGTCTTCGTGTGGCTGCGCGGCTCGCGGATCGGCATGGGCCTGACCTGCGTCGGCCAGGACGAAGACACCGCGAGCATGATGGGTATCCCGACGGAACAGTACAAGCTCGTCGCCTTCGTGCTGAGCGCCGTGCTGGCGGCCGTGGGGGGTGTCCTCTACGGGTTTAGCCTGGGATTTATCAGCACCGGTTCCGTATTTCGCATCGATATCAGCCTCAACCTGATCCTCTACAGCATGCTGGGTGGCATCGGAACGGTCCTTGGTCCCGTCATTGGCGCGGCAATCATGATCGTGCTCACCCAGGTCTTGTTGGGTGATCTGCTCGATCTGCACATGGCGCTCACGGGTGCGGTGCTGATCGCCATGGTGATCCTGGCGCCCAAAGGCCTCATCGGCCTGATGCAGAAGGTCTGGACTCGCCGCCAGCCGGCTATGGAGGAGGTTCGTTCGTGACCATCCTCGTCGTCGATGGCCTGACAAAGCAGTTCAAGGGGCTGAGCGCCATCCAGGACCTGTCCTTTGCCGTAGAACGGCAAAGCATTACCAGCATCGTCGGACCCAACGGCGCCGGCAAGTCGACGCTGTTCAACATGATTTCAGGGTATCTGAAGCCGACGGCTGGCCGCATCCACTTCGATGGTCGCGAGATTACGGGCATGGCGCCCCATGTCGTCTGTGGCCTGGGCATCGCCCGCGCCTTCCAGATCGCCAGGCCATTCCCCGAGCTGTCGGTCGAGAAGAACGTGCTGGTCGCCGCGACATTCGGTCGGCTGGGGCCGCGTGATCCTCAGGCCACGACCGATCGCGCGATCGACATCTCTCATCTCGCGGCATGGCGACACCAGCCTGCCGCGTCACTCAGCATCGGCAACCTGCGCCGCCTCGAACTGGCGCGGGCGATCGCCGCACGGCCGATGCTGCTGTTGGCCGACGAGCCCTGCGCCGGCCTCAACGAGACCGAGACGCGCGAGGTGATCGGTGTCTTGTCGACCATCCGGGATTCGGGCGTGACAGTGCTGCTGGTCGAGCACGATATCAAGGCGGTGCGGCGTGCCTCCGACCGCGTCGTCGTGATCGAGGCCGGGCGCAAGATCGCCGACGGGACGGCCAGCCAGGTCTTCTCCGACCGGGCCGTGATCGACGCCTATCTCGGGACCGCCGGCACATGAGCGGAACCGGGCTCGTTCTGCAGGATGTCGATTTCGCCTATGGAGGTGCGCGGGCGCTGAATGGCGTGTCGCTTGCCGTGCCTGCGGGCCGCATCGTGGCGCTGCTTGGCTCCAATGGCGCGGGCAAGACCACCACAGCCAAGGTGATTGCGGGCGCATTGCGGCCCGCCAAGGGCACGATCACCTTCGAGGGCCAGGCGATCGCGGGTCTCCCATCGCACCAGGTGATGCGGCGCGGTGTCGTCCTCGTGCCCGAGGGCCGGCTGGTCTTTGCCCAAATGACGATCCAGGACAACCTGATGATGGGTGCCTACAAGGAGTCCCGCAGGGCACGCGTCGCCGAGCTGCTGGAGCAGAGCTACGCGATCTTCCCGCGACTCAAGGAACGGCGGCACCAGCTCGCCGGTTCGCTGAGCGGCGGCGAGCAGCAGATGCTCGCGATCGCTCGCGGCCTGATGGGTGAGCCGCGCCTGCTCGTACTCGACGAACCATCGCTCGGCATCATGCCGAAACTGGTGCAGGAGATCTTCGCGTTGATACGGCGCATCGCTGAAAACGGCGTTGCCATCCTGCTGATCGAGCAGAATGCCCGTGCCTCCCTAGAGCTCGCCGCCGAGGCTTACGTGCTCGAGAAAGGGCAGATCATCCTGCAGGGTGAAGGCTCGCGCCTCCTCGCGGACGAGTTCGTCCAGAACGCCTATCTCGGCACCGACTGATGAACCGTGTTGCCGCATCAGAGGAAGAGCCATGTCATCGATGACCTCGCCGCGGCTGCACAGGGCAGCCGATACCCTGGTGCATCGGAGCTTTGCCGTCGCACCTGGCGAAAGCGTGCTGATCACCGCCGATGATCGCACCGAGATGCGGCTGCTGGACGCCGTGGCTGCCAGCGTGTCGCGGGCAGGCGCACGACCGCTCATCGCCATTGCGCCGAGCCTGCCTTACCAAGGTGGCCTGTCCGATCCCTACGTCGGTGATCCGCTGAAGGCCGCGGCCGCTGCGGCGGATGTCTGGTTCGACTTCTGCTTTCCGTACCATGCCGGTTCCGGTGCGCATTCGGCCGCCATGACAGCCAATCGCGTGCGCTACTGCTTGCTGTCCATGTCGTCGGCCGAAAGTTTCGAGCGGCTCTACGGCTGCGTCGACTTTGCCGCCATGGTCGACTTCAACATTGCCCTGGCAGAATATTTCGGCGCGGCGGCCGGCGAGACCGTGCGCTTCACCTGCCCGCGCGGTACCGATGTGCGGATGACCTTGGACAAGATCAAGCTCGTGCGGCAGCGCGTCTGCGACCGGCCCGGCATGCACACGGTGCCGGGCACGCAGAGCTTCTACCCGGTCATGGAAAGCGTCGAGGGGCGCATCGTCATCCAGGCGCTGTTCGACGAATCCTACCGGCCGTTGCGTGAACCGATCGTCATCGAGGCGGCTGGCGGCATCCGCCGCTTCGGTGGCGGCGGGGCGGAAGACCGGCTGAGCTTCGACCGCGCCTTGCGCCGCGCCAGCGGAACCAGGGGGTACGGAAACTTCATCCATTTCACGCTGGGGTTCCATCCCGCCGCAGCGTGGACGTGCCGGCAGTTCATCGAGGACATCCGCGTTCCCGGCAGCAATGCCATCGGCATGGGGCTCCCGTGGTGGGAGCCGGGTGGCGGCGAGAACCACCCTGACGGTATCGTGCTGGACCAGTCGCTGTGGATCGGTGACAGGCAGATTGTCGATGGCGGCATCTTTGTCGGCCCCGAGCCGCTGATGAAACTGCACGCCGCCATGGAGCGCCGGCTCGATTGAAGGCGTCGGCGGCAGCTTGATGGGAGATGCGTGCTCATGCACAAGATCGATGCGTCGCGCCTGGACCTTGCGCGGCAGTTCCGCGATCGGCCGTTCGGACCGCACAGCGCCGAGCTGCAGAAGATCCTGAAGATCCTGCGCTGGGATCCGATTGATGACCGGATCATCGCGGTCCAGCCTGACCGTGGCGGTCGCTGGCAGCTGGCGCGCAGCACCGGCCGCAAGGGCAGTCCGATCGAGATCTTCGAAGGCCCGGGATTTGCCACGCCGGCCGAGGCGCAATGGGCCATCTTCCGCCGGCGCTGGGAGCGCCATACCGGCCAGGAACTTCGCCTGGACGGGGATGGTCCGCTCCCGACCCGAGGCCGCTTGGCGACCGATCTCAGCCGTCGCGCCGTGCTCGGCTATGCCGACCGCTTCAGCGTCGAGGCGGGCGGGCGCATCGCCTTCAAGGTGAGCGCCGAGGCCGACTATCGTGCCGTGATCGAGCGGCTGCGTTGCGGCGACGAGGCCGGCGTCGGCATGAAGGCGACGCCGATCGACGCGCCGGTCAATCGCGACTATCCCGGCCGCCGCCAAGCGGTCGCCTGCGGCTCCTACGTCGAGATCGCGGATGGCGAGGCCTTCGAGTTGGAGAGTTTCACGTTGATCGCCCATGTCTGGCCGACGGCGCCGCATCTGGGCCGACGGCAAGTGGTGATGGGCGGGCGAGGCTACGCACTGACGCTCGATGACGAGGGGCGGCTGTCGTTGCAGGTCGGCAGGTCGAGCGTGACGGTTGGACCGGCGCTTCTGGAGCGGCATTGGTACCTCGTGGCCGCCTGCTTCGACGCCGGGAGCGGCGAGGCATGGGTCGGCCAGCGGCCATTGCTGGCCTATGCCGCACCCGGCAACACGACGGCAGAGGCCCACGCGCGAGTCGAGGGGCCGTCGCCGTCCGGTCCAGGGTTCCGCATCGCCGCCGGTTTCGGCGCCGGCGGCGTCGCCGAGGGCTTCTACAACGGCAAGATAGACAACCCGAAGGCCGCGTCACGGCCCCTCTCGCTGTCCGAACGGGCAGCGCTGCTGGACGAAGCGGCGATGCCGGATCTCGCCGCCGATGCCGTCGCCGACTGGGACTTCAGCCGCGACATGTCGAGTACGCGGATAGTCGATGTCTCGGCGGGGGCGCGCCACGGCCACGCGGTCAATCTGCCGACCCGCGCCATGAAGGGCCATGGCTGGGACGGCAGCGAGTACAACTGGCGGCACAGGCCCGAGCACTACGGCGCAATCCACTTTCACGACGACGATCTCTACGACTGCGCCTGGGAAACCGACTTCATCTTCGAGGTGCCGGCCGATTTGGCGAGCGGGCTCTATTGTGCCCATCTGACCTGCGGTTCGGACGAGGACTACGTACCCTTCGTGGTGCGGCCGCCGCGCGGCACGGCGCGGGCGTCGCTGGCGCTGTTGTTGCCGTCGGCCAGTTACTGGGCTTACGGCAACACGCATCACCATCTCGAATGGCGCGAAGGCGAGAACGTGCGCGGCGTCTTCACCACCGTCGACGCGACCACGCTCTTCCTGCACGAGCATCCGGAATTCGGTTGCTCTCTGTACGACCATCACAGTGACGGCAGCGGTGTCTGCTATGCCTCGCGGCTGCGGCCCGTGCTGAACATGCGGCCGCGCGAGCGGCTGTGGCAGCTTCCGGCCGATACCCACATCATCGACTGGCTGGAAGAGAAGGGCATCGCTTTCGACCTCCTCACCGAGGACGATCTCGAGGCCGAAGGCGAGGCGTTGCTCGAGCCTTACCGATGCGTGATGACGGGAACTCATCCGGAATATCCGTCGAAGCGCATGCTCGATGCCTTTGCGGCATTCCAGAACGGGGGCGGGCGTTTCGTCTACCTTGGGGGCAACGGCTTCTATTGGCGCACTTCCTATCACCCGACGCTGCCGGGTGTAATCGAGATGAGGCGGGCGGAGGACGGCATCCGCAGCTGGGCATCGGAAGGGGGCGAGTACTATCACAGCTTCACCGGCGAGCTGGGCGGCATGTGGCGCCGCATGGGACGGGCGCCGCAATCGGTGGCCGGTGTCGGAATGACGGCGCAGGGCTTCGACCTGTCGACCCATTTCGAGCGGACGCCGAAGAGCTTCGATCCACGCGTTGCCTTCGCTTTCGAGGGTATCGGCAAATCGGAGCGCATCGGCGATTTCGGGCTTCTCGGCGGCGGTGCCGCCGGTTGGGAGGTCGACCGGGCCGATACGCGCCTTGGCACTCCCCCGCATGCGCTGGTGGTCGCCACCGCAATGGATTTCACTGCCTCCTACCATTGGATGAAGGAGGAGCTGACGCACACCCATTCGGCCATCACCGGCGAGACCTGTCCGCTCGTGCGCTGCGACATGGTCTTCTATGAAACGCCGAACGGCGGCGCGGTCTTTTCGACGAGTTCGATCGCCTGGGCCGGCGCCCTGTCCCACGACCGCTACAACAACAACGTTTCGCGCATGACGGAGAACGTTGTCCGGCGCTTCATCGATCCTACACCAATCTAACACCGAAAGAGCGAAGATGTTCGTTCCGTCACGAGGCGGCCCGCTGGCCGGCATCCGGGTCGTCGAGTTGGGTGCGTTCATCGCCGGGCCGTTCTGCAGCCAACTTCTGGCCGACATGGGCGCTGAGGTGATCAAGATCGAGCCGCCTGGCTGCGGCGATCCGATGCGGCAGTGGGGCGTGGAGAAGACGGCAAGCGGACGGCGGCTCTGGTGGTCGATCATCGGCCGCAACAAGAAGAGCCTGACGCTGGATCTGCGGCGGACCGAAGGGCAGGAGATCGTCCGCCGGCTGGTCGGCCAGGCGGACGTGCTGATCGAGAATTTCCGGCCGGGCACGTTGGAGCGCTGGAACCTCGATCCCGAAGCCCTGCGCCGCGTCCATCCCGCACTCGTGGTTGCGCGTATTTCGGGCTTCGGCCAGGACGGGCCCTATAGCGACCGCCCCGGCTTCGGCGCGATCGCCGAATCGATGGCGGGCCTGCGCCATCTGACCGGGGAGCCTGACGCCGTCCCAGCGCGCGTTGGCATCTCGATCGGCGATTCGCTGGCGGGGCTCTACGGCTGCATCGGTGTGCTGGCGTCGCTCTGCGCCCGTGGCCGTCGGACAGAGGGCGGTCAGGTCGTGGATGTCGCCATCGCTGAGAGTGTGCTCGGTGTGCTGGAGAGCGTGGTGGCGGAATATGCTGCGACTGGCGCGGTGCGCCGGCGTACCGGTCCGATCCTCCCGCGCATCGCTCCCTCGAACCTCTATCCCACGCGTGAGGGCAAGCTGATTCTGATCGCTGCAAACGCGGACGGTCTTTTCCGCAAGCTCGCCCAGCTCATGGGACAGCCGGCGTTGGGCAACGATCCACGCTATGCCACACACACCGCGCGCGGAGACCGGCAGGCCGAACTCGACGTCCTGATCGGGGCCTGGACCGAAACCCACACCGCCGATGAGCTGCTGGCGCTGATGGAGGAGGCAGGTGTTCCGGCCGGGCCGGTGAACGATGCGGCCGCCGTCGCCACCGACCCGCATTTCCGGGCTCGTGGCGCGATTGTAGACGTACCGGACCCCGAGATCGGATCGGTGACGATGCAAGGCATCTTCCCCAAGCTCTCCGAGACGCCAGGGCGCATCGCCTGGACCGGCCCGGCGCTGGGCCAGCACAACGAGGAAGTCCTGTGCGACCGCCTCGGACTTTCGCCGCAGCGCCTCGCGGAGCTCAAGGCAGCGGGGATCGTTTAGGCGCTGGCGGACGGGGGGCCGCGGCCGAATCCTCGCCTCAGCCGCCGAGAAACTCGGAAACCAGCCGATTGTAGTCCTCCGGATGCTCGATCATTGGATAGTGTCCGCATGCGTCGAACGTCACCATCCGCGCATGCGGCATTCGCCTGACGGCGGCGGTCGCACTTTCCAGAGAGCCGCCCTTGTCGTCGCGCCCCCAGACGATCAGGGATGGCACGGTGATGTCCTCCAGCCGTTCGAGGATGCGGAATGGCCGGAAGCGTGCGGCATCGCCCATCGTGGCCATCGTTTCGGCCCAGCGCCGCGCGGCCCATGGCTGGGCGTAGCAGAGCGGCGCGATCAGCAGCAGCTCGGCCGGAATCTTGGAAGTATCGAAGAAGTTGTTGCCGATGCGGTCGCGCCACATCTCCGGCGTCGACCGGGTGAGGCTGGGTTCGTAGAGCGCATGGAGCTTCTTCACCTGGGCCACGAGCTGCTCCTCGGTATTGAAGCATGATCCGCTGCCGTTGATGACGAGCTTGCTGACACGATCCTTGTTTTCGAGGAAGAACAGCGCGCTGATCAACGCGCCGTAGGAGCTGCCGCACAAGGAGAGCTCGTCGATGCCGAGCGTGTTGGCGAGATCCCTGAGGTGGCGCAGCTTGGCCGGAATGTCGACCGGCGCCTCGGTCGCCGGCCGGGTGAAGCCATGGCCCAGCATATCGGGCGCCACGACGCGGTGGGTCTTGGCAAGGGCATCGACATTGCGCAGCCAGACGTCGGCCGTCAGTGCCAGTCCGTGCAACAGGAAGACCGCAGGCGCATCGGGATCGCCCGCCAGCACGCAACGCGTCTCGGTACCGGCGACATCGATGACCTGCATTCTCATGGCAAATTCCCGCTTTCGGCTGCTGGTATTGTCTTTATTCGATCGTATAAAGTAGGAGGGCGCCCACGTTCTGCGCAAGCGGCAATTCCCTGCCCTCGCGCGCGACCTCACTCGGTGGCGATGATTTCCGGGTGTCTACGGGGACGAGCCGAGATGGGGTGGGAGCTCGGCGGCGCGGCGGACGGCAAGCACAAAGCCGGCGCTCGCCACCCTATGGCCGTGGCACGGTCACGCATTTGCCCCGGCCCGCCATGCCACACAATCGGCGCGATCGTGATAGCTTCACTGCAGAAGGACTGCAGCGCGTCGGATGTATGCCCTTGAGGTGAAGGCCCAGTAGGGCCTTGCGGCCTCAAGCCGCCTCTCGAACCCCGAGGCCGGCTCTCATTGTCTCCGCCTGCGCCCCGCGCGTCCTGTCGAGAAGCTTCGGCATGAGAGCCGTCGAGGCCACGAGCGATATTGCAGTGATCGTGAGGGAGTGAGCATGGCCAAAATTGCGACCTCTCGGCGACGCCTCCTGTCGTCGCTGATATTGACCGTCGTCGCGTTTCCCTCGACATCCGCGATGTCGACCCGGCGCGAAGGCGTGACGGCTTTGCTGCCGCACCTTCATGCCGCACGCCTCATCGGATCGCACTACCTGGCGCTCGTCCCGCAGGAACGCTCGGCGGCTCGGCTGAGCGAAAGCGTGTTCGGCGACATCGATGCCGCCGTCGATGGGCCGGATGCGCTGGCGCATCTGCGCCGGCTTGTCGACGCCCGGCGACATCGTGACTTCTCAACCGGTGATACGGTCATCCTGAACGGATGGCTGCTCGCCCGCACGGAAGCGCGCCTCTGCGCCCTTTCGACGTTGCTGTGAGGGGGAGGGCCAATGATTCAGGATTTCCGGCAAGCCGACGACGGAACGGTCATCGAGACCGACATCTGCATCATCGGTGCCGGCGCCGCCGGCATCACGCTGGCGCGGGCGCTGGCAGGATCGCAGCGGCAAGTCTGGCTCATCGAGAGCGGGGGCCTTGATCCGGAGCCCGACACGCTCGCGCTCAACAAGGGCAAGATCGTCGGACTGCCCTACGCGCCGCTCGACCAGGTCCGCTTGCGGTACTTTGGCGGTTCGACCAATCACTGGAACTCGTTCTGTCGTCCGCTGGATGCGATCGACTTCGAGAAGCGGGCGTGGGTGCCCTACAGCGGCTGGCCGTTCGACCGTGCCGCCCTCGATTCGTACTACCGGGAAGCGCAGGAGATCTGCGAACTGGGCCCCTACCTCTACGACGACGAGGAAACCTTCCGGCGCATCCCTGGCGTTGCCGCTTTCGATCGCAAGCGGGTCGCCAACATCAACTGGACGATCGGCCCCCCCACGCGCTTCGGGCAGCGGTACCTGGAGGATCTCCGGCAGGCCCCGAACGTGGATGTTCTCCTCAACGCGAACGTGGTCGAGATCGTGCCCTCGGCGGATGGCCAGACGGTGACGACGCTTCGGTTGAAGAGCCTCGAGGGCAAGACCGGTACGGTGCGGCCCAAGCTGGTGGTCCTCGCCTGCGGCGGCATCGAGAATCCGCGTATCCTGCTCGCGTCGAACAGCGTGATGAAGCCGGGCCTCGGCAACGGCCGCGATCTCGTCGGCCGGTTCTTCGCCGACCATGTCGGCGTGATCATGGGCTATGTCGTCCCGGCCGCCGACGCATGCCAGTTGGGCTACAACGTCCCGGCGAACGTGAAGGTGGGAGGACGCGAGAGCACCATGAGGCTGGCGCCGGCCCTGCCGTTTGACGTCCAGCGCCGCGAGCAGCTTCTCAATTTCCATATCATGCTGAACTGCGCGGATGAACACAGCAAGGGCTACCGGGCGCTGCGCAGCGCGGGCAAGAACCTCGTGCGCGGCAAGGTCGACGGCATGGGCGATGCGCTTCTCACCATCCTGGACGATCTCGGCGGCGCCGCGGGCGGCGTCTGGCGGCACCTGAACGATGAGCTCGTGATGGGCGTCGAGGCCTATGGCGAACCGGCGCCCAATCCCGACAGCCGCATCACGCTCGACGCGGAACGCGACAGGCTCGGCATGCAGCAGGTCAGGCTGGACTGGAAACTTACCCCCCGCGAGAAGAAGGCGGCGAGATTCCTCTGCCGCTCGGTCGGCGAGGAATTGGCACGGCTGGACTATGGTCGCCTCTACATCGACGAATGGATGCTCGCCGACGACACGACCTGGGAGCGGCCGCATCCCTGGGACCATCACATGGGCACGACCCGCATGAGCGACGACCCGGCAGCCGGCGTCGTCGATGCCAATTGCCGCGTCCATGGCATCAACAATCTCTACGTCGCCGGCAGTTCCGTGTTTCCCACCTATGGCGCGGGACCGCCCACCCTGACGATCGTGGCCCTTGCCTTGCGGCTGGCAGACCATCTCCGCCGCGTGGACCTGACGCTTCGCGACGCCAGGTGAGGGCTGGTGGGCATGGGCCGGCTTGTCGCGGCGACGGCAAGGTCCCATCGTGAAGCGCAGCCAGGCGCCGGGCAGCCCGTTCCGGTGCGTGTTTCGGCCCTTGGTATGGAGCGCAAAAAGTCCACGGGACCCTGCTGCGCTTGCCAAACGGCAAGAACGTCTGTTATATTGAAACCTTCAGTTTTATAGACGCGGGAATTTCCGGCAGGGACCTGCCGCCTTGACCCTTGGGACCCCCATCCATAGATTGCCGGCCTCATGCTTTTCAGAGCCTTTCAGGAGCGAATTATCCGCCCGGTCCGCTGATCGCGGCCGGGTGTTCTGCCTGCCTGTGACCGCCCTTGAGGGGTGGTTTCTTCTCGCTCCTCCTGAACCGAGTTTCTCGTGACAACCGACTATAAATCCAGCGTTTTCCTGCCCAAGACCGACTTCCCTATGCGGGGCGGGCTGCCGAAGAAGGAGCCGGAACTGCTGAAGCGCTGGGCCGACATGAAGCTGTTCGACCGGCTGCGCGCCGAGAGCAGGGGACGGCCCAAGTTCGTGCTGCATGACGGTCCGCCCTATGCCAACGGTCATCTTCATATCGGCCATGCACTGAACAAGATCCTCAAGGACCTGATCACCCGCAGCCAGCAGATGCTCGGCAAGGACAGCCACTACGTCCCTGGCTGGGACTGCCACGGCCTGCCGATCGAGTGGAAGATCGAGGAAGAGTACCGCGCCAAGAAGCAGGACAAGGACCAGGTGCCGATCGGCGAGTTCCGCCGCCAGTGCCGGGCCTTCGCCGATCACTGGATCACGGTCCAGCGCGAGGAATTCAAGCGGCTCGGCGTCGAGGGCGACTGGGAACACTACTATTCGACCATGGCGTACGAATCCGAGGCCGTGATCGTGGGCGAGCTGGGCAAGTTCCTGATGAACGGCGGGCTCTACAAGGGCTCGAAGGCCGTGCTGTGGAGCGTGGTCGAGAAGACCGCGCTGGCCGAGGCAGAGATCGAGTATCACGACCATACGTCGGACACGATCCAGGCGCGCTTCCCCGTGCTGTCGTCGAGGGAGGGCAAGCTCGATGGCGCCTCGGTCGTGATCTGGACCACGACCCCCTGGACGATCCCCGGCAACCGCGCCCTCGCCTACGGTCCCGACATCGCCTACGCACTGGTCGAGGTGACGGCGGCGGCCGAGGGCAGCCGCGCCAGGGCCGGCGAGAAGCTCGTCGTCGCCAGGGACCTCGTGGGCGCCGTTTCCGAGGAGGGCAAGTTCACGGCGAAGGTGCTGGCGGAGCTCGCGGCAGGCGACCTCGAAGGCCTCGTCGCCGCCCATCCGCTGCGCGGCCAGGGCTACGACTTCGATGTCCGCCTGCTGCCCGGCGATTTCGTGACCGCCGATGCGGGCACCGGCTTCGTGCATATCGCACCGGGCCACGGCGCCGACGACTACGAGCTGGGCATCGCCAACGGGGTCGAGGTGCCGGACACAGTGGCCGAGGACGGCAGCTACTATCCGCATGTGCCGCTGTTCGCCGGGCTGCAGGTCTACACCTCCGTCGGCAAGAAGGGGCCCGCCAACAAGGCCGTGACCGAGGCCCTCGACAAGGCAGGCAAGCTGCTGGCGTCTGGACGCATCACCCACTCCTATCCGCATTCCTGGCGGTCCAAGGCGCCGGTCATCTTCCGCAACGCGCCGCAGTGGTTCATCGCCATGGACAAGCCGATCGCCGAGATCGGCGGCACGCTGCGCGAGAAAGCGTTGGCTGCCATCGACGCCACGCGCTTCGTGCCGCGCGCGGGCTACAACCGCCTGCGCAGCATGATCGAGCAGCGGCCGGACTGGTGCGTGTCCCGCCAGCGCGCCTGGGGCGTGCCGATCGCCGTGTTCGTCGACAAGCAGACGGGCGAGCCGCTGCGCGATCCCGAGGTGATGGCGCGCATCGTCGAGGCTTTCCGGGAGGAAGGCGCCGACGTGTGGTTCGAGAGCCCGCCCGAGCGCTTCCTCGGCAACAAGTACAAGGCCGAGGACTACGAGCAGGTGCGCGACATCCTCGACGTCTGGTTCGACTCGGGGTCGACCCACGCCTTCACGCTGGAGGGCAATCCCGAGCTCAAGTGGCCGGCCGACCTCTATCTGGAGGGCTCGGACCAGCATCGCGGCTGGTTCCACTCCTCCCTGCTGGAGAGCTGCGGCACGCGCGGCCGAGCGCCCTATGACGGCGTGTTGACGCACGGCTTCACGCTCGACGAGCAGGGCCGCAAGATGTCGAAGTCGCTGGGCAACATCACCGCCCCGCAAACGGTGTGCGACCAGTACGGCGCCGACATCCTGCGCCTGTGGGTGGTCGGCACCGACTACACCGAGGACCAGCGCATCGGCCCCGAGATCCTGAAACATCAGGCCGAGGCGTACCGCCGCCTGCGCAACACGCTGCGCTACCTGCTGGGCAGCCTGGACGGCTACTCGGCGGCGGAGAAGGTCGCGCCTGCCGATATGCCGGAGCTGGAGCGCTGGGTGCTGCACCGGCTCGCCGAGCTCGACGCCGCGTTCCGTCCCGCCGTCGACGACTTCGACTTCCACAGGATCGCGACGGAGCTGCACAATTTCTGCGCCGTCGACCTGTCGGCCTTCTACTTCGACATCCGCAAGGACGCGATCTATTGCGATGCGCCCGGGACGCTGCGCCGACGGGCGGCGCGCACGGTGATGGCGGAGCTGTTCTCCTTCCTGACGGCATGGCTCGCCCCCATCACGTGCTTCACGGCCGAGGAAGCCTGGCTCGCCCGGCCCCGGGATGTGCGGGACGGCGACGTGGAAAGCGTTCATCTTCGGCTTTACCCGGAGATTCCGGGGGACTGGCTGGACGCCGCGCTGGGCGACCGGTGGCGGACGATCCGCATGGTGCGCCGGGTCGTTACCGGCGCGCTCGAGCTGGAGCGCGCCGAGAAGCGCATCGGCTCGAGCCTGCAGGCTGCGCCCCGGGTGCATGTCTCTGCCGAGCACATGAAGGCGCTGCAGGGAATCGACCTTGCCGAGATCGCCATCACCTCGGGCGGCGAACTCGTCGAGGATCAGGGACCGGCCGGCGCGTTCACGCTGCCGGACGTCGCGGGCGTCTCCGTCGAGCCTTTGCCGGCACATGGCACGAAGTGCGCCCGCTGCTGGCAGGTGCTGGAGGAGGTCGGAAAGTCCCCCAGCCATCCGCTGCTCTGCCGTCGCTGCGAAGACGCGGTGACGGCATGACCTCGCCCGATGGTTTCCGGACTTGGCGGATCGGGCTCCTCGCCCGCGGTGCGTGTGGGGGCTCGCCATGAGGCCCATCGACCGTCAGGCCATGGTGCTGGTGCTGGTCACGCTGCTGGCCGACCAGGTCTCCAAGCAGCTCCTGCTCGGCTATCTGATCAAGGCCGGCGCCACCGTGCCGGTGATCGACGGCTTCTTCCGGCTGGTCGTGGTGTGGAACCGCGGCGTGAGCTTCGGTTTGTTCGGCACCAATCCGTTGCCGCCATGGGTGCTGTCTGCCGTGGCGATCGCCGTCTGCATTGGCCTCTTCGTCTGGCTGCGGCGAACCGACCGGCCGCTGACCGGCTGGGGCATCGGCCTTGTCATGGGGGGCGCCATCGGCAATGTTATCGACCGCGCCCGCTGGGGAGCGGTATTCGACTTCGCGGATTTCCACATCGGGCAGTGGCATTGGCCGGCCTTCAACGTCGCCGACTCGGCGATCGTCATCGGCGTCGGCATGATGCTCCTCGACTCCCTCCTCGGCGAACGCCAACGCGCGCCCTGATACGGCCATGATCGACCGACAAAAGATTCCGAAGGACGAACGATGCGAACGATCCTGAACTCGGCAACCCTGCTCGCCCTCGGAGCGCTTGCCCTCGGCGGGTGCAGCGCCTTCGAGAACCTGGGCGGGGGCAAGAAGGTTTCGCCGGACGAGTTCAAGATCGTCTCCCACTCGCCCTTGACCATGCCGCCCAATGCCGAGCTGCGGCCGCCCCGGCCCGGTGAGCCGCGGCCGCAGGAGGTCACGCCGGCCGATCAGGCCAAGGAGGCGCTGTCTCCCGCGCTCGGCGCGCGCCCCCAGCGCAATGCGGCCATGACCGGCGGGGTCACCACGACGCGCACCAGCTCGGAACAGGCGCTGGTTCAGCGCGCCGGCGGCAGCAGCATCGATCCCAACATCCGCAGCCGGGTCAATCAGGACACCAAGACCATCAACGACAGCGACAAGTCGTTCGTGGACAGCCTGATCTTCTGGCAGGATCCGCAGCCCAGCGGCGTGGTGGTCGATCCGGCCAAGGAGCAGCAGCGGTTGCGCGAGGCGCAGGCGTCGGGGCAGCCGGTGTCGGGCAACACACCGACCATCACCCGTCGCAAGCGCGGGCTGCTCGAAGGTATCTTCTGAGCGCGCCGTCCATGCCCGGCCGCCGCGCCCTGCTCGGCGGCCTGATCGCGGCCGGCGCGCTGGCATCGCCGCGCGCCTCCGTTGCCAAGCTCTTCACCGTCGAGCGTCGCCGCTCGGCATCCTTCACGCTCGCCAACGGGCTGCAGGTCGTCGTGCTGCCGTCTACCCGCGCACCGATCGTCAACCAGCTCGTGGTCTACAAGGTGGGCAGCGCCGACGAGGTCTACGGCAAGACCGGTCTCGCCCATTTCCTCGAGCACATGATGTTCAAGGGAACGGCGACGGTCGCCCCGGCTGAATTCTCGCGCATCGTCTCGCGCAACGGCGGCCGCGACAACGCCTACACCAGCTACGACACGACGGGCTATTACCAGATCGTCTCGCCGGACCGGCTGGAGATGGTCATGCGCATGGAGGCCGACCGCATGGTCAACCTGCGCATCACCGAGAAGGAGCTGATTCCGGAGCGGCAGGTGGTGCTCGAGGAGCGCCGCATGCGCATCGACAATTCGCCGGCGGCACTGCTCGGCGAGGCGGTGCAGGAGCAGCTATACGGCCGCCACAAGCCTTACGGCATGCCGATCGCCGGATACGCCGACGACGTCAAGAAGCTCAACGTGCGCGACCTGATGACGTTCTACCACAAGCACTATGCGCCCAATAACGCGGTGCTGATCGTCGCCGGCGATACGACGGCCGAGCAGGTGCGCAAGCTTGCGCAGAAGCACTATGGGCCGATCGCGGCAAGGAAGATCGAGCCGAGGCGGCGGCCGTCGATCGGGGCCACGGACCTGCCGCAGCGGGTGACGCGTGCCGATGCCCGGGTCGCCGAGCCGCGCTGGTCGCGCCACTACCTCGCGCCGTCCTACCATAAGGGAGAGACGCGCTACGCCTATGCGCTGCAGGTCCTGGCGCGCCTGCTGGGCGGTGGCGAGACCAGCCGTCTGTGGCGCGACCTGGTGGTCGAGAGGCGTCTCGCCCTGTCCGCCTGGGCGGACTACAGCGCCACCAGCCTCGGCCTCACCTCGTTCGATCTCGGCGTCCACCCTGCGCCCGGTGCGGCCATGGCCGACATCGAGGCTGCCGTGGGGGAGCAGTTCGACAGGCTGCTCGACAAGGGCGTCCCGGCCGCCGAGCTCATGCGCGCCCAGAACCAGCTGCTGGCCGCCGCCATCTATGCCCAGGATTCCCTGCAGAGCGGGCCGCGCCTCTATGGCAGCGTGCTGGGGGTCGGCGGCACCGTCGCGGACATCGATGCCTGGCCGCAGCGCATCGCGGAGGTGACCGCGGACGAGGTCGTGGCGGCCGCCCGCCATGTCTGGCGGCCGGAGGGACTCGTGACGGCGATGCTGACGCCGCAGGCGGGGACCCGGTGAAGCGGCGGCTGGCCCTGCTGCTGGTGCCGCTGGCGGCGTTCGCGGCACTGCTGGCGTTGCCGGCATCGGCCGGCGCGATCGACATCAAGACGGTGACCACGCCGCGCGGGATCAAGGCCCGGCTCGTCCGCGACAAGAGCACGCCTGCCTTGTCGCTCTCCTTCTCGTTCTCCGGCGGCACGGCGTCGGATCCGGTCGGCCAGTCGGGCGTCACCAGCCTGATGGCCACGCTGCTGACGGATGGGGCGGGGGATCTGCCCGCCCAGGCCTTCCGCCAGCGCCAAGAGGATGCGGCCGTCTCGCTGGGCTTCGGCGCCTCGCTCGACCGGTTGGGCGGGCGGCTGCGCGTGCTGTCGGCCAACCGCGCGGAAGGGTTCGAACTGCTGCGGCTGGCGCTGACCGCCCCGCGCTTCGACGCAGACATGATCGACCAGCGGCGCGCGCAGATAATCGCGTCGCTCAACCAGTCCAATCAGCGTCCGGCGTCCGTCGCCGGCCGTACGCTGATGGAGGCGGAGTTCCCGGGCCAGCCCTACGCGGCCGATCCGGACGGCACGCCGGCCGATCTCAAGGCCATCACGCGCGAGGATCTGCGCCGGCGGGCGGGCGAGCTGCTGATCCGCGACGGGCTGATCGTAGCGGCCGTGGGCGATATCGACGAGGCCGAGCTGGCGCGCCTGCTGGATCGGGCGTTCGGCGATCTGCCGATCGGGGTGCCGCCGCCGCTGCCGCCGGACTGGAAACCGCCGGTCGCGGCGCGCACGATCGTGGTCGAGCGGCCGGTGCCGCAGAGCACCGTGCTGATGGGCCTGCCGGGCGTCATGCGCGACGATCCCGACTGGTACGTCGCTCTGATCCTCAACCACATTCTGGGCGGCAGCGGACAGCAGTCGAGGCTGTTCCACGAGGTGCGCGAGAAGCGCGGCCTGGCCTATGGCGTGTCGTCGAGCCTGCGGGTCTACAAGAAGGCGGCGCTGCTCGTGATCTCGACGGCGAGCGCCAACGAGCGCGTCGCCGAGGCGATCCGCGTGGTGCGTGCTGAGCTGGCACGGCTGCGCACCGAGGGCCCGACCGAGCGCGAGCTCGCGGATGCCAAGACCTATCTCACCGGCTCGCTGGCGCTGGCGCTCGATTCGTCGGGCGCGATCGCCGGCCTGCTGCATTCCATGCAAGTCGACGGTCTTGCGCCCGACCATCTGCAGAAGCGGGCGGACCTGATCGCGGCCGTCAAGCTCGACGACGTCCGCCGGATGGCGCGGCGCCTGCTGCGCGAGGACGCCGCGATCACGGTGGTCGTCGGCAAGCCGGTGGGCGTCGGCCCCGGTATCCCTCCACAGGAGGACGGGCGTAAGCTGAACGCGCCATGAGCGTGCGAACCGATCAAGGCCTTCGGCGGCTTCCCTCCACCCTCGTCAACCGCATCGCCGCGGGCGAGGTGGTGGAGCGGCCGGCCAGCGCGGCCAAGGAGCTGGTCGAGAACGCGATCGATGCCGGCGCGCGGCGCATCGCCGTGACGCTGAAGGAAGGCGGGCGGAGCTTCCTGTCGGTCGTCGATGACGGGATCGGCATGACGCCTGACGAGCTGGCGCTTGCCGTCGAGCGGCATTGCACCTCCAAGCTCCCGGACGACGACCTGACCGACATCCGCACGCTCGGTTTCCGCGGCGAGGCGTTGCCGTCGATCGCCTCGGTCAGCCGCTTCGTCATCACGTCGCGGCCGGCGGGCGCGGATGCGGCCTGGAGCCTCGCCATCGAGGGCGGCGCCAAGGGCGAGGCGCGGCCGTCGGCGCATCCGTTCGGCACCCGCGTCGAGGTGCGCGACCTCTTCTTCGCCACGCCGGCCCGCTTGAAGTTCCTCAAGGAGCCGCGCACCGAATCGAGCCATGTCGCCGACGCGCTGCGGCGGCTGGCCATGGCGCATCCGGCGATCGCCTTCCGCCTCGACAGCGAGGAGCGCACCCTGATCGACCTGCCGGCGGCGGCCGCCTCGCTGCTCGACCAGGAATCGGACGCGGCGCGCCTGCAGCGGCTGGGGGCGATCATGGGGCGCGACTTCGCCGACAACGCCGTCGCGATCGATGCCAACCGGGAAGGCTTCCGGCTGACCGGATTCGCCGGGCTGCCGACGCTCAACCGTCCGACCGGCCAGCACCAGTATCTCTTCGTCAACGGCCGCCCGGTGCGGGACAAGCTGCTGGCCGGCGCCGTGCGCGGCGCCTACCAGGACTTCCTGGCGCGCGACCGCCACCCCATGGTCGCGCTGTTCCTTGAGGCGCCGACGGCGATGGTCGACGTCAACGTCCATCCCGCCAAGACCGAGGTGCGCTTCCGCGACGCCGGCGTCGTGCGCGGCCTGATCGTCGGCGCCCTGCGCAACGCCCTGGCCGCGGCCGGCCATCGCGCCAGCACGACGGTGTCCGATGCCGCGCTGGGCGCGTTCCGGCCGCACAGCGGCCATGCGACGGCCCTGCCGCTTGGGCGCGTCAATGGCGGCGGGCATGCCGCGCCGGTACCGCGCGCGCTGGCGGAAGCGGCGGCGCAGTTCATGGCGCCGCTCTCCCAGCCGTCGGCGCGGTTCGAGGCACCGTCGACGGCGCCTTTGGAGGGGGAGGGCCCGCACTACCCGCTGGGCGTGGCGCGCGCGCAGCTGCATGAGACCTACATCGTCGCGCAGACCGAACAGGGCGTCGTGATCGTCGACCAGCACGCCGCGCACGAGCGCCTGACGCACGAGCGCCTGAAGGGCCAGCTGCAGGCCGAGGGCGTGAAGCGGCAGGCCCTGCTGCTGCCGGAGGTCGTGGAGGTCGGCGAGGACGGCGCCCGCCGGCTCGCGCAGCGCGCGCCGGAGCTCGCGGAGCTGGGGCTGGTGCTGGAACCGTTCGGATTGGGCGCCGTGGTGGTGCGCGAGACGCCGTCGGTGCTGGGCGAGCTCGACGTGCAGGGCCTGGTGCGCGACCTTGCCGACGAGCTGGCCGAGATGGGCGACCATCTCTCGCTCAAGGAACGCATCGAAGAGGTATGCGGTACGCTCGCCTGCCACACCTCGGTCCGCGCCGGGCGGCGGCTCACCGTCGACGAGATGAACGCGCTCCTGCGCC
This sequence comes from Pseudomonadota bacterium, assembly GCA_049323495.1. Lineage (GTDB taxonomy): Bacteria > Pseudomonadota > Alphaproteobacteria > Reyranellales > Reyranellaceae > Reyranella. The sequence continues at coordinate 83,063 of JBMONG010000001.1, forward strand.
AGATGGAGGCCACGCCCCATTCGGGCCAGTGCAATCATGGCCGCCCGACCTACGTCGAGCTGAAGCTGGCCGACATCGAGCGGCTGTTCGGAAGACGATGAAGCGTATTCTTGTTGCACTGTACCTGTCGATCGCGCCGCTGTCGGCGGCCGGCCTCGCGGTGGCACAGACACCGCCGCCGCCGACCTCCGCCCTCGACGGCGACTGGCGCGGCCGCAGCGACGGCGGGTCCTGCAACGCGCCGCTCGACTATGTGATCAGGATCGAGAACGGCTTCGTCGACGGATCGGCCTACGACACCACCGCGCACGGTCCCGTGCCCAACCTCAAGAAGGCACCGCCGCCCGCGCCGACGCCCGGCCTGTGGCAGATCCATGGTCTGGTCCGACCCGGGGGCAGCTTTCCCTTGATCACCGTCGCCTCGGTGACAGGCAGCGACCGCCGCGAGGGAACGCTCACGGCGCGCGTCGAGGGGAGCAGCCTCCTGATCAGCGAGAATGGCGGCTGCCGCCGCACGGTCCGGCTGATCAGAGGGTAGGGCGCCGCCGCGCGTCGAGGGCGAGCAGCACGCCGGAGCCGGCGCGCTTGGCGAACTTCGGGATCGCGGCGACCGTCTCGGGATCGGCCAGCATCGCCTGGAATAGCGGCGGCTCGAAGCCCGAAGCCTGCAGGGCTGCCGCGAACTCGGCCTCGTCATGCGGATGGCTGGGCAGGGCGTAGGTCACGCCGTCGCGCTCGAAATGTCCGCCGAGGTCGGTCTTCAGCATGTCGGGATGGATCTCCGCGACGAACAGCAGGCCGCCCGGCGCGAGATGGTGCGCCGCGCGCGCGATCGTCGGCGCGACGTCACGGCAGTGTTCCAGCACGAGAGTGATGACGGCGAGATCGAAGCCGCCGGCTGGCAGCATCGGCCAGTCGCCATGGAGATCGGCCTGCACGAGCCGTGCACGGCCGGCGGCGACGGCGCCCTCCAGCCGCCGGGTTGCGCGGGCCAGCATCTCGGCCGACCCGTCGAGCCCCACGACCGTCGAGGCGCCTTGCCCGAGCGCGCGGGCCATCAGGCGGCCGGTGCCGCAGCCGATGTCGAGCACGCGCGCGCCGGCGAAAGGCAGCGGATGCCGGTCGAGATGGCGCTCGACCGCGGCGATCATGGGATTGTCCTGCGCGTCGTAGCCGTCGGCCCAGGCGGCATAGCCCTGCCGCACGTCCGTCCTGATCAGATTGGCCGCGGGTCTGGTCTCGCTCATGACTGCGCCGCGATGCGCTCCTCGATGCCGGCCAGCAGCCGGAAGAAGGCGTCCTGCGGCTTCTCCAGGATGAACATCGCCTTGGCGTCGAGGCCGAGGTTCAGGCCGCGCAGCACGGCGCCGCTGACGCCATGGCCGACGACGACGGTGCGCACGCCGGACGCCGCGATCTCCGTCAGCATCTCCAGGCAACGTGCCCTGAGTATCGTATGCGTCTCGCCGTTGGGCGGGCAGTAGCCGTGGGGATCGGCGCGCCAGTCGTCCATCACCGTCGGATGGGTGACCTCGATCTCCTGCCGGCTCAGCCCTTCCCAGTCGCCATAGCCCAGCTCGACCAGCCGCGGATCGTCGCGCCAACCGTCGGACTCAAGGCCGATCTCGCGGCCGATGATCTCCGAAGTCTCCCGGACACGTCCCAGCGGACTGCGCAGGAAGATCGTGGGGCCGGGTTCCCGCGCGAGCTCTGCCTTCAGCCTGCGGCCCATCGCCAGCGCCTGCAGACGGCCGCGTTCGGTGAGGGGCGAATCCTTCAGTCCCTGCATGCGCCGCTCGGTGTTCCAGGCGGTCTCGCCGTGGCGCAGCATGTACAGAGGAGCGACGAGTTTCATGACGGTGCACGCAGAAAGACGATCTTGGCCGCACCGTAGCGCCGTTCATCGAGAACCGTGAAGTCCGGCGGGGGGACGAGATCCTCGTTGTGGGCCAGCTCGACGGTCACGATGGCGCCGGGCGCCAGCCAGCCGGCGGCGGCCAGGGCGGCGAGCGCCGGCGCCGCGAGGTCCGATCGGTACGGCGGGTCGAGAAAGGCGAGATCGCACGGCTCGCGCGCCGGCGGCGGCCGTATCGCATCGGCGCGCACGACTTTGGCCGCGGCGGTCTCGCCGAGCTTGCGCAGATTGTCGCCAATCAGCCGGACGGCTGCCGCGTCGTTGTCGAAGAACGTCGCGTGCGATGCGCCGCGCGACAGCGCCTCGAGGCCCAGTGCGCCGGAGCCGGCGAAGACGTCGAGGACGCGCGCGCCGGCGAGCGGCGAGGTGCCGTCCTCGCGCCAGCCGGCATGTGCCAGGATGTTGAACAGCGATTCGCGGGCGCGGCTCGAGGTCGGCCGGGTCGTCTGGCCGTCGGGCGCGGCGATGGTGCGGCCGCGATGCCGACCGGCGACGATGCGCAGCATCAGTGCCGTCCGCGTCCGGTTCTGGGGCCGGCCTTCGGCCCCGCCTTCTGCTTGGGCTTGGCCCATCCCGTCTTGCGCGGCGGCGGCTTGAGGCCCAGCAGGTTGTCGAGCGCCTGCGGCGGCACCTCGTCGACCGCACCGCGCTCCAGCTCGCCGAGATGGAACGGCCCGAAAGCGACGCGGATCAGCCGCATCACCGGCAGGTCGAGATGCGCCAGCACCCGGCGCACCTCGCGGTTCTTGCCTTCGGTGAGGGCGATCTCCAGCCACGCATTGGTGCGCTGCTGGCGCTCCAGCCGTGCCCGGATGGCGCCGTAGCGTACGCCCTCGATGGTGATGCCGTTCGCCAGCTCCGCAAGGCGCAGTTCGTCCACGACGCCATGCACGCGCGCCCGGTAGCGTCGGGTCCAGCCGTTGGCCGGCAGTTCGAGGCGCCGCGCCAGCCCGCCATCGTTGGTCAGCAGCAGCAGCCCTTCCGACATGAAATCGAGACGTCCCACCGTCACCACCCGCGGCATCGTCTTGGGCAATGCGTCGAAGATCGTGGGTCGCCCCTGCGGGTCGCGCGCCGTCACCAGTTCGCCCGGCGGCTTGTGATAGCGCCACAGCCGCGGCCGGCCGGCGTCGGGCAGCGGCTTGCCGTCGACCTCGATGCGACTCTTGTCGGTGACGACGAAGGCGGGCGTCTCCAGCACCTTGCCGTCCACCTTGACCCGGCCGGCCGTGATCCAGCGTTCGGCGTCGCGGCGCGAACACAGGCCCGCGCGCGCCAGCCGCTTGGCGATTCGTTCGGGTTCGCTCACGTGCCTGCCGCCGCTCCCAGGAAGGCGCGGAACAGCCGCGTGTCACCTTCGGAGATCAGGAACTCCGGATGCCACTGAACGCCGATGCAGAACCGGTAGCGCGGCGCCTCGATGCCCTCGATCACGCCGTCCGGCGCCGTGGCGTTCACGACGATGCCGTCGGGCGCGTCGGCGGCCGCCTGGTGATGGGCACTGTTCACCTGCAGCTCGTCCGCGCCGACGATGCCGTGCAGCTGCGTGCCGCGCGCCACGCGCACCGTGTGGCCAGGTTCGTTGCGCGGGTTGGGCTGCTCATGCGCCAGCGCCTGGGCGATCTCATCCGGAATGTGCTGGATCAGCTTGCCGCCCAGCACGACGTGCAGCAGCTGCTGGCCCCCGCAGATTCCCAGCACCGGCTTGTTCTGTTCCAGCGCCCCCCGGGTGACGGCGAACTCGAAGGCGGTGCGGCGATCCTTGGTGACCACGGTCGCATGCTTCTCGCCGCCGCCGTAATACGCGGGATCGACGTCGAAGGCGCCACCGGTCACGACCAGCGCGTCGATGCGCTCGAGATAGTCATCGACGCGATCGGGCTCGTGCGGCAGCGCCACCGGCAGCCCGCCGGCGGCGTCGATCGCATCGAGGTAGTTCTGGCGCAGCGCGTACCAGGGAAACTTGGAGTATCCGCCGGGCTTTTCAGCATCCAGCGTCACGCCGATGAGGGGACGGGGCATCGGCGCAGGATATCACATTTCCCTGCGCTCAGGGGTTACGACGATGCCGCGACGTTCCTCGGCACGTCCTTGAAGGGCTTGTCGGTGTCGACGCTGGGCTCCTTGGGCATCTTGAGGACGCGCTCGGCGATGATGTTGCGCTGGATTTCGTCGGTGCCGCCGGCGATCGAGGTCGCCGGCACCGACACCAGGATCTCGGCCACGACGCCGCCCATCGGACTGTCCTCCCCGGTCAGCAGCGCATCGGCGCCGGCCAGGTAGGTGTGCACGCGCGCCGCCTGGCGGGCGATGTGGCTGGATACCAGCTTGCCCAGCGATCCTTCCGGGCCCTGCGGCTTGCCCTGCTCCTGCGCCGCCCGCGCGCGGCGGGCGGTCCATTCCGCGGCCTTCGACATGATCAGCAGACGCGCGATCTCCTGGCGTACGACCGGGTCGGCGATCTTGCCCGTGGTCTGCGCCCGGTCCATCACCAGGTCGACGCGGCCGGCGCGCTGCGGATACCACTTGTAGGGCTCCATGGTCGTCGCGATCTCGGCCCGCTCCTCGTCGTAGATGCGGCCCTTCCGGTCGGAGGCGTTCGCCCAGCTGCGCAGGCTGTCGGCGCCGCGCCGCTCGTGCATCAGCGTCGTGGTCGCCACGGCCCAGCCGTCGCCCACGTCGCAGACCATGAACTCGGGCTCGACGATGGCATCCGTCATGAACACCTGGTTGAAGGAGGCGTGGCCATTCATCTGCCTCAGCGGATGGACCTGCACGCCCGGCTGTTTCATGTCGAGGACGAAGTAGGCCAGCCCCTTGTGCTTGGCGACGTCCCAGTTGGCGCGCGCCAGCAGCAGGCCCCAGTGGGCCTTGTGGGCGCTGGTCGTCCAGACCTTCTGCCCGTTGATCACCCACTTGTTGCCGCGTCGCTCCGCGCGGGTGACGGCGCCCGCCATGTCCGAGCCGCTGCCGGGCTCGCTGAAGAGCTGGCACCAGGTGTCCTCGCCGGTGAGGATGCGGCGCAGGAACTTCTGCTTATGGAAGTCGGTGCCGTGGGCCAGGATGGTGGCGGCAGCCAGCGTGCGGATGCCGGCCTTGGCGACGCCGACGGCCCCGATGCGCGCGAACTCCTCGTCAACGACGCTGTTGAAGGCCACCGGCAGGCCGCGGCCGTACCATTCCTTCGGCCAGTGCGGCGCACCCCAGCCGGAGTCGATCAGCTTGTTGCGCCATTCGACCAGCCCGTAATCGGGATTCCAGTTGGCTTCCAGCCAGGCGCGCACCTCGGCGCGGACGGAGCTTTCGGTCGGTTCGCTCATGCTCGAGTCGCTCATGGTCGGGCCTCAGTGCTTCCAGTTCCGCATCATCCGCTCGCGATGCTCGTTGGCGTCGCCGAACAGCACCTCGGAACTCTTGGCGCGCTTGAACCAGAGGTGCGTGTCGTTGTCCCAGGTAAAGCCGATGCCACCATGCATCTGCACGGCGTGGACGGCCGTCTGCAGATAGGCCTCGGCGGCGCAGGCCTTCGCCAGCGAGGCGATGGCCGGCAGGTCCTCGTCGCCCTCGTCCAGCGCCGCGGCGGCGTAGTAGGCGGCGGACTTGGCCAGCTCGACATCGACCAGCATGTCGGCGGCCTTGTGCTTGGTGACCTGGAAGGACGCGATCGAGCGGCCGAACTGCATGCGCATCTTGACGTAGGCCAGGGCATCTTCGCGCAGTCGCTCGGCGCCGCCGACCATCTCGTTGGCGAGCAGGATGGCAGCCTGCTGCAGGGTGCGGGCGAAGGCGATCGCGCCGGCGTCGGCTTCGCCCAGCAGCTTGGCCTCGACATGCGTGAAAGTGAGGCGCGCGAGCTTGCGCGTCTCGTCCATGGTCTTGAGCACGCGGCGCTGCAGACCGGGCGTGTCGTTCGAGACCACGAAGAACGACAGGCCATCCTCGCCTTGCGTGCCGGGGCGGCGCGCAACCACCACGATGAGGTCGGCGGTGTGGCCGTCGATCACGAAGCTCTTGGTGCCCTCCAGCCGCCAGGTCGCGCCCGAGGGCGACGCCGTCATGGCGATTCCCTCGGCGTCGTTACGGCCGCTGTCCTCGGCGCAAGCGAAGGCCGCCGTGGTGTCGCCGGCGGCGATCGAGGGCAGGAGCGCGGCCTTCTGCTCCTCGGTGCCGGCGTTCAGGATCGCGGCAGAGGCCAGAATGGTGGACAGGAAGGGCGCACAGAGCAGGTTGCGGCCCATCTCCTCCAGGACGATCGCCAGGTCGGCCTGGCCGAACCCCTGGCCGCCATACTGCTCGGGAATGTGGATCGCCGTCAGGCCGAGTTCCTGGTTCAGCTTGCGCCAGGCTTCGCGTTCGTAGCCGGCTTCGGTCGCCATGAGGCGGCGCACCTCCTTGGTCGGCGACCGCGCCTCGAGGGCGCGTCGAAGGCCGGTCCGGAACTCTTCCTGCTCCGGCGTGAAGCTGAACCGCATGAACGCACTCCTCCCAACCCGCTGTCGCGGCTATTTTCCTTCTTATGAACGCGCCGACAAGACCGTCCCCCATGGATCAGGCGCTGGCGGAAGCACGCGCTGCCGCAGAGCGAGGCGAGGTGCCGGTGGGCGCCGTGATCGTGGGCCCGGACGGTACGATCCTGGCTGTCGCCGGCAATCGCACCGAGGAGCTGACCGACCCGACCGCGCATGCTGAAATCCTCGCGATCCGAGCGGCCGCCGCGCGTCTCGGTGCGCCGCGCCTGGTGCAGTGCGACCTTCATGTGACGCTCGAGCCCTGTCCGATGTGCGCCCAGGCCATTTCCTTCGCGCGTATCCGCCGCCTCTACTGGGGAGCAGCCGATCCCAAGGGGGGCGGAATCGAGCACGGCCCGCGAATCTTCAACCAGCCCACCTGCCATCACCGACCCGAGCTGTATCCCGGCGTGGGAGAGAAGGAGGCGGCGGACCTGCTGCGCGGCTTCTTCAAGGACCGCCGCTAAGCGGCTGCGACTCCAGCCATTCGCGTCGCACCTCGGCATCGGTATCGTGGGCCGTCATGCGGCGGCGCGCGAATTCGCCCGGCGACAGCCGCGACAGCGCCCACACCGCGGCGCCGCGGACCAGCGGGGACGAGTCGCCGAGCAGTTTCTCGACCGCCGGCAGCGCCGCGTCGCGCGAACGGCAGTTGCCGAGGGCATAGGCGACGTTGCGCACGAAGCGGTCGCGGCCGATGCGCTTGATCGCCGTGCCGGCGAAGCGCGCGCGGAAGGCTGCGTCGTCGAGGGCTGCCAATTCGGTCAGCGCCGGTGCTTCCGGTGCAGGCCGCGGCACGAGCGCGGTGTCGCGCGCCTGCTGGGCGAACTTGTTCCAGGGGCAGACGGCGAGGCAATCGTCGCAGCCATAGACGCGGTTGCCGAGCAGGGGGCGCAGCGTGCGGTCGATGGGCCCTTCGTGCTCGATCGTCAGGTAGGAGATGCAACGGCGGGCCTCCAGCCTGTAGGGCGCAGGAAAGGCGCTCGTCGGGCAGATGTCGAGGCAGGCATGACACTGGCCGCAGTGGTCGGTCTCCGGTGGGTCCGCCGGCAGCTCCACCGAGAGCAGGATCTCACCGAGGAACAGCCATGAACCGAACCGGCGCGATACCAGGTTCGTGTGCTTGCCCTGCCAGCCCTGTCCGGCGAGCTGCGCCGCGGGCTTCTCCATCAGCGGCGCGGTATCGACGAACACCTTCAGATCGTGCCGGTAGGTGTCCCAGATGAAGCGGCCCAGCGCCTTCAAGCGACTCTTCATCACATCGTGGTAGTCGCGACCCTGGGCATAGGCCGAGATCGCCGCAAGCTCGTCGCGCTCCAGGGTCTGAAGGGGATCGTTGGCCGGCGCGTAGTTGATCGCCACCGACACGACCGTCCTGGCCTCCGGCCACAGGCTCTGCGGATCCGCCCGTTGCTCGGCACGCTCGCCCAGCCATCCCATGTCGCCGTGCCATCCCGCGTCGAGGAAAGCTCCGAGCTGCTGCAGCCGCCGCTGCCGCGCATCCGGCGCAAGGAGGGCAGGCGCGAAGCCGACCGCATCGAAGCCGAGGCGCATGGCCTCCATGCGGATGCGCTCGCGCAGCTCCGCCGGCGTCGCCCGCTGCGGCGGACGTCTGGGAACCGGCGGCTGCCGGCTCATCCGCGGCCGCGATAGGAGGCGACGCCGGGGTCGGGGAGCCACAGACCCTTCGGCGGCGCGGCGGTCTGCCAGAACACGTCGATCGGCATGCCGCCCCGTGGATACCAGTAGCCGCCGATCCGCAGCCAGCGCGGCGCCAGCTCCTTCACCAGCCGCCGGCCGATGAGGAGCGTGCAGGCTTCGTGGAAATCGGCATGGTTGCGGAAGCTCGAGAGATAGAGCTTCAGGGACTTGCTTTCGACCAGCCGGCGCTGCGGGGCGTAGTCGATGACGAGATGCGCGAAGTCGGGCTGGCCGGTCACGGGACAGAGCGTGGTGAACTCGGGCGCCGTGAAGCGCACCAGATACAGCAGGCCGGGCTGGGGGTTCGGCACGACGTCCAGCACCGCCTCGTCCGGTGAGGCGGGCAGGGTCGCAGGACGGCCGAGCTGGCGGAGTTTGGGGTATTTAGTCATGTCACCATCATATGCTAAGCGGACAGCCATGACCCACCGCGTTGCCATCGTGGGCGCGGGACCCGCGGGCTTCTATGCCGCTGACGGGTTGCTGCGCGCCAATCCCGACCTGCACATCGACATCATCGATCGGTTGCCCACGCCCTACGGTCTGGTGAGGGCAGGGGTTGCGCCGGACCATCAGGGCACCAAGGCGGTCGTGAGACAGTTCGAGCGGCTGCTTGCACAGCCCGACGTGCGCTTCGCGGGCAATGTCGAGGTCGGGCGCGATCTGTCGTGGGACGAGCTGGGCGAGGCCTACGATGCCGTCATCGTGGCGACAGGGATGGTCGTCGACCGCAGGCTGGGCGTGCCGGGCGAGGACCTGCCGCATGTCTGGGGCTCGTGGCGCTTCGTGGCCTGGCTGAACGGTCATCCCGATTTCCGCGCCGCGCCCGATCTGTCGGCGGTGCGTTCGGTAGCCGTCATCGGCAACGGCAACGTCGCGCTCGACGTTGCCCGGCTGCTCGCCAAGAGCGCCGACGAGATGGCCAAGAGCGACATCGTGCCCGAGGCAGGGGCCTCCATCGCCGCCGCTCCCATCACCGATATTCATGTGATCGGCCGCCGTGGTCCCGAGCACGCCTCCTTCACCAACAACGAACTGGCGGAGATAGGGCGGCTGGCGCGCGCGGTAGCCGTGACGGAGGCGGCCACGCTCGACGTCGTGCCGCCAGCCACCGATCCGACCCCCGAGCGTCTGCGCAAGGCCAAGAACCTGGAGATCCTGAAGGGATTTTCCGCCAACAAGGCCGGCGCCAAGCCCGTCACCGTCCATTTCGTCTTCGACGCGGCGCCCACGGCAATCCGGCCGCATGAGGTCGAGTGTGCGACCCGCACGCTGCCGGCCGACCTGGTCGTGACCTGCATCGGCTACACTGGGCAGGAATTCCCGAAAGGCGAGCACATCTTCCCGGTCGGCTGGGCGCGACGCGGACCCACGGGCACCATCCCGACCAACCGCGCCGACAGCCATGCCGTCGCCAAGGAGGTCCTGGCATGGCTCGGGCAGCGCGATCCCAAAAGCGGTCCCGACATCCTCCCTGTAGCGGTCGATGCTGCCGGTTGGCACCGGATCGACAAGCATGAGGTCGCGAGCGGTGCTGCAGCCGGCCGCCCGCGGGAGAAGCTCGTGGAATGGCAGGCACTATTGGAGGTCGCGCAATCCGGCTGACGGCCCTATTCTTGCTGGCGACCGGGGAGGGTCATCAGGGAGCTGTCATGTTGAAACTAGGTCGCCGTCTTGCCTGCGCCATCGTCGCCGCCGCCGCCTTTGCGGCGCCCGCGTTGGCGCAGACCACCTTGAAGATCGCCCCGCACTCGGACCTCAAGATCGTCGATCCGATCTGGACCACGGCGCTGATCTCCACCCACCATGGCTACATGGTCTACGACACGCTGTTTGCCCTGGACGAGAAGCTCCAGGTCAAGCCGCAGATGGTCGACAAGTGGGAGGTCTCTCCGGACAAGCTCACCTGGACCTTCACGCTCCGCGACGGCCTGGAATGGCACAACGGAAAGCCGGTGACGGCCGAGGACTGCGTCGCATCGATCAAGCGGTGGGGCGCCAAGGACTCGATGGGCCAGAAGCTGATGGGCGTCGTGGCGGACCTGTCCGCGCCCGATCCGAAGACCATCAAGATGGTGCTGAAGCAGCCCTATGGGCTGGTCCTGGAATCGCTCGGCAAATCGAGCTCCAACGTGCCGTTCATGATGCCCAAGGAGGCCGCGGCGACCGATCCCAACACGCAGCTCACCGAGGCCACCGGCTCGGGGCCGTTCATCTTCAAGAAGGATGAATGGAAGCCGGGCGAGAAAGTGGTCTACGTCAAGAACCCCAAATACAAGCCGCGGTCCGAACCCCCCTCGGGCCTCGCCGGCGGGAAGGTTGCCAAGGTCGATCGGATCGAATGGATCACCATTCCCGACCAGCAGACCCAGGTGAATGCGCTCCTGAACGGCGAGATCGACATGGTCGAGATCCTGCCGCCGGACCTGCTGCCCCTGGTGGCCAACGACAAGAACATCAAGCTGACGGTCGTCAACAAGTCCGGCCGCCAGTACGCGATGCGGTTCAACGTGATGTATCCGCCGTTCGACAACGCCAAGGTGCGACAGGCGGTGCTGTACGCGCTCTCCCAGAAGGAGTTCCTCGACGCGAACGTCGGCAATCCGGACTACTACAAGGAGTGCAAGTCGCTGTTCCCCTGCGGCTCGCCGCTCGAATCGACGAAGGGCTGGGAGGACAAGCTGTCGGGGAACGTCGCCAAGGCCAAGGAGCTGCTCGCAGCCTCCGGCTATGACGGCACCCCGGTGGTCTTCCTTCACCAGACCGACGTGGCGGGACACAGCAACCTGGCCACCGTCGCCAAGGCGCAGCTCGAGAAGATCGGGCTGAAGATCGACCTGCAGCCGATGGACTGGCAGACGCTGGTCGCGCGCCGTGCCAAGAAGGATCCGCCGGACAAGGGCGGCTGGGGCGCCTTCTTCACGTCCTGGGGCGCCACGGACGTGCTGAACCCGGTTTCGGCGGCCTTCCTCAACGCCTCGTGCGGCAAGGCGACCTTCGGCTGGCCATGCGACGCCGAGATCGAGAAGCTGCGCGATGCCTACGCGGCGGAGTCCGATCCGGCGAAGCAGAAGGCCATTGCCGAGCAGGTGCAGCTGCGCGTGCTGGAATACCCGACCCACGCGCCGCTTGGCCAGTTCACGACGCCGACGGCGACGCGTGCGAATGTCAGCGGCCTGCTGAACACGCCGTCTCTGGCGCTGTGGAACATCGAGAAGAAGTAACCACGTTGCAGGATGCGGGCGTCTCGCCCGCATCCTTCTCAGCCGAACCGGGCCAGGGACGTCAGTCCAGCCTGACGCATATGCCTTCCAGACCGGGTTTCGACGCCGGGAAGCGCCTGGTGACCTCGGCATCATGGCCGGGGATCACCATCTCGGTGCGGCCGTCGGCAAGCTTCTTCAGCTTGTCGTAGCCCGCAAGCATGTCGGCCACCGAGAAGACGATCGCGAACAGCTTGTCGTTGTTGACGCCCCAGAAATAGTGGCTGGCATCCGACGCCAGTACCAGCCAGCCGTTGCGGGTCATCACGCGCACGGACTGGATGCCCATGGTGTGGCCGCCGATCAGATGGACGGACAGGCCGGGCATGATCTCCTCGTCGCCGTCGTGGAACACGACGCGGTTGCCGTAGAGGGCCCGGATCATGCCGACGATGTCGTCGCATTCATAGGCATGCCGGAATGTCGGCTTGCACATGTGCCGACCTGTGGCGAACTGCATCTCCTTGTCCTGCAGGTGGAAGCGCGCCTTGGGAAAGCGGTCCCAGTTGCCGATGTGGTCGTAGTGCAGGTGGGTGACGATGACGTCCTCGACCTCGCCGGCATCGATGTCGAGGTGTTTCAGCAGGTCGGCCGGGTTGGTCCTGACCTCGCGCCCGCGCTGCCTGCCGACCTCCGCGTTGAAGCCGGTGTCGATGACGATGGGCTTGCCGCCGATGGCACGCCGGCCGCTCTCGTCGAGGGGAATGGCCACCCAGACGAAGTAGTCCATCGGGAAGTCCGCGTCGTGCGGATCCGGCGAGATCTGTACTTCCCATGCCTTCCGCGGCAGGTGGGCGTACTTGACGGCATGCACTTCGTAGATGGGGGTCGAACGCATCCTTGTTTCCATCCCTCCGTTGGTTGACGAAAGCGTAGCCCGCCCGCCGTCAACCGCGCTATAGTGCATTCATGGCCCGCAGGAACGTCCTCGGTCGGCGAATTAGCACCCCGGTTTGCACTGCAAACCGGCGCGTCGCTGTTCGTCCGTCCTTCCGGGAGTTGTTCCATGCCTGCCGTCTCTTCCGCCGTCCTGGCGCTCAAGCGTAATCCGTCCACCGTCCGCTACTGCTTCGAAGCCGACGCCGAACCGGCCGTCTTGCCACGTGCGCTCGAGCTGCTGGCCAAGCGTGGCCTCGTGCCGGCGCGGGTCTTCGCGCAGGCCGATGCCGATCTCCTGTCGGTGGAGATCGAGGTGGAAGGATTGGCGCCCGACACGGCCGATCATGTCGGCCGCTGCCTGTCGCAGATCGTCGGCGTGCGGCAGATCTTCTGACCGCCCCTGCAGGGGGCAGCGATGCAGCCTTGTCAGGCGCTTCCTTGCTCAGATGCCCTGTCCGCCGGAGACCTCGATGCGCTGGGCGGTCACCCAGCGGTTGTCGTCGGAAAGGAGGCTCGCGATCATCGGACCGATATCGTCCGGAAGGCCGGCGCGGCCGAGAGCTGTCATGCCGGCGAAGAGCCTGTTGACGTCCGGGTTGTCACGGACGGCGCCGCCGCCGAAGTCAGTCTCGATAGCGCCCGGCGCGACCGTGTTGACCGTGATGTTCCGTGCGCCCAGCTCTTTGGCCATGTAGCGGGTCAGGACCTCGACCGCCCCCTTGGCGGCGGCATAGACGGCATAGCCGGGGAACGACTGCCGGGTGAGCCCGGAGGACAGGTTCACAATCCGTCCGCCATCGGCGATGAGCGGCAGGAGAGTCTGGGTGAGGAAGTAGACGCCCTTGAAATGGACGTCCACCAGGGTGTCGAACTGCGCTTCGGTCGTCTGGCCGATCGGCGTGAGGTCGCCGTGACCGGCATTGTTCACAAGGTGGTCGAAAGTCTCTCGGGACCACGTCCTGCGCAATGCCTCGCGCAGCTGCTCGGCGAACGGCGCGAAGCTGGCGACGTCGGCGGTGTCGAGCCGGAAGGCCATGGCATTGCGCCCCAGCGATTCGATCTCCGTTGCCACGGCCTTCGCCTCCTCTGCCTTGCTGCGGTATGTGAGGATGACGTCCCCACCCCGCCGCGCGATGCCGAGGGCGGTGCTTCGGCCAAGGCCGCGGCTGCCGCCGGTGACGAGGGTGATCTTTGTCATGATGCGACTCCTGTGAAGTGGTCGCCTCAATCTCGGACCGGGATGCCGTCCCGTGTTGCCCGAACCTCGATGATCCTTGCCCGATCCTACGAGATGCTGTGCATTTCCAGCGCCGCCAGATAGGTTCGTTCCATGACAGCCCTGCTCGATGCCGTCCGCCGGCATGCCGATGCTAATGCCGATGCGAACGGGCTGGCGCCGACGCCGGTCGCGGGCCTGGCCGCGGTTCGCGCCGTCGTCCCCAGCGGCCTCGTCCACGCGATATCCCGGCCGCTGGTTTGCCTGGTCCTCCAGGGCGCCAAGCACGTGACCATGGGAACACAGGGCTTCGCATTCTCCGCCGGCGATTCCCTGCTGATCACCGCGGACGTGCCGACGGTGAGCCAGATCACGCGCGCCAGTCCCATCGCGCCCTACTACTCGCTCGTGCTGGAGCTCGATCCGGCCGTGATCGTGGAGCTCGCGGGCCAGATGCGGGCCGTGCTGGCGACCGACGACGCGCCGGTGCGCGTCGATCCCACCGAGACCGAGGTGGCCGACGCGGCGTTGCGGCTGATGCGGCTGGTCGACCGGCCGGCATCGCTGCCCGTGCTGCAGGCCCAGCTCGTGCGCGAGATGCACTACTGGCTGCTGGCGGGCCGGCATGGGGCGGCGATCCGGCGCCTCGGCTGGCCTGATGGACACGTGCAGCGCGTGGCGCGCGCGGTCGCTCTCCTGCGGGCCGAGTTCATGCACCGTCTGCCGGTCGAGCGGCTGGCCGCGGCGGCGGGGATGAGCCCGTCGTCATTCCACCAGCATTTTCGCGCGGTGACCTCGCTGTCGCCGCTGCAGTTCCAGAAGCAGCTGCGTCTCATCGAAGCGCGGCGCCTGATGCTGTCGGAGGGCATGAGCGCCAGCCGTGCGGCCTTCACCGTCGGCTATGAGAGCGTTCCCCAGTTCACGCGCGAGTATGGACGGATGTTCGGCCTTTCTCCCGTCCGCGACGTGGAGGCCGCGCGCGGCAAGGCACAGGCGGCCTGAAGCGCCCGCAGCCGCTCTAAGCGGCCAGCCTTTCGACGATGGCGTCGATATGGACGCGGGCGCAATCGAGGCAGGGAAAGCCGGCATTCTCTTCGTCGAAGATGACGGCGAGATCGGTGCCGGCGAGCAGGATCGCTTCGACCCCGTCCCGTCGCTGCAGGTCGGCGGCGATGCGGCGCAGGCCGGCCCTGTCCGCGTCGTTGCCGCGCTGCGTGTCGAGAATGCGCTGATAGGCGCTGCCGACGAAGGCGATCTCGTCGGGCCGGGGCTTCACGATCTCGATGCCGGCGAGCTGGCCCCACAGGCCGCCCTCCATGGTGAAGGTCGTGCCGAACAGTGCCACGCGGCGAAGCTGGCGGCGCCGCAGCTCCGCGCCGATGGGATCGACGATGCCGATCAGCGGCAGGTGAATGCGCGGCACGAGCTCGGCGATGCAGATGTGGGGCGTGACGGCCGGCAGGACCGCGGCCTCAGCACCCGCGCGTCCAAGCCGGTCGATGTAGGCCGCCAGGTAGTCCGCCAGCCCGGCGAGGTCGCCGGCGCGGACGAAGCCCTGTCCGCGGTCGACATCGGCATGGACGATCACGAGATCCGGCACGATGCCGCGCGCCTTGCATTGCGCCGCGATGCGTTCGTAGTAGTGGACGGTGGCGCCGACGCCGAGGCCGCCGACGATGCCGACACACGCCATCGCCGGCCTCACGTCGCCGGGTAGTTGCGCTTCCACACGTCCGTCAGCTTCGGCATCTGATCGGCGCGGCGCGCGATGGCGAACAGGCGCGGAGTTTCGGTCTCGAACCAGCCCCGCTTGGGTCGCCACCGGGTCATCACGTCGACATAGATGTCGAGCGCGGAGAAGCGGTCGCCGAGAAACCACGGATTGCCGGCTTCGCGCTCGATCTGGCGCCACAGCCTCTGGGCATAGGCGTCGGTAGCGGCGCGGAACGGATCACGCGCCGTGCTGACTGACACGAACCGCGACGGATCGTCGGCATAGGTGAAGGTCGGATAGATGTTGGCGACGATGAAGACCAGCCAGCGCAGGAACCTGGCGCGCTCCGGTGCGCCGGGTGCCGGCACCAGCGAATCATTGCCGGTGATGTCGGCCAGCAGGAGCGTGATGGCGGCGCTCTCGCTCATGACCGTGCCGTCGGGCATGACCAGCGTCGGCACCTGGGCGAGAGCATTGACCTTCTCGAGCCTGGCGCGCGCGTCGGGCGACTTGAAGAGGTCGTCCACGGGTTCGAACGTGAAGGGCAGCCCGTACCAGACGAGCTGGGCCTCGACGATCGCGGAGCCCCAGCCGGCGCGTCCCCACAGCTTGTAGTCGCTCATGACGATCCCTCTCAGGGCTTCTGCAGCGGCTGGATCAGGCTGGACGTGTCCCATCGGCCGCCACCGCGCTCCTGGACGCGGGCGTAGAACTGATCGACCAGGGCAACCAGCGGCATCTGCGCCTTGGCGCGCTTGCCTTCGGCCATGGCGATGCCGAGGTCCTTGCGCATCCAGTCGACGGCGAAACCGTAGTCGAATTTTCCGTTGATCATGTTCTGCCAGCGATTCTCCATCTGCCAGCTCTGCGCGGCGCCCTTGGAGATCGCGCTCAGCGCCTTCTCCATGTCGAGTCCGCAGCGCTGGCCGAGGTTCAGCGCCTCCGCCAGCCCCTGCACGATGCCGGCGATGCACATCTGGTTCATCATCTTCGTGATCTGGCCGGCGCCCGGCGGGCCGATCAGGGTCACCGCCTTGGCGTAGGAGTCGGCGACCGGCTTCATCGTGTCGAACGGCGCCTGCTCGCCGCCGCACATGACGGTGAGCTGGCCGTTCTCCGCACCGGCCTGGCCACCCGAGACCGGTGCGTCGATGAAGTCGATGCCGCGCTTCTTGCCCTCGGCGTGCAGCTCGCGCGCGATGTCGGCCGAGGCGGTGGTGTTGTCGACGAAGATCGAGCCCTTGGCCATGCCGGCGAAGGCGCCGCTGTCCCCCAGGACCACCGAGCGCAGGTCGTCGTCATTGCCGACGCAGGCGAACACGATCTCGCGACCCTGCGCCGCGTCCTTCGGGGTCTTCGCCGCGGTGCCCTTGTGCTTCTGCGTCCAGGCCTCGGCCTTGGAGAAGGTCCGGTTGTAGACCACGACGTCGTGGCCCTTGGCGGCGAGGTGTCCCGCCATGGGGAAACCCATAACGCCCAATCCCAGAAACGCCACCTTGGCCATCGTCCCCTCCCGTGGATTTCACGAAGGCGCGATCATAGAGGCAAATGCAAGGGACGCCAGCGGCGCGCCGTTCAGGTCACGGAGTGCACGATCGAACCGGGCCAGGCCGCACGGCAGGGCCTCGCGCGCGGTGGCGGGGCCTAAAGCATGTTCCGTTCGCCTGGAATCAGCCGAACGGAACATGCCTGGTGAAAATTCGATCACCCGTGCGCGCGTTTCCACCATGACGGAACCGCTTGCGGTTCCGTCATGGTGGAAACCGCTCTAAGGTGCGAATCGCAGCCCCGGCAGCACGTTGGCGAGCCAGGGCCGCACGCCGGCCAGGCGCGCGAAGTAGGAATGCTCGCCGTACCTGTCGCCGGTTCCGGTCGCATTGACCGCCACGACGTACCAGCGGCCGTCGAAGCGCGCCCACACCGAGCCGCCGCTGTCGCCGCCGCCCAGGATGCCGTCGAGCCGCGAGCCGCCTTCCGATTCCCGCCGCAGCGTGACGCGCAGCCAGTTGCCGGAATCCTCGTCGCGGACGTCGCCGGTTGTCGGCGCCGTGACCTCGTCGACGGTATTCTCCGCCGCCGTCTTGTTGCTTGCCGGATTGTCGTAGACGTCCTGTTCGCCGGTCGAGCCGAGGCCGCGGCTGCCGAACCCGACGATGACGACCCGCAGGCCAACCTTGATGGGACCTGCAAAGAGCAACGGCGGCGGGCCGGCATCGGTCACCGCACCATCCAGTCGGACCACGGCCACGTCGTAGCCGCTGCGCGTGTTGCCGTCGCCGTTGTAGCGGGGATGGACGACGACCCGCACGCCCTCGTGCACGGTGCCGCGCTGCGTGCGGTAGAGGTATTTGTCCGCCGTCTCGCCGCGCTTGAAGACGTGTCCCGCCGTCAGCACGTAGCCCGCGCCGCCGAAGTTGCCGAGCCAGGTTCCGGACGCATCGTCCCATTCCTCGCCCTCGTCCTCCGAGAGGGCGATCAGCGAATCGAACTGCGGCTGGTTGGCGAGCGCGATGTGGGCGCGGAACCCGTCCTTCTCGCGGCCCGGCCGGCCGCCCTCGGCCCGCCAGGTGCTGTCGAGGATGACGATGGCGCGCGCCGGCCGGTCGACAGCACCGACGATCCCGGCAGCCATGGCGCCGAGAACGCCTCTACGACGGACGGAGATCATGAGCCCGACAGGAGGAGCAGGAGCACGGCGAGGATTCCCACGAGCAGGGACGGCAGGGCGAGTGGCCAGGCGCGACGATAGAGTGCCGATTCAGAAGCGGCGAGACCGAGGATCGCCGCACCCATCGAGATGCGGATGGGCGAGAGCATGGTGAGGTTCGTGCAGACGCTGTTCTGGATGGCGGCGATCCAGCCCGTATCGACCTCGACCGCCCGCGCGAGTGCCGTCACCATCGGCATCAGCATGGCGTTGGCCGCGGCGCCGCCTCCCGTCAGGAAGCCGCCGACGCCCGCGAACAGCGGGACGGCGAGCGCCGAGCCGCGACCGGCGAGCGCTCGCAGCGCCTGGGCGATCGCGTCGGCCATGCCGGCGCCGACGTAGAACTCGGCCATGACGACGAACAGCAGCGTCACGACGCAGGCGCGCCAGGCACCGCGCGCTGTCGCAGCCACCAGGCCCGGCAGCGAGGCGCCGGCCCGCCATGCGACGACCAGGCCGATCGCCACGAGCCAGAAGCCGGGGGCGTAGAGCGGCGCGAAAGCAGGCTGGTTCTCGAAAGGCATGAGGGCCCAGAGCGGCTTCAGGAGATCGCGCAGCGGCGGCACCAGGCGCGTGGCGCAGAGCGCGAGGGTGAGCGCGACGTAGGGTGCGTTGGCGGACAGCGCCGCCCGCATCTGCTGCCGGTCGGGCCGCTCGTCGCGCCAGAATCGCAGGACCAGCAGGCAGGCGGTCGCGGCGGCGCCCGCGATCTCGACGTCGCTATAGGCGTTCAGCAGCCAGAGCAGGGCGAGCAGCAGCGCCGTCCAGGCCGCGTCGTCCAGCTTCTGCGTGGTCGGAACGGGAACGCCGGCCTCGCGGGCCAGGCGCCAGTAGAAGGCCAGGTAAAGGGCGTGGATCGGGATCTGGAGCAGCGCCGAGCCGAGGCCGAGTTCTGCGGGCGAGAGGCCGGCCAGCGTGGCGCCGACCGTGGTGCCGATGGCGAGGGCGCCCCAAGGCACCAGCGACTGGCTGTAGAGACCCAGCAGCAGGGCGGGCAGGCCGCCGATCCCGGCCCGCCGCAGGGCCGCGAGGGCGATGATGTAGCCGACGCCGAAGCCGGTCACCGCCTCGCCGAAGGGGGCGACCAGGAAGCAGATCGACCACAGACGCCTTGGATCGGCCGGCCGGCCGGTCCCTTCCGCCGCGCCGTCGCGTGCCTGCAGGCAGCGATGGAAGAACATGCCGGCCCCGATGATCGCGATGACGTGCCAGGACAACCATGCACCGGCGGCGGTCTCGCGCAGGAACATCGGCCCCAGGACGGCCGGCCCGCTTCGTTCCAGGACGATGATGAACGCGGCCAGCAGGGTGGCCGAGAGGCCGGCGAGCCCCGCGACCAGCGAGCCGACCCGGCCCGAGGCGAGCAGGACCAGCACGAGCAGCAGCGGCAGGAGGGCGAGCAGGGTCGTCACGCGGGGCGGACCCTATCTTGCGCGGCGCCTGTGCGTCTCGGATTTTTCTTGCGTGCGCGCCCCATCCCGCTGGGGCTACGTCCTGCGACGCAAGACGGGGCACGGGCGAAGGCCGCTTGCGCGGCCGGGGCCTTTCGCCTAGAACCCGCGCCGTGCCCCGATAGCTCAGCTGGTAGAGCACGTCATTCGTAATGATGGGGTCGGCGGTTCGATTCCGTCTCGGGGCACCATGTTCTTACAATCGGTACCCAAGGCCATCCGATAAAGCCCGGAAATGGCCCTGATTTGCTCGATTTGGCGCATCCGGAAGCCCGTAAGCACCGAGGAGTCTGTGGGAGCCGGCTCGAAAGCGGGTATAATTGAGGGTGGCTGAGCTGGCCATTTCAGCCCGAAACCCGCAGGTGCCGTCATGGCCGTCAAAGCCCTCCTGATCGACACCAAGGTAACGACGTAAAGAGTCCCTGCGGTGAAGTTCGCTGAGTTCGGCCCATTTCGCCTGATTCCGTCCGAGCGGCGCCTGGTCATGGGGGCCCAGCCCGTCGGTCTCGGCAGCCGTGCCCTCGATATTCTGATCCTGCTAGTGGAGAACGCGGGCCGCGTGGTGGCCAAGCAGGAGCTGATCGCCAAGGCATGGCCCGGCCTCACCGTGGAGGAAAGCAGCCTGCGCGTGCAGATCGCCAGCCTGCGCAAGGCAATCGGAGACGGGCGCGACGGCAACACCTATATCGTGAACAGCGCCGGCCGGGGCTACAGTTTCGTCAGCCGCGTCACTTGGCACGACCCGCGGGAAGAGACGGCGGCGGCGCCGATCACCCTCCGTCGACGCGAGAGCGGCCTGCCCCGACGCCCCGCGCGCATGCTGGGACGCGATGCCGACATAAAGGCAATCTCCGCTCTGCTGGCTGCCCACCGCTTCGTCACGATCCATGGACCGGGCGGCATCGGCAAGACGACCGTCGCCCTGGCCGTCGCGCACGGGCACGCCGAGGATTTCCCTGACGGCGTGCGCTTTCTCGACCTCGGACTGCGCAGCGCGCACGACAACGTCGCCGAAGTGGCGGCCTCGGCGCTGGGCTTGATGGTGCAGTCGGACGACCTCGAGACCAGTATCGTCGACCACCTCTACCATCGCCGGATGCTGCTGGTCTTCGACTGCTGTGAGCACGTCGTCGACTCGGCGGCCGCGCTAGCGGAGACCATCATTCGGGAAGCGCCGCAGGTCAGCATCCTCGCGACGAGCCGCGAAGTGCTGCGCGCCGAGGGCGAGTACGTCCATGCGCTGGGTTCGCTGGATACGCCGCCGGCAGGGCTGCCGGTCAGCGCCCGGCAGCTGCTCGACTACCCGGCCGCCCAGCTCTTCGTCGAGCGTGTCCTGGCCAGCGGCCACCGCGCGACGTTCAGTGACTCCGAGGCGCGGACCGTCGCCGACATCTGCCGCAAGGTCGACGGCATCGCGCTCGCGCTCGAGCTCGCGGCGGGCCGCATCGGCACGCACGGCCTCCAGGGCACCGCCGCTCTCCTGGATAGCCGCCTGAAGCTGCTCTGGCAGGGGCGTCGAACGGCCCTGCCCCGGCACCAGACGCTCCATGCGACGCTCGACTGGAGCCATAGCCTGATCGGCGAGCGCGAGCGGACGGTGCTGCGGCGACTGTCACGCTTCGTCGGGCCGTTCACGCTCGACGCCGCCCAGGCAGTGGCCTCGGACGGAGGTATCGATGCGTCGGAAGTCGCCGAGCACCTGGCGCAGCTCGTCGCCAAGTCGCTGGTCGTGGTTGACACCGGCGAAGCGAGCGCGCGCTACCGGCTCCTCGACACGACGCGCGCCTATGCCTACGCCAAGCTCGACGCCGCCGGCGAGGTGCACGCCACCGCGCGCAGGCACGCGGAGTACCATGCCGAGCTGCTCGACCTCTTCAAGGCGCGCAACCGCAAGCTCGGGGAGTTCGACGCCGAACACCTCGCCAATGCACGGGCCGGGCTCGAATGGTGCTTCTCCGCCGCGGGCGATGCCGAGCTGGCGGTCAGGCTCACCAACGGATCGACGCGGCTCTTCCGCGAGTTCTCCCTGCTCGGCGAGTGCTGGCAGTGGTGCGACCGCGCCCTGCGCATCCTCCCCGAGGCGATGCGGGGCACCCATTGGGAACTGAACCTGCACGCCTCGATCGGCTACTGCCTCATGTTCACCCAGGGCAACAGCGAGCAGACGCGTACGGCGTTCGAGAAGGGCCTGACCCTTGCCCGCGCGCTGGACGAGCCTTTCTATGAGTTCCGGCTGCTCGCCGGCCTGCACATGTACTACGGCCAGCGCGGCGAGCTTGGCCGGCTTCTCGAATTGGCCCGGCAGGCGGAGGCCATTGCGCCAGAGCTCGATGAGCCGACGGCCATTGTCGGCGCCAACGTGATGCTCGGTATCTCGCACCATCTCGCCGGCAACCAGGTCGCCGCCCAGGCCGCCCTGTGGGCGTCGCTGGAGCACCACCCCAATCCGTACAGCTTCGTGACCAACTACCTGGGCTTCCATCAGGACCGGATGATGGTGCTTGCGCGGACGTTGTGGCTGAGAGGCTTTCCGGACCAGGCTCTTGCGCAGTTGCAGGAAGCCGAGGTCGAAGAGTCGTCGGATCCGGTGACCGGATGCCTGAAGCTCATCTGGGGAACGACCATCCTCCTGTGGACGGGAGAGCTCGCCAGGGCCGACGGCTGCATCGAGCGTCTCATCCAATTGGCCGGCGAGAACTCGCTGCAGCCCTACAAGATGGTCGGCATCGGTTTCAGGGGCGACCTGCTCGTGCGACGCGGCGAAACGGCGGCGGGTCTCGGGCTGCTGCGCCAGTCGCTCAAGGCGCTGCGCGACGGCCGCTACGAACTCTTTGCGCCCTTCCTCGAGTGCGCGATGGCCGAAGGCCTCGCCGCGCTCGGCCAGCTCGATCTCGCGCTCGCCCGGTCGTCCGAAACCGTGGCCGCGGTGGCAAGCGACAGCGACACCTACAATGCTCCCGAACTGCTGCGCGTCCATGGCGAGGTCCTCGTCAAGGCGGGCGACGAGCGGGCGGCCGAACGCATCTTCCGGGACTCGCTCGAGGTGGCAGACAGGCAGGGCGCATTGTCGTGGCGGCTGCGCACGGCCACCAGTCTCGCGCGCCTGCTGTCGGGGCAAACGCGTCGCGCGGAGGCGCGGGCCATCTTGGCGCAAACCCATGCCGCCTTCAGCGAGGGCTTCGCGACGGCGGACGTCAGGACCGCAAGCGGTCTGCTTGCCGAGCTTTGATAGAGGGCCTCGAACCAGCCGGGGCAAGTTCACGCTCCGGTATCGGCATCAGGCCTCGCCGCAGCAGCCTCTCCAGCTCCTGGACGCCGCGCGCGTGCCCGCCCCGGCAGTCGCACTCAAACGCGATGTCGGCACGAGCCTTCTGGCTGGAGTGGAGGGTGAAATGCCATTCATAGCGCATCCACAGCTGGTAGAGATCGGCGCAGTAGTCGATCAGCGATTGTGCCGAGGCGCCGTCCCGGGGTGTCACCGCGGCGGCGAGCAGGATCGCACAGGCCACGAAGGGCCGCGGCGCAGGCATGAGGATCTCCACGGAGTCGGTCAGGCGGGGAGAACCCCTGTCGGTTCTCCCCACCCACGCGAAGGGCTCACTGCGTGGGCTGGACGCGGCTCCACAGATCGTTGAACTCGATGCTGTCGAACATCGCCGTAGCCTTCACGACCCTGCCGTCGCGCATGTCGAGATACCAGGTATAGGTGTTGGTGTAGGGCTTCCCGTCGCGGGCGACGGCGCTGGCGTCGAAGAATATCACCACGGTGTCGCCGTCGGCGTAGATGTCGTGGACCACCGGCTTGAGCGGCACCTGCATGCGGGCGTTGAATGGCCGGATGACCTCGCGCAGGAAGGCTTCGCGGCCGACGTAGGTCTTCGACGCTGCGGAGCGCCCGGTAATCGTCCAGGTGGCGTTCTCGGCCAGGAGCTCGAACGGGCTGCCCGTGCCGCTCGCCCAGGCGGCGAAGCGGTCCTGGACCGCCGCCTTGTTCTGCTGCTGCACGGTGGTCGCGCTCGTCATAACCTTCTCCTCTCTCTTGTCGTGTGCATTGGCGGTTGATGGAAAGGGCTGCGGGGAAGCCATCGCGAGACCGGCCGCGACGATGGCGAACCCGAGGTGGAAGGGAGTCATTGTCCGGTCCTCACATCTGGTTGTCCCAGGCAGCGAGCTGATGCTTCTTCAGCATGTCCTCGATCACCTTGGGCACGACGTTGCGGAACTTGCCACTGTCGGCCGGCACGATCTCGATCATGCGGTCGATCATCTCCTTCGGGTCCATCTTGCCCTCGGGCGTAGCGAAGAAATCGTCGAAGGCCTTGCGCAAATCGGCGCGCTTGGTGAAGTTCCGCGAGTCGTCCAGCCAACGGAACGGGTTGTCGGCCATCGTTTCGTTGTAGCCGGTGTAGTAGGCGCCGGGATTGATGGTCTGGACCTTGATGCCGTAGCGGCCGAGCTCCTGCTGCAGAGCTTCGGCAATCGATTCAAGGGCGTGCTTGGTCGACACATAGGTGCCCCAGTTCGCCGGCGTAAACAGGCCACCCATCGACGAAGTGAAGACGACCTTGCCCTTCTTGCCCTGGCGTACCCACTTCTGGACGATGCCCTGGGTCAACACGAGCGGCAGGAAGACGTTGACCTCGTAGTTCCTACGCACGAGGTCGATCGGGATCTCCCAGACGGGGCCGGCTTCGCCCATGCCGGCATTGTTCCACAGCACGTCGATGTCCCACGACTGGGCCTGCGCGATGTCGTAGTGGTCGGTGAGGTCGAGCCGCTCGACGCGCAGGGTCTTGAGGCCGAGCTTCTGCGCCTCTTCGCGCAGTGGCGTGACCTGCGAGGAGACATGTGCCGTGGCGATGACGCTGTGGCCGTTCCTGGCCATGCCGATGGCCGCGGCCTTGCCGAAGCCGGAGCCTGCGCCGGTGACGAGAATGGTCTTGGACATGGGTCGTTCCTTTCCTGGGGTTGAGAAATCGGCAATCGAAGAGGTGACGGTCGGGATCAGCCGCTGAGGTTCGCGAAGGACGCGAGGGCCGCCTGGGCAACTTCCATGTCCTGGGCGACCGTGCCGCCGGAGACGCCGAGGGCGCCGATTACGTTGCCGTCGCGCGATCGGATGGGGATGCCGCCGCCGAACGGGGCGAGGCCGCCGTTGGTGAGCTCGAGGGCCGGCGCCGGCGCGCCTGGCTTGCAGTATTCCCAGACCGCTTCGCTGTTCGCCTGGAACAGCACGGCCGTCCGCGCTTTGGCGATGGCGATGTCGATCGACGCCAGCACCGCCCCATCCATCCGCCGGAAGGCCTTCAGGTGGGCGCCGGCATCGAGCACCGCGACGATCACCGGCAGTCCCAGCTCAAGAGCCTTGGTCGCCGCGCCGTCGATGATTGCCTGGGCCTGATGGGAGGTAACTTGCATGACGTTCTCCTGTCGCCGTCCTGTTGACGGGGACAAGATCGCCGCGCCGGCGTTGCTGCGCGAGTTCAGCGTCGTGAAGCGGCGTGAAGCGTCGTGAAACCGGCGCGCGGGAGGCCCAAGAAGCGCTCTTCCGCTGTCGCAAGCTGCGCCATCTCCGACCTCAACCGGTTCCACGCCACGCAGCGCGTAAGGCGATGACGTGCAGGCACTGGAACTGATTGGCTCTCGGCGCAAAGGTCGGTACACAGCGGCCTTGGCGGCTCTGAGGGAGGACACGCGCTCCTGGTGGGCCCAACGTTTGGCGTGCAACGCGCAGGAAGTGGAGGAAGGCGAGGCACCTTACAGGGCCGAGCCCAACCATCTGCAGCGGCTTATCGAGACCCATGTGCTCGCATGGTGTTGCAGCCTACGGCCCGAACTGGCGCACCGCTCGCTGGTTCGAGAGCAGGCATTTGGCGTATCCAATGAACAACTCATCGGAGCGAGATGTCGCCTGGCACTGTAACCGTGCGAAGAGGCGGTCCGGCGGTCGAGCCGATGGCCCAGTCAGCTAGGGCGCTCTGAAGTGGCTAAGGGATGAGGATGCAGCGCCGGAAGGCGAGAGGAGCTACCTCGCTCAGCGACTGGATTGTCCGCCACCTTGCGTTGAATGCGGCGACTGATTCTCAGGGCGCGCGGCCCCGCTTCAGAGTGATGCGGTACGGATTCTCATAGGTCCCCATCTTCACCATGATGATACCCGTGAGTTGATCGGAGCTGTCCAGAGTAAGACTCACCTTGGAGTTCCCTGCCGTCACGAGGTAGATCTTGCCGGCCGCCCGGTCGAGCGTGCAGCGGACCGTGTCGGGCCCGCGCCGTTTGGTCACCTTCGCGTAGTCCCATTTGCAGGTGCCGTCGGGCTCTATGAACAACTCGCGATCGGGCTTGGGATCAATGGGGTAGTTCTGGATCGTGCCGTGCCAGGCGCCGTCCAAGCCGGCGGCCATCACGACATGAGGCGGAGTCAGCAGAAGACCCGTGAAGACCGATGTGACGGCCACAATGCATACCCGGCGGCTAAGCTTCATGATTCCCCCGCTGTGTGTCTTGTTCAAGGCCACGATTAGGACCAGCCTTCGCGCAATTCTGTTCGGCTTCAGCAAAAGCCACAGGCCAGTACACAGCAAGACCCCATGATTCCCACTCCCCCTTTGATTGCGCACAAGAGCATATACTGTCGAACGCTACAATCTTGGTCCCTTCCAGTATTCAGCTGGCCTGGCGATGTACGGTAGCGCGATGGGCATCGATGACGCGGCGCGCCTCGGCGAGCAGTTGCCGGCGTGCGCGATCGTCCGTCGTCTCCTGCAGCGCATTGCGCAGGTCGAGCAGCACCTGGGCGTAGTCGTTGTGCCAGTCGCGCGGCGCCGTGGCCTCGGCCGCCGCCAGCCGTGGCGCGCCGGGGGTCGCGGAGCCGATAGCCGTCCATTGGCCATCGCGGAACGAGAGGTCGAAGGCCTGGTCGAGATCGGGGACCGCGACGCGGCCGCGCTCGAGGCCGGCGGCGGCCAGCGCGTCGCGAAGCCCCGTCAGGGAATCGGCTTCGCCGTGCACCAGCAGGGCCGAGCCCAGCCCCGGCAGGAGAGGGCGCGTCCAGTCGACCAGCTCGTCGCGGTCGGCATGGCCGGAATAGGCGTCGATCGCGCGGATGCGCGCCTTGACGTTGATCTCTTCGCCATGGATGCGCACGCGAGGCGCGCCACCCCGGACGAGGGCGCCCAGCGTTCCCGGCGCCTGGTAGCCCACGAACAGGATCGTCGAATCGGGCCGCCAGAGATGGTCCTTGAGGTGGTACTTCACGCGGCCCGCATCGCACATCCCCGACCCGGCCAGGAGGATGGCGCCGCCGTGGATGCGGCCCAGCGCCTTGCTCTGCTCCACCGTCTCGGTCAGACGGAAATCGCCGGTCAGGAACGAATGGCCGCTATCCGGGCTTTCGAGTGCCAGCCGGTGCTGGTGGAACACCTCGGTCATGCGGCCCGCCAGGGGCGAGTCGAGGTAGACCGGTGCCGGCGGCAGCGCCCGGTCGCGCTTCAGACGGGCGATGTCATCCAGGATCTCCTGCGTCCGTTCGACGGCGAACACCGGAACGATGACGTTGCCGCCGGCTTTCAGACCCTCCGATAGCTCGCGCCCCAGCAGCGCACGACGCTCGCCGTCGCTCAATCGCTGTCGCAGGCGGTTGCCGTATGTCGATTCCAGGACGAGGACATCGCAGGCGGCGGGCGCTTCCGGATCAGGCTGCAGCGCCTTCTCCCGGGGGCCGATGTCGCCCGAGAAGGTCAGGCGCACCGGTTGTGGACGCGCGTCGACCTCGATTTCGACGAAGGCGCTGCCCAGGATGTGTCCGGCATTGCGCAGCCGCGCCCGCACCCCGCCGACGGGCTCGAACCACACGTCATAGGAAACCGGCGCCAGCAGGGCGAGCGAGGCCTCGGCGTCGACGCGCGTGTAGATGGGCGCCACGAGGGGCTCGGCCCGGCGCCTGTTGCGCCTGTTCAGCCGATCGACGTCGTTCTCCTGGATGGCGCCGGCGTCGGGCAGGAGCCAGCGCAGCAGATCGCGGGTCGCTTCCGTCGTCCATGCCTTGCCGCGAAAGCCAGCCAGCGCAAACTTGGGAAAGAGGCCGGTATGATCGATATGCGCATGCGTGAGAATCGTGGCGGCGATATCGGATGCTGCGAAGGGAAGCTGGCGATAGTTCAGGGTCCGCAGGGATTTCGGTCCCTGGAACATGCCGCAGTCGATCAGCAGCTCGCCGCGCGGGGTCACCAGCCGATGGCACGAACCCGTGACGGTGCCGGCGGCACCGTGGATGTGGAGAGAAAGGCTCATGTCGTGGAGGATACCGGAGGGAGGTGTCTCCGGGTTAAACGTCCACGGCGAGCGAGCCGTCAAGTCACACTGGAGACCCTTCCGCTCTCACGCCGCGATGGGCCGTTCGTTGGCGGCGTCGATCATGGTGGTCGACAGCACGATATAGGCCGTCGACCAGGCGTCCCGCGCCTCGGGCGTGAAGTCCGGCCCCAGCCCCTGCTCCAGCGTCCACAGCAGCGCCGCGCCGACGGGGGCATAGTGCCGGGCAGTGACGCCATATCCCGCATGCCTGCGGCCGAGGGCGCGCACGGCGGGTATCAGCGCATCGAGGTTGGACAGTCCGGCGACAGCCGTGCCCAGCATCGCCATCAGCTTCTTCTTCTGGCCCGAAAGGTCCTCGGGAAACATCGTTCGCACCTGCGGCGCGATCTCGAACAGCCGGCCGTAGAAGAGGTCGGCGGCGGTGGCGGAGATCGGCACGACCTTGGCGAAGGTGGTCTGCACGAGCTGGATCTGGTGCGGCGTCACGGTAGGGCCTCGCGGGCAACGTTTCGTTGCCGCGGGTGTAGGGGCGCACCGTCTCGTGACGATGTCGTGCAGGAGAGCGAATCGTATCGTCGGTATCGCAGCGCCTTCAGGACTCCGGCCGGCCGGGCAGGGGGGCCCACTTCTCGGGATGCAGTTCCTGGTACTCGATCCAAGGGCCGGTTTCGGCAAAGCCGCTGTCGAGCGAACCGACGTCGCTCACCCAGTAGCCGAACGAACGGCGGTTGGCATCGAAGCGCCAGACGCCGACCACGACCTCGCGCGCGACATGGCCCTTGAGCCGGGGACAGTAAAGCAGGACCGGACGATCGTCCTTGGGGGCGGTGGCGATCGGCTGCCAGGCGATGGCCGCTGTGCGCAGCCGTTCGATCTCGGCGGCAGCCCGCCACCGGACGTCATCCTCCAGCCCTCGCGCCGCCGGCGGCGCATCGTGCGCGGCGAGGCAGAGCGCGCGAAGCTCCTCCACGATGTCAGTCTTGCGGTCGGTCATCGTCTCCCATCCTGCTCGGCGCCCGGCTCATGTCGTCCAACAGCGTATCGCGTGCCTCGCTGACCTTCCTGGCGAGCCACGGCGAGCCGCCGCGATCGGGATGGACAAGCCGCATCAGGCGTCGATGGGCGGTGCGGACGTCGATCTCATCGCAGCCGGGCTCGAGGCCCAGCACCTCGAGCGCTTCGCCGCGCGATAGGGGCTGTTCGCCGGCCGTCCTGCGGCGGTCCTGCAGCGTCATCGCCGATTCGCGGCTGACATAGGCCTCGAGGACCGCCGCGGCGCGGCGCACCGTCTCGGGATCGCCCGGATCGTCCGGCCACACCTCCATGTCGAAAGGGCGTGGCTTGGGACGCAGTCGATCGAAGAGGCCGCGCACGGGCGCGAAGATCACGCGCCACTTGAGCAGCGTGGGCACGATCAGCATGCCCGCGCCGATCAGCATCGCCAGCGACCATTGCTGGTTGGAAAGGGCGATGACGATCAAGGGGATGGCGCACAGCAGCAACAGAAGCAGCATCCAGCGCATGGTGCGCACCATGGTGCGCGGATCGCTGTGCATGAACCAGTCGAGGAACTTGGCGACCGTCGCCAGCACCGACAGGCCGAGAACGACGGCACTGATCACGACCATGTAGTCCAAGAGGTTCTCCCGGTCCGCCGCTGTGCTGGGAGACTACTCCGGCGGCGGCTGGATGCCAGCCCCCCAGCGACCGCACGCGAGGTCTGCAGGCGCGGGATGATCTTCAGGTTCCATTCCGCCAAATCCCTGTTCTAGTATGCGCCCCGGCAAGCGGAGGGCAAACGTCATGGCGAAGCGGGGCAAGCAGACGACGACCGACACGTCCAAGCCGAGTACGCCCGGCCCCCGTATCGCCGCCGAGGAGGGGAAGGTGCCGGCGCGGGCGTCCGCCGCCGACTATGCCCGTCGCCGCGCCGAGGTGGATGCCGAGGATCACGAGGAGTTCCAGTCCTATCTCGCGGAGAAGAAGGAGGCGGAGGCCCGCAAGGGCAAGCAGGTCGCCCTCGCCGAGCCGCCGAAGAAGGGCGTCAGCCGCCGTACGATGTTCAATGCCGCCGTGGGCACCGCCGTCGTCGCCGAGGCGGCCGTCCTCGGCTACAACGCGGTCAAGGGCAGCGGTGGATCCGTCTCGGATCACGGGTTGCGCCATGCCGGCGCCAACTACACCGAGGCGCAGCGGCACAACATCACCCGCGAGGTCGTCGATTCGCGAGCCGACTTCCGCGGCCAGAGCCTCGGCAACTGGGTTGCCCTGCTGCCGACCAAGATGGGCGGCGGCACCTACGCCATCGACCTCAATTCCAACCGCGTGCTGGGCTCGATCTGGTACTGGAACTACGGCGACTACAATCCGATCAGCCATCATCTGTGCGCCTTCCCCAGCGCTGACCCGATCCACGGCTTCGAATTCGTCAACAGCACGCAGGGCGGCCAGAACTCGCTGATCTACGGCATGCCGACCGCCGTCACGGCGGAGACGGCGCCGCCGGGCACCAACATCTATCGCGTGCGGTTCGACGGCACGCAGATGCAGCTCATCGAGAACGTCTCGGAAACCACGGGCCTCGGGCTGGGCGTGCACGTCACGGTGAACCCGAAGGACGCGCAGTCCTACTTCGTGACCGACGGGCAGAAGGACATTGCCGCCTGCTTCGACCGCACGACCTCCAAGGTCAAGGCCGCGCTGCGGTTCGACTGGAAGCCCAACGTACCCGAGCTGCGCGACGCCTGGATCAAGGGCGGCACCCTCACCATCAAGAAGATCTATCCCGATCCGGCGACCGGCCTCTACGACTACAGGGGCACCAAGGGCAACAAGATCGACTGGGAGATGGTGCCCATGGGCGAGCTCTTCGTCGAGGAAGGTTCGCTGCCGGGCGATTCGCCGCTCACGCTGACGGGGGCGGACGGCACGATCTGGCATCCGGAAGGACGGTGGGCGGCGACCGTCGTGCGGCTGTGCGGTGGCATCGCCATCCTCGACGCGGAGAAGAACTTCGATCCCGTGGCTTTCCTCCAGTTCAACAAGGACTCGCAGGACCAGTATCCGGTGGAGCAGCTCGACAAGGACACCTGGCGGATCGTGTTCGACAAGATCCATTCGCCCGGCCACGAAATCGGCTTCTCGCCCGACGGCCGTTTCCTGGTGATGATGAACAACCTGCGGGAGAACAACTGCTCGGTATTCAGCTCGTCCGATCCCGATCCCCGCAACTGGCGCAAGATCGCGCACGTCGAGGACCCTCTGTGGCGCGGCAAGTATCCCAATCCGTTCCACATGGTGTTCTCGATGGACGGCTCGAAGCTGTACCTGTCCATCCTGCACCCGTCGCCGGCCTTCAGCGGCATCATGGTGGTCGACACGCGGACCTGGACCATCATCAAGGAGATCCAGGGGATCGGGCCCGACCTGCAGACGCCGGCGATCACCTACGACGGCAAGTACGTTCTGACGCCGTTCAGCGGCTTCCAGCGCCAGTCGAGCGGCATCGCCGTGATCGACACCTCGACGGATACGCTCATCGGCATCCTGCCGAGCAATGGCGGCCATCATGACTGCGTGATCATCCCGACCGCGCTGGAGCATATGAAGCATACGCGATCCTGCACGCTTTGATGCGTCGGCTGCTGCTCAGCCTCGCCCTGCAGAATCTCGGCCGTCGCAAGGCGCGCAGCCTCCTGCTGATCGCGGCGGTGGCGCTCGGCACCGGCGTGGTCTTCACGGGGCTGGTGCTGATGCGCAGCATCGACCGCAGCATGGCGACGGGCTTCACGCGGCTGGGGGCCGACCTGATGGTGGTGCCGGAAGGCGCGCTGACCAACATCACGGCCGCGCTGCTGGTGGTCGAGCCGACCGATCTCGTGCTCGATGCCGATACGATCGCGAAGGCGGGCATCGCGAGCCTGGACCGCGTCGCCGCCCAGAAGGTCGTGCGCGTGGAGCATTCCGGCATCGGCAGCCATCACGAGACGGCCGATCTCATCGGCTTCCAGCCGGACCGCGACTTCACCGTGCAGCCGTGGCTCGGCGAGAAGCTCAACAGGCCCCTGCAGCCGGGCGACGTGATCCTGGGTGCGGCGCGCGAGGGCGCGCTGGGATCCCAGCTCCTGATCTTCGGCAGGCCGCATGTCGTCTACGGCCGGCTGGGGCGGACCGGCGTCGGCACCCACGAGCGCGGCGTCTTCATGTCCTTCGAAACGCTGGAAGCGCTGGCGCCCGCGATCGCCAGCCGCGGCGTGCGGCCAGCCGCGCTGGCGCCGGGCAAGGTGACGGGCTTCCTGGCCGAGCTGGCGCCGGGCGCCACGGCCCTACAGGCGCGCTTCGCCCTCCTGTCGAGCGTGTCGGGCGTCAAGGTCGTTGCGGGCGACACCAGCTTGTCCGGCATACGGCAGGGACTGGCCACCCTGCTCGACGGCATCCTGGCCCTGATGGCGCTGATGTTCGTCAGCACGGGCCTGATGGTCAGCGTCCTGTTCTCCGCCATCGTCACCGAGCGGCGCGGCGAGCTCGGGTTGCTCAAGGCGATCGGCGCGCGCCGCGGCCAGGTGCTCGGCATGATGCTGGCCGAGGCTGTCCTGGCGACAGGCATCGGCGGCCTGCTGGGCATCGTGCTCGGCGTGCTGGCGCTCCGGTTGTTCGAGCGATCGCTGGTCTACCACCTCCAGAACGTCGGCGTGCCCTTCCAGTGGGTGGAAACACCCCTGGCCGTGGCGTTCGGCGCCGGCGCGGTGGGCCTGGCCTGTGCCGTCGGCGTGCTGGGCGTTCTCTATCCCGCCTGGGCCGCCAGCCGCCGCGATTCGTACGATCTCGTGCGCGGCGAGGGCTGACCCATGCTGGCCTGCCGGGCGCTGTGCAAGACCTATCGCACCGAGCGGGGCGAGGTGACGGCCGTCGACGGCATCGACCTGGACGTCGCGACGGGACGGTTCGCTGCCATCATCGGCCGGTCGGGATCGGGAAAGTCATCCCTGATGGCCATGATCGGCGGCCTCAGCCGCCCCTCGGACGGTGTCGTGACGATCGACGGCACCGACATCTGGGGCCTGTCCGACGATCGGCTGGCGGCGTTCCGCAACAGGCGGATCGGCTTCGTCTTCCAGTTCGCGAGCCTGCTGCCGACGCTGCGGCTGATCGACAACGTCGCTCTGCCCGTGCTTCTGGGCGGGCGCCGCGCTGCCGGCGAGGCCTATGGCAAGGCGTCGGCGCTGCTCTCCCGCGTGGGCCTTGGCGACTATCTCGACGCCTATCCGTCGGAAGTCTCCGCCGGCGAGCAGCGCCGCGCGGTGATCGCCCGGGCGCTGATCAACGACCCCGTGCTGCTGCTTGCCGACGAGCCGACCTCCGACCTCGACGAGCAGACGGAGATCGAGATCATGGACGAGCTGATGGCGGTGAACCGCGAGCTGGGTACGACCCTGGTGCTGGTCACGCACAACCTGTCGCTGGCCGAGCAGGCGGAGCAGATCGTGCACATCGCCGACGGCACGGTGGTCTGATGAACGGCAGGCCGCCCGATCCCGCGAGCCTCTCCGCCGAGGAGAAGGACGCGCTCATCCGCGATCTGCGGCGGCAGCTCGCGGCCGGGCAATCCGAGCTGCGCATCCTGCGTCGGCGGCTCGGCATGGCGGAGGAGGCGGGGACCGGATCCGGAAGCGCGCTGCTGGAGCGGCTGCGCAGTGCCGATCCGCGTCCGGCGACGCAGCCGCCGGCAGGTGTCGCGATCAAGCTCGGCCGCGCCTTCCGATTCTGGGATTCGTCGGTCGTCAAGGGCGTGGCGGCCGTCGTGCTGATGGCCTTCGCCATCGATGGCGCGATCGGGATCTGGCAGGCGCGCGCCCTGGAAAGCCAGCGAACCGCCCGCCTTCTGCTCGAGCACGAGGCGCAGACGTCGCTCTATGTCGAGCTGCTGCGCATCGTTCCGCTGCCGGACGGCAAGTCCTATCGCATGACGATCGCCATGCAGAACATCAATCCTGCGGTGCCGCTCTATGTGATGCTGAATGCCGTGGGGGTGTACGTGCAGGTCGGCCTGGCGTGGCAGGAGGTCCCGTCACAGCCCGCCGATCGGGGCGGGCGCGGCGTCGTGAAGCTGACGGGCAATCACTCCTACGAAGTCGACTTCACGCCGGACGTCGCCAACTGGGCGGAGCTGATCCCGGGATACATGCATGTGCGCATCCAGGCCGACATGCTGATCAGCCGTTCCGCCCAGCCGGGCAACGACATCGCCGAGCGCCGCACGCCCTACTACGTCTACCTGAAGCCGCACGGTGCGAACGACGCCGAGATCAAGGCACGATCCCGCATGTCGGGGACGCCGCCCGTCTTCATTCCCATGCCGCCGCACTGACGGCTTCGCGGAGAGCGTGGCTTCAGGCCGCCAGACCGGCCTCGCTGGCCGGATCGCCAGCGATGCGGCTGTGCCACATGATGCGGCGCTGGGTCATGTCCCACGGCGTCGCCTGGTGCATCAGGCAGCGGTTGTCCCACACGACCGCATCGCCCGGCCGCCAGTCGTGGTGATAGATGCGTGGCGGCTGGCAGGCGAAGTCGACCAGCTCGCGCAGCAATGCCGCGGACTCCTCTGGGGAGAGGCCGGGAATGTTGTGGGCGTGCCGGCCGACCAGCAGGGACCTGCGCCCCGTCTCCGGATGGGTCTTGACGAGCGGCCGCAACGGCACCGGCCCGTCATGGAAGCCGTAGCCGTTGTACTGGCCGTCCGTCGCCTTTGAATCGTGCCCGACCCGGCCCTGGCTGTAGTGCAGTGAATGATGGGCGGCGAGGCCCTCGATCCTCGCCTTCATGTCATCGTCGAGGGCATCGTAGGCGGCGCGCATGTCGGCGAAGCCGGTATGACCGCCGACCGTCGGCACCTCCTCGGCGCAGAAGACCGCGCCCTTGGCCTGGATCGGCATGTAGGTGCTGTCGTGATGCCAGCCCATGTTGCCCTTCAGCACCTTGATCATGTCGTCGTTGTCCTGCTCGGCGCGCAGGGTGCCGTCGGGCCGCACGTTGCTGATCGCGAACATGTCGAACTCGAGCGGCCCGAAGCGCTTGGCGAAGGCGATCTGCTGCTCCCGCGTCAGATGCTGCTCGGGGAAGACGAGGAGGGCATATTCCAGCCACGCGTCGTAGAGCTCGCGAAAGGCCTGGTCGTCGAGTTCGGCGACCTTGAGTCCGGTGACGACGGCGCCGAAGGTGGCGTCGAGCGGTTCGAGGGCGAAGCTGCGAGGCATGGCGGTCCTCCGCGAATCGGTGACGGCGACCAGTCTAGCGAGCAAACTCCGGCAATCTCAAGGGACGGACCGATGCCGGCCAGAAAAACGGCCGGGAAGACCCGGCCGTTTCGAAGGATGGAAGGGGGTGGCGTGCCTACTGCACGACGATTTCGACGCGGCGGTTCTGCGGCTCGCGTACGCCGTCGCCGGTCTGCACCAGCAGGCCCTGCTCGCCGCGACCGATCACCGAGATCGCCTGCGCCGGCACGCCGTCCCGCACCAGCGCATCCTTGACCGCGTTCGCACGCCGCAGCGACAGGGCCATGTTGTAGGATTCCGGTCCCGACGTGTCGGTGTGGCCGGTGGCGGTGATGCGGGCCTGGCCCTTTGCCCGGAACGCGTCCGCCGCCTGCTTGATCGTGTTCAGCGCCTGCTGGGAGAGGTTGGCGCGGTCCCAGTCGAAGAACACCATGAAGGACGGCGGGGTCACCGCCGGTGCCGGCGGCGGCGGCGGCGCGACCGCTTCCGGCTGGCCGAACTTGTAGCTGAGGCTCAGCATGGTCATGATGTTGTTGTTGTCGTACTGACCCGGGTTCGTGGTGCCGTAGTAGCGGCCGTCCAGGCTGACGCGGAAGGCGTCCGACACGTTCCAGGCCACGCCGACGATGCCCTGGTACGCGAACTGGGTGCTGCAGAGATTGCAGCCCTGCAGCGTCGAATCGACGAAAGCCACGCCTGCGCCGGCGCCGACGAAAGGCGTGATCACGCTGTTCGGCATGAAGTCGTAGAGGATATTGGCCATGACCGAGACCTGCTCGATACGGCCGTTCACCCAGCCATAGCCGCCGGGAAAAGCCACGACGCCGGTGCCGGTATTCGAGTGGTACAGCCCTTCCAATTCCACCCGGGGACCCACGAAGTCGTAACCGACCTTGCCGCCGACGGCCCAGCCCGTGTTCATGTTGTAGCTGTTGTTGTTCAGCAGCCAGTTCAGGCCGCCCTCGGCTCCGATGTAGAAGCCCGGATACGATTTCACGGTCTGATCGAAGAACTGGGCCTGAGCCGAGACCGGCAAGGCGATGGCTGCTGCTGCTGCCGCGGCGGCCAGAAGTGGCTTGTTTTTCATGGGTTGGGATCCCTCGTTGGAGGCTGGTTGCGTCGGCCCAACGAGGTTCCGCCTGATCCAGTTGCCGCCCGAACGCGGTCGGGCGACAACCGTTGCAACCCTGCAACACTCGCGCGCAGGGAAAGCTGCCTGCGTGCCTACTGCATGAACCAGCCGTGGCTGACCACCATCGACTGGCCGCTGAGCGCTGTGCTCGATGCGGCAGCGAAATAGAGCACCGCGTCCGCCACCTCGTCGGTCGTGGTGAACTGGCCGTCCACGGTGTCCTTGAGCATGACGTGCTTGATCACATCGTCTTCGCTGATGCCGAGTTCCTTGGCCTGCTCGGGAATCTGCTTGTCGACCAGCGGCGTGCGCACGAAGCCCGGGCAGACGACGTTGGCGGCGACGTTGTACTCGGCGCCCTCCTTGGCGAGCACCTTGGCGAGGCCGATCAGCCCGTGCTTGGCGGTCACGTACGGCGCCTTGAGCTTCGAGGCCTCTTTCGAATGGACCGATCCCATGTAGATCACGCGGCCATACTTGGCCGCGTACATGTGCTTGAGGCAGGCCTTGGTGGTCAGGAACGCCCCATCGAGATGGATCGACAGGAGCTTCTTCCAGTCCGCGAACGGAAAGTCGACCAGCGGCTTGACGATCTGGATGCCGGCGTTGCTCACCAGGATGTCGACCTTGCCGTACTTGTTTACCGTGTCGGCTACACCCTTCTCCACCTCCGCCTCGTCGGTGACGTTCATGGCGACGGCGAAGGCGTCACCGCCCTTGGCCTTGATCTCCTTGGCGGTCGCCTCGGCTGCGCCCAGGTTCAGGTCGGCGATGACCGGGATCGCGCCCTCGGCGGCGAAGCGAAGCGCGATCTCCTTCCCGATGCCGCTCGCGGCACCGGTGACGATCGCGACTTTTCCCTTGAAACGAGACATGACGGTTTTCCTTTCCGACTTGGCAGGTCAGTCCTTGGCGAGATAGTCGAACACGACCTCGCCCAGACCGAGCGTGAGGTCGGTGATGAAGTGGGTGGCCGACACGACCTCCCGCACCGGTAGCCGGGCGACGTCGCACATCGCGTGCTGGAAAAGCTGGATGGCCGCCGGACCGGCCCAGGCTCCCTTCACCGTCACGTCCTGCGTGTAGTAGCGGACCAGTTCACAGATGCGCGGGGTGCAATCCACGTGCGGGATGATCTTGATCATGAAGTTGGGCTTGGCGAGGCTCTTGAGCAGCGGCCCGTGGTCGATCTCGCGATGCTTGTAGCCCATGGTCGCGACCACGCAGGGGATCGAGCCGTAATGCAGCGTGCAGACGAGCGTCTCGCTTTCGTGCCGGATCTTCGGGCTGGCGAGCTTCTTGGGGAAACCCCAGATCTCGCGACCGCCGGCGATCGGCGAGTTGTCATCGAGATACATCGCGTGGACGTAGCCGCCTTCCTGCACCGTGCCGTCCTTGTCCTTGAAGCGGACCGGGATGACCTGACCTGTCTCGGTGTAGTCGCCGAAGCCCGTCGAGTCGGGCATGCGGATGAACTCGTAGTTCACGGTGTCGCCGATCACCTCCAGAGGTTCGGGCACCACCGCCCGCAGGATCTCCGGGTCGCTGCGGTACGAGATGACGACGAATTCGCGGTTGTAGAACTTGTAGGGGCCTCGCGGATAAGCGGGGTCGTTGAGTGGCATGGCGAAGGCATTCTTGCGGACGTCGGCCAGTTTCATTTCTCGATCTCCTTCTCGCGACCCTGTTCCTTGAGGTCGAAGGTGAAGACGCCATCCGCGCTCTCCGGGCGCTGCAGAACCTCGGGATGACGCAAGGTGCGCTCCATGTCGCTGTAGCCCGCCTTCCAGTGTTCCTCCATCGTGCGGCGTGAGA
This sequence comes from Pseudomonadota bacterium, assembly GCA_049323495.1. Lineage (GTDB taxonomy): Bacteria > Pseudomonadota > Alphaproteobacteria > Reyranellales > Reyranellaceae > Reyranella. The sequence continues at coordinate 120,954 of JBMONG010000001.1, forward strand.
ACTCGTAGTCCTTCGACGCGCCTTCGTATCTTCTCGCTCGATAGATCAGGTGGATGATGTTGTAGACCTTGCTGTCGGCCTCCTGGGCCAGCAGCTCCGCCTCCGGCGTCTGGCGCAGTTCGGGATGCATGTTCTCGAGCAGCTTGGCGGCGGCCCGGCGCACCGACTGCATGCGCCGGAACTGGTCCGTGCTGGCGCGCGTGCGACTGGAGTAGCGTATGTCCTTCTGCCGGACATCGACCTCGATCATGTCGCGCGGCAGCTCGCCGCGCGCGCTCCACAGATCGACCTGGAAGGCGAGCGTGTCGGTGCGCGGGCGGTTGTCGAGCACCCACTGCAACGGCGTGTTGGAAACGATGCCGCCGTCCCAATAGTACTCGCCGTCGACCTCGGTGGCCGGGAAGCCCGGCGGGAGCGAGCCGCTCGCGATGACATGCTGCGGGCCGATGGTATGCGTGAGATTGTCGAAATAGATGAAGTTGCCCGTCCTGATGTTGGTCGCGCCGACGCCGAACCGGATCTCCTTGGCGTTGATGCGATCGAAATCGATCAGGCTCTCCAGCAAGGCCTTGAGCGGCTTCGTGTCGTAGAAGGCAAGCGTCGCAGGCGTGCCGGACGGCATGAAGATCGGCGGGGGCACCCGTGGCTGGAAGAAATCCGGAGCGCCCCACAGCAGCGCGCCCATGGCCCGCCATTGGTTGACGATCTGGTGCTGCAGATCGCTGGTGATCTCCACGTGCGGCAGGTGGGGAATGCCGAGCGGCGGCCGGGTCACGGTCTCCCAGAAGCGGCGCAACGCTTCCACCCGCCTGCCCGCCGGGTTGCCGGCGATGATCGCCGAGTTGATGGCACCGATCGATATTCCCGCAACGCAATCCGGGTCCAGATCGGCTTCGCTCAGCGCCTGGTAGACGCCGCCCTGATAGGCGCCCAGCGCCCCGCCGCCCTGTAGCAAAAGCGCAATGCGCTCGAAATCTGGCCGCGTGGGCACGGGGGCAACGGTCATCAACCTCTCCTGCTTCTCCGCCCCTTTAGCACGACGCGCCGCGAGCGCGATGGGCCATCTCGCCGCCGTGCGCGACGAGCAAGACCGGGCCGGCTATTCCGCGGCCAGCCGGAAGCGAAGGTCGGGGAGCGGTCCGGCGCGGTCGACGGGGGCGCCGGCATCGAACGCCTGGAGTTCGGGCATCACCTCGGCCGCGAACAGGCGCATGTTGCGGGCGGCCTCTTCGTGCGGCAGGCCGGCATAGGAGAAGACGCCCACGAAGCCGGCATTGCGGGTCTGGCGATGGATCGCCATGATCTTTTCGTACGCCTGCTCGGGCGTGCCATAGACCTGCAGCTCGGCGAAGAACTCGATCGCCTTCTGGTCGCCGTACACGGCAAGCTTCTCGTTCATCTTGGCGTAATATTCATAGCCCCGCTGGTTCCGCATATGCGCGCCGGCGAACTGGTAGTGATCAAGCACGGTGCGGTAGTAGCCGCCGATGTACCGCACCGCCATCTCCCGCGCCCGCTCGGCGCTGGGGTCGACGAAGATCCAGCCGGCCGAAATGGGCTGTGGCGCCGGCGCCCCGTTGATCTCGAGATAGAGCGCATTGTATTCGGCGAGCTCCTTCTCGACCTCACGCCATGGCTTCTGCGGGATGATCAGCAGGCCGACGCCCAGCCGAGCCATGATGCGGGCGCTTTCGGGACTGACGGCGGCGGCGTAGGTCCGGCCGCGGAAGCTCTTGAACGGGGCAGGCCGGATCGCCGCGGGTGGCTGGCGATAGTGCTTGCCGTCGTAGGCCATCACGCCGGTTTCGAGTCCCTGGAGCAGGGCTTCGCCATACTCCACGAACATCTCGCGGCTGTCTCCCATATCCAGCCGGAAGCCGTCGAACTCCACCTTTCCGGCGCCGCGGCCGAGCCCCAGGATCATGCGGCCGCCCGACAGTTGGTCCAGCATGGAGATCTGCTCGGCCACCCGCATCGGGTCGTGCCAGGGCAGGACGATCACCATGGAGCCGAGGTTCGCGTGCCGGGTGCGGCCCGCCATGTAGGACAGGAACTGCACGACGTCGGGACACATCGTGTAGTCGGTGAAGTGGTGCTCAACGGACCAGATCGAATCGAAGCCCAACGGCTCGGCCATGTCGGCGAGGGCAAGCTCGTTCAGATAGATCTGCCGGTCGCTCAATGCGCGTCCGGTATTCTGGAAGACGCAGGCCATTCCGACATGCATTTCGGTGTTCCTCCAGGCTTTCCTTTTTCGTAGCCTGCGGGATGGTAAACTGCCGTTTACCGGGTGGGGAAGCTTGATTCCGCCAGAATCGAGGATCATATCGCGGCGATGCGCCTGTTGTTTGCCGCTCTCTCCGCCGCCCTCCTGGCCCTGACCGTTTCTCTTCCTGCCGGTGCCCAGCAGGTTGGCGTGCCCGAGATCGAAAGGTACCTCAACTCGATCCGGACCCTGAAGTCGCGCTTCGTCCAGAGCAATCCGAACGGTTCGGTGGTTCAGGGGACGCTCTACGTGCGGCGCCCTGGCCGCATGCGTTTCGAATACGATCCGCCGTCCCAGCTCAAGATCGTGGCCGACGGCTACCAGGTGACGATGTGGGATCCCGCCACCCGCGACTTCGGCCAGTGGCCGATCGGCTGGACGGCGGCGTCGTTCCTGGTGAAGGAGCCGCTGTCGCTGAGCGGCGGCGATCTGCAGGTCGAGAAGCTCGATCGCGTGAACGGCATGCTGGAGGCCACGATGAGCCAGGCGCGCAAGCCGCAGGAAGGCAAGGTCGTGGTGCGTTTCGCGGAAAACCCGCTGCTTCTGCGAGGATGGACGATCATCGACAACCGCGGCAACCAGGTCACCGTCTCGCTGTCGGAAATGCAGACCGGCCTGCAACTCGCCGATTCGCTGTTCAAGAACGACAGTCCCGATCCCGCTTCGATACGGCGCCAGCAGAACTGACGCGCTATAAGCCCAGGCAGAGTGTTGACTGGGGAATGGCGACAAGTGAGCGGTTTGATCGTACGCGCCTCGACCGAGGCGGATGTGGCGCGGTGCGCCGAAATCTATGGACATCACGTTCTGCATGGCACGGCCTCGTTCGAAATGGAGGCGCCGAGCATCGCCGAGATGGCGAAGCGTCGGGCGGCCGTGCTCGACCTGGGCCTGCCGCATCTCGTGGCCGAGCGGGAGGGCAGGATCCTTGGCTATGCCTATGCCGGAAACTGGCGGCCGAGGCCGGCCTACGCATTCTCGGTCGAGGATTCGATCTACATCGACAAGGACGCGGTCGGGCAGGGGGTCGGGAAGGCCCTGCTGCCGGTGCTGATCGAACGGTGCACGGCGCTCGGCAAGCGGCAGATGGTGGCCGTCATCGGCGACTCGGCGCAGACACCGTCGATCCGCCTCCACGCCGCCTGCGGCTTCGAAATGGTCGGTACGCTCAAGAACATCGGCTTCAAGTTCGGCCGCTGGCTCGACAGCGTGCTGATGCAGCGTCCGCTCGGTGCCGGTGCGGAAACCTCGCCGAAGTGAAGGTCACGTAGGGCGTAAGCAAAGGTCGGGCACTTGCCGCTTGGGGCCCATGCTTGCCAGCGCTGCCCCGGGAAAATTATATGGCGGCAAGGAGGAAGCATGACTGGGTCGTCCCGTGGAACGCGAGCCGAGAACAGGAACGGTCCGTCGCTATGCGCCTGATCGATTTCTTCGACCGAGGCGCAGACCTCTTTCCCGACCGCGACTGCCTCCACGACGGCACCCGCGGTTGGACCTATCGCGACGTCCGCGCGCAGACGCATCGCGTCGCAAACGGGGTGCTCGCGGCCGGACTGAGGCCTGGCGCCAAGGCGGCGGTGTATAGTCCGAACCATGCAGCAGCCTATGCGTGCCTGCTCGGGATCGTGCGCGCCGGCGTCACCTGGGCGCCGGTCAACGCGCGCAACGCGCTGGAGGAGAACCTCTACATATTGAACAATACCGACGTGGAGCTGTTGTTCTACCACTCCAGCTTCGAGCCGTTGTTGCCGCGCATCCGCGAGGCCTGTCCCAGGATCAGGGAGGTGATCTGCATCGACAGCCCGTCCTTCGATGAATGGCTGGCCCGGCAGGATGCGTTGGCGGCGGACCTGCCCGACGATCCCGACGCGGTCGCGTTCCTCGCGAGTTCGGGCGGCACGACCGGGAGACCCAAGGGCGTGCAGATCACCAACCGCAACATCGAAACGATGAACGCGATCTTCTGGGCGTCGATGCCGGTGAAGTCCCCGCCGGTCCACCTGATGGTGGCGCCGATGACCCATGCGGCCGGCGTCTGCTCCTTTCCGCTGCTGCCCTATGGCGGCACCAACATCTTCATGGGCACGTCGGATCCCGGCGCCATCCTGGCGGCGATCGAGAAGCACAAGGTCACGCATATCTACATGCCGCCGACGCTGATCTACATGCTGCTCGCCCACCCGGACATCGGCCGCTACGACTACGGCTCGCTGCAGCACCTGGTCTATGCCTCGGCGCCCATGTCCGTCGACAAGCTGGTCGAGGCCATCGAGGTGTTCGGACCGGTGCTGACGCAGACCTACGGCCAGGCCGAGGCGTGCATGATCTGTACCTTCCTGTCGCCGGAGGACCACATGGCCGCCCTGGAGGGCAACAAGCGCCATCGGCTGGCGAGCTGCGGCAAGGTCACGCCGCTGATGCGGCTTGAGGTGATGGACGAGGAGGGTCGCATCCTGCCGCGCGGCGAACGCGGCGAGATCGTGGTGCGCGGCGGCCTGGTCATGGCGGGCTATTACAAGAACGAGGAGGCGACGCGCGAGGCTTCGGCTTTCGGCTGGCACCACACCGGCGATATCGGCGTCATCGACGACGATGGATTCGTCTACATCGTGGACCGCAAGAAGGACATGATCATCTCGGGCGGGTTCAACGTCTTCCCGAGCGAAGTAGAGCAGGTGCTGTGGGGCCATCCCGCGGTGCAGGACTGCGCCGTAATCGGCGTGCCGGACGACAAGTGGGGAGAGGCGGTGAAGGCGGTGGTCGAGTTGAAAGCGAACGCTCGCGCGACCGCCGAAGAGTTGATCGGCCTCGCGAAGGAAAAGCTGGGCGGCGTGAAGGCGCCCAAGTCCGTCGACTTCGTGGACAGCCTGCCGCGCAGCCCCGTCGGCAAGGTGCTGAAGAAGTCCCTGCGCGAGCCGTACTGGGCCGGCCGCGAGCGCAAGATCTAGGGCATCCGGCGTGCGGGATTGGCTGCGCCGCCTGCCGCCGAACGTGCAGGGCGCCCTCTGGCTGGTGGCGGGCGGCTTCATCTTCACCTCGACCAGCGCGATGATCCGGCTCCTCTCGACGCAGATCGAGAGCGTCCAGACGGCCTTCTTCAGGGCCGTCATCTCGGTGGTCTTCCTCCTCCCGGTGATCGCCGCCGGGCGCGTGAAGCCCTGGGAGTCCAAGCGTATCGCCGGCCATTTCTGGCGCACGCTCATGGGCACGATATCGATGGTCCTGGGCTTCTACGCCGTCAGCCTGCTGCCGCTGGCGGATGCCACGGCGATCGCCTTCTCGCAGCCGCTGTTCTCGGTCCTGGTGGCGGCGCTGATCGCCGGCGAGAAGGTGCGCTGGCGGCGTTGGAGCGCCACCATCGTCGGCTTCGTCGGCGTCCTGATCATGGTGCGGCCGGGCGAGGGCAGCCTGCAGCTCGGGGCCCTCGTCGCCCTGGCAAATGCCGCCTCGGTCGCGGTGTCGATCCTGCTGGTCAAGCGACTGTCCGGCACCGAGACGCCCCTGATGATCCTGACGCAGTTCGCCTTGTTCTCGACGCTCTTCCTGGCGCCGCCGGCCCTGTGGGTCTGGCGCTGGCCCGATCTGTGGGGCTGGGTGCTGGCGGTCGGCGTGGCGCTCAGCGCGACGGTGGGCCAGTATTTCTGGGTCCAGGCCTTCAAGGCAGGCGAAATGTCGGCGGTCGCCCCGTTCGAGTATCTTCGCCTGCCGTTCGCCGTTTTCGTCGGCTGGCTGATCTGGGACGAGTTGCCGGTTCTTTGGACCTACCTGGGCGCCGCGGTCGTCATCGCCTCGGCGCTATACATTGCCCATCGCGAGGCGCAGCTCGCGCGGGAGCGGCGACGGAACCCTCCGGTCACGAGGCGGGAGGAACCTCCGGCTTGAGCAGCCAGGCACGCGCCTGCGCGCGGTGGATGTCGCTGATATGGGTCCTGGCGGCCGTGAAGGCCGCCAGCAGGATGGCGGCATCGTCGGTGAAGCCCAAGCCAAGCAGGATGTCGGGAATGGCGTCGAGCGGCATCACGAAATAGGCGAGCGCTCCGAACAAGGTGGCGCGTACCGTCAGGGGAGTCGCGGAATCCGTTGCGCAGTAGAATGCCGCGACAGCATCTTCGGTGAAGGGCACCTTTCCCAAGGTCCTGCGGGCCTTCTGCCAGAAGCCTTGGCGGACCTGCAGTTCGTCCAGGGACGGATCGATCGGACTCATGGCACAAGAGTTGGCGCCCGGCCCCGGCTTGGCAAGGGGGTGGGACCTGCTAAAAAGCGACCCGATCGAGGAGGAGAGGCTATGAACGTCAAGGGGCAGGCCGCCATCGTCACGGGCGGTGCATCGGGATTGGGCGGCGCTACGGCGTCCGCCTTGGCGGCCGCCGGCGCCAAGGTCGCTATTTTCGACCTGCAGGAAGATCTCGGCGAGAAGAAGGCCAAGGAGATCGGCGGACTTTACGTGAAGACCAACGTCGCCGATGGTGCCGACACCGAGGCGTCGGTGAAGACCGTCGTCGAGAAGCTTGGCGCGCCCCGCGTCGTGGTCAACTGCGCCGGCATTGGTCGTGCCGCCCGCACCATCTCCAAATCCGGTCCGCACGACCTTGCGATGTTCTCGCAGGTCATCCAGGTCAACCTTATCGGCACGTTCAACGTCATCCGGCTGGCGTCCTGGCCCATGAGTCAGGCGGAGCCGATGGATGATGGCGAGCGTGGCGTGATCATCAACACCGCCTCCGTGGCGGCATTCGACGGCCAGATCGGTCAGGCTGCCTACTCGGCATCCAAGGGCGGCGTGGTGGGCATGACCCTGCCGATCGCGCGCGATCTTGCCGGCGTCGGCATTCGGGTCTGCACCATCGCGCCCGGCCTCTTCCTGACGCCGATGATGATGGGACTGCCCCCGGAAGCACAGAAGAGCCTGGGCGCGCAGGTGCCGTTTCCGTCCCGTCTTGGCGATCCGAAGGAGTACGCTCAGCTCGCCATGCAGATCGTCGAGAACCGTATGCTGAACGGCGAGACGATCCGGCTCGACGGCGCAATCCGCATGGCGCCGAGATAAGCGGCGATGCGCGGCGCGGGCTTGCTCTTGGCCTTGGGCCTGCTGGGCGCCGTCGCCCGGCCGGCTTCGGCCGAGCCGCGCTGGCTGGCTTGCAAGTACACCGATACGCTGGGGGCCACGCAGGCATTTCAGATGGTCTTCGACGATCTGCGCAACACGGCTGCGCTGTTCGACCAGGGAGAGCTTGTCGAGGGGACGGGCACGGCAATCACCTTCCAGGCGCTGCGCACCCGGTTTCCCGCTTTCATGGTGACGTACAACAGGAACAACGGCGCGCTGTCCCTCACGTCGCTGCAGGGCGCGGGAGGCCTGCTGCAAGGGGAATGCCGCCGTAGCGCGCCACCTCCCGGAGCGCCGGCGCTCTGAGCTGCGCCGGTCCCGAAAGGAATGTTTGTTGCATTGCCTCCGCGACAATCGGCGGGTAGGTTGCGCAAGGGTAGGTCTTTGCAGGACGCACGATGACTCTGGGGCGGCTTTTTTTCGCGGTGCTATGCGTCTTCTCCGCGGCCGGGTGTGACTGGTGGAGCGGCTCCAAGCATGTGAAATCGACGGCGGCGCTCAAGCGGGCCTATTGGGGCCTGCCCCAGGACGGCGCAGGTGCCGACGTGACGAGCCGGGTGACCTGCCCCAACGGCTACCCCTGCGACGTGTTCGCCAACGCCGCGAACTTCGGCGATCCCCGTCCCGACCTGCACAAGCGCCTGACCCTGATATGGACCTGTCAGCCCCAGCGATTCGTCCTTTCCGAGGTCGCGATCAGCAGTCTGAAGGTGCGGATGGACTGCATCGGGGGACCGCCGGTGGTGCCGCGGACGATCAGCATACTCGAGGCGACCTGGGGCTCGGGGAGTGCCAGCACGACCATCGACGTCACGCAGCAGGTCCGCGATATCTGCGGGGAGGATGCGACCCGCTGCCAGGTCCCGGCGATGGCCTACATACTGGGGTCGCCCGACCGCGGGCCCAAGGTGCTGCGCGTGCGGTTTACCTGCAACGGAGAGAGCACGCCCGGCCAGCAGTCGTTGGAGAACGGCATCGCCGATCTGCGATGCGAGCGTGACGCAGACCTGGGATACTAGAGGCGGACGAGAAGGGCGGGGTCGGCGTCGCAGCGCGGGTGCCATCGGGCATGCCGATGCTATAGTGGCTGCATGACCGACGCACCGCTGCCCGACCGACTGTCCACCAACCCCAAGAGCCCCTACTACGACGAAGCGCTGCTGACGCGCGGCGTCGGCATCCGCTTCGATGGGCAGGAGAAGACCAACGTCGAGGAATACTGTGTCAGCGAGGGCTGGATCCGTGTGGCCGTCGGCAAGACGGTCGATCGCAAGGGCAATCCGCTGACCATCAAGCTTACCGGCAAGGTCGAGCCCTATCTGGAAAAGTAAGGCGCACCATGCACAGCCACACGCTCGACACCTGGCGCCACGAGCATGTCTTCCTCGGCGCCGGGCACGACCGCAACGAGCGCCGTACCTGGCTGGTGGTGGCGCTGACGGCGGTCACGATGGTCGTCGAGATCGGCGGCGGCATGGCGTTCGGCTCGATGGCGCTGCTTGCCGACGGCTGGCACATGTCCACGCACGCCGGCGCCCTGGCCATCGCGGCCTTTGCGTATCGCTTTGCCCGCCGGCACGTGCGCGATCCGCGGTTCGCCTTCGGCACCGGCAAGCTTGGCGATCTGGCGGGATTTGCGAGCGCGGTGCTGCTGGCGCTGATCGCCCTGCTGATCGCCTATGAATCGGTCGCCCGGCTGTGGCAGCCGGTGCAGATCCACTACGCCGAGGCCACGGCGATCGCCGGCGTCGGCCTCGTCGTCAACCTGCTGAGCGCCGCGCTGCTGGGCTGGGATCACCATCACGGGCACGACCACCATCACGGCCACGGCCACGGGCAGGATGACCATCATCACGGCCACGACAATCACCCTTACCATGGCGACGATCACAACCTGCGCGCGGCTTTCTGGCATGTCATGGCAGACGCGCTGACATCCGTTCTGGCGATCGTCGGCCTGATCGCCGCCTGGACGTATGGCTGGACTTGGGCCGATCCGGTGATCGGTATGGTTGGCGCCGCAGTGATCGCCCTCTGGTCATGGCGGCTGATCCGCGATGCCGGCGCCGTGCTCCTCGATGCGACGCCGGGTGGCCAGCTGGCGCCGACGCTGCGCGAACGGCTGGAGCACGGCGATGACCGCATTTCCGACCTGCATGTCTGGCGCCTGGGGCCTGGCCATTTCGCCGCGATCATATCCCTTGTGTCGGATGCGCCGCGGCCGGTCGAGGAATACAAGGCACGGCTTGCCGATCTTTCCGGCCTCAGCCACGTGACCATAGAGGTCCATCGCTGCCGTCACGACCACTGAGGGCCGTTGGCACTTCCACGCAGCTGGGCACCGGCAAGGGGCGTGCACGACGAATATCGGATTGGAGCGTATTTTCGAGAAACCACCCTCATTCCCCGTAACCTTGCGGGGCGCGACACGTTTCCTTGGGCGACAACCCAGGAGCGACGCATGGATGAGAAGCCGAAGAAGGACGGTCGAATCGAAGGTGAAGGCAGCTACAGCGGTACCAAGGCGTACAACGAGGCGACCGCCGAGTTCCTGAAGAAGGGCAAGGTCGACAAGGCCGCGCAGGAGGCAAAGCAGGCACTGGAGTCGAGCGAAGGTGCCGAGTTGACGGCCGCCGAGGCAAAGGGCCGGGAAGGGGACCCTCGCGGAATGGAGGGCAATGACAAGGCGACGAAGCGGTCGCCCTGAGACGTACCGCAGCAGCCGAGTCGCAGGCGAATCCGGAACGTCCGGCTTCACCTGCGGTTGGCCCAGGCCAGGCGGCCGTGATCGAAGAAAATGAGGGCACCGTGCAGCGCCAAGCGGAGTCGGGAAGGCTGCACCGCCTCTGGCGCGTGCTGCGACTGACGGGCGAAACCTTCGTCGACAACAACGCCTGGAGCCGGGGTGCCTCCATTGCGTACTTCACGCTGTTCTCGGTATCGCCAGTGCTGCTGGTGGTGATCGCGGTGGCTGGCCTGGTGTTCGGCCAGGATGCGGCAGAGGGCGCGATCGTGGCGCAACTGAGCGGGTTGATGGGCCACGACACCGCGGAGACCATTCAGGCCATGGTGCGCAGCGCTTCCGATCGGATGCGCGGCACGGTAGCCACTCTGGTCGGCCTAGGGGCCATCCTCCTGGCCACCACTGGTGTCTTCGGCGAGGTGCAGGCTGCCCTGAACGCCATCTGGAGGGCGCAGCCCGACCGGTCGACCATGACCCGCCTGGTGCGGGCGCGCCTCGTGAGTCTGGGGCTCGTCATCGCTTTCGGTTTCGTCCTGATGGTGTCGCTGGCGGTCAGCGCTGCGCTGCAGGCAGTGTCGACCTATCTGCGGAACCTCGTTCCGGGGATGGAGATGACCCTCAGCGTCACGGACTTTCTCCTGTCGACCGTACTGATCGCGGTCCTATTTGCCGCGATGTACAAGATCTTGCCCGATGTCGTCATAAGATGGCGCGACGTGGCGGTCGGCGCTGTGATGGCGACGGCGCTGTTCGCCGGTGGGAAGTATCTCATTGCACTCTATATCGGCCGCAGCCCCATCGCGTCGACCTTCGGCGCGGCAGGCGCGCTGATCGTGCTGCTGCTCTGGATCTTCTACTCCGCGCAGATCTTCCTTCTCGGCGCGGCGTTCACCCGCGCCTGGGCGCGCATCTATGGCCGGGCGATCTGAGAAGGAACTAAACGCCGCCCTCCTACGTTTTGCCGAATGGAACAGGAGGGGTGGGCACAGATGAACCGGACGGTCCTCGTGGCGGCGGCAGCCTTGGCGGTGGGCGGCGTGGCTACCGTCCAGGCCTTCGTGATCTCTTCGCGACCCGACGTCTCGCCCCCACCCGCCGAGGCTATGCCGGAGCGGGCGGCGTCGCCAGCGCGGACTCCGGACCGGGTGCCACCGCCCATTGTTCGCGCTGCATCACAGGCGCCGTCGGAGCTGACGCGTCATGCACCGGTACCGCTGCTGCTCAAGCCCCGGGCTGCCGTGGTCGCCGAGTGGACGAGCCAAGCCGAAGAGCCGTCCTCCGACGACGATGGCTTCGATGACAGGGCCGCGAAGGCCGCCATCGAAGCGGACGGCTACAAAGGCGTGAAAATCCTGCGGAAGGGCGAAGGCGGCGTCTGGCACGCGACCGGACTGCGCGGCAAGACGACCGTAATGCTTTCCGTGGATTCAAGCGGTGCCGTGACCGCCGATTGACTCAGACGAGAGTGTCGATGGAGCGGGCGAGGGCGATATCCTTCTCGCTGAGCCCCCCTGCGTCGTGGGTGGACAGCACGATCTCTACGGTGTTGTAGACGTTCGACCATTCTGGATGGTGGTCCGCCTTCTCGGCCGCCAGCGCGACCCTGCTCATGAATGCCCACGCTTCGCTGAAATCGGCGAACTTGAGGCTCCGCCGGATGGCGTCTCGGCCGGCGACTTCCTGCCACGCGGACAGCGACGCGAGAGCCTGGGCGCGGGCGGGGCCGGTCAGCTTGTTGGTCATGGCTTCCTCCGGAACATGGCGCGAAGCTTGCCTCATTCAAGGCTAAGCGCCTAGGTTCATGGGCATTGAAGGAGGCATTCGTGAAATTGATCCGTCGTACCGCCCTCATCGCCGCCGCGGCCGTCGTGCTCGCGCCGGCCGCCCATGCCCAACAGAGCGCCGATGCGTTGCGCATCCTGTTCACCGATGCCGTGCCCAACGTCGACATGTACTTCAACAGTCAGCGTACCGGCCTGATCCTGGCGCACCAGGCCTGGGACATGCTGGTGCATCGAGATCCGGCGACCTTCGAGATCAAGCCCGCGCTGGCCACCGACTGGAAGTTCACGGACGACACATCGCTCGACCTTACCATCCGCCAAGGCGTGAAGTTCCATGACGGCAGCACGCTCACGCCGGACGACGTGGTCTACACCATCAACATGGCGGCCAATCCCGACTCCAAGGTCGCCACGCCGTCGAACTATGCCTGGATCGACAAGGCCGAGAAGACCGGCGACTGGACGGTCCGCATCAAGATGAAGAAGCCGACCCCCGCGGCGCTCGAATATCTCGCCATGGTGACGCCGATCCATCCCATGGCATACCGCGAGAAGGTCGGTCCGGCGGAGTTCGCCAAGAAGCCCGTCGGCGCCGGACCCTACAAGATTGTCAAGAACGAGCAGGGGAAGGAAGTCGTCTTCGAGCGGTTCGCGGACTACTGGGCGGGGTCGCCCAAGGGCAAGCCGGCGATCAAGACGCTGCACGTCCGCTTCGTGCCGGATCTCGCCACGGCCATGACGGAGCTGCTGGCGCAGCGCGCCGACTGGATCTGGAACATCAATCCGGACCAGGCCAAGGACGTCAACCGCATGCCGCATCTCCAGGCGGTGCGCCAGGAATCGATGCGCGTGGGCTATCTGTCGATCGACGCCGCCGGCCGCACGGGTGCGGGCAATCCGCTGACCAAGCTGCCGGTGCGCCAGGCGATCTGGCACGCGATCAACCGCCAGGAGATCGCCGACAAGCTGGTCCAGGGTGGCAGCCGCGTGCCGGTCGCGCCGTGCTTCCCGACCCAGTTCGGTTGCGACGCCGACGCCGCCGTGAAGTACGCCTACGATCCGGCCAAGGCGAAGGCGCTGCTGGCAGAGGCCGGCTATCCCGACGGGTTCGAGGTCGACCTCGTGACCTACGTGCAGCCGACCTCGTGGACGGCCGCGATCCAGAACTACCTGCAGGCGGTCGGGATCAAGCCGAAGATCCAGCAGCTCCAGGTCGCGTCCGCCATCCAGAAGGCCTGGAAGAGCGAAGCCCCGCTGTATCACGGCTCGTGGGGCAGCTATTCGATCAACGACGTCTCGGCGATCTTCCCGGTGATGTACGGCAAGGATGCCAACGACAACTATTCCCGCGATCCGGAGCTCGAGAAGCTGGTGGCCGAGGGCGGCGCGACGGCTGATCCAGCCAAGCGCAAGGCGGCGTACTCGGCGGCGATCAAGCGCATGACGGAGAACGCCTACTGGCTGCCGCTGTTCACCTACGTGAACACCTACGCCTTTTCGAAGCAGCTCGAATTCAAGACTTTCCCGGACGAGCTGCCGCGCTTCTATCTCGCGAAGTGGAAGTGATCTGCCGGGCGCGCCGACGGTGCGGCGCGCGCCCCCGAAAGCTGCAACGGCGGCGTCCAGCCGCTGGCACGCGATGTGATCTGCGAGTGCGGCTGCTGCGCTGTCCAGAAGCCGGACTCGAGCGGGCGACGAAGTAGAACTCGCTGGCCGTTCACGCCAGCACGCACTCCACGCCACCGCCTACGAACCCCGCGTGGGCGCGCGGCTTGAACGGCGGCGCCTGGGTCGCGCAGTTCGGCAAGGCGACCGGACAGCGCGGGTGGAAGCGACAGCCCGACGGGATGTTCGCGGGGTCGGGCAAGGTATCGCCCAATCCGACGTCGGGCACGCCCAGGCCCGGCTCGGGCGTCAGCACCGATGCCAGCAAAGCCCTGGTGTAGGGATGCTCGGGTGTGCGGAACAGCGATTCCGTGGGCGCGCGCTCGACGAAGCGGCCGAGATACATCACTGCGACTTCGCTCGCCACGTGCTCCACCACGGCGAGGTTGTGGCTGATGAAGAGATAGGTGAGGCCGAGGTCGCGCCGCAGCTCGGCCAGCAGGTTCAGAATCTGCGCCTGCACCGAGACGTCTAGTGCGCTGGTTGGCTCGTCGCACACGACGATGCGCGGTCGCAGCACCAGGGCGCGGGCGATCGCGACGCGCTGGCGCTGGCCACCCGACAGTTCCGACGGCAGGCGGCGTCCCATCTCCGTGGTGAGGCCGACGCGGGTCAGCATTTCGTCGACGCGGCGCTTGGTCTCTTTTCCGTCGATGTCGCCCTGCGCCCTCAGCGGCATGGCGACGATGTCCTGGATGCGCGTCAGCGGATTGAGCGACGCGAACGGATCCTGGAACACGGGCTGGATGAGCCGGGCGCGAGCCCGCCGGTCCATGTCGATCACCCGATGGCCTTCGACGGCGATGTCGCCGGCCGTCGGCTCCAGCAGGCCGAGGATCAGGCGTGCCAGGGTGGATTTTCCGCAGCCGGATTCCCCTACGATGCCGAGCACCCCGCCTGTGGGGACGGCGAAGGAGACGTCGTCGACGGCGACGACGTGGCGATCGGCGGCGAGCAGGCCGCCCTTGACGCGGAAGGTACGGCGCACGCCCCGGACTTCGATGGCAGGGAGGTTCGACGCAGGATCGATCGTGCTCATGCGGCCAGCCGACAGAGGAACTCGTGACCGGCGCCGGCGGCGTGGCGCGGGATCGTGCCGCTGCAGGCCGCATCGGCGAAGCTGCAGCGGTCACGGAAGGCGCAGCCCGCGAAGCCCGGCCCAATGCGCGGCACGGTACCGGGGATGGACCCCAGCGGCTCGTCTCGCCTGATACGACCGGGCACCGGCACACAGCGCAGGAGGCCCTGCGTATAGGGATGGCGCGGATTGGCGAACAGCTCGGCGGTCGGGGCGCTCTCCACCACCTCGCCGGCATACATCACCGACACACGATGTGCGACCCGCGCGACGATGCCGAGATCGTGGGTGATCAGCAGCATGCCGAGGCCGAGGTCGCGCTGCAGTCCGGCAAGCAGACGCAGGATCTGCGCCTGCACCGTGACGTCGAGTGCCGTGGTCGGCTCGTCGGCGATCAGGAGCCTGGGCTCGCACATCAGGGCCATGGCGATCATCACGCGCTGGCGCAGGCCGCCCGAGAGCTGATGCGGGAACTGGCCGAGCCTGAGGCCCGGGGCGGTGATGCCCACACGGGCCAGGAGGTCCGCAGCGCGGTCGGTCGCGACGCGCTGGCTCGCTTTCTTGTGCCGGCGCATCACCTCCGTCATCTGCGATCCCACCGTGTATGCAGGATTGAGCGACGTCATCGGCTCCTGGAAGATCATCGCCATGGCATTGCCGCGCAGCCGTGCCATGCCGCTCTCCGGCAGGGCGAGCAGATCCTGGCCTTCGAAGGACAGCCGCTTGGCCGAGCGGCGGGCGCCCCTGGCCAGCAGGTTCATGACCGACAGCGCGGTCACCGACTTGCCGCAACCCGACTCGCCGACCAGGCAATGGGTCTCGCCGCGGGCGACCGTCAGCGACGCCCCGCGCACCGCCGACGTCCGCGCGAAGGCCACCTCCAGCCCCTCGACCTCCAGCAGCAGGCTCATGGATCGGACCTCGTGCCGAAGGCGTCGCGCAGCCCGTCGCCCAGCAGGTTGATGCCCAGCACCAGCACGAACAACGCGACGCCGGGGATGACGATCACCCAGGGGCTGAAGAACATGTAGTCCTTGGCCTCGGCGATCATCAGGCCCCAGGAGGGCAGCGGCGGCGGCACCCCGAGGCCAAGGAAGGACAGGGCCGCCTCGAGCAGGATGGCGAGCGCGATCTCAAGCGTCGCCACGACGACCAGATGGCTGGCGATGTTGGGCAGGACCTCGCCAGAAAGGATGCGCAGGCGCGAGCAGCCGGCGCACCACGCGGCGGCGACGAAATCCA
The DNA here is from genome assembly GCA_049323495.1 of Pseudomonadota bacterium. Taxonomy (GTDB): domain Bacteria; phylum Pseudomonadota; class Alphaproteobacteria; order Reyranellales; family Reyranellaceae; genus Reyranella. The sequence goes on from JBMONG010000001.1 coordinate 136,839, forward strand.
GGTTGCGCACCTGCATCGTCGTCGAGCGCGCCACCACGGCGAAGCGGTCCCACAGCAGCAGGCCCAGCGTCACCACCAGCAGCGTCATCGAGCTGCCGAGCAGGCCTACGACGGCCAGTGCCACCAGCACCACGGGTATGGACAGCCGCGTGGTGATGGCAAACAGCACGGCGTCGTCGACACGGCCACCGATGAATCCGCCCAGCACCCCCAGCGCGATGCCGATCGCGCCGGATACGACGGTGACCGTGACGCCGATCAGCATGGAGATGCGGCACCCCCAGATCAACCGCGAGAGGTAGTCGCGGCCAAGCTGGTCGGTGCCCAGGATGTGCTCGGGGCTGGATCCCTCCATCCAGAAGGGCGGCAGCAGCCGCTTGCTGAGATCCTGCAGGAACGGGTCGTGCGGAACCAGCAGCGGTGCGAACAGGGCGCAGACGACGGCGATGCCCACGATCACCGCGCCGATCCAGGTGCTTGCGCTGCGCCAGCCCCGCCGGGGACCGGTAACCACGGCCACGGCGCTCATGCGCTGCGCAGCCTGGGGTCGAGCACGGCGTTCATCAGGTCGGCCAGCATCGTGAGGCCGACATAGATGACCGCGAGCACCAGGACCACCGCCTGGACGACCGGGAAGTCGTTCTTGCCGATGCTCTCCCAGGCCAGAAAGCCGACGCCGTGCAGCGCGAAGACCTGCTCGATGACGATCGAGCCGCCCAGCATGAAGCCGAGCTGGACCGCGGCGATCGCCACCACCGGGATCGCGGCGTTCCGCAGAGCATGCTTCAGCAGGATCGAGGCCCGAGACAGCCCCTTGGCACGTGCCGTGCGGATGTAGTCGGAGCCCATCGCCTGGATCATGCCGGCGCGGGTGAGCCGCGTCAGCGCCGGGATCGCCGAAAAGGCAAGGACGATCCCGGGCATGACATAGTGCTGCCAGGAGCCCGTGCCCGAAATCGGCAGCCAGCCGAGCTGCAGGCCGAGCGTGATCATGAGCAGCAGCCCCAGCCAGAAGGACGGCATCGCCTGCCCGAACAGGGCCACGATCTGCACCACGCGGTCGAGCGCGGTGTTCTCGCGCACCGCGGCCAGGATGCCGAGCGGCAGCGACACGAACAGTGCGATCAGCAGGCCGGTGATGCCGAGGGTCAAGGTGATCGGCATGCGCTCGGCGATCAGGTCCGAAACGCGTGCCTTGAAGAAATAGCTCTCGCCGAGGTCTCCCGTCACCGCACGGCCGACCCAGTCGACGAACTGGTCCAGGAGCGGCCGGTCGAGACCGTAGGCCTTGCGGACCGCGTCGACGTCGGCCTGTGTGGCGTTGGGGCCGGCGATGGAGATGGCGAGGTCGCCGGACAATCGCGTGAGCATGAAGGCCAGGGTCATCACCGTGGCGGCGACGAGGATGGCCACGATCAGACGTCGTATGAGGAACTGCAGCATGCGTGCCGGCGAACTTAGAGCGGATCGATGTGGAAGGCGACCATGCGAATGTCGCGCCAACCAGTGTGGCGTCTGCCACAGATTCGTCCACCACGACCCCTTGGCGGCAGGGCCATCGTCCTATAAGGGGGAGTCATGCCGGTCTTCACCAATCCGCGGCGCACGCCTTGCTTCGGCACGGCGCCGACCCTGGAAGACTTCGAGGCGATCGCCGCGGAGGCGCTGGCCACGATTCCGGAGGAGTTCCGTCGCCACGTCGGCAACGTGCGCATCCAGATCGACGACTTCCCATCCGACGAGGTCGAACGCGGAATGCAGCTCGACTCGCCGTTCGACCTGCTCGGCCTCTATCAGGGCGTGTCGATGATGGAGCGCGGGGCGGGCCATGTCGCCAATGACATCGATCGCATCTTCCTCTATCGCCGACCCATCCTCGACTACTGGTGCGAATCGGGAGAGGACCTGCCGCACATCATCCGCCATGTGCTGATCCACGAGATCGGCCACCATTTCGGACTGAGCGACGACGACATGGAGGCGATCGAGGCGCGCGCAGAGGAAGAATCGCGACGGGCTCAGCCGGGCGCGTAAGGAGCGGGCCGCCGCCGGCCGCTAGACGCGGATCGCTTCGCGATAGAGCCGCTCCGGCGTGATCCAGCGCGCCATCTCCACGAACGTGTCGACGAACTTGTCGATATCGTTGGGGAAATCCGGACCGTAGGTCCGTTCGTTCAGGTCAAGGGCCATCAGCGGAACGCACGCCGCGGGCCCCATGCCGTAGTTGGCCACGGCGTGGTTGACGAGCCGCTTGTCCTGAGGCGCATAGGTCATCACGGCAAGGCCGCCGCCGTCCTTCATCGACTTCCCGATGGCGGCGAACTCCCCTTTCCAGCGGTCGAAGCTGCCGAAGTCGCGCTCGATGGCCTGGGCGAAGACGCCGGATGGGCGGGTCGGCGCCTCGCCGAGACATTCAAGGTAAAGCTGCTTGAACACCACCTCGTTGTAGACGTCGTGCTCCTCCCGCTTCAGCGCGCCCACCTTGTCGACGGGTGCATTGGCGAGGTCGAGGCTTGCGATCTCGTCGTCAATCGCCTTCAGCCGCTCGACGGCTTTGGTATAGGCCTTGTGCTGGTTGAGGATTGCGGAGGGCGACAGCCATTTGATCTTTTCGGGATTGAAGGTGAGCGGCATGGCGCGGAAGCGCGACGTTCCGGGGACGACGAGCTGTTGCTGTCCGAATGACGGCAAGGCGAGGGCGCCGGCCGCCAGGCCGGCACCCGCGGCCAGAAGGCGGCGGGTGATTTTGGGCATCGGCAGATCTCCGAGGCGGGCGCTCGCGACGTAACGCCTGTCAGGCCGGGGAGTTGCGCTGGATGGCGGGCAGGCGGTAGTGGCCGGCGAGCAGCGATTCCGCCGGTGCGTAGATGCGCAGCACGAGCATCATCGCGCCCGCGGGTGCTGCCAGCCAGTTTGCCGCGCTGCCCTTTTCTGGGGGGGCGTGCTGCAGCCCGATCGTGAAAAAGCCGTCTTCGCCGCGCTGCAGCTCCCTGGCGCCGTCACCCACCGAAAGGCGGCCGACCGGACGGGAGCCGGGACGACCGGCTTCCATCGGATACGCGGCCAACGTCCACACCGTCCGGGTCGGGGGCAGTGCGTCGGCCGGCAGAGCAAGTCGATAGCGGTGGGCGCCGGACAGCGGCCGACCATCCGCGTCGGTGGTGCAGGTCACGCAAACGACCTCCGCCGCCGCGACCGCACCCAGCCGCGTGTGTGCGACATGGGCACGATAGAGATGATCGCCACCGGAATTGCCGATGTGACCTTCGGGGTAGGTCCACCCGTCGACGGTCCTGCCGAAAAGGCTCCCCGCTTCACGGATGTCCGAAAGCCCCTGCCGAATGCCGCTCTCGATGCGTCGCTGGTCCGCCTTGCTGAAGCCTCGGCGATCGAACCTGCGGCCAGGCTTCAGCCTGAGCGGCGCGAGGCCTTCGAATGCCGCGCGGTCACGTTCGCGAAGCCGGCTGCCGCCGAGGGCCTTGAGAGTGGTGTCGAAGAGGTCGAAGGGATCGTCCGCATTCGGCAACTGCCAGTCGGCGAGCGGTTCGGCCGGCGCCGTCGCGCGGTGACGCATCAGCTCGCCGGTCTCGAGGATGCGCCGTTCGTTGCGCATATCCGGCGTCTCGAGCAGCGTCCGTCTCTGCAGGATACCGACCCTTTCGATCTCTTCGGGATCCTGCACGAGCAATCGGCCCAGCAGCCACACTGAATCCGTCGGTGCGCGGATCACCGTGACTTCCGATGGCGCGTCGCCGCTCCAGCGTGGACCGACGATCATGTGGGGCGGTGGCGCGCCGCCGTGCAGGCGGTGGCTGACATAGGCGAAGTTGTTGGTGAACAGGTCCAGGAAGGCGTAGCAGTAGTAGAGGTCGCCCAGCGGCGGGACGGTCAGGAACAGCGGCTCGATGGACAGGTCGAGCCAGGCGGACGACGACAGCATGTCGTCGTCGGGTACGCCCGCGCCACGCCACTCGCCGAGCCGCTCGGCATGCCTGAAGCGGTTCAGGCGTTGCCGCAGCGGATTGGTCTCGTCGACCGTGGCTTGCCAGCGCGCCCGGCACATTTCGTAGACGGGGAACAGGTAGATTGCGGCGCGTCGCGCGAGTTCGTCGAGCGACGGCGTCGGCGGCTGGGCGCCGAGCGTGGCGGGCGCGAGGGCTGCTGCCGTGGCGGCGAGCAGGCCCCGCCGCCTCATGCCGTGCCGCTTCATGCTGCACGCTCGCGCGAGGTCCGCCGCTCGACGACGAAGGCCGCTGCCTCGCGCCACGGCGCCAACGTCCAGAAGGAACGGGCGCGGCCGGACGGCGAGGCGAGCACGAAGGCCACGGCACCCTCGATCGGCTCGGCCTGGCGGCCATAGGCCGGCGCCTTGACGCCCAGCGCCAGGGACGCCGCATGCTTGCTGGTGAAGGCCACGGCGGCCGGCCGGAACCGGCGCAGCTTCGCGTGCAGGGCCGCGACGTCCATGGCATGGGCGCTCAGCTCATGGTCGGAACCATACTCGGTCTTGTTGAGATCGGTCAGCCCGAGCCCCAGCGCCAGCAGCTCGGGATAGCGCGCGGGCGGCAGCCGCTCGGGCGTGAGGCCGACCGCATGCAGCGTCGGCCAGAAGGCATTGCCGGGGTTGGCGTAGTAGGCGCGCGCTCTGAAGGAAGCCGGGCTGGGCGCCGTGCCGCAGAAAACCAGATCCAGACCCGGGGCCAGCAGGTCCGGCACAAGCTGTCTATTGCGGCTTGATTCCCGCGGCACGGATGACCTCGCCCCAGCGCTTGCGCTCGGTTCTGATGAAAGCATCGACCTCGTCGAGCGGCAGGCCACCCGGCTCGAAGCCGCCCTGGCGCATGCTGGCAACGACGCTGGCATCCTGCAAGGCCTGCTCGGTGGCGGCCTTGAGCTTCTCCTTGGCCGGGGCGGGCGTACCCCTGGGCACCGACCACAGCGACCACGAGGTGACGACGAGGTCGGGGTAGCCCGCTTCGGCCAGCGTCGGCGTTTGCGGCAGCACGGTCGACCGCTGCGCACCCGTCGCGGCGATCGGCTTCAGCTTCCCGGCGGAGACCTGGCCCATCAGCGAATCGATGTTGGCGATGCAGATCGGGACATGGCCGGCCAGCACGTCGGCCGCCGCCGCGGCAGCGCCGCGGTAGCTGACGAAGGTGAGGTCCGCTCCCGTCTTCTGCTTGAAGAGTTCCATGGTGAGCGACGGCGAGGTGCCGAGGCCGGAGGAGCCGTAGCTGAGCTTGCCGGGCTCCTTCTTCGACGCGTCGACCAGCTTCGGCACCGTGTCGTGGGGGAAGTCCGGATGGCAGCACATCAGGTTCGGCTGGGTGCCGATCCAGACCACGGTCTCGAGGTCGGTCAGGGCATCGTAGCCGGGCTTGGCGTAGAGGTGCGGCACCAGCGCGTGGCTGCCGATGTTGCCCAGGAGCACGGAGTAGCCGTCGGCCGGCGACTTCGCGACGTTGTCGGCCGCGATCGAGCCGCCGGCGCCGGTGCGGTTCTCGATCACGAAGCTCTGGCCGAGATAGTCGCTGAGCTTGGCGCCCAGCCGCCGGGCGATATTGTCCTGGGACCCGCCCGGCGTGAAGGGGCAGACGATGCGCACGTTGCGCGTGGGCCACTCGGCCGCCTGGGCATGGGCGCTGCGTGCAAGGGGAACGGCCGCCAGCGCAGCCATGAGATCCCGGCGTTTCATGTCGTGTTCCTTGTCGGTTGTATGACGCTCCCGTCCACCGATCATGCATGAGCGCCCGCGACGGTGCCATATCGGTCCGCGGCGGTCGGCCATGCGAAACAGCCGTTTCGACCAGAGACCCTGCGGCCTTGTCACGGAGCGCGCGTCGGCCCGAAGATGATGCGACGGAGGAAGCGCATGAACAGCATCGACAAGGCCGACGAGGCCCAGCTCCTGGCGGCCATCGATCGGTGGATCGAGCGGGAGGTGGCGCCGCGGGTCAAGGAGTTCGACCACGCCGATCGCTGGCCGGCCGAGCTCGTCGAGCAGATGAAGGAGCTCGGACTGTTCGGCGCCACGGTGAGCCAGAACTATGGCGGGCTCGGCCTGCCGGCCCGCACCTATGCCGAGATCGTCATGAGGATCTCCTCGGTCTGGATGGCGATCACGGGCATCTTCAACTCGCATCTGATGCTGGCGCTGGCGGTCGAGAAGTTCGGCACCGAGGCGCAGAAGCGGCGCTGGCTGCCCAAGCTCGCCTCGGGCGAGATCCGCGGCGGCCTCGCCCTCACCGAGCCCGACGCCGGCACCGACCTGCAGGCGATCCGGCTGACGGCGCGGCGCGAGGGCGACCACTACGTGCTGAACGGCACCAAGACCTGGATCTCCAATGGCATCGAAGGCTCTTGCTTCGCGCTGCTGGTGAAGACCGATCCCGCCGCGCAGCCGCGCCATACCGGCATGAGCCTGTTCATCGCGCCCAAGGGACCGGGCTTCCGGGTGGGGCGCAAGCTCGAGAAGCTGGGGTACAAGTCGATCGATTCCGGCGAGCTGGTCTTCGAGGACTACCGCCTGCCGGCCGACCACCTGATCGGCGAGGTCGAAGGGCGCGGCTTCGCGCAGGTGGCAGGCGGCCTGGAACTCGGCCGCATCAACGTCGCCGCGCGCGGGGTAGGCATCGCCGAGGGAGCGCTGCGGCTCGCCACGAGCTATTCCCAGGTCCGCAAGACCTTCGGCAAGCCGATCTGCGAGCACCAGGCGATCCAGCTCAAGCTCGGCGAGATGGCGACGCGCGCCCGCGCGGCGCGGCTGCTGACGCTCGATGCGGCCGACTCGTTCGATCGCGGCGAACGCTGCGACCTCGAGGCGGGCATGGCCAAGTATTTCGCTTCGGAAGCCGCCCTCGAGAACAGCATCGAATCGATGCGCATCCACGGCGCCTACGGCTATTCCAAGGAGTACGACATCGAGCGGCTGTATCGCGACGCGCCGCTGACCTGCATCGGCGAGGGCACCAACGAGATGCAGCGCATCATCATTGCCCGGCAGTGGATCAGGCGGCACGCCGAGCCATGAACAGCACCCATGCCGCGGCCAAGCCTCTCGCCGGCATCCGCGTGCTGACGCTGGAGCAGTTCGGCGCCGGCCCCTACGGCACCATGTTTCTGGCCGGCCTGGGCGCAGAGGTCATCAAGATCGAGCCGCCCGAGGGCGATCCATCGCGGCAGGTCGGTCCGCATCGTCTGGGAGAGAACGACAGCGAGTACTTCCAGGCCTGGAATCTCGGCAAGAAGAGCGTGACGCTCGACATCAAGTCGCCCGAGGGGCGGCGGCGGTTCGAGGCACTGGTACGGACGGCCGATTGCGTGGTGAACAACCTGCGCGGCACGCAGCCGGCGAAGCTTGGCATCGACCATGCCGGGCTGAGGCACCTCAAGCCGTCCATCGTCTGCCTGCATATTTCCGCCTATGGCCGCGCGGGCGAGCGCGCCGACTGGCCGGGCTACGACTTCCTCATGCAGGCGGAGGCCGGGTTGATGGAACTGACCGGCGATCCGGACGGGCCGCCGACACGCGTCGGTGTCTCGTTGATCGACAGCATGAGTGGACTGACCGGAATCGTGGGGCTGCTCGCCTGTCTGCTGCGTGCCCGGACGACGGGGCAAGGCTGCGACGTCGAGACCTGCCTGTACGACGTCGCCCTGCATCAGCTCACCTATCCCGGCGTCTGGTACCTCAACGAGGGCGACGTCTCGCCGCGCGTACCGCGCAGCGCCCATCTGGCGCTGGCGCCGGTGCAGACCTTCCCGACGAAGGACGGCTGGATCTTCGTGATGTGCATGACGCAGAAGTTCTGGCTGGCGCTGGTGGCGGCGATGGAACGCGGCGACCTGCTGGGCGAGCCCCGCTTCGCCAGTCCGAATTCGCGCGCGGTCCATCGCGCCGAGCTCACTGACGCGCTCGATCCCACCTTCCGCGCGCGCACGACGGCCGAGTGGCTGCAGCGCTTCAATGGACTGCTGCCGGCGGCGCCGGTCCATCGCCTCGACCAGGCGCTCGACAGCGCCTTCACGCGCGACACCGACATGGTCGAAGCGGTGTCTCACCCGGCCAAGGGCGCGTTGCGCGTGATCGCCAGTCCCCTGCGCATCGACGGCGAGCGGCCGGCTCAGACCGCCTGCTCGCCGCTGGGCGCCGACAACGATCCCCTCCTGGAGGCGGGCGCATGAAGCTCGAAGGTCTCAAGGTCGTCGATCTGTCCTGGTTCCTGCCGGGACCCTATCTCACCACGGCGCTGGCCGACCACGGCGCCGAGGTCATCAAGGTCGAGCCGGCCGACGGCGATCCCGGCCGCCACATCCGGCCAACCGATGCGCGCACCTCCGTGTTCTTCCGCAACATGGGCCGCGGCAAGAAGAGCGTCGTGCTCGATCTCAAGACGGAGCAGGGCCGTGCCGATCTCTTCCACCTGGCCGGCGAGGCGGACGTGCTGGTCGAATCGTTCCGGCCCGGCGTCGCGGCGCGCTTCGGCATCGGCTACGAGGCGGTGAAGGCGAAGAATCCCGGCATCGTCTACTGCTCGATCAGCGCCTTCGGCCAGGACGGCGCCTATCCCGGGCGCGCCGCGCACGATCTGGCGCTGGAGGCAATGACCGGCGTCCTTTCGCTGACCCTGGGCGACGACGGCCGACCGGCGATCCCCGGCCTTCCCGTCGCCGATCTCGTGAGCGGCCTGCACGCTCTGTCCGGCGTGCTGATGGCGCTGCTGCGGCGCACCGCGACAGGCAAGGGCGACTACATCGATGTCAGCATGCACGAGGCGCTGATGGCCTCCTGCGCCAACGTCGTCGGCACCGCCTTCACCGACGGCACGCAGCCTGACGTCAAGAACCAGCGCACGACCGGAGGCTCGGCGTTCTACCGCATCTACGACACGTCGGACGGCCGCCAGCTCGTGCTGGCCGGCCAGGAGATGAAGTTCATCCGCAACCTGCTCGGTGCGCTGGGGCGGCCCGACCTGGTCGATCTCTGCGAATGGCCTGGGGCACACCAGAAGCCGGTGCTGGATTTCCTGACCGAGACCTTCCGCGGAAAGCCGCTGGCGCACTGGATGCAGTGGCTCGACACGCTGGACATCTGCTGGGGACCGGTCAACACGCTTCCGGAGGCCCTTGAGGATGCCAACCTTCGAAAGCGGGGTGCCATCGTCGTCAGCGAGGACGGCCGCAAGCACCTGGCGCCGGTCGTGCGCTTCAAGGACGAGCCCTCTCAGCCGACCTATCGCGAGCCGCTTCTCGGCGAGCACACTCGGGAAGTGCTGCAGGGCAGGGGCTCCCGACGGTGAGCGCGACGCGCGGCCCGTGGAGCATCGTCGCGAGACACGACATCTATGACAACCGCTGGATCCGCGTGACCCACCATGAGGTCATCGGGCCGTCTGGCGACGCCGGCATCTACGGCACCGTCCATTACAAGAACCGCGCCCTGGGCATCGTCCCCATCGACGATGAGCAGCACACCTACCTGGTCGGGCAGTATCGCTTTCCGCTCGACGCCTACAGCTGGGAAATACCGGAGGGTGGGGGGGCGCTGGACGTCGATTTCCTCGACTCGGCCAAGCGCGAGCTTCGGGAGGAGACCGGTCTCACGGCGCGGCGATGGCACAAGCTGTTCGAGGCCGACCTGTCCAACTCGGTGAGCGACGAAAAGGCCATCGTCTTCCTGGCCAGCGGCCTCGAGCAGGGCCCGTCGGCGCCGGAACCGACCGAGGACATCGTCGTGCGGCGGCTTCCCCTGGGCGAAGCCTTTCGCATGGTCGCGGCGGGGGAGATCAGGGATGCCATCAGCATCATGTCCTTGCAGGCCGTCGAGTTGCTGGCGCTGAAAGGAGGGCTTTCGGCTTTGCTGCGCTGATGTAGGCCGTCGGCGGCGTCCGGCGGGGCCGCAACCTGGAGATGTGACCGGCGTTATGCCGGCATGTGGGCGAGCATTCCCGTCGTGTTGATCGTCGTATCCGCATCGCTGTCGGCGGCGGCCCAGCAGAATGCTCCACCCCCGGTCCAGTCCGCCACGGGCCAGGGCGGCATCAAGATCATCGGCGAGAGCCGGGCGACGCCACAGTTGAAGCGGGACATATTGCCCGTCATCGCCGGTTATGCGAAGGCGCGCCATTCCTGCGGAACCATCAAGTCGGTGGAGACCACGCCGCTGCCGCAGGGTTACGAGCCTCGGACCAAGATGTTCCGGGTCTCCGCCCCGCAGCACTCTTACGAGCGATGGCTGGTCGATCTGTGCGGCGTCAAGCGCGCGTTCCTCGTGGCGCTCTGGCCATCCCCCAGGGGAGGCGCTGACTACAAGGCGGTCGAGGTGCCGCCCGGCACCGAGCCCTGAACCCCTCGACCACGGAGACTGCCATGATGCGTCATCTGCTTGCTCTCGGCGGCATCGTTTGCGTGATGGCCGCGAGCCCTCTGCGCGCCGCCAGCCCCTGGGACGGCACTTATGTCTGGGAGCAGGGCCTGGGCAAGAACCCGGGCGGGATCGCTCTCTTCGTGACCCATACGCTCAAGATAGACGGAGGAACCTGCCGTCTCGATGCCGAAGGCGTCCAGACCAACGAGCACATTCTCTGCAAGGCTACGCCCAACGGCGAAAGTCTCGACGTCTCCTTCGTGAGCTTCGCCGATGGTGGGATGGCCAACCAGTTCGGCAAGAAGGTCTACAGCCCCAATCAGCCGCTGTTCACGCTGAAGCGGCAGGGCGATACGCTGACCACCACGTGGAAGGGCTACATCAAGAACGATGCGGACACGACCGGCAAGTCGACGTTCATCAGGAAGGCCGGTCGCTAGCCGACGCCGGCCGCTGCCTGCGCGGAGGTGACTCCTTCCTTCTCCTCGCGCAGCAGCACGTAGAAGATCGCCGGTAGGGGCTGCATGACGGTGGCCGCGACGGCGGCGAAGATCCAGGCGACGAGACTGCCGAGCGGCCCATGGCCGAACAGCAGGAAGATGACGGCGCAGGCGGCGGCGAAGATCACGAACCACAGCAGGAACGCCCCGAGGATCCGCAGTCGGCGGTGGCGCGTCAGGTCGATGCTGCGATTGAAGGCCGCGCCGATCTCCGTCCGCTCGACCATCATGGCGGGGATCGTCACCGCCCAGAGGGGCAGCAGGAAGAAGGGCGGGACGACCAGGATCATCGACAGCGCGATGATCACGTACTGGATGACGCCGAGCAGCAGCAGCCGGCCGAACATCGGCCCCTGCAACTGCCGCAACATTGGCTGCCACTCGGGCTTGCGCCCGCTCATCGCCTGGAAGGTGCCCCAGGTGATGCAGATCGAGGTCGCCACCCCGCACAGCAGATGAACCAGCCCTGAGAGCAGCCCAAGGCTCAGCACGTCCACCACCAGAGACACGGCGGCGAAGATCAGGGTCACCGTGACGAACGCCGTGAAGTTATCGCGCGCGATCACGTAGGACCGTTCGAGCACCGAGGGGATGGTCCAGGGAGGCGGGGGAGGGACGGTCGCAGTCATGCCCGACTATCCCACCAACGACACTGCCTTGGCGAGAGGCACTGGCTCGTCCTGCAGCAGGAGGTCCATGGCCTCCTGCTCCCAAGCCGACTCGGAGAGGGAGAGCGGATCCTGCGGCGCCAGCCGGTGCTCGATCACGAGGCGTGACAGCAGCAGGCGGCGGGCATCGCCGCCTCTTGCGCCGAGCGTCGCGCCCTCCCAGGCCATCAGGGCCGCAGTCGCTGCGTGGTAGAGCGCACCGGCGGCCAGCCGGCAGCGTTTCTCCTGTGCCGGGTCCGCGGCCACCGCCTCGACGAAGCGCTCGACGCGGTCGAGCGTGGCGCCCAGCAGGCCCTTGTACTGGCCCGGCAGCTCCTTCGAGCGTTCGTACCTGTCCTTGAGCGCGGCGGTCAGCGTCCTGTGCCCGCCGCTCTTGCCCACGGCGCGCTGTACGACGTCGAGGGCATTGATGTTGGACGTGCCTTCCCACAGCGTGCCGATCTGCGCATCGCGCACGAGGCGCGCGGTGACCCACTCCTCGATGTAGCCCAGCCCGCCACGCACCTCGAGCGCGTGGCTGGCGACCGGGATGTTGTCGCGGCAGGCGCGGAACTTGTAGACGGGCGTGAGAATGCGCAGCAGGTTGGCCGCCTCCCTGTCGCCCTTGTTGGCGCGACCCATGGTGTCGGACGCGAAGGCGTACAGGGAGAGTGCCTGCTCGGTCGGCAGCATGATCTTCATGAGCTGCCGGCGCAGCAGCGGATATTCGCCGATCGCCCTGCCGAAGGCGCGGCGGCTGCGCGCCACGATCATCGCCTCGTTGAGGCAGCGTCGCATCATCGACGCGGCGCGCACGCCGTGGCTCAGCCGGGAGAGGTTGACCTGCTCCATCATCTGCTTGAAGCCCTGGTTCACGTCACCCACCAGGTAGGCGATGGCGCCGTCCATGATTATCTCGCCCGAGGCCATGGAGCGCGTGCCGAGCTTGTCCTTGAGGCGCACGATTCGGTAGCTGTTGCGCCGGCCGTCCTCCAGGCGCCGCGGCATCGCGAACATGCCGAGACCGCGCGTGCCGGGCGCTGCACCCCGTGGCCGTGCCAGCAGCACGGCCACGTCGGCGTCGGCATGGCTGCAGAACCATTTCTGCCCATGGAGCTTCCATCGTTCGACGCCGTCCGCGCCGATGCCGATCCGCTCCGCCTCGGTCTCCAGCGCGCCCACATCGGAGCCGCCGGCCTTCTCCGTCATGAACTGCGTGCCCTTCAGCATCGTCGCCGGATCCTGGCTGAGCAGCCGGTCGAGCAGCAGCTTCTTCAGCGCCTCGGAGCCGAACCGCTTGATGACGAAGTTCGACGTGTCGGACACCGAGACAGGGCACATCAGGCCGAACTCGGCCTGCACGAAGAGGTAGGTTATGCCGTACTTCACCAGCGGATTGGCAGGTTCCGCGAGGCCCAGCACGCCCGCGCGGTGCGTCATGGCGTGCATGCCGAACTCCTCGAAGGCGATCTTCTCCATCTCGCGGTAGGCGGGATGATAGTCGATCCAGTCCTCGTCGCGCCCGAAGCGGTCCCGCGGCTGCAGCACCGGCGGGTGCTTGTCGGCCACCATGGCGAGCTCGTCCAGCCGGTTGCCCGCCAGCTCTCCGAGCCTCTGGAAGTGCGGCGTCATGTGCCGCAGCAGGGCTGGTTCCATGTAGAGCGACAGCAGGTTCTGGAACTGCCGGTCCATGGCGAAGAAGTTGCGGCCGTGCGCGTCGGGCGCGATGTGCTGGGCGCCGTGGGGGCCGGCGTCCGCGACGGCGTGCGTGACCATGTCGGGCATCGTTTCCTCCTCAGTCTCGCCAGCCGCGCGTCAGCACGCGCTGCACGTAGGCCGGCACGGTCTGGCTGGCCGGGCCATAGATGTGCTCGTGGAACAGCGACTGGTTGCCCGTCGCCTCGAGGTTGATCTCCACCGTATGCGCCCGCCGCTGGTGCCGCCGGACGTGCAGGACGAAGCCGGCGGCCGGGTAGACCTCGCCCGACGTGCCGATCGCCACGAAGAGGCCGCAGCGTTCCAGGACGGCATGGATCTCGTCCATGTGCTGCGGCATCTCGCCGAACCACACGATGTTCGGCCGCAGCTCGCCCACGGCCTTGCAGTTGGGGCACGTCGACTGCGGCGTGAGGTCGATCTCCGACTCGAAGATGTACCGGCAGCTCATGCACCGTATCTCCCCGTCCCGGCCATGCATGTGGATCACGCGACGGGAGCCTGCCTGCTCGTGCAGCGGATCGATGTTCTGGGTGACGATCACGACCTCGCCCTCGTATTCGCGCTCCAGGCGCGCCAGTGCGCGGTGGGCGGGGTTCGGGGCCACGTGAGCTGCGCGGAACATGCGGCGCGTGTCGTTGTAGAACTCGAGGACCTTTCTCTTGTCGCGATGCCATGCCTCGAGGGTCGCGACCTCCTCCAGATCGACGCGGGCCCACAAGCCGTCCTTGTCCCGGAAGGTGTCGATGCCGCTCTCCTTGGAGATGCCGGCGCCGGTCAGGATCACGATCGCGGGCGGCATGAAATCCTGGTGCATGGCGCCAATCTAGCCTTGTGATAGGCTGGGAAGCCATGACCATCGGCATTCTCTTCGTCTGCACCGCCAATATCTGCCGGTCGCCCATGGCCGAAGGGGCCTTTCGCACCATGGCTCGAGCGGCCGGGCTGGAAAGTGCCTTCCGGATCGAGTCGGCCGGCACGTCGGGCAGCCGTGTCGGCGAACCTCCGACCCCCCTCGCCATCGATGCGGCCGCGCGTCGCGGCTTCGACATCGCCCATCAGCGCGCACGCCAGGTGACCCGCGATGATCTCGCCCGCTTCGAACATGTCCTGGCAATGGACCGAGGCCATCTCGCGGACCTGCGCTGGATGGCGCCCCGCGACGCCACGGTCGACCTGCAGCTCCTGACGCGGTTCGGGCCGATGCCATCGATCCTCGACGTCCGCGATCCCTATGGCGGCACCGAGCAGGACTACGAGCGCGCCCTCGATCTGATCGTGGCCAGCTGCAGAGGGCTGCTCGCCGCCTTCACGCCGGCGGCGAGGGCGCAGGTTCGCTGACCGGCGCTAGAACGGCCACTTCAGGCCGAGTTCGCCGAACCGGTTGACCACGTTGAAGGTCAGCCGTGAGATGTCGTTGTCGTACCTGTTGTGTGGCAGGCTTCCGCAATAGGTGATCGACCCGACGGAGAAGACGGCGCCGCCCTTCGGCTTCTCGACATATGTCATGTCGGCGCGAATCAGGTTCTCCAGCGTGACGCCGGGGATGGTGGTGTTGAAGCCCAGCCGTTCCTCGTGCACCACGACGAACGCGCTGCGGTCATGGCCTTCCGAGGAGGCGAGCACGACGGCATTGAGGGGGCTGCCCAGCCGGTGGTCCAGCCGATCCAGCTCGAACCCTGCCGCGCCGCCGCCCGAGAAGCCGTAGCCGCCGAACAGCTCGTCCTTCACGCCCTCGAAGATCCAGGCATGGCGATTGTCGCGCGCCGCCGCCGTCTGGCGATAGGCGTCGCCCACGAACAGGCCCTGGCTGGAGAAGCCGATGCCGCACAGGAGATTGGGCGGCCGGTCGGACCGCCGCCACAGCCCGCCATAGGCGCCGTCGAAGGCGTGGTAATATTCGCCCGGCTCGGCGGCCCAGGTGCGGATGCCGCCTTCGGTACGGCGCACCTCGATGGCGCCCGGCACCGCATCCGACAGCGCGACGCGCCAGTAGAAGCCGTTGCCGCCGAGATACAGCAGCCGTCCGCCGCCTTCCGTATAGGCCTGCAGCGCGTCCAGCGTGCGGTCGGTGTGGTATTCCGGATGCGTGCCGGTCAGCACCACCTTGTACGGTGCCAGGATCTCAGCGCCCTTGTCGTGCAGGTCGTGGTCGGTCACGACGTCGAAGGCGATGCCCATGCGATCCAGCCAGCCGGTCAGGTGCGTGTCGGCTGGCAGGTGGCGAAGGCCGGAACCGGCGGCGTCGTTGAACGACAGGAAGTCCGGCCGCCAGGTGAGCAGCGGCCGCCGATGCGAGGAATAGGCCACGCCCGAACCGTCGCGATGATGGTTGTACGTCGACAGGCCGTAGTCCTTGTGATCGTCGGGATTGTTGGGAGCGGCCTTCCAGTCGGCGACTCGCTGGCGGAAAGGTTCGTCGAACACGCCGCGCGAGAAGTTGCTGTAGACCTGGTAGGTGAAGGTGGAGGCGATGTAGCAGACCTTCGCCTGCGGCTTGCCCATCTGCGGCCGCACAAAGAAGGGAATGACGTCGCGGTGTGGGCCGCAGCGCAGCTGGATCCCGTAGACCCCGCTGCGCAGCTCGCGCGGGACGGTGAAGCTGAAATCGTCCTTCCAGCCGCAGTCGTGCAGATCGTCGTCATGGAAGTGGATGGCGGCGTACTGGTCGGGCGCCCGCTTCCAGTCGCGCTCGGCGCCCGTCCAGGACGCGCCTTTCATGGCGCGCGTGGGCAGGTTCGTGAGCCGCCCGTGCAGCGCATTCGGACCTGCATCCTCTATGTCGAGCGTTCCCATGCGGCGCGCGAAATCCCAGGCCGCGAAGCCCAGGATGCGGGGCGCCTCGATCTTGCCGTTGAAGCAGCGCCGCACCGGCCGGTCGGATGCCGGCTCCGCGGCGATGAAGACCGGCTGCGCGGCCGCGATCTCGAGCGATGCGACGGCCTTCTGGGAGGCCTCGCCCTCGTCGTCGACGGCGAATGCGCGCTTGAGCGGCTGCTGCCCGACGCGCAGCATGCCGGTGGCGGGATCGGCGGCGGCCCACACGCGGTACCAGGCGCGCTCCCGCAGCGGCTTGCCGACCGCGACCCGCTCGGCGCCGCATTCCAGCGCCATGCCGTCGGGTGTCAGCACCAGCGCGAAGCCGGCCCCGGTTGCGGCATCGCGCCGCGCGATGACGGTCTGGGGCCCGTCTCCGGGGAGGGTCGGCCAGATCAGCGCCTCGACGGCGAGTGCTTTGGGCAGTTCCAGACGGGCGGCGCTCTCGACGACGGCGTAGGAACCCGGCCAGGCTTGCTGCTGACGGGACGGAAAACGACCGTCGAACAGGTCGGACAGGTCCTCCAGCTTCGGCGGCGGGCCGCCGGGATTCGGATCGCCGCGCACGATGCGGACGAGCATGGCGCTGTAGGGGCCGGGACCTGCGCTCGACACCTTGAACGAGATCGTTTCGCCCGTCCGTACCGAGATGCGGTCGGCGTAGCCAGTCAGCGGTGCAGTCACGATTGTCTCCCCTTCGCTGGCGGATATAGTCGCCCGACTTTCAAGAGGAATGCCATGACCTTGTTGATCCGTCGCCGCGCCGCCCTCGTGGGAGCGGTGGCCGCCCCCCTTATCGCCCGCCAGTCCTTTGCGCAGGGCGACTATCCCAACAAGCAGATCCGCCTGGTGGTACCTTTCGCCCCCGGCGGCACGACCGATCTTCTGGGCCGTATCGTCGCCCAGTACCTCACGGAGCAGTGGGGCCAGCAAGTCATCGTCGACAACAAGGCCGGGGCCGGCGGCAATGTCGGCGCCGAGCTGGTCGCCAAGGCGCCGCCGGACGGTTACACGCTGCTGCTGGGCACGATCGGCACCGCCGTCACCAACAACTTCCTCTACAAGTCGATGCCGTTCGACAGCATCAAGAGCTTCACGCCGATCGCGTTGGTGGGCGAGGTCGCCAACGTGCTCGCCGTGAATCCCAGCTTCCCGGCAAAGACGCTCAAGGAGTTCGTCGAGTACTGCAAGAAGCAGGGGCCGAACAAGGTGAGCTACGGGTCGCCGGCCGTCGGCGGCTCGGGCCATCTCGCGATGGAGTACTTCGCGGAGCTGGCCGGCATCAAGCTGGAACACGTCGTCTACCGCGGCAGCTCGCTTGTCATGAAGGATCTGCTGGCGGGCCACATCCAGGTCACCATGGACAACCTGCCCCCCTACCTGCAGCACATCAAGTCGGGCGCGCTGCGCGCCCTCGGCGTCAGCACCTCCAAGCGCTGGTTCTCGCTTCCCGAATGCCCGACCATCGCGGAGCAGGGCTTTCCCGGCTTCGACGCAGCCCCCTGGTGGTACGTCTCCGGACCGGCCGGCATGCCGGCGGATATCGCCCGCAAGCTTTCCGAAGAGATCACGAAAGGCATCAGGTCGGAGGCCGTCATCAAGAAGATCCGCGATGCCGGCGCTGCCGAACTGCCGGGCGACGCCGCGGCGCTCGTGAAGCATATGGAGAGCGAGTACGCCAAGTGGAAGAAGGTCGTCGCTGCCGCCAAGCTGGAGCCGCAATGACCCGCGACGAGCTGAAGGGTAAGGTTCAGACGGTGCTGGGCCTGATCGAGCCCGGCGCGCTGGGGCGCACCCTGATGCACGAGCACGTGCTGTGCGACATCCGTCCGCCCGGCACGCGCTCGGATAACGATCTCGGGCCGGAGATCACGCTGGAGAACGTCTGGCAGATCAACTACGGCCGCGGCCTACGGCGCGCCGGCCGCAAATACATGCTCGACCTCGAGGACATCGCCACCCGCGAGGTGGCGATGATGAAGCACGAGGGCGGCGACGCCATCGTCGAATTGACCTGTGGCGGCCTGTCGCCCGATCCGGAGGGGCTGCGCCGCATCGCGGCCGGCACGGGCGTGCATCTGGTCATGGGGTGCGGCTACTACGTCAACGACTATCAGGATCCGAGGAACCACGCGCGCAGCGTCGACGACTTCGCGCAGGAGATGATAGGTCAGGTCCTGCGGGGCGCCTGGGGCACCGACGTGCGGGCCGGCATGATCGGCGAGATCGGCTGCCAGGCGCCGTGGACCGATACCGAGAAGCGCGTGATGCAGGCGGCGCTGGTCGCGGCCGAGGAGACGGGCGCGGCGATCAACGTGCATCCCGGCCGCGATTCCGACCAGCCGCAGGAGGTCGCCGATTTCATCAGGGCGGCCGGCAGGTCCACCGAGCGCGTCGTGATCAGCCACATTGACCGCACGATCTTCGATGAGGAACGGCTGCTGCGGCTAGCCGATTCGGGCGTGACGATCGAGTTCGACCTGTTCGGCCAGGAGGCGAGCTACTACGGCCTGTCCGACATCGACATGCCCAACGACGCCACGCGCCTTCGGCTGATCCGGGCGCTGATCGGGCACGGCCATCTCGACCGCGTCGTGATCAGCCACGACATCTGCTACCGCACGCGGCTCACCGCCTTCGGCGGCCATGGCTACGGCCATATCTTCCGCAATGTCGTGCCGCTGATGCGCGAGCGCGGCTACGATGAAGACGAGATCGACGCCATCCTGGTGCGCAATCCGCGCCGGCTGCTGACGTTTGCCTAGAGCGCACAAGGCGTCAACCGACGGCGTTGCTCTGGCGGATGAGGGGCAGGATGTCAGTGCTCCTGAAAGGCTTTTCGAGGAAGGCGGTCGCTCTCTGAAGAAGCGCCCGGCTGCGAAGGGCCGAATTCGAGTTGCCAGTCATGAGGACGACCGGCAGGGCAAGGCCGCTCTTGCGAATGGTCGCCAGCAATTCGAGCCCGCTCATGCCCGGCATGTGCATGTCGGTGACGAGGATATCGCCGTCCACGGGCATCTGGGAGCCCAGGAACTCTCGTGCCGTGGCGAAGCCGCGCGACGGCCATCCTTCTGACTCCAGAAGAAAGCGCAAGGAGTCACGGAAGTCCCGATCGTCGTCGACGATGAAAATCATCAGCGACAGCTTGCGCATTTTGCGGAGCGACGGCTTTGATATGTATCAACCATGACGGAGACCATCCCGCCGCCATTGGCAGCGCTGCTGGAGCGCGAAGCCCACCTCCAGTCGATTCTCGACACGGTGCCCGACGGCATGATCGTGATCGACGAGCGCGGCATCGTCCTGTCGTTCAGCGCGGCCGCCGAGCGCATGTTCGGCTACCGATCGGTCGAGGTGTGCGGCCGCGATGTGAGCATGCTCATGCCTTCGCCGCACCGCGAGCACCACGGCGACTACATCCGACGGTATCTCGACACCGGCGAGCGGCGTATCGTCGGCATCGGCCGGGTCGTCGTCGGCTGTCGGAAGGACGGCAGCACCTTTCCCGTCGAACTTGCCGTGGGCGAGGTGCGGCAGGGCGGGCGCAGACTGTTCACCGGCTTCGTGCGCGACATCACCGAGCGCCAGCAGACGCGATTACGTCTGCAGGAGCTGCAGGCGGCACTATCGCACGTCAGCCGGGTCAGCGAGATGGGGCAGATGGCGTCCGCCCTGGCGCACGAGATCAACCAGCCGCTTGCGGCGGCCTCGAACTACCTGCAGGCGGCCAAGCTGCTGCGGGGCCGCAGCGAAACAGTCGACGTGGAGCGCCTGCACGAAGCCATCGACCTCGCGGCGGCGCAGGTGACGCGTGCGGCGCAGATCCTGCAGCGGTTGCGCGGCTTCATTCGCAAGGAGGAACCGGAGCAACGGGGCGAGGCGATCGGCGTGCTGATCGAGGAGGCGAGTGCGATCGCGCTCGTCGGCGCGCACGAACGAGGCGTGACGGTGCATCTGCGGGTTGCGGCTGGCTTGCCGTCGGTCCACGTCGACCGCATCCAGATCCAGCAGGTGATCGTCAATCTGGTGCGCAATGCGATCGAGGCGATGGACGCAGGCCCGCGCCGCGAGCTCACGATCGAGGCGGATCGGTCGGCGGAGGCCGGCCGGATCGGCGTCCGGGTCATCGACACTGGACCGGGCCTCGCACCGGAGGTCGCCCAACGACTGTTCCAGCCCTTCGTCACCACCAAGGCGCAGGGTATGGGGGTAGGGCTTTCGATCTGCCGGTCGATCGTGCAGGGGCATGGCGGCGACCTGATCGCCGAGCCGAGCCCGTCTGGCGGCACGATCTTCTCGTTCGATCTTCCCGCGGTCGGGGGCAGCACGCCATAGTGCGTCACAGGTGTCACGATCCAAGGGACCGCCCGATGACTGAACCGCTTCCCGCCCTGTGTCTGATCGCCGTCCCCGGCCGTCGTCGCCACACCATCGAGCTCTGCCGGGAGGCTGAGCGGCGGGGCTATGCCGGTATCTACGTACCGAGCCCGTTCGGCAACATGTCGATGTGCGAGGCGATGGCCTGGAACACGGCGACTGTCCCCTTCGGCACGGCGATCGCGCCGATCTACCAGCGGACCGTCGTCGACTTCGCGCAGAGCGCGGCGATGATGCACGAGGTCTCGGGTGGCCGCTTCCGCCTGGGAATTGGTATCGCCCACGGTCCATCCTACGTCCGGATGGGGGTGACGCCCGGCAAGCCGCTGGCCGACACCCGGACCTTCATCGAGAAGTTCCGGGCCGAGCAGTCGTTCGGCCCCCTGCCGCCGATCATCGTCGCCGCGCTGCGCAAGCGCATGGTGGCGCTGGCCGGCGAGCTGGCAGAAGGCGTGGTGTTCGCCAACGCGTCGCTGTCGCACATGGCTGAATCGCTCTCTGCACTGCCGGCGGGCAAGCGAAGCGACGAGGGCTTCTTCATCGGCAACATGATCCCGACCTGCATCAGCGACGACGAGGAGGCCGCCAAGGCGGTGAACCGGCGCACGCTGACCAACTATGCGTTCCTGCCCAACTACCGGAATTACTGGAAGGAGGCGGGCTACGTCGAGGAGATGGACGCCATCGAGACGGCCGTCGCCGAGGGACGCCGCGACGACGTGCCGAAATATCTCACCGACAAGTGGCTGGCGGACAACACGCTCTTCGGACCGGCCGCGAAGGTGCGCGAGCGGGTGGCGGCGTGGCGTGCCTCAGGCGTGCATACACCGATCCTGGTGCCATCCTCGGCGGCTGGGAATCAGATGAAGGCGATCGAGGAGGTCTTCGCGGCTTTCGGGTGAGGGCTCAGGCCGCCGCCCGCATGCACCTGCGGACGTGACCGATGAACTTGCGTGCCACCGGGAGCAATGTCCGCTCTCGCTTGTAAGCGATTCCCATCTCGACGGTCGGCGGCCCGGCCCGCCACGGCAGCGTGAGCTTTGCCAGCCGGCCTTGGGCGATGCCTGTGCTGAGCTGGCTTGCATGGCCGAGCCCGATGGCATCCGTCTCGGCCACGATATCCCGGGCGTTGCCGAACGACGACACGGCAATGGAGGGAAGTACTGTCCCCGAAGTGGCGTCCAGCGTGAGTCCCGGATCCAGGTCGATCATATCTCGATGCAGGTTCGACATGCCGGGCATCACGAAGGGGTAGGCGCGCAGATCGGCCGGCTGCAACACGGCCTTGGCCAGGAGCGGATGGCCGCTGCGGCAGAAATAGGTGCCTGCCAGCGGGCCTAGCGACTCGATGCGCAGCGCCGGCATGCGCCGAAGCGGATCGATGTCGAAGACTGCGAGATCGACCTCGTCGGTCATCAGCATGCGCAGCACGGCGGTCCACTCGCGCTCGAGCAGTTCCAGACGGACGGACGGATGGTTCCTGATCAGTGCGATCGCCGCCGGCTGGACAGCGATGTCGTGGATGTAGGCACCGGCGGCCACGCGCAGCCGCCCACCGCGGCCGTCCCGCACGAGCTGCAGGCGGCTGGAGATGGCCGCCGCGCGGGCGACCAGCTCGTCCGCCATCTTGAGAAAGTCTTCGCCGGCCGGCGTGGCGACGACGTCTCGGTGCGACCGCTCGAACACTCGCAGGCCGAGCTGCTTCTCGAGCGCGGCGATGTTGCGGCTCAGCGTCGGCTGGCTGATCTGCAGGACCGCCGCGGCGCGGCCGAAATGGCGGTGCCTGGCGAGGACGACCGCGTACTGCAGCAGCTTGAGGTCCATATCCATTCGCAAACTGTATCGTTCGCGGCGTTGCATTGCATTATCGCCAGCAGGAATCTCCCTACCCTTGCCTTCGGGAGGACGTTCCATGATCAAGCAGAATATCGGCAAGCTGCTGTCCGCCGCCGCGCTGATGGTCGGTCTGGCCGGTGGTGTGCAGCCGGCTGCCGCACAGGCCGGCGGCAAGCCCAACATCCTCGTCATCTTCGGCGACGACATCGGCTACTGGAACATCAGCGCCTACAATCGCGGCATGATGGGCTATCGGACGCCCAATATCGACCGCATCGCCCGGGAGGGCGCCGTCTTCACCGACTACTACGGCCAGCAGTCCTGCACCGCGGGCCGTGCGGCCTTCATCACCGGTCAGTCGCCGATCCGCACCGGCCTGCTCAAGGTCGGCCTGCCTGGCGCCAGGGAGGGCCTGTCCGAAAAGGACCCGACGATCGCCGACTTGCTGAAGGGGCAGGGTTACGTCACCGGACAGTTCGGCAAGAACCATCTGGGCGACCGCAACGAGCATCTTCCCACGGTGCATGGCTTCGACGAGTTCTTCGGCAATCTCTATCACCTCAACGCCGAGGAGGAGCCGGAGAACCCGGACTACCCGAAGAACCCGGCCTTCAAGGCCAAGTACGGGCCGCGCGGGGTGCTGAAGTGTTTCGCCACGGCGACGCCGACCCCGGGTGATGATCCACGCTTCGGCCCTTGGGGCAAACAGAAGTGCGAAGATACCGGACCACTCACGACGAAGCGGATGGAGACGGTCGACGGCGACTTCCTCGCGGCATCGCTCGACTTCATCGATCGCGCCAATCGGGACCGCAAGCCGTTCTTCGCCTGGGTGAACTCGACACGCATGCACATCTGGACCCATCTCAGCCCCGGATCGGTGGGCAAGACCGGGCTGGGCATCGTGGCCGACGGCATGACCGAGCATGACGGGCAGGTCGGGCAGCTGTTGAAGAAGCTGGATGATCTCCAAATCGCGGACAACACAATCGTGATCTACACGACCGACAACGGCGCCGAGGTCATGAGCTGGCCCGACGGCGGCACGACGCCGTTCCGCGGCGAAAAGAACACCAACTGGGAGGGCGGCTATCGCGTGCCCGCCATGGTGCGCTGGCCGGGGCTGGTCAAGCCGGGCACGGAGATCAACGAGATATTCTCGGCCGAGGACTGGCTCCAGACGCTGGTCGCCGCGGCGGGCGAAGCCAACCTTCAGCAGCGGCTGCTGCAGGGTGCGACCTTCAACGGCCGCGAGTTCAAGGTCCATCTCGACGGCTACGATCAGCGCGAGCTGCTACGCACCGGTGCCGGCAGTGCCCGCAAGGACTTCTTTTACTGGACCGATGACGGCAGCCTGGCCGGCCTGCGATACGATCGCTGGAAGCTTGCCTTCATGGAGCAGCGCTCGCACGGCTTCGACGTCTGGCAGGATCCCATGGTGACGCTGCGCCTGCCCAAGCTGTTCGACCTCCGCGCCGATCCGTTCGAGCGCGCCGACCACGAGGGCATGGGCTACCCGCGGTGGCGCATCGACCGGGTCTTCGCTCTCGTCCCGGCGCAGGACTATGTCGGGCGATTCATCACCTCGCTGGCGGAGTTCCCGCCGCGTCAGAAGCCGGCGTCATTCAATCTCGACGCTGTCCTGTCCAAGTTGACGGCCGGCTCGCAGTGACAGGCGGAGGCTGCGGGTTGCAGTTTCCGCGCGCGAGGCGAGATTCTCTTCTCTCTCGCCGAGTTGCGTCATCGAATGCCTGCTTGCGCATGTTCATCACGGACGGGAAAGTGCCTTTGCAGTTGCAGGGTCAGGCCTTGGCGGAGTGGTCCGCAGGCGTTGCCGGGCAGCCCATGGAGCCGTAGCAATGGCAGCTCCCCTTGCTGGCATGGTTCGCGTGCCCGGCGGGACCTTCCGCATGGGGTCCGATCACCACTACCCGGAAGAGGCACCGGTCCACACGGTATCGGTCGATCCATTCTGGATCGACGCGGCGCCCATCACGAACGCTGAATTCCGGCGGTTTGTCGAGGCCACGGGCCATGTCACATGGGCCGAAATCCCACCCGATGCCCGGGACTATCCCGGAGCAAGACCGGAAATGTTGAGGGCCGGCGGCCTGGTTTTCACGCCGCCCAAGCGTGCCGTCGATCTGGGCGACTGGCGCCAGTGGTGGCGCTTCACGTTCGGGGCGAACTGGCGTCGACCTTACGGGAAGGGCAGCCATATCGGCGGCCTCGACGACCATCCGGTTGTCCAGGTCGCCTTCCGGGATGCCGAAGCCTATGCCCGATGGGCTGGCAAGGTACTGCCGACCGAGGCCGAATGGGAGTTCGCCTCGCGCGGCGGGCTGGACGGTGCGGAGTTCGCCTGGGGCAACGAGTTGACGCCTGGCGGGCGGCACCTGGCCAACACGTGGCAAGGGGCCTTTCCGCGTGAGAACACGCGTGCGGACGGTTGGTCGCGGACGTCTCCCGTTCGCTCCTATCCACCGAACGGTTATGGTGTCTACGACATGATCGGCAACGTCTGGGAGTGGACGGCCGACTGGTGGTCGGAACGCCACGAGGCCGATGTCGCGAAGGCCTGCTGTGTACCTCGCAACCCGCGTGGCGCGCCGATGCAGGGCAGCTACGATCCAGACCAGCCCAGTGTGCGCATACCGCGGAAGGTGCTGAAGGGCGGCTCGCACCTGTGCGCGCCGAGCTACTGTCGCCGCTACCGGCCGGCGGCGCGGCACGCCGAGCCGGTCGACACCTCGACCAGCCATGTTGGATTTCGCTGTGTCTGGCGCGGTACGGGACGGGAGGACACATGAAACGGCGGACCTTCATTGGCGGCTCGGTCGCAGCCACCACACTGATCGCGGCATCGGCGACTGCTTTCGCCCAGGCCGATCCGCTGCCATCCTGGAACAACGGTGACGCCAAGCGTCGGATCCTCGACTTCGTCGGCCGCGCCACGACCGACGGCGGCGCTGATTTCGTGCCCGTGGCGGAGCGCATCGCCACCTTCGACAATGACGGTACGCTGTGGACTGAACAGCCGATGTACGTGCAGACGGCCTTTGCCCTGGAGCGGGTCAAGGCGATGGTCCACCGGCACCCAGAATGGCGCACGACCGAACCTTTCCGCTCCGTGCTGGCGGATGATCGGGCCCAGCTCGCAGCGATGGGAGAGAAGGGCCTGCTGCAGATCGTGGCCGCGAGCCACGCCGGTCTGACGACCGAAGCGTTCCGCGAAACCGTCGTCCATTGGCTGGCGACCGCGCGCCACCCCCGCTTCCATCGGCCTTACACCGACCTCGTCTACCAGCCGATGCTGGAACTGATGGCCCTCCTGCGCTCCCGCCAGTTCAAGACCTTCATCGTCTCGGGTGGGGGCATAGAGTTCATGCGGCCGTGGACGGAACGCATTTACGGCATTCCACCGGAGCAGGTCGTGGGCTCATCCGGCGTCACCAGGTACCTCATGGCCGAAGCCGGCAAGCCGGTGCTGATGAAGGAGGCCAAGGTCGAGTTCATCGATGACGGCCCGGGCAAGGCGGAAGGAATCAACCGGTTCATCGGTCGCAGACCGGTCCTGGCCTTCGGCAATTCCGATGGAGACCAGCAGATGCTGGAATGGACGGCGGCCGGCTCCGGTCCCCGTTTCATGGGGCTGGTGCATCATACCGATGCCGTGCGCGAGTATGCCTACGACCGCAATTCGCCGGTCGGTCGTCTCGACAAGGCATGGGACGAGGCCGTGCGACGTGACTGGCTGGTGGTCGACATGAAGACGGACTGGAAGGTGATCTTTCCGTTCGAGCTGAAGTAGCCGGTTCCTTCGGCACGCACCGCGCAACCGTCGCCGTCGAATACCGTTGCCCGTGGTGCCGTTCATGGCAGGAGGGAACCAGCATGAGAATTGCCATCGTCGCCTTGGCGCTCGCCGCCACCACCGCAGCCTGTTCTTACGAGCGGACCACGGTCCAGCCCACGCCCACCGCGACGCGCACCACGACTTATGGGACACCCGAGACGGGCACCACGACCGTCACCACCCCCGCGGGATCCTCCACGACCTACACGACCACGACTCCGGCGCCGACGGCGAGTTCGACGACGGTGTACACGCGCTGAGCGACTGACCTGGGTTCTTGTCGGCGAGGTGGCGCCAGGAGGCGGGCCTTGTGCCCCTCTGCGGCGCTCCTCGTCGACGATTGCTTACGGTGCCCGTGCTTGCGGGGCGGGGCGCCTGACCTTCGCCGCCGTACCGCCGGCTACCCATCGCGCCAGTCGAAGACCAGCGGCGCCTCCCGGAAGGCGAAGCGATCGATGTGCCGCGCAACAGCGCCTTTAAGTGCCGCGAGCTGCCCGTCCGCGGCCGCTTCCAGACGGCACTCCAGAGCGTCGTCATGAGCTTTGAGCAGAAGGGTCGCGTCGCCGGGCCAGTCGGCACCGCGCGCGTCGCGCGGGAAGACCACCTTGCCGCCTTCGGTTGAGAACTCGACGTCAAGGTTGTGGCTCCAATGCTTGCACAGCTGCTGGAGATAGCGCCTGCCGTGTACGGTCGGCACGCGTACCTGACTGTAAACTGTCATATTCGGTCCTGCTGCAGAAACGGGGCTACAGCCGCTCGATCCGCTGCGCCGCCTCGTCGATGATCGCGACGGCGTCGTGCAGGGTCTGCTTGTCCAGGTCCTCGCGGGCAAGCCGATGCATCAGGACCGCGCGCAGGTTGGCCATGGCCCGGCGGATCGGGACGGCGTCGGTGCGTGCGCGCTGGTCCGCCAGGGTGGCGAGGCGCGCCAGCAGCGCGTCGACCTCGTCCTTGCGCGTGTCGAGATGGACGATGCCTTCCTCGGTAACCATGAAGGCCTTGCGCGTGCCTTCGGCCTTGGCCTCTGCAATGTGCCCCATTTCCTGCAGCATCGTCAGTGTCGGATAGACCATGCCCGGGCTGGGTACATAGCTGCCGCCCGTCAGCTCCTCGATGGCGCGGATCAACTCGTAGCCGTGGCGGGGCTGGTCGGCGATGAGCTTGAGGAGCAGCAGCCGTAGGTCGCTCGAATCGAAAACACGGCGCCGGCTGCGACCGCCA
This sequence comes from Pseudomonadota bacterium, assembly GCA_049323495.1. GTDB lineage: Bacteria > Pseudomonadota > Alphaproteobacteria > Reyranellales > Reyranellaceae > Reyranella. Next base: position 164,175 of record JBMONG010000001.1, read on the forward strand.
TCGTCGGGTTCGATGCCCCAATCGCGGCCGAAGAAACCGGCGCCGCGCCGGCCGAAATGACGCTGCGCGGCTCGTTGCTCATGGAAATGATGGAATCTCAGGTTAATTCTCCTCGATAAGAGTGGTTCAAAATATATCTTAGATAGGATGAAATACAAGGCGTTGACTGGCTCTGTACGCAGATAACCGAAAATTTCAGTACAATGGGATGGTGCACGCTTTCGCCATATTATTGCATGTTCGATAAAGAAATTTATGTTGCGGCGAAGGTGCAATCATACTAGCAAGACCTTCGGGAGGGCTGCTGGCGGGATGGGAACCGACCGGCGTTCCAAGAGGTGTGGGAATGCGAGCGAAGATCGGCCTCGCCTTGGGCGTCTTGATGGCCTCCGCCATGTCGGTTGCTGTCGACGCGCAAACGGCGGACAAAGTCCCGGCGCAGGGGGCACAGCAGGCGCAGGCGGCGGCGGGAAGCGGCAAATGCGCCATCCAGCACGAAGCGCAGCCGGGCGTGTCGGCGGCCGGCCTGCTGGCCGACAACTACGAGATCCGGGCCTCGGTCCCCGGCGGCTTGTGGCTGCAGAAGCAGCAGGACGCCTTCTACTGCAATGCCGGCATTGTCGCGGAGGGCGACACCATGTGCTGGAAGCTTGTCCGCCCCACCAGGACGGAGAGCTGCACGGAGGTGCGGCGCCAGTCTTCGGCGCGGCAAATCGGCAGCTAGGCGCCAAAGTCGGCAGGGAGCAAGAGCGCCATGACCACGGAACAGTTGATCGTCGCGGCGGGATCCATCCTCTGTTTGGGCCTGTGCGCCGGCTATGGGCTCTGCCTGTTCGTGTGGCGGCGAACCCTGGCGCAGGTCCGTCGCAAACGCGCCTAACAAGGCGCCGGGCACTCGCGTTTCCGCCCCATTGCAACCAACAACATCTGGCAATTCTCTGGGCAAGTGACCCCTGTCCAGGAGGAGACCTGTGTTCCTCGACGCGCCCTGCGCGAGACCTGCCGGCGGGCGGCGGCCGGCCCGTCGGTGATGACCGCCCGCGGCCTCTCGGGTCTCTTCAAGCGCTTCCGGGCGATTGCCGGCCCGTCGCTCGTGTGCGCGCTGTTGGCCGCTGCCGCCTGGTCCTGGCTGCAGCTCGGTTCGATCCGGTCGGCATGGCCGTTTGGCGCCTGCACGACAATTTTCGAGGAGCGGGTGACGGGCCTATCGGGATACGACTTCGAGGTCACCGAAGCACGCTGCTCGCAAAGCAGCAAGGAACCCAGCGACGTCAGCGTCGTCGCGGCCCGTACCGGTTCAAGCCCCCGGCGCGCGCTCGTCTTCCGTTATGCCCGAATTCAGGACGGCAGCGCCGAAACCCTGCCGCTCATCATGCCGGCCGAGGATGGCACCGTCCGGTTGCTCGTGGATCATGTCGCCTCCGTCGGCTGCCGTACGCGACGATGGGACGGGCTGCTGCTCGAATACGACATCACGCGCGTTGCCCATCCCGCGTCGGCCGCGCCTCCCGAATGTCCGGCCGATTGATCAGCGGCCGTCGGCCTGCTTCGGCCTGGCCGGTCGCGCGGAGGCCTTCGCCCGCTGCTCGGCTGGACGTTCGGCGTGCGTCAGGTTGAACGCGGTGTTGATCAGCGCGACATGCGAGAATGCCTGCGGGAAGTTGCCGACCTGCCGGCGCAACGCCGGCTCGTATTCCTCGGCTAGCAGGCCGACATCGTTGCACAGGCCAAGCAGGCGCTCGAACAGCGCCTTGGCCTCGGCCTCCCGGCCCAGCGACAGATAGGCGTCCGCCAGCCAGAAGCTACAGGCGAGGAACACGCCCTCGCCCGGTTCCAGGCCGTCCGGTTCGCGGGCGGTGTCGTATCTCAGCACGAGACCGTCGACCATCAGACGGCGTTCGATCGCCTCCACCGTACCGACAAAGCGCGGATCGTCCGGGGCGAGGAAGCCGACCTGCGCCAGCAGCAGGAGGCTCGCATCCAGCGTCGTCGTGTCGTAGGCGGCGCGGAAGGTGTTGGCGTGAACGTCGAACGCGCGCCTGCAGATGTCCCGATGGATCTCGGCGCGGATCGCACGCCATTCCTCGACCGGCCCGGAGAGGCCATGCAACTCGACAGCCTGGATGGCCCGGTCGAAAGTCACCCAGGCCATGACCTTGGAGAAGGTGAAGTGCCGCGGCACGCCGCGAGTCTCCCAGATGCCGTAGTCGGGATCGCGCCAGCGCGCCGCCACGTGCCGTACCAGCGCCAGCTGCAGCGCCCATCCGTCGTCGGTCGCTGTCAGCCCCGTCTTGCGCGCCTGCTCGAACGTGTCCATCAGCTCGCCGTACACGTCGAGCTGGAACTGGCGGTGAGCGGCATTGCCGATCCGTACGGGCCGTGAACCGGCATATCCCGGCAGCCAATCTGCGTTCCATTCCGTCAGCCGGCGCTCGCCCATCAGCCCGTACATGATCTGCATGTCCGCCGGGGCGCCGGCCACGGCACGCTTCAACCAGTCGCGCCAGGCACGCGCCTCGTCGAGCACGCCGGCGTCCATCAGCGCCAGCAGAGTGAAGGTGGAATCGCGAATCCAGCAGAAGCGGTAGTCCCAGTTGCGCACGCCGCCTATCCGTTCGGGCAACGACGCGGTGGGAGCCGCGACGATGCCGCCGCTGGGTGCATAGGTCAGCGCCTTCAGGGTGATCAGCGACCGCAGCACGACGTCTTGATAGGGCCCGGATGTATCCGCCTGCTCCGCCCAGTCCCGCCAGAAGGACTCGCAGTCGCGCAACGCTTCGTTCGGGTCGACCGTGGGGGGTTCCGGCAGGTGCGATGGACCATAGGTCAGCACGAACGGGATGGTCTGTCCGGCGTGCACGGTGAAAGTCGCGCGGGTCCGCAGATCCTCGCCGTGCAGCGCCACCGGGGTGCGCAGAACCATCATGTCGGGGCCTGCGACAGCGCGCAGGGCGCCGTCCGACGCGCGGCTCACCCAGGGAACGGTCGCCCCATATCCGAAGCGTAGAACGAGTTCCATGTCCATCTCGAGCGCGCCGGCGTCGCCCTTTACCAGCCGTACGATCTTGGAGCCTCGGCCATACGGGACCATGAAGTCGATGATCGTGGCGCGTCCTGCCGCGGCCGAGAAGACCGTCTCCAGCACCAACGTCCCTTCCCGGTAGCGGCGTGAAGGACGGGCAGCGTCATCGCATGGCGCGATCGACCATCTTCCGTTGGAAGAATCGCCCAGCAGCGCCGCGAAGCAGGCATCCGAATCGAATCGCGGACAGCAGAGCCAGTCGATTGAGCCGCGGCAACTCACCAGCGCCGCCGTCCGGCAATCGCCGATCAGCGCGTATTCCTCCAGGGGGCGGCTGCCGTTGGGCAGGGCTCCGGGGCGAGTTGATGCAGGTCGGGCGTTGCTCGCTTCCACTGTGTCGACGAACGCAAGTCGTGGCGTCGGGTTGCGGCGCCCACCGGGAAGTTGCTCGTCCCCTCGGCAACGGCCGTGAGTCAGCGGCGTTGGTGGCCGATTCGTGTGACCCTTCCTCGAAGCAGCGAGACCGCCCATGCCTGCTCCCCAGCCTCTCGTCCTGATCACCGGCGCCGGCGGCAATATCGGACGCTCGCTTGCGGAAGTGCTGCGGCGGACCTATCGCGTGGTCGGCCTGGACCGGGGCGGTGGGGATAGCCACGGCATTCCGATCATCTCCGCCGACCTGACCTCCGACGAGGACATGGAGCGCGCCTTCGGCGAGCTGCGCCGCCAGCACGGCCCAACGATCGCCAGCGTCGTGCATCTCGCGGCCTATTTCGACTTCACGGGTGCCGACAGCGAGCTGTATCGCACCGTCAACGTCGACGGGACGCGACGTCTGCTGCAGATGCTGCAGGGATTCGAGGTCGAACAGTTCGTCTACTCGGGCACCATGCTGGTGCACAGGCCTTGCCGCCCCGGGGAACGCATCGACGAGAGCCAGCCGATCGAGCCGCGATGGGCCTATCCGCGGTCCAAGGCCAAGGCCGAGGAGGTCATTCGCCGCGAGCGCGGATCCATTCGCGCCGTGTTTCTGCACCTGGCAGGCCTGTACGACGAGGATACGGCGGTGCCGACGCTGGCGCATCAGATCGCCCGCATCTACGAGCGCGATCTGGAGAGCGGGCTCTATGCGGGGGATGTCGATGCCGGGCAGAGCATGCTGCATCGGGACGATATGATCGACGCTTTCCGGCGAACGGTCGACCGTCGCCGCGACTTGCCGGAAGAGGTCACGATCCTCATCGGCGAGCCGGAGGCGATGGGTTACGACGCGATCCAGGATGCCGTCGGCGGCGCGCTGCACGGCGAGCAGGATTGGCCCACCGTGCCGCTGCCGAAGCCGATCGCGAAGGCCGGCGCGTGGGCCCAGCAGCTGATGGAGCCCATCGTTCCGGACGCCTTCGATGGGGGTGAGAAGCCCTTCATTCGCCCCTTCATGGTCGACATGGCCGATGACCACTATGCACTCGACATCGGACGCGCGCGGCGGCTGCTCGGGTGGCAGCCGCGGCACCGGTTGCGCGACGAGCTGCCCCGGCTGCTGACCGCGCTGCGGACCGATCCCATTGCCTGGTATCGCCGGAACGGGATACCGGCACCGCCCTGGCTCGGCGCAGCGGCTAAGGCCGGGCATGACCCTGAGATCCTGCGACGCGAACATGCGGACGGCTACCGGCACGAGCATCGCCGTTACCTCTGGGCGCCGCTCGCCAACATGTTCATGGGCGTGTGGCTCGCGGCGTCGCCGCCGCTGATCGGGCTGGGGGCTGGTCCGCTCGCGTGGAGCGAATTCGCCTCGGGCATCGCCGTGATGATCCTGGCCGGAGTGGCGCTGCAGGAGCGTCATGCCTGGGCGCGATGGGCCGTCGCCGCCGTCGGCACCTGGGTGATGGCCGCACCCTTCCTGTTCTGGACGACCAACGGCATGGCCTATCTCAACGATACGCTGATCGGCGGACTGATCTTCGCCTTCGCCGTCGGGACGCCACCCGAGTCCGGTCCCTCGCCGCTGGCGGCGACGCGCGGACCCGTCGTGCCGCCCGGCTGGGACTACAATCCTTCCGCCTGGACGCAGCGCCTGCCCGTCATCGCGCTTGCGGTCGTGGGCCTGCTGATATCGCGCTACCTGGCCGCCTATCAGCTGGGGCACATCCAGGGCGTATGGGATCCGTTCTTCGCAGGTGGGCCAGCCGCCACGAACGGCACGGAAGAGATCATCACCTCCGAGGTCTCGCGGGCTTGGCCCGTCTCCGACGCCGCGGTGGGCGGACTGACCTATGCGCTCGAGATATTGACCGGCATAGTCGGTTCGCAGCGCCGCTGGCGCACGATGCCCTGGCTGGTGCTGCTTTTCGGCCTGATGATCGTGCCCCTCGGCGTGGTGTCGATAACCTTCATCGTCATCCAGCCGATCGTGATCGGGACCTGGTGCACGCTGTGCCTGGTGGGCGCAGCTGCGATGCTGATCCAGATTCCCTATTCCCTCGACGAGTTGCTCGCGACCCTCCAGTTCCTGGCGCGGCGGCGGCGGGCGGGCCGAAAGGTGCTGCGTGTGCTGGTGTTCGGCGATACCGACGACGGCGAGACTGCGCGACCGGCAGAGCCGTCCGCGCAACCGCTGCCGGCGCTGGTGAAGGAGATGGTCGCCGGCGGCGTCGCGCTGCCGTGGAACCTTGCGCTCGCCGGTGCCATCGGAGTCTGGCTGATGTTCACACGCGTCACGTTGGACGCTCAGGGTGCCGCGGCCGACATCGACCATGTGGCCGGTTCGCTGGTTCTCACGACGACGGCGATCGCATGCGCCGAGATCGCGAGGCCGTTACGCTTCCTGAACGTCCTGTGGGCGGCAGGGCTCGCAGCGACGCCGCTCCTCGTCGACATGAGCGTTGCCCATCAGATCGCGTCCCTTGTCGCCGCTGCTGCGCTCGTGGCGCTCAGCGTTCCAAGAGGCCGGATCGTCGCGCGATACGGTGACTGGAACCGTCGCATCGTGTGACCGGCAGGCGTTGCGTCGTGGCGACGCCGCTGCGGTCAATGCGCACAGTTGGATGGATGCTCCGAGCTGTAGACGCAGTTCTCCTGCCGCGGCTTGCCCGTCGTGGTCAGCAGCAACGCCACGGCGACATAGGCGATCAGCAGGCCCCCGAGCAGCATGGGCGCCTTGCGCAAAGCCCGGCGGCCGGCGGTCGACTGCCCCAGCACGCTGCCCAAGGCAGCGGCGGCGATCAGGCCGTAGCCTATCGCAGCCGCCAGCAGGACATTGCCCCACATGTCATCCATCGCCCACATGCATTTCCGTGCAACGATGATCGTGCTCGGTCGTTGCCTCCCCCGATGCCTTTGCGGATCGAGGACTACGCACTGATCGGCGACTGCGAGACGGCGGCCTTGGTGGGGCGCGACGGTTCGGTCGATTGGGCCTGCTGGCCGAGGTTCGACTCCGATGCCTGCTTCGCGGCGTTGCTGGGGACCGCCGATCACGGCCGTTGGCGGATTGCGCCGTTCGGCCCTGCGCGCGGCACGAGTCGCCGTTACGCGGGCGACACGCTGATCCTGGAAACGCGCTTCGAGACCGATCGCGGTACGGTGAAGGTGATCGACTTCATGCCGCCGCGGGGCGGCAATTCAAGCATGGTGCGCATGATCGAGGGCGAAAGCGGCACGGTCGGTATGTGCATGGATCTCGCGGTGCGCTTCGGCTATGGCGCCCGGGTGCCGTGGATCGATCGGCAGGAGGATGACACCCTGCGCATCGTCGCGGGGGCCGATCAGCTCATCCTGCAGACCGAGGCGCAGGTCGTCGCGCGGGACAACCGCATCGAGTGCGACTTCGCGGTGTCCGCGGGTGAGACGGTCGCCTTCACGCTGACGTACGCGCCTTCGCACCTGCCGCCACCGCGGGCCATGGATCCCTCAAAGGCCCTCTCCGCAACGCGCCGCTTCTGGAAGGACTGGACGCGGAAGGCAAGCATAGCGCGGGGCGAGCGGCACCACGCGATCACGCGCTCGCTGATCACGCTCAAGGCCCTCACCTATGCACCGACCGGCGGCATGGTTGCGGCGCCAACGACCAGCCTCCCCGAGACGCTCGGCGGCATCCGCAACTGGGACTATCGGTTCTGCTGGTTGCGCGACGCGACACTCACGCTGCTGGCTCTCATGAACGCCGGCTACTACGACGAGGCCCAGGCGTGGCGCAACTGGCTGCTGCGGGCCGTGGCCGGCGTGCCGCCGCAGGCGCAGATCATGTACAGCATCACCGGCGAGAACCGTCTGTCGGAGTGGGAGGTCGGCTGGCTGCCGGGCTACGAGGGCGCGCGGCCGGTACGCATTGGCAACGGGGCGCATGACCAGCTGCAGATCGACGTCTACGGCGAAGTCATGGACGCGCTCTACCAGGCGAGCTGCGGCGGAATTCCGGGCAGCGAGGACGCCTGGAATCTCATGCAGGCTTTCCTGTCGCATCTGACCACCATCTGGCGCGAGCCCGACCGGGGCATCTGGGAGAGCCGCGGCGCGCCGCGCCACTTCACGTTCAGCAAGATCATGGCGTGGGTCGCGTTCGACCGTGGCGCCAAGTTCGCGCGCGAGTTTGGACTCAAGGGGCCGGTCGAGAGGTGGAGCGCGGTGGCGCGCGAGATCCACGACGACGTCTGCCGCAAGGGCTTTGACGAGGAGATGGGTAGCTTCGTGCAGTCCTACGGCTCGAAGTGGCTCGACGGAAGCCTGCTGCTCATTCCAACGACCGGCTTCCTGCCGCCCGACGATCGGCGCATCATCGGCACCGTGCGCGCCGTCGAGAAGCGTCTGCTGCAGGACGGCCTCGTCATGCGCCACGATCCGGCGGAGACGGAAACGGGGCTCGCGCGCGGCGAGGGGGCGTTCCTCGCCTGCTCTTTCTGGTTGGTCGATGCGCTGGTCATGACCGGCCGCACCGAGGAGGCGCAGCGCCTGTTCGACAGGCTGCTCGACCTGCGCAACGACGTGGGACTTCTGTCGGAAGAGTATGACGTCGGTGCCCGCCGGCTGGTCGGCAACTTCCCGCAGGCCTTCTCGCATGTCGCGCTGGTCAACTCCGCCTACAACTTGGCGCGCGTCAGCAAGCCGGTCGAGCAGCGCGCCGGCGAGGCGGCGGTCGCCGAATAGCTGCGGCGCCGTCAGATGGCGCGCCACAACGGCCGGAGCGCGAGGAGGGCGGCCAGTCCCAGCGCGCCGGTGACGGCGGTCGCTTCGGGGGCGCCGATGCGGTCGGCGAGCCAGCCCAGCCACAGGAAGCCCAGGGGACCCGTGCCGATGCAGACCGACAGCACGCCCATGATGCGCGGCCGCATCTGCGCGGGCGCCGCGAGATAGACCAGCGTCGCCTGCAGGGTGGCGAAGGCCGCCCCCGCGAGGCCGGAGAGCAGCAGCGCGCCGGCGGCCGGCACGGCGCTCGGCGAGAGCGCGAAGGCGATGACGCCGACCTGATAGAGCGCGACGCCGCCGACATACGTCGTGGCATGCCACCGCGGCGCGAGCCGCCACGCCAACACCAGCGCGCCCACGAAGGCGCCGATGCCGTCGATGCCGGTCAGCAGGCCGACGCCCTCCGGCCCCAGCGCGAGCTGGTCGCGGCCGATCACCGGGATCATGCCGGTGAAGGGCCAGCCGAAGATATTGTAGACGACGGTCACCGCCAGGACGGCCGCGAGGCGGCGGTCGGCCGCCACCGCCGCGAAGCCGTCGCGCACCTGCGCCAGCACCGGTGCGCCGCGCGCCGCCGTCATGAAGCGTCCTCGTACCGCCAGCGTGGCCCCAAGGGCGACAAGATAGAAGCCGGCGCTCAGCAGGTACGCGCCCTCGATGCCGCCGGCAACCAGCACGACGCCGCCCAGCACCGGCCCGATCATGCGGCTCGCATTCTGCGCCACGACGTCGAGCGCCATCGCCGTCGCCATGCGTTCGCGGCCGACGCCGTCCCCGATCATCGTGCGCCGCAGGGGATTGTCGGTCAGCCAGCCGAACCCGTTCACCAGCGCGCCTGCCGCCAGATGCCAGACTTCCAGCACGCCCAGCGCAGCGACGGTCGCCAGCGCACTCGAGGTGACGGCAAGCACCACCATCATGGCGGCAAGCATCAGGCGCCGGTCGAAGCGCTCGACGTAGGCGCCCAGGAAGGCGCCGAACAGGCCCATCGGCAGCAGCCGCAGCATCGTGACGATGGAAACGACGAACGGCGAGCCGGTCTCACGATAGACGAACACGCCGACCACCACCGTCTCGAGCCAGCGGACGACCGAGCAGATCAGGCCGACCGACCAGAGGCGCCAGAAATCGGCAGGGAAGGTCCCACGCATCACGCCCCCTTGTAGAGGCGCACGGGGACGGCTGTCCCCCATCACCCGAGCGCCGCCCTCTCGGGGCGAAACCCATGAGGCACTATCGGCGGCGCGGCCCGGAGCCACCGTTCGGGAGTTGCCGCGTCCGTTCGGGGATTGCGCCGAAGCGCGCGCCACCTGGATGCGGCACCGATCTTGCGTGCGCTCACGAGATTCGCATGCAGGAGGATCGTCGCGTGAGCAGCACCGCCCGTCCGAAGGTGGCCTTCATCGGCACCGGCGGCACCATCTCGTCGCTGGGCGTCCACTCGCTGGAGCTGCAGGACTACGTGATCCATGACAGGCGCATGCACGCCAGCGAGATCGTCGCCCGCTTTCCTGTGGTCGACGAAATCGCCGAGATCATCCCGGTCGACTTCCGCAATGTGCCCAGTCCCGAGATCTACTACGCCGAGTGGCGCGAGCTCGCCGCGCTGTGCCATAGGCTGGCAGCGGAGCATCCGGACTTGGCGGGCATCGTGGTCGGCCACGGAACGGCCACTCTCGAGGAGACAGCCTGGTTCCTGAACCTCGTGCTCAAGGTGCCGGTGCCCGTGGTCGTGATCGGCGCACAGCGCCCGGCCTCGGGCCTGTCGACCGACGCCGCGATCAACCTGGTGAACGGCGTGCGCGTGGCGGCTGACCCGGCGAGCCGCGGCCGCGGCGTGCTGGTGCTGCTGAACGACGAGATCCAGGCGGCACGCGAGGTCACCAAGACCTCGAACTGGCGCATGCAGACCTTCCGCACGCCGGACTTCGGCGTGCTGGGTCACGCCGATGCCGACCGCATTGCCTATTATCGCAGGCCCGAACGGCGGCACATGCCGGACACGGAGTTCGACGTGGCAGCGGTCGAGGCCCTGCCGCGCGTGGACATTGCCTACGCCTATGCCGGCTCCGATGGCAGTGCCATGCGCGCCTTCATGTCGGCCGGCGCCAAGGGGCTGGTGTCGGCCGGTTTCGCGCCCGGCATGGCGCCGGCCGCCGATCTCGCGGCCATGAAGGAGGCCGTGCAGCAGGGCATCGCCGTGGTGCAATGCTCGCGGGCCGGTTCAGGGCGCATCTTCCGCGGTAAGCGGCTGGCCGAGGCCGGCATCCTCGCCGCCGACAACCTCAACCCGCAGAAGGCGCGGATTCTGCTGGCGCTGGCGCTCACACGCACGTCGGATCCCGTCGAGATTGCGCGCATCTTCGCGACGTACTGACGGCGGCCGGTCAATCGGCCTGGGGCATCCCGCCGTCGGCACGGCTGCGCACGGCGAGCCGCAGGGCCGCCAGCCGCGGATGGCGGCTCATGTCCGTCGCCGCAGCCACGCGGTCGAGCGCCTCGGCGAGGCACCGCAGCACGTCCGTGTCCTGGCCGGCATAGCGCGCCACGGCGGCGAACGCATCGCAGGTCAGCGTCTCGAACGTCACGGGGCGCGCGAGGACGCGCAGCCGGCCCGCCTCGTCGAAGCGTCGGCTGGCCGGTGGCTTGCGGTCGGCCAGCCGCACAAAGGCCTGGCCGAGCCGGTCGATGCAGTACAGTGCCGTCGTCGGGTCATTGATGCCCGGAGACAGCGAGCGCTGGGCGATCTCCACGATGCGCCGGACCGAGAAGGCGAGATCCTGCTCGGGGGTTCGTTCCTCGCCGATCACGACGGCGGCACGCAACGCGTTTCGCGCCTCCTCGGACAGCTCGCCGGCGGAGGCCTGCGCCGGTCGGATGAGAAGCAGCGCGTCGCGCTCGGTCACGAAGGCGCCGGGCGGCGCGGCGATCCAGACGACGAGGTCCCGGCGCGCCGCTTCGGCGATCAGCGTCTCCCCGTCGATCATCTGAACGTAGCCGCCGTGGTCGGGGGCGATCGCCTCGGCGGACTCGAAGCCGGCCCGTGCCTCCTTTGCCAGGGCGTCGTCGTCCTCCTCGAGATTGTCGTTGTCGGGCAACGGCCTTCCGGTCGTCGAGGGCGGCTGCCCCAGCCGCTCGGGGTACAGCCGGTCGATCGTCGAGGCGGTCTCGGCTGCGAGCACCGCCAGCTGTGTCTCGATGCGAATCGAATGCGCCGTATGGTGAATGAAGAAGATGAGGACGGCCAGGCTGGCCACGGCGAGGAGAACACCGATGGCCACCGCCAGGTGGGGCACGAAGCTCGCGCCTTCGACCCCCTTCACCGTGCGCAGGACCAGCAAGCAGTAGAGGAACGTGCTGATGAAGGTGCCGAGCACCAGCTGATTCCCGCGGTCGCGCATGAAGTTGCGCAGCAGCCGCGGTCCGAACTGGGAAGAGGCGAGCTGCAGCGTCAGCATGGTGATCGAGAAGGTGAGCGCCGCCACCGTGATCATCGAGCTGGCGATGGCCGAGAGGATCGCCCTTGCGCCCTCGGCGCCGAACAGCTGCAAGACGGCGACACCGCTATAGACCCGTTCGCCAAGCGCCTGATCCAGCCGGGTCACGCCCCACGAGAGGGCGATGGCCGCAGCCGTCATCACGGCAGGCATGAACCAGAAGCTGCCGCGTATGCGGTCCCACAGGACCAGCAGACGGAGGACGGAAAGGATCGACCGCACCTCGCCCAACGCGTAAGTCCGGCCGCCGGCTGCATCCTTGACTCTCTTGCACAAATGTTCTCTTTTTGTTCTATTCCTCTCACTGCGGGCCGACGCATTAAGACCGCTGCCACCATCCTTCACGCGGACCTGGACGCCTTCTATGCCTCGGTCGAACAGCTCCTCGATCCGGCCCTGCGGGGCCGGCCGATCGCGGTCGGCACCGGCGTGGTGCTGGCGGCGTCCTACGAGGCCAAGGCGTTCGGCGTGGCGGGCGGCATGCCGGGCCGCCGGGCCCGCGAGCTCTGTCCCCAGCTCGTCTTCGTGAGGGGCAACTTCGAGGCGTACCGCCGACTGGGCGACGCCGCGATCGGTGTGCTCGACGACTACACGCCGCTGGTCGAGCGCATCTCGATCGACGAGGCTTTTGCCGACGTGCACGGCTGCACACATCTCTTCGGCCCGCCGGAGGAGATCGCCGCGACGGTGCGCCGCCGCGTGCGTGCGGAGGTCGGCCTGCCGATCTCGATAGGCGTGGCGCGCACCAAGCACCTGGCCAAGATCGCTTCCCAGGTCGCCAAGCCGGACGGTCTGGTCGTCGTCGATCCCCAACGCGAGCTCGCCTTCCTGCATGACCTGCCGGTGGCTCTGATGTGGGGCGTGGGTCCGGCCACGCAGGCGCGCCTGGCGGCGGCCGGCATCGGCACGATCGGGCAGCTCGCGCACACCTCGCCGCGCGCCCTGCAGCGCCTGATCGGGGATGCAGCCGGCGAGAAGCTCTCGGCGCTGGCCTGGAATCGCGATCCGAGGGGGATCGTCACGCGTCCCCGTGCCCGATCGGCCGGCGCGCAGTCGGCGCTGGGCCGCCAGCCCGCCGCGCCGCACGTCTGGCGGCCGGCGCTTGCCCATCTCGCCGACCGCATCGCCACACGGCTGCGCGCCAAGTCGCTGGCCGGCCGGACCGTGACGGTGCGCGTGCGCTTCGCCGACCTGCGTGCCGTGACGCGCTCGGTCACGCTCGATGCAGCGATCGCAGCGACCGTCACGCTGACCGAGATCGCCGAGGAGCTGGTGCGGGCGGCGCTGGCCGACCATCCGGCGGAACGACACCTGTCGCTGCTGGCGATCTCGGTGTCGCACCTCGTGAGGGATCCGACGCTGCAGCTCGAGCTGGGCTTCGGCCTCGCTGCGGAAGCGCGCCGCCCGGGCACGCGCCGCGGCCTCGCCCGCCATGCCGCCGACAAGGCCGTCGACCGGATCCGCGACCGCTTCGGCTGGAAGTCGATCGGCTATGGTGCGGCGGCGCTGGGCACGGTGCGGTCCGTGCCCGACGCCTTCCGCGAGCTGGCGGAGAAGGACCTGTCATCCTGATCCGCCGCATTGCCGGGCCCCCTCAGGCGGCCGGCGCGTGCGCTGCGCCGCAGCACGACGCCGCGGCCTGATCCGCCGTCTCGTAACGGTCGTGGTGGCGCACCCAGCCCATGGTGAAGTCGAGCGCATCCTCGTCGCGACCCTGCGCGGTCAGGTCGAGCAACCGGTAGGTGTGCATCATCACCTCCACGCCGCGGCCGTAGGTCGAGTAGGTGTGGAACACCTCGCCCGCCTCGTTCCTCACGAAGGCGCTGATACCGGGCATTTCCTCACCCGGCCGCATGCCGCCATAGTTGTAATGGGCGGCGCCGCTGGCGCGCTCTTCCGGGGTGAAGGTGACGCGGAAGTCGCGGTTGAACTCGGTGCCGTGGGACGAGATCCAGCGGAACCGCCAGCCCATGCGCCGACGGAAGCGCTCGATCTCCGCGAGCGGCGCACGCGAGACGGCGACGAAGGCCACGTCGCGCTGCGCCAGGTGCACGAGCGTGGCGTCGGTGTGGTCGGCCATGTAGGAGCAGCTCTTGCAGCCTGCCTCCCAGCCGGGCGCCAGCATGAAGTGCTGCATCAGGAGCTGGCGGCGCCCGTCGAACAGGTCGGCGAGGCGCTGCCGGCCTTCCGGCGTATCGAAGACATAGTCCTTGTCCATGCGCACCCAAGGCAGGGCGCGGCGCTCGCGCGCGACCTGGTCGCCGAGGCGGGTCAGCTCCTTCTCGCGTGCCAGCAGCGCCTTGCGTTCGGCCAGCCACTCCTCGCGCGTGGCGACGGGATGGTTCATGTTCAGCATCGGATCCTCCAGTGTTGTGGTCCGACGCCATAGTTGGACAGGGCCGAGCGCCGGCGGGAGTTACAAGTTTGGCGAGATAGCACCATGATGCGCACCATCCAGAGCCGACTGGCGCCGCAGACCGTCATCGACGACGGCGACATGCGGCTGTTCCGCGCCCTGCCATCGCCGCAGCGGGCTTCGCTGGGGCCGTTCGTATTCATCGACCACTACCGCAGTGGCAGCGCGCGCGGCATCGGTGACCGGCCGCACCCGCATGCCGGCATCGAGGTGCTGAGCTACCTGATCGAGGGCGGCGTCGAGCATCGCGACAGCCTGGGCTTCCGTGACCGGCTGGGACCCGGGGACGCGCAGTGGATCCGTGCCGGCCGGGGCGTCCTGCATGCCGAGCAGCCGCAGGGCGGCCGGCACGGGCTGCAGCTCTGGACGAGCCTGCCGCCCGCGCAGAAGCACGCCGAGCCCGCCTACCGGTCGTGGCGTGCGGCCGATATTCCGGAGCTGCGGCCGGCGGGTGGCCGGGTACGCGTGATCGCGGGCGCGGTCGGGGAGGCGACCGGGCCGATGGTGCTCGCGACGCCCACCGTCTTCGCGCATGTGACGCTCGCGGCCGGTGCCGCGGTGACGCTCCAGGTCGAGGATCGGCACGAGCTCGGCCTGTACGTGCTCGAGGGCGCGCTGGCAGCCGATGGTGCCGCGCCGCTCGCGACCGGCGAGCTGGCGGTCCTGACGCCCGGGCGGCGGGTCGCGGTGGCCGCGGCGGACGGCCGGCCGGCGACGGCCGCGCTGCTGGGTGGGCAGCCGGCCGAGGGGCCGATCCTGTTCGCCGGGCCGTTCGTGATGGATACGCCGGAACGGCTGATGCAGGCTCGCGCCGATTTCCTGGCCGGCCGCATGGGGCGAATGGAAGGCGTGCCCTTCTGACGTTTCTTCAAGGGGCCGCCAAAAGGAAACGGCCGGGCTGAGCCCGGCCGTCCCCGAAGACTTGGTGTCGATCGTCGCTTACTGGATGACGATCTCGACGCGGCGGTTCTGGGGCTCGCGGACGCCGTCGCCGGTCTGCAC
>JBMONG010000002.1:0-176022 GCA_049323495.1 Pseudomonadota bacterium
CTGTTCGAACAGCCACGACCCGGTCCGCATCTACACCTTCTCGGAGACACAAGAGACCTTCCCTCCACGACCTGCCGCCGGATCGTTGAAGCAAGGCCCCTGGAGGACCCGTCGTCTCGACCGGAGCGAAGAGACCTTCCCTCCACGACCTGCCGCCGGATCGTTGAAGCAAGGCCCCTCGGCTGCGCTCGGGGCGACGGGGAGACCCGTCGTCTCGACCGGAGCGCAGCGGAGCGGAGAGACCTTCCCACCCCGACAAGCCGCCGGATCGTTGATGCAAGGTCTGTCCACGCGACGATGGCTTTGCCGTCGCCTCATCATGCCCGCCGGCCGGCCGGTTCGCCGAACAGGCCCTGGGGGCGCACGGCCAGGATGGCGAGCACGGCGATGTAGAGGGCGGCCGAGGCCCAGGCGTCGCCGAAGCCGGCCGAGACCAGCGTCTCGAAGACGCCGATGGCCAGCGCGCCCAGCAATGCGCCGGGCACGCTGCCCCAGCCGCCCAGCGCGACGGCGATGTAGGCCTTGAGCATGTGGCCGGCGCCTTGTGTCGGCGAGACCAGGAACTGGTGCCCCAGCAGGAAGCCCGCGATGCCGGCCAGGGCGCCGGCCAAGGCGAGCGACAGCGTCACGTAGGCGCCGACGGGAATGCCGACGGCACGGGCCATGTGGCGATCGGCGGCGACCGCGCGCATGCGGCGGCCGAGCTGGGTCCGTTCCAGCAGGAACCAGAGGGCGGCCACCAGCGCGCCGCCGACCAGCACGATGGCCAGCGGCTGGCGGCCCAGCGCCACGCCGGCGACCTCGACGCTGCCGACGCCGGCGATGGCCGGCGCGGCGCGCGGCGCCCCGCCCAGCATCACCGTCAGCCCCTGCTCGATGATCGCCGCCAGCGCGATGGTGGCGACGAAGGTGGCCTCGGGCGGCCGGCTGGCGAGCGGCAGGATGGCGATGCGCGCGACGACGATGCCCGCGACGCCGATCGCGAGGGCGACCAGGGGCAGCAGCAGGACGCTCGGCAGGCCGGTCAGGAGACCGATGAACACCGCGGCGGCGCCGCCCAGCACGACCAGGTCGCCATGGGCGAAATTGACGGCGCCGGCGGCGTTCAGCGCCAGGACGAAGCCCAGCGCGACCAGCGCATAGGCCATGCCCAGCGCCAGCGCATTGAGCAGGAGCTGGAGGGTGATCAGCGCCGGTCTGTCAGCATTCGCGCGTCAGTGCTCGCGCGGGGCGTGCTTGCCCAGGATGCGCTGCAGGGTGCGGCGGTGCATGTTGAGGCGGCGCGCCGTCTCCGAGACGTTGCGGTCGCACTGCTCGAAGACCCGCTGGATGTGCTCCCAGCGCACGCGGTCGGCCGACATCGGATTGCTGGGCGGCGGCGGCAGCTTGCGGCCGTGCGCGGTCAGCGCCTGCTCGATCGCGTCGGCATCGGCGGGCTTGGCGAGGTAGTCGACCGCACCCTCCTTCACGGCCGCGACGGCGGTGGCGATGTTGCCATAGCCGGTCAGCACGACGATGCGGATGTCCGGGCGGGCCTGGCGCAGCGGCCCGACCAGCTCCAGGCCGTTGCCGTCGCCCAGCCGCAGGTCGAGCACGGCGAAGGCCGGCGGGCGCGCCGTCTGGGCCAGCGCCTCAGCGACCGAGCCCACGGCGGTCACGATGAATCCACGCTGCTCGAGGGCGCGCGCGATCCGGTTGCGGAACGCCGCATCGTCATCGGCGATCAGCAGCGTACGGTCCTTGACGGTGGTCGTACCGGCTATCGCAGGCGACACGGGACGGTTGGCGCCGGTGTCCTGGCTCATGGCGACTCCTTCGACATGCGGCGCTATGTAGCCTTGAAGACCGGGTTTGGCCAGCGGACGGAGACCTTGGCGCCGGCGCCCAGCCGGCGATTGGCGAAGGTGACGGTCGCGCCGGTTCGCTCCAATAGTGTCTTGGCGATGAAGACCCCCAATCCCATGTGGCCTTCCTGGCCCTGGCGGGTCGAGATGAAGGGCGTGCCCAGCTCGTCCAGCAGCGCCTCGGAGAAGCCTGGACCATCATCGGAGACCTCGACCTCAGACCAGCCCGCGCTCCAGCGCGTGGCGATGGTGACCTCGTGCCGCGCGAAGGAAACGGCGTTCTGCACGATGTTGCCGATACCCTGCATGATCTCGGGGCTGCGCACCTGGATCGGGGCGGTCTCCGGCACGCCCTCCCCGGCGGGCCCCGCGCGGAAGCTGATCGAGACGCCCTCGCGGCGGTAGCTCTGGGCCGCCGCCTCGATCAGGGCCGGCAGCGGCACCAGCGTATAGGCGTCCGAGACGTCGACGGCGGGATCGACGGTCAGCCGCGCCAGGATCGTGCGGCAGCGCTCCGATTCGGCGGACAGCAGCTCGACATCCTCGCGCAGCGGGTCGTCGGGCTCGACCTCGCGCAGCATCTCCTTGGTCACGACGGCGATGGTCGAGAGCGGCGTGCCCAGCTCGTGGGCCGCGGCAGCGGCGAGCGCCCCCAGCGCCGACATGCGCTGCTCGCGCGCCAGCGCCGCCTGGGCGGCGGCCAGCGCGTCGGCCATCTGGCGCGCCTCCTCGGCCAGCCGCCAGCCGTAGAGCGTGAGCAGCAGCGTCGTCAGCGTCATGCCGGCCCAGGCGCCGGCCTGGTAGATGTCCGGCAGCTCGGGCGGCGGGCCGCGCCAGGGCAGCGGCTGGTGGAACAGGCCCAAGAGCGCGATGCTGACGATGGTGAGCAGGGACAGTGCGATGTTGCTGCCCAGCGACAGGATGGTGGCGCCGATGGCGACCGGCGCCAGCAGCAGCAGCGAGAAGGGATTGACCAGGCCGCCGGTGAGGTAGAGCAGCACGGCGAGCTGGACCACGTCGAAGGCGAGGAAGATCGCGGCTTCGCGGTCGTCGATGCGCGCCGAGGCCGGGCGCCCGAGGCTGACCGTCAGGTTGAGCAGCGCCGACAGGGCGATGGCGCCGCCGACCGCCAGCACCGGCAGCGAGAAGCCCAGCCCCCAGTAGACGACGGCGACGGTGAAGAGCTGCCCCGCGACGGCAGCCCAGCGGATGAGGACCAGCGCGCGCAGGCGCACGCCGCCGCGCGGCGGCAGTCCCGGCGCGGCCGCCACGGGCGATGCCGCCGCCCCGGCGGGCGTCGTCGACGCGAAGCCGCCGGGGTCGGCCATGCCGCTACTCCTCCAGCATCAGGTGCTTGCGGTGCACCGTGGTGAAGAGCGGGATGCGGCGCTGGGCAGCGCGGTTGGGCGGCTCCTTCACCAGGCGGCCGATCTCGCCCAGGATCAGGCCGGTGATGGTGGGCAGCGGCAGCTCGCGCGCCTCGTCGAGGCGGACCCAGCGGATGTCGCCCAGCTCGCTCGAATGGCGGATCTCGCCCAGCGCGTCCTCGGCGCGGGCCATGAAGAAGCGGGCGTTGAAGCGGCGCGGCCGGCCGGGCGGCGTGACGGCGCGCGCGATCAGGTCGAGCCGGTCGAGCGCCGGCCCCAGCCCCTGGTCGAGGAAGCCGCGCCAGTGCGGGCCGTAATCCTGTTTCGGCGGGCCGTCCTTGAAGGGCTGGGCCAGCATCAGCCCGGTCTCCTCGAAGGTTTCGCGCACGGCGGCCACGGCGAGGGCGCGGGCGCGCTGGGCGGTCGCGGCCTTGCGCAGGCGCTCGTCGACGAAGCGGTCGAGCGGCGTCGCCACCGGCACGCGGGCATCGTCGGGATCGACGCGGCCGCCGGGGAAGACGTAGCGGTTGGGCATGAAGGCGTGCTTGGCATCGCGGCACCCCAGCAGCACCTCCGGCACGTCGCCCTGCTGGCGGACCAGGATCAGGGTCGCCGCGTCGCGCGGCCGCAGATAGGGATATTTCTGGTCGATCTTCTCGACGGGCCGCTCGCTGCCCGGTGTCAGGACGGGCGTCGACGGGCTGTGGTCGTACCCCTTGTCGGTGCCGCGCACGATCGCGTCGGCGGGAATGCTTCTTCTGGTCATTCCCTCACGATAGGACCGTTTGCGGGGGGGAAGCTACTGCGGGGGCGAATCCCGCCCAGATCATGACACCGCCTCGCGGAAGCGAAGAAATCCTATCGTCGTTCCGACCAAGGCCCGCAGGCCCGCGCGGAGGAACCTTGCTTCAACGATCGGGCGGCTTGTCGTGGCGAGGAGATCCCTCCGCTTCGCTGCGCTCCGGTCGGGATGACGGGGAGCGCGAGGCGCCGGTCGGGGTGATCGCGAAACGCGAGGCGCGGTCGGGGGATCGGGAAGTGCGAGGCGCCGGTCGGCGGCGTCCGTCAGAACGACCACTCCACCGGCGTGTCGGGGCGGAAGACCAGGATGCTCTTGCCGCCGCCGGGCACGTCGACGCGCTCGGGGGCGTCGAGCGGGCCGGTGCGCAGCGTGACGCGTTCCTCGTTGGGCGGCAGGCCGTAGAAGCGCGGGCCGTTCAGGGAGGCGAAGGCCTCCAGGCGGTCCAACGCGCCCTCCTCGGCGAAGACCTGGGCATAGACCTGCATCGCCACCGGCGCGTTGAAGATGCCGGCGCAGCCGCAGGCGCATTCCTTGGTGTCGATCGTGTGCGGCGCGGTGTCGGTGCCCAGGAAGAACTGCGCGCCGCCCGCGGTCGCCGCGCGGCGCAGCGCCAGGCGATGCGCCTCGCTCTTGGCGATGGGCAGGCAGTAGAGATGCGGACGGATGCCGCCCTTGAAGATCGCGTTGCGGTTGTAGCTGAGATGGTGCGGCGTGATCGTGCCGCCCATGCGGGGGCCGTTCGCCTCGACGAAGGCCACGCCCTCCTTGGTCGTGATGTGCTCCAGCACCACCTTCAGCCCCGGGTGCCGGCGCAGCAGCGGCGCCAGCACCTTGTCGAGGAACACCGCCTCGCGGTCGAAGATGTCGACCTCGGGATCCGTCACCTCGCCATGGACCAGCAGCGGCATGCCCGCCTTCTCCATCGCCTCGAGGCCGCGCGCGATGCGGTCCATCGAGGTGACGCCGTGCGCGGAGTTGGTCGTCGCGTGCGCGGGATACAGCTTGGCCGCCACCCACACCCCTTCCGCCTTGCCGCGCGCGAGCTCCACGGGATCGGCGTCGTCGGTCAGGTAGCAGGTCA
Source organism: Pseudomonadota bacterium (assembly GCA_049323495.1). Taxonomy (GTDB): domain Bacteria; phylum Pseudomonadota; class Alphaproteobacteria; order Reyranellales; family Reyranellaceae; genus Reyranella. The sequence continues at coordinate 5,095 of JBMONG010000002.1, forward strand.
TCAGCGGCTCGAAGGCCAGCTCCGGCGGAACCGCCCTGCGGATCCGGTCGCGATAGGCCACCGCCTCGGCCATGCGCGTCACCGGCGGCACCAGGTTGGGCATGATGATCGCCCGCGCGAACTGGCGCGCGGTATGCACTGCACAGGCCTGCAGCATCGCGCCGTCGCGCAGATGGACGTGCCAGTCGTCGGGCCGGCGGATCGTGACGGTGCGGGGGCTTGCGGTCATGGCGCGTTTTCTACGCTTGCTCCGGCGCGGTCTCCAATGTTGATTGCGGGCATGAGTGCGTTGAAAGAGGCGATCGCCTTCGCCAAGGCGGCCGAATCCCCCTGGCCGCGGAGCATGCACATGCCGGACGGCCAGTTCGTCATGACCCACGATTCCGGCGAGACGGCGCCCGACAACGAGGTGCTGGGCCCGGTGACGCCGCGCGGCGGCCCCGCCGGGATCGTCCATCGCGGCGGCAGGCTGCTGGCCGAATGGGGCGAGGTGGACCGCGCCGACATGACCTTCAGCGTCGCCAAGAGCTACCTCGCGCTGCTCGCCGGGCTGGCGCTGGGCGACGGGCTGATCCGCAGCCTCGACGACCGCGTCGCCGACTACGCGCTGGATGACGGCTTCGCCAGCGAGCAGAACCGGGACATCACCTGGCGCCACCTGCTGACCCAGACCAGCGAATGGTCGGGCACGGTGTTCGGCAAGGAGGACCGCATCGACCACAACCGCGTGGTCGGGCTGGCCGTCGCCGAGGCGCCCAAGGGCACGCGGCGCGCGATGAAGAAGCCGGGCACCTTCTACGAGTACAACGACGTGCGCGTGAACCGGCTGTCGCTGTCGCTGCTGCAGGTCTTCAGGGAGCCGCTGCCCTCGGTGCTGAAGCGGCGCATCATGGATCCGATCGGCGCCTCGGCCGGCTGGCGCTGGGACGGCTACCGCAATTCGACGGTGACGATCGACGGCAAGGAGATGATCTCCGTGCCGGGCGGCGGCCACTGGGGCGGCGGCATCGTGATCTCGGCGCGCGACCTCGCGCTGACCGGGCTGCTGGTCGCGCAGGGCGGCGTCTGGGAGGGCCAGCGGATCCTGCCGCAAGGCTGGACCGACGAGCTGGTGAAGCCCTGCCCGGTGGCGCCCTTCTACGGGCTGATGTGGTGGCTGAACACCGACCGCCGGCAGTTCGCGGCGGCTTCGGAGCGCAGCTACTTCGCGCTGGGCTGGGGCAGCCACATCGTCTGGATCGATCCCGACAACGACCTCGTCACGGTGCTGCGCTGGATCGACCGCAGGAAGGCGCCTGAATTCGTCGAGCGTCTGCTGGGCGCGATCACCCGATGAGCCTCGACTACTCGGCCGTCCCGCGGATGCCGGACGGCCGCACCGCCGCCGAGCACATCGCCGAGGTGGCGGCCACGGCCCGCGCGGTCCGCATTCCCATGGGCAATGGCGGCCACATGATGTGGCACGTCTGGGGCGAAGGCTCGGGCAGGCCCCTCCTGCTGCTGTTCCATGGCGGCTCCGGCTCGTGGATCCACTGGATCCGCAACGTGCAGCCGCTGGCGCGGCACTTCACCGTCTACGCGCCGGACCTGCCGGGCCTGGGCGACAGCGATCCGCCCGACGACGTGCGCGACATCTGGTCGGTGGCGCGCTGCGTGGAAACGGCGATGAAGGAACTGCTGCCGCCCGACCGGCCCTTCGACATCACGGGCTTCTCGTTCGGCGGCATGGTGGCGGGACACATCGCGACGCTGTTCCCGCAGCGCCTGCGCCGCCTCGTGCTGGTCGGCGCCGGCGGGCTCAAGGCGACGCGCAAGCCGGGGCCGAAGCTGCACAAGCTGCTGCCCGAGATGCCGCCCGAAACGCTGGCGGCCGAGGCGCGGCGCAACCTCGAGATCCTGATGCTGCACGATCCGGCCAAGGTCGATGGCGTGGCGATCCACATGCAGATCCTGAACACCACACGGGCGAAGACACGCAGCCGCGAGATGGGCCTGGCGTTCCGGCTCTCCGAGGTGCTGCCGCGCGTGACGACGCCCATGACCGGCATCTGGGGCGAGTACGATTCGACGACCTATCCGCACATCCAGGAACGCATCGACCTGTTCCGCGCCCTGCAGCCGGACTTCGAGATGAACGTGATCCCGGGCGCCGGCCACTGGGTTGCCTACGAGGCCGCCGAGGCGTTCAATGCGAGGCTGGTCGGGGTTCTCTCGCGCCAGAGCGGAATGAGATGAGGTGCGTTCATCTCTTCGGGACCGCGAGCCTCCGGCTCGCTCGGCTCATGAGCGAGCCGGAGGCTCGCGGTCCGCAAGACACCAGGAGATCACCATGCAGACCGACGTCTCCGAGATCGCCGACAAGGTCTACCGCCTCTCGACCTTCGTGCCGCAGATCGGCCCGACCGGCTTCACCTTCAACCAGTTCCTGATCGACGCGGAGGAGCCGCTGCTCTTCCACTACGGCCAGCGCGCCCTCTTCCCGCTGGTCAGCGCGGCCGTGCAGCGGGTGATGCCGCTCGACCGGCTGCGCTGGACGGCGTGCAGCCACGTCGAGGCCGACGAGTGCGGGGCGCTGAACCAGTGGCTGGCCGCGGCGCCCAACGCGACGCCCGTGCACGGCCAGGTCGGCTGCAACATCTGGCTCACCGACATGGCCGACCGGCCGCCACGCGTGCTGAAGGACGACGAGGTGCTCGACCTCGGAGGCAAGCGCGTGCGCTGGCTGGACACGCCGCACGTGCCGCACAACTGGGACGCGGGCGTGCTGCACGAGGAGACGACGGGCACGCTGTTCTGCAGCGACCTCTTCACCCAGATGGGGCCGGCCACGCCGACCACCGAATCCGACATCGTGGGCCCCGCGATCGCCACGGAGAAGGCCGTCCCCTTCATGCCGGCGACGCCGCTCGCCGCGCCGACCCTGCGCCGGCTGGCCGCGCTCGCGCCCGCCACGATCGCCCTGATGCACGGGCCTGCGTTCAAGGGCGACGGCGCGACGGCCCTGGCGGCGCTGGCGGACCACTACGGCCAGCGCCTGCCGTCCACCTGATCCCGGCCGTCAGGCGGTGCGCGGCCCGCTGCGCCAGTAGCGGAAGAGCTCGGATTCGTTGCCCGCGAAGTAGTTGCGGTCGCAGTGGCTGACGCCCGCCACCGTGCGGGCGTCGGAGCCATAGGCGGCGTGGCTGGCATCCTGGTCGGCGACGTACTGCCAGAGCCGCCAGCCGCGATTCGCCCAGGCATAGGGGATCTCCGGCTCCTCGCGATAGTGCGCGAGCCAGAGATCGCAGCGCGCCGCCACCGACTGCGGCGTGATCGGGCGGTCGAGCGAGAGGCGGCGGCGGCCGTAGGGGATACCGTTGGCCCAGGTCGGATGCGTGTAGAGCAGCGGGTAGCGGCCGGTCGCCTGGTAGACCGTCTGCACGAAGGCCTCGGCCTGGGCGAGCTGCATCGTGTTGCGCGGATTGCGCTCGTTGGGCTCGAGGTCCAGGGCCAGCAGCGTCTTCGGTCCCGGCCGCGCCGCGGCCAGGAAGGCATTGGCCTGCTCGACGCCGGAATACTGGCGCGTGCCGAAATGATAGGCGCCCCACAGCAGCCCGGCCCGCTCCGCCTCGACGCGGCGGGTGGCGTAGGCCGGGTCGAACCAGTCGCCGCCCTCGCTGCATTTGTGGAAGACGGCGAGGATGTTGCTGCGGCGCACGGCCGCCATGTTGGTGACCGTGACGTTGTTGCTGATGTCGATCACGGCATCGAGCCCGGGCGCGCCCGGATGGGGCGAGTTGAAGCCCGAGCCCGTGGGCGGGGTTCCGCCGCAGCCGGCCAGGGCGGTCGCCGCGACACCGCTTGCACTCATCAGCAGGTTTCGACGAGAGATCATGGATCGACTATCGCTCCGGATGGTTAGTAGGGGGCGCTCTTGAGCCCGAGGGAGGCGAGGTAGCTCCAACGCACCACGCCGTTCTTGAACTGGATGCCTTCGAGGTACTGGGCGATCGCGCCATCGATCACCTCGGCGGCGGGCCTGCCCGCGCGACCATCGGCGAAGGCGACGATCTGGTCCCAGCCGGCAGGCCGCGGCACGGACACCACGGTCGAGGGGGTGTCGAGATTCTTGTAGGTCCAGAAGGACCAGCCGATGCCGTGCGCCTCGTGCAGGCGGCGGAAGGCCTCGTTCCACTCGTCGGTCAGCTCGCCGGTCTCGCCGAGGAACAGCGGCACGCCGTAGCGGCTGGCGAAGTTCAGGTGACGCTGGATCGAATCGCGGTCGGTGCTGGCCCAGAAGGAGTGATAGGTATAGGCGAGGTTGTCGGCGAAAGGCGGGCCGAGCATGTCGAAACTCGAGCTCCACTGGCCGGCGGCCAGGATCACCACGCGGCCCGGATCGACGGCGCGGATCGCCGCGGTGACCTCGCGATAGAACGGCTCGAGCCGGGCATTGAGGGTCGCGACGTCGTGATAGGGCGCGATCGGCTCGTTCAGCAGGTCGTAGCCCAGGATCACGGGATCGCCGGCATAGCGCTGCGCGATGGCACGCCACAGCCTGACCGTATGCCGCCGGTGCTGCGGCACGTAGAACATCAGCGGATAGCCCGGCCCGTCGTCATGGTTTATGCCGGTCTGCCCGCCCGGGGCGGCGTGCAGGTCGAGGATGGCGTACAGGCCGGCCTCGCGGATCCAGCCCAGGACCCGGTCGAGCAGGAACCAGCCCTCCCCGCCGATCTCGCCGCGGTCGTCCATGAGCAGCCGGTAGTGCAGCGGAATGCGGACGGTATTGAAGCCGGCCGACCGGATGAAGGCGATGTCGTCCCGTCCGATGTAGGTGTCGCGATACTGTCGCCAGAATTCGGCCGCCCGCTCGCGGCCCAGCAGCCTGTCGAAGGCGCCGTAGATGAGACGCGGCGACTTCGCGACCTCGAACTTGAACATGTAGCCTTCGGGCATCAGCCAGTTGCCGAGGCTGATTCCCCTGATCGCCAGCGTGCTGCCGTCGGGTGCCACGAACCGCTTGCCCTCGACCCGCACCAGCGGGCCAGCCCCGGCCGGCGCGGCGACGCTCGAGATCAGCAGCAGGGGCAGCAGCAGGAGCAGCGACAGGAGCGGCGCATGGGGCAAGCGCATGGCCTACTTATAACCTCTGGGTGACAAGACGACCATCCGCGGTAATGTCGCCCCGCCATGTTTCTTGCCGCCCTTCTCGTGCCGCTCGCGGTCCTGGCGATCGTACTGCTGGTCCAGCGCCTGCATCTGCCGGCCTTCCTCGCGATCATGGCCACGGTCGTCGTGTACGGGATCGCGGCGGACATGAGCTTCCAGTCCGTGGGCAAGGCGTTCGGCCTGGGATTCTCGGCGGTGCTGGAGCAGGTCGGGCTGCTGGTGGTGGCCGGCGCCCTCGTCCAGGCGCTGGTGCTGCGCGCCCCGCTAGGCACCGGGACCTGCGCGGCGGCCGGCGTGCTGGCGGGACTCGGGCCGTCGGCGGCGGGCGGGCTGGCCCTGCTGCAGCCGGCCGGCCAGGACGCGCCGCGCCGCGCGCTTGGCATGGCCCTGACGCTGCTGGCCGTCGCCAGCCTCGTGGCGCCCTCGCCGCTCGCCGTCGCGGCGGCCTCCGTCATGAAGACGAGCCCCTGGTGGCTGCTGGCCGTCGGCATCCCCGTGGCGCTGGTCGCCGTGGCGTTGGGCTGGTGGCACGTGGCACGTCAGGTCCCGGCTTCGGGCGCGCCGGCGGGCGAGCCGGGCTGGGCCTGGCTGGCGGTGGCGATTCCCGTGGCGCTGCTGGTGGCGCAGGCGGTGGCGCAGATGCCCTCCGAGCCGCTGGGCAAGGGCGGCGCGCGCGAGTTCTATATCGGCCTCTCGAAGCCCCTGGTCCTGACGGTGATCGCCATCACGCTGGGCGTGCTGTTCGTCGGCAAATGGCAGCCCTCGGCGCTGACGGGCCGCAGCTGGGCGCCGCTGCTCATGGCGGTCGGCGCCGCCGGCGGCCTGTCGCGCGTGTTCGACGAGACCGGCATGGCCGAGCTGCTGGCCGAGGCGGCCCTGAAGCCGGACTACGGGCTGCTGACGCCGTTCCTGGCGGCCGCCGTGGTGAAGACCCTGCAAGGGAACTCCCTGACCGCCGTGCTCACCGCCTCGGGCATGGTCGAGCCGATGCTGCCGGCCCTGGGGCTCGACAGCGCCTCCGGACGGGCTCTGGCCGCCGCCGCCGTCGGCGCGGGCTCGATGGCCATCTGCCACGTGAACGATCCGTTCTTCTGGATCGCCGCCGGCATGGCCCGGCTCTCGCCGGGGCGGGCCCTCTACGTGATCTCCCTGGGCAGCGCGGCCATGGCGACCGGCGCGCTGGTCACGCTGGCGGCGATCCGCCAGCTCCTATAGGCGCATCGCCTGCAGCAGGCGGGACGATCCCGCCGCCGGCCGGATCTGGTCGAAGGTGCACTGGTCCGGCCGCTTGTCGGGCCGCCAGCGCAGGAAGCGCGTGCCGTGGCGGAAGCGGTCACCGCTGACATGGTCGTACTGGACCTCGGCGACCAGGCGCGGCCGCAGCGGCTCCCATTGCGTGCTGCGCTCGGTCGACCAGCGGCTGGGGCCGCCGGGCGCGTCGCCGGTGAAGCCGGGGCCGCCGCGCAGCTTCTCGAGCTTCTTCGTCAGCGCGGCACGCCGCTCCTCGGGGATGCCCGAGGTGAAGCCGACATGGTCGAGCCGCCCGTGATCGTCGTAGAGGCCGAGCAGCAGCGAGCCCACCTCGCGGCTGCCCGTGGCGTAGCGGAAGCCGCCGACGACGCAGTCGGCGCTGCGCAGGCGCTTGATCTTGAGCATGGCCCGCTCGCCCGCGCGGTACGGCTCGTCCAGCGGCTTGGCGATCACGCCGTCCAGGACGCCGCCGCCCGCCCGCGCCAGCCAGCGGCCGGCCTGCACCCGCCGCGTCGTCGCGGGCGACAGGCGCAGCGCGGGCACAGCGGGCAGCGCGGCGAACAGCCTCTCCAAGGCAGCGCGGCGCTGCCGCAATGGCCTGGCGGCGAGATCGGCGTCGTCCGGCGTCTGCAGCAGGTCGAACACGATCAGCACCGCCGGCGTCTCGGCGGCCAGGCGGCGGATGCGGCTTTCGGCCGGATGCAGGCGCATCTGCAGCGCGTCGAAGGACAGCACCTTGCCGACGGGAATCACCAGCTCGCCGTCGAGACGGAAGCGCGGCAGCGGCAAACCGGCCAGGGCGGCGACCACCTCCGGGAAGTAGCGGGCCAGGCTCTTGCCGGACCGTCCCAGCAGCTCGACGCCGGCACCGTTGCGTGTCGCGATGGCGCGGAAGCCGTCCCATTTGGGCTCGAACTGCCAGCCAGCGCCGCTCGGCAAGGCCTCGACCTGGCGCGCCTCCATCGCGAGCGGCAGGGGCTTCGCGGCGGGCTTGCGATGGCGGCCGATGGACATGGTCGCGGGTTGAACGTCCGGCAGGGTGCGTCGTTGCGGCAGGCCGCAGACGGCAGGGAAGCCGCCGTTGGACGTCCAGCCGTAACCTTGACTCGCTAGGGTCGGCGCGCGATGTCATTCGAGCTTCACGCCGGACGCCTTCACCACGGGCGCCCAGAGCTTCCGGTCCTCCGCCAGGAAAGCCGCGAATCCCTCCCTGCCCGTCGGCGGCATGTCGAGGCCCAGATCATCCTCCCAGCGCTTCACAATCGGCGGCTGCTTCAGCGCTTCGACGAGCGCTCCTTCGAGCCTTGCCAGGATCGGTTCCGGCGTTCCCGCCGGGGCCCCCACGCCGTACCACGACGTCGCGACATAGCCGGGGAGCGTCTCGGCGATCGCCGGGATCTCCGGCGCGGACCTGGAACGCTGCGCCGAGGTGACGCCCAGCCCCTTCAGCTTGCCGCCGCGGACCTGCGGCAGCATGGAGGGCATGTTGGCGAACATCATCTGCACGGTGCCGGCCGCAAGGTCGTTGTAGGCGGGTCCGGCGCCCTTGTACGGCACGTGCAGGATGTCGATGCCGGCCATGCTCTTGAACAGCTCGCCGCTCAGGTGCAGCGACGTGCCCGGACCCGACGAAGCGAAGGAATATTTGCCGGGCTCCTTCTTGCAGAGCGCGATCAGCTCGGCGACGGTGCCGGCGGGAAGGGACCGGGGCACGCCAAGGAGGTTCGACAGGATGGCGACGCGCGAGACGCCGACGATGTCGCGATCCGGGTCGTAGGGCAGCTTGCCGTACAGCATGGGATTGAGGGTGTGGCTGGCGACCGTGATCAGCCCGATCGTGTATCCGTCGGGTGCCGCGCGGGCGAGCTCCGCCGTGCCGATATTGCCGCCGGCGCCGCCGCGGTTCTCGACGACGAACTGCTGGCCGAGCTGTCGCGCGAGCTGGTCGCAGATCAGCCGGCTCACCGTGTCGGTACCGCCGCCCGCCGCGAAGGGCACGATGAAGCGCACGGTCTTGGCGGGCCAGGCCCCCTCGGCCCGCGCGGCGAGGCCGCGAAGGAGCGCTGGCGCCGCGATGGCCGCGGCGACAAATCGACGTCTGTGCATGGCGTTTCCTCGATCGTCCTTATTCGGGTGATGTAACCACATGAGCGACCAGCCGCGTAGCGTGCAAAGCTACATCGACCAGACCCCCTACTGGCCCGACGGCACGCCGACGGTCTACGTCCCCATGACCGTCATGCAGTGGCGCATCTGGCTGCTCGCCTCGGCCGGCAAGTTCTTCGAGGGACTGGTCGTGTTCATGACGGGCGTCGCCCTGCCGCTGATCGTCAAGGAATTCGGCCTGTCCGCCACCGAGAAGGGTATCGTCAGCGCCGCGCCGCTGGCGGGCATCATGGTGGGCGCGCTGGCGCTGGGCGGCATGGCCGACATCTACGGGCGCCGGCTGATGTTCGTGGTCGAGATGGTGGTGTTCGCCCTGTTCCTGACGGGGCTCGCCTTCGCCCCGAACCTGCCGCTGCTGGTCGTGTTCCTGTTCGGCGTCGGGCTGGCGCTGGGCTGCGACTATCCGACGGCGCACCTCGTCATCTCGGAAAGCATCTCCAGCAAGGACCGCGGCAAGCTGGTCCTGAGCGCCTTCGCCTTCCAGGCGGTGGGCGCGCTGGTCGGCACCGCCATCGGCTACCTCATCCTGGCCAACCTGCCGGAGGTCAGCGCCTGGCGCTGGATGTACGCGACCGCGATCCTGCCGGCCATCCTGGTCGTGATCGGCCGCCGCACCATCTGCGACAGCGGCCACTGGTTGCTCAGCCAGGGCCGCCGGGCCGAGGCGGAGGCCGAGGTCGCCCGCCTCCTCGAGCGCACGCCGCCCTACCCCAAGCAGGTGACGCTCGCCGAACAGCCGCCCGGCCATCCGTCCCGCCGCAACGGAGGATGGCGCGCGCTGTTCGTCCCGCCCGCGCGACGCGCGACCATCCTGGCCTCGATGCCGTGGTTCCTCCAGGATCTCGGCACCTACGGAATCGGCATCTTCACGCCGACCATCCTCGCCAGGACGATCGGCCATGAGCCCGAGCACATGCGCAACATCGGCGACCTGATCCATCGCGACATGCTGGCCGCCAAGGGGGCGGCCGTGATCGACATCCTGCTGATCGTCGGCATCGTGGCCGCGGTCCTGCTGGCCGACCGGGTTGGGCGGATCCGGCTGCAGATCCTGGGGTTCATCGGCTGTGCCGCCGGGCTCGGGCTGGCGGCGATGTCGCTGCAGGCGGACGACCCGTGGCGCGATGTGCTGCTGTTCGGCGGATTCATGCTCTTCAACTTCATGACGAACATGGGCCCGAACGCCCAGACCTACCTGCTGGCGGGCGAAGTCTTCCCGACCAAGCTGCGCGGCAAGGGCGCGGGACTGGCGGCCGCCGTCGGCAAGGTGGGCGCGGTGATGACCGCCCTGCTCTTTCCGGTGGTGCTGGCCACGACCGGCGTCGACTTCCTGCTCATGGTGCTGATCGGCACCTCTCTGCTGGGCGCCTGGGTGACGTGGCTGTTCCGCATCGAGACCAAGGGCGTGAATCTCGAGGAGATCGGCCACTGAGAGCCGCCTGATCGTCCGCGCGGGCGGACGAGGCGGTGATATAGATGGGGTCCAATGAATGGACCGATCGGGGAGCTGCTCCGGACGCCCGACTTCCTGCGGCTGTGGCTGGTGGGCGCCTTCGCCAACGCCATGCGCTGGCTGGAGCTGCTGGCGTCGGCCCTGTTCGCCTATGAGGTGACGGGTTCGGCGCTCGCCGTGACGGGCGTGGTCGCCGCCCGCCAGCTGCCCCAACTTCTGTTCGGCGCCTTCGCGGGCGCGATCTCCGAGGCGGTCAACCGCAAGACCCTGGTCATGCTGGCGCTGGTGGTGCCGGCCTTCGTCTCGACCCTGCTCGCCACCCTGGCGACGACGGATCATCTCCAGCTCTGGCACGTCGCGCTCGGCAACCTCGTGTCGGGCACGATGTGGGCCACCGAGATGTCGACCCGGCGCCGCATGGTGGGCGAGATCGCCGGCCCGCAGCATATCGTTCCGGCCGTCGCCCTCGATTCGGCGACCGGTGCGGCGACCCGCATGGTCGGACCGCTGCTGGGCGGCATCGCCTTCGAATGGCTGGGCATGAAAGGCGCCTACACGGCGACCGCGCTGGTCCAGTTCGCCGGCAGCTTCGCCCTCGCCGGACTCGCCTATCACCAGGTCGTCCGTCGTCTCGACCTCGCCCGTATCCCCGCGGAGATCGCCGAGGGCCTCGCCTTCGCCCGCACGAGGCCCACCATCCTGCTCGTCTACGGCATCACCGTCGTGACCAATGCCTTCGCCTTTGCCTATTCGGGGCTGGTCGCCCCGCTCGGCGTCGGTTCCTTCCACGTCTCTCCCGCCCTGGTCGGGCTGCTGGCGGCCGCCGAGCCGATCGGGGCGCTGCTGGGCGGGGCGCTGATCGCGGCGGGCGTCATCCGCATGGACCGGCGCCTCACCTTCGCCGGCGGTGCCGGACTGTTCATGGTGGCGCTGATCGTCATGGCGCTGTCGCCCTCCTTCTGGCTCGCCTTCGCCGTGCTGGTGATCGGCGGCTTCGGGACGGCCGGCTTCTCCAACATGCAGACCACGCTCATGCTGACCGAGGCGCCGCCGCAGATGCGGTCGCGGCTGATGGGACTGGTGACGGTCGGCATCGGCACCGGCCCCCTGGGTGTCCTGGCTTCCGGCGCGCTTGCGGTCGAGCTCGGCCCGCGCGCCGCGGTGGCGATGATGGCCGCCATCGGCCTGACCGCGACCGTGGGCCTGTCGCTCTGGCTGCGCCGACGACCGCCGCCGGCCCGCACCTCCGGCTAAAGCATGTTCGTTCGGCTGGAAGCAGCCGAACGGAACATGCGTCGTGAAACTTCGATCGCCCGTGCGCGCGTTTCCAAGATGACGGAACCGCAAGCGGTTCCGTCATCTTGGAAACCGCTCTAGGAATGCCTCCCTGTGGCGGCGCGTCCTGAACACGCCGCAATTCCGCCCTCGTGCGCCACGGCGCAACGTCCGGCGGCCCCGCGTGTTCGTGAAGGCATGAGATACCATCCCATCTTCCGAAGCACATGCCCGGGCCTGCTGGCCATTCTGATTCTGGGCCTGCCCGGCGTCCTCCACGCGCAGCCGGGCGGCTACTCGCCCGGCCAGCAGCCGGTTCCCAACGCGGCCACCGACGCCTCCCGCATGCCCGAGGCGGGGCCCGCGATCGTCGGCGGTTCCGGCGCGACGGCCGGCCCCAATGCCCGCAACCAGGCCATCACCCCGATGCCGGGTTCCCGGCAGATGGAAGAGTTGAGCGAGCAACCGGGCGACGCCGCCCGTCCGCGGCCGGGAAGAATTCCCCTGCCCGACGCAACGCCGCCGTCCTCGTCCCGTTAGCGGCGTACCCGAACGATAGGAGGGAGTAATCCATGCTCAAGCACATCGTGCTCGCTACTTTTCTGACGTGCGGCGCCGCTGCCGCGTATGCCCAGACCCCGCAGCAGGCGGCCAACCCGCCGGCCTCTGCGGCATCGCCTGCAACCGCCGGCCATTCGGCCGCGGACGCCAGCAAGCTGATCGGCCGTGACATCCAGAACATGCAGAACGAGACGATCGGCGAGATCGAATCGATCTACATCGGCAAGGACGGCAAGGTCGACAGCGTCATGGTGAGCGTCGGCGGCTTCCTGGGCATCGGCGACCGCGAGGTCCGCATTCCCTGGTCCGACCTCAACATCGCCAACAACGGCGAGAAGGTCACGGTCAACATGACCAAGGACCAGCTCAAGGCGAAGCCCGAGTACAAGTACCCGAACCAGTCCTATCGCGGCCAGGTCTTCACGGACACCGGCCCGTGGAAGGACACCAACACGACCGCCGACACGCGGCGCCCGTCGGACATGACGCGGCCGGCCGACACGGCGAAGGGCCCGCAGAACGCCAACACGGCGGCAGCCAACACCACCTCGACCGGCGACTTCAACGCGTCGGGTGAGATGTCTGCCAATGCGCTCATCGGCGCCAGCGTGCGAAACCAGAACCGCGACGCGATCGGCGAGATCGAGGACGTGTATGTCGACAAGGACGGCAAGATCAGCACGCTTGTCGTGTCGGTGGGCGGCTTCCTCGGCGTCGGCGCCAAGAACGTCGCGGTGAAGTGGAGCGACGTCAACTTCGCGCGCGACGGCAAGTCCCTGGTGGTCACCACCAACCTGAACAAGGACGCGCTGAAGTCGATGCCGGACTACAAGTACGAGCGCCGCGAGCAGGCCACGCAGCCGGCCCCGGCCACACGCTCCGGCGGCTGAGCGGACGAAACCTGATCGACGCATGCCGATCGTGGACGCGGAGCACCTGGCGGTGCTCCGCGTCTTTTCTTGTCAGGCGACGATGAAGGGCTTCGCCGCGGAATCATAGTCGGCGTAGCCCAGCACGGCCCGCAGCTCCGCCGGCGGCAGGGCGCCCTTCGCTTCCGACTCGCCCGCCTTCAGCGCCGCCAGCCCCGCCTTCATGCCGGCGGCGGCGGGCGACAGCAGGCCGGTGGGAAAGGTCCCGATCTTGAAGCCCAGCGCCTCGGCCTCCTTCTGCGTGGGCGTCGCGCGCGGGGCACCGGGCGACAGCACGACGAACGAGGGCCGGCCCTGCGCGGCGTCGATCGCCCGCCGGATCTCCGCCTCGTCGGCCGGCGAGTCCAGGAACAGGATGTCCGCCCCCTCCTCGACATACATCTCGATGCGGGCCACCGCCTCGTCGATTCCCTGGGTGGGCCGGCAGTCGGTCCGCGCCAGCACGAGAATGCCGGACTCCTTGGCCGCCTCGACGGCGGCGCGGATCTTCATGCGCGCCTCGTCCCGCGGCAGGCAGGGCTTGCCCGCCGACGTCAGTGCCCGCGGCGTGATCTTGTCCTCGATCAGGACCGCCGCCGCACCGGCACGGCCGTAGGCCCGCACGGTGCGCTGCACGTTCATCGCATTGCCGTATCCGTGGTCGCCGTCCGCGAGCACCAGAAGCTCGGGAGCGGCCCCGTGCACCATCTGGAACGAATCGAACATCTCGCCGAAGGAGATGAGGTCGAGATCGGGGCCGCCCAGCCGCGCGGCCGCCACGCACGAGCCCGACAGGAAGGCCGTCCTGAAGCCCGCCTCCCAGGTGAGCTTGGCCGAGAGCCCGTCGTAGACGGCCGGCATGACCACCAGCCCGGGTTCCTGCAGCAAGGCCCGCAGACGTTGCGGGGCCGGCGGACGGACAGTGGCGATGGGCGCGTTCATGGGGCATCTCCTCGATTTTCGGCTGGCCCGACGATAGCAGATCACGCCCTCCGGAGGAGCCGGATCCCCTCCCCCCGCGACCTGTGACAACAATGACGGCTCGACCCTGACGTCTCGGCTCGCGGAACCACCTCATGAAGGGCTAGTGTGCGCATGGGTGGTTCGCCGGCCGGTGGCCGGGAGGTGGGAGAACATGCGCAGCCGCAGGATGGTTGTCACGGGCGCGAGCGTCCTTGCCTGTTGTCTTGGCGCCTGCGTCACGGCGGGCGAGCCGAATGGGACGCATCTCGCGCACAATCCCGTGGCGCTGCCGCCCGCCTATGCCAGTCTTCCCGCCCCGCCCCCCGACGAGCCTCTCCACCGGGGCCTTCCCGTGACGCTCGACGCCCGGCAGCAGGAGATCGTCGTCATGTCCGTCACGCGGTGGATGAAGCAGCCGGCCTCAGCACGGTTCGGTCCCATGGCCGGCGCGCGCAACGGCAATGGCGCCGTCACGATCTGCGGCAACGTCGACGGCCGTGCGGACAATGGGGGCTATGTCGGCATGAAGCCCTATGTAGGCGTGCTGATGGGCACGCCCAAGGCCCCGGAGTTCGTCGTCGTGGGAATCGCGGGCAACGGCCGCGAGGCGGCCCAGGTGGCGTCCCTTTGCCGCGAAAGCGGCGTGGACGGGCCGGGCTGACCGACGGCCGGCGCGTCGTCGCGGCTGGACAAAACGCGAGGGCCCGAGCATCACGACGGGATGCTGACGCTCTATCTCTCGCCCGGCTCCAGCTCGATGGCGCCGCACATCGCCCTGCATGAGATCGGCGTGCCGTTCGAGGCGCGCGCCCTCTCGCTCGCCGACAAGCGGACCCGCACGCCCGAGTACCTGGCGATCAATCCCGTCGGCAAGGTGCCGGCCTTGCTGATCGACGGGCGCGTGCTCACGGAGGTGGCCGGCATCCTGTTCTACCTGGCGCGCGCCTACCCCGCCGCCGGGCTGCTGCCGACCGACGATCCGGAGACCGAGGCGCAGGTCGTCTCATGGATGTCCTACATCGCCTCGACGATCCACCCGGCGCGCCGCGAGGGGCTGGAACACGCCCGCGAGGTCTACAAGGTGGCCGACCGCCGGCTCGGCCGTCCCGACTGGATCACCGGCCGGTATTCGATCGCCGACATCCACCTGTTCCGGCTGTTCTGGCGCTTCCGCAGCTCGCTCGAGCCGGCGCCGGGCGACTTCCCCAACATCGAGGCCCACTACGAGCGCATGATGGCACGCCCGGCCGTGCGCAAGACGATCGAGATCGAGGAGAAGCTCGGCTACAGCCTGCCGCGGTAGCGCCGGCGAGGCGGCGTCAGGCCTTCAGCAGCAGCTTCCCGGCGACGTGGCGGCCCTCCAGGCGGCGATGCATCTCGGCCGCCTCGGCCAGCGGGAAGACGCCCTCGATCGGCACCTTCAGCCAGCCGGCCGCGATGCCGCCGACCACATGGTCGATGCCGGCCTTCCACGCCGGGAGGTCGTGGTCGACATGGCCGAGATGCAGGCGCGTGAAGGTCTGCGAGCGCGGCAGGATGCGCTCGCGGATGTTCTTGAACGGCTGCCCTTCGGCCTCTCCGATGCTGATCACGTGGCCGAGCTTCTTCACGACGTCGAAGGTGCGGTCGAGCATGGTGGCGCCGTAGGAATCGATGGCGAGGTCGACGCCCTTGCCGCCCGTGAAGTCGAGCACGGCCTTCTGGAAATCCTCGGCCGACGTCACGACCACGCGCTCGGCGCCATATTCCAGCGCGCGCTTCTCCTTCCCCGGCGTGCCGGTGGTGCCGATGACGCGTGCGCCGGCGTGAACGGCGAGCTGGGTGCACATCAGCCCGACGCCGCCGCCCACGGCACTGACCAGCACCGTGTCCCCCTTGCCCACGCCGCCGTAGACGGTCCACATCATGTGATAGGCGGTGAGCGCCTGGATCGGGAAGGCCGCGGCCACGTCGAGGCCGACCGCGTCGGGCAGCCTGATGAGCCCTGCCGCGCCGGCGACGCACTTCTCGGCATAGGCGCCGCCCTTCTCCGGGAAGGCCGCCACGCGCTGGCCGACCGTCACGCCCGTGACGCCCGGGCCGAGCGCGGCCACCGTCCCCGACACCTCGAAGCCCAGCACCATCGGATAGGTCATGGGATGCGGATAGATGCCCATGCGCACCTGCGTGTCGGCCCAGTTGCAGCCGGCATAGGCCACGTCGAGCAGCACCTCGCCCGGGCCCGGCACCGGATCGGGCATGTCGGCCAGGGTGAGTTGCTCCGGACCGCCCAGCGCATGGATGACGACAGCTTTCATGGAATCTCCTCCTCGCCGCGCGGGAGGCAAGTCCTGTGCCGAGGCGCCGGTTTGCGCTCCGAAGACATCACGAGCCGTTGATCGCTTGCCACACCTTCTCCGGCGTCACCGGCATGTCGATGTGCGTGACGCCGAACTCGGCGAGCGCGTCGACCACGGCGTTCATCACCGATGGCAGCGCGCCGGCGCAGCCCGCCTCGCCGCAGCCCTTCACGCCGAGGCGGTTGGTCCGGCAGGGTACCGAGTGGTTCTGCACCGACATGTCCGGGGCATCCGACGCGCGCGGCAGCGCGTAGTCCATGAACGAGCCTGCGACCGGCTGACCTTGCGGATCGTAGACCGTGCGCTCCATCAGCGCCTGGCCGATACCCTGCATCACGCCGCCATGGGCCTGGCCCGCCACCAGCATCGGATTGATCACCGTGCCGAAGTCGTTGACCATCACGTAGCGCACCACCTCGATCACGCCGGTATCGCGGTCGATCTCGACCTCGGCGACGTGGCAGCCGTTGGGGAAGGAGAACGGCGGATTGTCGGAGATGTGGCTGACGTCCAGCGACTGCGGCACGTCGGCCGGCAGCGTCAGTCCCGAACGCAGCTTCTCCGCCAGTTCGAGAAGGCCGATGCCGCGATCGGTGCCGGCGATCGTGAAACGCCCGCGCGCGAACTCGATGTCGGCCACCGCCGCCTCGAGAACGTGCGCGGCGATCTGCCGGCCCTGCTCGATCAGGATGTCCGCCGCCTCCAGGAAGGCTTGGCTGCCGACCAGCGCCGACTTCGAGCCACCCGTGCCGCCACCGACCTTCAGCTGGTCAGAATCGCCCTGCAGCAGACGGAAGCGCTCGACCGGAATGCCGAGCCGGCTGCCCAGCACCTGTGCGAAGGGCGTCGCGTGGCCCTGCCCGTAATCGAGCGTACCGCTCAGCATGGTGATCGTGCCGTCGGCCTCGAAGCGGATGCCGCCATATTCCTTGGCCGGTGGGCCGGTGACCTCGAGGTAGGAGCCGATGCCGCGGCCGCGCAGCCTGCCTTTCGCACGGCTCTCCGCCTTGCGCTTCTCGAAGCCGTGCCAGTCGGCGGCCGCGACGGCCTTGTCGAGCACAGACGTGAACTCGCCCGAATCGTAGGTCATGCCCGACGGCGCCTTGTAGGGCATCTGCGAGGGCGCGATATGGTTGCGCCGCCGCAGCTCGATTCGGTCGATGCCCATCTCGCGCGCCGCCGTGTCGATCAGCCGTTCCATGTAGTAGTTGCCCTCGGGACGGCCGGCGCCGCGATAGGCGCCGATCGGCGTGGTGTTGGTGAACACCACCTTGGAGTTCACCTCCATCGCCGGCGTGGCATAGACGTCGATCAGGTTCTTCACCGCGTTGGTCGTGGCCGGCATCGGCGGATAGATGTAGGCGCCGGCATTGCCCGTGCCGGTGAGCCGCACCGCGAGGAAGCGGCCGTCGCGGTCCAGCGCCAGCTCGGCGACCCGCTGGTGATCGCGGCCGTGATGGTCGCTCAGGAAACTCTCGGAACGCTCGTCCGTCCACTTCACCGGACGGCCGAGCAGCTTCGCCGCCAGCAGCAGCGGACCGTACTCGGGATAGACCTGGCTCTTCATGCCGAACGATCCGCCGACATTGCCGGTGAGCACGCGGACCTTCGCTGGCGGGACACCCAGCACGTCGCGCGCCAGGCCGCCGCGTATGCCCATCACGCCCTGGCAGCCGACATGCAGGGTCCAGCGCTCCGCCGCCGGGTCGTAGGAGCCGATCGCCGAACGCGGCTCCATCGGATTGACGACGATGCGGTTGGACACGATCTCGAGCCGCGTCACGTGCGCGGCGGCGGCGAATGCCTTTTCCACCGCCTCGGCGTCGCCGTAGTGGAAGTCGAGCGCCAGGTTGCCCGGCGCCTCGTCATGGACCTGCGGCGCCCCCGGCTTCAGCGCGTCGGCCGGCGTGGTGACCGCCGGCAGCTCCTCGATGTCGAGCTCGACGGCCTCGGCCGCATCCTTGGCCTGCACGGCCGTCTCCGCCACGACGCAGGCCACGGCCTCGCCGACGAAGCGCACCTTGCCCCTGGCCAGCGACGGGCGCGGCGGCGTCTTCATCGGCGAGCCGTCGCGCTGCGGGATGTTCATCGGGCATTTCAGCGGCCCGAATCCCGCTGTCTCGAGGTCGGCATGGGTCAGGATCGCCAGCACGCCCGGCAGGGCGCGCGCGGCCGTCGTGTCGATGCCCTTCAGCACGCCATGCGCAACGCGGCTGCGCACCATCACCGCGTGGGCCTGACCGGCAAGGTTGATATCGTCGGTGTAGCGCCCCCGCCCGCGCAGCAGGGTCGGATCCTCCATGCGCGGCACCGGCTGGCCGACGCCGAACTTCATCAGGGCGAGCGCGGTGTCGTCGTAGGAATCCATGGCAATCCTCTGGGGTGCACGCGATCACTCCGAGCGGAACGAAGGATCCCGCGGCATCGGTGGCGACGAGATCCTTCGTCTGCGGCTCGAGATGGCGGCTACGCCGTCACTTCAGCGGCGAGTAGTTCGTCGGGATCAGCAGCGTCGAATGCATCTCGGCGAGCTTGGCCGGGCCCTTCGCGAGATAGGCCTGCCAGGCGGGATCCTTCATCGCGGCGCCGCGCGCGTCGAAGCGCTCCTGCAGGTTCTTGTAGCGCCACAGGTGGATCCACTCGTTGGGCGTGGGGAACTCGCCGGTCCAGGCGCCCCAGATCGGCGAGTACTTGTCGCGTGCTTCCTTCACCTCGAGGAAGTCCTTGCCGTACTGCTGGGCGCCGCCCAACTGGGTACGGTAGATGCGCAGCTCGTAGACGTTGCCGGTGGTGCCGTCGCTCTCCCGGATGTCGACCACGGGGTTCATTATGCGCAGGTCCTGGCGCTGGATCCACGGCCGGATGGTCGCGACATATTTCTCGGTCCAGTCCTTGTTCTTCGCCAGCTCGCCGCGCAGCCGCTCGCGCTCGTTCAGGCTGTCGTATTGCCAGAGATGCCAGATCTGGTTCAGGGCGCCGAACTCCGACGTCCAGTAGCCATGGTTGATGCCGTAGTTGTTGCCGCGCGCCGGCCGGCCGATCGTCTCGGCGGCCTTCAGGTAGTCCGGCATCTTGCCGGGGGCCAGCGTGTAACAGCGCAGTTCATAGACCATCGGACGTCTCTCCCTCCTGGATACGAGTCAGGGGTGCGGATTGCGTGGCGGGTGTTCCCGCACCGCCTCCTCGTTGATGTCGGCGCCCCAGCCCGGCCGGGTGGGTACGACCAGCTCCCCATTCTGGATGACCGGCGGATGGGTGACCAGATCGTCCTTCCAGGGCACGTCGTCGATATCGATTTCCATGATACGAAAGTTGGGCATCGCGGCGCAGAGATTCGCGCTCATCAGCGTCGAGAGATGGCCGTAGAAGTTATGCGGCGCGCAGTTGATCTCGTACGGCTCCGCCATGGCGGCGATCTTGATCGATTCGAGGTACCCGTTCCAGGGCACGTCGATGATGGACACGTCCATGGCGCGATTCTCGAAGAACGGCCGGAACTGACGCCGTCCGAACAGCGATTCGCAGGAGGCGATCGGCATGGCGGCGCGGTCGCGGATCAGGCGCAGCCCCTGCGGATCGTAGGAATCGATCTCCAGCCAGAACAGGTTGTAGGGCTCGCAGGTCCGCGCCACCTTGATGTAGCCCTCCGTCTTGAAGTTGAAATTGCTGTCGAGCAGGATGCCCATCTCGGGCCCGGCACCCTGCCGGAAGGCTGCGAGTCCATCGGCAATGGCGGCCAGCGTCGCGCCGTCGGCATTGAGCTCGGGATAGCCCGGGCCGCGCGCGAAGCCCGGCTGGTGCATGTACGGCTGGTCGGCATCGAAGCGGAAGATGTTGGTCTTGAGCGCCTTGAAGCCGCGCTCCTTCACATGCCTGCCGAGCGCCACCAGATCGTCGAGCGACCGTACCGGCTCGACGCCCATGGTCTTGGCGTGCTGAAAGCGGTAGCTGCCGCAATGCGACCAGTAGAGCGGGAGGCGATCGCGCACCGGCCCGCCGAACATCTCATGGACCGGGATGCCCAGCGCCTTGGCCTTGACGTCGACGAGCGCATTCTCGATGGCGGCCATGGCCTGCTGGTTGATGCCACCGGGGGCCTGGCGCGTGATGGCCTGCTGCCGCGCCATGAGGCGCTCGATCGGTCGCGGATCCTGGCCGATCAGGTCCTGCGCCATGCGACGGATCACGGCGGTGATCCCCGCGCTGCCATATCCTTCATTGTACTCGGACCACCCGACCAGCCCGTCGTCCGTGGTGATCTTGAGGAAAGAGAAGTCGCGCCAGCCCGCGTTGCAGTGCAGATCTTCGATCCTGGCAATTTTCATGGTGTTTCCTCTCCTGGGCGCGCCAGCATAGACTGGCGGCGCCCCGCTGCGGAGCCTCTCCGGCCAGCCGCAGCGGCCACTGCGAGGAGAAGCCATGCCCCTTCTCGGCAAGGGAATGCTGATCATCTTCTGCGAGGTGAAGCCCCGCGACGAGCGGGACTTCAACGAGTGGTACAACCGCGAGCACGTGGACGAGCGGGTGAACCTGCCGGGATTCCATCGGGGACGCCGCTATGTTGCGGTGCGCGGATCCCCCAAGTATCTCGCGACGTACGAGTGCGACAGCGTCGACGACCTCGCCACCCCGGGCTATCTCCACCTCCTGGCCAACCAGACACCCTGGTCGCAGACGGTGATGACGACGTTCACGCGGTTCAACCGCCTCGCCGTGCGTGTGCAGGTCGACCTCACGCGTGGCATCGGCGGGGCCGTAGCCGCGGTGCGCTTCGCGCCCGATCCACACGCCCGGAAGGCTCTGCTCGCCTGGCTCGCCGACACGGCGCTGCCCCGCATGATTGCGCGCCCCGGCATCGTCGGAGCATTGGCAGCGGAGAACGATCTCGACGTGGCGAACGCCCCGCTGCGGGAAAAGAGCATGGACCACCCCAAGGCGGACGAGGTCGAATGGTTGGTGCTGCTGGAGGGGGCCGACGCCGGTGCCGTGGGCGCCGCGGCGCGTGCGACCTTCAGCCTCGCGCGGTTGAAGCCTTTCGGCGTCTCGGCCGCTCCGACGATCGGCACCTACCGGTTCCTCTTCGGGAACCAGCGCTGATCGCTTCACTTGCTCTGTACGCCCGGCGTTCCGACGCAGTCGGCCTGACACAAGTTTGAGCCATCGTTGATGGCCCCGTCGCGTAAGGTCTTTCCATGACCGCCAAGCAGAAGATCTTCTGGCTGCGTCTCGTGACTCTGGCCGGGCTGTGTCTGCCGGCGCTCGAGCTCGCCTGGCGCTGGTACAGCGACGACCTCGGGCCACGTCCGGTGACCGAAGCGACCCATGCAACCGGCGACTGGGCCGTCGTCTTCCTGCTGCTCTCGCTGGCCATGACGCCCGCACGCGCCTTGTTCGACTGGCCCGCCCTGGTCCATGTCCGGCGTCGCATCGGCGTTGCCGCCGCGCTCTACGCAGGCGCTCATCTGTTGATCTACGTGCTCGACCAGAAATGGAACCTCGTCGTCGTCGCGACGGAGATCGTGAAGCGATTCTATCTCACGATCGGGTTTGCGTCGCTGCTGGTGCTCGCCATCCTGGCGCTGACCTCGACCAACGGCTGGCAGAAGCGGCTGAAGCGCAACTGGAAGCGCCTGCATTGGCTCGTCTATCCGGCGGTGGCCGTCGCCCTCGTGCACTTCTTCATCCAATCCAAGCTCAAGATCGGCGAGCCGGCCTTCGCCGCGGGGCTGTTCGCCTGGCTGATGTTCTGGCGCCTGCTGCCGCCGGGACTGCGTACGCGCTTCGCCGGCCTCGGCCTGCTCGCGGTGGCTGCCGCCCTCGCGACCGTGGTCTTCGAGGCGGCTTGGTATCACTTCGTCAACAACGTCGACGCCGTGCGGGTGCTGCTCGCCAACCTCGACCCCGAACTTGCCTTCCGGCCGGCGCAGAAGGTGCTGCTGGCGGCGCTTTTTGTCATTGCCGCCGTCGCCGTGCGCCGAGGCATCGCCGCCGCAAACAAGTTCTGGACGCATCGCTATATCCGTTCGAATATACCGTCGCGCTGAATGCTGGAGGGGCCGGTATGATGACGAGACGGTGTTGGCTCGGGTTGGCGATCGCCTTGTCGTTGCTGCCGACCCTGGCTCAGGCGCAGAGCAGCGTCGTGATCTTCGCCGCCGCCAGCATGAAGAACGCGCTGGACGAGGTCGCGGCGACCTGGGCCAAGGACACGGGCAAGGCGGCGCCGAAGATCGCCTACGCCGCCAGCTCGGCCCTGGCCAGGCAGATGGAGCAGGGCGCGCCGGCCGACCTGTTCATCTCGGCCGATCTCGACTGGATGAACTACGTCGAAGGCAAGAACCTCATCCGCAACGGCACCCGCTTCGACCTCCTGGGCAACAAGATCGTCATGATCGCACCCAGGGATTCCGGGACGACAACGCTGGCCATCACCGGTCCCGACCTGACCAAGGCGTTGGCCGGCGGCAAGCTCGCGATGGGCAACGTCGCCGCGGTCCCCGCCGGCAAGTACGGCAAGGCGGCCCTCGAGAAGCTTGGCGCGTGGAACGCAGTGAAGGACAGCATCGCACAGGCCGACAACGTGCGCGCGGCGCTGATCCTGGTGGCGCGCGGCGAGGCGCCGCTCGGCGTCGTCTACAGCACGGACGCCGCGGCGGAGCCCAGCGTCAAGATCGTCGCGACCTTCCCGGCCGATTCGCATCCCGCGATCATCTATCCGGCGGCGCTGACAAGGGACTCGAAGAACGCCGACGCCAGCGCGTTCCTGGATTTCCTGCGGAGCGCCAAGGCGCGCACCGCATTCGAGAAGCAGGGCTTCACGGTGCTGGCCAAGTCCAACTCCTCGACATGACGCCCGAGGAGTGGACGGCCGTCCGGCTGAGCCTGCTGGTCGCCACCACCGCCACGCTTGGCAGCCTGCCGGCCGGCGTCGCCGTCGCCTGGCTTCTGGCGCGCAAGCAATTCTGGGGCAAGGGCCTGCTCGATACCGTCGTGCACCTGCCGCTGATCCTGCCCCCGGTCGTCACCGGCTACCTGCTCCTGATCTCCTTCGGCCGGCGCGGACCGATCGGCGCTTTCCTGGCCGAGCAGTTCGATATCGTCTTCTCCTTCCGCTGGACCGGCGCGGCGCTGGCCTGCGCCATCATGGGGTTCCCCCTGATGGTCCGCGCCGTCCGCCTGTCGATCGAAGCCGTGGACACCAGGCTGGAATCGGCCGCCGGCACGCTGGGGGCCAATCCGCTCTGGGTCTTCGCCACCGTGACCCTGCCGCTCTGCCTGCCGGGCGTCATCGCGGGCGCCATCCTTTGCTTCGCCAAGTCGATGGGCGAGTTCGGCGCCACCATCACCTTCGTCTCCAATATTCCCGGCGAGACGCAGACCCTGCCATCCCTCATCTACACCCTGACGCAGGTCCCGAACGGCGACGCCGCCGCGCTGCGCCTGACGCTGGTCTCGATCGCCATCTCCATGCTGGCCCTGCTGGCCTCCGAGTTTCTGGCCCGGCGCATCGGCGTCCGGCAGATGAGCGCATGAGCCTCGAGGTCGACGTCGATCATGCCCGCGGCGACTTCCGGCTCTCGGCGCGCTTCACCGCGGCGCCCGGCCTGACCGCCCTGTTCGGCCGCTCCGGCTCGGGCAAAAGCACGCTGGTCGACATCGTGGCCGGCCTGGTGCGGCCCGACCGGGGCCGAGTCGCCATCGACGGGCAGGTCCTGGTCGACACCCAGGACGGCGTCTTCGTCCCCAGGCACCGTCGGCGCGTGGGCTATGTCTTCCAGGACAGCCGGCTCTTCCCCCATCTCAGCGTCCACCGCAACCTGCTCTACGGGCGCTGGTTCAGCCGCGACAGCGGCGGGGCGGTGACCAGCCTCAAGGCGGTCGTGCAGCTGCTCGGCATCGGGCACCTGCTGGAGCGGCGACCGGCATCGCTCTCGGGCGGCGAGAGGCAGCGCGTCGCGATCGGGCGTGCCTTGCTCGCCCGTCCGCGGGTGCTGCTGATGGACGAGCCGCTGGCGTCGCTGGACGAGGCCCGACGCGCCGAGATCCTGCCCTTCCTCGAGCGGCTGCGCGACGAGGCGGGAATGCCCATCCTCTATGTCAGCCATTCGGTGGCGGAGGTCGCACGGCTCGCCACTACCGTCGTGATCCTGTCCGAGGGGCGCGTCACCGCCGTCGGGCCGGTCGCCGACATCCTCCCGCTGGCCGATTCCGGCGACGGCGGGTCGGTGCTCGATGCCACGGTGAGCGGCCACGACGACGCTTTCCAGCTGACGATGCTGGTCTCGACCGCCGGGGAGCTCCAGGTGCCGCGCCTGCCGGCGCCAGTCGGCGCCGCCGTCCGGGCCTACATCCGGTCGCGCGACGTCATGATCTCGCTGCGGCCGCCGCAGGAGATCAGCGCCCTCAACGTGCTCGCCGGCCGCATTGCCGCGGTCGTGCCAAGTCCGGGCGGCGCACAGGCGGAGGTCCGGCTGGACTGCAACGGCGCCCCGCTGATCGCCCGCCTGACCGCCAAGTCCGTGCAACGGCTGGCGCTCGAGCCCGGCAAGCCGGTCTACGCCGTCATCAAGAGCGTGTCCTTCGAACGCAGCTGAGAGCCGTTCGCGCGATCCCGCGATTTCCTCCGCCAAACCTTCACGACGACGCGCTATCCTGCCGCGACCAGGGGAGGCCCGCCGTGAAAAAGATCCAGACTGCCATTGCCATGCCATCGCCGTTCCCGGGCTGCGACTGAGGGCCGGTCGATGCACACCCTGATCCTGCCGTTCACGCCGCGCTTCATCACCCTGACGCTGTCGGTGCTCGCGACCTTCGTCTTCGCCGTGGCCCTGACATTCGAGCCCCGCTCGATCATCCTCCTGATACTGCTCGGCATCGGCCTGTTCCTCACGCTCGTCGGCATCATCGACCTCGTCCAGAAGCGGCATTCGATCCTGCGCAACTATCCCATCGCCGCCCACCTTCGCTTCATTTTCGAGGCGATCCGGCCGGAGATGCGGCAGTACTTCTTCGAAGGCGAGAAGGACGGCCTGCCGTTCAGCCGCGACCGCCGCGCCGTCGTCTACCAGCGCGCCAAGGACGTGCTGGACGTGCGGCCGTTCGGCACGAACTACGACGTCTACGCCGAGGGCTACGAGTGGATGTCCCATTCGATCGCGCCGACGCCCGTCAGCAAGGAGCCGTTCCGCATCACCATCGGCGGCCCCGAATGCACGCAGCCCTATTCCGCGTCGATCTTCAACATCTCGGCCATGAGCTTCGGTGCGCTCAGCGCCAACGCCATCCGCGCCCTGAACAACGGCGCCCGCATCGGCGGCTTCGCCCACGACACGGGAGAAGGCGGCTACAGCCCCTATCACCGCGAGGGCGGCGGCGACATCATCTGGGAGATCGGCTCGGGCTATTTCGGCGCGCGCAACCCGGACGGCACTTTCTCGCCCGAGAAATTCGCCGCGGCCGCCGCCAACCCGCAGGTCAAGATGGTCGAGCTGAAGCTCAGCCAGGGCGCCAAGCCAGGCCATGGCGGCGTGCTGCCGGCGCCGAAGGTCAGCGAGGAGATCGCGCTGACACGCGGCGTGCCGATGGGCCATGATTGCGTCTCGCCCTCGCGCCACAGCGCCTTCTCGACGCCGGTCGAGATGATGCGGTTCATCGCCGAGATGCGCCGGCTGTCGGGCGGCAAGCCCGCGGGCTTCAAGCTCTGCCTGGGCCATGAATGGGAGTTCCTGGCGATCTGCAAGGCAATGCTGGAGACCGGAATCTACCCGGACTTCATCGTGGTCGACGGCAAGGAGGGCGGCACCGGCGCCGCGCCGATGGAGTTCGTCGACCATATCGGCAAGCCGATGCGCCAGGGGCTCTATTTCGTCCACAACGCACTGATCGGCATCGGCGCGCGCGACCGCATCAAGATCGGCGTCGCCGGCAAGGTCATCACCGCCTTCGACATCGTGCGCGCCATGGCGCTGGGCGCCGACTGGTGCAATGCCGCACGCGGCTTCATGTTCGCCATCGGCTGCATCCAATCGCAGCACTGCCATACCGATCGTTGCCCGACCGGTGTCGCCACCCAGGATCCGACGCGCCAGCGTGCGCTCGACGTGCCGGACAAGACCCAGCGGGTCGTGAACTTCCATCGCGCCACGCTGCACGAGCTGGCCGAGCTGACGGCAGCGGCGGGTCTCGACCATCCCAACCAGTTCGCGCCCGTGCACATCTCGCGCCGCGTGACGCCGCGCGAGGTGGTCACCTATGCCGACATCTATCCGCCGGTCGGTGAAGGCGCCCTGCTGGCGGGCACGGCGCCCCCGCGCTGGAACCAGCCTTGGGCGATGGCCAACGCCCATTCGTTCCGCCCAGTGGCCTGATCGGCACCGCGGCTGCCCAAACCTGTTGCGAATCGGGCAGGCTTGGCCCAGCAATGGCGCCAAGCAAGGGAGGAACGCCCGAGATGACCGCACCGTTCGACGTCGCGCCGCTGCTGGCGCCCGGCACGCCCGCGCCGGCCGCCAAGTGGACCGGCTTTCCGAAGTACAATTTCATCGGCGGCCACAACGACGCGAAGAACGTCCCTGTCGATGCGCTGATCGCGGCGGCGACCGCGGTCCTGAAGCGCGAGGGCGCGTCGCTGGCGACCTACGGCCTCAACAGCGGTCCGCTGGGCTACCGGCCGCTGCGCGAGTTCCTCGCCGGCAAGCTCAAGGACCATGCCGCCATCGACTGCTCGCCCGACGAGATCCTGATCACCTCCGGCTCCCTGCAGGGACTCGACCTGGTGAACAGCCTGCTGCTCGCCAAGGGCGACACGGTGCTGATCGAGCAGGAGACCTATGGCGGCGCCCTGACCCGGCTCGCGCGCCTGGGCGTCAACATCGTCGGCATTCCGCTCGACGGCAAGGGGCTGCGCATCGACGCGCTGAAGGACAAGCTCGCCGAGCTGAAGGCCAAGGGCATCAAGCCCAAGTACATCTACACGATCCCGACCGTGCAGAATCCCACGGGCGCCATCATGGGCGAGGCCCGTCGTGCCGAGCTGCTGAAGGTCGCCGCCGAGCACGGCATCATGATCTTCGAGGACGAGTGCTATTCGGATCTCGTCTGGAGCGGCAAGCGGCCGCCGTCCCTTTACGCCATGGCCAAGGGCGAAGGCGTCATCCATGTCGGCTCCTTCTCCAAGTCGATCGCGCCGGCCCTGCGCGTCGGCTACATCGTCGCCAAGTGGGACATCCTGGCGCGCATTCTGGGACTGAAGCAGGATGCCGGCTCGGGCGCGCTGGAGCAGATGGTGCTGGCCGAATTCTGCCGCGGACATTTCGCCGCCCACGT
Source organism: Pseudomonadota bacterium (assembly GCA_049323495.1). GTDB lineage: Bacteria > Pseudomonadota > Alphaproteobacteria > Reyranellales > Reyranellaceae > Reyranella. Next base: position 32,487 of record JBMONG010000002.1, read on the forward strand.
GCCCCGGCTGAACAAGGTGCTGGCGGCCAAGCTGCAGATCCTGCGCGAGGCGCTGGCCGAGCAGTTCGGCACAGCCGCCGAGTTCGGGGATCCGCCGGGCGGCATCTATCTCTGGATCAAGCTGCCGGACAACGTCGACACCGTGAAGCTGGCGCAGGCCGCGCTGGCCGCCGGCGTCTCCCTCAATCCCGGCCCCGAATGGTCGACGGACAAGAGCTACGCGAAATGCCGCCTGCGGCTCTGCTTCGCCAACCCGGATCCCGAGACGATCCGCGAGGGCGTCGCCACGCTGGCCGAGGTCTGCCGCCGCGAGTTCGGTGTCCCTCTGCGCAGCGCCAACGTCGAGAAGGCCTGACGTCAGAGGAGAGCGCCACCGTCCACGTCGTGCCGAACGGAGCGGGATCAGGCCTGGGTGATCACCATCCAGCCGACGCCATAGCGATCGGTCAGCATGCCGAACTTCGAGGCGAAGAAGGTCTTGACCAGCGGCTGCTGGACCTGGCCGCCCTTGCCCAGCGCGCCGAACAGCTTCTCGGCCTCGCCGTCGTCCTTCGCCGTGAGCGCGAGGGCGAAGCCTTGGAAGGACGGCTTCCCGGCGCAGTGGCCGTCCGACGCCATGACCAGCGTGTCGCCTACCTTGAAGGAGGCATGCATGATCTTGTTTTCCGAGTTCGGCGGCATGTGGTCGGGATCGCCTTTTTCCGGGCTCTCGCCAAAGCGCATCATCATCTCGACCTTGGCGCCGATGGCCGACTTGTAGAAGTCGAGCGCCTCCTCGCACTTGCCGTCGAAGAACAGATAGGGTTGCACGATCATCGCTCTCTCCTTGTTCAGTGCAGCTCAGGGATTCCGCTCGAATTCGGCATCGACCACGATCTCGATCGCGTCGCCGAGCATCGGCGCGAGGCCGAAATCGACCGGATTGATCGTCGTGCGCCCGCTCATGCCGATGCGTGGCCGGTCGGCGAAACCCTTGCCGGCCCCCACCAGTTCGACCTCGAACGTCACGGGCCGCGTCTTGCCCATCAGCGTGAGAGTGCCGTCCACCTTGCCGTTCTGCGGGCCGGTCCGGCGGAAGGCCGTCGAGGCGAACGTGGCCTCGGGGAACTTCGCCGACTTCAGGAAGTCGTCGCCGCTCAGCTGTTCGGCGAAACCCTTGACGTTGGTGGCGATCGACGCCGTCTCGACCTTCGCCGTAACCGAGGAGCCCGCCACGTTCGCCGGATCCCACTCGAGCGTGCCGCCGACGCGGTCGAAGCGGAACACGCTCCACGAGTAGCGCAGGTGGGACACCCGCGCGATCACCGACGCATGGTCCTTGTCGAGGGAATAGGTGCCAGCCGGCGCCTGCCGATAGTCCGGTTCGCCCATGAACACGCCGGGCGGGAGCTGCGCCCCCTGTGCCCGCGCGGCCGTCATCGGGGCGAGCAAAAGCAAGGGCGGAACGGCGAGGGCGACGAGGACGTGCTGCTTCATCTTCACATTACTTAACTGAATGGTTAATTAATATGAAGTTCTCCGGAGAGAGTCAACCTTCCGCAGCTCGGTGTCACGAGAGACAAATTCGTGCCGACCTGCAAGCGGCCTATGTGCTAGGCACATCGTCATCATGATCGAATTCAAGTCCGGCCGACCCGCCACGCGCTCTTCCCACGGCATGGTCACCAGCCCGCACGCGGCGGCCTCGCAGGCCGGCGCCGCCCTGCTGCGCGACGGCGGCTCGGCCATCGACGCCGCGATCGCCACGAGCGCCATGCTGTCGGTGGTCTATCCGCACATGACGGGGATCGGAGGCGACGCCTTCTGGCTGATCTACGATGCCGCCGCGAAGCGCGTGCGCTACATCGACGGCGGGGGCCGCGCCACGGCGCGCGGCACGATCGACGCCTTCGCCGCGCGCGGTCTCTCGGAAGTGCCCTACCGCGGCGTGCTGCCCGGCACGCTCACCGTGCCCGGGTCCGTGGCGAGCTGGACGCTGGCCCACGAAACCTTCGGGCGACGGCCGCTGCGGCAGTGCCTGGAGGCGGCGATCGTCCATGCCCGCGACGGCTTCACGCCCACGCCGCGGCTCGCGCAGTGGTTCGACATCGCCGGCGAGGAGCTGGCCAAAAGCCCCGAGGCGGCCGCCATCTTCCTGCAGGGCGGGCCGACACTGCGCAATCCCGATCTCGCCCGCACGCTGGAAGCCATCGCCAGCGACGGCTGGCGCGGGTTCTACGAGGGCGAGGTGGCGCGCGAGCTGGTGCGGTGGTCCGACGCCAACGGTGGCTTCTTCGCTAGCGCCGACCTCGCGAGCCAGACGGCGCGCTGGGGCGAGCCGCTGCAGGGCAGCTATCGCGGGGTGACGATCTACGAAACGCCGGCGCCGACGCAGGGCTTCGCCGTGCTCGAGATGCTGAACCTGCTCGAGCCGCTCGAGCTGCACCGCAAGCCGCTGCTGAGCGCGGATGCGGTTCACCAGATGGTGCAGGCCAAGCAGGTCGCGTATCACGACCGCGACCGGCATCTCGCCGATCCGCGCTTCGTCGACGTGCCCATGGACCGGCTGATCTCCAAGGCCTATGCCGACGAGCGGCGGGCGCTGATGGATCCCGGGCGCGCCCTGCCCTGGGACCGCATCCCCTCCTACGGCAGCCTCGCCGGCGACACGGTCTACATCGCCGCGGTCGATCGGGACGGCAATGCCGCCTCGCTGATCCATTCGCTCTATGGCGGGTTCGGCTCGGCCACGGTCGCCGGCCGCACGGGCGTCGTGCTGCAGAACCGCTCCGCCTACTTCTCGCTCGACCCGCGCAACCCCAACCGGCTGGAACCGGGCAAGACGCCGCTGCATACGCTGATCGCCTCGCTCGCCTTCCGCGACGGCAAGCCGTGGGCGGTGGTGGGCTGCATGGGTGCCGACGGCCAGCCGCAGATCCACCTGCAGGTCTACCGCGCCCTGATCGACCACGGGCTCGACATCCAGCAGGCGCTCGACATGCCGCGCTTCCTGTCCGGCCGCTTCGGCCTTCTCGAGGCGCGCGACACGCTGCACATCGAGGCGCGTTTCCCGCCGGAGACGATCGCCGAGCTGGAGCGACGCGGCCATCTGATCGATCGCTGGGGCGACTGGAACGAGATGGCCGGGCATGCCCACGGCATCACGATCGATGCCGCGACGGGCATGCTGAGCGGCGGCGCCGACCCGCGCAGCGACGGCGAGGCGGTCGGGGTGTAGGAGATCAGGAGGAGAGCGCGAAGCCCTCGTAGCCGTTCCTCACGATGGCCTCGCAACGTTCGATGTAGGCTGGGAATCCGCCGATATAGGGCATGAAGACGCGCGGCTTGCCGGGAATGTTGGCGCCGACGTACCACGAGCTGCAGGCCGAGCGCAGCGAATAGCCGGCCACGTCGCGCACATGGGCGACCCACGCCTCCTCGGCGTCGCCGGCGGCCTCGATCACCGTCGCGCCGCGCCCGCGCATATGCTCCAGGCAGTCGGCGATCCACTCGACATGCTGCTCGATGGACGGCAGCATGTTGGTCAGCACCGACGGGCTCCCCGGTCCGGTGATGGTGAACAGGTTGGGAAAGCCCGCCATGGTGAGACCGAGGTAGGTCTTCGGGCCCTCCCGCCACTTTTCCTGCAGCGAACGCCCGCCGCGGCCGCGTATGTCGACCTTGAGCAGCGCGCCGGTCATGGCATCGAAGCCCGTCGCCAGCACCAGGCAGTCGAAGGCGTAGTCCCTTCCCTTCGCCCGCAGGCCGGTCGGCGTGATCCGCTCGATCGGCTCGTCGCTCACGTCGACCAAATCGACGTTCGGCCGATTGAAGGTCTCCCAGTAGCCCGTGTCGACGCACAGCCGCTTGCAGCCGATGGAGTTGCGCGGCGTCAGCCGGTCGGCCAGCTCGGGATCCTTCACAACCTCGCGGATCTTGGCCCGCACGAAGTCGGCGGCGGTCTGGTTGGACTCGTCGTGGAGCTGCAGGTCGGAGAAGGCGGCCATGAAGCCCAGCCCGCCATACGTCCAGCGCTCCTCGTAGATGCGTCGCCGCTCCTCTTCCGGCGTCTCGATCGCGGACGCCTGATTGATCGTGACGTCGATGCCCGCCGGCTTTGAGCGGGCGCGCCGCCGCAGCTCGGGGTAGTTCGCCTTCACCTGCCGCACATGATCAGGATCGAGCGGCCGGTTGTGCGCGGGGATGGTGTAGTTGGCGGTGCGCTGGAACACCGTCAGATGGCGCGCCTGCGCGGCGATGATCGGAATGGACTGGATGGCCGACGAGCCGGTGCCGATCACGCCCACCGTCTTGCCCGTGAAGTCGACGCCGTCGTGCGGCCAGTTGCCGGTATGGTAGGTCGGGCCCCGGAAATCCTCGAGGCCGGCGATCTTCGGCGTGTTGGGCGAGGACAGGCAGCCCATGGCGGTGATGACGAAGCGCGCCGTCACGGCGTCGCCCCGGTCGGTCTCGACGCGCCAGGTGTTCGATGCCTCGTCGAAGAGGGCCTTCGTCACCCTGGTCTCGAAGGTGATGTCGCGGCGCAGGTCGAAGCGATCGGCGACGTGGTTTGCGTAGCGCAGGATCTCGGGCTGCGTGGCGTAGCGCTCCGTCCATTCCCATTCCTGCTCCAGCTCCGGCGAGAACTGGTAGGAGTACTGGACACTCTCGACGTCGCAGCGCGCACCGGGATAGCGGTTCCAGTACCAGGTACCGCCGACTCCGGTGCCGGCCTCGAACACGCGGGCGCTGAATCCCTTCTGGCGCAGACGGTGCAGCATGTACATGCCGGCGAATCCAGCGCCGACGATCACGGCATCGACATCGAGCGACATCGTTCCTCCCAAGCGAACACCGTGCCATCCTTAGCGCAGAATGGCTGACAGGGAATATCCACGAAGCTGGTATGCCGCCACGCGAGACACAGCACCCGACCGCGCGCCCCTTGCCGGCCGAACGGAAGCGGATGTCGCAGTCGTGGGCGGCGGCTTCGCGGGACTGCATTCAGCGCGGCTGGCGGCAATGGCCGGCCGCCGGGTCGTGCTGGTCGAGCGCCGCCGCGTCGCCTGGGGCGCCTCAGGTCGCAACGGCGGCTTCGTGGGCGCGGGCTATGCCGAACGCTCGGCCGCGCTGATCGATCGGCTGGGGCTGGACCATGCGCGGCGTCTCTACGCCCAGTCGCAGCGGGGCGTCGCGGTCGTACGCGACGCCATAGATGCGCTCGGACGTCACGACATCCGCATGGGCTCGGGCAAGCTCAGCGTGTCACGCACCGACCAGGGCCCCGACTTCGCGGCACGGACGCGGGCGATGGCCGACAAGCTCGGCGCCGGGTTCGAGCCGTGGGAGACCGAAGCGGTGCGGGCGGTTTTGTCGACGGAACGCTACCATCAGGCGATCCACGACCCGTCTTCGTTCCACATCCACCCGCTGAACTTCGCGATCGCGCTGGCGGCCGACATCGAGCGATGCGGCGGGGCGATCCATGAGAGCACCGAAGCGGCTGCCCTCGACCGCGCCGGCGGGGCGTGGCGCATCGCCACGCGGGCCGGCGACGTCGCGGGCGAGATCGTCGCGCGCGATGTCGTGCTCGCGGGCAACGCCGATCTCGGTCGCGTACAGCCGCGCCTCGCCCGGGCCGTGCTGCCGGTCGCGACCTACGTCGCCGTCACCGGGCCTCTCGGGCCTGCGCTGGCCGACGCCATCCGCTGGCGCGGCGCCATCTCCGATACCCGCCGCGCCGGCGACTATTATCGCGTGGTCGATGGCGACCGCCTGCTGTGGGGCGGCCGCATCACCACCGACACACGCGAGCCGCCGCGCCTGCGCGAGATGATGCGCGGCGACATCCTGGCGGTGTACCCGCAGCTGGCGCACGCCGGCATCGAGTATGCCTGGCCCGGCATCATGGGCTATGCGCCGCACCGGATGCCGCAGGTCGGTCGGGTCGAGGACGGCCTGTGGATCTGCAGCGCCTTCGGCGGGCACGGGCTGGCGCAGACCGCGGCCGGCGCCGATGCCGTCATCGCCGGGATCCTGGGCGACGAGGACCGCTGGCGCCTGTTCACGCCGTTCGGTACGGGCTGGGCCGGTGGCACGATGGGCCGCGTCGCCACCCAGCTCGTATACTGGAAGCTGCAGGCCAGCGACTGGTGGGACGAGAAGCGCCAGGCGCGCAACGCGGAGACGCTGCGGACATGACAATGGACAGGATCGGCGATTCGCCACGGCGCCGCGAGGACCTGCGGTTCCTCACCGGCCACGGCACCTACCTCGACGACCTCCGGTTCGAGGGGCTGGCTCACGCCGCCGTCCTGCGCTCGCCGCACGCGCATGCGCGCATCCGGGGCATCGACATCGACGCCGCCCGCCGGGCGCCCGGCGTGCTGGCCGTGCTGACCGCCGCCGAAATCGACGCCGACGGGCTGGGGCCGCTGCGTCCCTATGCCGAGGCCAACTTGCAGACGGGCGAGCCCTTCGCCTTCGCGCCGCAGCCGCTGCTGGCCAAAGACAAGGTGTGCTTCGTTGGCGAGCCGGTGGCGCTGGTCGTCGCCGAGACGCCGGCGCAGGCGCTCGATGCCGCCGAGCTGATCGCGGTGGACTACGCCCTCCTGCCCGCCGTCACCACCGGTGTCGCCGCGCGTGCCGAGGGAGCGCCGCTCGTGGCCGACGAGGTGCCGGGCAATGTCTGCCTCGACTGGCGCACCGGCGACCATGCGGCAGCCGATGCCGCCTTCGAGCGCGCCGCGCATGTCGTCAGCCTGCGGCTCGACAACCATCGCATCGCCACCAACCCGATGGAGCCGCGCGGCGCCATCGGCCGCCACGATGCCGCGACGGATCGCTACACGCTGCACGTCTCCAGCCAGAACATCCATATCAACCGCAACCACGTCGCGCGCTGCCTCGGAGTCGACCCGGGGAAGGTGCGCTTCGTGGCACCCGATGTCGGCGGCGGCTTCGGCGCCAAGAACTTCGCCTACGCCGAGCATGCGCTGGTGCTGTGGGCGGCGCGGCGCATCGGCCGTCCCGTCAAGTGGATCGCCGGCCGCAGCGAGGCCATCCTGTCCGACCATGCCGCGCGCGACATGTGGGCCGAGGCCTCGCTGGCGCTTGACGAGGCAGGCACCTTCCTCGCGCTCCGGATCGAGAGCGTAGCCAATCTCGGCGCCTACATGGCGGGTGCGGGCGGCGGCGTGCAGACCTACCAGTACATCCATCTGCAAGGGACGGTCTACCGCCTGCCGGCGATCGCGCTGCGCGTCGTGGCCGTGCTCACCAATACCGCGCCGATCGGGGTCACGCGCGGCCCGGGCTTCGCCGAGGCCGTGAACATCATCGAACGGCTGATCGACGCGGCAGCGCACCTGGCCGGCTTCGACCGCGCCGCGCTGCGCCGGCGCAACATGGTGCCGCCGCAGGCCATGCCGATGACCAACGCCTTCGGCTTCGCGGTGGACAGCGGCCGCTTCGCCGAGACCTTCGACGCGGCGCTGGTCCGCGCCGACGTCGCAGGCTTCGCCGCGCGGCGCCGCGACAGCGAGGCCGCGGGCCGGCTGCGCGGCCTGGGCTTCGCCTATCACATCAAGGGCACCGGCGGGCCACCCGAGGAGAATGTCGAGCTGCGCTTCGAGGCGGACGGCACGGTCGCGCTGATCACCGGCACCCAGCATATCGGACAGGGTCACGAGACGACCTTCCCGCAGATCGTGGCGCAGCGTCTGGGCGTGCCCAACGAGCGCATCCGGCTGCGCCAGGGCGACACCGACCTGATCGCCTTCGGCGGCGGCCACGGCAGCTCGCGCGCCACCTTCATGGGCGGCACGGCGATCTGGCACGCGGCCGACGAGATCATCGCCAAGGGGATCGCGCTGGCGGCGGACCTTCTGGAAGCCGCCGAGCAGGACATCCGCTTCGAGGACGGCCGCTTCGTCGTGTCGGGCACCGACCGCGCCGTGGGCCTCCTCGAGGTGGCGGCCTTCGGGCGCCGCCAGGGCCGCTCCCTCGACACCTACCATCACTGGAAGCGCGAGCACCTCACCTTCCCCAACGGCGCCCACGTGGTCGAGGTCGAGATCGACCGCGAGACCGGGCGCGTGGCGCTGGCGCGCTACGTGGCGGTCGACGATTACGGCGTGCTGGTCAATCCCATGATCGCATCGGGCCAGGCCCATGGCGCGATGGCGCAGGGTGCGGGCCAGGCGCTGCTCGAACATGCGGCCTACGATCCCCGGTCGGGCCAGATGCTGGCCGCCTCGTTCATGGACTACGCCCTGCCGCGGGCCGACGACCTGCCGTCGTTCGACCTCGGCTTCAATCCCACTCCCTGCACGACCAACCCGCTGGGCGTGAAGGGCTGCGGCGAGGCGGGCGCCATCGCCGCCTTCCCCGCCATCGCCAATGCCATCCTCGACGCCCTGGCGCCGCTCGGCGTCGCGGAATTCGAAGGCCCCGCAACCCCCTGCCATGTCTGGCAGGCCCTTCAGGCAACCCGATGAAACGCCATGCCCCGGCCGCGGCGCGCAACCGCCAGCCCATCCTCGACGTGATCGCCCCGCGCCTGCCAAAGAGCGGCCTTGTACTGGAAGTCGCCAGCGGCAGCGGCGAACATGCCGTGCACTTCGCCGCGGCGTTGCCCGGCCTCGTCTTCCAGCCCAGCGATCCCGATCCAGAGGCGCGCGCCAGCATCGACGCCTGGACAGCCGAGAGCGGCCTGCCGAACGTCCGCCCGGCCGTCGCGCTCGATGCCGCGGCCGCGACCTGGCCGATCGAGCGGGCCGATGCAGTGCTGTGCGCCAACATGATCCATATCTCGCCCTGGGAATCGGCAGAGGGGCTGGTCGCCGGCGCCGGCCGCCTGCTGCCGACCGGCGGCGTCCTTTATCTCTACGGACCCTATCGCCGGAACGGGCGGCACACGGCGCCCAGCAACGAGGCGTTCGATCTCGACCTGCGCCGCCGCAACCCGGCCTGGGGCGTCCGCGACCTGGAAGCGGTCAGTGCACTGGCCGCGCAGCACGGTTTCGGCCCGCCGGAGGTCGTCGAGATGCCGGCGAACAATCTCTCGGTCGTCTTCCGGCGATCATGAGCGTGCCGTGCTGATCGCCCAGATCTCCGACCTGCATGTCCGGCCGGCCGGCGAGCGCTACAAGGATGCCGTCGATTCCAACCGCATGCTGGCCGAAGCGGTCGCCCACCTGAACGGCCTCGATCCGCGGCCGGACCTGGTCCTGGTGACGGGGGACCTGGTCGACGAAGGTCAGGAGGCGGAATACCGCGCGCTGCGCCCGCTGCTGGCCGCGCTCGAGCCGCCGTGCCTGCTGATGCCGGGCAACCACGACGACCGCGAGACGCTGGTCCGATGCTTCCCGGAGCATGCCTACCTGCCGCCCCGGGGCGCCAAGCACTACGTCGTCGACCGCCCGCCGCTGCGCATCGCGGCCCTCGACACGACGGTCCCGGGCGAGCATCACGGTGAGGTCGACGACGCCGGGCTGGCCTGGCTCGATGCCGCGCTGGCCGGCGCCGAGGGCCGTCCGACGCTGGTGCTGATGCACCATCCCCCGATCGCCTGCGGCATCCCCTATCTGGACAAGTACATGTGTCGCGGTCCCGAGCGCATCGCCGCCGTCATCGCCCGCCATCCCCACGTCGAGCGCGTGCTGTGCGGCCATGTCCACCGGCCCATCCTGCAGCGCTGGGCCGGCACGCTGCTGGTCTCCTGCCCCAGCACGGCGACGCAGATCGCCCTCGATCTGCGCCCGGAGGCCGCCCCGGCCTCGTTCTGCGAGCCGCCGGCCTGCCTTCTGCACCGCTGGGACGACGGCGTGCTGGTGACGCACACGAGCTACATCGGCCGCTTCGAGGGCCCGTTTCCCTTCGCCTGACGTGACGGCGGGCTGAAGCCGGCGGGTGGCGTTCGCGGAGCGGATGGGGTAACGCTTTCCGACCACCGAGTGGGGGAGCGTCGTCGGACTATGGTGTATCGCAGCCTTATCCTGCTGCCGCTGCTGGCCGCTTGCCTGGCCGGCTGCAAGCCCGAGAACAAGTTCCAGCCGCCGCCGCCGCCGGATATCTCGGTGGCGCCCCCGCTGCAGCAGGAAATCGTCCCGTTCGAGGAGCTGACCGGCAACACGGTCGCCTTCAACACGGTCGACCTGGTGGCCCGCGTCGAGGGATTCCTCACGTCCCAGAACTACGTCGACGGCTCGTACGTCACCAAGGACACCACGCTCTTCGTCATCGAGCAGACGATGTACAAGGCCAAGGTCAAGGAGGCCCAGGCCCAGCTCGACGCCGCCAAGGCGGAACTCGTCCAGTCCGAGGCGGAGTTCGTGCGCCAACAGACACTGCTGGCGCAGAACGTGTCGGCGCAGACCACGTTCGACAAGGCAAAGGCCAAGCGCGACAGCGACCGCGCCAACGTGGAGAACGCGGAAGGCAACCTCACCATCGCCCAGACCAACCTGGGCTACACGACGGTCCAGGCGCCGTTCAACGGCGTGGTCACCAAGCACCTGGTGTCGGTCGGCGAGCTGGTCGGCAATGGCGTGGCGACCAAGCTCGCGACCATCGTCCAGCTCGATCCGATCTACGTCGAGTTCAACATCAGCGAGCAGGACGTCCTCAAGATCCGGAAGAACCTGGGCAATCGCCGCGTCACCGTCGAGGAGCTGGCCAAGATCCCCCTCGACATCGGCCTGATGAACGAGGAGGGCTACCCCCACAAGGGCTTCCTCAACTACGTCTCGCCGGAGATCGACGCGCAGACCGGCACCGTGCTGGTGCGCGGCCTGTTCAAAAACCCCGACCGCCAGCTGCTGCCGGGCTTCTTCGCGCGCATCCGCATGCCCCAGGGGCTGGGCGAGGAGAAGGTCTTCCTGATCCCCAACCGCGTCATCGCCGAAGACCAGGCAGGCCGCTACGTCCTCGTGGTCAACAAGGACGACGTGGTGGAGCAGCGCCGCATCACCCAGGGCATGCTCCTGCCCGGCGGCCTGCGCGCCATCACCAAGGGCCTCGCCGCCGACGACCGCGTCGTGCTGACGACCAACGGCCGGGCGGTGCCAGGCGGCAAGGTCGTGCCCAAGCCGACGACGATCCAGCTGCCGCCGGCAGCCGACAACGTCACCAAGTGACCGGCGCGGGTTCACGATCATGATCTCCGCTTTCTTCATCAACCGGCCGGTCCTGGCCAACGTCCTGGCGATCGTGATCGTGCTGCTGGGCGGCGTGGCCCTGGCCACCCTGCCGGTGGCGCAGTATCCCAACATCGTGCCGCCGACGGTCCAGGTGACGACGACCTACCCCGGCGCCAGCGCCAAGACGGTGGTCGACAACGTCGCCTTGCCCATCGAGCTGCAGGTCAACGGCGTCGAAGGCATGATCTACATGCAGTCGACCAGCACCGACGCCGGCACCTACACCCTCACCGTCACCTTCGCGATCGGCACCAACCTCGATTTCGCGCAGGTGCTGGTGCAGAACAAGGTCAGCGCCGCGCTGGCTTCGCTGCCGCAGTCGGTGCAGGCGCAGGGCGTCATCGTGGAGAAGAAGTCGACCTCGATCCTGCAGATCGTGTCGCTGAACTCGCCCGATTCCACGTTCGACAGCCTCTACATGTCGAACTACGCCACCATCAACCTGGTCAACGAGCTGTCGCGGCTGCCGGGCGTCGGCAACACGCAGGTGCTGGGCATCGGCCAGTACTCGATGCGCGTCTGGCTCGACCCGCAGAAGCTCTACACCTACGGCCTGACGCCCGAGCAGGTCAGCCGAGTCATCCAGGAGCAGAGCCAGCCCGTCACGGCCGGCCAGGTCGGCGCGCCGCCCGCGCCAGTGGGACAGGATTTCCAGTTCACGGTCGATATCCAGGGCCGGCTCAGCACGCCCGAGGAGTTCGGCCGCATCGTGGTCAAGTCCGAGCAGGGCAATGGCGGCCGCATCCTGCGGCTGAAGGACATCGCGCGCATCGAGCTCGGCGCCCAGACCTACACCATGACCTCCAAGCTGAATGGCAAGCCCAATGCGGGCATCGCCATCTACCAGCTTCCGGACGCCAACGCGCTCGACGTGGCCAAGCGCGTCAATGCCAAGATGGCCGAGCTCGCCAAGGCCTTCCCCAAGGGATTGGACTACGAGGTGCCGTTCGACACGACGCTGTTCGTGAAGGCCTCCATCAACGAGGTGTTCATGACGCTGATCGAGGCCGGCATCCTGGTCCTGATCGTGATCGTCGTGTTCCTGCAGGACTGGCGCGCCATGCTGGTGCCGGCGACGACCATCCCGGTGACGATCATCGGCGCGTTCGCCGCGATGGCGGCGCTGGGCTTCACCCTCAACACGACGACCATGTTCGGCATCGTGCTGGCGATCGGCATCGTGGTGGACGATGCCATCGTCATCGTCGAGGGCGTGGCGCATCACATCGAGCGCGGCATGACGCCCCACGACGCCGCCATCAAGGCGATGGACGAGCTGTTCGGGCCGGTCATCGGCATCACCCTGGTGCTGATGTCGGTGTTCCTGCCGGCCGCCTTCGTGCCTGGCCTCACCGGCCAGATGTTCGCCCAGTTCGCCCTGGTGATCGCCGCCACCGCCTTTATCAGCGCCGTGAACGCGGCGACCCTGAAGCCCACGCAGTGCGCCATGTGGCTGCGGCCGGCGACGCCGCCGGAGAAGCGCAACATCGCCTTCCGCGCCTTCAACAAGGTCTACGGCAAGTTCGAGGACGCGTATGCCTGGCTGATCGGCGCCATGGTCCGCCACAGCGTGCCCATGACGATCCTGGCGTTCATCGTGGCGGGGCTGGGCGGCTGGGGCGTGGCGCGGCTGCCCACGGCCTTCATCCCCAACGAGGATCAGGGCTACATGCTGGTCGGCCTGTACCTGCCGGACGGCGCCTCGCTCGAGCGCACGGACGCCGCCATGGCCCAGATCAGCAAGATCGCGCAGGCGACGCCGGGCGTGCGGCAGGTGGTGGCGCTCTCCGGCATGTCGGTGCTGGACAGCAACTCCATGCTGGCCAATGCCGGCGTGGCCTACGTCATCCTCGACGACTGGGGCGTCCGCGCGGGCAAGCCGGGCCAGGATCTGCGCTCGATCGTCATGAAGATCGGGCACGACGTGCAGTCGCTGCAGGATGGCCGTGCGTTTCCGCTCGTGCCGCCGGCCATCCAGGGCATCGGCAATGCCGGCGGCTTCCAGATGCAGGTCGAGCAGAAGGACGGCAGCTTCGACTACGTGAAGCTGCAGAACGCGACCGACAACCTGATCCGGCAGGCCGGCACGCAGTCGGCGCTCGGCAACCTGGTCACCTCCTTCCGCGCCGGCGCGCCGCACATCCGCGTCGAGGTCGACCGCTCGAAGGCGGAGACGCTGAAGGTGTCGATCGGCGAGGTCTTCAACACGCTGTCGGCGTATCTCGGCTCGTCCTACGTGAACCGCTTCAACAAGTTCGGCCAGACCCTGATGGTCTTCCAGCAGGCCGAGGCGCAATATCGCACCAGGGGCGAGGACATCCTCAAGCTGCAGGTGCGCAACGCCGAGGGCCAGATGGTCCCGATCGGCGCCCTGGCCGAGCTGCACGAGGCGGCCGGTCCGCCGCTGATCAGCCTCTACAACCTCTACCCGTCGGCGGCCATCGTCGGCGGGCCGGCGCCGGGCTTCAGCTCCGGCGAGGCGATCGACCTGATGGACCAGATCGCACAGGCGACGCTGCCGCCGGGCACGGGCTACGAATGGACCGCGATGTCCTACCAGGAGAACCTGGTGGGCAACCAGCTCACCTACGTGTTCGCGCTGGCCATCATGCTGGTCTATCTCTGCCTGGCCGGCCAGTACGAGAGCTGGATCGCGCCGCTCGCCGTCATCTTCGCCGTCCCGCTGTCGCTGGTGGGGCCGGCGCTCGCGCTGGGCGGGCTGGGCCTCCCCAACAACATCTATACCCAGATCGGCCTCATGCTGCTGATCGCGCTCAGCGCCAAGAACGCCATCCTGATCGTCGAGGTGGCCCGCGAGGCACGCCTCAAGGACGGCAAGGGCATCGTGGAGTCCGCGGTCGCGGCCGCGCGCATGCGGCTGCGCCCGATCCTGATGACCTCCTTCGCGTTCATCCTGGGTGTCGTGCCGCTGGTCACGGCGACCGGCGCGGGTGCCGCTTCGCGTGTGTCGCTGGGCCTCGCGGTGTTCAGCGGCATGATCGCCTCGACCTGCCTCGCCGTGCTGTTCGTGCCGTCCTTCTTCACGGTGCTGCAGCGCTACGAGGAATGGCGCAAGGCACGCAAGGCCCCGAAGACCAGCGCACCGCCGGCATCGCCTGCCGCGCCGGCCGGGGCGGACTGATCCCGCGCATGCGGCACCGGGATGGGTTGCCATCCCGGTATTTTGGGCTAAGTGTCTTGCGCTTTCGGCCCTGCCTGGGAACGTCCCGTCTTGAAGAACCTCCTCTTGGTCCTGGTGTCGATCGTGCTGAGCGTGGTCGCCGCCGAAGCAGCCGTGCGCTACATCGACGGCTACGCCCTGGACAGTCTGAGGCTCACCGACCCGACCGGTGACGCGAGCGTCCCCGCCGCCGTCCTCGATGCGATCCCCGTCGCCGCCGGCGTCGACCGGCGCTGGTTCTACGACGACCCGCCACCGCTGCCCAACCGCAAGCCTGTGCCCGACGAATGGCGCCGGCTGTTCCGCGCCATCGAGCAGGATCCGAAGGGCGGCATGGACTTCCGGCCGCCCGACGTCTTCAAGGCCTGGAATTCGGTGTTCGCGGGCGATCCCTGCAAGCATCCCTTCCTGCGCCATGCCCCGGGCACGCTGTGGCTGTACGACCCGCCGGACGGCGCCCCGACTCCGCCCTATCGCTACCTGCCCAACGCCACCCTGCCCAACGGACTGGTGACCAACCAGATCGGCTGGCGCGGCCGGCCGATCGAGGATCCGCGCGGCGCCCGCACCATCCGCATCGTCTTCGTCGGCTCCTCGACGACGATGGGCGCCCCGCACCTGCCCTTCTCGTATCCCGAGCTGATCGGCTACTGGCTCAACCGCTGGGCCGAATCGAAGAAGCTCGACGTCCATTTCGAGGTGCTGAACGCCGGCCGTGAGAGCATCATCTCCACCGACAACGTGGCCGTCGTGCGCAACGAGGTGCTGCCGCTGCGACCCGACCTCGTCATCTACTACGAGGGCGGCAACCAGTTCCGTCTGACCTCGGTCGTCGAAGGCGTGCCGCCCGGCGCCAGGCCACAGCCGCCGACGCCGGCCGCCGCCAGCGGCAGCACGCCGGCCTGGCTGCAGGAGGCGTCGCGCTGGTCGGCCGTGATGGCGCGCGTGCGCGCCGCGCTCGCCATGACCGCGCCCAGCGGCGACGGTCACGAATGGCCCAAGCCCGACTATCGGCTGGTCTGGCCGGCGGGACTGGACGAGCAGGACCCCGACCTCGCCTATCCGAAGCTGCCGGTGAACCTGAACACCATCGAGCGCGACCTCGACGGGATCCGCACTGAGCTCGCCAAGGCGGGCATCGATTTCGGCGTGAGCTCGTTCCTCTGGATGGTGAAGGACGGCATGGTGCTCGATCCCGTGCGCCACAAGTACATCATCGAGCAGCTCAACGTCGGCAATTTCCCCTACCGCTATCGCGACATGGAGCGGCTGTCGAACTTCCAGAACCGCTTCCTCGCCAAGTATGCGCGCGTCCATGGCCTGCCCTTCCTCGACTTCGCGCGCTACATGCCGCTCGACCCGAACCTGTTCGTCGATGCCGTCCATACCAACAATGCGGGTCTGCGCCTGCAGGCCTGGATCGGCTTCAACGAGCTGCTGCCCACGGTCGAGAAGCACCTGGCCGACGGTTCATGGCCGCGGCCCAGCGATCCCGACGCGGTGCCGCTGCCCACGATCACGCCGCGGCGCATCACGCTCGACTGCAAGCCGTAGCGCCCTTCGCCGCCGCCGATCGCCGCGCTCCGGAACGTGTTCGCACGCGACCCGCGCGCTGCAGGCCAACCGCCTGTATTGCCAACGAAAATTCCCTCTCGCACCCTCCTGCGCCTGTCGCCTGAATCGCGACATCGACGACACTCTCCGGCGAGACCCGCGGACACGCCTCTGCGCCCTCCAGGAAACGGAGAGCTACACGCGCAAGTCAAGTCCCGAGAGGGCGGGACTTGCTACCAGTGCAGCGTCCACTTGAGCGCCTGCCAGAGCGCAAAGAGGAACGCGACGAGGAGTGCGACGACAACGCCTGCTGTGATCATGTCGAAATATCCGCAGGTCAGGTGCGGCTTCCGCCAGCCACGGCGGACGCCAATCCAGGAAGAACGCCCCGGCGTTCGCATCATTGCCGTCGACACGGAACGATCACGGCACGCCGATACTCCACCCCAAGGTAGGTCCACCTCCGTCCAGGTCAACCGTTGTTGACGGGCCGTGGCGTTCGGCCTAGAGGGGAATCGTGCCATCTGGAAAATCGAAGAGCCGCGGGGTCCCGTCCACGCGGCAGCGGATACTGCACGCCGCGGCAGCACGTTTCGCCGAGACATCATACGAGGAGGTCAAGCTCCGCGACATCGCGCGCGACGTCAGTGTCGACGTCGCCTACGTTCATCGCTCCTTCGGCTCGAAGGAGCAGCTGTTCATCGACGCCTTCGACGCCGTCTGCTCGCCCGAGCAGCGGCTGGCGGCGCCCGATCTCGTGCGCGCCTTCGGCGAGGACGTCTTCGAGGAGGCGATCGAGTTCCGGATCTTCGCGAATTCGCTGTCGAGTCATCAGGCGCGCAGCGCACTGCGCGCCCTGGGTCAGAAGCGCTTCATCGAGCCGCTGGCGGCCAGGCTGTCCGACCAGGCGCTGCTGCGGGCCTGCCTGCTTGCCGGCTGCGTCACGGGAATCAAGGTGATGCGGGACGTGCTGCGCCTGCAGCCGCTGGCCGATATGCCCCTCGAGCAATGCCGTCCCCTGCTGGAAGCCATCTTCCGGACGTGCCTTGAGGCAAATCGCGACTTGACCAGCGCCGCCGTTACACCATCTTCACAAGATCGGGTATCGCGGACGCAGCGCACCGACGGTCACCGTGCCCGCAGACGGTCACTGGCGCGTAAGACAGAGACAGGCTGAACACCCGGACGCGACGGTATGCATTTGTCATTCGATTGATCCTGTCCGGCGCGCCGACCTGTGCGCCACGCGAGGTAAGCTGGTCCGATGTTTTCCGAGATCCACCAGGCAATCCTGCCGCTGGCGTTGCGAAAGCTGCAGCGGCGCGGCGACCTCGAGCGCGCGGGCCTGCTGATCGAATCGCTGGCCAGGCACTGGCGCGACCGCAGGCCCTTCGAACTGCTGATCGTGGCGCCGCCGCGCGACGTCCAGACGCTGCGCACCAGCCTGCCGCGCTTCGCCAACATCGAGATCTCGGTCCGGTCGGAAGCGGATTTCTTCCCGTCCTTCAGCCCCTTCTACCTGATGACCGGCTGGTTCCGGCAGCAGGTCGTCAAGCTGCAGGTGCCGGTGATGCTGGGTTTCGGCGGCTACCTGACGCTGGATTCGGACGTCTGCTGCGTCGGCGATTTCGACGCCTCGACCTTCGTGCACGACCGGCGCGGCCTGTCGCGCTGGGAGCCCAAGCACCAGCACGGCTGGTGGCGCCAGGCGGCGGAGATGGTGGGCGTTCCCTACGATGCGGACGCCCACGGCCTGTCGGTCACGCCCAACATCCTGCATGGCGACCTCGCCGCCCAGACCCTCGACCATCTCGGCCGCAAGAATGGCGATGCGCTGAAGGCGCTAAGCCGGCAGGTCCTGCGCAAGCTGGGCGCGATCCCCTGGACCGAGTATTCGCTCTACACGAGCGTCGGCGAGCATACCGGCCGGCTGCTCGACTACCACGTCCACTGGGACCCCAGCTACTTCTCCGACGTGCAGCTCTTCTCCGAGAGCGACAGCGCCTGGCACGCCGAGGAGTTCGAGCGGCTGGTCCGCTTCCCCTCCACGGCGGGCCCGCGCGGCACCTTCGTCATCATCCAGAGCCATGCGCGCATCCCGCTGCACCAGGTGCGGGACTATTGCCTGGGCTTTGCCGAACAGGCCGCCAGGATCACGCGCCCCGATCACAGGAAGGGCCGGCCGCCCGTCACCGGGATGATGGCGCCCGACACGTAGCTCGATCGCGGATCGGCCAGCATGACGTAGGTCGTCGCGAGTTCGGCCGGCTGCGCCGCGCGGCCGATCGGCGTGTTGGCGCCGAACGTCTCGACCGCCTCGGCGGGCATGGTCGACGGGATGAGGGGAGTCCAGACCGGACCGGGCGCCACGGCGTTGACGCGGATGCCCTTCTCACCCAGGAGCTGCGCCAGCCCCGCAGTGAAGTTCTGGATCGCGCCCTTGGTGGTGGCGTAGGCCAGCAGCGTCGGGTTCGGCGAATCCGAATTTACGGACGCGGTGTTGATGATGGCGCTGCCCGGCTTCAGGTGCGGCAGGGCCGCCTTGGCGAGCCGGAACATGGCGTGGATGTTGACGCGGAAGGTCATCTCCCACTCGTCGTCGCTGATCTCGTCGAGCGATTCGAAGGTCGCCTGGTGCGCAGCGTTGTTGACCAGGATGTCGAGGCCGCCCAGCTCACGCACCGCCCGGTCGACGATCTCCCGGCAGTGCGCGGGATCCTGCAGGTCGCCCGCCACCAGCGCGCAGCGCCGCCCGGCCTGCTCGACCCATTTCGCGGTCTCGCGCGCATCCTCGTGCTCGCTGAGGTAGGACACGAGAACGTCCGCGCCTTCGCGCGCGAAGGCGATGGCGACCGCCCGGCCGATGCCGCTGTCGCCGCCCGTGATGACGGCGCGTTTGCCGGCCAGCCGGCCCGCGCCCTCGTAGGACTCCTCGCCATGGTCGGGCCGCGGCTTCATGGCGTCGGTCCTGCCCGGCATCGGCTGCTGCTGCCTGGCTTGGGGCGGGGTGGGATGATTCATGGCGGACTCCAATGGAGAGGCGGATGCCATGACAATGGCCCCGCCCGCGTGGAGTTGCCTGAACCGATTCTCCGCGCGCGGCTCAGGTCGTCGCCGCGTCGCGCTTCACCGTCTGGATGACCTCGAAGCCCTCGAAGCGGGGATGGCCGAGATAGAGCGGCTTGTTCTCCCCGGCACTGCGATGGGCCTGCCGGAAGGCCTCCGAGCGCGTCCAGGCCTCGAAATCCTCGCGCGACCGCCAGACCGTGTGAGACGAGAACAGCGTGTGGTCCGCCTCCATCGGCCCCCGCAGCAGGTGGAACTCGACGAAGCCCGGCACCTCGTGGAGATGGGTGTCGCGCGACAGCCAGACCTGCTCGAACGCCTCCTCCTGGCCGCGGATGACCTGGAAACGGTTCATGGCGATGAACATGTGCCTTTCTCCTCGCAACTGGTCGGTCGTGCGCGACAATCGGTGAGCGGGTCGAGGCCGCGATCCCTGCAGGCGCCGCCCGACCATAGCACGGTGTGCGTCTGCGGGAGCGCATCGATGCCGCGACGCCGTACTCCCGTAGGTGACGGCCTATCCCCTCGTATCGCTCATCCTCTCTCCCGGCCCGATCGACCGCGCACGCGCCTCTCCGTAGCGTCGCCGGTGCCGCGCGCAAGGCGGCGATCAACAGGAGACAGACATGAGCCTGGACATCGTTTCACGCCCCGTCGCCGCGGGGCGCGAGGAGCTGGTGCCGTCGCGTTATGCGCTGCGGGTCGGCGAGATCGACGTGCTGGTGGTCAGCGACGGCGTGCTGCTGCTGCCGACCGAGACGCTGGGGACCAATGTCGATCCGGCCGTCCGGGCGGCCTGGTTCGAGGACATGTTCCTGCCGCCGGACCGTTTCGACTGGCCGCTGAACGTGCTCGTGGTGCAAAGCGGCGGCCGCACCATCCTCGTCGATTCCGGCCTGGGTGGCGAGTATCCCGGCTTTCCGCGGGCGGGATACATGGTCCCGCGGCTGGCGGCCGCCGGCATCGATCTCGCCGCCATCACCGACGTGGTGCTCACGCACCTGCACATGGACCATGTCGGCGGGCTGCTGGTCGAGGGGCTGAAGGAGCGGCTGCGCCCGGACCTGCGGATCCACGTCTGCGCCACCGAGGTCGCGTTCTGGGCCTCGCCCGATTTCTCCCATACCGCCATGCCGTCGCCGGTGCCGAAAGTGCTTCGCGCGACGGCCAGGCGGTTCCTCGACGTGTACCAGCGCCAGCTGCGGACGTTCGACGAGGCGCACGAGGTGGCGCCGGGCGTGGTCGCCCAGTGCACCGGCGGCCACACGCCCGGGCACTGCGTGGTCCGCCTGGCCTCGGGCGGCGAGCGGCTGACCTTCGCCGGCGACGCCATCTTTCCCGTCGGGTTCGACCATCCGGAGTGGCACAACGGCTTCGAACACGATCCCGAGGAGGCGGCCCGCGTCCGCATCCGCCTGCTGCGGGAAGTGGCGGCGACCGGCGAGACGCTCGTGGCCACCCACCTGCCCTTCCCGTCCGTCGGCCGCGTGGCGGTCGCCGGCGATGCCTTCCGCTGGATCCCGGCCTTCTGGGATTACTGACCGCTGTCCGGGCGAACGGGGCGCGCACTCGCAGCACCGACGAGTGTGCGCCCTGGTTCGACGATCGCCGCTTCGCGCTGGTACGGCTCCCCGCGATCCGGGTTCTTGAGCGGCGGCCGCCCGGCCTCCAAATACCGGGCGTGACTGCCCGGGAGCGAACCTGCCGATGAGCAATAGCGAGACCTGGATGGGCCGACCCATCGACCAGATGAGTCGCGATGAATTGGTCGGCGCGTTGAAGGCCGCCGTCCCTCTGCTGCGGTCCGTCAACCGGAACGTGTTCATGCGTCCGGAGGTCGAGGTGAAGGAAACGGCGGCCGGAACGGTCGTGGCGCGAACCTTCAACTGGGCCTTCATCCCCGCCGGTCACCTTTGGTCGGACGAGGATCGGCAGGCAGTTCAAGCCCGGCTGGACACCTTCGCGCATGGCCGCGGCCTTCACGGCGCCGTCGTGCGCTTCGGCCCCGACCGGCTGGAGGTCGAGGTGCCACGGCCGCTGCAGATCGAACAGCTCCTCGCCCTGCAGCAATGGCTGGAGGCGGAGAAGGACATGCTCGACCTCACCCAGGTTCCGTGAGCGCGCGCGCCTCTTGACGCTGGCCATCGCCTTCCTAGATCGGCTGGCGCCGGTCATCCGAGGGGCCGGGTCTCCTGCATAAAGAGGCCTGCTCCTCGCGCGACTGCCGGCCTCTGTACCCGACCATGAAAGGAGACCAACGATGAGTGTGCGTGATCTCATTCCTTGGGGGCGCAGCAACAATCAGGCCCCCGCTCCCTATCGCGAAGACGATCGCAGCCCCTTCCTGTCGCTGCACCGCGAGATGAATCGGGTGTTCGACGATTTCTTCCGCGACTTCGACATGCGCTTGCCGATGATGGGCCGTGCCGGCTTCAACAGTGGCTGGCCGCACATCGAAGTCTCTGAAACCGACAAGCAGGTCACCGTCACCGCCGAGCTGCCCGGCATGGAGGAGAAGGACATCGAGCTCCTGGTGGAGGACGGTGTGCTGACGCTGAGGGGCGAGAAGCACGCGGAGACCGAAGACAAGGATCGTCAATTCTCCGAGCGCTACTATGGCCGCTTCGAGCGCCGCATTCCGCTCGACGCAGAGGTGCAGGCCGACAAGGCCGACGCGCGCTTCAGGAACGGCGTGCTGACGGTGACCTTGCCGAAGGACCCCAACGCACAACCGAAAGCCCGACGCATCGCGATCACCCATTGACCGGCAACGGGCATGCCTGCGGCCGCCATGGCCGCAGGATGCGCTTTCTTCGACGCGGAGCATTCCATGCAGACCCTTGTGCAAACCGGGACAGTCGCGAAGGCTGCAGAGCCACGTCCGGACGCGGCGTCCAACGACAACGGCTGGCCTCGCCTTCCCGCTCTTCCTTCGGCGTTTCCACCGGATGCCGTGGCGCGCATCGAGCGGCCAGCGCGCTCGGCGACGACCTCGGCTCCTGCCCAACCGGAGGCCTGGCGTCTGGTCTTCGAGCGTCGCAGCCCGCCCTTCATCGATCCACTGACGGGCTGGACCGGTGGCCGTGACCCCCTGGCCCAGCTCGAGCTCACCTTCCCGACATTGGAGAGCGCCATCGCCTACGCCCGGCGGCAAGGCCTTCGCTATGTGGTGCGTCATGACCTCCGGTCACGGCAGGCGATGGACCGTCGGGCACGTCGACGGCGCGCCTTCTCCGACGCGACGCTGGGTCGGCTGGGCCTTCGCCGGCTGCAGGAGACGTACGGTCGGGCCATGGCCGATGCCGACGCCTTCTCGCCGCCTCGCAACGACTCGGCGACGCAGCCTTCGGCGATGGACATCGTCCACGACCCCCACCTGTCGGTCGACGACAAGCGCGCCATCCTGATGAACCGGGCGTACGACGTGTACCTTCTCGACCAGCGCGCCGGCGGCGGCCAGTTGCGAGACATCGAGCAGGCGCTGTTCGCGTTGGAGCGCGACAGCATGAGGGACAGGTGCTCGGCGGCGGCGTAACGCCGGTTCAGCAGCACGAGCACATCGATAGGTATCGATAGGTGGAGTCGGCGGCAGCGGCGGCGGCACGAAGGCGCGTACGATCTCGCCGGCAATAGGCGTCTCGAGAAGGCGGCCAAGCCGCTGATTGGGTTCAGGACCGGCCATTTGCGCCGACTGCGGCGAGCGGCCGTTATTTAAACAACGCTCGCATGGCTTAACTAGGAGGCGGGTTGAGGTAGGCGAACTTAAATAGCAATGCCAGGAAGCCTAGTGTAGCCGGATAAGCAGGTCCGCCGACAGGCGCTTGGTTCGTCACCATCCCCGAAGCAGTTTATGAGCTCGGCCGCCCAAAATCCTTGGTTCGTGCTCTCCTCTCGGAATGACGCTCACTGGCGCTTCCCGGTGCCCACCGGTCGCGCAGGTCATTGCATAGCCGATGGCAATGAACTGGTAGAACGCCGAGGTCGTCGAAGACCGCCTATCCTGCAACAACAACTTTGCTCGTGTGTATCCCTGCACAGAGAATCGCGGATTCAGCGAGAATGGCGTCCCCGAGAGGATTCGAACCTCCGACCTCCGGTTTAGGAAACCGCTGCTCTATCCGGCTGAGCTACGGGGACGCAGACATCTCCGTCCGTCCGCGAACCCGGCCGAAGCCGGTATCGCCGATCGGGCCGACCCGATGTCGACCGGGACTGGATAGAATATCGCCGTCGCGGCGTCCACCCTGGCCCTTCGATCCTGCTACATCGATGACTAGGCTCGCGAGGCCGGCCGCTGCACGTCCTACTGGCGGCTCAGCCAGCGTCTGGCCTGGAGCAGACTGCAGAAAATTCGCATCGGCCGGTCGGCCATGGCCACAATGCCGGCTACCCGGGCGGCATACTCCGTCTGCTCGCCCGACAGGACCACGGCCAGCGGTCCGAGTGGCTGGTCGTGGTAGCTTCTCAGCCGGGCGCCGATCGCGAGCAGATCCTCGGGCTCCATCGATACGACCAGCTTCCGGCCATCGAAGAGCTTCCAATACGCCGCCGAATCAGCCCCGGCCATCGCGTCGATGCACGCGTCCGCCTCCGCGCGGGACACCGCGCCGTCAGCCACGATCGTCACCAGCCTGGCACGCGAATCGATCGTCCAATAAAGCGACATGGCCGGAAAATTAGCGTCGACCCGGACCATAGTCACGACGGCACAGGCCCTTCCCGGCAGCGAGCGCCCTGCGGCCGGTGACCGCCCCGGCCTGCGGAGACGGCCCGCATTCCTTGCCTGCGGCAAGGCCCCATACTACGGTCATCCGCAGCGTTTGCGTCGATCAGCAGGGGGAGCGGCGGCCATGATCCGGTGCGTACGGATTTGGACGGGGGACGACGAGAACTCGCATGCCGAGGAAGGCTGGCTCGAGCTGGAGGCCGGCGCCCACGGCGACGACCTGCTGACGGGCAGGATCGGCACGGTCCACGCTTCCTTCCAGGAGACGAAGTCCGGCGGCACCTTCGCCTGGCACACCGCGCCGGTGCGCCAGCTGGTCATCACGCTGAGCGGCACGCTCGATTTCGAGACGCGCGGCGGGCAGCACTTCATCCTGAAGCCGGGCGACGTGCTGCTGGCCGAGGACACGACCGGCGGCGGCCACTGCTGGCGGCTGGTCGACGACCAGCCGTGGCGGCGGCTCTACGTCGTGCTGGCGCCCGACGTGCCGGTGCCCTTCAAGCGCGCCGCCGCCTGATCCCTCCATCCCAGCCGAGGACACTCCCATGAGCGAGAGCGAGGCCGCCACCGCCGACGTCGTCCTGGTCGGCGCCGGCATCATGAGCACGACCCTGGCGGTGTTCCTGAAGGAGCTGCAGCCGCACCTGCGGGTCGAGATCCTGGAACGCCTGCCCGGCGAGGCGCAGGAGAGCTCCGGCGCCTGGAACAACGCGGGCACCGGCCACGCCGCCAACTGCGAGCTGAACTACACGCCGATGCGCAAGGACGGCACGGTCGACATCGCCAAGGCACTGGAGGTCAATGTCGAGTTCGACATGTCGCGCCAGTTCTGGTCGTACCTGATCCGCAAGGGCGCGATCGCCTCGCCCGATTCCTTCATCCACCCCGTGCCGCACATGAGCTTCGTGATCGGCGAGGACCGCGCGGCCTTCCTGAAGAAGCGCCACGCTGCGATGAGCGCCCATCACTGCTACCACGGCATGGAATTCAGCCAGGACCACAGGCAGATCGCCGAATGGGCGCCCCTGATCATGGAGGGCCGTGATCCCAGGCAGGTCGTCGCCGCCACCCACATCGTCTCCGGCGCCGACGTGAACTACGGCGCACTGACCCGCAACCTTCTGGACTACCTCCGCAGGCAGGACCGGTTCGCCGTGCACTTCGAGCACGACGTCACCGGCCTGCAGCGGCGGCCGACCGGCGACGGCTGGTGGCTCGACGTGCGCGACGGCAAGACCGGCGAGACACGGCGCATCGGCGCGCGCTGGGTCTTCCTGGGCGCCGGCGGCCGGGCGATCTCGCTGCTGCAGAAGTCGGGCATCCCCGAGGCCAACGGCTTCGCGGGCTTCCCGGTCAGCGGCATCTGGCTGCGCTGCGGCAAGCCCGAGGTCGCCGAGCGCCACAACGCCAAGGTCTACGGCATGGCGGCGGCCGGCTCGCCGCCGATGTCGGTGCCGCATCTCGACACCCGCATCATCGACGGCAAGCGCTGGCTTCTGTTCGGCCCCTATGCCGGCTTCTCGACCAAGTTCCTCAAGCACGGCTCGCTGCTCGACCTGCCGCTGTCGATCCGCCCGGGCAACATCCTGCCGCTGCTGGCGGTGGCGCGGGACAACTTCCCGCTCGAGGAGTACCTGGTCGGGCAGGTCTTCCAGAGCAAGGGGCACCGCTACAAGGCGCTGCGCGAGTTCTACCCCACGATGAAGGAGAGCGACTGGGAGCTCGACGTGGCGGGACAGCGCGTGCAGATCATCCGCAAGGACAAGGTGCGCACGGGCACGCTGGAATTCGGCACGGAGATCGTGCATTCGGCGGATTCGTCGATCGTGGCGCTGCTGGGCGCATCGCCCGGCGCCTCGACCGCCGTGTGGATCATGGTCCACATGCTGGAGACCTGCTTCCACGAGGAAATGGTCGGCCACTGGGTGCCCAAGATCAAGGAGATGATCCCCTCCTACGGCGGCGACCTCAAGACCGACGCCGCGCTGCTGGAGCGCGTGCGCAAGGACACGGCCGAGGTGCTGGGACTGAAGACGGCCTGACGACCGTGCGGATGCCGGGCGCGCGGGCATATAAGCGAGCGGGACGCTGGCGGTCCGGATGAGGAGGACGGAGCTCATCCAGCAGCTGTCCGTGCTGCTGCGCTTCGGGGCGCTGATGCTGCGCTCAGGCGACACGGCCTTCCGGGTGCGCGATGCGATGGGGCAGCTCGCGGGCAAGCTCGGCATCGAGCGCCTGGACGTGGCGATCACGCTCGGCCACCTCGCGGCGACGGCCGAGGCCGGCGGCGACAGCGTGACCCTGATGCGCGAGGCCGGGCCGCTGGGCGTCGACGCCTCGCGCATCGCCGCCCTGTTCCGGCTGGCGCAGACGAGTCCCGACGGGTTCACCGCGGCCGAGTTCGCGACCGCCGTCGACGCGATCGAGGCAACGCGGCCGCTGCACGGGCTGCTGCCTATCGCCCTGTCGATGGCGGTGGCCTCGGCCGGCTTCTCCTTCCTGAACGGCGGCGACCTGCTGGCGACCGCCGCCGCGGCGGCGAGCGGCGGGCTGGGCCAGGCAGCGCGCACCCTGCTGTCGCGCCGGGCCTTCAACCAGTTCGCCATGACGGCGCTGTGCGCCGTGCTCGCGTCGGGGATCTACTGCCTGATCGTGCTGGGCTTCGGCGTGCGCAGCTTCACGCTGGCCCATGCCGTGGGCTTCATCTCCTCGGTGCTGTTCCTGGTGCCGGGCTTCCCGCTGGTCGCCGGCCTGCTCGACCTGGTGCAGCACCAGACGCCGGCCGGCGTCACCCGCCTGTTCTACGGCGTGCTGCTGACGCTGGCCGCGGCCTTCGGCCTGTCGATCGTCGCCGCGCTGGCCGGCCTCGCCCCCACGCCGCCGGCCGCGGCCGGGCACGGCCTCGATCCGGCGATGGTGCTGTGGCGGGCGCTGGCGTGCTTCGCCGGCGGCTGCGGCTACGGCCTCCTGTTCAACAACCCGCTGCGGACGGTGGCCATCGTGGGCCTGCTGTCGATGCTGGGCAACGAGGTCCGGCTGGGCCTGCACGATCTCGGCATGGCCCTGCCGCCCGCCACCTTCTTCGGCGCGCTGACGGTCGGGCTGCTGGCCTCATTCGCGCGCCGGCCGCTGCAGGTGCCGCGCATCGCGCTGACGGTGCCCAGCATCATCATGATGACGCCGGGCCTGTTCGCCTTCCAGACGATCGTGTTCCTCAACCAAGGCCGGGTCCCCGAGGCGATCGAGGCCGCCACGATCTGCGGCTTCGCGGTCGGCGCCATGGCGATGGGCCTGGTCGCCGCGCGGTTCCTCACCGAGCGGCGTTGGCGCTTCGAGCGATAGAGCGGGACCTCACTCCGTCGCGACGTAGGGATGCACCATCTTGGCGGGATCGACGATGCGGTCGAACTCGGCCTCGTCGACATAGCCCAGCTTGAGGGCCGCCTCCTTCAGCGTCAGGTCGTGGTCCATCGCGTAGTGGGCGATCTTCGAGGCCTTGTCGTAGCCGATGACCGGCGCCAGCGCCGTGACCAGCATCAGCGAGCGGTCGACGTACTCCTTGATCTTCTTCAGGTTGGGCTTCGTGCCCTCGACCAGGAACCTGCGGAAGTTGGCGCAGCCATCAGTCAGGATCGTGATCGAATGGGTGATGTTGTAAATCATCACCGGCTTGTAGACGTTCATCTCCAGATAGCCGCCGGCGCCGCCCATGCCGACCGCCACGTCGTTGGCCATGACCTGCACAGCGATCATGGTCAGCGCCTCGCACTGGGTCGGATTCACCTTGCCCGGCATGATCGACGAGCCGGGCTCGTTCTCGGGGATCTCCAGCTCGGCGAAGCCGGCGCGCGGGCCGCAGGACATCAGGCGGATGTCGTTGGCGATCTTGTAGAGCGAGACGGCGAGCGTGCGCAGCGAGCCCGAGAGCTGGACCAGCGCGTCGTGCGCGCCCTGTACCGTGAACTTGTTGGGCGCGCTGACGAAGGGCAGGCCGGTGAGCTTCGCGATCTCCGCCGCCGCCGCCTCGGCGAATCCCGGCGCGGCGTTGATGCCCGTGCCCACGGCGGTGCCGCCCAGCGCCAGGTGATAGACGTCCTTCAGCGCATCCTCGATGCGCCGCATGCCGTCGGCCAGCATGCCGGCATAGCCCGACCATTCCTGGCCCAGCGTGATCGGCGTCGCGTCCTGCATGTGGGTGCGGCCGATCTTGACGATGCCCTCCCAGGCCCGCGCCTTGGCGTCGATGGCGTCGTGCAGCGCCTTCACCGACGGCAGCAGGCGCTCGACCGTGTTCACCGCCGCGGCGATGTACATCACCGAGGGGAAGGTGTCGTTCGACGACTGGGACATGTTGACGTGGTCGTTGGGATGGACCGGCTTCTTGGAGCCCAGCGGCGTCCCGGCGAGCTGGCAGCAGCGGTTGGAGACGACCTCGTTGACATTCATGTTGAACTGCGTGCCGCTGCCGGTCATCCAGACGTGCAGCGGGAACATGTCATGGTGCTGGCCGGCCAGGACCTCGTCGCACACCCTGACGATCAGCCCATGGACCTCGTCGTCGAGGCGCTTGCCGGCGTGGTTGGCGTTGGCCGCCGCCTTCTTGAGGATGGCGTAGCCCGTGATCATCTCGCGCGGCATGAGATCCTTGCCGATGCTGAAATGCTCGAGCGAGCGCTGGGTCTGCGCGCCCCACAGCTTGTCGCCGGGCACGCTCACCTCGCCCAGGCTGTCGGTCTCCTTGCGAACGTCCGCCATGGCGCACCTCTCGTGAATGCCGGCCGGAGACTAGAACATCGCCTGCGGGACCGCGAGCGTCCCGCTCGCCTGATGCCGGGAGAGGACGATCAGTCGGTGCCGGGCCTTGTGCGGCGCAGCGACTTCAGGCTGCCCTGGCGCTTCTTGTCCTCGAGGCGACGCCGCTTGCTGGCCAGGGTCGGGCGCGTCTTGACGCGCGGCGTGGGCGGCCGGGCGGCGGCGCGGATCAGGGCGACGAGGCGGGCCAGCGCCTCCTCGCGGTTGCGCTTCTGGCTGCGCTCGCCCTGCGCCACCAGCACCAGGATCCCGTCGCGCGTCAGGCGCTGCCCGGCGATGGCCTCCAGCCGCCGCCGCACGTCCTCGGGCAGCGACGGCGAGCGGCGCACGTCGAAGCGCAGCTGCACGGCGGTGGAGGTCTTGTTGACATGCTGGCCGCCCGGCCCCGCGGCGCGCACGAAGCTCTCCTCGATCTCGGCGGGATCGAGGGCGATCCTGCCGTTGATGCGGATCGCCGCGCCGCCGGCCGACGGCATCACTCGCGCGCGCCGGCCTTGCGCAGCATGGCCTCGATCGAGGTGCGGCCGGACTGGCGGGCGTAGGTGAGCGCCGTCCTGCCCGTGAAGTCGGTCCTGTTGGGATCGGCCTTCTTCGCCAGCAGGGCGCGCACGGCGCCGGCATGGCCGAGACGGGCCGCGACCATGAGTGCGGTGGCGCCCTGGCGGGTCTGCGCATCGGCCCGGGCATTCTTCGCCAGAAGCATGTCGACCATCAGGTCGTCGCCGATCTCGGCGGCCCGGATCAGCGACGTGTAGCCCTCCTTGTCGGGCATGTCGGGCTGGGCGCCGCCCTTGAGCAGCGTCTCGACGACGGCAACCTGGCCGTTGGTCACCGCGACCATCAGCAGCGGCTGGCCGCTGGCGTCGATCTGGTTCGGACTCTCGCCCTTCAGGAGGGAGGCGCGCACCTTCTCCTCGTCGCCCTCGCGAACGGCCTTGACGATCGGCTTGAGGGTCATCGTGTCGAACTGCGCCAGCGCCGCGCCAGCGGCGACGGGCAACGTCGCCAGGCCGAGGCCCGCTGTCAGGAATATCCGACGGATCAAGACGCCTTCTCCCTGGTTGCCTGGTAGCGTGCCTCTATGCTGTCCCATATCTGCGCCTCCAGGCAAACCCCGTCGTAGCGGTTGATCTGCTGCAGGCCGGTCGGCGAGGTCACGTTGATCTCCGTGAGATAGCGGCCGATCACGTCGACGCCCACGAACAGCAGCCCGCGCCTCGCCAGCTCCGGTCCGATGATCTCGCAGATCTCGACGTCGCGAGCGGTGAGCGTGTCCTTCACAGCCTTGCCGCCGACATGCATGTTCGAGCGCGCCTCTCCCTCGGCCGGCACGCGGTTGATCACGCCGACCGGCCTGCCGTCGATCAGGATGATGCGCTTGTCGCCCTGCCGCACCTCGGGCAGGTAGCGCTGCGCGATCAGCGGCTCGCGGCTGCGCTGGGAGAACATCTCCAGCAGCGAGGCGAAGTTCTCGTCGTCGGGCCGCACGCGGAACACCCCGGCGCCGCCATTGCCGAACAGCGGCTTCAGGATGATGTCCTTGTGCTCGTCGCGGAAGGCGCGAATGGCGCGCGCGTCGGAGCTGATCAGCGTCGGCGGCATGACGTTGTCGAAGTGCGTCACGAAGAGCTTTTCCGGCGCATTGCGCACGCTCGCCGGATCGTTGACCACCAGCGTCTTCGGATGGATGTGCTCGAGAAGATGAGTCGTGGTGATGTAGGACATGTCGAAGGGCGGGTCCTGGCGCAGCAGCACCACGTCCAGCGTCGACAGGTCGATCAGTTCGGGCGCGCCCAGCGTGAAGTGGTTGCCCTTCTCGCGGCGCAGCTTCATCGGCTGGGCCTGCGCCATCACCTTGCGGTCGCGGAAGATCAGGTCGGGCGGCGTGTAGTGCCAGACGTCATGGCCGCGCCGCTCGGCTTCGAGTCCCAGCACGAAGGTCGAATCGCCGTCGATGTCGATGGTCGAGACGTGGTCCATCTGTATGGCGACGGTGAGCTTCATGGTTCGAGAATCCCTGTGGGCCAGATTGCGCCCTCCCCAGCGCAGCTGGGGAGGTGTCGGCGTCTTACGCCGACGGAGGGGTCATGGACAGCATTTTGGCGCCTCTCGACCCCTCCGCCCGCTGCGCGGGCACCTCCCCTTCGCGGAGTCCGCGAAGGGGAGGTCTCGGAGGGAGCGGCGTTCGCACGCCGTCAGTTAAGGCCGCGGCGCAGTTCCTGCAACAGCGTCTGGGCGCGCAGGCGCAGGGCGGCGTCGCCGCCGGCGCCATCGATGTCGAGGAAGCGCTGGAAGGCCGCGATGGCGGCGCGGCGCTTGTCGAGGCGGGCGTTGAGCTGGCCGGCCTCGAACAGCAGCTCCGGCCGGTCGGGCGCGACGGCGAGCATGCGGTCGAGCGAGCACGCCGCGCCCGCCCAGTCCTCGCGCTGGCCCAGGCGCAGGCGCACGTTGTTCTCCAGCCGCAGCAGCACGTCGCGATCGGAGACCGGATCGAAGTGCTGCGGCGACAGCTCCGCCTGCGATCCGGTCACCCGGCGCAGGAGATCGCGCAGCTCGGCGGCGTCGCGCACCGCCCCGTCATGGAAGGGATCGACGACATGGCGCGCGCCATCGATGCCGACACGGATCAGGAAATGGGCGGGAAAGGCCAGACCCTCGGCCTCCCAACCCTGCCGTCGGGCGACATGGACATAGAGGATCGACAGGGCCACCGGCAGCCCCTGGCGCCGTTCGATCACCCGCAGCAGGTCGGCGTTCTGCAGGTCGTCATAGGTGTCCGTGTCCCCGCGATAGCCGTAGGAGCGGGCCACGATCTCCGACAGCGCCTCCGGCGAGGCGCCCCGGCGGCGCACCAGGTCCGCGAGATCGCCGGCCATCGACGCCACGTGCTGGCGGAACGGCGCGAGATCGGGGGCATCGCCGCGCCGCGCCACCGCCAGCGCCAGCGCGGCTTCCAGAAGATCGAGGCGCTCGCCGTCGCCAGCGCAGAGGTCGCGCAGCCGGCCCAGGGAGGCTTCGGTTTCAGGATCGGACAAGGGTCACTCCGGCGCCCGCCAGACGTCGGGCAGGTGGCGCGGCCACAGCCGGGCCAGGAACGTCCCGCCCACCAGCACCGCGTCGAAACGCAGCGAGTGCGCGGCGTACTGCGGATGGCGCGCCAGGAAGAGGCTGGCGGCCCGCGCCACGCGGCCGAACTGGCGACTGCCCAGCGCATCGACGGCCACCCGGACATCGCGGCGCGCCTTGACCTCGACGAAGGCCAGCACGTCGCCCCGCCGCACGACGATGTCGATCTCGCCCAGCCTCGTCTTGTAGCGGCGCGCCAGCACCGAATAGCCGGCGAGCCGCAGACGCCACACGGCACGCAGCTCCGCCATGTGCCCCAGCCGCTCGGCCGCCTGGCGCGCCTGCAGCTTCATGACGCCCC
Organism: Pseudomonadota bacterium; assembly: GCA_049323495.1. Classification (GTDB taxonomy): domain Bacteria; phylum Pseudomonadota; class Alphaproteobacteria; order Reyranellales; family Reyranellaceae; genus Reyranella. The sequence goes on from JBMONG010000002.1 coordinate 64,433, forward strand.
CTCCCGCCGCAGCTCGAGCGCCCGTGCATACACGTCCCGCCGCTTGAGCCCGTAGCGCGCCGCGACCTCGGCGGCGGCATCCCTGGTCGATGCGCCGGCCAGCGCCGCCCGGAGCGCCTCGTCGAGCACGCCGGCGGCCGGCGCCGCGGCCTCCTCCGGCGCGCCGATCACGATGGCGATCTCGCCCTTCACGTCGGGATGCGCCTCGTAGTGACGGGCAAGATCGTCGAGCGGTCCGCGCCGCACCTCCTCGAACAGCTTGGTGAGCTCGCGCGCGATGGCGGCCGGACGCGACCCCAGCAGCTCGGCCAGGTCGCGCAGCGCGGCGGCCAGGCGGTGCGGCGCCTCGAAGAACACGAGAGTTGCCGGCACAGCCGCCGCCGCGGCGATGGCGCGCCGCCGCTCGCCCTCGCGGGCCGGCAGGAAGCCCCCGAAGAAGAACTTCTCGGTCGGCAGGCCCGACAGGGCAAGCGCGACGGGCACGGCCGACGGGCCCGGCACGGCGGTCACCACAAGCCCCCTGGCCAGGGCCGCCCTCACCAGGCGATAACCGGGATCGGAGATCAGCGGCATGCCGGCATCGGAGACCAGCGCCACCCTCTTGCCTTCCGCCAGCGCGCGCAGCACGCGCGGCTCGGCAGCGTCCTGCGTGGCGTCGCTGTAGGCCACGGTGGGCGCCCGGATGCCGTAATGGCCGGCCAGCTTGGCGAACACGCGCGTATCCTCGCAGGCGACGAGATCCGCCTCCCCCAGCACGTCCAGGGCCCGCAGCGTGATGTCGCGCAGGTTGCCGATCGGCGTGGCGACAATGTGCAGCCCCGGCGCCAGCGGCGGTTTACGCGACGCCTGCCCCTCGCTAGCTTGTGACCGTTCGTTCCCTTCCATCCGAAGCCGTTCGCCGGAGTTACGCGCCGATGCGTCAGTCTCTCTTCGCGCTCGCCACCGCAGCCCTGCTGCTCGCAGCCTGCGCCGAGCCCTCCAAGACTAGCACGCCGGCCGTCCCGGTAACGACAACTCCGGCGGCGGGTTCGCCGATGACCGCGTCAGGCAAAATGCGCATCGCCCTGCTGCTGCCGCTCAGCGGCCGGGCGGCGCCGATCGGCAAGTCGCTGCAGCAGGCGGCGGAGATGGCGCTGTTCGACACCGGCGCCCGGGAGCTGGCGCTGGCCGCCTACGACAGCGGCGACAGCGCCGAGGCCGCCGTGGAGGCCTATCGCAGGGCGCGCATCGACGGCGCCGCGCTGGTGCTGGGGCCGCTGTTCGGCACGTCGGCGACAGCGCTGGCGCCGCTGGTCTCGCAGGGCGGCGCCAACGTCATCTCCTTCTCGAACGACGAGCAGGCGGCCCAGCGCGGTGTCTGGATCATGGGGATCGCCGCGCCGCCGCAGGTGCGGCGCGTCGTCGACTATGCCGCCGACCAGGGCATCAAGCGGTTCGCTGCCTTCGCTCCGCAGAGCACCTACGGCCAGCAGATGGTGCAGACGCTCGAGAGCCAGGCTGTCCTGCGCGGCGGCAGCGTGGCCGCGGTCGAGCTGTTCGACGCCAACGGCACCGAACTCTTCCCGGCGGCACGACGGCTTGCCGACGCGGTCAGGGGCGAGGGCAAGCTCGCCGTGCTGGTGCCGGTGGCCCCGCCGCGCCTGTCCAGCGCCGTGGCGGCGCTCAACGCCGCGGGCATCGACACCAAGGAGGTGCAGCTTCTCGGCACGGGCGTGTGGGACGTGCCCAATGTCGGCCAGGACACCGTCCTGCGCGGCGCCTGGTACGCCGCGCCCGACCCGGCCAAGCGCGCCGACTTCGAAAGGCGCTTCCTCTCGACCTACGGCCGGCCGCCGCACCGGCTGGCGACCCTCGCCTATGACGGCGTGGCGCTGGCCGCGCAGCTGGCGCGGCTGAAGCCCGGCGGCGACTTCACGGCCGAGGCGATCACCAACCCCAACGGCTGGTCGGGAATCGACGGCATCTTCCGCTTCCTGCCCAACGGCCGCTCGGAGCGCGCCCTGGCGGTGATCGTGGTGCAGGCCGGCCCCGGAACCGTCGTCAGCCCGGCGCCCTCGACCTTCGCGACGCCGGTCAACTGATCGCCGAGGTCATCGAGTGCCGCTGCCGCGCGCCATCCTGTTCGACCTCGACGACACGCTGATCCGCGCCTACGCCCAGCCGGAGGAGGCGTGGCGGCGCCTGCTGCACGTCTTCTCCGCACATCTCGATGCGCACGACGAGCCGGCGCTCGAGCGCGTGCGGCTTGCGATCATGGAGGAGGGACGCAGCTTCTGGCAGGATCCGGCGGCCGCGGCGCGCTGGCGGCTGGACATCCCCGCCGCGCGGCGGCTGACGGTGCGACGCGGGCTGGCGCGGCTGGGCTATGACGACGCAGCGCTGGCCGACCGCATCGCCGACGCCTTCACCGAGCTGCGCCGCCAGGAGTACCGGCTCTATCCCGATGCGCACGCCACGGTCGATGCGCTACGCCAGGCCGGCGTGAGGCTCGCCCTGGTCACCAACGGCGCGGCCGAGACCCAGCGCGACAAGATCGCGCGCTTCGACCTCGCCCATCGCTTCGACCACATCCAGATCGAAGGCGAGTTCGGCCAGGGGAAGCCCGAGCTCGCCGTCTATCGCCACGCACTGGAGCGGCTGGGCTGCGACGCCTGCGATGCCTGGATGGTCGGCGACAACTACGAGTGGGAAGTCGTCGCGCCGCAGAAGCTCGGCATGTGCGGCATCTGGTACGATCCGTTCGATGCCGGCGTGCCGGCGCATGCCGACGACAAGCCGACGCGCATCATCAAGCGGCTGGGCGAGCTGATCGAGTAGCGACGGTCAGCGCCCGGCCCGGTCCTTCGGCAGCCGGTCCGCCGTCCGCAGCATCAGGCGCTCGACGCGGCCGCCCTCCACCAGGTGCGTCTGCAGCACCTCGTCGACGTCCTCCTTGGTGGCACAGGAATACCAGACCCCTTCGGGATAGATGACCATGGTGGGGCCGAGCTCGCAGCGGTCGAGGCAGCCGGCATTGTTGATGCGCACCTTCCTGAGGCCCAGCTCGCGGGCGCGGCTCTTCATGTGGTCGCGCAGTTCCTCGCCGCCGCGATCGGAGCAGCAGCCGCGCGGATGGCCGGCGGCGCGCTTGTTGGTGCAGCAGAAGACATGCGCCTCGTAGTAGGGCGCGGGATCAGCCGGCTTCGAACGGTCGGACATGCCGGCCTATTCCTTCTTGCCGGTGGCGATATTGGCGAGCTGCGACCAGAAGGCCTGCTGCATCTGCTGCATCTGCTCCATGCCCTGCATGGAGGCGGGCAGCCACGTCTTGAAGATGACCTCGGGATTCATGGCACCGAGGCTGGAGCGCAGGCGCTCCTCGATCTCGGCCATCACGCGGTCCTGCATCGGCTTGACATCCGGCAGGCCGAAGAAGGCGCGGGCCTCCTCGGGCGTGCAGCTCACTTCGACGTTCACCTTCATGGTTCTCTCTCCGCTTTGCGGCAGCTTAAAGCATGTTCCGTCCGGCTGGAATCAGCCGAACGGAACATGCCTTGTTAGGCGATCTTGCCATCACGGGCCATGCTATGACCCGGCATGCTTCCTTCCTGGCTCACCCGCAATCCCCGTGCCCGACGCGACGTTCCGTTCGGCGCCGCGCAAAAACATGTGATCGACCCTGCCGGCATCCCCGAACTCGGCGAGACGCTCGGACAATGCCCCAAGCACGTGCCCACGCCGCTCCACAGCCTGCCCGCGCTCGCGCAACGGCTGGGCGTCGGCGAGCTGCGCGTGAAGGACGAAAGCCAGCGCTTCGGCTTCGGCGCCTTCAAGGCGCTGGGCGGCGTGCTCGCGGTCTACAGCGTGCTGTCGAAGGCCGTCGCCGACGCAGCCGGCAACGAGGCGAGCTTCGCCGAGATCATGGAGGGCCGGCACAGGGAGATCACGGCGCCCTTCGTCTTCACGACGGCGAGCTCCGGCAACCATGGCCGTTCGGTGGCGGCCGGCGCCCGGCTGTTCGGCAGCCGCTGCGTCATCTTCCTGCCCAGGTTCACCAGCGCCGAGAAGGAGGCCGCCATCCGAGCCCGCGGCGCCGAGGTGATCCGCATCGACGGCGACTACGATACGGCGGTCGCCGAGTGCAAGCGCGTCGCCGCCGAGAAGGGCTGGACGATCATCTCCGACACGTCCTGGGACGGCTACGAGGACGTGCCGCGCAGCGTCATGCGCGGCTACTGCGTATTGGTGCAGGAGGTGGTGGCGCAATGGCCCGCGGCGCCGACGCATGTCTTCGTGCAGGCCGGCGTCGGCGGGCTGGCGGCCGCGGTGATTGGCTACCTATGGGCCGTCGTGGCGCCACGGCCGACCTTCATCGTCGTCGAGCCGGCGAGCGCCGACTGCTGGTTCCAGAGCAACCTGGCCGGCCGGCCCACGCTGGCCAGCGGCGACGCCGATACGGTGATGGGCGGCCTGGCCTGCCGAGAGATCTCGCCCCTCACCTGGCCGGTCATCGGCGAGGGCGCCGACTGGTTCATGACCATCGAGGAGGCGGCGGTGATGCCGGCCCGGCGCCTCTACGCCCATCCGGCGGGGGGCGATCCCGCCATCGCCTCGGGCCCGTCGGGCTGCGCCGGACTGGCCGGGCTGACGCGGGTCTGCCACGATGCGGCGGCCGTCGCCGCCCTGAAACTCGGCCGCGACAGCCGCGTTCTGCTCATCAACAGCGAAGGCAACCTGGGAGAAGAGCCGGCATGAACCGACTCGGCGCCGAGACCAGCCCCTACCTGCTGCAGCACGCGAACAACCCGGTGCACTGGTGGCCGTGGGGCGAAGAGGCGCTCGCGGAGGCCCAGCGCACCGATCGGCCGATCCTGCTGTCGGTGGGCTACGCGGCCTGCCACTGGTGCCACGTCATGGCGCATGAGAGCTTCGAATCGCCCGAGGTGGCGGCGGTGATGAACGAGCTGTTCGTCAACATCAAGGTCGACCGCGAGGAGCGGCCCGACATCGATGCTATCTACATGCAGGCGCTGCAGGTGCTGGGCGAGCCGGGCGGCTGGCCGCTCACCATGTTCTGCACGCCGCGCGGCGAGCCGTTCTGGGGCGGCACCTACTTTCCCTATCCCGCACGCTACGGCCGGCCGAGCTTCGTCGACGTGCTGCGCGGCGTGGCGCAGGCCTTCCGCGAAAAGCCGGACGAGGTCGAGACCAACCGCGCCGCGCTGCTGCAGGCCCTGCAGCAGAAGGCGGTGAACAAGGCGGTCGCATTCAGGGGCGACGGTCCGCCCGTCCCCCTGGAGCTGCTCGACCGCATTGCGCAGCGGATCGCCCAGGAATGCGATCCGGTGTGGGGCGGCGTCGGGCAGGCGCCCAAGTTCCCCTCGCCCTACGTCTTCGAGAACCTGTGGCGCGCCTGGCTGCGCAACCGCTCCGACACGCAACTGCGCGATGCCGTCACGGTGACGCTCGACCGCATGAGCCAGGGCGGCATCTACGACCATCTCGGCGGCGGCTTCGCGCGCTACGCGACCGACGCCGAATGGCTGATCCCACACTTCGAGAAGATGCTGTACGACAATGCGCAGCTCGTCGACCTGCTGTGCTTGGTCTGGCAGGAGACCAAGAGCCCGCTCTACGCCGCCCGCATCGCCGAGACCTGCGACTGGGTGCTGCGGGAGATGACCGCCGAGGGCGGCGGCTTCGCCGCCTCCTACGATGCCGACAGCGAAGGCGTCGAGGGCAAGTTCTACGTCTGGGACGCCGCCGAGATCGATGCCGCGCTGGGGCCCGACGCCGCCTTCTTCAAGCAGGCCTATGACGTCGCGACCGAGGGCAACTGGGAACATCACAACATCCTGCATCGCAATCGCGCGCCGGTTCTGTTGAGCGAAGACGAAGAGCAGCGCCTGGCGGGCTTGCGGGTCAGGCTGAAATCCGTGCGCGACCGGCGCGTCTGGCCGGGGTGGGACGACAAGGTGCTGGCCGACTGGAACGGACTGATGATCGCGGCGCTCGCCAATGCGGGCGCGGTGTTCCGGCGCGACGACTGGCTGGCGGCCGCCATGCGCGCCTGGCGCTTCGTCATGGACGAGATGCGTGACGCGGAGGGGCGGCTGTTCCATTCCTCGCGCGCCGGCAAGCGCCTGCACCGCGGCACGCTGGACGACTATGCCAACATGGCGCGCGCCGGCATCGCGCTGTTCGAGGCGACCGGCGAGATGCGTCCGCTCGACGAGGCCAAGGCCCTGATCGCGGTGCTCGACCAACATTTCGCCGATGCGCAGCGCGGCGGCTATTTCGCCACCGCCGACGACGCGGCCGACCTGATCCTGCGCGGCAAGCACTGCCACGACAACGCCGTGCCGGCCGGCAACGCGACGCTGCTTGGCGTCTTCGCGCGTCTGTGGATGCTGGACGGCGACGAGGCCTGGCGCGAGAAGGCCGACCGCCAGTTCGTGGCCTTCGCCGGCGAGCTGGAAGGCAACTTCTTCCCGCTGATGACGCTCCTCAACAACTACGAGCTGCTGCAGCGGCCGATGGAGATGGTGATCGTCGGCGATCCCGGGGCGCCTGCCACAGAGGCGCTGCGCCGCACCGTCTACGACCGCAGCCTGCCCAACAAGATCGTGCGGCGCCTGCCGCCCGGCATCGCGCTGCCGGCCGGCCATCCGGCGGCGGGCAAGGGCCTGGTGGACGGAAAGCCCGCGCTCTACGTGTGCGAGGGCATGGCGTGCCGCGCGCCGATCGTCGACCCGGCCGCGCTGTCGATCTGAGCTACGCCGCGACGCTGGCCAGCACGACCTCGCGCATCACGCGCGTCGGCGGCACCCACTGGTCGGGCGTGTCGTAGTTGCCGGCCAGCACCGCGACGACCAGGTCGAGGCCGGGCACCACCCACAGCCGCTGTCCGCCATTGCCGTAGGCACCCCAGAACCGTTCGAGACGGTTGCGGTTCCAGCGCGGCGCAGCGGGCACGATGAAGCCCATGTCGCCCATGTACCAGTGGTAGCCGTAGCGCCGGACCTCGTCGCAGCTCACGGCGGGCGTGAGGCTGCGCATCAGCCAATCGGCCGGCACGAGCTGGCGGCCGTCCACCGACCCGCCCTGCAGCATCAGCTGGCCGAGGCGCGCCAGGTCGCGCGGCCGCAGGCGCAGGCCCGACGCCGCGAGCGGCTCGCCGCGTCCGTCGGCCAGCCACTCGGTGGCATGCAGGCCCAGCGGCTCGAAAAGGTTGCGGCGCGCGAAGTCGTGCAGCCCTTGCCCGCTGCCCTCGGCGATCATGTGGCCGAGCAGGGCGATGGCGCCGCCGCAATAGGTCCATCGGCTGCCCGGCGGCAGCACCACCGGCCGCTCGAGGACGAAGCGATAGCGATCCGGTGCGGCGTCCATCGCGATCTCGCTGTTGGTCGGGTCGGTGTAGGGAACGCCGAGCTCGTCCCAGTCGGTGCCCATCGTCATGGTCAGGACATGCCCGACCCGCCACGCCGCCCGGGCCGGATCGGCGGCGAGGTCGGCGTATTGCGGGAACGACGCCATCAGCGGCGCCTCGGGCGGCGGCACCTTCCCGGCCTGCAGCGCGATGCCGTAGAGCAGGCCCACGATGCTCTTCGACACCGAGCGCAGGTCGTGTAGCGTGTCGGGGCCGAAGTCGACCACGCCAAGCGCCCGGCCGCGTGCGCGATCCGCGCCGGCGAAATAGCGCTCCAGCACCAGCCGCCCGCCGCGCGCCACCACGACGGCATGGACGTTCCAGATGCGCCTGTCGGCGATCGCCTTGTCGAGCCGGTCGCCGAGATCTGGCGCAAAGCCGGCATCGCCGGGTGCGATGCGCTCCCAGCCGGTCGGCGCGTACTGGGCACTGGGTGAACGAGGCGCCATGAGCAGAGCTCCCATAGCATGACGCGGCATGGCCAGCGACCGCGCGGCGGCGTTCTGGCGGCTGGACTGAGCGGGAGCGGCGACGCATCCTCCGGCAAACCCCAAGGAGTTCCGCTTCCGTGCAGCTTCAACTCAAGACTTGGCAGTTCGTCGAGGACTATCTCAAGAGCAAGACCGGTATCATCATCCCGATCGGCTCGACCGAACAGCACGGCCCGACCGGCCTCATCGGCACCGATGCGCTGACCGCCGAGATGATCGCGCGCGGTGCCGGCGAAAAGGCCGGCGCGCTGGTGGCGCCGACGATCTCGGTCGGCATGGCGCAGCATCACTTGGCCTTCGCGGGCTCGGTCACGCTGCGGCCGACGACGCTGATCGCCGTCGTGCGCGACACGGTCGTGTCGCTGGCACGGCATGGCTTCACCCGCTTCTTCTTCGTCAACGGCCATGGCGGCAACATCGCCACCGTGACGGCGGCCTTCTCCGAGATCTATGCCGAGCGCTCGATGGAGCGCATGTCCAACCAGCCTTCGATCAAGTGCGCGCTGCGCAACTGGTGGGACGGGCCCGGCATCAAGCGGCTCAGCCAGGAACTCTATCCAGTCGGCGAGGGCAGCCACGCCACCGCCTCGGAAGTGGCGCTGACCTGGTACAAGTATCCCGAGACGATGCAGCAGAAGGAGATGGAGCCGCGCATCGCGCCCAACGGCAGCTTTGCCGACGCCGAGGACTATCGCCGCAACTTCCCCGACGGGCGCATCGGCTCCGATCCCAACCAGGCGACGCCCGAGCATGGCAAGCGCTTCTACGACACTGCCGTCGAGGAGGTCGCGCGCGACTACGCAGCCTGGGTCGCCCGCTGACCAACGGTCAGCGGCGCACGCGCTCGCGGTGGAGGATGTACAGCCCCGCCGCGACGATGACGGCGATGCCGGCGAGCGCCAGCGCATCCGGCACCTCGCCCCACACGACATAGCCGATCGCGAGCGCCCACAGGATCGAGCTGTAGCGGAAAGCGCCGATGACGGAGAGCTCGCCGCCCGAGCGCAGCGCCACCACCAGGAACTGGTAGCCCGTCGCCAGCAGCAGCGAGGAGGCGAGGATGAAGCCCAAGGCTTCCTTGGTCATCGGCTGCCAACCTTCCACGAGGGCCCAGCCGCAGCCGACCACGGCCACGATCAGGGCGGTCGTGAAGGACACGACCAGGGTCGGCACGCCCTGCGGCAGGTAGCGCGCAATGACATCGCGGAACGCCCCGATCGTCGTGCCGGCCAGGGCGACCCAGGTCCAGAGGTTGAGATCGCCCGGGCGCGGCTGGATCACCATCAGCACGCCGACGAAGCCGACGATCATCGCGCTCCAGCGCCGCCAGCGCACGTCCTCCTTGAGGATCAGCACGGCCAGGAGCGTCAGGATCAGCGGCGTCGACATGTTGACGGCGGTGGCGACGGCGAAGGGAATATGGAACAGGGCGATCAGGTAGACGATGGCCGCCGCCGCCTCAAGCAGGCCGCGCAGCACGATGCGCGGGTGGCCGGCGGCCGCGATCCGCCGCCAGGCGCCGGTCGCCAGCAGTGCCAGCGTGCACCACAAGGTGGCGAAGACCCCGCGCACGCCGATCGACTGGATCGCCGGCACACTCTCCGCCGCGAGCTTGATCAGAGCGTCGTTGAAGATGAAGACCACGACCGACGCCGACATCGCGAGGATGCCGCGGGTGTTGTCGATCACTTGCCGGCGGCCATCCTCAGCAGGAGCTTGGCGAGATCGTCACTGACCGGCGATACCGATAGGCGCGACTGGCGCACCAGCGGCAGTTCCTTGAATTTCGGGTCGGCCTTGATCGCGGCCAGGGTCACCGGCGTCTTCACCGGCTCCACCGCCTTCACGTCGACGGTGACGGACTTGCCGGTCTTGTCCGTCGGATCGGGATAGGCGGTCTTCACCACCTCGGCGATGCCGACGATCTCCTTGCCCTCGTTGGAATGGTAGAAGAAGCAGCGGTCGCCGCGCTTCATCGCCTTGAGGTTGGCCGCCGCCTGGGCGTTGCGCACGCCCGTCCACGAGGTGTGCTTGTCCTTGACCAGCTGTTCCCATGAATAGGCCGATGGCTCGGATTTGATGATCCAGTACGCCATGTCATGCCCTCCGCTCATCATCCTGCGCCGTGCCGCGATCCGCTTGGCCGCGATCCGCCGGGCCGCGTTCCCTCGTGCTTGAGGGGACGCGCCAGCAGCGCCCGGATCGTATCATCGAGATCGGCGCCGCGGTGCAGGATAGCATCGACGGACGCGCAGATCGGCATCTCGATCGCCAGCCGCTCGGCACGCGCCAGCACGGCAGGCGCCGTCGCCTCGCCTTCGACGACCTGGCGGCGGCCGGTCATGTATTGGGCGAGCGACACCCCCTTGCCGAGCGCCAGCCCCAGCGAACGGTTGCGCGACAAGGGTCCGTGGCAGGTCAGGACCAGGTCGCCCATGCCGCTGAGGCCCGTCAGCGTCTCGAGCTCCACGCCCAGCGCCCGCCCCAGCCGCGCCATCTCGGCGAAACCGCGCGTCACGAGCGCCGCGGCGGCGTTGTAGCCCAGCCCTCGTCCCTCGACGATGCCGGCGGCGATGGCGAGCACGTTCTTGACCGCGCCGCCCAGCGCCACGCCCATGACGTCATGCGTCCAGTAGGGCCGGAAGGTGCCGGCCGCCAGGGCGGCGGCGAGCGCCTCGCCCGCCGCGGCCTCCCGCGTCGCGATGCTGACGGCGGTCGGCAGGCCGCGCACCACCTCTTCGGCGAAGCTCGGGCCCGAAAGCACGGCGAGAGGCCGCCCGGGCAGGAGTTCTCCCAGCAGTTCCGGCATCAGCAGCCCGCTCGACGCCTCGATGCCCTTGGCGCAGATCACGACGGGCGACCGTCCGGGCAGGCGCGGCGCGAGGTCGCGCACCGCCTGCGCCGGGCACACCAGCAGCAGGATGTCACAGGCGTCCAGCTCCTCGATCGCGCGCACCGATTCGATGCCGTCGTCCAGCGGCAGTCCGGGCAGGTACACAGGATTGGCGCGGTCGCGTGCGACCGCCGAGGCGACGCTGGCATCGCGCGACCACAGGCTGACCCGCCGGCCGGCGCGCCGGCCGAGGCAGGCCAGCGCCGTGCCCCAGGCCCCGCCCCCGACAACGCCGATATGCTGGAGCGCGCTCACAGGCTGAGATTGAGGGCGATGGAGATGCGTTCCGTCGTGCCGCGATAGGGGCGCACCTGATGCAGCATCCAGGACGGGAACATCACCAGCCGTCCCGCCTGCGGACGCACGACCTCGTTGGCGCCGACCGACAGGCCGCCGGGCATGGCGAAGGCGAGCTGCGGCGCATACATCGCCGGCCCCGGGCCGCGCGGATCCATGAACTCGAGCTCGCCGCCCAGGGACGGATCGGCGGCGATGCCGCCGTCGTCGACGTAGTAGACGCCGGACCAGAAGCTGCCGGGATGGGAATGGAACTCGTTGCCGTGGCCGGTGCGGTTGACGTTCGCCCAGATGTTGGCCCGCCAGTTGATCGAGACCGGCTTGCCCTCGCGGTCCGTCGTCGTGCGGTTCGCCACACCGCGGGTGATCGCCAGCAGCTTGATCGTCGGGGCACCGCCCCAGCGATCCATGTCCCAGGTCGACTGCCAGCCGCCCAGGTTCGAATGCTGCGTGCCGGGATGGCTCTTCTCCCGCTGGCCGATCACGCGCCGGAGCTCCGCATTGAGCGCCGCTGCGTCGGGCAGGTCGGTGAGCACGATGGGCGTCGCGAACAGCGGGATCACTTCCGAGTTCATGCCGCCGCCTTGCCGTCGAGGGGCCAGCGCGGCCGCGGCTTGAAGTCGAGCCCGTCGGTCCAGCCCAGCCGAAGCCGTTCGATGCCGGCCCAGGCGATCATCGCGCCGTTGTCGGTGCAGAGCCTGACCGGCGGCGCCACCAGCCGCGCGCCGTGCCGGTGCGCCACCTCCTCGAGCCGGCTGCGCAGGTAGAGGTTCGCGGCCACGCCGCCGGCGACCACGAGCGTCGGCGACGGCGCCATGCCGAGCGCGTTCGTGCAGCGGTCGACCAGCACGTCGCCAACGGTGCGCTGGAAGGAGGCGCAGAGATCGGCGCGCGCGCGATCGTCCTCCGGCGCGAGCTTGTCGACGGCCAGGCGCACGGCGGTCTTGAGGCCCGAGAAGGAAAAGTCGCAGCCTGGCTTGCGCCACATCGGCCGCGGCAGGGCGAAGCGCTGCGGATCGCCGCCGCGCGCCAGGCGTTCGACGGCGGGCCCGCCGGGGAAGCCCAGGCCGAGCAGCTTGGCTGTCTTGTCGAAGCACTCCCCGACAGCATCGTCGATCGTCGTGCCGAGCCGCATGAAGTCGCCCGGACCGCGCACCGTCAGGAGCTGGCAATGGCCGCCGGACACCAGCAGCAGCAGGTAGGGGAAGTCCACCGCCTCGGTGAGCCGCACGGTGAGCGCATGCCCCTCGAGGTGGTTGACGGCGAGGAAAGGCTTGCTGCGCGCGAAGGCGAGCCCCTTGGCCGCCATGACGCCGACCATCACGCCGCCGATCAGGCCGGGACCGGCGGTGGCGGCGAACGCATCGATATCGTCCAGGCCTAGGCCGGCCGTCGCGAGGGCCTCCTCGACCAGACCGTCGATGCGTTCGAGATGGGCGCGTGCGGCGATCTCGGGCACGACGCCGCCAAAGCGCCGATGCTCGGTCTGCTGGCTGTAGACGACGTTGGCCAGGATCCGTCCCACCGGCGCACGCCCGGGCGGCCCCTCGACGACGGCGACCGCCGTTTCATCGCAGCTCGTTTCAATTCCCAGGACGCGCATGGCTGACTTCTAGCCTCCGCCGGCCACCTAAGCTAGAGCAGCGCCATGACGGCTCCCCTGAGACTAGGCACGCGCGGCAGCAAGCTCGCCCTCACCCAGGCCGGACTGGTGCGCGATGCACTGGCCCGCGCGATTCCCGCTCTCGCAGTCCCCGGGGCCATCGAGATTGTCGTCATCAGGACGACGGGGGATGCGATCCAGGACCGCCCGCTGTCGGAGGCGGGCGGCAAGGGCCTGTTCGTCAAGGAGATCGAGGAGGCCCTGCTGGCCGGCCGCATCGACGCCGCCGTGCACAGCATGAAGGACATGCCGACGGCGCAGCCTCCCGGCCTGCTGATCGCGGCGTTCCTGCCGCGCGAGGACGCGCGCGACGTGCTGATCGCCGGCGGCGCGGCGCGTATCGACGATCTGCCGCAGGGCGCCGTGGTCGGGACATCGGCCTTGCGGCGCCGCGCGCAGCTGCTGCACCGTCGGCCGGACCTGCGCGTGGTCACGTTGCGCGGCAACGTCGACACGCGGCTGGCCAAGCGGGCCGCCGGCGAGGTCGAGGCGACCCTGCTGGCGCTGGCCGGCCTGAGACGCCTCGGCATGGCCCATGTCGGCACGCCCGTGCCGGAGGATGAGATGCTGCCGGCCGTCGGCCAGGGTGCCGTGTGCATCGAATGCCGGGCAGAGGATGCGCGCACGCGGGGCTGGCTCGCCGCCATCGATCATGCCCCGACCGCGACCTGCGTGGCCGCCGAGCACGCGATGCTCGCCCGCCTTGATGGCTCCTGCCGCACGCCGATAGCCGGTCACGCGGTTCTCACAGGCACGGCGCTCCACCTGCGCGGCCTGATCGCCAAGCCCGACGGCTCCCAGCTCATCGCCGTCGAACGCCGCGGTGCTGCCGATGACGGCCGCGCGATGGGCCGCGACGCGGCGGACGAATTGCTGCGCCGTGGCGGCGAGGGCTTCCTCTCGACCTGACGGCATGGCCTCCCTAGATTGCAGGCATGCGAGTCCTGACGGGCATGTGCGCTGCAGCATTGCTGCTGGCAGCCTGCGAATCGGCACCTGTGACGGGCCGATCGCAGATGATGCTCGTGAGCGAAGGCGAAGAGCGCCAGATGGGACTGCAGGCCTATCGCGAGGTCCTGTCGAAGGAGCCGCTGTCGAAGAGCGCGCAGACGGTCGCCCTGGTCGAGAAGGTCGGGCGGCGCATCGCCGCTGCCGCCGAGCGGCCGCCTGGCGAACTGTGGCGGGCCCCCAACTACCGCTGGGAATTCAAGGTTGTCGACAAGGACGAACCGAATGCCTTCTGCCTGCCCGGCGGCAAGGTGGTGGTCTATACGGGCTTGCTGCCGATCACCCGCGACGAAACCGGCCTGGCGGTCGTGATCGGCCATGAGGTCGCGCACGCCCTGGCGCGCCATGGTGCCGAACGCATGAGCGACCAGATGGTCGCCCAGGTGGGCACGACCGCGGCGGCGATCGCCCTGTCCACGACCGTGTCGGGCCGCAGCCGCACCTACATGCCGGCGATGATGGCGGCGCTGGGCGCCGGCGCGACCGTGGGCTACCTGCTGCCAATGTCCCGCGCCCAGGAATCCGAAGCCGATCGCATCGGCCTGATCCTGATGGCGATGGCCGGATACGACCCGCGCGACGCCATCGCCCTGTGGGAGCGCATGCGTGCCGCGAATAGCGGTCGCCAGCAAGCCGAATGGCTCAGCACCCACCCCGCCGACACGACGCGGCTCGCCGATATCCGCCGCTGGCTGCCCGAAGCCATGCGCTACTATCGGCCGCGATGACGGACACCCTTGAATACGATGCCAGCGGACTGCTCTGCCCGCTGCCCGTCCTGCGCGCCAACCGCAAGCTCCGCGAGCTGCCGGTCGGCGGCCTCCTCACGGTGCGCGCTACCGATCCGGCCGCCGAACAGGACTTTCCCGCCTTCTGCCGGCAGACCGGCCATGAGCTGGTGTCGAGTCGGAAGGACGGGGAAACCCTGATATTCGTCATCCGCAAACGCTGACAGGCCCCCGGAAGGCAGAGAGATACATGCCCAAGACCACATTCAACACGATCGATTCCCTCGAGATGTCCGGCAAGCGCGTGCTGGTCCGCGTCGATCTCAACGTGCCGATGAAGAACGGAAAGGTGACGGACGCCACCCGCATCGAGCGGGCGGTGCCGACGCTGTCGGAACTCGCGGCCAAGGGGGCGAAGGTGATCGTGCTCAGCCATTTCGGACGGCCCGACGGCAAGCGCGTGCCGGAGATGTCGCTCAAGCCCCTCGTCGAACCGCTGGCGGCGGCGCTGGGCAAGCCGGTGGCCTTTGCCGAGGACTGCGTCGGCCCGCAGGCCGAGGAAGCCGTCCGGCTGCTCAAGCCGGGCGAGGTGCTGCTGCTGGAGAACCTGCGCTTCCACAAGGAGGAGGAGAAGAACGATCCGGCCTTCGTCGACCGGCTCTCGGTGCTGGGGGACGTCTACGTCAACGACGCCTTCTCCGCCGCCCACCGCGCGCACGCCTCGACGGCGGGCCTGGCCGATCGGCTGCCTGCCGCCGCGGGCCGGCTGATGCAGGCCGAGCTCGAGGCACTGGACAAGGCGCTGGGCACGCCGCGGCGGCCGGTCTGCGCCGTCGTGGGCGGCGCCAAGGTCTCGACCAAGCTCGACCTGCTCGGCAACCTCGTCGGCAAGGTCGACGTGCTGATCATCGGCGGCGGCATGGCCAACACCTTCCTGCAGGCGCAGGGGATTCATGTCGGCAAGTCGCTGTCGGAGAAGGACCTCGGCAAGACCGCTCTCGAGATCCTCGAGAAGGCCGAGGCCGCGGGATGCAAGGTGCTGCTGCCGATCGACGTCGTCGTGGCCGGCGAGTTCAAGGCCGGAGCGCCGCACCAGGTCGTCGACGCGACCGCCTGTCCCGACGACCAGATGATCCTCGATGTAGGCCCGAAATCGACCGCGCTCTACCGGGACGAGGTCGGCAAGTGCGCGACCCTGGTGTGGAACGGGCCGCTCGGCGCCTTCGAGCTCAAGCCGTTCGACGCCGGCACGATGGCACTGGCGCGCAGCGTCGCGGAGCTGACGGCGGCGAACAAGCTGCTTTCGGTCGCGGGTGGCGGCGACACCGTGGCGGCGCTGGCCGCCGCCGGGGTGGAGGAGAAGTTCTCCTACGTGTCGACCGCCGGCGGCGCCTTCCTCGAATGGATGGAAGGCAAGACCCTGCCCGGCGTCGCCGCCCTGATCCGGGCGGCGTAGGATACCCGGCATGAGCACGCCCGACCGTCCGCGATTGCCCTGGGACCCGCCAGACCACTTCGAGAAGCGGATCCCCGACGGCGACAATCGCGAGCGGCTGGTGTGCGGACGCTGCGAGTTCATCCACTACCAGAACCCCAAGATCGTGGCCGGCGCGGTGTGCACGTGGGGTGATCGCATCCTGCTCGCCAAGCGCGCCATCGAACCGCGCAAGGGGTTCTGGACGCTGCCCGCAGGCTACATGGAGCTGGGCGAGACGACCGAGCAGGCCGCCCAGCGCGAGGCACGCGAGGAGGCCTGCGCCACGATCGAGATCGACCGCCTGCTCGCGATGTACAGCATCGCGCGCATCGGCCAGGTGCAGATCATGTATCGCGCCCGGCTGACGAACGCCGAGGTGGCCGCCGGACCGGAGAGCGAAGCGGTTGCCCTGGTGGAATGGGCCGACATCCCGTGGGACGAGCTCGCCTTTCCCACGGTCGTCTGGGCCCTCGCCCATTTCCATGAGTCGCGGGAGCGGTCGGATTTCGCCACCTACTCCAATCCGACCGGCGAACTCGCCCGCCTGTGGCCGCCGCGCAAGCCGACGGGCGTCTGACGATCACTTCCTGAGGTTGCGCATTGCCCTTGCCCTTCCCGCGCCTTCCGCCGATCATCGGCGGACGACGCGGGGGAGACGGGCATGCCCAGCAGCACCTGGAACATCGACGCCATCCGATCGCGCGAGGCGATGGGCCGGGTTCTGGCGGAAGTCGGACCGACCAACGACTGGCGCGGAATCGTGGTGGCCCATCTCGACACCGGCTTCACCAACCACATCGTGTTCAACCTGGCGAGCACCCGCCCCGCCCTGCAGGTGGCGGACGGGCTGAACTTCATGGATCCCGGCATCACGGAGCCGCGCGATCCGCTGAACTATTCGGGCGGGCTGGGCATCAATCCGGGCCACGGCACGCGCACCCTGGGTGCGCTGTGCGGCAACCTGCCCGGCGTCTACACCGGCGTCTGCCCGACCGTCCCGGTGGTGCCCTATCGCATCACCAACGGCGTTGTGCTGAGCGGCAGGACGATCGTCAATGCCGCGCTCGCCATCATGGACGCCGTGGATCGCAACCTGGCCGACGTGATCTCGATCAGCCTGGGCGTCCAGTCGGTGTTCGGCAACGTGAAGGAAATGCACGCCCTCGGCCGCGCCGTCGACCATGCCTACGAGCGAGGCGTGATCGTGGTCTGCGCCGCCGGCCAGACGCAGGACGCGCCCCAGCTCGTCGGCTTCACCGTCTATCCCGGCCGCTACTCGCGCACCATCTTGGTGGGCGGCATCAACGCCGACCGCAAGGTCTGCTTCGACTACGAGGACGGACGCAAGTACGTGGACATCTGGGCGCCGGCCGACGATGTCTGCCGGCCCAACGCCGTGTTCGGCCTGCCGGAACCCTACACGGACGTCGCGGGCAACGGCGACGGGACGTCCTATGCGACCGTGCATGCGGCGGGCGCGGCCGCGATGTGGCTGCGCATGCGCGGCGATGAGCTGGAAGCCGGCGGCTACACGGGCTGGCAGCGCGTCGAAGCATTCCGTGCGATGCTGCGCGCCAACAAGCAGTCGCTGATCGGCAACGACGTGCCGACGCGGAGGGGACCCACCGATACCGGCATCCTCGACTGCGTCGCCCTGCTCGATGCGCCGCTGCCGAAGCTCTCGACGCTCAAGAAGGCGGCGCTGGCGGAGCCGGAAGTGAATTGATCGGGAGCCCTTGCCCCCCTGTCGGATCGAAAGATCATACTTACTCTTACCAGTAAGAGCAGGAACTGAAGATTGCGCATCACCTCCAAGGGGCAAGTGACGATTCCGCAGCAAATCCGAGAACAGGCCGGCCTTCTTCCCCATACGGAGGTCGAGTTCATCTATGATGGCAAGAGCGTCCGGATCGTTAGAGCCGATCGCAAGGCGACAAGTCGCGGCGCACGGTTGGTCGCGCATATGCGTGGCCGTGCCGACAGCAAGCTCAGCACCGACCAGATCATGGCGCTGACGCGACGGTGACGAGTTCCGTTCTCGTCGACAGCAACGTCCTGCTCGACATTCTGACAAACGATCAGCGCTGGTTCCCCAGGCGAGCGCCGCAGTCGCGCGCGCCGTCAACGAATCTCGGATCGTGATCAACCCGATCGTCTATGCCGAGGTATCTGTCGGCTTCGAACGGATCGAGGAGCTGGACGAAGCCTTGCCATCGGCGATCCTGGGACGCGAAGCCGTTCCATTCGAAGCCGCCTTGCTGGCCGGAAAGGCTTTTCTTGCCTATCGTCGCCGGTCTGGGATGAAGACGTCGCCCTTGCCGGACTTTCTGACCGGGGCGCACGCGGCGGTGAAGAACTACAGCGTCCTGACGCGCAACATCGGCCGCTATCGGACATATTCTCCGAAGCTGCCTCTGCTCACGCCGAACATCCAGTCTAGCTGCCGCTCGCGAAGGGATTGTCGTCGCCGTCCCAGTAGCGCCGCAGCAGGGGCACCTGCAGGAAGGCGAAGACCAGGGTCAGCGGGAAGCTGAGCAGCATCTTGCTGGCGATCCAGGTGTCCGTCGAGAAGAAGCGCCACATCACCTCATTGACCGCCGCCAGCACGAAGAAGAACAGGGTCCAGCGGACGGTGAGCTTGCGCCAGCCTTCGTCGGTGAGGCGGAAGGCGGCGCCGAAGATCGGCTTGAGCAGCGGCTTGTCGAACAGCAGCAGCCCGCCGCCGAGGATCACGCCGAACAGGCAGTTCACGATGGTCGGCTTCAGCTTGATGAAGGTGTCGTCCTGCAGCCAGATCGTCAGCCCGCCGAACACCAGCACGAAAAAGCCGCCGACCAGCGGCATGATCGGCCAGCGCCGCTCCAGCCAGCGGTAGCAGGGCAGCGCGATGGCGGTCGCGACGATGAACACGGCGGTGCCGACGAAGATGCCCCAGCGGCCATTGGCGGCGAAGAAGAGCACCAGCGGCCCCAGCTCCAATGCCGTCGCGTAGAGGCGGCGCATGCCGCCTTCCTCCCGGGTCCCCTCGCTCATGACAGTCCCATCAGGCTGCGGGCAAAGGCACGCGCCTCGAACGGCCGCAGGTCGTCGATGCCCTCACCTACGCCGATCGCCACGACCGGCAGCTTGAATTTCTCGGCGAGCGCCACGAGCACGCCGCCCTTGGCGCTGCCGTCGAGCTTGGTCAGCACCAGGGCGTCCACGGGCGACATGGTCTTGAAGGTCTCGACCTGGGCATGGGCGTTCTGGCCGGTCGTGGCATCGAGCACCAGCAGGCAGGAATGCGGCGCCTGCGGGTCCTGCTTGCGCAGAACGCGGACGATCTTGGCCAGCTCGTCCATCAGGTTGGCCTTGTTGTGCAGACGGCCTGCCGTGTCGATCAGCAGCACGTCGCACTGCTCGGCGCGGGCCTTTTCCAGCGCCTCGTAGGCGAGGCCCGCGGCATCCGCGCCGGTGTTCTTCGAAACCACCGGCACGCCGGCGCGATCGCCCCACACCTTCAGCTGCTCGACGGCGGCAGCGCGGAACGTGTCGCCCGCCGCCAGCATGACCTTGCGGCCCTCGCCCTTGTACAGATTGGCGAGCTTGGCGATCGTCGTGGTCTTGCCGCTGCCGTTCACGCCGACCACCAGCACGACATGCGGCTTGCGGGTGGGATCGATCGTGAGCGGCACCGCGACGGGCTGCAGGATCTCGGCGATGTCCTCGGCGAAGTCGGCGCGCACCTCCTCGTTGGTGACCTCCTTGCCGAAACGCTCCTTGCCCAGCTTCTCGACCAGGCGCGCGGCCACGGCGACGCCGAGATCGGCCTGGATCAGCGCATCCTCGAGCTCGTCCAAAGTCTGCTGGTCCAGCTTCTTCTTGGTGAAGAGACCGGTGATGCTTTCGGTGACCCGCCGGGTCGACTTCGACAGACCCTCGCGCAGCCGCGACAGCCAGCCCTTCTTCTCGGCTTCCCTTCCACCGTCCTGCGGCTCAGGCGAAACCGGCGGGGCCGCAGCCTCCTGAGGCGTCCGGTCGCCCGCTTCGGGCGCGGGGGCCTCGCTGGCTGCCTCGGGCTCGGGGGCTGCCCCCGGGGAGTCCGACCGGGAGCGCCACCGCGACAGCCAACCCTTCTTCTCAGCGTCTCTTGCGGCTTCCGGTTCGGACTGCGTCCCGGCCACAGCCGGCCCCGGGTCAAGCGGAGCCTCGTCGCGCCCGGCCGCACCCTCTTCGGCTTTGCCCTCCTCGACCGCATGTGCCTCGCTCACCCGCTCGGGCTCGGCCTCGGGCTGGGGCGCTGCGCCCGGCGACTCGGCCTTGGAGCGCCACCGTGACAGCCAGCCCCTCTTGGGAGCCTCCTTTTCGGCTTTGCCCTCTTCGGACTTTGGTGTGTCGCTCACCGGATTCCCTCACGAAAGCAGCGAGCGGTCGAGCTCGCCCTTGAAGGCGACGGCGATGCCGCCGGTCATCAGCACGTGGCCATCGCGCAGCCATTCGATGGCGAGCGTGCCGCCGTCCAGCACGACATCGGCCTTGCGGGGCACGAGACCGCGGCGGCTGGCGGCAACGACAGCCGCACAGGCCCCCGAGCCGCAGGCGAGCGTGATGCCCGCGCCACGCTCCCAGACGCGCAGACGCAGGCGGCCGTCGCCCAGCAGCCGGGCGACGCCGACATTGACGCGCTCGGGAAAAAAGGGGTCACGCTCGATCTTCGGGCCGAGCTCCCCGAGCGGGACCGAGTCGACATCGTCGACGAAGAAGGTTGCATGGGGATTGCCCATGCTGGTGCCGACGGGATCCTGCAGCGGCCCCAGGCCGACCGGCATGTGGTTGGTGTCGCAGGCCTCGCGCACCGGGATGTCGCGCCAGTCGAGCCGGGCCGGGCCCATGTCCACAGAGATCACCGGCAGGCCGTTGCCGCCGGCGCCGGCCTTCTGAGAGTCGAGCAGCCCGGCGATGGTCTGCACCGTGACATGGTCCGTCCTGCGCTCGTCCATGACCACCGAGGCGACGCAGCGCGTGGCGTTGCCGCAGGCGCCGGCCTCGCCGCCATCGGGGTTGTAGATGCGCATGAAGACGTCGGCTTCGCGTTCGGTCGGCGGCTCGAGCACGATGAGCTGGTCACAGCCCACGCCCAGGCGCCGGTCGGCGATCAGCCGCCGCCGCTCCCGCGTCAGATCGAACGATGCGCGACGTGCGTCGAGCACGACGAAATCGTTGCCCAGCCCGTGCATCTTCAGGAATGGCGTACCGGCCATGTCGGGCTATATGGCCGTTCGCCCCGGCCAGCGCAACGAGCGGGCCCGCACCTCGCCGGCGTGCCGACCGCCCAACTCCCGCACGTCGAGGGCCGCCAGCTTCTTGGTATAGATGGTCAGGTGCAGGATGCCCAATGGCTCGTAGGGCATCGCGGGCTCGACGAAGAGCGCACGTTCGGCGTCCCAGGCCGGCGTCGCGTGATGGACAGGCCAGTTGCAGCGGCTGGGCAGCGGCTCGCAGGGAAAGCCCCTGTCGTAGACCAGCACGTTCAGCGCCACCTGGTCGGTCATGTTCGTCGAGCGCTGCAGGGCCTCGCCCATCAGCTCGCCCCAGCCCGTCCAGTGCGCCGCATCCGCCTTCAAGGCGAAGACGCCGGCATTGATCATGGGATAGCGGATGAGGCGCTCGGCCGTCTCGCGGTCGAAGCAGGCCGCCATCGCCGCCCCGTTGATCGAGGAGAACTCTCCCCAGGCATGGCGGTAGTGGCGCATCGAGCGATGGATCTCCGGCGCCACCGCGAGCGCCCCCGTGCGGGCGGCCGCCAGGAACAGCGCAAGGGCATCGCCCTGTTGAACCCAGCAGTCGCCATCGATCCAGAGATAGAGGTCGAAGCCGGGAAAATAGCGCGGCAGGAACGGCCGTGCGGTCAGCGCCTTGTAACCGTCCTGCAGCCGGTCGCGCCCAGGAAAGTCGTAGTCCCATTGGGGCACGACCAGGATGGCGCCCTGGTTTCGGCACCAGGCGCGCTGCTCGTCGGTCAGCCCGCAGTCGAGGATGCCCAGCGCCAGCGCCCGACCTTCCGCAGTGCCGCGCAGGGAGCCAACGCAATCCCTGATCAGGTCGAAGTAGCCGGCGTCGCCGCCGGTGATCGCGATCGCTCGTTCCGACACGTGGTCAGGATGGCCGATCGCCCCTTTGCTGTCGCCTGCCAATGCGCCACAGTCCGCCAATCGCGGGGAGATGATGGCAAAGCACATCGACTACTACGTTTCGCTGAACTCGCCCTGGGCCTATCTGGGTTCCCGACGGTTCGAGGCCATCGCGGCACGGCACAAGGCCGAGGTGACGATCTGGCCGGTCGATTTCGGATCGGTGTTCGCCGTATCGGGCGGCCTGCCGCTGCCCAAGCGGGCGCCGCAACGGCAGGCCTATCGGATGATGGAGCTGAAGCGCTGGCGCGATCATCTCGGGGTGAAGCTCACGCTGGAGCCCAGATTCTTCCCCGCCAACGAGGTGCCGGCAGCACGCTGCATGATCGCATTGCGCGAGCAGGGCCGCATGGCCGACGCCATCCGGCTCGCCCATGCCGTGCTGGCCGCGCTGTGGACGGAAGAGAAGAACACCGGCGATCCCGCCACGCTGCGGGAGATCATCGCCGCCTGCGGCCTCGATGCCGATGCGGTGACCCGGGCAGCCGACGATCCCGCGATCGACGCGAAGCGCGAGGCCTACACGAAGCATGCCATCGAGCAGGGCGTGTTCGGCGCACCGTCCTTCGTGATCGACGGTGAGATCTTCTGGGGCCAGGATCGCCTGGACTTCGTCGACCGCAAGCTCGCCGCCTGACCCGGCCCGGGCGGGCGGATCAATCGGCGAGAAGCGCGGCTGCCGACACCGCCAGCCCGTTGTTGGCGATGTGGGCGACCAGCGACGGCCAGAGCGATCCGGTGCGCCAGCGCAGCCAGCCGAACCACAGGCCAAGCGGCAGCACGAGGACGGCGTGCGCCAGCTCGACATGCGCGGCCGCGAAGGCCAGCGAACTCACGATCCAGGCCGCGACGGGGCCCCACCGGCCCGCCAGCCAGCCGTAGAGAAGCCCGCGGAAGGTCAGTTCCTCGACCACGGGCGCCAAGCCGGCCAGGATGGCGAGGCTTATGAGGAATTCGTCCGGCCGACTGGCGATCTCGACGGCCTGCTTCATGCCCTGCGGCTCGACACCAAGCTGGCTGACGGCGACGGAGATGAGGGTCGTCACCACGACACCGAGAACGATCGGCTTCCAGCCCACGGCCTGAAATCCGAGGGCCGGAACGACGGGCATGCCGAGCGGCGCCACGGCGATGGCGATCGCGGCCAGGCCGGCGCCGAAGAAGGCCGCCAGTGCCCCCAGCATACCGAAATCGCGCGCCAGCCAGACGGCAGGCACGGCCAGCAGCGCCGCAGAGGCCAGGAAGACCAGGAGCGTCCAGCCGGGCACAGCCAGGGAATTGTTGTTTGCCAATGGGTTACGCTCCGCCGACCAGCCTTTGACTCCTCGCCCAGCAGGGCTTATACCCCCGCCCGTTCAATCGGTCGTGCCGATTTCCCGGTTCCCCTTTCGGGGGGAGCTCCGCTGATCCGCGAAGGTTCGCGCATCGGCGCGATATCTGTTTGGGCGAATGGAGTGACATGTTCGAGGGTCTGAGCAAACGCCTGGGTGATGTGTTCGACCGGCTTCGCGGGCGCGGCGCGCTTTCGGAAGCCGATGTCGACATGGCCCTGCGCGAGGTCCGCACGGCGCTCCTGGAAGCCGACGTGGCGCTGCCCGTCGTGCGCCAGTTCATCGATTCGGTACGCCCCAAGGCGGTCGGCACCGACGTCATCCGCTCGGTCACGCCCGGGCAGATGGTGATCAAGATCGTGCACGATCACTTGGCCGAGATGCTGGGCGGCGCGGTTTCCGATCTCGACCTCAATGCCATCCCGCCGGTCGTGATCCTGATGGTCGGCCTTCAGGGTTCGGGCAAGACCACGACGTCGGCCAAGATCGGCTACCGACTGACCCAGGGCCCGCAGGGCATGGCCGCGGAATTCGGCGGCACCTTCGCCACCAAGCGGCGGGTGCTGATGGCCTCGCTCGACACGCGGCGGCCCGCCGCGCAGCAGCAGCTCAAGGTGCTGGGCGAGCAGACGGGCGTTCCCACCCTGCCGATCGTGCCGCTGGAAATGCCGTTGGCCATCACGCGGCGGGCGCTGGAGACGGCGCGGCGCGAAGGCTATGACGTGCTGATCCTCGACACCGCGGGCCGGCTGTCGATCGACGAGGAGCTGATGAAGGAGGTCGCCGACATCAGCGACCTCGCCAAGCCGAAAGAGACGCTGCTCGTCGCCGACGCGATGACCGGCCAGGACGCGGTCAACGTCGCCAAGGCCTTCAACGACCGCCTGGCGGTCACCGGCATCGTGCTGACGCGCGTCGACGGCGACGCGCGCGGCGGCGCGGCCCTGTCGATGCGCGCCGTCACCGGCCGCCCGGTCAAGCTGATCGGCGTCGGCGAGAAGTTCGACGCGCTCGAGCCTTTCCATCCCGACCGCATCGCCAACCGCATTCTGGGGATGGGCGACATCGTCTCTCTCGTGGAGCGCGCGGCCGAGACGATCGAGAAGGAGGACGCCGAGAAGCTGGCGGCCAAGGTCCGCAAGGGCCAGTTCGACATGGACGACCTGCTCAGCCAGCTCCGCCAGCTGCGCAAGATGGGCGGTCTGCAGGGGCTCATGGGCCTGCTGCCCGGCGCCATGCAGGCGAAGGCTGCGATGTCGAAGGCCAAGGTCGACGAAGGTCAGCTCAAGCGCCAGGAGGCGATCATCCTGTCGATGACGCCCAGGGAGCGGCGCAATCCGGACCTCATCCACGCATCGCGCAAGAAGCGCATCGCCAAAGGCTCGGGCGTGCAGGTCCAGGACGTCAACAAGCTGCTCAAGCAGCATGCCGACATGCTCAAGATGATGAAACGCGTGAACAAGCTCGGAGAGAAGGGATTCATGCGCAGCCTCGGTGGCATGACGCCGCCGCCCGGCTTCCCGCGCTGAAGATTGTCGAAGGAGAAGGAATGCTAGCGATCCGCATGTCTCGTCACGGCTCCAAGAAGCGGCCGTTCTTCCACATCGTGGTGGCCGATTCGCGCAGCCCGCGCGACGGCCGCTTCATCGAGAAGCTGGGCACATACAATCCGCTGCTGCCGCGCGAGCACGAACAGCGCATCAAGCTCGACAAGGAGCGCATCGCGCACTGGCTGAAGTCCGGCGCGCAGCCGTCCGACCGGGTGGCCAAGTTCCTGGCCCAGGCCGAACTGATGAAGCCGCGCGAGCGCCGCGAGCAGAGCAAGAAGCCGCTGCCGCGCGCCAAGGCGCAGGAGCGGATGAAGGCTGCCGCGGCCGCCGCCGCGACCACGGAAGGTGGCGACCAGGAGGCCGCCGCGAGCTGATGAGCGAGGGATGAACAAGGACCGCGTCCTGTTGGGCGTCGTGGCCGCGCCGCACGGTGTGCGCGGCCTGGTGCGCATCAGGAGCTTCACCGAGGAACCGATGGCGATCGCCTCCTATGGCCAGCTGTCGGACGAATCGGGAAGCCGGCGGTTCCGGGTCGAGGCGCTGAGCTCCGTCAGGGGCGCCGTCCTGGCCCGCATCGAAGGAGTCGCCGATCGCACGGCGGCCGAGGCGATCCGCGGCTTGCGGCTCTATGTGGACCGCGACGCGCTGCCGGCGGCGGGCGAGAGGGAGTGGTACGAGGCGGACCTGATCGGTCTGCCTGCCGTCGGAAAGGACGGCCGGGATTGGGGCAAGGTGGTCGCCTTCCACGATTTCGGCGCCGGGCCGACGATGGAGATTTCGGGAGGCGCCGTGTCCCGTGGTTCGGTGATGCTGCCCTTCACCGACGATGCGGTGCCCGAAGTCGACATCGACGGCGGCAAGGTTGTGGTGGATCCGCCGGCCGGCGTGCTGGCGGGCGTGGACGAGAAGGAGGCGTGACAGGACGTGTGGCGCGCGAGGGCGCTGACGCTCTTTCCGGAGATGTTTCCCGGTCCGCTGGGCGCAAGCCTGGCGGGCAAGGCGCTGAAGGAAGGCGTGTGGTCGCTCGAAGCGGTCGACATCCGGCGGTTTGCCAGGGACCGGCACGGCACGGTTGACGATGCGCCCTTCGGCGGCGGCGCGGGCATGGTGATGAAGCCCGACGTGCTGTCGGCGGCGATCGAGGCCGCAGTGGCGGGCATGGCGGCGCCGGACCGGCGGGAAGTGCCGAAGCTGCTCTTGTCCCCGCGCGGCGCGCCGTTCACGCAGGCGCGCGCCCGAGACCTGGCGGCGGGGCCGGGCGTGCTGCTGGTGTGCGGCCGGTTCGAGGGCGTCGACGAGCGCGTGATCGAGGCGCATGCGCTGGAGGAGGTGTCGATCGGCGATTTCGTGCTTTCGGGCGGCGAGATTGCGGCCTTGGCGGTGATGGATTGCTGCGTGCGGCTGCTGCCCGGGGTGATGGGCGAGCCTACGTCGGCAAGCGAGGAGAGTTTCGAGCAGGATTTGTTGGAGTACCCGCACTATACGCGGCCCGCGCTCTGGACCGGGCCGGACGGAATCGAACGGCGCGTGCCGGAGGTTCTGGTCTCGGGCCATCACGGCAAGGTCGCCGAGTGGCGCAGACGGCAGCGGGAAGAGATCACGCGGCAGCGGCGGCCGGACCTCTGGGTCCGGCGGCGGCAGGCCGATCGAAGGGACGAGCAGAAGTGACGAAAGGATGGATGCGATGAACATTCTCGATACGCTGGCGCAGGCCACGATGGACCGGATCACGGCCGAACGGCCGGTGCCGCGTTTCGAACCGGGCGACACGCTGCGCGTGCACGTCAAGGTGCAAGAAGGCAATCGCGAGCGCATCCAGGTCTACGAAGGCCTGTGCATCGGCCGCAAGAATGCCGGCGTGAACTCCTCGTTCACGGTGCGCAAGATCAGCTTCGGCGAAGGCGTCGAGCGCGTGTTCCCGCTCTACAGCCCGGGCATCTGGGAGATCGAGGTGGTGCGCAAGGGCATCGTGCGCCGCGCCAAGCTCTACTACCTGCGCGAGCTGCGCGGCAAGGCAAGCCGCATCGCCGAGGATACCGAGGCCCAGCGCGAGCTGCTCGCCGAGCAGGCCGAGGAGGCCGCGAAGCGGCCGCGGCGCGAGAAGCTCAAGAAGGAAAAGCCCCAGGGCGGGGCGACCGTCCGCGCCGCCAAGGGTGGCGGGAAGAAGAAGTAGCCGACCATGGCGACCCGCAAGAAGCCGGCCGTGCCGCCGCCGCCCGCTCCGCCGCGCACCTTGTTCGAGAAGATCTGGGATGCGCATGTCGTCCATCGCCAGGACGACGGCACCTGCGTCATCTATATCGACCGTCACCTCGTCCACGAGGTGACCAGCCCGCAGGCCTTCGAAGGCCTGCGCATGGCCCATCGCCCGGTGCGCCGTCCCGACGCCACCATCGCCGTGGCCGACCACAACACGCC
The DNA here is from genome assembly GCA_049323495.1 of Pseudomonadota bacterium. Classification (GTDB taxonomy): domain Bacteria; phylum Pseudomonadota; class Alphaproteobacteria; order Reyranellales; family Reyranellaceae; genus Reyranella. The sequence goes on from JBMONG010000002.1 coordinate 91,867, forward strand.
GACCACGCCCATCGGCGAGGGCGGCATGGACGAGGAATCCCGCATCCAGGTCGAAACGCTCGAGAAGAACGTCGCCGACTTCGGTGTGCCCTACTTCGACATGAACGATCCGCGCCGCGGCATCGTCCATGTCATGGGCCCCGAGCAGGGATTCACCCTGCCCGGCATGACCATCGTCTGCGGCGACAGCCACACCTCGACCCACGGCGCGTTCGGTGCGCTGGCCTTCGGCATCGGCACCTCGGAGGTCGAGCACGTCCTCGCCACGCAGACGCTGATCCAGAAGCCCGCCAGGAACATGCGCGTGTCGGTCGAAGGCAGCCTGCCGCTGGGCGTGACGGCCAAGGACGTGATCCTGGCCATCATCGCCCGCCTCGGCACCGCTGGCGGCACCGGCTACGTCATCGAGTATGCCGGCCGCGCCATCCGCGAGATGACGATGGAAGGCCGCATGACGGTCTGCAACATGTCCATCGAGGCGGGTGCGCGCGCCGGCCTGATCGCGCCCGACGACACCACGTTCAAGTATCTCGAAGGCCGTCCTCACGCCCCGAAGGGCGGCGCCTGGGAGCTGGCCGTGGCCCAGTGGCGACGTCTGCCGACCGACAAGGAGGCGACGTTCGACACCCAGATCGACCTGCTGGCATCGGACATTCCGCCGATGGTGACCTGGGGCACCAGCCCGCAGGACGCGCTGCCGATCACCGATGTCATTCCGGATCCGGCCAATGCGCCCGACGAGAACCGCCGCGAGGCGTGGGCGCGGTCGCTGGCCTATATGGGCCTGACGCCGGGCACCCGCCTGGTCGACGTGCCGATCGACCGCGTGTTCATCGGCTCCTGCACCAACGGCCGCATCGAGGATCTGCGGGCGGCGGCGGCGATCGCGCGCGGCCGCAGGGTGGCGCCGGGCGTCTCGGCCATGGTCGTGCCGGGCTCCGGCCTCGTGAAGCAGGAGGCCGAGAAGGAAGGGCTGGACAAGATCTTCCTCGAGGCCGGCTTCGAATGGCGCATCCAGGGCTGCTCGATGTGCCTCGCCATGAACGCCGATCGGCTCGAGCCGGGGCAGCGCTGCGCCTCGACCTCCAACCGCAACTTCGAGGGTCGCCAGGGCCGTGGTGGCCGCACCCACCTGGTGAGCCCGGCAATGGCTGCGGCCGCGGCCATCCGCGGCACCCTGGCGGACGTCCGCGACTTCCAGTAGGCCTTCACGCCCGCAACAGCCGAAACGACGGGCGGCGCAGCCCTGCGCCGCCCGTTTTTCGTTCCGACGGACGGCCGTGCCCAGCCAGCGCTTGCATGGTAGATTGCAGAAAGGATCGCCAAGAGGAGTCTGCCATGGCCAGCGTTCCCAACTCCGGTTCCGCCAATCCGCCCCCGCCGCCGGTATGGCAGGCGCAGCCTGCCGGAACGGAACAGGTTTCCTACGGCGGCTTCTGGATCCGCTTCGTTGCCTATCTTCTCGACGCCATCCTGCTGACCATCATCAGCGGCATCGTCTGGTCGTTCTTCGGCATAACGATGTGGGAGATTGACTGGGAAAGCCCTGATCCCGGCATGCAGTACTCCCAGGTGAACCTCGTGAGCTTCGTCATCGGCTGGCTCTATTTCGCACTGATGGAGAGCTCGGAGCGCGGCGCAACGGTCGGCAAGATGGTGCTGGGCCTGCGCGTCGTGACCGGCGACTACCAGCGCCTCACCTTCATGAACGCCACCGGACGCTACTTCGCCAAGATCCTTTCGGCGCTCATCTTCTGCATCGGCTTCATCATGATCGCCTTCACCGACAAGAAGCGCGGCCTGCACGACATCATTGCCAATACGCTCGTCATCAAGGTCCGCTGACCGGGCTCGCCGGACGGTTCGCTGCCCGGGCGGGGAACCGGCGGGCCGCTTGACCCCGCCGGCAAAAGCCCGTTAATTCCGGCGTTTCGCGAGGGATCCCATGGAAAAATTCACGACGCTGCGTGGCGTCGCCGCGCCGTTGCCGATGGTCAATGTCGATACCGACATGATCATCCCCAAGCAGTTCCTGAAGACGATCAAGCGGACGGGCCTCAAGGACGGCCTGTTCTATGAGATGCGCTGGACGGCCGACGGCCAGAAGAAGGATTTCGTTCTCGACCAGCCGGCCTACCAGAACGCGAAGATCCTGATCGCCGGCCCGAACTTCGGCTGCGGCTCGAGCCGCGAGCACGCGCCGTGGGCGCTGCTCGATTTCGGCATCCGCTGCATCATCTCCGAGGATTTCGCCGACATCTTCTACAACAACTGCTTCAAGAACGGCATCCTGCCGATCAAGGTCTCCAAGGAGGTCATCGCCAAGCTGATGGATGACGCCAGCCGCGGCGCCAACGCCATCATCGAGATCGACCTCGAGAAGCAGGAGATCAAGGGACCCGACGGTGGCACCGTCCACTTCGACATCGACCCGTTCCGCAAGCACTGCCTGCTGAACGGCCTCGACGACATCGGCCTCACCATGGAGAAGCGTTCGGAGATCGACGGGTTCGAGTCACGTCAGAAGGACTCCCAGCCCTGGCTGTACGCGGCCGGCTGATACCGCGCTCACCGAGCGAACAAGACCCCAGCGAGAAAGAACCAAGACAATGGCGTCCAACCGCAATCTGCTGATGCTGCCCGGCGACGGCATCGGCCCCGAAGTCATGAACGAGGTGCGCAAGATCATCGCCTGGATGGGCAGGAAGCGCGCGGTCGGCTTCGACATCAAGGAGGATGTCGTCGGAGGCGCCGCGCTCGACAAGCACGGCGTACCGCTGTCCGACGATGCGATGAAGGTGGCGCTCGAGGCCGATGCGGTCCTGTTCGGGTCCGTCGGCGGTCCGAAGTGGGACAATGTCGAGTTCGACAAGAAGCCAGAGCGTGGCCTGCTGCGCCTGCGCAAGGAGATGGACCTCTTCGCGAACCTGCGTCCGGCCAAGGTGTTCGATGCGCTGATCGACGCCAGCACGCTCAAGCCCGAGGTCGTCAAGGGCCTCGACATCATGATCATCCGCGAGCTGACCAGCGGCGTCTATTTCGGCGAGCCGCGTGGCCGCCACACCAACGCCAAGGGCGAGGTCGAGGCCTTCGACACGCAGCGCTACACGGCGGGCGAGATCCGCCGCGTCTGTGCGGTCGCCTTCGAGCTGGCGCGCAAGCGCAGCAACAAGGTGACGTCCTCGGAGAAGGCCAACGTCATGCACACCGGCGTGCTGTGGCGCGAGGAAGCGACGAAGCTGCACAAGGAGAAGTACTCCGACGTGAAGCTCGACCACATGTACGCCGACGCGCTCGCCATGCAGCTGCTGCGCTCGCCGGGCCAGTTCGACGTCATCGTCACCGACAACCTGTTCGGCGACATCCTGTCCGACGAAGCCTCGATGCTCACGGGCTCGCTCGGCATGCTGCCGTCGGCCTCGCTGGGCGCTCCCGACGCCACGGGGCGTCGCAAGGCGCTGTACGAGCCCATTCACGGGAGCGCGCCGGACATCGCCGGCAAGGGCCTGGCCAACCCGCTGGCCGAGACTCTCTCCTATGCCATGATGCTTCGCTACTCCTTCGACCTCGAAAAGGAGGCCGCCCTGGTCGAGACGGCCGTCGAGAACGTGCTGAAGGCCGGCTATCGGACCGCCGACCTGCTGGGCGGCGGCAAGGCGGACGGGCTGAAGAAGGTCGGCACCCAGGAGATGGGCGACGCCATCGTCAAGGAGCTGGACCGGCTGGCCTGACGTACTGGCGGGCAGCCGCCCGCCTTTTCACCGCCGGCGCGATCCCAGCACGCCGCGCAGGATCAGCCTCGTGCCCTCGCGCACGAGCGTGCTGCCGAAGGCGCGGCCCATGGATTTCAGGGTCGCGTCGAGCGTGCTGTCGCTGCGCCGGGACGGCGCCCGCGATGGCGCAGGCCCGGGGGCCGGCGCGGGTCTGGGCGATTCCGTCTGGGGGATGCGCGACCGGCCCCACGGCCCGGAAGGCGATGGCGGTGCGGCGTCATACTGCCCGCGCCGGCCCGAGCGCGTGGCCGCCCCGCCGTCTTGCGGCGCGGCCTCGCCGCGGCCCGTCCGCTGGACCAGCATCTCGTGGGCCGATTCGCGGTCGACCGTGCAATCGTACTTGCCCGCCAAGGGACCGGCCTTGATCGCCGCCGCGCGCTCGGCGTCCGAGGATGGCCCGATGCGTCCGCGCGGCGGCGCGACAAGGCAACGCTGCACGGGCTGCGGGACGCCCTTGGAGTCGAGGAACGAGACCAGGGCCTCCCCGACGCCGAGCTCGACGATCGCCTCCGCCGCGTCGAAGGCAGGATTCGGGCGGAAGGTCTCGGCCGCCGTTCTTACCGCCTTCTGGTCGCGCGGCGTGAAGGCGCGCAAGGCATGCTGCACGCGGTTGCCGAGCTGGCCCAGGATATCGTCAGGAACATCGAGCGGGTTCTGAGTGACGAAGTACACGCCGACGCCCTTGGAGCGGATGAGCCGCACCACCTGCTCGACCTTGTCGACCAGCGCCTTGGGCGCGTCGTCGAACAGCAGATGGGCCTCGTCGAAGAAGAACACGAAGCGCGGCTTGTCGAGGTCGCCGACCTCCGGCAGTTCCTCGAACAGCTCCGACAGGAGCCACAGCAGGAAGGTGGCGTAGAGCCGAGGGCTCTGCATCAGGCGATCGGCGGCCAGGATATTCACGCGGCCTGCGCCGGAGGCGTCGCAGGCGATCATGTCGCCGAGGTCGAGCGCCGGCTCGCCGAAGAAGTGCTCGCCGCCCTGCGATTCGAGCGTCAGCAGCGCGCGCTGGATGGTGCCGATCGTCTGCTTGCCGACGTTGCCGTAGCGGGTCGTGAGCGACCCGGCATTCTCGGCCGTCCACTGCAGCATCGACTGTAAATCCTTGAAGTCGAGGAGCAGCAGCCCCTGCTCGTCCGCGACCTTGAAGACGATGTTGAGCACGCCTTCCTGCGTGTCGTTGAGCTGCAGCAGCCGCGCCATCAGCACGGGGCCGATCTCGCTCACGGTTGTCCGCAGCGGGTGCCCCTTCTCGCCGAACAGGTCCCAGTACACCGCCGGGAAGGGCCGGCCCTGATAGCCATCGATGCCGAGCTGCCGCGCCCGCTCCACGGCGCGCGGATTGTCGCCGCCGGGCTGTCCGATGCCCGAGAGATCGCCCTTCACGTCGGCCACGAAAACCGGCACGCCGAACGATGAGAAGCCTTCGGCGATCGTCTGGAGCGTGACCGTCTTGCCCGTGCCCGTCGCACCCGCGATCAGCCCGTGGCGGTTGGCATATTTCAGGAGGAGGAACAGGTCGGCGGCGTCGCTGGAACCCACGAAGATTGCCGTGTCGTCGCTCATGCCGTTTCCTTCCGTCGCATATTCGACTTTAGCCAAAGTCGAACGCTCATAGTAGGGTGCGCCCATGACCCTTCCGCGCCTTCAGCTCTCCGTCATCGGCGACGAAATCGGGCCGACCCTCGATGAAATGATCTCCTTCGCCCACGAGCACGGGCTCAAGCATCTCGACATGCGGTCCGTGGGAGGACGCAACCTGCTCGGCATGAAGACCGAGGAAGTGATCGATATCAGCCGTACCCTGGAGAAGGCCGGCCTGAACGTTCCCGCCTTCGTCTCCCCGGCGTTCAAGTGGCCCGCGAAGGGCCGGAACGCCACCGCGGAAAAGGTGGATTTCGCCTTCGATCCCAGCCAGTGCCCGGAAAAGGAGTGGGCGCCGCACGCGATGCAGATCGCGGTGATCCTGGGCGCTCCCCACCTGCGCATCTTCAGCTATCTGCGATTCAGCGGGTTCAAGCCAGGCCACATGTACGGCCTGACCGACGACCTCGAGAAGCTGCTGCACCTCGCCGGCCATTACGACGTGACCCTGCAGCTCGAGAACGAGCCGGTGTGCAACGTCGGCAGCATCGCCGAACTCGCCGGCTACTTTCGCTGGCAGGATGAGACTGCCAAGAAGGCGAAGCTCGAGGAGCAGGAGGAGGAGTTCGACAAGCGGGACGATTCGCAGCCCGAACCGATCTACCTGCGTCCGCTGATCGACATCGCCAACGCATGGTCGATCGGCGAGCGCCCCAGCGACGAGGACATCGCGCTGCTGGCGCCGCTCACCACGGCAATCCATCTCAAGGACCGCGACCTGTCGGCCGGCCGCACGGTGCCGTTCGGCGAAGGCGACATTCCCTGGGCCGACGAGCTCCGGCGCCTGCTGTCCCAGGTGGAGGCCAAGGAAGTCCTGGCCAGCATCGAGACGCACTGCCCCGAGGACGGCCGCAACGCCACGGCGCGGTCGATCGCCGGCCTGCGTCGCATCGCCGCCGAGATCGGCGTCGAGGTCGTCTGACGCGAGCAATGCGCGACTACGCCTTCATCACCGTCGACGTCTTCACCGAGCGGCGCTTTGGCGGCAATCCGCTCGCGGTGTTTCCCGACGCTCAGGGACTCACCGACAGCGAGATGCAGTCGCTCGCCGCCGAGTTCAACCTCAGCGAGACGACGTTCGTGCTCCCGCCTGACGACCCGACGAACACGGCGCGCGTGCGCATCTTCAACCGGCGCCATGAGATGCCGTTCGCCGGCCATCCCAATGTCGGGACCGGCTGGGTGCTGGCCGAGCTCGGCCGCGATCGCGACGGCGTGCTGCGCTTCGAGGAGATGGCCGGTCTCGTCGAGATCGAGGTGGCGCGGACAACAGGACAGCGCACGCCGCGCACCGTCACCATCGCCGCCCCGCAGCGGCTCTCGCTGGGCGCGGAAATGCCGGTCGATCTGCTGGCCGGCTGCGTCGGCCTCGCGCCCGATGACATCCTGCAGGCCGCGCACGCACCCGTCATGGCCACGGTCGGCAATTCCTTCGTGATCGCCGAGGTCGCGGCGGCGGCCCTGGCGCGCGCGGTGCCGGACGTGTCGCGCTTCGCCGCGGCCGTGCAGGTCTTCCCCGCCCTGGGGCCGCGGCGCCTGCCCCTCTATCTCTATGCCCGCGACGGCGGCGACGAGAGGGCGACGCGGCTGCGTGCCCGCATGTTCTCGCCGCTGTCGGGCACGCTCGAGGATGCGGCCACCGGCAGTGCCGCGACGCCGCTCGCCGCCCTGCTGCTGTCGCTGACCGACCTCGACGAGGCGCGGTTCGACATCGTCCAGGGCGTGGAGATCGGCCGGCCGAGCCTGCTGGCCTGCCGCGCCTGGCGTGCCGCCGACGGGGTGCGTGCCAGCGTCGGCGGCGGCTGCGTTGCGGTGCTGCGCGGCACGATCGCGCTGTAGGGCGCGCGGTGGTCAGTGCAGCGTTGCCAAGGCCACCAGGATCGCGAACCCCGTACCGCCGGTCACCGCCAGGCGCCACGACCAGGCATAGAGCCAGCTGCGCCGCACGACGAGGTCGGCGAGCACCCGAAGGGCCGCCTCGTCGAACGCTGCCTCGACATCGGCCGGTCGGTCCAGGCGGCCGCCGAAGAACCGCCAGTCGGCCCCGATGACGGGGAAGGCGAAACCGCAGCTCACGACGCTGGCCAGCAGGCTGAGATGCCCGACGATCTTGCCCGCCGTCTTGATGACCGGCGCCGCCGTGGCGAACGGGTCGCTGCCCGCCACCACCAGGAGATAGGCGAACGCCGCCACGACGATCGAATTGAAGCGCAGCAGCGCCGACGTCTTGGACGTCAGCGTCGACAGCACGCCCTCGAGCCGCAGGGTGGCGACGACGCGCGCCCGCAGTTCCGGCGTGCCCTGCCCCGTCTCGATGCGGGCGATCGCCAGCGCATGCTCGGCCAGCGTCATGACCGCAGGGCCTCGATGTTGGCGGCGTATCTGTCGGGTCCGCCGGCGAACACCGCCGTCCCGGCGACCAGCACGTCGGCGCCGGCCGCGATGCAGCGGCGGGCCGTTTCCGGATTGACGCCGCCATCGACCTCGAGATGAATGGGCCGGCCCAGCGCGTCGATCGCCTTGCGCAGGGCCGCGATCTTGGCCAGCTGGCTCTCGATGAAGGCCTGGCCCCCGAAGCCCGGATTGACGCTCATCACCAGCACCAGGTCGAGATCGCCCAGCACGGGCTCGATGGCAGCGAGCGGCGTGGCGGGATTGAGCACGGCACCCGCCTTCTTGCCGAGGCTCCGGATGAGCTGGATGGTGCGATGGACGTGCGGGCCCGCCTCGGGATGGAAGGACAGGATGTCGGCCCCGGCCTCGGCGAAGGCCGGCACCAGCGGGTCGACTGGCGAGACCATCAGGTGGACGTCGAACGGCAGGCGGCTGTGCGGCCGGAGCGCCTTCACGACCACCGGGCCGATGGTGAGGTTGGGCACGAAGTGGTTGTCCATGACATCGACATGGATCCAGTCCGCACCGGCCGCCGATACCGCCTCGACCTCGCGGCCCAGCGCGGCGAAATCGGCCGACAGGATCGACGGAGCGATGCGCACGGGCTGTTGCATGGAGCTGCCCTCCGCCTGCGCCGTCACGTGCCCGGCCGGGTCGGCGCGTCCCAGCCCTTGCGGCGGAACGGGTGCGCCGGGAACGTGCCGAGCGGCTTGAACTCCTCGGAGAAGAAGGCGAGCTCCTCGAGCGCGAGCTGCAGCGAGCGCTGCTCGGGATGCCCCTCGACCTCGGCATAGAACTGCGCCTGCTCGAAGTGGGCGCCCGAGAGGTAGCTCTCCAGCTTCACGATGTTGATGCCGTTGGTCGCGAAGCCCCCCAACGCCTTGTAGAGCGCCGCCGGCCGGCTCTTCACGCGGAACAGGAACGCCGTCATGCACTGCACGGTGCGCCAGTCGACCGGCGCCTCGTCCCGCGAGAAGACGAGCATGCGGGTCGTGTTGTGGTCGGCATCCTCGATGTTGCGCCCAAGAACCTTGAGCTCGTAGATGCGCGCCGCCAGCGAGGAGGCGATGGCGCCGACGCTCCTGTCGCCGACCTCGGCGATCTCGCGCGCGGCGCCGGCGGTGTCGGCATGGACCAGCGGCTGGAAGCGGTGGCGCTTCAGGAAGTTGCGGCACTGCGCCAGCGCCTGCACGTGGCTCTTCACCGTCCTGATGGTCTTGAGCGTGGCGCCCGGCAGCGCGACCAGGCAGTGCTCGACCCGCTGGAAGTGCTCGGCCACGATCTTGAGCCGGGTATGCGGCAGCAGGCTGTGCAGATCGGCGACGCGGCCGGCGATGGAATTCTCCACGGGGATCATCGCGAGCGCCGCCTTGCCCGCCTGCACGGCCGCCATTGCCGTCTCGAAGGTCGGACAGGGCAGCGTCGTCATGTAGGGAAACGCCGCGCGGCAGGCCATGTCCGAATTCGCGCCGGGCTCGCCCTGGAAGGCGATCGAGTTCAGGGCGATCGTGTTCGATGCGGCCTTCGCCTTGCGGCCCGCCGTCCGCGCCTTCGCCATCCGTTCGTCCCCCCGCGCCTTTCGCCCGTTCCTCGGTCGCCGGCGCGTTGTTTCGCTCGCCGGACACCCTCCGTCAATCGCTCCCCAAGGCCCGAAAAACCTCGCAAAATCCGGCACTTGCGACGTTCCGCCGCGCGAGGGCCGCGACATGATGGGATACTACTGGCCGCGACCCGGGCGTGCTACAGGGACGCCCTGACTTTTCGCGCACTGGGAACCCATCATGGCCAGTTTCAACACGATTGCGGGCTGCGTTCTGGCTTCGGCGCTGTTTGCGATGGTGGTTGGCAAGGTCTCCAACGCGCTGGTCCATCCGCACAAGCTCGACAAGCCCGCGCTCGCCGTGGCCGACGAGGCACCGACTCCGGCCGCCGCGCCGGCCGCGGCGCAGGAACTGCCGCCGATCGGTCCGCTGCTCGCCGGCGCGAACGTGGACGCGGGCAAGGCGCTGTTCCAGAAGCAGTGCTTCACCTGCCACACGGCGGACAAGGGCGGCGCCAACAAGGTCGGCCCGAACCTGTGGGGCATCGTCGGCCGCAAGAAGGCAAGCCACGAGGGCTTCAGCTACTCGTCGGCACTGCAGGCCAAGGGTGGCGACTGGACCTACGAAGACATCGACCACATGATCTTCAAGCCGACGGCCTATGTGCGCGGCACCAAGATGGCGTTCGCCGGCCTGCCCAAGGAGCAGGATCGGGCCAACATCATCGCCTACCTGCGCACCATGGCGGACACGCCGCAGCCGCTGCCCTGACGTTGCGGGGCGAAGCGTGACCGGATCGGTTCCCGCCGAGCTGGTCGCTCTGGCGCAGCAGCTCGCCGATGCGGCGCGGCCGATCGTGGTCCGCCATTTCCGCACCGGCCTCACCGTCGACGACAAGACCGACGCGAGCCCCGTCACCATCGCCGACCGCGAAGCGGAGACGGCGATGCGCGCGATCCTCGACCGGCATGTGCCGCAGCACGGCGTGTTCGGCGAGGAGCATGGCGCCGTGCGCACCGACGCGGACTACGTCTGGGTGCTCGATCCGATCGACGGCACCAAGGCCTTCATCACCGGCCTGCCGATCTTCGGTACGCTGATCGCGCTGCTCCACCACGGCAAGCCGGTGCTCGGTGTCATCGACCAGCCCATCCTGCAGGAACGCTGGCTCGGCGTTGCGAAGGAAGCCTCGACGTTCAACGGCCGACCGATCCGCGTGCGCGCCTGCGCGGCGCTGGCGGAAGCCTACATGTATTCGACCGCGCCCATCATGTTTCCCGGCGCGCTGGCGCAGCGTCACGAGGCCCTGGCGCAGCGCGTGAAGCTCTTCCGCTGGGGCGGCGACTGCTACGCCTACGGCCTGCTCGCGGCGGGCCATGTCGATCTCGTGGTCGAGAACGCGCTCAAGCTCTACGACTTCGCCGCGCTCGTGCCGGTCATTACCGGCGCCGGCGGCCTGATCACGGACTGGCGCGGACAGCCGCTCGACATGCACTCCGACGGCTCGGTGCTGGCCGCCGGCGACGCAGCCGTGCACCGCGCCGCCATGGAAGTGCTCGCACACGGCGGATCGCCGGCGCCGGCCCACTATCGCGGCGTGGGCTGACGCGATCTACGGCCGCCCGGCTTTCCATGCCGCGCAGTCGATGTCGAACCAGACGATGTCCTTGAATCCCTTGTAGTCGACGCGTCGGCGGTAGCCGAGGCCGAGGCGCTTCATCACCGCCTGCGATGCCAGATTGTCCTCCAGCGTGATGGCGAAGATCATCGGCAGGCCGAGTGTGTCGAAGCCGTGGGCCAGCGCCGCGCGCGCCGCCTCGGTCGCATAGCCCTGCCCCCAGGCTTCCGGCAGCAGCGCCCACAGCACCTCCGTCGCGCCGAACTCCGGCACGAAGTTCAGGCCGGCATGGCCGATCAGCCGCCCGTCGCGGAACACGCCCCAGGGCGCATGGCGCCGTTCCCGCCAGCCGGCCGCGAACCGGGCGATCGAAGCGCGCGCCGCATTCACGGGATCGCCCTCGGCCGGCGGCAGCCATCGCGCGACTTCCGGATGGAACCGCATGGCCGCATAGGCCGGCGCATCCTCTTCCTCCAGAGGGCGCAGGGTGAGCCGGCTGGTCGAGAGCGTCGTCATCTTTACAGAACTTTACCTTGGCGAGAGGAGCGGGAAACCACCGCCCTCCATATCACGGTCACGGGGAAGCCCACCCGGGACAACACACGGAGCTAGACATGACAAACGACGTCATCACGGTCGGCACGCGGCGCAAGGGCCTGGCGACCATCATGACCGCCCTGCTCGCGGGCAGCCTCGCGGTCACGGCCGGCGCGCCGGCCTTCGCCCGCGGCGACGGCGCCAGCTTCGACCCTGCGAAGTTCCAGCAGCGCATCGAGAAGCGCGTGGACAAGGCGCTGTCGGGCACCACCGCCACCGCCGAGCAGAAGAAGCAGATCACGGAAATCCTGCAAGCCGCCTTCAAGGACGTGAAGGCATTGCGCGACAAGCGCGTCGAGAACCGCAAGGCGATGCAGGCCGCGATGGAAGCACCGACGATCGATGCGGCGAAGATCGAGCAGATCCGCGCCGAGCAGATGAAGGTCGCCGACGAGAGCTCGCGCCGCTTCACCAAGGCGCTGATCGATGCCGGCAACGTGCTCGACGCCTCGCAGCGCCAGGCCTTCTTCAAGGCATGGGGCCAGCACCACGGCAAGCGCGGGTGACACCGAGGTCGCCTCGGCCCGATACTGAGCCCATGGCCGAGCGCATCCTCATGATCGACGACGATGTCCGCCTCGCCGCGATGGTCAGCGACTATCTCGGCGGGGCGGGCTTCCGCGTCACCGCCGCGGCCACCGCGCGGGATGGCGAGGCCCTGCTCAAGCGCGAGGCCTTCGACGCGGTCATCCTCGACCTCATGCTGCCCGACGCCGACGGGCTCGACCTCTGCCGCCGCCTGCGCGCCGCGACCGACGTGCCCATCCTGATGCTGACGGCACGCGGCGAGCCGATGGATCGCGTCGTCGGGCTGGAGGTCGGCGCCGACGACTACCTCGCCAAACCCTTCGAGCCGCGCGAGCTGCAGGCGAGGCTGCGCGCCATCCTGCGCCGCCGCGGCGCGCCGGCGCGGCCGGAACTGCTGCGCTTCGGCCGTCTCGAGATCGACAAGGGCGCCCGCCTCGTGCGCGTCGACGGCGAGGAGCGACCGATCACCTCGTACCAGTTCGCGCTGTTGCTGGCGCTGGCCGAGCGCGCCGGCCGCGTGCTGTCGCGCGACGCGCTGATGGACCTGCTGAAGGGTGAGAAACTCGAAGCCTTCGACCGTTCGGTCGACGTGCACGTCTCGCGCATCCGGGCGGCCATCGAAGACGATCCCAAGAAGCCGCGGCGCATCCTCACCGTGCGCGGGGCGGGCTACGTCTTCGCGCGCGACCAGGACCGCTGATGCAGCGGCTCTATCTGCAGTTCTACCTGACCATCCTGGTCGTGCTGGCGGTGTTCGTCGGCGCGGCCGCGCTGCTGTGGCGGCTGGCGGACGACGAGGCGCGGACGCCGCAATATTTCGAGGTGGCCGCCGAGCTCACCGGCGCCCTGCTGCCGCCGGCCGAGGCCCCGGTGCGCCAGCAGCAGGCGGCGATCGAGGCCCTGCATCGCAAGCTGCGCTTCGACATCGCGCTCTACGGCGAGGACGGCCATCAGATCGCCCTGGCCGGCCGGCCCCCGCCGCGCTTCGATCCCGGGCGGGCGCGGACCGGCTGGCGACGGGGACCGGGCGGGCCCAACTTCACGCTGCACCTGCCGGACGGACGTTGGCTGGTCGCCCGCCAGGTACGCGAACGCACCAATCCAACCTTCTGGATCACCGCCTTCCTGGCCCTGGTGGCGCTCGCCGTCGCCGTGGGCGCCTATCCTGTCGTGCGCGGCCTCGGTCGCCGGCTGGAGCGCCTCAAGGCCGGCGTCGAGCGTTTCGGCGACGATCTCGGTGCGCGGGTCAAGGTCGAGGGCCGCGACGAGCTGGCGGCGCTGGCGCAGAGCTTCAACCGCTCCGCGCAGCGCATCGAGGATCTGGTCGCCGCCCACCGGCTGCTGCTGGCCAACTGCAGCCACGAACTCAGGACCCCCCTCTCCCGCATCGCCGTCGCCGCGTCGCTGCTGAGCTCATCGGCCGATGCCCGCACGCGCGACTCGCTCAAGCGCGACATCGCCGAGCTCGACCACCTGATCGAGGAGATCCTGCTCGCGAGCCGCCTCGAGGCGCAGCCGACCATCGAGCGGCGGGAACCCGTCGACCTGCTAGCGCTGGCCGCCGAGGAAGCCTCGCATTACGACCTCGAGGCGGGCGGCACGCCGGTGATGGTGCAAGGCGATCCGGTGCTGCTGCGCCGGCTGATCCGCAACCTGCTGGAGAACGCCCGGCGCCACGGCGGCGATGGCCCTGTCACGCTCGAGGTGCGGGCGGACGGCGACCGCGCCGTCATCGAGGTGACCGACCGGGGGCGCGGCGTGCCGGACGGGGAGCGCGAACGCATCTTCGAGCCCTTCTACCGCTTGGCGCAGTCCGCGGAGACCGGACGCGGCAGCGGCCTCGGCTTGGCGCTGGTCCGCCAGATCGCGCGGCGGCATGGCGGCGAGGCCGTCTGCCTGGCGGGCGACCCGGACGGCAGCCGCTTTCGCATCGAGCTGCCGGCCGCTAAAGAAGGGAGGTGAACGATCGTTTACCGGAGAAGCGGCCCATGGACTTCGATATTCCTGCCGAGATCTCGGCCTACCTGAAGGAACTGGACGCTTTCATCGAGCGCGAGATCCGGCCGCTCGAGCGCGAGAACGACAACATCCGCTTCTTCGACCATCGGCGCGAGCATGCGCGTACCGACTGGGAGAATGACGGCCAGCCGCGTCATGAATGGGAAGAGCTGCTGGCCGAGATGAAGCGCCGCGCCGACAAGGCCGGCCATCTGCGCTTCGGCCTGCCCCGGGAGCTGGGCGGCAAGGACGGCTCGAACCTGGCCATGGCGATCATCCGCGAGCATCTGGCCCACAAGGGGCTCGGCCTGCACAACGACCTGCAGAACGAGAGCTCCATCGTGGGCAACTTCCCGGTCGCCCTGCTGCTGCACCGCTTCGGGACGAAGGAGCAGAAGGAGCGCTACCTCGAAGGCATGTTCGCGGGCAGGGAACGCATCGCCTTCGGCCTGACCGAGCCCGACCATGGCTCGGACGCCACCTTCATGGAGACCACCGCCGTGAAGCAGGGCGGCGACTGGGTGATCAACGGCATGAAGCGGTTCAACACCGGCATGCACACGGCGACGGTCGATCTGGTCTTCGCGCGCACCTCGGGCAAGCCCGGCGACGCGCGCGGCATCTCGGCCTTTCTGGTGCCCGTCAAGACGCCGGGCTTCAAGGTCGAATACATGTGGTGGACCTTCAACATGCCGTCCGATCACGCCGAGGTGTCGCTGACCGACGTCAAGGTGCCCGCCTCGACCATGCTGGGCGAGGAGGGCCGCGGCCTCGACGTCGCCCAGACCTTCGTGCACGAGAACCGCATCCGCCAGGCCGCCTCGAGCCTGGGCGCGGCGCAGTACTGCATCGACATGTCGGTGGCCTATGCCCGCAACCGCAAGGTCTTCGGCCGGGCGCTGGCCTCGAACCAGGCGATCCAGTTCCCGCTGGCCGAGCTGCACACGGAGGCCGAGATGACGCGCGGCCTGGTGCGCAAGACCGCCTGGCATCTCGACCGCGAGCACCACATGAACGTCAGCGAATGGGTGGCGATGTCCAACTACCGCGCCAACCGTCTGGTCTGCGAGGCGTCCGACCGTGCCATCCAGGTCCATGGCGGGATCGGCTACTCGCGCCACATGCCGTTCGAGCACATCTACCGCCACCATCGGCGCTACCGCATCACCGAAGGCTCCGAGGAGATCCAGATCCGCCGTGTCGCCGGCGCGCTGTTCGGCTTCTGGGGCGCCCAGAAGGCGTCGACGGCACCGAAGGCGTGACCTCGAGGCCATGTCCTCTGCCCTGGTGGGGAAGAGGAGTCTGATTCGGGGACAATGAAGGAGAAAAACCGTTCGCGCTTCACCGGCGACGCCGTGATGGTGGGCACGGCGATGCTCATGGGCTCGAGCTACCCGTTCGCCAAGGAGGTGCTGGCCGTCATGGGCCCCCTGCTCTACGGCGCCTCGCGCTATCTCGTGGCCGGCCTTTTCCTGTTCGCGATGATGGCCGCGATGCGCCGGCCGTTCGCCCTGCCTCGCCGCGACTGGGTGCCCATGGTCCTCCTCGCCCTGATCGGCGTGGCGGCCTTCCAGGCCTGCTGGGGCTGGGCCATGACCCGCACGGCGCCGTCGATCGGCTCGATCGTCATGACGACGACCACCGCCTTTTCCGCGATCCTCGCCTGGTTCGGCGGCCGGCGACTGCCGGCGCTGGGATGGGCGGGCATCCTGATCGCCTTTGTCGGTGTCGTCCTGGTGGTCAACAATTCGCTGACCGCGATCACCCTCTCCTTCGGCAGCGTCGACGGAACCTTGATCTGGATGCTGTCGGCCTTCGCCTGGGCGCTCTACGTCGACCGGGCAGCCCCCTACAATCTGCGCCTGGGCGCCCTGCCCGTGATGGCCTGGTCCACGCTGCTTGGCGCGCTGATGCTGCTGCCGCTCGCGCTCGCCTTCGACTCGCCGGACGAGTTCGCGCACCTCGACAGCCGGCAGCTCGGCTACTGGCTCTATACCGCGATCTTCCCGGTCGGCGTCGCCTTCCTCGGCCTCACGGCCGGGCTGGAGCGCCTGGGGGTGAGCCGCGTCATGGTCTACATGTACCTGATCCCCGTGGCCGGGGTCGGCCTGTCCGCCGCCTTCTTCGGGGATCCACTGACCGCGGCGCGCGTGCTGGGCGGCACCATCGTGCTGCTGGGCGTCATTCTGACGCGCGTCGCGCTCGACCGCGCGGCGCGTGTTCCTGTATGAACGGCAGGCAATCTTGGAGGGATTCCAGATGGCCCGCGCGGCCGCCAAGAAGAAGGCTCCGTCGACGCCCGTCGAGCAGCTCCTGACCACGCCCGGCGCGGGCGGGCGGCGGGCGTTCGTCTCACGCAGCACGAAGGAAACCCGCATATCCGCGGCCATCAACCTCGACGGCAGCGGGAAGTACGACGTGCAGACCGGCATCGGCTTCCTCGACCACATGCTGGAGCAGCTCAGCCGCCACAGCCTGATCGACATCACCCTGCGGGCCGAGGGCGACCTCCATATCGACTATCACCACACGACCGAGGACAGCGGCATCGTGCTGGGCGAGTGCCTGGCGAAGGCGCTGGGCGACCGCGCCGGCATCCGCCGCTACGGGGCCGCGCACATTCCCATGGACGAGACGCTGACGGAGGTGGCGCTCGACGTCTCCAACCGCCCCTACCTCGTCTGGAAGGTGGCCTTCTCCAGGCCCAAGCTGGGCACGATGGACACCGAGCTCTTCAAGGAGTGGTTCCAGGCCTTCGCCCAGCTCGGCGGGCTGACGCTGCACGTGTGGAACCACTACGGCGAGAACAACCACCACATCGTCGAGAGCTGCTTCAAGGGCCTGGCCAGGGCCCTGCGCGCGGCGGTCGAGATCGATCCGCGACAGGCGTCGGCGATCCCCAGCACCAAGGGCGTCCTCTGAGCGCAGGCCGATGACCGTCGCCATCGTCGATTACGGATCGGGCAACCTCCGATCCGCCGCCAAGGCCTTCGAGCGGGCAGCGCGCGAAGCCGATGTGGATGTGCGCGTTCGCGTCACGTCGAACCCGGCCGAGGTCGCCGTGGCCGACCGCATCGTCCTGCCGGGCGTGGGCGCCTTCGCCGACTGCCGCGCGGGCCTGTATGGCGTGCCGGGCATGGTCGACGCCCTGCAGCAGGCGGTCATCGCGCAAGGCCGGCCCTTCCTCGGCATCTGCGTCGGCATGCAGCTCATGGCCACGCGCGGCGTGGAGTACGGCATCCATGACGGGCTCGACTGGATCGCCGGCGACGTCGTGCGCATCGATCCCGGGCCGCAGCACCTCAAGATCCCGCACATGGGCTGGAACGAGCTGGCGGACGTCCGGCCGCATCCCGTGCTGGCCGGCATCGACTCCGGCGCCCATGCCTACTTCGTGCATTCCTTCCAGCTCCGGGCGACCCGGCCGGATACGGTCCTGGCCACGACGGACTACGGGGGACCGGTCACGGCCGTCGTCGGCCGCGACAACCTGGTCGGCACGCAGTTCCATCCCGAGAAGAGCCAGGCGACCGGCCTGCGGCTGATCGCCAACTTCCTGCGCTGGAAGCCCTGATCCGCGGGCAGGCAGACCGGATTCCGCGCTGACGCTCACGCCGCGGGCGAAAGGACCTTCGGCGTCAGGCCGAGGAAGGCAACCAGCGAGCGCTCTATCAGGCGAGGCTCCAGGCCCTCGACGATGAAGATCAGGCGCGAGAAGCGGCCGGCGTCGGGCCATGCCGACATATGGACGGGCGGATGCACGAGATGCTGCACGCCGTGGATGGCGACCGGCGTGGGCGAGTCCGGAACATTGAGGATGCCCTTGACCCGCAGGATCCGTTCGCCGTGGCGGTTGAGCAGCATGGTCAGCCACAGGCCGAACAGCGTCCAGTCGACCGGCCGTTCGAAGGTGACGGCAAAGGCCCGAATGCCGTCGTCGTGCCGCGCGGCTTGCGTCGGCAGACCCGCCGCGCCGTCGGCGGCAAGCTCCGCCGCGAACCAGCGCCGCGCCGATTCGCTGCGGCCGGCCGTGGCGAACAGGTCGTGGGCAAGCAGGCCCGCCGCATCGAGCGGCTGTTCGGCAGCGCGCCACAGCGGCGCCGACGGATTGAGGCGGTGCAGGCGCGCCAGGAGCTCGTCGGTCGCCTGGGCCGCGACGAGGTCCGTCTTGGTGAGGACCAGCCGGTCCGCGACCGCGATCTGCTTGGTGTTCTCGGGTTGCCGGGCGAGCTGAGCGAGGCCGTTCACCGCGTCGACGGTGGTGATGACGTTGCCCAGGCGGAAGTGATGCCGCAGCACCGGATCGGCCTGCACCGTCGACAGGATCGGGAAGGGATCGGCCAGCCCCGTGCTCTCGATCACCAGTCGGCGGAAGGGCGGCACCTCGCCGCGTTCGCGCCGGGAGTGGAGCGCGCGGACGGCGGACGACAGCTCGCCGCGGATGGTGCAGCACAGACAGCCCGACTGCAGCAGCACCATCGTATCGTCGATGCGCTCCAGCAGATGATGATCCAGGCCGACCTCGCCGAACTCGTTGATCATCACCGCCGTATCGGCCAGTGCCGGATCGGCCAGCAGGCGCTGCAGCAGGGTGGTCTTGCCCGACCCGAGAAAGCCCGTGATCAGGTTGACGGGCGTGAACACGGGCTCAGCCACCGGTCGACTCCAACCGCACGATGAGGTCTGGATCGAGCGGATCGCATCCGCGCCCCAGCAGCTTCTCGGCGGCCGGCCACAGATGGCCGAGATCCTCAACCAGCTCGGTCTTGCCGGTCGCGGTCGACAGGATAAAGGAACTCGCCTGCCAGTCGCTGAGCGTCAGCCCGTAATATTTCAGGACCCGGCTGGCGCAGGCGATGCGATGGGCGCGCTCGCGCCGTCTCTGCAGGGCATCGACGTTGCGCGTGAACACACCCGGACGCGCCGCCGCGTCGGTCCAGTGGCTCGACACACCCAGGGCACCGCAGAGCGCACACATGGCCTGTCCGCCGCTCGCTCCGGCTACGTCTTTCTCGGGAACCGTCGCGCGAAGTCGTCGGCCATCTCGTTCATGGTGACGAAGCGGACGCCCGGATGGCCCGCCATATGATGGTACAGGCGCTCCAGCATCATCAGCACGTGCGGTCGTCCCGACACGTCGGGATGGATCGTCATCGGGAACACGGCATAGTCGTATTCCCGGTAGACCCAGTCGAACTGGTCACGCCACATCTGCTCGATATCGCGCGGATTGACGAAGCCGTGACTGTTCGGCGACTTCTTGATGAACATCATCGGCGGCAGGTCGTCGAGATACCAGCTCGCCGGAATTTCGATGAGATCGGTCTCGTGGCCACGCTTCAGCGGCACCATCCATTCGCTGGGCTTCCGGGCGTAGTCGATCTTCGTCCAGCTGTCCCCGACCCGCACATAGTAGGGCTGGTGGTCGTGGTGCATCAGCGAATGGTCGTACTTGATGCCGCGTTCGAGCAGCAGCTCGTTGGTCACCGGCGAGAACTCCCACCAGGGCGCGACGTAGCCGGTCGGCCGCTTGCCCGCCAGGGCCGTCACCAGCTCGATGCACTTGTCGAGGATCTCGGTCTCCTGTTCCCGCGTCATGGCGATCGGATTCTCGTGGCTGTAGCCGTGGATGCCGATCTCATGCCCGGCCTGCGCGACCGCCTTCATCTGTTCGGGAAAGGTCTCGATCGAATGGCCGGGGATGAACCAGGTGGTCTTGATCCCGAGCCGGCCGAAGAGCTTGAGCAGCCGCGGGCTGCCAACCTCGCCGGCGAACAGGCCGCGCGAGATGTCGTCCGGCGAATCCTCGCCGCCGTAGCTGCCCAGCCAACCCGCCACGGCGTCGACATCGACACCGAAGCCGCACAGGATCTCCTTGGCCATCGCGGATGCTCCCTCCTTCACCCCCCCCGAGAGCAAAAAGCGTTCCGGACGCCACCTGTTGCAATGCACATCCGAAAAGCGTCCGGTGCACCCCCGGAGGGGGCCAAGGTGCGCCGCTATCCGGCCGCCAGGGCTTCGAGACGCGCCTGGGAACGCGCCTTGCCCTGGTGGATGGCCCAGCCGAGCGGCGTCGAATGCCACAGCGTGTCGGCGATGTCGGCACGCGCCCCCCGCTCGATCAGCAGGTCGAGCAGGGCGAGGTTTTCGTCCAGGGCCGCCTGATGCAGCGCCGTGCTGTGGCTGTGCACCGGCAGGAAGGCGTCGACATCGGCCCCGGCGTCGAGCGCGAGGCGCACCGCCTCGGTCTGCCCGTTGATGACCGCCAGGCCGAACGACCTTTGCAGATCCGACGGCGTCGCGGTTCGCAGGAGCGATGCCAGCCGTTCGTTGTCGCCCAGCGCCGCCGCGATCGGCGCTGTCATCGGGTGGCCTGCCCGCAGCAGCGCCTGCATGGGACCAAGCTCGCGATGGGCGAGGGCCACATCGATGGCGTGCGGCGTCGGAGCCGCGCCGGCGGCGATCAGCCGCTCGATCAGCGGGACCTGCAGGTTCTGCGTCCGGGCGGAGGTGCTCGTCATCACCAGCTCGAGCGCATAGTCCAGATCGTCCCGCTCGACGCCTCGGGTGATCATGACCTCCGCCACGGCCACGATATTGTCGGGCAGGCGCTGCACGAGCGTCGGGTTGTTGGCGATGAACCAGAACAGCTTGGGGTCGCCGAAATACTGCGGCCGCCCGGAGTCGCGGTAGCAGTCTGGCTCGACGATGCGCTCCCGGAGAAGTCGCGGCTCGGCGTCGAGCAGCCGCGCCAGCCGGTCGGTGTCGCCGCATTGCAGGGCCGTCACGGCGGCGCGGAAGGCTGGATCGCGCACGACCGGCCGATGGAGCATCTCGACGATCGCCGCCTTGTCGGCAGCCTTGCTCCTCCGGGCCGCTGCGAGCGGCGATCGGCCCTTGCGGTCGGGCTGCCATTCCAGAGCCCCGCGGCGGATCAGGAGCTCGACCAGCGCCAGCGGTCCGCGGACAGCGGCGGCGTGCAGGGCGGTCTCGCCGCCGCTGTCGCGGCGCGGATTGGCCCCGGCTTCCAGCAGAAGCATCGCCACCTCCAGCCGCGCATCGTCCGGCGCCCCGCTCGCGCAGACCTGCCACAGGGGTGTGCCGACATCGCCGGCCGAAGGACCGTCAGGCGCATGCCCCTCCGCCAGCAACCGGCGAGCGGCGGCCGCGTCAGCTGCCTTCGCGGCGGCGGCCAGCGGCGACAAGGTACCGTCGCCCCGCGCCGCCGCGACCCGCCGCATCAGCTCGGCCCAGTCGCGCGATCCGTAGTCGGCGGCAAGCCTGCGCTGGGCTTCCGCCAGGCCGAGCGATCCGGCACGCGCGAGCCGTTTCGCCTGCTTGCGCAGATGCTCCGGGGAGGGACGGTCGGGCAGCGCACGCGGCGGCGTGTCGTTGGGAGCGGACATGCTTCTTCCTTTCCTCGCAGGCCCGATGTCCGCTGACGGGCAGGAAAGGTCGAAATGACCAGGCAGCGAATGCGGGGTGGGCTGGGCCCTTTCCGCGGACGGGCGGCCGCCTTGTCGGCCGCCACGAAACTAGGAGGGCCGGGGCACCGGGGCAAGGGGGGCGCGCGCGCTCGACGGCATGCGATGCGGGTTGCGGCCCGCGGCGTCCCACATGAGGCGCGGGTCGAAGGCTTCCGCGGCGAAGATGGTCACGAAGACCACTGCGCAGAAGGCGAGCGCACCGACGCCGGGCTCGATGGTGACGGCACGGCCGAACTGCACGAGCGCGCCCAGCAGCGATTCCATGAAGATATCGACCATCGACCAGCGGCCGATCCACGTCACGATGTGGTACAGCATCGTCCGCTGGCGCAGCAGGAACGACGCACCACGCTCGGGGCGGCCAATCTGGAGCGCCGTCAGCATGCTGCCCAGTCCCAGGAGCTTGAAGAGCGGGACGAGGATGCTGGCGAAGAACACCAGCGCCGCCAGTGGGTACATGCCGGACGACAGCAGCTCCTCGACACCGCCGAGGATGGTGCTGGGTTGGCCGGCGCCCAGCTGCATGACCGTCAGGACCGGATAGACGTTGGCCGGGATGTAGAGAATCAGCGCCGCCAGCACGAGCGCCCAGGTGCGCGACACGCTGCCCGGCTTGCGTTCATGCACCCAGGAACCGCAGCGCGGGCAGCGCCCTTCGGTTTCCGCGGGCATGCAGACCAGGCCGCAGGCTTCGCATCCCACGGCCCCCCGCCGCCATGCAAGCGGCGGGGTGGCGGCCATGGGCAGGTGGGTTTCGCCGCGTCGTTCGATCTCCTCCCACACCGCCTGCGGGTCGAGGGCCAGCTCCGCCCACAGCCAGACGACGGTGAGGAGACCAAGCGCATAGACCGCCGGCCCCAGCTGGATCGTCACCAGGTCGCCCAGCTTCGTGTAGGCCACGAACACGCCCAGCAGCAGCACTTCGAGCATGCACCACGTGTTGAGCCGGCGCGACAGCAGGAAGGCGTCGCGTATCCTGGGCGGCGGCCGGCGCATCCTGAGACCCAGCAGGACATAGAAAGTCGCCAGGAACTTGCCGAGCGGTGCCCAGGCCGTGGTGAAGGCGACGGCGAGCGCCACCGGCCACAGGCCACGGGCGACCAGCTCGCGCGGGCCCGATTCCAGCGTGGTCTCGCGCACGATGCCGGCAGTCGAGACCTTCATCAGCATCGCGAGCCACACGATGGCGAACAGGACCGCGGCCGCGCTGATGAGCGCCAGATGGCGATTCAGCGGATTGTGCCGTGTCACGCGCAGGATGGTACCGCAGCGCGTGCATGCGCAGCGGAGGTCGGGCGCCAGCGCCGGCACGACCTGGAACAGGCCGCACCCGGGACATTCGCGCAGCTGGGGCCGGGTCACGGCCATGGACGGAGATCCGCCCACGGCGTTTGCGCCACGGGCGTGGCGCACTCCCAGCCGTGAGAAGACCTGCCGCATCCTACTGCAGCAGCGCCGCGACGCCGTCGGCCAGATCGCCCATCGCATCGCTGATCGCCGCCACGAGGCCCGGGATGTCCGGTGTCGCGAGCGGCTTGGCGAACGTGAAGGTGCGCGCCGCCAGGCGCCGCGGCCGGTTGAACTCCACGGCGACCTGGGCCGTCAGGATCAGCGACCCGGCCTTGTCGGCATCGAGGCGCTGGATGTTCACGCCCACCGCAGCGTTGTAGTCGGCCGTGATGGCGCCGCTCTCGCCGTACACCGTGCTGTTGGGCAGGCGCTGGGTGAGTTCGATCACCAGCACCCGGCCGAGCATGCCGCCCAGCGGGTCGCCCCACCAGTCGTTCGCCATGATGTCGAGCTTGTAGTCTTCGGACGAGCGCACGATCTCGCGGCGGTCCAGATAGCTCGCGAGGCCGATATCCTTGACCAGCACGATCTTCGGACCACGCGGCAGGGCCGGGCCGGGGCGCGGCACCACGGTATAGTACCGGGGATCGGGTGACCCGCCGCAGGCGGCCGCCAGCAGCGGCAGCGCCAGGGCGGTGAGGCGGCGTCGGCCCAGCGAGATCTCGTTCATTCCTTGCCCGTGTTGGTGCGGCCCCTGATAAGGGCTTCGGGATGGCGGGACAGCAGGTCTGCCAGCGCACGGATCGAGCGCGCGGTGTCGGTCAGCTGCGGCAGCAGCCTGTCGAGATCGCGCCGGAAGCGCGATTCGTCGCCGTAGCCCGCGTCGATCGAGCCGATCAGGCGGTTGGTCTTGGTCACGGCTTCCTGAAGCTGGCTGGCGATGGCAGGCAGACGCTTGAGCGCCGGCGAAGCGTCGGCGTCGAGCTTCCGCGCGATGTCCTGCACGTCGATCATGGCACCCTCGAGAGCCGCCAGGGTCTTCTTCAGCTGCTCGCCATTGATCGTCTTGTCGAGCCCCGCGGCGGCATCGTTCAGGCTCTTGCCCATCTTGTCGAAATCGATGCGGTTGATCTTCGAAAGGAGCTCGGCGGCCGAACGGGCGATCGTGTCGAAACCACCGGTCTCCGCCGTGGGGATGATGAAGAATTCGCCGTCGCGCTCGACTGCGGCGGCCGGCGCATCGTCGATATGCTGGATCGCGATGATCTTCTGTCCCGTGAGCAGGCTCTCCGCTTGCAGCGTCGCGCGCAACCCGCGCCGGATCATCTCCTCCACCAGCCTGGGCGAATCCATGTGAGCGGCGGCGGCGATGTTCCTCACCCGATCGGCTTCGACCCGATAGTGGACGGGAACGACGATGCGATCCTGCTTCGCGTCGTAGAACAGCGACACGTCGGTCACCTCGCCGATCTTCAGACCATGGAGCGTGACGTCCGCACCGGCAGCGAGTCCCGCCACCGAACCTGGAAAATACGACAGCAACTGGAGTTGCCGGCCGAACCCTGCCGACCTGGCCGCCTCGACATTCGGGTACAGCGTGAACACCTGGCCTTCCTTGGCGACCGGATCGGTCGACGAGCGCGGCGTGTCGAAGGCGATGCCGCCCAGCAGCAGGGCCCGCAACGATTCCATCTGGATCGACACGCCCTCGCCTCCGAACTTCACGGAGAGGCCGGAGGCGTTCCAGAAGGAGCTGTCGTCGCGCACATACTGATCGTAGGGGGCCCGAATGAAGGCGTGGATGGTGACACTGTTCGCGAGGTCCCCCAGATCCCAGCCCAGCACGGTGCCGACATTGAGGTCACGGTAGAATATCGGTGCGCCCAGGCTGATGGAGCCCAGACGCTTGCTCTTGAGGCTGAGCGTCGTCCCCTTGGTCCAGGCCTGCAGGACCGGTGGATCCTCGCGGCCTACGAAGTCGTGCTTCGGCACGCCGCCTTCGGCCGACGGCCGCATGCCGATAAAGGAGCCCGAAAGCAGCGTATCGAGGCCGGTGAGGTTGCCCGCGAACAACTCCGGCTTCACCACCCAGAAGACCGTCTTGTCGGTGAGCAGCGGCTCGGCCTCACGCTTGGTCTCCACCGTGACCACGACATGCGTGAGGTCGGGCGCGATGTCGATCCTGCTGACCGTGCCCATGACGACGTTCTTGTACTTCAGCTGCGACTGGCCGGCCGTGAGGCCCGAGGCGCTCTCGAAGGCGATGGTGATCGTGGGCCCGCGCTTCGACCAGGTGTCCCAGGCCAGCCACGCGGCAATCAGCGCGGTCAGAAGGGGCACGATCCAGATGAGGGGAATGCGGCGGCGGGGGCGGACGCCAGCCGTTGGCAGCTCTACCGGCGCTCCACTGTCTGTCATCGTTCCTTCAGTCTGCCCTTCAGCCTGCTCGTCTCCGGAGCGGAAGGTATATTAAATCATTGGGGCTGCAAGCATAGCTGCGAGCCGGCGCCTACCTTTCGCGGCTGTCGATGTCGCGCGCCAGGACTTCCCGCTTGCCGACATGGTTGGCCGGGCTGACCACGCCCTCCCGCTCCATGCGCTCGACGATGCGGGCGGCGCGGTTGTAGCCGATCTGCAGATAGCGCTGGATGAAGCTCGTGCTGCATTTCCGCTCCCGCGCCACGAGGGCGATCGCCTGGTCGTAGAGCTGGTCGCTCTCCCCCTCGTCGCCCTCGCCGGGCAGCTTGCCCCCGCCATCCTCGCCGTCGGGGTCGTCGGTGACCGATTCGATGTAGGCCGGGGCGCCCTGTGCGCGAAGGTGGCGGACGACCTCCTCGACCTCGCCGTCGCTGACGAACGGGCCGTGGACGCGCGCGATCTTGCCGCCGCCGGCCATGTAGAGCATGTCGCCCTGGCCGAGGAGCTGCTCGCCCCCCTGCTCCCCCAGGATGGTGCGGCTGTCGATCTTGGAGGTCACCTGGAAGGAGATGCGGGTCGGGAAGTTGGCCTTGATCGTGCCGGTGATGACGTCGACCGACGGCCTTTGCGTCGCCATGATGACGTGGATGCCGGCCGCGCGCGCCATCTGCGCAAGCCGCTGCACCGCCGCCTCGATCTCCTTGCCCGCCACCAGCATCAGATCGGCCATCTCGTCGATGATGACGACGATGAACGGCAGCGGATCGAGATCCATCTCCTGCTCTTCGAACACCGGCCGGCGCGTCTCGGGATCGATGCCGGTCTGCACCTGGCGGGTCAGCGCCTGTCCCTTGCGCCGGGCATCGCCGAGCCGGTCGTTGTAGCCGGCGATGTTGCGCACGCCGAGCGCGCTCATCGCGCGATAGCGGTCCTCCATCTCGCGCACGACCCATTTGAGCGCCACGATGGCCTTGCGCGGTTCCGTGACGACGGGCGTGAGCAGATGCGGGATGTCCTGGTAGACGCTGAGCTCCAGCATCTTCGGATCGATCATGATGAAGCGGCAGCGATCCGGCGGCAGCCTGTAGAGCAGCGACAGGATCATGGTGTTGACCGCCACCGACTTGCCCGAGCCCGTGGTGCCGCCGATCAGCAGATGCGGCATGCGGGCAAGGTCGGCGATCACCGGATCGCCGCCGATGTCCTTGCCCAGCGCCAGCGGCAGGTTGAGCCTGTTGTCCTCGTAGTGGCGGGTCGACAGCAGTTCCCGCAGGAACACCGTCTCGCGCCGTGCATTCGGCAGCTCGATGCCGATCACGTTGCGCCCCGGCACCGTGGCGACGCGCGCCGACACGGCGCTCATGGAGCGCGCGATATCGTCGGCGAGGCCGATGACGCGGCTGGACTTGGTGCCCGGCGCCGGTTCCAGCTCGTAGAGCGTGACGACCGGCCCTGGCCTCACCTTCACGATCTGGCCCTTGACGCCGAAGTCCTCGAGCACCGTCTCCAGCAGCCGGGCATTCTGCTCCAGGGCCTCCTCGTCGATCTTGGTCTCGCTGACGCGGGAGGGCAGCGACAGGATGTCGAGCGGCGGCAACTGGTACTCGCCGGTCGCAAGGTCGAGCTCGCGCTGGCCGGCCTTGGCGGCACGCTTGCCCTGCGCGACAGCGTTCTTGCGCGGCACGATCGTGACGCCTGCGGCGGCGGCACCTCCTGCGGGTTCCTCCTCGACCGGATCCGGGGCAAAGGGATTTTCGTCCTCGGCGAACTCCGCAGGCGGCATCTCATCCGCCTCTGCCGTGGCGGTGTCCCGAGGCGCCATGGCCGCCGGGGCGGGGGCAGCGGCGGGCGCCGGCGGGACGCCCTCCATTTCCGCGTCGGGCATCTCGCCCGCCTGTGGCGCAGCGCTCCTCAGCCGCCCCAGCACCGGTTCGATGCGGCGGCCCGCCAGCCGGTCGAACAGCGTCCGCTCCTCGACCGTGTCGGCAGCCGTCGCCGGCGGCCCTGCCGGCTGCATGGGCGTCGGCGGCTCGGGGATGTCGCCCACCGGCCGCTCGATCGGGGCATGCGGCGCGTCGACCAGCAGCGATTCCCGCGCGGGTAGCGGCGTGCCCTCTTCCGGTATCTGTTCATAGCGATCCTGGAAGTGGGCGGGATCATACTGGCTGGCGTCGATCTCGCCGGGGATCTCGGCATAGCCGATGGCCGGCTCGGGTAGGCCCACCTCCTCGTCGAGAGGCTGCGGCCGCCCGCGCCACAATCCGACCGCCGCGCGCACCAGCCAGGCCCCGCCGAGGAACGGCGCGCGCAGAATGCGGAAGATCAGCGGGAGGTCGGTGCGATTCATGCCCAGCGCAGGCGCCATGGCGATGAAGGCGAGCGCCGCGCAGACCGGTTCGATCAGGCCCAGGCTGCCGCCGCTCGAGTGGGTCAGCACGACTTCGCGAAAGCGGCCGACCAGAGCGAGGCCGACCAGGCCCCCAGGCCCTGCATGGGTCGCCGCGGCGCCGACGTCGCCCAGCCCGACACAGGCGACGCTCATCATGAGCAGCGCCAGCAGCAGGAGCGAGAGCCGGAGCCCGAAGAAGCCGAGATGGTGCGTGCGCACCATGCGCACGCCCCAGGTGATCAGGGCGACCGGAACCAGGATGATGGCGAGTCCGAAGGTCTGCAGCAGCAGATCGGAGATGTAGGCGCCCGGCATGCCCAGCATGTTGTGGGGCGCACGCGCCGTGGCATGATTGAGCGACGGATCGGCCGGGCTGAAGGTGAACAGCGCGAGCAGGATCATCACGCCGGCTGCGGCGACGACGACGCCGACGAGCTCCATCATGCGGCGGCGCAGGAAGTCGCGCCCGCCTTCCGGCAGGATCGCCGTCTTGCGCTGCATGAACGACGTTGCGCCGATGGTCGCCATGGAGCGGGCTGTCTCCCTCCTAGAGGACCGCGGCGAGGCGCCTCATCGCCTCGCGCGTCGTATCCTCGTCATGGACGAGCGCGACGCGGATGTACCGCCGCGCCGTGTTGATGCCGTCGGTCTCGCGACAGGCATAGGCGCCGGGCAACACCTTCAGGTGCGCCTCGCCCCACAGCTTGCGTGTCGCCTCCTCGCCGTCGCCGACGTCGAGCCATAGAAAGAAGCCGCCGCCGGGCGTGTAGTAACCGAAGCGATTGTGCAGGATCTGCTCGGCGACCCGGAAGTTCCGACGGTACCATTCCCGCGTCTCGACGGGATGGGATTCGTCGCGCCACAGGGCGGCCGACGCCTTCTGCACGGCAAAGGGGATCTGCGGGCCGCCATAGGTCCGCCAGCGCAGCAGCATCGCCACCAGCCGAGGATCGCCCGCCATGAAGCCCGACCGCAGGCCGGCCGCGTTGGACCGCTTTGATAGCGAATGGAAGACGACGACGTTGCGGAAGGGATCGGAGCCGCCGGTCGTATCCATCGCCAGGGCCACTTCCAGGCCGCCCACCGGCGGCTCGCCGTTGTAGATCTCGGCGTAGCATTCATCGAGCGCCAGCACGGCGTCGTGCTCCCGGCACTTGTCAATCAGCTTGCGCAGATAGCCGGCGTCGGCGATGGCGCCCTGGGGATTGGCGGGGGAGCAGAGATAGACGACCGAGATCCGCCGCCACGTCGCCTCGTCGACGGCGAGGAAGTCCGGCAGAAAGCCGTTCTGTGCCGTCGCATTGACCAGCAGCGGCTCGGCTCCCGAAAGCACGGCGCCGCCCAGATAAGCCTGATAGAACGGGTTGGGCAGCGCGACGACCGGTCTCGCGCCGGCCTTCTGCTGCGGCGTGGCCACGGTCGAGATGATGTACACGCCTTCCTTGCTGCCGGCCGTGGGCATGACGTGACGGGCGGGGTCGAGCAGCCCCTGCGGCAGCCGGTAGCGGCGGTTCAGCCATTCGACGATGGCGAGGTTGAGATCGGGGATGCCCTGGTTGGGCGGGTAACGGTTCCAGCCATCGACCTCGTCGGCGACGATCTGGCGGGCGAAGGCCGGCATGGCGCCCTGCGGCTCGCCCACCGACATGTTGATCATCGAGAGGTGGGCCGGCGGCGTGATGGGGGCGATAAGGGCGTTCAGCCGCGCAAACGGGAAATCGGTCAGCTCCTCCGTGAGGCGCGGATTGAACATCGAAACCATCCAACGGGCCGTCCGGCCGGGCGAAACGCACGAAGCCGGCGGAGAGGACGCCCCGCCGACCTGACTGTCAGGCCATTCTATGGAACAAATTAGCCAATAACAACAAAGGAATAGGCGCCATTCTTCATGCTGGCGCCAGTTGCCGGAGCGGCCTTATCCGGAGCCTCGACCGGCCTCTACAGAGCGTTGGACCCCGTCTCGCCCGTGCGAATGCGCAGCGCCTGCTCGACCGGCGTGATGAAGATCTTGCCGTCGCCGATCTTTCCGGTGTGGGCGGCTTTCTGGATGGCTTCGATGGCCCGCTCGACCTGGCTGTCGTCGACCACGATCTCGATCTTGACCTTCGGAAGGAAGCTCACGAGGTACTCCGCCCCCCTGTAGATCTCGGTCTGCCCCTTCTGTCGGCCGAACCCCTTCACCTCGCTGACGGTCAGGCCCGACACGCCGACACCGGTCAGGGCGTCCCGCACCTCGTCGAGCTTGAAGGGCTTGATGATGGCGGACACCAGTTTCATGCGCTCTCCTCCAGCCTTTGCGGCACTGCACACAGACTGGCGCCTGCCGGCGGCAACGTCAAACGTGCGAAGGATTGCCCGATGGAAAAAAGGCCCGGCGATGGCTCGCCGGGCCTGGAGGAACCGCCGCGACACGGAAGCGGCGGGAGAGGGAACCGGGAGGAGAATGGGTTCCCAACGGCAGGAGACGGGCCTCCCCGCGCAGCGGGCAAGCCCGACAGCGGCTATTCGTGCACGGTCTCTCCATGCAGGTTGATGTCGAGGCCCTCGACCTCTTCCTCGGTGGTCACCCGCAGCCCGATCAGGGCATCCACGATCTTGAGCAGGATGAAGGTGGCCACGGCGCACCAGGCGATGCAGACGAGAGAGCCCCAGAGCTGGGTCAGCACCTGGCCGGCATTGCCGTCGATCAGGCCCTTCTTGCCCTCGCCGCCGATGGCCTCGACGGCGAAGACGCCCGTCAGGATGGCGCCGACGAAGCCGCCGACGCCGTGCACGCCGAAGGCGTCGAGCGAGTCGTCGTAGCCCATGGCCCTCTTGAGCGAGGTTGCGCCCCAGAAGCAGACCAGCCCGGCCACGATGCCGATCGCCAGCGAGCCCATGGGCGTGACGAAGCCCGACGCGGGCGTGATGGCGACCAGGCCGGCGACGGCCCCCGAGATGATGCCGAGCACCGACGGCTTGCCGCGCGTTACCCACTCGGCGAACATCCAGGCCAGCGCCGCCGCGGCGGTCGCGAACTGGGTCACGGCCATGGCCATGCCGGCGTTCGCGCTGGCGGCGACGGCGGAGCCGGCGTTGAAGCCGAACCAGCCGACCCAGAGGAGCGAGGCGCCGATCACCGAATAGACGAGGTTGAACGGTGCCATGTTGTCGGTGCCGAAGCCCTTGCGCTTGCCGAGCACCAGGGCGCAGACGAGGCCCGCGACGCCGGCATTGATGTGCACGACGGTGCCGCCCGCGAAGTCGAGCACGCCCCAGTTGCCGAGGAACCCGCCGCCCCAGACCCAGTGCGCGATCGGCGCATAGACGATCAGCGACCACAGCGCCATGAACCACATCATGGCCGAAAACTTCATGCGCTCGGCGAAGGCGCCGGCGATCAGGGCCGGCGTGATGATCGCGAAGGTCAGCTGGAAGCACATGAAGACCGATTCCGGAATGGTCTTGGCGAGGTCGTTGACGCTGTCCAGCGTCAGTCCGCGCAGGAACACCCGGCCCAGCCCGCCAACCACGGTGCTGCCCTCGGCAAAGGCCAGGCTGTAGCCCACGATCAGCCACAGGACGGTGATCAGGCAGGTGATGGCGAAGCTTTGCATCACCGTCGACAGCACGTTCTTCTTGCGCACCATGCCGCCGTAGAACAGCGCCAGGCCCGGGATCGTCATCATCAGGACCAGTGCGGTCGAAGTCAGCATCCAGGCCGTGTCGCCCGTGTCGAGCTTGGGCTTTTCGTCCTGCGCCATGGCAAGGGCAGGCAACAGCAGCATGCCGGCCGCCCCCAGGCCGGCGAGCAGCGGGTTGACCTTGAACTTCATCGTACTTCCCTCGGATTGTTGATTTGGTGAAAGGCTCAAAGCGCTTCGATGCCGGACTCTCCCGTCCGGATCCGGATGGCCTGCTCGATCGGCAGGACGAAGATCTTGCCGTCGCCGATCTTCCCCGTGCCGGCAGCCTTGCGGATGGTCTCGACGGCGCGCTCGACCAGGCTCTCGTCGATCACGACCTCGATCTTGACCTTCGGAAGAAAGCTGACGGCGTATTCCGCGCCGCGGTAGATCTCGGTCTGTCCCTTCTGACGGCCAAATCCTTTGACTTCGCTCACCGTCAGCCCCTGGATGCCGAGCGACGTCAAGGCGTCCCGGACATCATCCAGCTTGAACGGCTTGAAGATGGCCACGATCATTTTCATCTCGGCTGCCCTCCAACAGGCGGAACACCCGCCCCCAAAATTCTCTCCTGCCCGGCTCATGCAAGCCCTGTGCCAAGTGGCCTTTTTGTGGGCAGCGCCAATCTGGCATGGCTATTGCTTCGGAGGGTTCACAACCAACAAGAGAACTTTGGGGGTAGTCGTGTTGCTTAAGAAAGTAGCCATGCTGGCGGTGGGGCTGTCCGCGGTCTGCGCAATCGGCACAGCCAATGCCCAAGCTGATCAAGAAAAGGCCACGGCCGGGGACGGCAATACCCGGGTGGAGCAGGCGCAGACCACGCCGGCGGCCCAGCCCGCGGCGCCGGAAACCTCGCCCGCCATGCCGGCGCCCGAGGAGAAGCCCAAGTGGAATGCGCCGTTCGGCGGGAGCTGGGCCGCCACCTTCACCTTCATCACCGACTATTCGTACCGCGGCATCTCGCAGACCCAACGCCAGGTCGCCTTCCAGGCCGCCGTCGGCTACGAGACGCCGACCGTCAGCGAGAAGGTGCCGCTGTCGGCCTATGTCGGTGTCTGGGGGTCCAGCCTGTACTTCCCCAACACCCCGACCTGGGGCGAGATCGACCTGCTGGCCGGGCTCAAGCTCAAGCTGCTGGACGACAAGCTGCTCTTCGACCTCGGCTATACGCGCTACAACTACCTCGGCGCCCCGGCCGACCTGTTCTACGACTTCAACGAATATTCGCTGCTCGTCGGCTATGACTTCGGGGTCGCCTCGGTGACCGGTGCCGTCCGCTACAGCCCCAGCTTCTTCGCCAATTCCGGCGTCGCCTGGTACAAGTGGGGGCAGATTTCCGTACCGCTCAACTTCATCAAGCTGGGCGACGACTTCGCCTTCAAGCTCTACGGCACGATCGGCAACCAGTACGTCAACCTCTTCACGAACTATGGCATCGGCCAGCAGAACTACTGGGACTGGCAGGTCGGCCTCACCGCCACCGTGTACGGCTTCGACCTGACCGTCGCCTACGTCGACACCAACCTCGACATCGCCAACTGCGGCAACACCCAGAACTGCCAGGCGCGCGCCATCTTCAGCGTCAGCAAGACGTTCTGAGCCGCTGACGCGCTTCAAGCGTCATAACAGCCGCCCGGCTTGCGAGCAGGCCGGGCGGCTGCCATTTTCCGGGGCATGAATGGCGGTCGCTTCGATCTTGCCGTGGTGGGCGCCGGCCTGAACGGCAGCCTGCTGGCGTTCGCCGCAGGCGAGGCGGGCCTGCGCACCGTGCTGGTCGACCGGATTGCCCTAGACGCGCTGGCCGAGCCCGCCTTCGACGGACGGACGACGGCCGTCGCCTACACCAGCAAGCGCCTGTTCGACGCGCTCGGCATATGGCCGGCCGTGGCCGATCAGGCCGAGCCCATCCTCGACATCCGGATCTCCGACTCGGGCCATGACGGCCGGGCGAGCCCGTTCTTCCTCCACTTCGACCATCGCGAAGCGGCGGATGGCGACGAAGACGCGCCGCCGATGGGCTGGATCGTCGAGAACCGGTTCCTGCGGACGGCACTCCTGCGACGGCTGAGCGGGTGTCCTTCGGTCGAGATCGTCGCACCCGACGAGGTCGTCGACACGCAGAGGGACGAAAGCCGCGCCGAGCTGGTGCTGAGGAGCGGTCGGCGGATCCAGGCCGCCCTCGTCGCGTCGGCCGAGGGCCGCTTCGGCGCCCTGCGGGAGGAAGCCGGCATCGGCGCCCAGGCCTGGTCCTATCGCCAGATCGCGATCGTCCTAGTGGCACGCCACGAGCGGCCCCATCGCGGCGTCGCCCAGGAGAAGTTCCTTCCCGGCGGTCCGTTCGCGATCCTGCCGATGTGCGACGGCGCGCAGGGCGAGCATCGTTCGTCGATCGTGTGGACCGAGCGGGCCGATCTCGCCCGCCGCCTGCTCGAGCTCGATGAGCCGCGCTTCCAGGCAGAGTTCGCCCACCGCTTCGGCAGCCATCTCGGCCATGCCGAGCCGGTCGGTCCGCGCTGGTCCTATCCGCTGAGCCTGGTCCACGCCGATCGCTACGTGGACACCCGTCTCGTCCTGGTGGGGGACGCCGCCCACGGCATCCATCCGATTGCCGGTCAGGGCTACAATCTCGGCGTGCGCGACATCGCGGCCCTTGTGGAGGTCCTGGTCGAAGCCCGGCGGCTCGGCCTCGATATCGGCGCCGCCGATACGCTGGAGCGCTATGCGCGCTGGCGCCGCGCCGACAACTTCGCGATGGTCGCCGCGACGGACGTGCTCAACCGGCTGTTCTCCAACGACGTCCCGGCGCTGCGCGTGGCCCGTGATCTCGGCCTCGCCGCCGTGCACCGCATGCCAGCCATGCGGCGCTTCTTCGCCCGCCACGCCATGGGGCTGGTCGGGGACCTTCCCAAGCTGATCCGCGGCGAGCGCCCCTAGACTCGGGAGAGGCGGCGCCCTATCTGAAGGGCCGTTTCATCGAGGAATCCCATGGCTCAGGCGCAAGTCCCCGTGACCGTGCTGACCGGCTATCTCGGCGCCGGCAAGACCACCCTGCTCAACCGCATCCTGAGCGAGCAGCACGGCAAGAAGTACGCCGTGATCGTCAACGAGTTCGGCGAGCTCGGCGTCGACAACGACCTCGTCGTGAATGCCGACGAGGAAGTGTTCGAGATGAACAACGGCTGCATCTGCTGCACGGTGCGCGGCGACCTCATCCGCATCATCGAAGGCTTGATGAAGCGCAAGGACAGGTTCGACGGCATCCTGGTCGAGACGACCGGCCTCGCCGATCCCGGCCCCGTGGCGCAGACCTTCTTCACCGACGACGAGGTGCGGGCCAGGACGCGCCTCGATGCGATCGTGACCGTCGTGGACGCCAAGCATTTCCTGGGGCAGCTCGAACAGGGCAAGGAGGCCGAGGAGCAGGTGGCCTTCGCCGACGTCGTGCTGCTGAACAAGACCGATCTGGTGAGTTCAGAGGAACTGGCGAAGGTCGAGGGCAGGATCCGCGCGATCAACCGCTACGCCCACATCTTCAGGACGCAGAAGAGCCAGATCGAGCTCGACGCCATCCTCGACAAGGGCGCCTTCGACCTCAAGCGTATCCTGGAGTTCGAGCCGGACTTCCTGCATCACGGGCACGACCACGACCACGAGGAGGAGGTGAAGAGCCTGTCGATCGCGGCCGACCGTCCTGTCGATCCCGAGCGTTTCCAGAAGTGGATGGGCGCGCTGCTGCAGCTGCGCGGCGCCGACATCTTCCGCAGCAAGGGCATCCTCGCCATCGACGGCGCCCCGCGCCGGTACGTCTACCAGGGCGTCCACATGATGATGGATTCAGACTGGGGGTCGCCCTGGAAGGAGGGCGAGCCGCGCACCAGCAAGCTCGTCTTCATCGGCCGCAATCTCGACGGCGCAAACCTCCAGCGCGGCTTTGAAGACTGCCTGAAGTAGCGTGAAGCTCGACCTTTCCAACCCGGCCTGGCGCCAGAGCCTGCCGCCGGGCCGCTCCATTGCAGGCGACGCGCCGGTTGCCGCCTGCGCTTTCCGCGGCGATGGCTCGATCGTTGGCTTCGCCTTGGGCGACGGCCGCGTGCGGCTGGTGCCGGCCGACATGCAGGCCGACGAAATCCCCCCTGCTGATCCGGTCCATGCCGGCGCCGTCCTGGCGCTGGTCGGCGATCCGGCCGGCGACGGTTTCGTGAGCGGCGGCGACGACGGCCGGCTCCTGCGCATCGGCGCCGACGGCGGCACCGTCGAGCTGATCGGCCAGAAGGGCAGATGGTTCGAGCATCTCGCGGCCCACAAGGGGACGGGCGCCGTCGCGGCGTCCGCCGGCAAGAGCGCCTTCGTCGTGAGAGGCGGCGAGGTGAAGGAGTTCGGACCGCATCCGAGCACCGTGGCTGGCATCGACTTCAGCAAGGACGG
The DNA here is from genome assembly GCA_049323495.1 of Pseudomonadota bacterium. Taxonomy (GTDB): domain Bacteria; phylum Pseudomonadota; class Alphaproteobacteria; order Reyranellales; family Reyranellaceae; genus Reyranella. Next base: position 127,634 of record JBMONG010000002.1, read on the forward strand.
CAGCCGCATCGCCTGCGCCCACTACGGCGGCGTCACCGTCTGGAGCATCGGGCAGGCGGCGCTGCCGCCGCGGCGCTTCGCGTGGCGCGGCAGCCATATCGCGCTGAAATGGAGCACCGACGGCAAGTTCATCGCCACCGGCACGCAGGAGAACGACATCCATGTCTGGCGCATGGCGCAGGCCACCGACATGCGCATGCAGGGGTATCCTGCGAAGGTGAAGTCGCTGTCGTGGACCGCCGATGCGCGTTTCCTCTACACCTCCGCGCAGCCCGTCTTCACCGCCTGGCCGTTCTCCGGCAAGGGGCCGGAAGGCAAGCCGCCGCTGCAGTTCGGCGAGGAGGGTGCCGGCCTCCTCTCGGTGGTCGCGGCGCACCCCGCGGCGGAGTTCGTCGCCGGCGGCTACGACTCGGGCGAGCTCCAGCTCGGCGACATCAAGGCGAGGCGGTCGGTCGTGCTGAAGATGGCCGACGGCTCGGCCGTCACCTGCATCGCCTGGTCGCCGGACGGCTGGAAGCTGGCCGTGGGCAACGAGGCCGGCACGCTGCTGGTGCTGGACCTGCGGCGCTGACCTCGCGCTAACCGTTGCGCACCAGCAGGCGGTGCGACAACAGGCAGAGCACGCCCGCGATGCCCATGGCCGTGGTCATGGGTGCGATCGTGCCGTCGAAGGTCTGGCCCACGATGGCGCCGAACACCGCGCCGATGCCGAACTGCATCACGCCCATCAGCGACGAGGCCGTGCCCGCCATGTGCGGATAGCGCTGCAGCGCCATCGCCATGGAGTTGGGTGCGATCAGGCTGATGGTGGCGATCTGCGGCGCGAAGCAGCCCAGGAACGGCCACAGGCCGATCGTGCCGTAACGCGCCTCGATGAATCCCAGGACCAGCGCGGTCAGGCCCGAGACCGCCGGCACGAGCACGGCGTAGCGCAGGATGCGGCCGGCGCCGAAGACCGGCGCGAACTTCGCGTTCAGGAGGCTGCCCAGGGTCATGAAGACGACCATGCTGCCGAACACCAGGCCGTAGAGGCGCGGCGAGATGCCGTACTTCTCGATGAACACGAACGGCGAGCCGCTGAGGAACGACAGCAGCGCCGAGAACATGAAGGTGCCGGTGAAGGCATAGCCCATGAAGGCGCGATGGCGCAGCAGCTCGCCGAAGCGCTTCAGGATCGAGGACAGCACCAGCGGCTGGCGGTAGTCGGGATGCAGCGTCTCGGGCAGGCGCAGCCAGGCGAAGAGGAAGGCCACGACCCCGACGGCGGCCAGCACCCAGAAGATCGCGCGCCAGCCGAGGAACCACAGGACCTGCCCGCCGATCAGCGGCGCCAGCATTGGCGCGATCGACGTGCAGGCCATCATCAGGGACATGGCGCGCGCCGCCTGGTCACGCTCGGCGAGGTCGCGCACCATGGTGCGGGCGAGCACCACGCCGCCGCACGCCGCCAGCCCCTGGAGGAAGCGCAGCAGCACGAGCTGGCCCGCCGCGGCGGCGAACGCGCAACCGACGCTGGTCAGCACATAGACCACCAGTCCGCCCAGGATCACCGGACGGCGGCCGAAGCGGTCGCCCGCCGGACCGTAGAAGATCTGGCCGGCGCCGAAGGCGATGATGAAGGCCGACAGGGTAAGCTGGATGTCGCCCGCCGTGCCCTTGAGATCGACGGCGATCACCGGGAGAGCCGGCAGGTACATGTCGATCGACAGCGGCGTGAAGGCGGACAGGAGGGCGAGCACCGCCAGCAGCAGCGGCGTCAGCGGCGGGCGTTGTTGTGTGGAGGGGGTCATGGGCGCGGGTTCTATAACGGACATGCTATAAGCGGACCATGTCGACGCTGCCGGAACTCACCGAGCCGCAGATCCGCCGCTACGCCCGCCACATCGTGCTCGCGGAAATCGGCGGTATCGGCCAGTCGCGACTGATCGCCGCGCGCGTGCTGGTGGTCGGCGCCGGCGGCCTTGGCGCACCCCTCCTGCAGTATCTCGCCGCGGCCGGGATCGGCACGCTCGGCGTGATCGACGACGATCGCGTCGATCTCTCGAACCTGCAGCGGCAGGTGATCCACCGCACCGAGGATATCGGCGCGCCCAAGGCCGAAAGCGCCCGGCGCGCGCTGCAGGCGGTCAATCCCGAGGTGCAGGTCGAAGCCTACGAGGAACGTCTCACGGCCGAGAATGCCGAACGCCTGATCGCGGGCTACGACGTCGTGGCCGACGGCAGCGACAACTTCGCGACCCGCTACCTGCTGAACGACACCTGCCACCGCCTGCGCAAGACGCTGGTCGCCGCGGCGATCCTGCGCTTCGACGGCCAGATCTCGACCTACAAGGCGTGGCACGGCGAGGGCCATCCCTGCCTGCGCTGCCTCTTCCCGTCGGCTCCCTCCGAGGATGCCGTGCCGAGCTGCGCCCAGGCAGGCGTGCTCGGTTCCCTGGCCGGCACGCTGGGCGCCCTGCAGGCCACCGAAGTCGTGAAGGAGATCCTCGGGGTCGGCCGCTCGCTGTCCGGGCGGCTGCTGGTCTACGACGCGCTGGCCGCCTCGTTCGACGAGATGGCGATCGCCAAGCGGCCCGGCTGCCCCACTTGCGGGGTGCGATGACGGACTTGCGAGGGCCATCGGGGGGACAGGGCGGCGTCTCGGTGATCGTGCGGTCCGGCGACTACGAGAGCGCGCACTACGCGCTGGCGCTCGCCGCAGCGGCACTCGCCGTCAACAAGCCCTCCTTGCTGTTCTTCACCATGGCCGGGATCCGCGCGCTCGCCGGTCCTCCGCCGCCGCTCGAGGGCTGGACGCGCGACGCGGAAAACCGGGCGCGCGGCGTCGGGGACTTCGAGACGCTGTTGCAGGCCTGCGTCGAGCTTGGCGCGCGCTTCATCGTATGCGAAATGGGCCTGCGCTCGCTTGGCATCGACCGGGCGACGCTGCGCGCCGACGTGCCGTTCACGGTGGCGGGTATCGTGACCCTGCTGGAAGAGACCGCGCCCGGCATGCACTTGGTGACGCTCTAGGAAGAAAGATCGGGAGAACCATGACATCAGCCGCCTTCGACGTGCTGGGAATCGGCAACGCCATCGTCGACGTCATCAGCCATGCCGAGGAGTCGTTCCTGGGCCAGCACGGGCTGGTGAAGGGCAGCATGATGCTGATCGACGAGCAGCGGGCGAGGTCGCTGTACGAGGCCATGGGTCCGGGCATCGAGGTCTCCGGCGGCTCCTGCGGCAACACCATGGCCGGCATCGCCTCGTTCGGCGGCAAGGGCGCCTACATCGGCAAGGTGCGCGACGATCAGCTCGGCGAGGTCTTCGGCCACGACCTGCGCTCGATCGGCGTCAGCTTCAAGACGGAGAGCGCCAAGGAAGGCCCGGCGACGGCGCGCTGCCTGATCCTGGTGACGCCCGACGCGCAGCGCACCATGAACACCTATCTCGGCGCCTGCACCGGCCTCGGGCCGGCCGACATCGACACCGGCCTGGTTGGATCGGCGCAGGTGACCTACGTCGAGGGCTATCTGTGGGACGCGCCCGAGGCGAAGAAGGCCGTGCTGAAGGCCTTCGATGCCGCGCATGCGGCGGGCCGGCTGGTCTCGATCACGCTGTCGGATTCGTTCTGCGTCCATCGCTACCGCGACGAGTTCCGCGAGCTGATCCGCGACAAGGTCGACATCCTGTTCGGCAACGAAGCTGAGATCAAGGCGCTGTACGAGGTCGAGACCTTCGAGGAAGCGCTCGCGGCGACCCGCAAGGACGCCAGGATCGCGGCGCTGACGCGCAGCGAGAAGGGCTCGGTGGTGATCAAGGGCGACGAGACCCATGCCGTGCCGGCCGCCGCCGTGGCGAAGGTCGTCGACACGACGGGCGCCGGCGACCTCTACGCGGCGGGCTTCCTCTACGGCTACACCCACGGCAAGCCGCTGGCCGAGTGCGCGCGGCTGGGCGGCATCGCGGCGGCGGAGGTGATCTCCCATGTCGGCGCCCGGCCCGACCAGGCGCTGAGCAAGCTCGCTTGACCCGTCCGGCGGCCGATCCGGCGCCGGCCGCCCCGCAGGGCTGGCGCGAGACCCTGGCGATCTACGCGCATCCGCGCGTGGTCACCTTCCTGTTCCTCGGCTTCTCGGCCGGCCTGCCCTTCCTCCTGGTCTTCACGACGCTGTCGGCGTGGCTGCGCGAGTTCGGCGTCAGCCGCACCGCCATCGGCTTCCTGAGCTGGATCGGCATCACCTATTCCATCAAGTTCGTGTGGTCGCCGGTGGTCGACCGCGTGCCGCTGCCGCTGCTGACGCGGCTGCTCGGCCGGCGCCGCGCGTGGATGCTGCTGGCGCAGGCGGGTATCGGCCTCGGGCTGCTCGCCATGTCCTTCTGCGACCCGCGCGCCGACCTGTGGTGGCTCGCGGTGTTCGCCGTCGTCGTCGCCTTCTCGTCGGCCACGCAGGACATCGCGCTCGACGCCTTCCGCATCGAGGCGACCGACGAGACGCTGCAGGGTGCCACGGCGGCGACCTACCAGCTGGGCTATCGCATCGCCGTGCTCGCGGCCGGCGCGGGCGCGCTCTATCTCGCCGAGTTCGGCTCCTGGCCCCTCGCCTACCGCGTCATGGCGGCGCTGGCCCTGGTCGGCATCGCGACCACGCTCGCCATCCGCGAGCCCGTGCCGCGCGCGGCCGCCGGCACCGCCGAGCGCGAGGGCAAGATCGCCGACTTCGCGGCGCGCAACGCCGCGCTGCCGCCCGCGCTGCGCGAGGCGCTGGTCTTCGTCTACGGCGCCATCGTCTGTCCGTTCGTCGACTTCTTCGCCCGCTTCCGCTGGCATGCGCTGGTACTGCTGGCCTTCATCGGCCTCTTCCGGCTGAGCGACATCGCCATGGGCGTCATGGCCAATCCGTTCTACATCGACATGGGATTCAGCCTCGCGGAGATCGCCAACGTGACGAAGCTCTACGGCTTCGTCATGTCGATCCTGGGCGCCCTGCTGGGCGGCGCGCTGGTGTTCCGCATCGGCGCGCCGCGCCTGCTCGCGCCCTCGGTGTTCCTGATCGCCGTCTCCAACCTCACCTTCGCCTGGCTGGCGATGGTCGGCCGGCCCGACACGCTGGTGCTGGCGACGGCGATCAGCGTCGACAACCTGGTGAGCGGCATGGCCGGCTCCATCTTCATCGCCTTCCTGTCGGGCCTCACCAACACCGCCTACACCGCTACGCAGTACGCCCTCTTCACCTCCATCATGACGCTGCCCGGCAAGCTGGTCGGCGGCTTCTCGGGCCTGATCGTCGACTGGCTGCAGGCGCAGGCCTCGACCAAGTTCGGCGGCTACGCGGTCTTCTTCGTCTACACCGCGCTGCTCGGCCTGCCGGCGCTGGTGCTGGCGCTGCTGGTGCGCCGCCACTTCGACCAGTCCGGAAAAGAAACCCCTCCTTCCGCGAGGAAGGAGGGGTAGTGACTCGGCGTCGGGGTGTCTCCGCGCCGGGGGAACCGACCCGGTCCGGAGCGGCGCGTGGGGTTGCCGGCCAGGAACGGGCATCCCCGTCTAACCGGACGGGGCTACAAAACCGTGACTCGCGATGTGGATAAAGCCGCCGCGTCCTCAGCCGGGAGTGGCGTCGAGGGCGTAGCCCGCCGCGCGCACCGTGCGGATCACGTCGGCGAAGCCCTCGCCGTTCAGCGCGATGCGCAACCGGCGGATGTGCACGTCGACGGTGCGCGCCTCGACATAGACGTCCTTGCCCCATACCGCATCGAGCAGCTGCTCGCGCGAGAAGACGCGGCCGGGATGCTCCATGAAGTGGCGCAGCAGGCGGAACTCGGTCGGGCCCAGATGGACCGGCTTGCCGCCGCGCGTCACGCGATGGCCGACCAGGTCCATCACGATGTCGGCGTAGGACAGCGCCTCGTCGGCCAGCGCCGGCCGGATGCGCCGCAGCACGGCGCGGATGCGCGCCACGAGCTCGGTCGGCGAGAACGGCTTGGTGACGTAGTCGTCGGCGCCGGCATCGAGGCCGCGCACGCGGTCGCCCTCCTCGCCGCGCGCGGTCAGCATGATGATCGGCAGGTTGGCCGTCGCCGTCTGGCGGCGCAGCTGCCGGCAGACCTCGATGCCCGACATCAGCGGCAGCATCCAGTCGAGCAGCACGATGTCCGGCACGTCCTCCTGCACCGACGCCAGCGCCTCCTCGCCGTCGTAGGCCACCGAGACGCGGAAGCCCGACTGCTCGAGGTTGTAGCGCAGCAGCTCGACCAGCGCCGTCTCGTCCTCGACGATCAGCACGCGCGGCCGCGTCTGCGACGCCGAGGCGTCGCGACGGGACGGCGCCTGCACCGCCATGCTCACGCCGCCGTACTCCCGGCGTTGCCCACGGCCGTGTAGAGCGAGTCGCTGCCCTTGGGCCGTGATTCGTCAAAGCCGTGCCCCGTCGCGCGGAAGCTCACCAGCTCGGCGATGTTGGTGACGTGGTCGCCCGCGCGCTCGATGTTCTTGGCCATGAAGAGCAGATGCGTGCAGGCGGTGATCGTGCGCGGATCCTCCATCATGTAGGTCAGGAGCTCTCGAAACAGGCCCGTATAGACCTGGTCGATCTCCTCGTCGCGCTGCCACACGTCGCGCGCCTTCTCGACGTCGCCCTGCGCGAAGGCATCGAGCACGTCCTTCAGCGCCGCCCGCACCAGACGGCCCAGCCGGTCGATGCCGACCACGGCCGAGGCCGGCGCGGTGGCGCTGTTCAGCACCAGCGTGCGCTTGGCGGTGTTCTTGGCGTAGTCGGCGATGCGCTCCAGCGCGGCCGCGATCTTGATCGACGACAGGATGACTCGCAGGTCGACCGCCATCGGCTGGCGCAGCGCCAGCAGCCGGACGGTCTGCTCCTGGACCGCGCCGTCCAGGGCGTCGACGCGGGCATCCTCGGCGATCACCCGCTCCGCGGCCTCGGTGTCGCCCTGCCGCAGGGCGATCAGGCATTGGGCCATCTGACTCTCCGTCAGGCCGCCCATCTGGCTGATCGTGGCGTTGAGCTGCTCGAGCTCCTCGTCGAAGCGCTTCAGCGTATGTTCGGGCATATCCATCTCCATCGTCAGCCGAAGCGGCCCGTGATGTAGGCCTGGGTGCGGCTGTCCTTGGGGTTGGTGAACAGCGTCTCCGTCGCACCGAACTCGATCAGCTCGCCGAGGTACATGAAGGCGGTGAAGTCGGACACACGCGCCGCCTGCTGCATGTTGTGGGTGACGATGACGATCGTGTAGTCCTGCTTCAGCTCGTCGATCAGCTCCTCGATCTTCGCCGTCGAGATCGGGTCCAGCGCCGAGCACGGCTCGTCGAACAGGATGACCTCGGGCTTCACCGCCACGGTGCGGGCGATGCAGAGCCGCTGCTGCTGGCCGCCCGACAGGCTCTGGCCGCTGGCGCCCAGCTTGTTCTTGACCTCGTCCCAGAGCGCGGCGCGGCGCAGCGCCGATTCGACCCGGGCGTCGAGCTCGGCCCGCGGCAGGGTCTCGTAGAGGCGGACCCCGAAGGCGATGTTCTCGTAGATCGACATCGGGAACGGCGTCGGCTTCTGGAACACCATGCCGATCCTCGCCCGCAGCAGATTGATGTCGACGCCCGGCCTGAGGAGATTGTCGCCGTCGAACATCACCTCGCCCGTAGCCCGCTGGCCCGGATAGAGGTCGTACATGCGGTTCAGGATGCGCAGCAACGTGGACTTGCCGCAGCCCGAGGGACCGATGAAGGCGGTCGTCTTGTTGGCGTAGAGCGAGAGGCTGATGTTCTTCAGGGCGCGGTTGTCGCCATAGAAGAACTCCAGGTTCTTGATCGACACCTTCGGCACGAGATTGGCCGTATCGATCTTGGCATGCGACGCCACGGGAACCGCGGTCGCGAGCCCCTGGCCGTTGGTTGAAACGGTGCTCATGAGGACTTCCTGGCTGCAGTAAGGGATCGGGCGAGGATGCTCAGCGCCAGCACGGCGACGGTGATCAGGAGCGCGCCGGTCCAGGCGAGCTTCTGCCATTCAGCGTAGGGCGAGAGCGCGAACTGGAAGATGACCACCGGCAGGCTGGGCATCGGCGCGTTCATGTCGGCGCTGAAGAACTGGTTGTTCAGCGCGGTGAAGAGCAGCGGCGCGGTCTCGCCGCTGATGCGGGCGACCGCCAGCAGCACGCCGGTGACGATGCCGGCGCGGGCCGCGCGATAGGCCACGCGCATGATCATCAGGGCGCGCGGCAGGCCGATCGAGGCGGCGGCCTCGCGCAGCGTGTCGGGCACCAGCGAGAGCATGTCCTCCGTCGTGCGCACGACGACGGGGATGACGATCACCGCCAGCGCCACGGCGCCCGCCCAGCCCGAGAAGTGGCCCATTGGTGCCACCATGATCTCGTAGATGAACAGGCCGACGACGATCGACGGGGCGCTGAGCAGGATGTCGTTGATGAAGCGCACGACGCTGGAGAGCTTGTCGTGGCGGCCGTACTCGGCCAGGTACGTGCCCGCCAGGATGCCGATCGGCGTGCCGATGATGACCGCCAGCACCGTCATGATCAGGCTGCCGACGATGGCGTTCAGCAGGCCGCCCGCCGATCCGGGTGGCGGCGTGTTCTCGGTGAACACCGCCAGCGAGAGCCCGCCGATCCCCTCGTAGAGCAGGACGCCGAGGATCAGCACCAGCCAGCCCAGGCCGAATATGGTGGCGGCAAGGGCCAGCGACTTGGCGATGGCGTTGCTCCGGCGACGGCGGCCGTAGCGCGGCCCGCCTGTCGCGACTGCGATGTTGTCGCTCATGGCGTCAGCCCTTCTGCTGCAGGCGCATCAGCATGTAGCGTGCGATGGCCAGCACGATGAACGTGATGAAGAACAGGATCAGGCCCAGGGCCACCAGCGACGAGGTGTACAGGTCCCCGACCGCCTCGGTGAATTCGTTCGCGATCGAGGCCGAGATCGTGGTGCCCGGCGCGAACAGCGACGCCGATACGTGGTGGGCGTTGCCGATCACGAAGGTGACGGCCATCGTCTCACCGAGCGCACGGCCCAGCCCCAGCATGAAGCCGCCGATCACGCCGACGCGCGTGAAGGGCAGCACGACGTTGCGGAAGACTTCCCAGGTGGTGCAGCCGACGCCGTAGGCGGCCTCCTTCAGCACCGGCGGCACGGCGTCGAACACGTCGCGCGAGATCGAGGTGACGAAGGGCAGCACCATGATCGCAAGGATCAGGCCCGCGGTCAGCATGCCGATGCCGTAGGGCGGTCCGGCGAACAGCACGTTGAGGACGGGTACGTTCTCGAACGCGCCGATCAGGAAGGGCTGCACGTGCGACTGCAGGAAGGGCGCGAAGACGAACAGGCCCCAGATGCCGTAGATGATGCTGGGGATGCCGGCCAGCAGCTCGATGGCGATGCCGATCGGCCGGCGCAGCACCGGCGGGCAGAGCTCGGTCAGGAAGAAGGCGATCATCAGCCCGATCGGCACGGCGATCACCATGGCGACCGCCGAGGTCACGAGCGTACCGTAGATCGGCGCCAGGGCGCCGAACTTCTCGGTCACCGGGTTCCAGGATTCGTCGAACAGGAACGAGAAGCCGAACGTGCCGAGCGCAGGTGCCGCGCCGATGATCAGGGCGATGATGACGCCGCTGAGCAGCGCCAGCACGAGCAGCGAGGCGCCCCGTGTCAGCCCATGGAAGACGGCGTCGGTGAGCCGCAACCGCCGCAGCACGGCGCTGCGGGAGGCGGCCTCTGCCGTCGTCACGTTCGTCCCTTTCAAAGCCAAGTCACTCATGTTGCGCCCCCACCGCGCCTGCCGGGTCTTTCCCGTCGCGAGCCGACGGGAGGGAAGAGGCGGGCGCCGCGACCGCGACGCCCGCCCACCTCATCAGTTGGTCGGCGAGAACAGAGGCTTGCCGCTCGCGTCCTTGATCTCCGTGGACCACATCTTCTGGATGTCGTTCACGACGTTGGTCGGCATCGGCACGTAGTCGAGCTCCTCGGCCATCTTGTCCCCCTTGGCATAGGACCAGGCGAAGAACTTCAGCGCGTCCGCCGTCGGCCCCGGATCCTGCGGCTTCTTGTAGAGCAGGATCCAGGTCGCGGCGGTCATCGGCCAGGACTGGTCGCCGGGCTGGTTGGCGAGGATGACGCCGTAGCCGGGCTGCGACTTCCAGTCGGCGCTGGCGGCCGCGGCCTGGAAGCTCGCCATGCTCGGCGCGACCGTCTTGCCCGCCTTGTTCACCATCTTGGTGTGCGTCAGCTTGTTCTGCTTGGCGTAGGCGTACTCGACATAGCCGATCGAGCCCTTGGTGTTGCTGACATTGTTGGCGACGCCTTCGTTGCCCTTGGCGCCGATGCCCACCGGCCACTGCAGGGCAGTGCTGACGCCGACCTTGCTCTTCCAGTCGGGGCTGACGTCGGCGAGGTAGTAGGCGAAGTTGTAGGTCGTGCCCGACCCGTCGGAGCGGCGCACCGGCACGATGGCCTGCTTGGGCAGCTTGGCGTTGGGGTTCAGCTTGGCGATGGCCGCATCGTCCCAGCTCTTGATCTCGCCCAGGTAGATCTTGGCGATCGTCGGGCCGTCGAGCGTCAGGTCGCCCGGCTTCACGCCCTCGAGGTTCACCACCGGCACGATCGCGCCCATGACCATGGGGAACTGGGCGAGGCCGGAGGCGTCGAGGTCCTTGCCCGAGAGCGGCGCATCGCTGGCGCCGAAGGTCACGGTCTTGGCCTTGATCTGCTTGATGCCGCCGCCCGAGCCGATCGACTGGTAGTTCAGGCCGATGCCCGTCTCCTTCTTGTAGGCATCCGCCCACTTGGCATAGATCGGGTAGGGGAAGGTGGCGCCGGCTCCGGAGATGTCGGCGGCGTTGGCAACCACCGACGACAAGGCCAGGGCGGCCGTCGCCAATGTGATCCGAGCGAAATTCATAGGGTCCCTCCTTCGAGAATTCGAAGCGCCTCTCCCCTAGGAGCCGGAGGTCACTGTCTTATTACGATTAAATGACAGTCCTGTGACAGTCGCATCCGCACCCTGCGGATGGAATCCGGAAACGCAACCCCCACGGATACTTACGAAAGGTAAGCGACTTTTTGCGCTCCGTAAGGGGGCCCAAAAAATCGACAGACCCTTTGGTTGCGCGGCCGGGTCCAGGGAATGCGTGCCCATCAGATCGATCCTCCGAACCTCTTCAGGCACGATGAGCCACAACTTCCGGTGGGAAAGTCAATACTCAGGCGGCCTGCGGCCCGATCCATGGGTGCCTGACGAGAGGGGCGAACGGTGTCGGACCTGCCGGTCAGAAGCTCAGGCGGAACCCGGCATTGAGGGTGTGGTTGTCGGTGCCGGCGGCCAGCTCGCCGTCGTAGCGCACGAACACGGACGCGTTGTCGGCGACCTGCGTGGCCGCAGAGAAGCCGATCACGGCGCTGTCGCGGACCGGCGTGGCGCCGTAGACGGTGAAGGCGTTCGACGGCGCGCCGGCGAAGGACGCCGTCATCGGCCGCGCCGTGTCGGCATACTCGTGCAGCCAGCCCAGCCGCAGCGCCAGGGCGACCTTCCGGTTGGTGCCCAGCGGCACCGCTCCGGCGAGCTCCGCCCCGAAGGTCGTGCGCACCGAGCTCGTCGTCTGCTGTGCCACGGTCAGGCTCAGGGAGTTCGCCCCCCACTCCGAGAAGCCGGCCTGGTTCACCGTCGAGACCTGCACCCGCGCGAACGGCGTCACCGTCGCCTGCGCCGAGGGGAAGATGGAGAGGCCGTAGCCGACCTCCGCCTGGCCCAGGAACTGGTTGGCCCCCGTGCTGCCCGAGGCCGTGCGCGGCTGCAGGCCGGGCACCGCGATCTGCCGCTGCACCTGGTTGCTGGCATAGGCATAGCCCGCCAGCGCGTCGAGGTAGAAGCCGGCCCAGGTTAAGCTGCCATAGGCCGTCACGCTGACGGCGTTGCTCCAGCCCTTGCCGCTGAAGCTATCGGTCCATTGCGTGCCGCTGGTGTAGCCCATCCCGATGCCGGCCAGGAGATTCGGCGTCATCCTGTAGTCGATGCCGGCGGCCGCGCCGCCGAGATCGTAGGTGAAGGTGCTGGCATTGCCGTTGCCCTGCACGCTGCCCAGCCCGCCGATGGCGGAGGCCCAGGCGCTGAGCGGGCTCGTGCCGTCGCAGGCCTCGATCTCGCAGGACTCGGCCAGCGCTATCCTCTGGCCGGCGGCCGCGGGGCCGCTGCGCGCGCCCTCCCGCGCCAGCGCCATCTGCTGGCCGACCGCGTTCATGAACAGCGCGTTGGCCGCGACGTTCGCCGTGCCGAAGTTGGCGACCGGCTGCCCGCTGATCTGGTTCAGCGCCCAGGGACCCTGCTGGGTGTTCAGCACGCTGAGCGCGTTCAGCACCGTGTTGAAGTCGCCGGTCGCCGCGGCATTGGCCGAATCGAGCGCCCCGCCGACCGCGTACTGGTTCGCCGTCTGCGCCCCCGCCGCGAAGGCGCTCTGGCTCTGCAGCAGCGTCAGGAACACGTTGCTGGTGTCGTAGCTCAGCGACGGGATCAGGAAGGCGAAGTTGCTCGTGACGCCCGCATAGGCGCCGTTCACGCCGCCGCTGGCGCTGAGGATCGTATAGGTCGTGTTGCGCGCGTAGGTTCCCGATTGCGCCAGCACCTGCACCGTGCCGCCGCTGATCGTCGCCGTCCCCGTCGCCACGATCCGATCGGCTTGACCCTGTGGGTTGACCTCGACCTGATAGACGCCGCCGCTCTGCGCAAAGTTGCCGTTCACGGTGAAGGTGCCGATCGAATTGCCCGGCGCCAGCACGGCCCCCGAGCCGGCCGTCAATCCACCGAACGTGCCATTGCCGCCCAGCGTGCCGCCGTTCACCGTCACGCTGCTCGCGAGGCTGCCGTTCACCACCAGCCCGCCGGCGTTCAGCGTCGTCGGGCCGGTGTAGGTGTTCGTCCCGGTCAAAGTCAGCGTGCCTGTTCCGATCTTGGTCAGGCCGCCGCTGCCGGCGATCGTGCCCGAGAAGCTGGTGCTGGTATTGTCGTTGCCCGTCGTCAGCGTCGCCGATCCCAGCGCGACGCTGCCGCTTCCCGTCAGAGAGCCGATCGTCTGGTCGAAGCCGGCCAGCGCCAGCGTCGCCCCCGCCGCCACGGTGTACGCGCTGTTCGACGAGAAGGCGTTCACCGCCCCCGCCTGCAGTGTTCCCATGTTCACCAGTGTGGCGCCGGAGTAGGTGCTGCTGCCCGTCACGGTCAGCGTGCCCAGGCCCGTCTTCGTCAGGCTGCCCGTGCCGCTGATGACGCCACCCAAGGTCAGGTCGTTGCCGCTGGTGTCCACGGTGCCGCCCTGGCTCGCCAGAACGATCGGGGTGTTCATCGTGAGATTGTTGGCGCCTGCCAGGATCGTGCCGCCGGTCATGGTGGCGCTCGAACCGGCGCAGCCCAGCGCGCCGTTGCTGGTCGCAAGGAAAGTGCCGCCGGCGCCAAGCATGCCGCCAGCACTGCTGCCGTTGCCGCACAGGCCGGGGTGGCTGCCCGCCGAAGTGGTGGAGAAGAACCCGACCGACGTCAGCAGTCCCGTAGCGCCGTCGATCGAGAAGGCCTGGCCGTTCGCACTGCCCCCGTTCACGACATAGAGCGTCGATCCGTCGGGCGAGATGGCGAGACCGGCCGGCGAACTCGCGCTCGAAAACGTACCGACGAGCATGTTGCCCGAGGCGGTATCGTAGACCCTGACCTCATTGACGTTCGTAACGGCGACATAGAGGTACCGGCCGCTCGAGTCCAAGACCAGGCCTCCGGGCGTTCCACCGGCTGCGATCGTGGTGACCACCGCATTGGTCGACGTGTCGACCACGGAAATGGTGCTGCCGCCGACGCTGCCGACATAGACGAACGTTCCGGCTGAATTGACGGCAAGGGAGATGGGCTGGCTGGCGAGCGAGACGGTCGCGGTCGTCGCGTTCGTGGCGGTATTGACCACACTCAGCGTATTGCCGCTCTGGTTGCCCACGTAAAGCGTGGTCCCGTCTGGACTGATGCCAAGCGCCCGGGGCTGGGTGCCGGCGGTGATAGTCGAGGTCTGCGTCAGCATGCCGGTGGTCGCGCCGACCGAATAGACCAGGACATTGTTGCTCGAGCCGTTGGCGACATAGAGCGTCGAGCCGTCGGGACTGAAGACCATGAACTGGGGATTGCTCACCGCAACGGTCTGCACGACGGACCGGGTCGCCGTGTCGACGACCTGGATGCTGTCCGACACGCCATTGTAGGCCACATAGGCGAAGGCCTGATCGCCGCGCACGACCGACGCGAAACCACCCGTGCTGCTGCCGGCGCCAATCGTGCCCGTCGATGTCGGGACAGCGCCGGCGTTGGTCACGAACGACGACAAGAAGCTGCCCGTAGGAGCGAAGAAGAACAGATCGGATTGGGCCCAGGCCGGGGCGGCCGCTGCGATTGCCAGCAAGCCACAGCCTGAAAATACGATACGCGATCGAAATACAGCCATAGTGCTCCCCCAACACCGCCAGCGCTTCATCTTATTCTTTATGCCGCTTCCGCGGAAAAGCGCACCCCTCCGCGTGGCGAATCGCTATGCGGTACCGTCGATCGCTATGCGCGACGGCCACGCGCCGGTCGGGCCGCTTTCCCGTCACGCCGCCGGCAGCACCACGGTGAAGGTCGAGCCCCTGCCCTGCGTGCTCTGGATGTCGAGCCGGCCGCGGTGGCGGTTGACGACGTGCTTGACGATGGCCAGTCCAAGCCCGGTGCCGCCGAGCTGGCGCGAGCGCGCGGCATCGACTCGGTAGAAGCGCTCGGTGAGCCGCGGCAGGTGGGCGGCGGGTATCCCGTCCCCCTCGTCCTGCACCATCACGGCGACCCTGTCACCGCCGGCCGGCCGCGCCGCCACCCGCACCGTCGTGCTGGGCCTCGCGTACTTGATGGCGTTGTCCACCAGGTTCTGGAAGACGATGGTGAGCTCGTCCGCGTCGCCGACGGCGCGCGCCAGCCCGGGCTCGATCGCAAGCTCCAGCACCACCTTCCGCGATGCCGCCTTGAGCTGCAGCAGGTCGAGCACGCTGCGCAGGACGCGCGACAGGTCGACGGCGGCGTCCGGCCGGGCATGCTCGTGCTGCTCGATGCGCGACAGCATCAGGAGGTCGTCGACCAGGCGGCGCATACGATCCGCCTGCTCGGCCATGATGCCGAGGAAGCGCTCGCGCGCCGCCGCATCGTCGCGCGCCGGTCCGCGCAGCGTCTCGATGAAGCCCGCCAGGCCGGCGATCGGCGTCTTGAGCTCGTGGCTGGCATTGGCGACGAAGTCGGCGCGCATGCGTTCGGCCCGACGCAGCGCCGTCGTGTCGTGCAGGACGATCAGCGCCAGCGAACCGTCGGCCGCCGCGCGCGGCAGACGGCGCAGATGGGCGATGACGTCGAGCTCCGGGGGCCCGGGCAGCACGAACTCCACGGCAGCGTGGTCGGTCCCCACGAAGTTGCCGTCGGCCGTCTCGAGCAGTCCGTCGATCGCCGCGAGGAGCTGCGGCTGGCGGAACGCCATGGACAGGTCGCGCTCCGCGACGGCGGCGCCGAGGAGCTGGCGCGCCGCGCGATTGGTCCGGACGATACGGCGCTGGCGGTCGACCGCGATCAGGGGATCCGGCAGTCCGTCGACGATGGCCTGCGCCGAGGCGGCGAGGTTGTCGATCGATGCGCGCTGCCGCCGCCAGCCCGCCGAAAGCCGGGCGGCGGCCGTCGCCAGCTCCTCGGTCGCCGGCGCGAAGCTCAGGCGCGGCATCACGGGTTCGTGCTCGTCGGACAGCTCGCCGACGAAGCGGGCGAACAGCGTCAGCGCCCCGAGATAACGCTGCACCAGCAGGACCGTCACGACCGCGATGCCGGCCATCGCCAGCAGCATGGGCTGCACGGGCAGGTAGCCCGACCCGTTCAGGACCAGCAGCGCCACGAAGGACGGCGACAGCGCCACCGCGCTGGCGGTGACGTAGCGGCGCAGCGGCACCTGCCGGTCGGCCACGCGCCGCCCCTAGCCCCGGCGCACGAAGAAGCGGATGGTGGCGAGGCCGTACACGAAACCGCCGATATGGGCGGCCCACGCGACCTGCTCGTTGCCGGCGCCGGGCGTGCCGCCGAAGATGCCGAAGAAGACGTTCAGCCCGATCCAGATCACCGCCACGGGCAGCAAGGACTGCAGGCTGCCGACGTAGCGCATCAGCATCAGCACGGCCCCGAACACGCCGCTGATCGACCCCGAGGCGCCGACCACCGGATCGGCCGAGCTGGGAAACAGCAGGATATGGATCAGGCCGGCCGCCACACCCGCCGACAGATAGAAGAGCACGAAGCGGCGCGGCCCCAGCAGGCGCTCGACGGGAGCGCCGAAGGCGGCGAGGGTGATCATGTTGATGCCGAGATGCAGCCAGCCCCCGTGCAGGAACTGATAGGTTATGGGCGCCGCCACCAGGGACAGCAGATCGCCGTGGCCACCGGTATAGGCGGCCGGCACCAGGCCGAACGTCAGGATGATGTATTCCTCGGTCCGCGCGTCGAGCACGCTGCGCAGCAGCTGGACGGCGACGTTGATGACGATCAGCCAGAGGACGGCGGGCGGCAGGTTGATCGCCCGCTCGCCCGTGCCGCGGCCCGGCCCCGGCCGGCCGGCAGTGTCGAATGGCATGCAGAACTCCGTTGGTTGCTGCTTAGCGCTTTAGCCGACGCGAGCCCAGCCAAAGAAAGATGCCACCCAGAGCCAGCGTCGGCGAGCCGCAGACCAGCGCTATGCCGATGCTTTCGCCGCTGAGATCGCCCTCGGTCACGGCGACGATGCAGCCCAGCGTGAGCAGCAGGACGATGGTGCCGGACACGGCGAAGAACCAGCCAAGGCCCCGGCCCTTCGCGGGCGGCGCCGGAGCGACGGGCGGTTGTGGGGGTGGCGGCGGTGCCGGCGGCTGGTCAGTCATTCCGCCGCCATACACGGTACCGGCGCCAGCCGAAGACCAGGAGGGTGCCGCCGATCAGCACCAGTGGGAACACGAAGACGAGCGGCGGCCACCAGCCCCAGCCGCGTTCGCGTTCCGCCAGCACCACGGTCGCGATGCACCCGACCGCCACGGCCAGCAGCAGCGTGCCGACGGCGAGCAGGCCGACCGGCGCCTCGGAGGGACGGTCGCTCATCGCCGCGCCTCGCGCAGGCGCGCATTGCCGGCAGCTCCGGGGCGATAGAAGGTGTTGTAGGTGTCGAACGGCACGATGGCGCCCTCGGGCGTCACGAAATGGACACAGGAGCGCTTGACGTTGCCCAGGCAGAAGTTGAAGCGGTCGAGGAACTCGACGATCGTGACGCGGAAGACATTCTCGTAGCCCGAGCCCTCGGGCATGGGCACGTCCGGCAGGCAGCAGAGCAGGGATCCCAGCCGCTCGGCGGTGTTGGTATCGGCCGTCGACAGCGACAGCAGGTCGACGAAGCGGCGCCGCAATTCAGGGTACTTCTCGAAGGAGATCGCGTTGGGCATGCTGGGCAGCAGCGCCTCGCGCGGCACCAGTGAGGTGAGCGGGATGACCTTTTCCCCGTCGCGCACGCCGTAGCCGATCGAGATCGAGGCAGGATTGCAGGGCAGCGGGATCATGTCGCCGTCGGCGAAGATCCCGGACTCCTCGACGATGCGGCGGCGGATCTC
This sequence comes from Pseudomonadota bacterium, assembly GCA_049323495.1. GTDB lineage: Bacteria > Pseudomonadota > Alphaproteobacteria > Reyranellales > Reyranellaceae > Reyranella. The sequence continues at coordinate 145,281 of JBMONG010000002.1, forward strand.
GGACAGCACGATCCGGTTGGTGCGCGGGTCGAAGCCTTCGTTGCGGCCGGCATCCTGCACCGGCTGGAAATTGACGCCGCGCACGCACCGATATCGGAGCGCGTGGCGCACGATCGGCCCGATCTCGTGGTCGTTGACGCCCCGCTTGACGGTGCACACCAGCGTCGTCGAGATATCGCGCGCCTCGAGGTTGGCCAACGCCTGCCGGCGGATGCGCGACAGGGCCGCGCCGCGGATGTTCCTCAGCGCCGCATCGTCGAGCGAATCGAACTGCAGGTAGACCTCGAAGCCCGGCCGCAGCCGGGCCAGCGCATCGCAGAACGCCGGATCCTCGGCGATGCGGATGCCGTTGGTGTTCAGCATGACGTGCCTGATGGGCCGCCGCCGCGCGGCGTCGAGGATGTCGAGGATCTGCGGGTGCAGGGTGGGCTCGCCGCCCGAGATCTGCACCAGGTCCGGCTCGCCCTCGCTCGCCACCAGGGCATCGAGCATGCGCTCGACCTCGGCCAAGCTGCGATGGCTGTCCCGTCGCGGCGAGGAATCGGCGAAGCAGACCGGACAGGCGAGGTTGCAGGCCTCGTTGACCTCGACGATGGCCAGGCAGGAGTGCTGCTCGTGGTCGGGGCAGAGGCCGCAGTCCCAGGGACAGCCGCGCTCCGTGCGGGTGTGCGGCTGCATTGGCCGGTCGCCCGGCTTCAGGTATTCCAGCGTCCGCCGCCAGTACACCGGATCGTCGGACACCAGCGTCTTCATCACGCCGTGCTCGGGGCAGCGCTTGGAATAGTAGATGCGCCCGTCCTCCTCGACGATCTTCGCCGGCACGAGGCCGAGGCAGGTCTCGCAGAGCGACGTCGTCTGGCCGAGAAAGAGATACGGTGCCGCCTTGCGCTCTAGGGCGCCGTCCATGGCCTGCTCCTGCGGATCATGACGGCAGCGTACAGGACCAGCCCCAGGCAGACAAAATGGAAGAGCGTGAACGGTCCAACCGGCGTCGCGTAGGGCTTGAGGAACTCCCAGGCGAAGCGCTGCAGGCCGTACCAGCCCACCGTCAGATAGAAGCCGTTGGCCAGCCAGAAGGGATCGCGCGCCCGGAAACGCCAGAGGAGCACCACCAGCATGGCCAGCATGGCCAGCGATTCGTAGAGCTGCACGGGGTGGCGTGGGACGCCGTCGCCAAAATCGACGGCCCAGGGCACCCCGGCCGGCGTCCCGTAGGTGAAGTCGTCGAGCCCGGAGAAGAAGCAGCCCAGCCGGCCGACCGCGACGGTGGCGGCGAACGGCGCGGCGAAGACGACGCCCGTCGATCCGGTGACGCCGACGACGCGCTTGAAGGACTCGACCGCGGCGATGGCGCCCGCGATGCCGCCCGCCATCGAGAAGCCCAGCGCGTGGACGCCGGACAGGAGGGCGTTGGCCGTGCCGAAGAAGAGCGCGCCACAGAGCGCCCCGGCCCCGGCGGTCACGGCATAGAGCCCGGGATAAGGCACGCGATGGGCCGGCAATGCCTCGGCCGGGATCAGCCGCCGGGTCGTGACCCAGAACACTGCCATCGACGCCAGCCATGCCAGCACGTCGAACACGGCATGGACGTAGGGCAGGCCGAAATACATCAAGTTCCCCCCAACAGAGTGGGGAGGAGGATGTCACCCCTTCGAGCCGTCGCGGCCGAAGGCCCGCAGGCGCAGGCGGAGCGCGTTGAGCTTGATGAAGCCTTCCGCATCGCGCTGGTTGTAGGCGCCCTGGTCATCCTCGAAGGTGACATGCTTCATCGAATAGAGCGAGTTCGGCGCCTTGCGGCCGACGACCGTGGCGTTGCCCTTGTAGAGCTTGAGCCGCACCGTGCCGGTGACGTTCTCCTGGCTCCGGTCGATCAGCGCCTGCAGCATCTCGCGCTCCGGCGAATACCAGAAGCCGTAGTAGATCAGCTCGGCATACTTGGGCATCAGCTCGTCCTTGAGATGCGCCGCGCCGCGATCGAGTGTGATCGATTCGATGCCGCGATGGGCGGCGTAGAGGATCGTGCCGCCCGGCGTCTCGTAGATGCCACGGCTCTTCATGCCGACGAAGCGGTTCTCGACCAGGTCGAGCCGGCCTATGCCGTTTTCCTTGCCCAGCGCATTGAGCTTCGTCAGCAGGGCGGCCGGCGACAGCCGCTCGCCGTCGATGGCCACGGCGTCGCCCTTCTCGAAGTCGATGGTGATGTAGGTCGCCTTGTCGGGCGCGGCCTCGGGCGAGATGGTGCGCTGGTAGACCATCTCGTCGGCCTCCTCCCAGGGATCCTCCAGGATCTTGCCCTCGCTGGAGGAGTGCAGGAGGTTGGCGTCCACGGAGAACGGCGCCTCGCCGCGCTTGTCCTTGGCGATCGGGATCTGGTGCTGCTCGGCGAATTCGAGGAGACGGGTGCGCGAGGTGAGCTCCCATTCGCGCCAGGGTGCGATGACCTTGATATCGGGCTTCAGCGCATAGTAGCTGAGCTCGAACCGCACCTGGTCGTTGCCCTTGCCGGTGGAGCCGTGGGCAACGGCGTCGGCGCCGACCTGGCGGGCGATCTCGATCTGGCGCTTGGCGATCAGCGGCCGGGCGATGGAGGTGCCGAGCAGGTACTGGCCCTCGTACAGCGCATTGGCGCGGAACATCGGGAAGACGAAGTCCTTCACGAATTCCTCGCGCACGTCGTCCATGAAGATGTTCTCGGGCTTGATGCCCAGCATCTCCGCCTTCTGGCGCGCCGGTCCCAGCTCCTCGCCCTGGCCGAGATCGGCGGTGAAGGTCACGACCTCGCAACCATAGGCGGTCTGCAGCCACTTCAGGATGACGGACGTGTCCAGGCCGCCGGAATAGGCGAGCACGACTTTCTTGATATCGCCCTTCTTGTAGGGCCCGGTATAAGTAACGCTCATGGCGGCCGGCTTTCGTCTCGGTTCGGTGAAGGCGCGCGACTATAGCGGCGGAAGCCGACCGGGCAAGCCTGCCGCAAAGCCGCTATAGTGGTTTCCCAAGTAGACCGACCGATGGCCTCAGCCCTAGATCGCCTCACCTATGCCGCCCGCCAGACCGCGCGCATCGCCTGGTATGCGGGCCACTACGCCGCCGGTCGCCGGTTGCTGAAGCCCCTGCCCAAGCCCGATTTCCCGGTCGGACCCACGCCGTCGCGCCAGGAGATGACGACGGAGATGCGCGCCGCCTTCCTGCGCGAATGGCAGGATATCGCGGCCGGCCTGTTTCCGGCGCCGCGGCCCCTGTCGGTCGACCCGGCCGACCTGGTGCGGCGCAGCGTGGACTATTTCCGCGACCTGCCGCAGGTCGACGCACGACGCCACGGCCAGGCCGACGACCTGCCGCCGGGCGAACAGGGCGACGGCCTGCCCGACTACTACCGCCAGCATTTCCACTTCCAGAGCGACGGCTGGCTGAGCGACCGCTCGGCCCGGCTCTACGACACGCAGGTCGAAACGCTGTTCACGGGCGCCGCCGACCTGATGCGGCGCCGGGCCATGAAGCCGGTCGCCGACTGGCTGGCCGGGCGCAGCCAGCGCGGTCTCAACGGACTCGACGTGGGCTGCGGCACCGGCCGCCTGCTCGCCTTCCTGCACGGTGCGTGGCCGGGCCTGAGGCTCACCGGGCTGGACCTCAGCCCGCCCTACCTCGCCGAGGCGCGGCGCCTGATCGGCCCGACGGCGCGCGTGAAGCTGGTCGAGGGCGCCGCCGAGCGGCTGCCGTACGACGATGCCAGCCGCGACCTCGTGGTCTCGTCGTTCCTGATGCACGAGCTGCCGCAGGACGTGCGGGCGCAGGCGATCGCCGAGATGGCGCGCGTAGTGAAGCCGGACGGGCTGGTGGTGATCGTCGATTCGATCCAGAAGGGCGACCGGCCGGGCTGGGACGGCCTGCTCGACCTCTTCCCCCACCATTTCCACGAGCCGTACTACGCAGAGTACGCCGAGGGCAGCCTTGCGGCGTGGGGCGAAGCGGCGGGGTTGACGTTTGCCGCCAGCGAACACGCCTTTCTTTCAAAGGTGGTGGCATTCGCAAAACCGTGACCCGTCGCTTCGGCGAACCGGCGGCTCACGGTCGAGGCAAGGTCTCTCCACTGCGCCTCGCTGCGCGAGGCTCCGGTCGAGACGACGGGTGGGCTGCAGCGTTCCTGTCGAAGGTGATGGTTGCAGCCGGCCTTCGCTAACGGCTGACGACGGCCGGATCGACGCCGATCGCGGCGGCCCCTTGTACTTCAGCATGCCGCGGAGATCGCCGATGGTGAGCTTCTTCTTCTCCTCGACGCGCTCGAGCAGGACGACCTGACCTCTGGAAGAGACGACGGTGTGTGCCATCGGAAAATCCTACTGGTAAGTCGGCAAGACCATCAGACGCCCGCCCGGGCCTCGGCATCGCGGACCCGCTCGCCCTTGCGGCGGGCGCTGGCGCTCTTGAGCTGGCCGCAGGCGGCGAGGATGTCGCGGCCCCGCGGCGTGCGGATGGGGGCGCTCAGGCCGCCGTCGTTCACGATCTCGGCGAAGCGGTGCATGCGGTTGTTGGAGCTGCACTCGTAGGCCGCCCCCGGCCAGGGGTTGAACGGGATCAGGTTCACCTTGGCATGGATGGGCTTCAGGATCCGCACCAGCTCGCGGGCGTCGGCGTCGCTGTCGTTGACGCCCTTCAGCATGGCGTACTCGAAGGTGATGCGCCGGCTGTTGCGCGCGCCGGGATAGTCGGCGCAGGCGCGCAGCAGCTCGGCGATCGGCCACTTGCGGTTGATCGGCACCAGCGTGTCGCGTACCGCGTCATCCACCGCGTGCAGCGACACGGCGAGGTTGACATCGAGCACCTCGCCGACCTTGGGGATCATGGGCACGACGCCCGAGGTGGAGAGCGTGATGCGCCGGCGGCTGAGCGCGATGCCCTGCTCGTCCATCACGATCTTGAGCGCCGTCGCCACGTTGCCGAAATTGTACAGCGGCTCGCCCATGCCCATCATCACGATGTTGGACAGCATGCGCGTCGTCTCGATCGGCGTCGGCCACTCGCCGTAGCTGTCGCGCGCCACCATGAACTGGCCGACGATCTCGGCCGGGCTGAGGTTGCGCACCAGCGGCTGGGTGCCGGTATGGCAGAAGCTGCAGGTGAGCGTGCAGCCGACCTGGCTGGAGACGCAGACCGAGCCGCGATCCTCCTCGGGGATGTTGACCGTCTCGGCCTCGTTGCCGTCGGCGAAGCGCAGCAGCCATTTGCGCGTGCCGTCCACCGAGCGCTGCTCGGCGGCGACCTCCGGCCGCTCGACGACGAAGAGCTCGGCCAGCCGCTCGCGCGTCTTCCTGGCGATGTTGGTCATGCGGTCGAAGTCGCGAACGCCGTGCCAGTAGATCCACTGCCAGACCTGACGGGCGCGGAAGGGCTCCAGCCCGGCCTCGGCCAGCGCCTCCTTCAGGGCCTCGCGCGACAGGCCGACCAGGTTGCGGCGCGTGTCGTTGCGGCCGCGGAACGGCTCGACGATCTGCAGGGGCTCGCTGGGCAGGAGGGACATGCTCCCGGAGATAGTCGCACGGTCCGGCCGGCGCAACCGGCGTCAGCCGCCGCGCTGTCGCGCCAGCGCCCTTTCGCGGATCCGCTGCTTGCGCTTGTAGATCGGCTCGCCGAAGGCCGGCAGCGGGAGCGGCTCGGTCGGACCGCCTTCGGCGACCGGCCGCGGCGCATGGCGGCCGAGGCTGATCAGCCGGTCGTACATGACCAGCGCGCCGGCCACGCCGAGATTCACGGAAAAGCGCATCGGGATCTTCACGACGTAGTCGCACAGGGACTGCAGGTCGGCCGACAGGCCCTCGCGCTCGGCCCCCAGCACGTAGGCCGCCTGTCGCGGATGGCGGAAGCTCGGCAGCTCGATCGCCTGCTCGCTGAGCTCGATGCCGACCAGCCGGCAGCCCTGCGGCAGCCGGAAGGACTCGAGGTCGGCGAAATGATAGGTCGGCACCGAGCGCGGCGTGTCGGAAGTGTCGACCAGCGCGCCCTCGCGGCGATTGTACTGGGCCCGCACCGTGAACACGAAGGCCGCGTTGAAGGCATGGGCGGTGCGAAACAAGGTGCCCACGTTCATGGCCTTGCTGACGCCTTCCACACCGATCCCGAAATAGCCCTTCATGGCCCCTTTCACGGCTGAAATTTTTGTTGCACTAATCGCCTGCAGGCCGCGCTTTCCCTCCCGGTAGCGCCGCGCCTGCCGCGAAACAAGGCCAGAATGACCGCTCCCTCGCCGTTGGATGACGTCCGCGCCCAGTATGAGGCGCTGCCCTATCCGCCGCGCGACCCGCGCGATGAGGCCATCCGGCTGATCACCGGCACCCCGAGCCACATCCTCGAGATCAACCACTACCTGTTCGCCGGCCGGCTGAACTTCATGCGGCCCTTTCGGGCGCTGGTCGCCGGCGGCGGCACGGGCGACGCCTGCATCATGCTGGCCCAGCAGCTCGTCGACCGCCGCTGCCCGGGCGAGGTCGTCTATCTCGACGTCTCCACCGCCTCGCGCCAGATCTGCGAGCAGCGCGCCAAGGCGCGCGGCCTGCGCAACATCCTGTTCCTGACCGGATCGCTGCTCGACCTGCCGTCGATGGCGATCGGCCAGTTCGACTACATCGACTGCACGGGCGTGCTGCACCACCTGCCCGACCCGGCCGCCGGCATGCGGGCGCTGGCCAGCGTGCTGCTGCCCGAGGGCGGGCTGGGCGTCATGCTGTACGGCGAGTACGGCCGCAGCGGCGTCTACCCCATGCAGCAGATGCTGCGCACGCTGGCGCCGCCCTCGATGGCGCTGGAGGACCGGCTGGCCATGGCCAAGCGGCTGATCCGCTTCCTGCCCACCACCAACCTGTTCCGCCGCAACCCCTACCTGAACGATCACGTGACCGGCGGCGATGCCGGCCTGTACGACCTGCTGCTGCACAGCTGCGACCGCGCCTTCACCGTGCCGGAGATCGCCGGCATGGCGCAGCAGGCCGGCCTGCGCGTGGTCGCCTTCCTCGAGCCGGTGCGCTACGAGCCCGCGACCTACATGAGCGATCCGATCATCGCGCGGCAGATGAGCTCGCTGCCGCTGATCGAGCGCGCCGCCTTCGCCGAGCGGCTGGCCGGCAACCTGCGCACCCACGTCTTCTATGCAACGCGCGCCGGCTTCGACACGGTGGCCCGACCGGAGGACACCTCGGCCATTCCCGTGCTGCGCGAGATGGATGCGCAGAAGCTGGCCGCCGGCCTGCAGCCGGGCACGCCGCTGGTCGCCAACCTCGACGGCTTCCCGTGGCGGGCCCAGCTGCCGCCGCTGGCGCCGCGCATCGTGGCGCAGATCGACGGGCGCAAGACGGTCGCCGAGATCTACACGTCGCTGGGCGCCCAGGGCGGCCTGCCGCAGTGGGAGGACTTCTACACCCAGTTCGAGGACCTCTACGTCAAGCTGAACGGGGTCAACCACCTGCTGCTGCGCTTCAGGACCTGAACCGCCCGACCAACCGGACCCCGCGCCACCCCGGATACAGCCATGGGCGGATCCCTCCTGGCGATCGGTCTCGCCAACTCGCTCCTCTGGTCGCTCTACCTGCTGCTGACGCGGCATGTCGTGAGCGGCGCCGCGCTCGATCCCTGGGCCTATACGCTGGTGCAGCTGCTGGTCGCGGGCCTCGCCCTGCTCTGGCTGGGCCGCGGCGTACCGGGGCGCTGGCTCGAACTGCTGGCGCCCTGGACGGTCGGCTATGCCTTCCTGCGCGTCGCCATCAACGGGGCGACGGCGGCGGCGATCGCCTGGCTCGCCATCACGCAGAGCACGCTGCTGTCGACCGTGAGCGCGCTGATGGGAGCGGCCTCCGGCTGGTGGCTGACGCGACGGCCGCCCGGCCGGCGCGACTGGCCCGGCCTCGCGCTGCTCGCCGCCGGCATCGCCGTGCTTGCGACCGCGGTGGCACCCGCGGCCTGGCGCGGGCTGGGCTGGCTCTTCCTCTCCGAAGCCATGGCGGTCGCCGCCTCGTGGATGATCGCCTGGCATCCGCGCAACCGGGTGAGCGACCTCGCCGCCCGCAGCCGCTTCACCGGCGAGATCCTGGTCGCCGCCTCGCTCGCCCTCATCCTCGTCTGGTCGGGCCTGGGCCTGGCCGGCCTCGTCGTCTCGCCGTGGGCCGGCGCGGGGGACGCCTTCGGCCGCGGCGAGCTCTGGCTCTACGCCGCCCTGGCCGGGCTGCTGTTCCGCGCGCCGGGGACCTGGCTCGGCTTCTGGACCATCAACCGCACCAGCGTGCAGAGCTACCTGATCGCCCTTACCGCGATGCCCTTCTTCTCCATCGCGCTGGAAGCCGTTGCGGCCCGGCTCGGCTGGGTCGCGGCCCCGCAGATGTCGGCGGTCGAGTGGAGTGCCGCCGCCGTCATCCTCGGCGGCGCGACCTGGCTCATCGCCGCGCGGCTGAAAGCGCCGCCGGGTTGATGACGTTGATCGGCTTGCCGTCGAGCCAGGCCTCGATGTCCTCGACCGTGCCGCCGTAGAAGTGCCGGTAGCTCTCCTCGACGACGTAGCCCAGGTGCGGAACCAGGGTGACGTTGTCGAGCCTGGCCAGCGGATGGCCCTTGGGCAGCGGCTCCTTGTCGTACACGTCGAGGCCGGCATGCGCGATGGTGCCGTCCTGCAGGGCGGCGATGAGGGCGGCCTCGTCGACGATGGGTCCGCGCGAGGTGTTCACCAGGATCGCCGACTTCTTCATGCGGGCGAGCTCGGGGGCGCCGATCAGGCCGCGCGAGCGGTCGGACAGCACGAGATGGATGGTGACGAAGTCGGAGGTGGCGAGCAGCTCGTCCTTCGAGACGAGCTTCGCGCCGCCCTGCGCGGCCTTCTCGGCCGTCAGGTTCTGGCTCCAGGCCACCACGTCCATGCCGAACGCCCGGGCGTAGCCCGCCACCCGGCTGCCCAGGCGGCCGAGCCCGATGACGCCCAGCCGCTTGCCCTCGAGCACGACCATCTGGCGGATGCCGTCGTGCCAGCCGCCGGCGCGCATCAGCCGTTCGGCCTTGGCGAGGTCGCGGGCGCAGGACATCAGCAGCGCCCAGCACAGCTCCGCCGTCGAGGCGTTGGAACCACCGCCGGGCGTGTTGCTGATCGGAATGCCGCGCTCCGTCGCCGCCTTGTCGTCGAGGCTGGAGGCGCGCGCCCCCGTCAGCACCATGAACTTGAGGTTGGGCAGCTTCTCGATCAGCGCCCGCGGGAAGGCCGTGCGCTCCCGCAGCAGGCCCAGCATGTCGAACGGCGCCAGCTTCGCCGCGGCGTCCTCGACCGACGTGAAGGGCTCGTCGAACACCGTGATCTCCACGCCGCGCTTCCGCAGCCGGTCCCAGTCGGCCATCCTGAGGGCGACCTTCTGGTAATCGTCGAGCAGGGCAAGCTTGTAGGTTTGCGGCATGGCGTTTCCTGGAGGATGATGTTGGTCTGTCGCTATACGGTCCCGTCACTATAGACGCAGGAGAGGGACATGAGCATCAGCGTCACGGCCGTGCGTCCCGACTTCGTCGCCGAGCTGACCGGCATCGACCTCGCCGAGCCGCTGGCCCCCGCCGACCGCGATGCGATCGAGGCGGCCATCAACCGGTATGCGGTCGTGGTCTTCCGCGGCCAGCATCTGGACGACGCGCAGCAGATCGCCTTCGCACGGCATTTCGGGCCGATCCATTTCTCGGCGCAGCGCGCGCGCCACATCGGCATCAAGCACCGGCTCGCCTCGACCGAGATCGCCGACATCTCCAATCTCGACGGCGATTCGAAGGTGCTCGCGCCGGACAGCCGACGGCGGCTCGACTGGCTGGCGAACCGGCTGTGGCACACCGACGCCTCGTTCCGCGCCGTGCCGGGCGCCCTGTCCCTGCTCTACGCCCATGTCGTGCCCGACGAGGGCGGCGACACCGAGTTCGCCGACCTGCGCGCGGCCTACGACGCCCTGCCGCAGAAGACGAAGGACGAGATCGAGGACCTGGTCGCCGAGCATTCGATCTGGCATTCGCGCGGCCAGCTCTCGGTCACGGCCTACAGCGACGAGGAGCGCGCGGCGCTGCCGCCGGTGCCGCAGCGTGTGGTGCGCCGCCATCCCGGCTCGGGCCGCAAGACGCTCTACCTCGCCAGCCACGCCTCGCACATCATCGGCATGCCCGTCGCCGACGGCCGCCTGCTGCTGATGGACCTGATCGAGCATGCGACCCGGCCGACCTTCGTGCATGCGCACAAATGGCGGCAGGGAGACCTGGTCGTCTGGGACAACCGCTGCACCATGCATCGCGCCCGGCCCTTCGACACGGCCCGGGTGCGCGACCTGCGGCGCGTGACGACGCGCGACGTCGCCTCGACCCTCGAGCAGGCTGCGTAGATCAGGGCCCCGTCCGTTACCATCGGCGGCTGCCCGACAGAATATCGCGCGGCCGGTCCGCTGCCCGGCGGCCCGCGCGCCCGCGGCACGATCGGCGTTGCAATCGCCCCGGTCTGCTGGCCTGATCGCCGCCTCGGAGGACCTACCCGTGAGCATCGAGTTCCTGATAACCACCCTCATCATCGTCGTCTCGCCCGGCACGGGCGTGCTGTTCACCCTGGCGACCGGCCTGTCGCGGGGCGCGCGGGCCGGCATCGTCGCGGCGTTCGGCTGCACGCTCGGGATCCTGCCCCATATGGCGGCGGCGATCCTGGGTCTCGCGGCGCTGCTGCACACCAGCGCGCTGGCCTTCCAGATCTTCAAGTATCTCGGCGTCGCCTACCTGCTCTACATGGCCTGGGCCACGCTGCGGGAGCACGGCACGCCCACGGTCGACAAGGACGCCGGCGCCGCCTCGGCCCTGCAGGTCATCGTGAAGGCGGTCCTGATCAACATCCTCAATCCCAAGCTGTCGATCTTCTTCCTGGCCTTCCTGCCGCAGTTCGTCAGTGCCGACGAAGCCGCGCCGCTGCTGCGCATGTCGGAGCTCTCGGCGGTTTTCATGCTGCTGACCTTCGTGGTCTTCGCCGGCTACGGCCTGTTCGCCGCGGCCGTCCGCCAGCATGTGGTCTCGCGGCCGCACGTGCTCGCCTGGATGCGCCGTGCCTTCGCCGGCGCCTTCGCGGCGCTCGGCGCGAAACTGGCGCTGGCCGAACGATGAGGTCCGCCTGCTGACATATGGACTCTCACGGCGGTGCATGGTTGGCGGCGCTTGCCATCGAATCCGGGTGCGACTGGATCACCTTCGATCGGGACTATGCCCGCTTCCCGGGCCTCTCCTGGCGGATGCCCGAGGCCTGATGACGGCCGCGATGCGCCTCACCGGCCGTAGTAGATGGCCGAGACGTGCGTCGCTTCCGCGAAGAAGAGCCAGCGTTCGACCAGCAGGCCGACGAGCGCCGACAGCGCCGCCAGCGGCGCCGTCAGCACGGGCAGCGCGCCGAGCGCGGCGAGCAGCGCGAGAAGAGCAGGAACGGCGAAGGCCAGCACCAGCGCGATGCCGCGCAGCTTGCGGGCGTGCTTGCGCGCGATCTGGAAGCCCATCTCCCGCAGGACGTAGTTCTCGGTGAAATGCGGCTGGTCGAGCGGGCGGACGGTGCCGAGCGATGCCAAGCCGGTGGCCGAGGCGAGCGTCGTGAGCGGCGCCTGGCGATCGATGAAGCGCCAGTAGGCCAGCTTGGCGACCGCCGCCACGATCGCCGCCGCCAGGGCGGCGGCCGCGACCGCCGGGGCGGCGCCGAACCACAGCGACCAGAGGGCGGCCAGCAGGACCGCGCCCGAGAAGATCGCGTAGAGAACGAGGTCGGGCGCGGTGTGGCGGTTGTTCCATTGCCGGATCGGCGTCAGGCTGGCGTAGATCATCGCCGTGAAGCCGACCGCGAGCAGCCCGATCATCGCGGCCGCCAGGCCCAGCAGACGCGTCGCCGCCGCGTCCGGTCCCAGCCACCACCAGGCGGCGGCGAAGGCAAGCGCCACGGGCCAGGTCGCCACGGCCGCGATGCCTTCGCGCGACAACCACGACGAACGCCACTGGCTGAACGCCCGCCAGGCGCGTTCGGGCCGTCCGAGATGGAGCATCGACGCCGCGAGCCCCGCGCCGGCGAAAGCAAGCGCAACGAGGATCGCGAGCGGCGTGAACAGGCGTGATTCCGGCAGGCCTCCGACCGCGGCCAGCAGGCCCAGCCAGGCCAGCAGTCCGAAGCCGAACCCGGTCAGCGTGGTGAGCAGAAGGATCGAGCTTGCCGGGATCATCGCGAGAGCACGCGGTCGATGAGGCGAAGCAGCGCGCTGGCGCCGCCCGACGCCGGCCGCTCGAGGGGCTTGGCCGCGATGGCGGCCTTGCGCGGCGGCAGGTACTTGTTGGTCGGGCGGTAGCCCAGCTCGGCCATCAGGTCGACGCCGCCGCGCTCCGCGACCAGGCGCGAAACGTCGCTCTCGGGATCGCCCAGGTCGCCGAAATGGCGCGCCCGCGACGGGCAGGTGGCGACGCAGGCCGGCTCGCGCTCGGCCTCGGGCAGGCTCTGGTTGTAGATGCGGTCGATGCAGAGCGTGCACTTCTTCATCACGCCCTGGTCCTCGTCGAACTCGCGCGCACCGTAGGGGCAGGCCCAGGAGCACAGCTTGCAGCCGATGCAGAGATCGGTGTCGATCAGCACGATGCCGTCCTCGGCGCGCTTGTAGGACGCCCCGGTCGGACAGACGGTGACGCATTGCGGCTGCTCGCAGTGCAGGCAGGACCGCGGGAAGTTCACCGTCTTGCTGCCGCCCTCGGCCTCCACCTCGTAGGAATGGATGCGATTGAACCACACGCCGTCGGGCTCCTTGCCGTAGGGCTCGTAGTCGGGCAGCGGCGCATGGTGGCCACCGGTGTTCCACTCCTTGCAGTTCACCGCGCAGGCATGGCAGCCCACGCAGGTGTCGAGATCGATGACCAGCCCGAGCTTCTTCGCTCCGGGCTGCGGCGACGGCAGGCTCGTCATGAGGACCTCCCCTTCCCGATGGCGCCGAAGCGCAGAATGGACGGATGGGCTGGCGCGAAGGGCGGCGTCAGCGCCGAGGGATGCGGCGCCGTGCTGTCCACGGTGCCGGGCTGGCAGCGCTCGACCCGCACGGTCAGGTCGAACCACGCGGCCTGCCCCGTCACCGGATCGCTGTTCGACAGCCGCCGGCCCGCTTCGTCGGCCGGCAGATGCTCCGAGATGAGGTGATTGAGCAGGAAGCCGGTGCGGGACTCCGGCGCGTCGCGGTCGAGAGTCCAGGCGCCCGAGCGCTTTCCGATGGCGTTCCAGGTCCAGACGGTGCCGGGGTTCAGCCCGTCCATCAGACGCGCGCGGCAGACCAGCGAGCCGTTGCGGCTCTCCACGCGCACCCAGTCCTCGTCGCCGATGCCCAGCGCGGCGGCGGTGCCGCGGGCGATGTACAGGCGGTTCTCGGACAGGATCTGCCGCAGCCAGGCGTTCTGCGAGCCCCAGGAGTGATACATCGCCATCGGCCGCTGCGTCACGGCGTGCAGCGGATAGCGCGTGCGGTCCACGCAGCCCTCCTCGATCGGCGGATACCAGAAGGGCAGCGGATCCATGAAGCGCTCGAGCCGAGCACGCAGCCGCTCCGGCGGCTGCACCGGCCCGTGGCCGCGGGCGGCGACGCGGAACTTCTGGAGGATCTCGCTGTAGAGCTGCAGCGTGATCTTGTCGTCGCGCTCGATCAGGCCCATCGCCTTGGCGCCCTGCAGATAGGCGCGGTTGGAATGCTTGTAGTAGAGCTGCTCGGGCGGCAGGTGATGCCGCCAGAAGCTGCCGTTCTCGACATAGCGGCGCAGCTGGTCGGGGTTCGGTGCCCCGCGGCCGACGGCCGTGCCGTCCTCGCCGCGGAAGCCCGCCAGCGGCCCGATGCCGGGCCGGCGCTCGTGCCGGACCATATAGTCGGCATAGGACCGATAGAGCGGCGCGCCGGCGGCATCGACAAAGGCGGGCAGCCCGAGCCGCCCCGCCAGCTCGATCAGCACGTCCTGGAACGGGCGCACGTCGCGGTCCGGCTGGATCACCGGCGCGCGGATGGCATCCGCCGGGCCGTGCGCGGAGCCGATCGGCCGGTCGAGCAGCGAGATGCAGTCGTAGCGCTCGAGATAGGTCGTGTCCGGCAGCACCAGATCGGCATAGTCGACGGTCTCGGAGAAGAAGGCGTCCGAGTAGATCACGAAGGGGATGCGGTAGTTGCCCGCCGCATCGACGTCGGTGAGCATGCGCACGGCGTCGCCCGGGTTCATCGCCGAGTTCCAGGCGGCGTTCGCCATGTAGAGGAACAGCGTGTCGATGGGCTGGCGGTCCTGCGCATGCGCCTCCGCGATCGCCATGTGCATCATGCCGTGCAGCGCGACCGGCGCCTCCCACGAGAAGGCGCGGTCGAGGCGCAGCGCCTCGCCCTGGGCGTCGACCAGGAGATCCTCGGGCCCGCGCGGGAAGCCGAGCGGCGGCGCGGTCAGGGCGCCGTCGGGGCGCCGCTCGCGGCCGCCGGGCGGCGGTCCTGCCGGAATGGGCTTGGGATTGGGAGACTTGTAGCGCCACGAGCCCGGCGTATCGACGGCGCCGATCAGCATCTGCAGCGCATGGATGGCGCGGCAGGTCTGGAAGCCGTTCGAATGGGCGGAGACGCCGCGCATGGCGTGGATGGCGACGGGCCGTCCCAGCATGGTGTCGTGCCGGCGCCCGGCCGTGTCGGTCCAGGGCTGCTGCAGCACGACGGGCTGGCCGAACGCGATCTCCGCGATCTCGGCGGCGATGCGGCGGATCGTGTCCGCCGGCACGCCGCATTGCGACGCCACCGTCTCCGGCGCGTATTCCGCGGCGAGACACCGATCGGCGAAGAGGGCGAAGGCCGGACGGGCCGAACGACCGTCCGCGAGCAGGTACGAGCCGAGCAGCGCGGGATCGATGTCGACCGATTCGGCGTCGGCCGCGGCGCCGCGCCCGCGATCCCAGGCGAGCGGCCGCCCCTCGGCATCGCGGGCGAACAGGCCGTCCTCCGCGGTCCCCGGCGCGTCGATCACCAGATAGTGCGCGTTGGTGTAGCGCACGAGATAGTCGACATCGACCTTGCCCGCTTCCAGCAGGCACTGGATCAGCGCCAGGATGAACAGCCCGTCGGTGCCCGGCGTGATGCCGATGAACTCGTCGGCGATGGCGGCATAGCCGGTGCGGACCGGGTTGATGGCGACCACCTTGGCGCCGCGGTCCTTCAGGCGTCCGAGGCCGAGCTTAATGGGATTGGAATCGTGGTCCTCCGCGACCCCGATCATCAGGAAGAGCTTCGCGTGGTCCCAGTCGGGCTCGCCGAACTCCCAGAAGGCGCCACCCAGCGTGTAGAGGCCGGCGGCGGCCATGTTGACCGTGCAGAAGCCGCCATGCGCGGCGAAGTTCATCGTCCCGAACATCTGGGCGAAGAAGCCCGTCAGGGCCTGCGACTGATCGCGGCCGGTGAAGAAGGCGAGCCGGTTGGGATCCGTCGCGCGGATGCGTGCCAGGCGGTCCGTGGCGATGGCCATCGCCTCGTCCCATTCGATCTCCTCGAACTTGCCGGAGCCGCGCGGGCCGACGCGCTTCAGCGGCTTGCGCAGCCGTGCCGGCGACAGCACGTTCATGATGCCGGCCGAGCCCTTGGCGCACAGCACGCCGCGATTGACGGGATGATCGCGGTTGCCCTCGATGTAGCGCAGGCCGCCGTCGCGCAGATGGACCTTGATCCCGCAGCGGCAGGCGCACATGTAGCACGTCGTGTAGGCGACCTGGTCGCCGACGGGCCGCGAATAGTCGATGCGCTCGTCGCTCATGGCGCCCATCCCTTCCAATGCACGATCAGGCTCCCGCGCGGCAGGGTCATGCGACGCTTTTCACGCGATGACGCGCCGCTGCCGCATCGACGATCTCCGCCACGGTCTGCGCCAGCGACACGCGCCGTTGCCAGGCCGGATAATGGCTCTCGAAACGGGACGTGTCCGAGATCCACCAGATGTGATCGCCGACGCGGTTCTCGTCGCTGTAGCTCCAGTTCACCGGCCGGCCCGTCTCGCGCTCGAACAGGGCGATGGCCTCGAGCATCGAGCAGTTCGCGAAGCGGCCGCCGCCCATGTTGTAGACCTCGCCCTGCCGCGGCGCCTGGATGAAGTGCCAGAACGCGTCGATGAGATCGGCTGAATGGATGTTGTCGCGCACCTGCTTGCCCTTGTGCCCAAGCACCGTATAGGGCTCGCCGGTCACGGCACACTTGCCGAGATAGGCCAGGAAGCCGTGCAGCTTGGCGCCCGCATGGTGCGGCCCGGTCAGGCAGCCGCCGCGAAAGCACGCCGTGCGCAATCCGAAGTAGCGGCCGTACTCCTGCACCAGAACGTCCGCTGCCACCTTCGAGGCGCCGAACAGCGAGTGCAGCGTGCCGTCGATGCTCATCGTCTCGTCGATGCCCGCCGCCGCATAGGGATGTCCGGCGGCGACCTCCCAGCGCGTGTCCTGCTCGACCAGCGGCAGGTCGTTGGGGCGGTCGCCGTAGACCTTGTTCGTCGAGGTGAAGACGAAGGCGGCCTCGGGCGCATGGCGTCGCGTGGCCTCCAGCAGGTTCAGCGTGCCGGTGGCATTGATCGAGAAGTCGGTGGCAGGCTCGCGTGCAGCCCAGTCGTGCGACGGCTGGGCCGCGGCATGGACGACCGCCGTCACGGCCCGGCCGCAGCCGGCGAAGATCCGGTCCATGGCCGCCGCGTCGCGAATGTCGACGTCATGGCTGGTGAAGCTGCGCCAGGTCCGCTGCAGCCGTTCGCGGTTCCACGCCGTGCTCGCCTCGTCGCCGAAGAAGTAGGCCCGCATGTCGTTGTCCAGCCCGATCACGTCGAAGCCCTTGGCACAGAACGAAGACACGACTTCCGAACCGACCAGCCCCGACGACCCGGTCACGATGACGACAGACATCCATCCCTCGACTCAGGCGGCCAGTATCGGCCGCAAATTTTTCTCATTTTCGCGCAGCCAGGCGAAAATTTCGTCAAGAACTTCGCCCGAGTCGAAGGTCGGCGTCCAGCCCGAACGTCGGCTGGTTTCGCGGATGTCGGTGACATAGTACGGGACGTCGTAGGGCCGGTCCGCCGGATCGCTGGCGATCTCGATGCGGCGGCCGGCGCGTGCGGCGCATTCCCGCGTCAGTTCGGCCAGCGAAAGGCTCAGCGCCGGGCCGCCGCCGACGTTGCACGGACCATCACTCCACGCGCCCGGATCGTCGAGCTGGATGCGAAGAAGGCGGTAGAGATCCGCGACATGGAGGAAATCGCGGACCTGCCGCCCAAGTCCGCCATAGCCGATGTAGGAGAGCGGTCCCCCGTAAAGGTGGCGCGCCGCCCACAGCACGAACACGCCCTGGTCCACCTTGCCCATCTGCCAGGGGCCTGTCAGCACGCCGCACCGATCGACGATGGCCCTGAGCCCGTAGAGCGCCCGGTACTCCTCGATCAGCAGCTCGGCCGCGAGCTTGGTGGCGCCGTACAGCGAGCGCGCGCCCGCGAGCGGGAAGTCAACGGCGATGCCGTGCTCGGACCAGCCGATGCCGTTTGCACCGGGCCGGACCACGAAGCGCTCGCCGGCCACCTCCAGCGGAACGTCGCGCAGCGTCTTCATGGGATAGACGCGGCTGGTCGACAGGAACACGAAGACGGCCTTGTGCCGGCGCGCCGCCTCGAGGCAGTTCACCGCACCGGTCAGGTTGCTGTCGACGAGGTAGGCCGCCGATCCATCGTAGCCCGCCTGCACCGACGGCTCGGCCGAGCACTCGATCATGACGTCGAAGCCGCCCGCCGCCTCGATGTCGTAGGCAACCCGCACGTCGCCGTGGACGAAGCGGACGTCCGCCTCCTGCAGGCGCTTGAGGATCAGCTCCGAGCCGCGCCGCTTGAGGTTGTCCAGCGCGACCACCTCCGCGCGGGGAAGATCCCGCTTGAACAGCACCGCGAGGCTCGAACCGACGAAGCCGGCCCCGCCGGTCACGAGAATCCTCATTTCGGTATCCGCCCGTTTGGATGAGATGCGCGCCCTGTATACTTGCCGGCCGGCCACCCGCAAGGCACGTTGGCACCGTCGTTCAGCCCGCGGACTGCCAATGAAGATCCTGTTCTCGAACCCACCCTGGTGGGTGACGCCCAAGCCCCTGCACATTCCGCTGTTCGGCGGCCGCAAGGTGGACCGGCACGGTGTCCGCGCGGGCTCGCGCTGGCCCTTCACCCAGGTCGGCCGGGCGCGGCCGGACGCCTACGCTTTCGGCGACTACGTGCCCTACCCGTTCTTCATGGGCTACGCCGCCACCTATGTCGCGGCAAAGACCGGGGCCGAGGTGGTGATGCGCGACAGCATCGTCATGAAGGAGTCCTACAGGAGCTACTTCCGCTGGCTCGACCGGCAGCGCTTCGACTACATCTTCATCGAAAGCGCCTCTCCGAGCTGGGACCACGACGTGCGGCTGATGCGCGAGATCAAGCGCCGCCGCCCGGAGAGCAGGATCGTCGTGACGGGCCCCATCGCGACCATGGGCCCGAAGATCCTGCAGGAGGCGCCGGTCACGGCGGCGATCAAGGGCGAGTACGAGAAGGGGGCGGTCAAGGTCGTCAACGGTGCCGAAGGCATCGTCGACTTCGACCTGCTCACCGTGGAGGAGATGAACGCGGCGCCGTTTCCGTACTTCGACGAGATCATCGCGCCGAAATACTGCGATTCGAACCCCAAGGGCACGCTGTTCCCGCAGGCCCAGGTCTGGTCGAGCCGTGGCTGCCCGTACAAGTGCATCTTCTGCGTCTGGCCCGCCGCGATGACCGGCAACGATCCGGACGGCACCGGCAAGCGCAGCGTCCGGCAATACACCGCCGACTACATGGAGGCGTTCCTGTCGGAGATCGTCGGCCGCTACGGCTTCCGCTCGATCTACTTCGACGACGACACGTTCAACATCGGCAACCGCCATGTCGAACGGATATCGGCCGTCATGCGCAGGATCGGTCTCCCCTGGTCGGCGATGTGCCGTGCCGACACGATCAGCCTCGACCTGTGGAAGGTGATGAAGGACAGCGGCTGCTTCGGCGTGAAGCTGGGGTTCGAGAGCGGCAACCAGTACGTCGTCGACAAGATCGTCAACAAGCATCTCGATCTCGACTATGCGCGGCAGGCGGTCGAGGAGATCAAGCGGCTGGGCATGACGGTACACGGCACCTTTACCTACGGCCTCCCGGGCGAGACGCCGGAGCAGATGCAGGACACCAAGCGGTACCTGCATTCGCTGGGCCTCGATACCTGGCAAGAATCCGGCACGGCCGAGATCGAGGGCGCGCCGCTGCACACGCTGGCACACAAGGGCAGCCTGGGGAAATACGCGGGGGCCCAGATCGATCGCGACTACCAGCGCGCCCAGGACGGCAACGTCAAGTTCCAGGAGCTGACGCGCCGCCTGCAGAGCAGCGGCGCCGCGGCCGGCCAGAGCAGCGCCGACCTCTGAGCAGGTCGCGCAGCCGCCGGCGCGCCGGTTGCGCCTTCCCCAGCCGCGCCGCCTCCGCCAGCACGCAAGCCACGAAGCGCTGCGGGCCATGCCGCTCGTGCCGCAGGCCGCCGGCTCGCGCGGCCTGTTCGGCTAAGGTTGGAAGGCGCGCGATGGCCTCGCCGACCGCGTCCGCTACCGACGCGACCTCCCAGGCATCGAAGGTGACGCCGGCACCGCCCGCCTCCTCCAGCTCCGCCGCCAGGGTGGTCGCCGCCGGCACGACGAGCGGCGCGCCGGAAGCCAGCGCCTCGCCCACGATGGCCGAATACGAGCCGGCATAGCGCTGCGGATCGTACGGCAGGGCGACGAGGTCGCAGCGGTCGAGCAGGGCGAACCAGTCCTCCCCGGTGGCCGGCGCGACCATCAGCTCCAGCCGCGGCTGGTGCTGGGCGAGCCGGCGCAGCTCGGCCGTCACGTCCTGCATACCCTCGGGATCGCTCTGATGAACGAGGAAGCGGACTGCGTCGTGCCGGCGCAGCACTTCCGGGATCAGGGCGGGTGCCAGGCGATAGCCCTTGTCCGGCCGCTGATGGCCGAGCAGGCCGATCGTGAGGCTGCCCGCCGGCACCCGCCGTCGCAGCGGGGGCAGGCTTTGCGGCATCGGCGCGAGCCCCACGGGGCGGTCGAACAGGAATCCGTACTCCGCGGCGGCGGCCTCGGCCGCCGCGACGAAGGCGATGCGCTCCAGCCACGGCATGCCGATGCGTTGGGCGGCGTGGCGGTAGAGCATGGCGGAGGGATCGCGGACCGCGAAGCCGCCCGGCGAGGAGGCATCGCGCGCCAGTCCCGACTCGGTGCCGAGCTCGACGACCACCGGCGGGGCGGCCTCGGCCCTCGGGAAGGCTCCCTTCATCCAGAGGCCCAACGCCGCGACCTGCGCGGGCTTGACCGAATTGAAGTAGACGAGGTCGAACGGACCGTGCGCGGTCCAGGCACGCTGCAGGTCCGCCACGGTGGCATCGAGCGCGACCGAAAAATTCGTCAGCCAGCCCGCAAGAGCATCCGACGATGGACCGCCGTAGGTGAAGGACTGGAAGAACGGGATCGCCCCGGCCGACTGCCGAAGGGCGGGCACAAGATCGCGATGTCCCAGCACCGTGACGTCGTGGCCGAGTGTCCGCAACGCGCGGGGCAGCGCCATGCCGGAACTTGCATGATGGCCCTCGAGCCCCCGCAGGCCACTGTCGGCGTAAAGGATCTTCATGGCCATGATGGCCCCGCCGGCTTCGCCACCTGCAACACCTTCCTTCGTCCGCCATGTGCCACGGCCCTGCTGTGTAGAGCTTTTGGCGGCGGCCGCACAGGTCGCGGCTGGGGTACGCCGTGCTCCTCGAGCACGTGCAGGCGCCGCGGCCCAGCCGGACGGGCCGGCTCCCATGACCGCTGCTCACCCTTCTGGCGGGGTCCCGCCGGCCTCTACAGCCCGAGCGTCTTCGGCCCGGGCGTCGGCACGCACCACGAAACCCGTGGCACTGCGGGTCACCGACAGCCGGGCGTCCTCCAGACCCGTCAAGCCTGCCGCGGCGATGGCCGCCCGCGCGTCGCCCTCGGCATCGTTGGGCGTATGCTCGTACCACAACAAGACGGGGCAGGCGCCCGGCGTGGCGTGAGCGCCCTGATCCTGGCCAAGGAAGTGGACCTCATACCCCCACGAGGCGGCAAGGGTTCGATAGGCCCGTTCGAAGACCGGATCCTCGCGCCGCGCCGCGCGGGTCTCGGCGGCCGGGCCCAGGGCCCATCCGCTGGCGGCGTAGACGCGCGTCGCCGGACAGCTGGCCACCACGCCGGCAATGATGCCCGCATTATCGCGCCACAGCGGCCTGAAGCCGGTTTCCACGATCGGGCGGGCGGCATCTGCGATCGCCATCAGTGCCAACAGGCTGAACAACACGCCATGCCGCACGCATCGGGCCGCCACGACCGCCACGAGCGCGGTGACCAGGACCGGGACGGCGTACAGGTAGCGATCGACCACGATCGGCGTGATCGCATGCACCGCCAGCACGATGGCCAGGCCCACGATGACCACGCCGCCGATCAGGATGCCGAACAGGACGTCCGCGGCGGTATCCGCGCGCTCGCCGAACCGGCGGCCTGTCCACCCACCCAGCCAGAGGCCGGCCAGCGGCGCCATGTTCACCCAGAAGGGCGTGACGGCGAGCGAGGCGACGACGCCGAGCGCCGTCAGGCTGCCCGGCTCGATCCAGACATGGTCGAATTCAAGCGCCCAGCTCGGCGCCTGCAGCGCCAGGCTTGCAAGGACGAACAGGCCCGACACCGCCGCCGTCGCCAGCAGCAGGATCGTCCATCGCCGCAGCCCCCGGCCAAAGGCGCAAGCCGCGATGGCGCCGGCGAGCAGCCCGCCGAACAGGCCCGAGACATAGTGGAGCCCGATCGAGGCGGCAGCTGCGGGTATGGCGATACCAATCAGATCGGCGTCCCTTCGCCAGTCGAGATCGGCCTTGGCGCAGGCGACATGACGCGCGACCAGCGCCAGGGCGCCGATGGCCGCGATGTGCCAGAAGTACGAACGGTAGAGGGCGAAGGAGTCCATCGCCTGGGGCAGCGAGAGCGTCAGCAGCACCATGACCGCCGCGAAATCCGCCTGTCCGGCGCTCCGCCGCGCCGTACGGTGCGCCGCGAGGAGCAGAAGCCCGGCAGCGAGCAGGTTCGAGACCAGGCGCCCGGCGGGAATCGACGTGATACCCAGCGTGGCGAGCAGGGATGCCCAGGCATTGAAGAGCGGAGGATGGGCATCCCGCAGCCAGCCATCGCGGATGAGCGGCCACAATCCGCGGCCGCCGTCGGACAGTTCGAGTGTCCAGAATTCATCCAGCCATGGCCCTCTGAGTGCCGCATCCGCGACGGCGAGGGCCAGGATCGCGCTCGACGCGCCGATGGCCATGGCCATCGGCGTGATCGCGTCCAGGCGTAGCGCCGGCGCCCGTTCCGGGAATGTCCAGGCGTCGGTCGGCGGGTCGCTCATGGTGAATCGGGCTCCGCCGATGGCGTCGGCACTTGCGCCAACGAGGGCGCACGCCGGGCGTTGCGGTGTTTCTTCCTGCGGCCGTCAAGGCCAGCCGGACGATGCGCAGGGCATCTGCGGCAGACCGCGTCAGGCCTGCTCTTCCCGCGCATCGGACGAGGCGGTTGAGAAGGACGACAGGAGGCTATCCGCAAGCCGGCAGGCGATCGGAGGGATCGCCATGGCCGTCGCAATCATCCGATTGAATGGAGCGGGCGAAGGGATTCGAACCCTCGACCCCAACCTTGGCAAGGTGCCCGACGCGCTTGCGCCGCCATACCCGACTTCACGCTACGGCACGATTTAACTATATAACTCAAGATATTAATTGACATCAGTCCCGCCGAGCCTATCCGGGAGGTAGCCGCCGACTTGCTTCGAAATGCTTGGAATCGGCTTCGATAGAGGGTATGATAGGGAAATTCTAAGCAAAAAATTCGACAAGGTATTGATATGGCGACGGAAAAGATCACAAAGCGGATCGTGGACGCGCTCAAGGCTCCGAAACCTTCGAGAGATGGGGTCAAAGTTCGGGAGCATTTCGTGTGGGATCGCGAGCTGCGCGGGTTCGGCGTGCAGGTCATGCCGTCGGGTCTCAAGAGCTTCGTCATCCAGTATCGCACCCTGGAAGGGAGGAACCGGAGAGCCGTCATCGGGCGCTATGGGCTGATGACGGTCGAAGACGCTCGCAAGCTCGCCCATGAGAAGCTGGTGGCCGTCTCCAAGGGTGTCGATCCGGTCGCCGAGGAGGCCAAGGCGGCCGGCCTGCTCACCGTCGCCGAAGTCTGCGACTGGTATCTGGCCGAAGCGGAGGCCGGGCGGATCCTCGGCCGCCGCCGGCGACCGATCAAGTCGTCCACGCTGGCGATGGACCGCAGCCGCATCGAGGCGCACATCAAGCCGCTCCTCGGCCGCCGCCAGGTCGCATCGCTCAAGCTCGGCGACGTCGAAGGCGCGCAGGCGGACATCGCGGCCGGCAAGACCTCGAAGCCTCGCGCGGGCAGCCGCGGCGGCGCCACCACCGGCGGGGAAGGCGTGGCCGCGCGGACCATGTCGACGCTGCATTCCATCCTTGAGCACGCGGTTCGCCTCGGGAAGATCGAAGCCAATCCCGCGAAGGGCGTGCGCAGGCTCGCCAGCGCACCGCGTGAACGGCGGCTCAGCCGGAGCGAGATCGAACGGCTGGGCAAGACGCTGCGGGCGGCCGCGGAGGAGGGTGAGCATCCGACGGGGCTCGCGGCTATTCGCTTCCTCCTCCTGACCGGCTTCCGGCGCATGGAAGCGCTCGGGCTACAGGGCACCTGGCTCGATGAAGAGGAATGCGCCATTCGCTTTCCGGATACCAAGAGCGGCGCGCAGATTCGCGTGATCGGCCAAGCCGCTATCGATCTGCTTCTCGACCAGCCGAAAACCAAGTCCCCCTTCTTTTTTCCGGCCGATTGGGGTGAAGGGCATTTCATCGGCGTCGTGCGCGTTCTCGATCGCGTCTGTCAGAAGGCCGAGCTGGCGGACATCACTCCGCACACGTTGCGCCACACCTACGCGAGCCTTGCGGGCGATCTCGGCTTCTCCGAGCTGACGATCGCGGCGCTGCTCGGCCATTCCGCCAGGGGCGTCACGCAACGCTACGTTCATATCGACGAAGCGCTTAGGATGACGGCTGACCGGGTTGCCGACGAGATGGCCGACCTGCTCGATGGGCGGGCGACGCCCACACGCTCTCGCTCCGCTCGCCGGGATCGGTCCGAGCGGAACCTGGAAGCGACCAGGGTGTGAGTGTCCGAAGTGTGCGACAAACTTCGGACACCAGGGTTCGCGCGCTTTGTCCGAAAAATGTAGTATTCTTCGGACACCAGCTTGCGTCATGTCCGAAAAATGTATCATATTTCGGACATGACGACCTTAGCGCATGAAACCGACCTTCGCTCCCGGCTGCTCGCCCGGATCGCCTCCAGCCCGAACGAGGTCTGGACGCCCGGCGATTTTGCCGACCTTGGCAGCCGCGCCGCCGTCGACAAGACCCTGCAGCGCCTCGCCACCGCAGGCGAGCTGCGCCGTATCGACCGCGGTCTCTACGACCAGCCCCGCAAGAATGATCTGACCAGCCGCCCCACCGTGCCCGACTATCGCGCCGTCATCCGCGCCGTCACCCGCCGCGACCAGGCGCGCGCCGTGGTGGACGGCATGACCGCTGCCAACGATCTCGGCCTCACCACCGCCGTCCCGGCGCGCATCGAGGTGCTGGTCGACGCGCGTCTGAAACCAATCAAGCTCGGTAGCCAAGAGATCCACTTCAAGTTCGCCGCGCCTAGCCGCCTCTATTGGGCCGGCCGGCCAGCCATGCGCGTTGTCCAGGCGCTGCACTGGATGCAGGACATGCTTGCGCAGGACGATGAGCGCGCCCGCGTCCAGGCCGCGCTGCGCCGCCTTTTCGGCGACCCGCAGCACGGGCAGGCGATCCGTGACGATCTACGCGCCGGCCTATCCGCGCTTCCGATCTGGATGCAGGAGTTCTTGCGAGGCCTGCTCAGCGCAACCGATGCGGACGAGGGCCAGTCATGACCAGCACCGCGTACAGGCAGGTCATCGCCGCGCCGCCGAGTGACCGGCTTGACCTGTTTCTCACCACCGCCAATCGGCTTGGCACGCCGATCGGCAATGTGGAGAAGGATTTCTGGGTCTGCTGGACGCTGAATGCGCTCTATCACGAGCGGCCTGATGGAGGACCGCGCCTCCTGTTCAAGGGCGGCACCTCGCTGTCGAAGGCCTATAACCTGATCGAGCGCTTTTCCGAGGACATCGACGTCACGGTCTTCCGTAACGACCTTGACGAGGCTGCTTCGGTCGAGGAACTGGAGGCTCTGTCGAACAAAAAGCGCCGTGCCAAGCTCGATGCGATACGGGATGCGTGCTGTGCCTATATTACAGGCCCGCTCCACGAATTCCTAGGCGCACAGCTCGCCGACGTCACCAATGGGGCCGGACGTGTCGAGGTCGACGAAGCCGATCCCGACGGACAGACACTGCTCGTCTGGTATCCCGAGGTCGAGCCACGCGACGGAGCCTATGTGCGGCCGGCCGTGCGGATCGAGTCCGGCGCGAAGTCAGCTCTTGACCCCAACCGTCCTGTTACGATTCGACCCTATGTCAGTGAGGAGGCCGGCGGGCTCGAACTGGCGATCGCTGACGTCACAACGATCGAAGCCACCCGTACCTTCTGGGACAAGGTTGTGATCGCCCATGGCTTGCGGCGCTGGTACGAGCGACGCGGCGTGCTCCGGCAGGAAGGCCAGCGCGTGTCGCGGCACTATTACGACCTCCATTGCCTGCTCGGCTCGGAGGTCGGGCGAGTGGCGCTTGCGGACCCCAGCCTCGGCGCCGATTGCGTGCGACACGCGCGCATGTTCTTCGACCGCCCCGACTATGATCTGGCTTCCGCCGTTCCGGGCTCATTCGCCGTCGCGCCGACCGGTGCGATGATCGATGCGCTCAGCCGTGACTACGCCAACACCACCGCGATGATCTTTGGCGTCGCCCCGGATTTTCAGGCGATCTTGAGGTCGGTTGGGGAAATCGAGCGGATTGCAAATGCGATAACGCGGAATGCCTGAATGGTCGCTTTCCCGAAAATTCCCGTAAGGCCGGCATTTTTCTTGTTACTCCCGATATTTCCCGTATTTTCGCAATGGATATCATGTGCCGGCGGGGGAGCCAAATGAACACCTTCGGGATCGATCGCGAGCACGAGGACCCCCGGAGTGCCGTTTCGGGCGAGGGCCGCATCAACTTGCGGATCGAATCGGATACCGAGCCTCGGGGGCGCGTAACGACCGCGGGCGATCAGCTGCGGCACGACCCGATTGACAGTGTCGACTGGCACCGCGAATCCGATACCGGCGCTGCCGCCAGACGGACTGAAAATGGCGGTGTTGACACCTAGCAGGCGGCCGGCGCTGTCGAGGAGAGGCCCCCCGGAATTGCCAGGGTTGATCGCCGCATCCGTCTGAATCAGACCACGGATCGGCAGATCGCCGTCGCCTGGCAACTCGCGGTTGAGGGCCGAGACGATCCCCGTCGTCATCGTCCAGTCGAGACCGAATGGGTTGCCAATGGCGAAGACGTTCTGCCCAACACGCAAATCCTTGATGGTCCCCACCGATATCGGCGCCGGGCGGCCCGCGCCGATGCCGATATGCAGTACCGCCAGATCGTGCTCCGGTGCACGTCCGACGAGGCGCGCGGGAAAGCCGCGACCATCCGCCAATCGCACGATCGCGCGGCTGGCACCGGCGATGACATGGTTGTTCGTTACCGCATGGCCAAACCCATCCCAGACGAATCCCGATCCGCTTCCGCTCGGCACGTCGTAAACGCTTCGCGTCCAGGGATCGACCATGCGCTTTTCCGTCGTGATAAACACAACGCTGTCTCGCGCGTTCTCGAAAATTGCGATCGCACTTTCTTCAGACGCGGCGAGATCACCCCTCGGCGCAACGGTGCGTGGCTCGGCGAAGCGGCCGAGCAGGATCCCGCTCACGAGCGGGAAACTCTGCCACGCAGCCACGATGAGAAGCGCGGCCACGGTGACGGAAACCAGACGGGTGAAGAACCAAAAGTTCAAGCGACGCCTCTCGAATGGAACAATCACGATTGATCGCGACGATCCTGATCGCGCACCAGCCAGTGGACAGCACCAAGGGCAAGGGCGGCTCCGGCGAGGGCCGCGATCTTGGCCGGACTCGTTTCGCCGAGATCCAGGATGATGAACTTGCGGGCGATCGCAAGCAACGCGATGAGGACGATGGTTCGCACCTGCAGAATTCCGAACCTGCGCTCAGTCGCCACCAGTAGCGACCGTTTGAACTCCAGCGCGATCACCACGGTGAAGATCATCCCGAATACGACCTGGAAGGTCGCGAAATCGAGCGTGTCGAGTGCGCCCAGGACCAGGCGGTTAACGACCTCCCTGAAGAGCGCCCACACGGACGCCATCACGACCACGGCGATGATGGCACTGAGCAGGAAGATGACGACCTGCTCGAATTTCTCGTAGAGCGTCATCGCCGACCATTGTTCGCGGGTCAAACCGGCCGGTCTGGCGCCTTCCATTGCGATTTCTCCTCAAAATGACCCCAGGGAACCGGATTCCCTGGGGTTTTGGCACCTGTATTACACCCGAAATCACATGGATCAGAGGGGGCGTCGGGTGTCGGCGAAGACGCAATGAGACGCATCAGCCATTCTTGACCTCGATGCGCTTGACCTTCGCCTGTGCCTCCGGTGTCTGGGGAAGCTTGATGGTCAGCACGCCGTTCTTGAAGGACGCCTGCGCCTTTTCGCCATCCACACCTGGGGGCAGCGGAATGGTCCGGTAGATCGCGCCGTAGCTGCGCTCAGAGAGATAGTATCCCTTTTTCTCCTCCTGGCGCTCGATCCTCTTTTCGCCTTTCACGGTCAGCATGTCGTCGTTGACCGTGACCTCGATATCCTTCATCTCCATACCTGGCAGCTCGATGGAGACTTCGATCGCGTTGTCGGTCTCGACCATGTCGGATCTTGCTTCGCCGCTTCCCCATGGCCAGTCGAAGTTCCCGACCCGATTCCAGAAGTTTTCGAACACATGGTTCATCTCGCGTTGGAGCGTCGCGATCGGGTTGTCTTCGCCGCTCTTGGCATCCGGCGCATTGTCCTTGCGCGCCCAGGGAATGAGGTCCTTGATCTGCATGATATGGTCTCCTTCGGTTCTCAGGCGCCCTTCACGGCGATCCTTTTCGGTTGCGATTCAGCGGCTCGGGGAAGTGTCAAGGTCAGAATTCCGTTGCGCATCTCGGCCTCGATCCTGTCAGGGTCGAAATCTTCGGAAAGCGTGAAGGCTCGCTCGAAATCGCCCTCGCCGTATTCGGCGTAGGCAAGTTGCAGGTTCTCGGACTGCATCGGCTCGACCCTGCCGCGGATCGTCAACACACGGTTTTCGAGCGTGATATCCACATGGTCGGGGCCGACGCCGGGCATCTCGAGCATCATGGAGACGCCCTGATCGGTCTCGATGATATCGGTCAGCGGGCGATAGATGCGGCGGCCTGCGGCCGTCTCGGGTGCGTCCGTCACCGTCTTCTCGGTGGCTTGCGTAATGTCGGTGCTCATCGTTCCAGCTCCCCTCACGCTGCCTTGATCTCGATCTTCCTCGGCCGTGTCTCCTCGGGCCGGGCAATCACGATCTTCAACACGCCGTTGACCATCCTTGCCTCGACCAGGTCATCGGAGGCTGCGAACGGCAGGCGGATGGCGCGAGCGAACTTACCGTGGCCGCGCTCGTTGCGGCGCCAGCGCGCACCCTCGGGCACCTCCGGAGCCTTGCGTTCGCCAGAAAGCGTCAGGACGTTGTCATTAACGGAAATCTCGATTTCGCCCGGCTCGATCCCGGGCAGTTCGGCGGTGATGGCGATGACATCCGGACCCTGCCAGACGTTCACCGCCGGGAATGCGGCGCGGGATACCGGCGGCCAGAAGCCGCTTTCGAGATCGCGCATCATGGAGCGCATGAGCACGAAGGGATCGTTGCGGCGGTTTCGTGTCGGATAGAGCATTGCTGACCTCCTGAAGCTGAAGCGCAACGCCGATCAAGCCGTGCGCGCGGTTTTTGCGGAGGTTCGCGCCGGCAGGCTCTCGCGCATGTCCATCCTACGCTCAGCCCGATATGATGCAAACAAAATTTATGCTGGCAAAACGGAGGCCTGCACATATGATGATCGTTGTCACATAGAACTGGAGGACCACCGATGATCTCGTCCGGACAGGCTCTGATCGGCACGACGATCCACCGGGTCGCTCAGCTCATCCAGCAGCGCGTCGACGACGAGATCCGCGACAGCGGGCTCACACGCCTGTCCTGGATGGCTGCTGCTCATGTTGCCGACGCGGATGGCCTCACGATCGGCGACCTGGCGGCCCGGCTGGAGGTCGGTAACGCGACGGCCAGCCAACTGGTGGATCGCATGGTGCGTGGCGGCTGGGTCGAGCGATCGCCTTCACCGGGCGACCGGCGATCGCAGATCGTCACGGTAACGGCGAAGTCGAGATCTACCATACGGGACCTCGAGCCGCGGCAGCTGCTGCTGGAAGATGAGATCTTGCGGGATCTGTCGCCCGAAGAGAGACGCGTTCTGTTTGTGCTTCTGGAGCGCATACGTGCGTGGCTGTCACGCTAGAGGGAGACAGCCTGCCATGGAGAAAAGGACCGAATACAACATCTGGTACTGGGTCGCAGCATTTGTGGCTGTGATCCTTATCCAGAACCTGATCGCCAGCTGGCAGTCCGTCGCACCGATCAGTTACAGCCAGTTCGAAAAGTATCTCAATGACGGCAAGATCGCCTCCGTCGCAGTCGGAGCAGATACGATAACCGGCAGCTTCACAGAACCGGTCGATGGCAAGAGGCAGTTCGTCACGACCGTCGTGAACCCCGCCATCCTCGAGCGGATCGACCGGGCCGGCGTCGAGATCACGGGCGTTCCGCAGAACACCCTGTTCGGCACGTTGATCTCGTGGGTGGCGCCGGCGCTCGTGTTCTTCGCCATCTGGATGTTCCTGTTCCGCCGCTTTGCCGACAAGCAGGGTTTCGGCGGGTTCATGCAGGTCGGCCGCAGCAAGGCCAAGGTCTACATGGAAAAGGAGACCGGCGTCAGTTTTGCCGACGTCGCCGGCGTGGACGAGGCCAAGGCCGAACTCGAGGAAGTCGTCGCGTTCTTGAAGAACCCGGCGGAATACGGAAAGCTCGGCGCGCGCATTCCCAAGGGCATCTTGCTGGTCGGGCCGCCGGGGACGGGCAAGACGCTGCTCGCCCGCGCGGTGGCCGGAGAGGCGGGCGTCACCTTCTTTTCGATTTCCGGCTCGGAATTCGTCGAGATGTTCGTGGGCGTCGGGGCCGCGCGCGTCCGCGACCTGTTCGAGCAGGCCCGCAAGGCGGCTCCCGCGATCATCTTCATCGACGAGCTCGATGCGCTCGGTCGCGCTCGCTCGGCTGGCCAGATCGCCGGCGGGCATGACGAGCGCGAGCAGACGCTCAACCAGCTTCTGACCGAGCTCGACGGCTTCGACCCGTCGGTCGGCATCGTGCTCCTGGCCGCGACCAACCGGCCCGAGATCCTCGACCCTGCGCTTCTCCGCGCGGGCCGGTTCGACCGGCAGGTTC
>JBMONG010000003.1:0-462855 GCA_049323495.1 Pseudomonadota bacterium
GTGCAGACCGGCGACGGCGTCCGCGAGCCCCAGAACCGCCGCGTCGAGATCGTCATCCAGTAAGCGACGATCGACACCAAGTCTTCGGGGACGGCCGGGCTCAGCCCGGCCGTTTCCTTTTGGCGGCGCCGCAATTCGGCCGAACTGCAGACAGGCGGCAATCTCGCTTTTCAGGTTGGCGGGAACTGGGGCGGCCTCTATATCCGGGCACAGGAGAAGAATTCATGTCGCAAGTATTGATGCCCAAGGCGACCGCCGTCTGGCTGGTCGAGAACACGACCCTGACTTTCGACCAGATCGCCGCCTTTACCGGCCTGCATCCGCTCGAGATCCAGGCGATCGCCGACGGCGAGGTCGCTGGCGGCATGACGGGGTTCGACCCGACGACCAACGGCCAGCTCACCAAGGAGGAGATCAAGCGCGCGGAAGCCGATCCCTCGGCGCGGCTGAAGCTCAGCGTGCGCGACGTGCCGGAGCCCATCGCCCGTTCCAAGGGGCCCCGCTACACGCCTGTCGCGAAGCGGCAGGACCGGCCCGATGCGATCGCCTGGCTGCTCAAGGTCCATCCCGAGCTTCAGGACTCTCAGGTCGCCAAGCTGGTCGGCTCGACCAAGAGCACCGTCCAGTCGGTGCGGGATCGCACGCACTGGAACATGCAGAACGTCCGTCCGCGTGATCCGGTGACGCTGGGTTTGTGCACGCTCAAGGACCTCAACGACGCCGTCGACAAGGCGCGCCGGCGCGCCGCCCGTGACGACGCGGCCCGCAAGAAGGCGGCGGCGATGGGGGGCGATGAGCCGGCATCGGAGGCCGGCGCGCTACAGTCGCCTGCCGACGATGCCATGGATCCTTCGGAAGCCGATCAGCCCGACGTGCAGGATCCGACGCGCCACTGAATTCTGACGCCGGCGGCAACTTCGCCCTCGCAACGGCGGGCGAAGATCGGCAAACTGCGCGCCTACCGGAAGGCACCGGAGTGTGCCGGGTCCAAGAGGAGGAACGTCAGAATGAATCGCCTGACAGGCACGGGTGCGACTCTCGCCATCCTGGCTCTTTCGCTCGCCTTCGCCGGAGCGGCCCCTGCGCAGGACAAGGCCACGGAGCTCCGCTACACCACCGGCGCGCCCGAGAATTCGCCCTGGGTCACGCCCCAGCTGCGCCGCTTCGAGAAGGACGTGGCGGAGGAAAGCGGCGGCAAGCTGAAGATCTCCTCCTTCGTCAGCGCCCAGCTGGGCAACGAGCAGGACACGGTGCAGCAGGTCGCGCGCGGCCGCATCGACATGGGCGGCTTTTCCAACGGCGCCGTCGCGCTGATCGCTCCCGAACTCGCGCTGCTTGGCCTGCCTTTCTACTTCAAGAACGTCGCCGAGCAGGACTGCACCGTCGATGCCATGACCAATACGGTCTCCGGCCTCCTCGCCAAGAAGGGCATTAAGTTCCTCGGCTGGACGGAGGTGGGTACCGGGGACATCGTCGGCAAGAAGCCCTATCTCGAACCGGCCGACGTCAAGGGCCTGAAGGCGGCTGCCGCCTCCAACAAGGTGTCGGCGACGATGTGGACCACGCTCGGGGCCAATCCGACGCCGATCGGCATCACCGAAATCGCCTCGGCCTTCCAGACCGGCTTGACGGACGTCAACGCGACGGTGGTGACGTTCTATCTGCCGTCGGGCCTGGCGAAGGTTGCGCCGGTGCTGTCGCGCGTCGAGCTCTCGGACGCGCCGGGCATCATCCTGATGAACAAGGCGAAGTACGACAAGCTGCCGGCGGCGGAGAAGGCCGCCCTGGATCGAGCCGTCGCCCGCCGCAAGGCGGATCAGCTTCGCAAGGAGATCCGCGATTTCGAAACGACGTTGCGGGGCATGCACGTCAAGGCCGGCGGCACGATCGCAACCCCGACGTCGGAGCAGCGCGAGCTGTGGCGAAAGGCCCTGCAGCCCGCCTGGCCCAAGATGGTCCAGGACGTGGGAGGCGAGGCCGCCTCGTTCTACAAGGAGATGGAGGCCGCCCGCGCGGCCTGCGAGAAGAAGGCCTAAGCAGCCTTCATGAGTGACGCGTCGAGGGCGACCGCGCCGCCCGCAGCGGCGCGGCTCCTGGCGATTTGGCACAGGATCGAGTGCTGGGTCGCCGTGGTGTGCTTCTCCTTCATCGCCGTCATCCTGGTCCTCGACGTCTTGGGGCGCGAGTTCGTGGGCCCGCTTCTTGGCTTCCTGGGCCTCGATGTCGGACCGACCGGAATCTTCGCCTCGCAGCGCCTGTCGATCTACGCCCTCGTTGTGGGCGCTTTCGCCGGCATCGGTATCGCTACCGCGACCGGCAGCCACCTGGTGCCGCGGGTCGGCTTCGGGTGGGTGCCGAAGCGCTGGGGGCCGGCGATGGATCGCTTGGCCGACGTGATCACCGGCGCCTTCCTGCTCGGCGTCACGTACTATGGCTTTCTCTTCGTCGAATCGAGCTACACGGTCGACCTGCGCGCACCGGTGCTCGACTGGGCCGTATGGCCGTTCCAACTCGCCATACCGCTGGGCTTCCTGTCGGCGGCCTGTCGCTACTTCGTGTATGCGGCCTGGCCGGTGCTGCGCCCGAGCCTGCCGGAATTCCAGGAATGAACGGCTTTCTGCTTCTGGGGCTGGTCGCATTCCTGCTGTTCCTGCGTCAGCCCCTGCTGGTCATCCTGCTGTCCGTAGCGGTCTTCGTCCATCTCGTCTGGGGACGTGGCGAACTCGACTACATCATCGAGGACATGTGGATCGGCCTCGACAAGGAGCTGATCCTGTCGATTCCGCTGTTCATCCTCTGCGGCAACGTCATGACGAGAGGGTCGATCGCCCAGCGCCTGATCGACATGCTGGCGGCGCTGACGCGGCCGTTGCCGGGCGGGATGGCGGTCGCGTGCGTGCTCGCCTGCGCGGTCTTCGCAGCGATCTCGGGATCGTCGATCGTCACCATGCTGGCCATCGGCTCCGTGATGTATCCGGCGATGCGTCAGGCGGGCTACGAGGCCAAGTTCACCCTGGGCGCCATCATGTCGGGCGGGACACTCGGCATCATCGTCCCGCCGTCGATCCCGATGATCATCTACGGGCTGGTCACGGAGACGTCGATCGTCGACCTGTTCGCGGCGGGCTTCGGGCCGGGCATCCTGATCACCGCCGCGCTCTCCGCTTATGCGATCTGGATCAACCGCAAGCGCCCGTCGGAGCGCTTCAGCCTCGCAGAGTTCGCGCGAACCGTCCGGCGGGGAATCTGGGCGGTGCTGATGCCGGTGATCATGCTGGGTGGCATCTACAGCGGCTATTTCACCGCGACGGAGGCCGCAGCCGTGGCGCTGGCCTACGCGATGCTGATCGAGATCTTCGTGCACAAGGAGCTGAGGCTCGCCGACTTCTACAAGATCGTGCTGGAAGCCTCAAAGCTCGGCGGCTCGCTCTTTCCCGTCCTGGCGGTGGCGCTCAGCCTCAATATCATCCTGATCGAGCATCGCGTGCCGCAGGGCATGGTGGCCTTCATGCAGGGGTACATCCACGACCCCATCGCCTTCATGCTGCTGGTCAACGTGCTGCTGCTGATCGTCGGCTGCCTGATGACGACCGGTGAGGCGATCCTGGTGCTGGCGCCGCTGCTCGCTCCGGTCGCGGCCGCCTATGGCTACGACAAGGTCATCTTCGGCCTGATCATGATCCTGAACCTCGAGATCGGCTACCTGACGCCGCCCGTCGGACTCAACCTGATCGTGGCCATGAGCGCCTTCAAGCAGCCTTTCGGCCTGCTCTGCCGTGCCGCCTTGCCCTTCATCCTGATCTTGCTGGCCTGCCTTGCCCTGGTCGTGTGGCAGCCCTGGATCGCGATGTACTTCGTCACGGGCAGGTTCTGATGGGCGGGTTCTGACGGTCACACCGTGAGCATCACCTTGCCGACATGATCGGCGCGCTCGAGCTCGGCATGGGCACCGGCCGCATCGGTGAGCGGAAAGGTCTTAAAGATGATGGGCTTGATCGTGCCGGCCTCGAGCAGCGGCCACACCTTCTCCTTCAGCCCATGGGCCATGCGGCCCTTGCTCTCGATGCTCTGCGGCCTCAGCGTCGATCCCGTCAGCGTGAGGCGGTTGACCATCAGGGCGCCAGCGCTGATGGTCGCAGTAGCACCGCCCTGGATGGCGATGACGACGCAGCGGCCATCCTGTTTCAGGAGCTGCAGGTTCTTCGGCAGGTAGTCGCCCGCCACCATGTCCAGCACGACGTCGACGCCGCCGGAGAGCTTCTTCACCTCCGCCGCCCAGTCATTGTCCTTGTAGAGGATCGCATGGTCGGCGCCGAGCGCGCGCACCGCCTTGGCCTTCTGCTCGTTGCGCACCGTCGTGAACACGGTGGCGCCGAACGCCTTGGCAAGCTGGATCGCGGTCGTGCCGATGCCGCTGGCGCCGCCATGGATCAGCACGCTTTCGCCGCGCGCGAGCTGGCCGCGCTCGAACAGATTGTGCCAGACCGTGAAGTAGTTCTCGGGCAGGGCGGCGGCATGGAGCATGTCGAAGCCCTTCGGCAGCGGCAGGCACTGCGGGGCAGGCACCGTGCAGTACTCGGCATAGGAGCCGCCCGGCGTCAGAGCGCAGACGCTGTCGCCCACCTGCCACCCCGTCACGCCACCTCCAAGCGCCGCCACCGTGCCGGCGGCTTCCAGGCCCGGCAGGTCGGACGCGCCCGGGGGCGGTGGATAGAGGCCGGCGCGCTGGGCGATGTCCGGACGGTTGACGCCGGTCGCCGCGACCTTGATGAGTATCTCGCCGTCCTTGGGGGGCGGCACCGGACGTATCGTCGGCACCAACGCTTCCGGCCCGCCCGGCTTCCTGATCTCGACGCATGTCATCGTTGCGGGCAGGGCGCTCATGGTCGGCCTTTCGAAGCGGTGGTTGCGATGCTAGGTCTCCTTAGCCGCTTCCGTGGAGTCCCGCCATGGCCTTCGACCTCGACGATCTCGACCCGCGCCAGAAGAAGGCGCCGCCGCGCAATCTCGATTCCATGAACATCGAGGACCTGCAGGAATACGCCAACACGCTGAAGGCGGAGCTCGCCCGAGTCGAGGACAAGATCAACGCCAAGCGCAGCCACGCGGCCGCCGCGGCGGCTTTCTTCAAGAAGTGATGGGCACGTGGTCGACGCCAAGTTTCTGAAGCCGGATACGCTCGCGCTGCATGCCGGCCAGCATCCCGACCCCGCCACCGGCGCGCGGGCGGTACCCATCTACCAGTCGACGTCCTTTGTCTTCCAGGACGTCGAGCATGCCGCGAGCCTGTTCAATCTCGAGATCGGCGGCCACATCTACAGCCGCATCTCCAACCCGACGGTAGCGGTCTTCGAGGAGCGGGTGGCGGCGCTGGAGGAGGGGACGGGCGCGCTGGGGCTCGCGAGCGGGCAGGCGGCGCTGCACATCGCCATCGCGACGCTGATGGGAGCGGGCGGCCATATCGTGGCATCGACCTCGCTGTATGGCGGCACGCGCAACATGCTCGCGCTCACGCTGCCGCGCTTCGGCATCACGACGACCTTCGTGCACCCGCGCGACCATGATGGATTCGCGAAGGCGATCCGCCCGGAGACGCGGCTTGTGCTGGGCGAAACCATCGGCAATCCCGGCGGCGAGGTGCTGGACATTCCCGTCGTTTCCGAGATCGCGCACCGCGCGAAAGTGCCGTTGATGATCGACAACACCTTCGCCTCGCCGGTGCTCTGCCGGCCGCTGACGCTAGGCGCCGATATCGTGTTCCATTCGGCCACGAAGTTCATCGGCGGACATGGCGTCGCGGTCGGCGGCGTGATCGTCGACTCCGGCCGCTTCGACTGGGAGGCGTCGGGCAAGTTCCCCACCCTGACGGAGCCCTATGCCGGCTATCATGGCATCGACTTCACCGAGGAGTTCGGGCCGCATGCCTTCATCATGCGCGCGCGGGCCGAAGGCGTTCGCGACTTCGGCCCCTGCATGGCCCCGCAGACGGCCTTCTACCTGCTGCAAGGCCTTGAAACCCTGCCGCTGCGCATGGCGCGCCATGTCGAGAATGCACGCAAGGTGATTGCCTTCCTGAAGTCCAATCCTGCGGTAGAGCGGATTGCTTCGCCCGAACTGCCGGACCATCCCGATCATGCCCTGGCGCAGAAGCTGCTGCCCAAGGGCGCAGGATCGATCTTCAGCTTCGACATCAAGGGTGGCCGCGAGGCGGGCCGCCGCTTCATCGAGCGGCTGCGGCTGTTCTCCCATCTGGCCAATGTCGGCGACGCGAAGTCGCTGGTCATCCACCCAGCCTCGACGACCCATGCCCAGCTCGATGCCAGCGCTCTTCGGGAAGCGGGCATCGGCGAAGGCATGATCCGGCTGTCGGTCGGACTGGAGGATCCGGACGACCTGCTCGACGATCTCGGCCAGGCGTTGCGCGCGGCGGCGAAGGCCTGACCATGAAGCTCCAGGTCAACGGACGCACCGTCTTCGCCGCGACCGGCGGCACAGAATTCGACCCGGCCAGACCGGCGGTCATCTTCCTGCATGGCGCCGGCTTCGACCGCACCGGCTGGCGCCTGCAGACGCGCTGGTTCGCCCATCACGGGCGCAGCGTGCTTGCCGTCGACTTTCCGGGGCACGGCTGGTCTGAAGGACCGCTGCTCGGCAGCATCGCCGAGATGGCCGACTGGACGGCCACGCTGATCGCGTCGGCGGGACTGAAGCAGGCGGCACTGGTGGGGCATTCGATGGGCGCTCTGGTGGCGCTGGATACCGCCGCGCGGTTTCCCGACCAGGTGAGGGCGCTGGGTCTGTGCGGCATCGCCGCCGAGATGCCGGTGCATCCGGAGATGCTGGAATCGGCGAAGGCTGGCACGCTGAAGGTGCAGGAATTGATGACCTTCTGGGGGATCGGGGCCGCCCTGCACAAGGGTGGCATGGTTTCCCCCGGCCTGTGGCTGCGGCAGGAATCCCTCGCCGTGCTCGCCCGCAACCCGCCCGGTGTCATCCACGCCGATCTGGCGGCCTGCAACGCCTACAAGGATGCCCCGGCGCGCGCGTCGGCGGTCGGGTGTCCCGCGGTGCTGGTCCTGGGCGACGGCGACCTTATGACGCCGGCGGCGAAGGCCAGGCCGCTGGCCGCGGCGATCGCCGGCTCGCGCGTTGTGGTGATCCCCAACAGCGGCCACTTCATGATGGTCGAGCGGCCGGACGAGACGCTGGAGGCGTTGCGGCAGGTTGTCTGAACGCGTCGCTCTCGTCACCGGCTCGACGTCGGGAATCGGCGAAGCCACCGCGCGCCGTCTTGCGCGCGACGGCTATCACGTCGCGCTCCATTCCCGCCGCTCCGCCGACGCGGGCAAGCGCATCGCAAGCGAGCTCCCGGGAGCGAGCTACCACCAGGCCGATCTTGCCGACGAGACGGCCGCGCGGACCTTGGTCACCGCCGTCCTCGAACGGCACGGCCGGCTCGATGTGCTGGTCAACAATGCCGGCGAAGCGGTCCGCATATCGCATGCCGATCTCAAGGCGGCGACGCCGGCGGTCTGGCGACGCATGCTCGACGTGAACCTGGTCGCGCCCTTTCTCCTGGTGAGCGAGGCGGAGCCGGCGCTGCGCCGGTCGGCGGAAGGCGGTCGGCCGGCCTGCGTGATCAATATCGGCACGCATGCCGGTGTGCGGCCCAAGGGGGCGTCCATTCCCTATGCCGCGGCGAAGGCCGGACTCCACCACGTCACGCGCCTGCTTGCGCTGGCGCTTGGTCCGGCGATCCGCGTCAACTGCGTGGCGCCCGGCCTGGTCGAGACGCCGATGGGCGCAGGCTGGCCCGAGGCGACGGAACTGTGGAACACGCGTTCGCCGATGCGGCGTGCAGCGAGGCCGCAGGACATCGCCGATCTTGTGGCCGCGCTGGTCGCCAACGACTACGTTACCGGGGAGATCGTCATCGCCGATGGGGGGCTGAACCTTACCTAGCTCCTCTAGCCAGACACGGAGGAAACCATGAACGTCCAGACCCTGCCGCCGGGATACAAGACCGCACCGTGGACGCCGCCCGAAAAGATCGACGGCAAGATGCTGGCGGACGCCAGCGCCAGGCTGATCGATCTGCTGCGGATCCGCACCCAGCCGATCGGCATGAAGCTGTTCGAGGACCCGGCCGACATGGAGAAGGTCCCCGGCGTGCGCAAGCCGACCGACGGCTTCAAGTTCACCATGTGCCAGATGGTGACGCAGTCGCGCTGGTACGGTTTCACGCTGGGCATCACGGTCGACAATACGCGCGGCGGCAACTGCGGCGGCGTGGTCGGCCTCAACCACCCTGGCGAGGATTTCCTCTCGGGTGACCACATGAACGGCGTGTGGTTCGGCAACAAGGAGGCGTCGGCGGCGCATCAGGCGCAGATGCCGCGCGTGCCGAACGGGACCTACAACGGTCTCGCCGTGTCGCCGCTGCGCTCCGGGCGGCTCGATCCGCCGGACATCTGCCTCTTCTACGGCACGCCGGGACAGATGATCTATTTCATCAACGGCCTGCAGTATCATCGCTACCGGCGGTACGACTTCACGGTGACGGGCGAGAGCGCCTGCGCCGATTCGTGGGGCCGCGCGCTTGCGACCCGCCAGACCTCGCTGTCGCTGCCGTGCTATGCCGAGAGGCGCTATGGCGGCGTGGCCGACGACGAGCTCCTGATGGCCTGCCCGCCGGACGAGTTCCTGCGCGCGATCGAGGGCATGGGCCATCTCGGCAAGAACGGACTGCGCTACCCGTTCCCACCCTACGGCGCGGCAATGGATCCGGCCTTCGGCATGGCCAAGAGCTACGGCGGCTGACGTGCTCTACGTCGTGGGCTGGCCGGTGCTGACGGAGGCCGACGACACCGCCCTGCGCCGGCTGCGCGCCCAGTATCATCCGCGCGAGGCCGACCTGATCGGCCCGCACTTCACCCTGGTGTTCGGCGCGCCTGCCGGAGAGGAGGCAAAGCTGCGTGCCGCGCTGGACGCGCTGTCGGCGCGGCCTGCCTTCTGGTTCATGCTCGACCGTCTTGTCCGCCACGACGCCGCGCCGCCGTCGCGGCAGGCCTACCTTTTCGCCGTCCCGGCCAATGGTGCGACGGAGCTGGAGGGCCTCCACGAGGCATTGAATCCTAAAGGCGGCAACACGCCCTTCGAGCCGCACATCACGCTGGGGCTGTTCGAGCGGGCTGCCGAGGCCGAGCAGGTCGCGCGCATCGTCGGTCGGCAGCACCTGCCCATGCACGGGCGTGTCGAGGAATTGGCGCTGCTGCGGCGCGACGGGGACCGGCTCGACCGTCTCGCGGATGTGCGCCTGATGGGATAGGGCGCGGACTTGCGGCGCTCGCGGGCGGCCTGGCGCTTCTGCTTGCTGCTGCCTTCCTCGTCGGCCAGCCCGCGACCTGGGGGCAGGCGGCACTGATTGCCTTCGACATCGCCGCTGGCGGCCATTCCTCGCTCTGGCAGCTGGTGACGGCGGCGCCGAGCGAAGAGGTCGAACATTGGCCCGACGGCGAAGGGGACCTGTATCTGCCGGCGTGGGACGTCCGGGCAGCCATGGTCCTCGTGCCGGGGGCCGCCGCACTCGGCCGCGACGAGCCGCGCCTGAAGGCCCTGGCGCGCACCTTCGCCCGCGCTGGATTCGTCGTACTCGTGCCCGAGTTGCCGGAAGTGCGCCGCCTCGTGCTGTCGCGCGCCGATGCCGACAGGGTCGCCGCCGCCCTCCGTCATCTCCACGGCCGGCGGCCGGACATGCCGCTGGGAGTGGCCGCGATCTCCTATGCCGTGGCACCCGCCATCATCGCCGCGCTCGAAGAAGACCTGGCGCCGAAGGTCGACTTCATCGTCGGCATCGGCGGCTATCGCGATGCGGAGGCGGCGATCCGCTTCGTGACGACGGGAGTCTTCCGGCCGCCCGGCAGCGCACGGGAAATGCGCCTCGAGCCGAATGTCTATGGCCGCTGGGCTTTCGTGCTGGCCAATGCCGGACGCATCGAGGACGCCTCCGATGCCGAACTGCTGCGCGAGATCGCCCGCCGGCGCTGGCGTGATCAGCGGGCCGACATTGCGGAACTTGTTGCGGCCCTCGGTCCAGACGGCCGCGCCGTGGTGGCGCTGATGGAGAATCGGGATCCCGATGCCGTGGGCCGCCTGATCGCGGCCTTGCCGGACGGCATCCGCCGCGAGATCGACGGCCTCAATCTGGCCCTCTACGATCTGTCCCGGCTCGAAGGCCATCTCATCCTCGTCCACGGGCGCGGCGATCGCATGGTGCCCTACAGCGAAAGTCTTGACCTGGCGGCAGCCGCCTCCCGGGCGCGCGTATCCCTGTTCCTGGCCGACGATATCGGACATGTCGACTTCAATGCCGTCAGCATGGGGAACGCCTGGACGATGTGGCGGGCGATCGTCGCCCTGCTGGGCGAGCGGCGCGCTGGATGAACCCCGCTAGCGCCAGAGCGGCGGCAGCGGCGGCAGGCGGACATTGCCCGGCCGGGCGACGATTCCCAGGCGGGCCAGCACCTCCCGGACCTCCTTGGGAGCCCGGACAGGCTGAGTGTCCGCGCCGATCCCGGCCATCCCGGCCAGCCCCAGGAGATTTTCGATCATTTTCTGCCAGCGCCCGGTGGCGGCCGGAAACGGCTGGAGGTCGACCGGTCGGGAGTCGTCGATGCCGGCCTTGGCCTTGGCGATGCTGAGCGCCAGCTGCAGCCCGCCCAGCTCATCGACCAGGCCTGCCGTGCGCGCGTCCGTTCCCGAGAACACCCGGCCCCGGGCCGCGGCATCCAGGCGGGCCTTGTCCAGGTTGCGCGCCTCGCCGACCTGCCGCGTGAAGTCGGCATAGATGGCATCGAGTTCGCGGGAGACCGCCGCGCGCTGCGCAGCCGTCGGGGGCTGGAAGACGGAATACATGCCGGCATTGGTGCCGACGGACAGGCGATCGACATTGACGCCGAGCGAGGTGAGCAGCTCCGACGCGACCGGCCACATGCTGAAGACCCCGATCGAGGCCGTGACGGTTGTCGGCTGGGCAATGATCACATCGGCGCGCAGGGCCGACAGATAGCCGCCGGAAGCCGCGACGTCGCCCATCGAGACCACGACCGGCTTGCCGGCCGAGCGGGCACGCCCGACGGCGTCGGCGATGGCATCGGCGGCCGGATAAGTGCCGCCGGGAGAATCGATCCGGAGCACGATCGCCTTGACGTCCTTGCTTCCGGATGCCTCCTCGAGAGCGTCAACGATGTCGTCCGACGAGGCGGTCGCTTCGTCGTCCAGCGGGCCGCGCGCCACGGAGCCGGACACGATCGGTCCGGTGACGCGTACCAGGGCAATCGTCTCGCCCTTGTGGCGGGGACGCGACTCGTCGCGTGCGTAGTCTGCCAGGGAGACGAGATTGTGCTGGCTGTCCGTCCGGCCCCACACCTCGGCCAGGGCATCGCCCCGGTATCCCAGCCTGTCGACCAGATTCTCCTGGCGCGCCCTCTCGGAAGAAAGCGGGGCCGAGTCGATCAGCTGCCGCAGCTTGGCCGGTTCGATCTGCCGTTCGCGGGCGACGTCGTCGATGAACTGCCCGAACAGGCTGTCGAGCAGTTGCTGCAGGTTCTCCCGCGCGGCGCCGTCGAAGCCCGTTCGCGTGAAGGTATCGGGCGCACTCTTGTACTCGTAGCGCTTGCCGCCCTCGATCTGCACGCCCAGGCGCTCGAGCCCTGTCTTGAGGAAAGGAGTCTCGACCGCTATGCCGGCCACGCCGAAGTTGCCGCTCGGCTGCAGCCAGATCTGCTCCAGGGCGGAGGCCAGATAGTAGTCGGCGAAGTGAGAGCCGCCGCTGCCCAAGGCCTCGGCGAAGCCGATGGCGAACTTCCCTTTGCCGCGGAAGTGCGCAATCGCCTGGCGCAGTTCCTGGACCCGCGCGAGCCCCGCGGACTCGTCGCCGATCTCGACGAACATGCCGGTGACGCGCGGATCTTCGGCCGCCTGCCAGATCAGCTGCACGGTATCGACGATGTCCCGTCGCTCTCCGAAGAGGCCTCCACGCAGCAGGTCGCCGCCGGCGGCCTCGGGCGGCACCTCGCGCAGGTCGACCGACAGCACCATCGATGACGGCAGCGGCTTGCTCGCAAAGGGGCCGGAAGCGATGAGGACGGCGATCCCGCCGATCGCGATCAGGGCAAGGGCGCCCACGGTCGCGAGCAGGCCAACGATAAACCGCCGCATCGCCAGTCTCCGTACAGCTCTCTAGGTCTTGGCGAGATTCGGACGGAACGCTCTCGCCGCGTCAAGCATGGCCGTAGCCGGCGTGTCGAGCCCATTGTCGCGGACCAGCACGGAGGTCGGCTGGCCGCGCACCGGGCGCAGCGAATCATCCAGGCCCCACATCGACAGGCGCAGCCCGGCCTCGAGGAAGGCCTGGTCGGAAAGACCGATCTCGAGCTGCGGGCGGAAACCGAGGCGGCGCAGCCGCAACGTCTTGATGTCGTCCCAGGCAAGCCGTCGCTGGCGTCCGAAGCCCAGCCAGATGCCCTCGCGGTCGATCACCACCTGTGGCTCCCGATTGAGCATGCGGTTCACACCCACGAAGACGTAGTAGCCCATGGCGAGCGCCAGCATGAAGAACATCACGAAGCGCGGATCGTTCAGGGACAGGCTGGGCGCGTTGGCCGGATCGAGCACGAAGTGGGTGGCGGCGACGGCCATCATGGCGAGCGCCACGGCGGCCATGCCGATATTGTGCAGCCTGCCATATCGGACCTGCAGCGGCTCAGGGCGGGGCATGGCGGGTCAGCCGCACAGCGCGCGATGGCGCAGCAGATGGTCGGCCAGCACCACCGCGACCATCGCCTCGGCCACGGGCGTGGCGCGAATCCCGACACAGGGGTCGTGGCGGCCCTTGGTGCGCAGCTCGACGTCGCCACCGAAACGATCGACGCTGCGCACCGGCGACAGGATCGAACTGGTCGGCTTGACCGCGAGCCGGCAGACCACGTCCTGCCCGGTCGAGATGCCCCCCAGGATGCCGCCGGCATGGTTGGCCAGGAACACCGGGACTCCCTCCTGCATGCGCATCTCGTCGGCGTTTTCTTCGCCGCTCATAGCGGCAGTGGCAAAGCCATCTCCGATCTCGACGCCCTTCACGGCGTTGATGCTCATCAAGGCCTTGGCAAGGTCGGCGTCCAGCTTGTCGTAGACGGGGTCACCCAGCCCGACCGGCACGCCGGACGCCACCACCTCGATGACGGCCCCGCACGAACTGCCGCGTTTGCGCACCTCGTCGAGATAGCCTTCCCACCCCTGCGCGGCCTGCCGGTCCGGGCACCAGAAAGGGTTGTCGGCGGTCGCCTCCCAATCCCACCGGGTGCGGTCGATCTTCTGGCTGCCAAGCTGGACGACGGCGCCCCGGATCTTGACATCGTCACCGAGCACCTTCCGTGCGATCGCGCCGGCTGCGACCCGGACCGCCGTCTCGCGCGCC
This sequence comes from Pseudomonadota bacterium, assembly GCA_049323495.1. Classification (GTDB taxonomy): domain Bacteria; phylum Pseudomonadota; class Alphaproteobacteria; order Reyranellales; family Reyranellaceae; genus Reyranella. Next base: position 13,475 of record JBMONG010000003.1, read on the forward strand.
GACTGTCGGCCGCCGCCGCGATAGTCGCGGATGCCGTACTTCTTGAAGTAGGTGTAGTCGGCGTGGCTGGGCCGGAACCTGTCCTTGATCTCCGAGTAGTCGCGCGACCGCTGGTCGACATTGTCGATATGAAGAGCGATCGGCGTCCCGGTCGTCACTCCTTCGAAGACGCCGGACAGTATCTTGACCGCGTCTGGTTCTTGCCGCTGCGTCACGAACCGCGATTGCCCGGGACGACGCTTGTCCATCCAGACCTGGATGTCCGCCTCGCTCAAGGGGATGCGCGGTGGCACGCCATCGACCACGCAGCCGATCGCGGGGCCGTGGCTCTCGCCCCAGCTGGTGAACCTGAAAAGGGTGCCGAAGCTGCTGCCGGCCATGCCTGCCGGCCTCCGTCCTATTCGCCCTCGAAGTTGGCTAGCAGTTCCGATATCTGCTTGGCCGACGAGGTCTTGACCATCCCGACGACATGGTAGCCGCCGTCGACATGCATGACTTCACCCGTCATGCCCGTGCCGAGATCCGACAGCAGGTAGAGGGCGGCATTGCCGACTTCCTCCTGGGTGATGTTGCGCTTGAGCGGCGAGTTCAGCTCGTTCCACTTGAGTATATAGCGGCCGTCGTTGATACCGGCGAAGGCAAGAGTCTTGATCGGGCCAGCGGAGATCGCGTTGACGCGAATCTTCTGTTCGCCGAGATCGGCGGCCAGGTAGCGCACGCTGGCCTCGAGGGCGGCCTTCGCAACTCCCATGATGTTGTAGTGGGGGATGACGCGCTCGGCACCGTAGTAGGTGAGGGTGAGCAGGCTGCCGCCGTTCTTCATCAGCGGCACGGCGCGCTGCGACACCGCCGTGAACGAATAGCAGCTCACGTTCATCGTGAGGGCGAAGTTCTCGGGCGTCGTGTCCAGGTACCGCCCGCGGAGCTCGTCCTTGTTCGAGAAGGCGATGGCGTGGACCAGGAAGTCCAGACCGCCCCATTGCTTCTCGATCTCGCCGAATGCCTTGTCGATGCTGGCGGCGTCGGTGACGTCGCAGGGCAGCAGGATCTTGGCGCCGATCGAGCCCGCCAGCGGCCGCACCCGCCGCTCGAGCGCCTCTCCCTGATAGGTAAAGGCAAGCTCCGCACCATGCTCATGGCAGGCCTTGGCAATGCCCCAGGCGATCGAGCGCTCGTTGGCGACGCCCATGACGAGGCCCTTTTTTCCGGCCATCAATTGTCCAGCGACGGTCATGGTGCGGTTCTAGCTGGGGACGGCAATTGGGACAAGATGCCGGTGGTCTTGCAGCCCACAGCCCCTCATATTGTGGCCATGATCCCCGAAAAGGCCGATCCGCTGGCCCTGTTCGCCGACTGGTACGACGAAGCGGCAAGAAACGAACCCAACGATCCGTCGGCGATGACGCTCGCAACGGTCGGCCCCGACGGCATGCCGGCGGCCCGTATGGTGCTGCTCAAGGACTACGATGCTGCAGGGTTCGTGTTCTACACCAACTACGGGAGCCGCAAGGGGCAGCATCTGCTGGCCCATCCCAAGGCGGCCCTGCTGTTCCACTGGAAGTCGCTGCGACGGCAGGTCCGGCTCGAAGGTCCGGTGACTGAGACCACGGCCGAGGAATCCGACGCCTACTTCGCCACACGGGCTCGCGGCAGCCAGATCGGTGCATGGTCATCGGATCAGTCGCAACCGCTCGAGAGCCGGTTCGCGCTCGAGAAACGGGTCGCCGAATATGCTGCGCGCTACGTCGTGGGCAAGGTCCCGAGACCGCCGCATTGGTCCGGTTTCCGCCTGCAGCCGGTCCTCATCGAGTTCTGGCAGGACGGTGCCTTCCGCCTTCACGATCGCCTCGAATACCGTCGTCCGGCGCCAGGTGAGCCGTGGACGACCCGCACGCTCTATCCCTGAGGGAAGGGGAGTGAGTGCCCAGCCGGCTTTCGTCGTCGAGGACCAGAGCGAGGTCGTCCGTTTCCTGACGAGCCATCTGAGGCCGGAGCGTCGCATCGATACGCACGGCGCCATCGTGTTCCTCACGAAGGAGCGGGCCTATAAGCTGAAGCGCGCCGTCAAGTTCCCCTACATGGACTTCTCGACGGTGAGCCGCCGGCGCGAGATGTGCGCCGCGGAGGTCGAAATCAATCGTACCTTGGCGCCGGAGATCTACCTGGGAGTCGCGCTGGTCGGGCGCGCCGCGCAAGGCCTTATGCTCGGCGAGCCGGGGGAGCCGGTGCTGGACGCCGTCGACGCGCTGGTCGTCATGCGTCGGTTCGACGAAGAAGGCTTGCTCGACCGCATGGCGGAGCGTGGTGCGCTCACGCCCGATCTGATGGCCTCCCTCGGTGCGCGCATTGCGCGCTTCCATGATGGCCTTGCTGCGATCCGCTCGACCTTCGGCACGCCGGACGCTTACCGCCAGTCGGTCACGGCCGACGTGCGGCAGATGCTCGAGGCGGGCGACCGGCTCGATCCGCGGATCAGCGCGCATCTGGCCGAGGCCATGCCGGCCGCACTGGAACAGCACGCGGACCTCGTGGTCCGGCGGTTGGAAGGTGGCGCGATCCGGCGCTGTCATGGCGACCTGCACCTGCGCAACATCGTGCTGATCGAGGGGCGGCCAGTGCCGTTCGACGCCATCGAGTTCTCCGAGCGCATCGCCACCGTCGACATCCTCTACGACCTTTCGTTCGCGCTGATGGACCTCTGCGAGCGGCGGTTGCGACCGCTGGCCAACCGCCTGCTCAACGAATGGCTTTGGCGGATCGCCGCCCTGCCGGAGGCACCGCACGAGGAAGCGCTGGCGCTCCTGCCGATGTTCTTGTCTCGTCGTGCCGCGATTCGGGCCTTTGTCGACGCGCAGGCTGCGGCCGTGAGGGGCGCCGACACGGCTCGGGCCCGGGACTACCAGAAGATCGCGCTTTCGTTTCTGCAGCCAGCGCCGCCGCGCGTCGTCGCTGTGGGCGGTTTGTCGGGGAGCGGCAAGACCACGCTCGCGATGGAACTCGCTCCGGGGATCGGCCGGTCGCCGGGAGCGGTCGTGGTGCGCAGCGACGTGGAGCGCAAGCGGCGCGCCGGAATCCCGCTGGAGCAGCACATGCCGCCAGGCAGCTACACGCCGGAGGCGTCGGCGCAGGTCTATGGCGCCTTCTTGGCACGTGCCGAAACGGCCTTGCGGGCGGGCCACAGCGTCGTGCTGGATGCGGTGTTCGCACGGGCCGACGAACGGGCGGCCGCAGAAGCCATGGCGCGCAGGGTTGGCGTGCCATTCGACGGGATCTGGCTGGACGTCCCCCGGGAGGTCGCGCAGGCACGTGTCGCCGCACGCAAGGCCGATGCGTCGGACGCGACGGCGGCGGTGGTGGACCGCCAGTTCGGGTACGACCTGGGAACGATCACCTGGAGCCGCCGAACCTCTTGACCTTCACTATTAATGAGTGATTAATCACTTTGTGAAGCGAGTGCCGGTCTTCGATGCGCGCCAAAGCGGACTGCCGAGTCACGCCCTCGAGCGACGGGCGGGGGCGCGGGCGCTCCGCCAAGCGTGCCTTGCCTGGCTGCCTTGCGGCGGTCTTCTGGCGTGGCTGTGCGATCCGATCGCCCGGTGGTGGTTGCGCCGCTCAGGCTCGCCATATCTGGCAGAGATCGCGGCCATTGACCGGACGGTCGGAAAACCAGGGGTCTGGTTGCTCCATAGCGCCTACGCGTTTGCCTGCACGGGCTTGGCCGACGACGGGCCCGATGGTCCCGTGCTGCGCCGCACGCTCGACTGGCCATTTCCAGGGCTCGGCAGTCTCGCTGAAATCGTCCGGCAATGCGGATCGGCCGGGCAGTTCCTGAATGTGACCTGGCCTGGCTTCGCGGGCGTCCTGACGGCGGTTGCGCCGGGCCGGTTTGCCGCCTCGATCAACCAGGCGCCCATGCGACGGCGTACGACGACAGGACGGTTGCGGTGGCTGGACTACGCCCTGAATGCTCTCGGCGCCCTGCCGTCCCGCGGCCGTCCTCCGCCAGAGCATTGCTTGCGCATGGCCTTCGAACAGTGCGCCGACTTCGATGACGCCTGCCGTTTCCTGTCGACCGTCGCGGTGGCGCGCCCGGTGCTTTTCCTGGTCACCGGCTGCAAACCGGGTCAGCGCATCTTGATCGAACGCGCAGGCGATCGCTCGAGTGTCCATCGCGACCATACCGTCGCCGCCAATGCGTGGCGTGACCAACTGGATGGCTCGCCCCTGGATGGCTGGGAGCCGCGCGTCTGCGGTGAAGGCCCGCCGCTCGAAAACAATCGTGGCCGGGTCGAGGCTATCGCGCGGTTCGCCGCCCGTCATCCGTCAGGCCTGCAGTGGGCTCAGCCACCCGTGGTGAATTCCTTCACGCGGCTTGTCGTCGAACTGAACGCGGCAAGTGGCGAGCTCATTGTCGCCGGGTGGGAAGCGGGGGGCCGGGTGACAGCGGTCACCGTAGTATGACTCAACGCCCCGCTGACTTATGCTCGCTTCTTCGCGGCACTGCTGCGCGGCAGCAGGCGTGCCAGGTATTGGCCGGTGTAGCTCTCGGAAACCTTGACGATCTCCTCGGGCGGCCCTTCGGCCACGATGCGTCCGCCGCCGGCACCGCCGTCGGGTCCCAGATCGACGATCCAGTCCGCGGTCTTGATGACCTCGAGATTGTGTTCGATGACCAGCACGGTATTGCCGCCCTCGACCAGCCTGTGCAGGACCTCGAGCAACTTGCGTACGTCCTCGAAGTGCAGCCCGGTGGTCGGCTCGTCGAGAATGTAGAGGGTACGGCCGGTGGCGCGCCGCGACAGTTCCTTCGCAAGCTTGACGCGCTGGGCTTCGCCGCCCGACAGAGTCGTCGCCTGCTGGCCGATATGGATATAGCCAAGCCCGACCTGCTGCAGCGTCAGGAGCTTGTCGCGGATGACCGGCACGGCCCGGAAGAACTCGACGCCTTCGTCGACCGTCATCTCCAGGACGTCGGCAATCGATTTGCCGCGGAACTGGATCTCGAGAGTCTCGCGATTGTAGCGCTTGCCCTTGCAGACGTCGCACTGGACATAGACGTCGGGCAGGAAATGCATCTCGATCTTGATGACGCCGTCGCCCTGGCAGGCCTCGCAGCGGCCGCCCTTGACGTTGAACGAGAAGCGGCCGGGCTTGTAGCCGCGCTCGGTCGATTCCGGAAGCTGGGCGAACCAGTCGCGGATCGGCGAGAAGGCGCCGGTATAGGTCGCCGGATTGGAGCGCGGCGTGCGGCCGATCGGTGACTGGTCGATGTCCACGATTTTGTCGAGGTGGTTGACGCCTTCCAGTGCGCCATGTGCGCCGGGATGCTCGCGGGCGCCATTCAGCCGCTTCGCCAACGCCTTGTAGAGCGTCTCGACGATGAGTGTGCTCTTGCCGCTGCCCGAGACGCCGGTGACGCAGGTGAAGGTGCCAAGCGGGATGTTGGCCGTCACGTTCTGCAGGTTGTTCTCGCGGGCTCCCTTGATCGTCAGCCAGCGGCCTCCCTTTGCGGGGGGCTCGCGCCGTTCCCTGGGCACGGGGATCTGCCGGAAACCGGACAGGTACTGGCCTGTGAGGCTCGCGCTGTTGCGCATGACCTCCTCGGGCGTGCCCTCGGCCACCACCGTGCCGCCGTGCGCGCCGGCGCCGGGACCCATGTCGACCAGATGGTCGGCGGCACGGATCGCATCCTCGTCGTGCTCGACGACGAGCACCGTGTTGCCGAGGTCGCGCAGCCGGACCAGCGTCCGCAGCAGGCGGTCGTTGTCGCGCTGGTGCAGGCCGATCGACGGCTCGTCGAGTACGTACAGCACGCCGGTCAGCCCGGAGCCGATCTGGGAGGCCAAGCGGATGCGCTGGCTCTCGCCGCCCGACAGCGTTCCAGAGGTTCGGTTCAACGTCAGGTAGCTCAGGCCGACATTGTCGAGAAAGCCCAGCCGTTCGTTGATCTCCTTGAGGATGCGAGCAGCGATCTCGCGCTGCTTGGGCGTCAGCTTGGGGTCGAGCTCGAGGAACCACTTCACGGCGTCGCCGATGGAGAACTCGGTGACCTGGCTGATATTGTGGTCGGCGATCCTGACGGCCAGAGCCTCAGGCTTGAGGCGCGCACCGCCGCAGGCCTCGCACTTGCTCTCGTGCTGGAAGCGCTCCAGCTCCTCGCGTACCCAGGAGGAATCGGTTTCTTTCCAGCGGCGGTCGAGGTTGGGGATGACGCCTTCGAAGGGCTTGGTCGTCTGGTACTGCCGGATGCCGTCGTCATAGCGCATGGCGATCGCTTCGCCGCCGCTGCCGTAGAGGATCACGTCGCGCACTTTCTTGGGCAGGTCTCGCCATGGGGTCGAGGTCTTGATCTTGAAATGCTTCGCGATGCTCTCGAGCGTCTGCATGTAGTACTGGCCCGAGGAATCGGCCCACGGCGCGATCGCCCCTTCGGCGAGCGACAGCCGGTCGTCCGGCACGACCATCTCCGGGTCGAAGAACATCTTCACGCCCAGCCCGTCGCAGGCCGGGCAGGCGCCCTGCGGCGCGTTGAAGGAAAAAAGCCGCGGCTCGATCTCTTCGATCGTGAAACCGGACACCGGGCAGGCGAAGCGAGCCGAGAACACGGTGCGCTCGCCCGTATCGGCGTTCTCCGCCACCGCCAGCCCCTCGGCGAGGCCGAGCGCCGTCTCGATCGAATCGGCCAGGCGGTTGCCGAGATCGGGCCGCACGACGATGCGATCGACGACCACGTCGATGTCGTGCTTGTATTTCTTGTCGAGCGCCGGCGCCTCGGGGATCTCGTACAGCTTGCCGTCGATCTTGACGCGCTGGAAGCCCTTCTTCTGCAGCTCTTGCAGTTCCTTGCGATACTCGCCCTTGCGCCCGCGCACGATGGGCGCCATCAGGTAGAGGCGCGTACCCTCCGCCATCGCCTTCACGCGGTCGACCATCTGCGACACGGTCTGGCTCTCGATCGGCAGACCGGTGGCCGGCGAGTAGGGGACGCCGACGCGGGCGAACAGCAGGCGCAGGTAGTCGTAGATCTCGGTGACGGTGCCGACCGTCGAACGCGGGTTGCGCGATGTCGTCTTCTGCTCGATCGAGATGGCCGGAGAGAGGCCCTCGATCGAATCGACGTCGGGCTTCTGCATCAGTTCGAGGAACTGGCGGGCATAGGCCGACAGGCTCTCGACATAACGGCGCTGGCCTTCCGCGTAGATCGTGTCGAAGGCGAGCGACGACTTGCCGGAGCCCGACAGGCCGGTGATCACGACCAGCCGGTCGCGCGGCAGGTCGAGATCCACGTTCTTGAGATTGTGCTCGCGGGCACCTCGGATCGAGATGAAGCGGTGGGGCTCGGCAGCGGCGGTGGTACGGGTCTTGGCCATCGGTGGGGCGAGAATAGGCGATGCGCGGGGCCACCGCATATGGCGATTAGTCCCGCTTCCTGCCAGTTTCCGGCAGCATGATCAGGCTGCCTGCAATGCCTGCACCCGGGCGGTAGGGCGGTCGTTCATGAGCAGTTGCATGGTGCCCGCAACGAGCCCGACGAAGACGCCGATCTTCCAGGCAATGTCGTAGGAGCCCATCAAATCAAAGAGGTAGCCGCCGCCCCAGGCGCCCAGGAATGATCCCGCCTGGTGGCTGAGGAAGGCGATTCCGGTCAGCGTCGACAAGTACCGCAGGCCGAAGATCTGGACGACGAGCCCGTTCACCAGGGGAATTACCCCCAGCCAGAGCGTGCCCATGACCGCGCCGAACAGCACCACCGACAGCGGCGTGGGCGGGTACATGAAGAACAGAGCCAGGGCGGCGGAACGGGCGAGATAGATTCCCCCCAGCAGCAGGCGCTTGGGATACTTGTCGCCCAGCCATCCGAACAGCCACGAGCTCAGGATGTTGAAGCCGCCAACCAGCATCAGCACCAGCGCACTGTAGGACGGTTCCATGCCGCATTGGGCCAGATAGGTGGGCAGGTGAGTGGTCAGGAAGACGAGCTGCAGCCCGCAGACGAAGAAGGCGACGGACATCACGACGTAGCCAGGGTGTCGCCTGGCTTCATGCAGCGCGCCCGCCAGGCTGAGATCGCGCTCCGCGGAAACGCCGTTGGGCAGCCGGTCGGCCCGGCTGCCGATCCAGGCTGCCGGCAGCATGGCAACGGCCAGGACGGCAAAGGCCCACAATCCGGCCCGCCAGCCGTCCTGGCTCAACAGATAGGCGCCGATCGGCGCGGTGATCATGGTGCCGACCGATCCGGCTGCCGAGACGAGGCCGAAGGCAAGCGTGCGACGGGACGGCTGGACGACGCGGGCGGCGATGTTGGCCGTGATGCCGGAGGTCGTGCAGGCGAGCGCCACGCCGATCAGCACACCGGCGCCGACCACGATCGGCCAGGTGCCCTGGGCCGTGGCCGTCAGGACCACGCCGGCAATGAACATCAGGCTGCCGGCCAGCGCCACCCATCGGGTGCCGTGCTTGTCGGCGACGATTCCGGCGAAGGGCTGGCTGATGCCCCACGCGACCTGCTGCACAGAAATGGCCAGCGCGAAGTCGGCGATGGCGATGCCGAGATCCTTCGCGGCCGGCGCCTGGAACAGGCCCAGATTCTGGCGGATGCCCATCGCCAGGGTCATCATCAGGGCGGCTCCGCCCAGGATGGCGAACGCTCCTCCGCGCGAGACCTGGGAGACATGGAAGGACTTGCTCATGGTGGGCGCGACACTAGGAGAGAGTCCGCTCTTCGAGCCAATGAATTGTCGAAGGGGTGGCATGAACTCGGCTCAGCCGAGGCCGGTGGACGAGCACAACCCAAAATCGGTGGTTGCCCACAGCGCCTCTGCTGTAGTTTCGCGGCCGTGCGGTAGGCGCCGCATCCCTGCGGTGCCGGGAAAGCGAAGGAGGCCCCCATGGTGGGCAGCGTGAACAAGGTCATCCTGGTCGGCAATCTCGGCCGCGACCCCGAAGTCAGGTCCATGCAGGATGGCAGGCCCATGGTGAACATGTCGGTCGCGACGTCGGACACCTGGCGGGACCGTCAGACCGGCGAGCGCAAGGAGCGTACCGAATGGCACCGCGTGGTCATTTTCAACGAGAAGCTGGCCGAAGTCGCCCAGAAGTACGTGCGCAAGGGCTCCAAGGTCTATGTCGAGGGCCAGTTGGCGACCCGCAAGTGGACTGACCAGGGCGGCCAGGAGCGCTACACGACCGAGGTCGTGATTCCGCGATTCGGCGGTGCGCTGACCATGCTTGATGGACGCGGCGGCGGGGCTGAGGGTGGCGGCGGCATGGACGACGACTTTGGCGGCAACCAGGCCCCGAGCGGTGGGGGCGGTGGCGGCCGGGCAGCGCCACGCGGCGGCAAGGCCGAGCTCGACGACGACATTCCGTTCTGACCCGCCTCGGCGGCGAGCGGCCGAAGAACATTTTCCGTCGCGCTGTGCGGCGGAGGGGGAACTGCAGTGGGAGCACGAAGCATGGCTTGCCGACGCATTGCCGTCGAGGAAGCCTTCATCACCCCCGCTATCCTCGCGGGCTGGAAGGACGTTCTCGCCGGCGCGGATGTCGAGCCTGGGTTCGCCAAGCTGGGCGGCAGTCTGCTGGCGCCATCGGCGGCCGGTGAGCAGCTCATCGCCAATCTCCTGGACATCGGCAGCGGTCGGATCGCCCACATGGATTCCGTGGGTATCGATGTCGAGATCCTCTCGCTGACCTCGCCGGGGGTACAGCTCTTCGACGCTGATCTGGCAACCCGACTCGCGGCTGAGTCCAATGACGCGCTGGTGGCAGCGATCCGGGCGCATCCCACACGGCTCGCCGGCCTCGTGGCCGTGGCACCGCAGGATCCGGCGGCGGCGGCGCGCGAAATCGAGCGCGGCAAGAAGCTCGGCCTCTGCGGCGTCATCATCAATTCGCATACGAAGGGCGACTATCTCGACCTTCCGCGCTATCGGCCGATCCTCGAGGCGGCCGAAGCGCTCGACATGCCCATCTACCTGCACCCTCGGGAACCTGCGCCGTCGATGGTCGCGCCCTATCTCGACTACGGCTTGTATTTCGCGACCTGGGGCTTCTCCGCCGAGACCGGCCTGCATGCCATGCGCCTCATCATGTCCGGAGCGTTCGATCGGTACCCCGGTCTGCGGATCGTGCTCGGCCATATGGGAGAGGGCATTCCGTATTGGCTCCAGCGGATCGACAATCGCTACGCCCTGCAGGTCAAGATCGGTGCGACCGCGAAGCTGCCCAGGCGTCCCAGCGAGTACTTCCTCGACAACTTCGTGATCACGACGGCTGGTGTCACGTCGATGCCGGCGCTGCGCCTGAGCCTCGACGAGCTCGGCGCCGATCGGATCATGTTCGCAGCCGATTTTCCGTACGAGAACGATGCCGAGGCTGTCCGCTTCATGGACGAGGCGACCGTCACCGAAGAGGAACGCAGCAAAATCTACCAGGGAAACGCCTTGCGCATCTTCAAGCTGGCCATCTGACGCCAAGGCCGGCTTCGGGGGGATCTGCTTGCGCGTCCTGGTCCTCGGCGGGACAGGCGTCTTCGGCAGCAGGTTCTGCCGCCTGCTTGCCGGCACTCCCGGCGTCGCTCTGACGGTCGCCGCACGCGATCATGCCGCCGTCGCGTCTTTTGCGCGGGAGATCGGGGCGGACGGCCGGGCATTCGATTGGCGCACGGCTCTGGACCATGTGCTTCGTCACGGCGGTTTCGACGTGCTCGTCCATGCGGCCGGGCCCTTCCAGGGACAAGACTACGGCGTCGCGGAGCTTTGCGTTCGCTACGGGATCCACTATATCGACCTCGCGGACGATGCCGCCTTCGTGCAAGGCATCGACCGCTTGGATGCCTGCGCAAAAGAAGCCGGCGTGCTGATCTGCTCGGGCGCCAGCACCGTCCCCGCCATCACGGGCGCGGTCGTCGAGCAAGCCGTGAGAAAGGCGCCGGTCGAACGTGTCGCCTTCGGTATCATGCCGGGCAATGACGCGCCGCGCGGTCCGGCTGTCGTCCGCGCGATCGTGGGCAGTGTCGGACGGCCGATCACCGGGCAGCCGGGTCGCCATGTCTGGGGCGGTCTGCGACGCATGGCCCTGCCCGGGGTGGGCAAGCGCTGGGTGGCAGCTTGCGACCTGCCGGAGCCGGCGTTGTTCAAGCATCGATTCGGCATCCGCGACACCTTCGCGGGAGCCGGACTGGAACTCTCCATGTTCCACCTCGGCTTGTGGATCGTGGCCTGGCTGGTACGCGGCGGGCTCGTGGCGACGCTGGCGCCAGCCGCCCCCTTGCTGGCGGCCGTCGCGGATCGACTGCGCTTTCTCGGGACCGACCGCGGTGGCCTTCGTGTGGAACTGCTTGCGGGGGACCGTTTGCGTGTTTGGCATCTCGTGGTCGAGGGAGGCGATGGACCGTTCATCCCTGTCATTCCGGCCGTGGCACTTGTCCGCAAGCTGGCTGCGGGGATGATCACGCCAGGCGCCATGCCTTGCCTGGGCCTTCTCACCCTGGCCGAGATCGAGGCTGAGTGGAGGCGAGCAGGGTTGCGCGTGGCATGCGGGTGGAAGGGCGAGGCCAACTTGGTGCCGTCGCTCTACCGGCGGGTCCTCGGAGGCAGCTACGAAGGCCAAGCCCGGGCGGGCCAGATCCTGCATGATGCCGGTGCGTCCCACTGGCAGGGGCGCTGCGCGGTGACGGGAGCAAGAACGGCTGCGGGGCGGGTGGCTGCATGGCTTTTTGGCTTTCCGCGCGAGTCTGCGGAAACGCCCATCGACGTGCAATTCGAGCCTTCCGGTTCGGGCGAACTGTGGACGCGGACGATCGGCGGGCGAGTGATGCGGTCCCGACAGTTCATCGGGGTGCGCAAGCCGCCGGGCTGGCTCGTGGAACGCTTCGGCCTGTTCGAATTCGACCTCGAGGTGCAAACCGCCGAGCAGCGTTTGGCGCTCGGCCTGCGCGGCATGCGCATCGGCAGGGTCCCGTTGCCGAGGATGCTGTGGCCGCGGGTCGACGCCGTGGAGACGGAGGAAGAGGGGCGATTCTGCTTCGACGTTCAGATCGCGGCGCCCCTGATCGGCCGGCTCGTGCGCTATCGCGGCTGGCTCATACGTCGATGAAGCGGGCGCGGTTCGCCGCGTCGGGCACGAAGCAGGCCGGCCGCCGACCGAACCAGCGATACCGGTTGCGCGCGATCACGTCGTAGGCGGGATCGCGCAGCCACGCCGGCAGCACGTGCAGCGGCCCCAGCCAGCGCGCCGGTCCCTGGAGGTGGCGCAGAGCGCACAGCACTGCCGTTGACCGGACATGGACCTGATCGCCGTCGAGGAGGAGGATCGTGCTCTGAAAGGTTTTCTGTGGAAGGCCAAGCGCGGCCAGCACGCGCTGCCCCAGCGCCGATTGCGTGCTTGCGAACTTGAGCCGTCCTTCCGGATCGCGGGCGAGACAGAACCCGACGAAACCGCTGCACAGCACGCAATGACCGTCGAAGAAGTAGAGCGGCCGCGGCAGGTCATCGAGCGCAGCCGGCAGTCTCACGCGGGCAGCCCCAGTGCGCGCAGGGCGGCCACCGTTTCGTCGGCCGAGCGGTGGTGGATGGCATGCATGCCGAACGCCCGCGCGCCGCGGATGTTCGGGAGGTTGTCATCGATGAACACCCCGTCGTGCGGGTGGAAACCGCCGGTACGGCACATCAGCTCGTAGATTGCCGCATCGGGCTTGCAATGGCCGACGAGCCCGGAAACGACGTAGTCGCGGAAGCGGCCCAGGAACGGGTGGCGCTCCGCTCCTCGCCCACGCAGCCATGGATCCAGGAGAGCCGGGGCGTTGGACAGCAGGTACATGGGGGTACCGGCGTCGTGCAGGCGATCGACGAGCGCCGCCATCTCCGGAAAGGCGTGGTCGAGCATTTCGTCGAAGCGCCCGTAGAAGGCGTCGATCAGCTCCGCTTGCTCCGGATGCTCGGCCTTGAGACGGCGTGTCGCCTCGACAGGATCTCCGCCTGCGTCCTGGGCGACATGCCAGGCCGTCGTCGCCACGGTTGCCAGAAAGCGCTCCATCTCGCCGGGATCCGGAATGAGCTTCCGGTACAGGTGACGGGGATTCCAGTCGATCAGCACCCCGCCCATGTCGAAGACCACGATGGACGGCTTGGAAGGAGGCGATTCCGGGGCAGTTTCGGGGGGCAATTGGGAGCCTTTCCCATATCCGTTTTCACGGCCAATTTAGGCCGTAGAATCAGGGAGTTAAAGACCCGTCTGCCTGGCGTTTTTTGTTGGTCTTTGCGGCGTGGTTTGCTAGGGTGCGGCTTCTTTCCGCCGGGCTCTCTGGGAGAGCCCCAAAAGCGAGCAAAACCAGGTCTCCGTGAGCGACGATTCGACCCTTCCGCCGGCGCCGCCGCCTCCCGACGCGCCGCCGCCGCAACCTCCGTCGCACGACATAGCGCCCATCACGATCGAAGAGGAGATGCGCCGCTCCTACCTCGATTACGCCATGAGCGTGATCGTGTCGCGTGCGCTCCCTGACGCGCGCGACGGACTGAAGCCGGTGCAGCGGCGAATCCTCTATGCCATGAAGGAAGGCGGCTACGATTCCACCCGGCCCTTCCGCAAGTCGGCCCGCATCGTCGGCGACGTCATGGGCAAGTATCACCCGCATGGCGATTCGGCGATCTACGACGCCATGGTGCGCATGGCGCAGGATTTCTCCATGCGCTTGCCGCTGATTTCGGGGCAGGGCAATTTCGGCTCGATGGACGGCGACCCGCCGGCGGCCATGCGTTACACCGAGGCCCGCTTGGCGCCGGTGGCCGAGACGCTGCTGGCGGATATCGGCAAGGATACGGTCGAGTTCCAGCCGAACTATGACGAGCGGGAGCTGGAGCCCACCGTCCTGCCGGCCGCCTTCCCCAACCTCCTGGCCAACGGCGCCGGCGGCATCGCCGTCGGCATGGCAACCAATATTCCGCCGCACAATCTCGGCGAGCTGATCGATGCGTGCTGCGCGCTGATCGACAATCCCGAACTCACCGTGCAGCAGATCATGGAGTACGTGCCGGGACCGGATTTCCCGACGGGTGCGACGATCCTGGGACGCAACGGCATCCGAGCCGCCGCCGAACTCGGTCGCGGCTCGCTGATCATGCGGGCGCGCACGCGCATCGAGGAGGGAAGAGGCGGGCGCGAGTCCATCATCATTTCCGAGATTCCCTACCAGGAAAACAAGGCCCGCCTGCACGAGCGCATCGCCGAGGTCGTGCGCGACAAGAAGGTCGAAGGCGTGTCGGAGATCCGCGACGAGAGCGATCGCGATGGCGTTCGCCTGGTGGTGGAGCTGAAACGCGAGGCGATGTCCGACGTCGTGCTGAACCAGCTCTATCGCTACACGCCGCTGCAGACCACCTTCGGTGTCAATGCTTTGGCGCTCGATGGGGGCCGTCCGCGGCTGATGAGCCTCAAGGAGCTGCTCGAGGCCTTCATCCGCTTTCGCGCCGAGGTTCTGACCCGCCGCACCCAGTACGAGCTGAAGCATGCCCGCGACCGGGCCCACATTCTCGTCGGTCTTGCCATCGCCGTCGCGAATATCGACGAGGTGATCGAAATGATCCGGCGGGCGCCGGATCCCGTTGTGGCCCGCGAGCGCCTGATGGCCCGCGATTGGCCGGCGGTGGACGTGGCGCCGCTGATCGCGCTGATCGCCGAACCTGGCCGGGAGGTCTCGCCGGAGGGCACCTATCGGCTTTCCGAGGCGCAGGCGCGTGCCATACTGGATCTGCGTCTGCAGCGCCTGACCGGGCTGGAGCGCGAGAAGATCGCCGAGGACCTTGCCGAGGTTGCCAGGCAGATCGAAGGATATCTCGAGCTTCTGGCCGATCGCGACAAGCTGTTCGCGTTGATGCGCAAGGAGCTGCTGGAGATCAAGGAGCAGTACGCCACCCCGCGGCGCACCGAGATTCTCGACAACGAGTTCGAGCAGGACGTGGAGGACCTGATCCAGCGGGAGGACATGGTCGTCACCGTCACGCACGGCGGGTACGTCAAGCGCGTGCCGGTCTCGGCCTACCGCGCGCAGCGACGGGGCGGCAAGGGTCGTTCGGGCATGGCGACGCGCGAGGACGACTTCGTCTCGAGCCTGTTCGTCGCCAATACGCATACGCCCGTGCTGTTCTTCTCCAGCCGCGGCATCGTCTACAAACTCAAGGTCTGGCGCTTGCCCCTCGGTGCCCCGCAGGCGCGCGGCAAGGCCTTCGTCAACCTCCTGCCACTCTCGGAAGGCGAGACGATCAGTGCCGTCATGCCGATGCCCGAGGACGAGGCGAGCTGGGTCACCCTCAACGTGATGTTCGCCACCGCTCGCGGCGGCGTGCGCCGCAACGAGCTCAGCGATTTCGTGAACGTGCACCAGTCCGGCAAGATCGCGATGAAGTTCGAGGGGGACGATGCGGGCGACCGCCTGATCGGGGTCGGCGTCTGCACCGAGGACCAGGACGTCCTGCTGGCCACTCGGCAGGGCCGCGCCATGCGCTTTCCTGTGGCGGCGGTGCGCGTGTTCCAGAGCCGCAATTCGACCGGTGTACGCGGCATTGCGCTGGCGGAGGGCGATGAAGTCATCTCCATGTCGCTCGTCGATGGCGGGAAGGGTATCGCCACAGAGGAACGCGACGCCTATCTGCGGCAGTCGAGGGCGCTGCGGCAGGCCGAGAACGCCGAGGAGGATATGGCGGCGGCGGAGGAGGCGACGACCACCGCGATGCTGTCGACCGAACGTTTCGAGGAACTGAAGGCGAAGGAGGAGTTCGTTCTTACCGTGGCCTCGTCGGGTTTCGGCAAGCGCACGTCCGCATACGAGTACCGGGTGACGGGACGCGGCGGAAAGGGGGTCGAACTGATGAACCTCGCCCGAGGGGGCGAGGTGGTGGCGGCATTCCCGGTGCTCGGCAGCGACCAGATCATGCTGGTCACGGACGGCGGCACATTGATTCGCTGCCCTGTCGACGGGATACGCATCGCGGGCCGTGCGACACGCGGCGTGCGCATCGTCAACGTCAGCGAGGGCGAGCGGGTGGTTTCCGCCGTGCGCATCGGGGAGGACGATGCGGGGAACGGAGCGGCCAATGGTGTCGATGGCGGCGATGGTGATTTCGAAACAAGCGGTGGATAAGGGCCTGCCGTGTCGCTAAGACTTCGCCGCTGCCCTGCGCGCCTCCATCCGGCGGATGCGCCGGCAGGATGCGCGCGCCGGGAACGCTCGTATACAGACAGTAAAAGGGGGAGACATGGCGTCAGAGAGAGTCGGCGTGTATCCGGGCACCTTCGACCCCATAACGAGCGGCCACATGGAGGTCGTGCGCCGTTCCTTGCGCCTGGTCGACCGGCTGGTGATCGGTCCGGCCACCAACATCGGCAAGGGGCCGCTGTTCTCGCTGCAGGAGCGGGTCGACATCATCGCGGACGACATCAAGGAGTTCTCCGACGTCGATCGGGCGCGCATCCAGATCGTACCGTTCGACGGCCTGTTGATCCACTTCGCCCGGGAAGTGCAGGCATCGGTCATCATCCGCGGACTGCGGGCCGTTTCCGATTTCGAGTACGAGATCCAGATGGCCAACATGAACGCGCGCATGGAGCCCAACGTGGAGACGATCTTCCTGATGGCCTCCGACCGGCATCAGTTCATCGCCTCATCGCTGGTCAAGGACATCGCCCGTCTGGGCGGAGACACGTCCCAGTTCGTGTCGAAGAAGGTATTCGAAAGGCTCAAGGCCAAGTTTGCCCGGCCCTGAAGCGCCGGCCGAATTCCTTGCGGGGGGCCGAAGAGCCGTCTCTTGCCGCGTTGACCCTGGGGCCGGCGCATCTTATACGGGCGCCGCGCGTGCGCCTGGTCCACTGCGCCAGGCCGGAGCGGGCCCGTAGCTCAGCGGTAGAGCATCTGACTTTTAATCAGGTGGTCGTAGGTTCGATCCCTACCGGGCTCACCAGCGCAGGCGAGAAGGAGAGACGCGGCTCATGCCGTCGGTGAAAATCGTCAACGGCAAGCAGATCGTGATCGAGCATCTCGACCGGTCACAGCGATTCAGCCGTTTCCTCCAGAAGCCCTTCCTGCAGATGTGGTTCAATCAGGACATCGTGCTGGCCGTTCTGCGCCGGGAGCTGCGCGCGCGCTTCACGGGGTCGGTTGGCGGCTGGATGTGGGCGGTCGCGGCACCGCTGATGGCTATTTCCGTCTATACTTTCGCCTTCACGACCAAGCTGCAGATGTCGCATGTCGGTGAAGAGGGCCAGGAGCCGATTGCCTACGCGCTCTTCATCTTCGGCGGACTGATCTGCTTCAATTTCTTTTCGGAGATGGCCTTCCGGTCGCCGATGTTGCTGCACGAGTATGCGCACTACATCAAGCAGACCATCTTCCCGAGCGACATGCTGGCGGTGATCGCCACGATGCGGGCGCTCGCCTATACCGGCATCGGCGCCGTCGTGCTGCTGATCTGCACCTTCCTCGTCAAGGGAGGGCTGCCCTGGACGGTGGTATTCGTGCCTTTCGTCTTCGTTCCGTTGACGGCATTCCTGATCGGCCTGTCCTGGTTCCTCAGCGCCGTGGGGGCATTCACCCGGGACGCCGGATATCTGATGATCAACATCGTGCCGCTTTTCATGTTCATGACGCCGGTGTTCTGGTCCAATGCCTACATGTCGCCCCCGTGGGACATCCTGATCTACGCCAATGCGCTGACGGCCTATGTCGAGGTGATGCGCGACCTGGTCCTGGCCGGCCAGATGCCGAATCCGCTGGTCGTCCTGTGGATGTTGACGTCTGCGGTCGTTACTTTCTATTTCGGCTATTGGTTCTTCGACAGGTACCGGAATGTCATCGTCGACGTCATCTGAGGTCGTCGTCCGCACCCGGCATCTCGGGAAGGCTTACCAGCTCTATGCCCGCCGCAGCGACTGGCTGAAGCAGGTCATGCTCGGCTGGTGGAAGACCTACTACAAGCCGTTCTGGGTGCTGCGCGATATCGATCTGGACGTCCATCGCGGAGACAGCGTCGGGATTCTGGGCCGCAACGGCTGTGGAAAATCCACCCTCCTGCAGGTCATCTGCGGCATGACCCTGCCGAGCAACGGCGAGCTCCGCGTCAATGGCCGCGTCGCGCCGGTCTTGGCGCTGGGCGCTACCTTCGACAACGAGCTGACCGGCCGGGAGAACATCCTGATCGGAGCCGCGGTCATGGGCCTCAAGCGGCACGAAGTGCTGCGGAAATTCGATTCCATGGCCGAGTTCGCCGGGATCGGCGACTACATGGAACAGCCGGTGAAGCACTATTCCATGGGCATGCGCACGCGACTTGCCTTCGCCATCTGCGCTCACGTCGAGGCCGACATTCTGGTCGTCGACGAGGCGCTGGCGGTTGGCGATGCCGCCTTCCAGCGCAAATGCATGGACTGGATCGACGACTTCCGGAAGAAGGGCACGCTGCTGTTCGTGTCCCACTCGCCAGCGGAGGTGCGCCGCCTATGCAACCGGGCCGTCTGGATCGAGGACGGCCGGATCCGGGCTCAGGGCGAGCCCAGCGTCGTGATCCGCGCCTACCATCGCGCGCTCGCTATGGAGAAGGACGACATCCATCGCTTCTCGGTGAGCGAGTGATGGTCCATGGCGGAGGGCTTTGTCTTCTGGGCGGGGATGGGCTGGTGGGCGGCCACGATGCTGGTGCATTGGATCAGCGCGGGCTTGGGACGCTGGAAGAGACCGCCTGCGATGCTGCGGCATCAGCCGGCTGACTTCAGCATCGTCGCCCCCATGGTGGGGGAGGCTGATGCGTCCGAGGCCTATGTGCGGTGCCTGGCCGATCTGGCGGGGCGCGGCGCAGAAGTCCTGATCTGCGTGACCAGCGAGGCCGACCCGGCGATTCGGCGCACCCGCAGCCACTGGCCGCAAGCACCCATCCTCATCGGCAGCGACGATACCTTCAACCCGAAGCTCAACAACGTGCGCAAGGGGCTCGACGCCGCCAGCCGCCCGGTCGTGGCGCTATGCGATGCCGGGATCTCGCTCGGTGGCGCCGAACTGGCCGGCGCGGCCGCGCCGCTTGCGGGCGAGGTCGGGCTGGTGCTGGCGCTCAAGGCCGGAGCGTCGCCGGCCAACTTCGCCGCAGAGCTGGAGTGCGCGTACATCAACGGCCACCAGGCGCGCTTCCTCAAGGCAGCGGACCGGCTTGGAATGCCGGTCGCGTCCGGAGGCGTGACGATACTGAGCCGCGACGTGTTGGGGCGCATCGGCGGACACCAGGGCTTTCTCAACTATCTGGCGGATGACTATTCGGTCGTCCGCACGGTGCGGGAGGTGACCGGCCGCTCGACGCGGCTGGCCGACGTGATGCCCCGATTGCCGGTGGGCCGCCGCCGCTTGGCCGATGTCTGGCGGCGTCAGGTGCGGTGGGGGTCGACGCGGCTCAACCTTTCGCCGGAGGTGAGGGGGCTCGTGGTGCTGGAACCCGCCATCGGCTGGCTGATCTCAGGCCTGGCGGCCGTCGCGGCGGCGTCCTCGGCGGGCCTCCCGGGGGCGTGGCTGCCGATCGTCGTCATTCTTCACAGCGCCGTCTGGCTGGCGGGCGAAGGCTGGTTCCTGGCAGCCTACCAGCTGCCGTTCGGGCCTCGCGCCTGGCTTGCAGCCCTGGCGCGCGAAGCTTTGGTGCCGCTGCTCGCCATCCAGGCGTGGCGCGGCCGGCACCGTATCGACTGGCGCGGCACCGACCTGGCCGCCGGCTGGCAGCCCGCGAGGGATGGCGGCCCCCGAGCGAACGTATGAGGACTATCGAAACCATGGACGAGATCGCTACCGTCATGTTGCCCCGGCAGCTGGATTCGGAGACCTCCTCCTCGGTCGAGGCGCTGATCGTCGAGGGCCTGCGTCCGAAGGGCCGCCTGATCGTCGACGGCAGCGAGGTCGAATACATGAGCGCCGCCGGCGTGCGCACCTTCGCGCGTGTGCTGCATCGCGCCGAGGAACTCGATGCCCGCGTGGTGTTCTGCAGGTTCTCCGGAGCGGCGGCGGACTGCCTGCTGGTCAGCGGCTTTACGCAGCTCTTCGACATCGCCGCCTCGCGCGAGGACGCGATGCAAAGGTTGGGTGCAAAACCCAGGTGAACAGCAGGGGAGCGCTTGCGCCGCCGTGGTCGTGCGGGTTAATTACTGGCGGGCTGAGGTAACATGGACTGGGACGCGGCGCGGCGCGCGACGTGGCGGCCACTCCTGACGGAGATCGTGATTTGAGGTTCTGGAGCCGGATGTGCGCCGCCGCGCGTCACACCGCTATTGTCGTGACGCTGGGCGTCGGTGCCGCTGCCTGTACCGCCCTGCCCGGCGATGGCCCTTGGATGGGCGGAGCGCAGACCACGAGCACGGAGGCCTTGCCGTTCGACGTGATCGACCTCAGCCCCACGACCGTGGTGGCCTATCGCCAGCCGGCGGGCGTCGACGGACCATCTGCAACGAGCAACCTGTCCCCCGCCCAGCGCCTGACCGTCGCGCCCGGGGATTCGCTCAAGGTCCGGATCTACGAACGGTATGCGGGCAATATCTTCCCGACCATCCAGGGTCAGTCTGCGGATCTCGGCATCCAGCGCGTGGCGGCCGACGGCACCATCAAGGTGCCGATCGTCGGCGTTGTGAAGGTGGGCGGGCTGGACCTGAACCAGATCGAGCGCCGCATCATCCAGCAGCTGGGCGACCGGGTGCAGGAACCGGAAGTCATCGTGGAATTCGACGCCCCGCGCACGCATTCGGTGCTGGTGGCTGGTGATGTGAAGAATCCGGGACGTGTCTCGATGCTCGAGGATGTCCGTTCCGTGGTGGATGCCATCAACCGGGCCGGCGGGCCCCTGATGGCGACCGCCGGTTCGTCCAACCAGCTCCAGGTCGTTGTCCGCCGCCAAGGTCAGGTCATACTTACGGCGCAATATTCCGATCTACTCGCCGGTGGCGACATTGCCGTCCAGAAGGGCGACGAGATCGTCGTCAGGCCCAATTCACGGGTCTTCACGGTCCTCGGAGCGGTGCAGAAGTCGGGCAATGTCGAGATGTCGAAGCAGAATACGAGCCTGCTGGAGGCGCTGGGAAGTGTCGGCGGCCTCTCGGACCAGCGGGCGAACAAGACCGGCGTCTACGTCTTCAGGATGGGCGATTTGATCAACAATCCCACCGCCCGGGCGCGCGTTTTTAGACTGGACCTGTTCCAGCCGGTATCTATCTTTGTGGCGCAGCAATTCCCGCTTCAGCCGCGGGACGTGATCTATGTCACCAACGCGCCCCTGTACGAGTACGACAAGGTCCTGACCTCGATCTACCGCACCTTCTCGGTGGTCGGCATCGCCAGGGGTAACCTGCCGATTACTGCAACGTTCTAGGCTGGTATCGGGCGCAACACGGGGTTCTGGCAGACGGATACGATGGCTCGGACGACGAAATTCCGATGGGGAGCGACGGCAGTGGCGGTTCTGGTCGCCGTTGCGGGCGCCGCGCTCTGGATCGCCCCCAGCCGGCAGACCAGCAGTGCCCAGGAGCCCGCCAAGGCAGCGCAGCCACCGCTGATCGCCCGGGGCTACACCGATGCGCCGGCGGGCACGGTTGTGGTTGCCGGAGATCCGGCGGGCGGCAGCGTCGTGATCGAACTGCGTGTCAAGGACGGGCAGAAGGTCAAGAAGGGCGAAGTCATCGCGGTCCTGTCGAACTATCCCAGGGCCGACGTCTCGCTGCGCATCGCCGAGGCGAATCTGGCCAAGCTCATCCGCACGCACGATACCGTTCTCCAGGGCACGCGCCTCACCGAGATCACGCTGCAGGAGGCCACCCTCAAGTCCTCCATCGAGGAGAACAAGCTCAAGGCGCTGGAGCGCAAGCGCGCCGGCAAGCCGCCTGATCAGAAGGAGCTCGAGGAGGCATTGGCCGAACAGAGCCTGGAGCGGCAGAAGGTTCGGCTCGAACTCATGAAGACCACGCTGGCCAACGATCTCGCGCAGTACGAGATCGATCTTATCAATGCCAAGGCCCGGGTCGAAAGCGCGCGGCGGACGCGAGAGGAATCGCTGGTCAGATCGCCGCTGGACGGCATCGTCGTCCAGATCTTCTCCCGTCAGGGCGAGCGCATGTCGCCCGCAGGCATCGTCAAGATCGTGGACATGTCGCAGCTTCGCGTCCTGGCCGACGTGGACGAGCTGAACATCGGCCGTGTCGTGCCCGGCGGCAAGGTGGACGTCACCTTCCGCGGCAACGACGAGGTCTTCAAGGGAACGATCGAGCGGGTGGCACCGACCGTCAAGCGCATGCAGCGGGTCGAGCCGGACGGCGGTTCGTCGACCGATGCGCGTGTCGTGCAGGTGGAGATCGTGATCGACGATCTTTCCAAGATGCCGCAGGTCCTGGGACGCGAGACGCGCGTCACGTTCCTCTGATGGCCGTCACCCTGCCCGACGCACCGGCGCTGCGGCAGCGGCTGGGGCGGCTGTGGGGACGTCTCGCGCGGATCGCGCGTTGGCGCCCCACGTTCTCGATGGTGCCGGTGCGCGCGGCGGCCCGGATCGCGCAGAGCATGCCGCTCGGCGCCCAGCAGCTGAAGCGCCAGAGGACCAGCACCCTGCTGTCTCTGGGCGGCGTCACTGCCAGCCTCCTCGTCATCTTTGCCCAGCTTGGCATCGAGCGCGCCGTGTACGAGTCCTCGGTCCGGCTTCATCGCATGGTCGCGGGCGACCTGATCATCGTGCCCTACGGCTTCAAGTCGATGCAGCTGCATGCGGAGGTGCCGGTCGCCGTCACCGATATCATCGCGACCAATCCGTCGGTGCAGAGCTATTCGCCGTTCTGGTTCGGCGTGATGTCGATCAGCCATGCAGGCATGCCGACCTCGCGGCGGCTGGCCTGGTATGCCGTCGACCCCGAGCGGCCGGCGGTGGATCTGCCCGGGTTGCGGGAGAACCTGTACAAGCTGCGGGAGACACGCCGGATCCTCTACGACAAGGCATCGCGGCCCTACTTCGGAGACCTCGCCGAGCAGGCGGAGGCCGGGAAAGAAGTGCCGGTCCTGGGACCGCCGGACAATCGCGGCCTGTTGCGCCAGCTCTTCGTGGTCGGTACGTTCGCTGTCGGCCCCAACGTGCTGAACGACGGCGCCATCCTGATGTCGCAGGAGACCATGGCCGAAGTTTTCGGCAACTGGTGGTCCGACCGGCCGGCCTTCATATCGATCTCCCTGACGCCCGGCGCCAACGCGGAGGCCGTCCGTCAGCAGCTCAACCGCACGCTGGTCGGCCGCGGCGAGGCGATCACCAAGCAGGAGTTCGAGGCGCGCGAGCGGCTCTACTGGTCGCGCGAGACACCTGTCGGCTACATCACGGACCTCGGCTTCGTCATGGGCGTGATGATCGGCATGGTGTTCATCTACTATGCCCAGTACCAGATCATCCGGTTCTATCTGCCCGAATACGCCATCCTGAAGAGCCTGGGCTATGGCTGGTGGTTCTTCCTGCTGATGATCGGCCAGATCGGCGCCGCCATCATCACGCCTGCCTTCCTGGTCTCCTTCACGCTGGCGCGCATGGTCTATGGCGCGACGGAGGCGGCGATGCATCTCGGCATGTCGATGGGCTTGCGCGAGATGACGGTGGCGCTCACGGCCTGCATCATCATGACCGTCGTCTCGAGCCTGTTCGCCATCCGGCGCCTGTGGAAGGTCGATCCCATCATGCTGTTCGAGTGACATGAGCGACGAGCAGACCTTCGGCCCGCCGATCGTCGAGGCCGTCGACGTGTTCCACCACTACGGCGAGGGGCCGCAGCGGGTCGACGTGCTGTTCGACATCAACATGCAGGTCCGCGAAGGCGAACTCGTCATCGTGACCGGGCCCTCCGGATCGGGCAAGACGACCCTGCTCACCATTCTAGGGACGATGCGTCGCCCCACGCAGGGCAAATTGCGGCTGCTCGGAACGGATATCGTCGGCCTGGGCGGCCGCGAGCTCGACGTGCTGCGCAACCGTATCCGGTTCCTGTTCCAGAAGCGGAATCTGCTGTCGTCGCTGACGGCGCTGCAGAATGTGGTCGCGGGTGTATCGACCACGCCGCTGTCGGACCCCAAGTGGGACGAGCCGCGGGCACGCCACCTTCTCACCTTGCTGGGGCTAGGCGACAAGGCGGCCTCCTGGCCCGACGAGCTGTCCGGTGGTCAGCAGCAGCGCGTCGCGATCGCGCGCGTCATGATCGGCCTGCCCGACCTGATCATCGCCGACGAGCCGACCTCGGCGCTCGATCGCGTGGCCGGGCGGCTGGTCGTCGACCAGCTCAAGGATCTCGCCATGCGGGCCAAGTGCGCGGTGGTGCTGTCGACCCACGACGAGCGCATCTTCGACGTGGCCTCGCGGCGATTGCACATCGAGGATGGCCGCTGCTTCGACGTGCCCATTCACTACCACTGAGGCGGGACAGCCGTGCTGCTCTCGGCCATCGACCTCGTCGCCTTCATCTGCCTGGCCGGCCAATTCGCCATCGCCGGCTATTTCCTCTACCTGGTCTACTGGTCGTTCGAGCTTCCGCCCGATGAAGGGCCGTCGCCGACGCTGCCGGCGGAGCTGCCGCGCGTGCTGGTGCAGATCCCCGTCTACAACGAGCCGCTGGTGGTGGAGCGCGTCCTGGGAGCGGCCGCGGCTCTCGACTGGCCGCGCGACCGGCTGACGATCCAGCTTCTCGACGACAGCACGGACCTCACGACGGACATCGCGGTCCATGCGGTGGCGCGGCTGAGGCGCGACGGCATCGACGTCGACCATGTCCGGCGCAGCGACCGCGGCGGCTTCAAGGCCGGTGCGCTGGCGGCTGGCCTCGCGCGCTGCGACGCTCCTTTCGTCGCTGTCTTCGATGCCGACTTCGTGCCCGGTCCCGCCTGGTTGCGGGGGGCGATGGCGCCGCTGCTGGCCGATCCGCGCGCGGCATTCGTGCAGACGCGCATCGAGTGGGGAAATGGCGAGCGCAACTGGCTGACGCGCGCCCAGCGGCTGATGCAGGATGCGCACTTCGCCGTGGAGCAGGAGGTGAGGGCGCGCCGCGGCGTGCCCTTCCAGTTCAACGGTACGGGCGGCATCTGGCGTCGCGCCGCGGTCGAAGAGGCCGGCGGCTGGTCGCATGACACACTTTCGGAGGATCTCGATCTGGTGCTGCGCACCTCCCTCGCGGGCTGGCACGGCATCTTCCTGATGGAGCCGCATGTGGTCGGGGAGCTGCCGCAGAAGCTCGAGGACTTCGGCACGCAGCAGAGCCGCTGGTCGAAGGGCTTCGTGCAGGTAGCGCGCAAGCTGCTTGGCCCGATCTGGCGCTCCGGCTGGTCCGACGAGGCGAAGCTGGTCACCACCGTCGCGCTGGGGCAGCAACTCATCTTCCCGCTGCTGGTCGCGGCGGCCATCGGGCTGGTGCTGTCGGTGATCGGCCATGGCCATCTCGCGGGCATTTTCCGCCTCATGCTCTGGCTTTGGCTGGCCACTATGCTCGCGGTCTTGGTCGGCATGACCTGGACGGGCTGGCGGCGCCTGGGGCGCGGCGACCTTGCTCGCTATCTCGTGACCGCGGCCAGCGTGCCCGGGCTGATCCTCTATCTCGCAGCAGCCAATGCCGGCGCCATCATCGGGGCAGGCCTCGGCCGGCGAACCGAGTTCACCCGGACGCCCAAGACGGGCGTGTGACCATGGCCATCGTCGACGTCCTGGCCGCGCTGCTCGCCCTGATCTTCGCCGTCTGCTGCGTCCTGCTGGCCGCTTTCATTGGCAGCCTGCTCTACATGGTGGTGCTGCATCATCGGCTGAAGGCGGGGGGGCTCGACCGCGAGCGGGAGCTGCTTGCCACCCCACTGCCGCCGGACTCCGAGCTGCCGCACGTCGTCGTGCAGATCCCGTCCTTCAATGAAGGACCGGTGCTGCGCCGCGGGATCGAGGCGGCGGCGGCCCTGGACTGGCCGCGCGACAAGCTGCACATCCAGGTGCTCGACGACAGCACCGACGAGACCGCCGCGCTGGCGCGGCAGGTCGTCGCCGAACTGCGCGGGCGGGGCTTCGACATCGTCGCCCTGCAGCGCACCGACCGCAGCGGCTTCAAGGGGGGCGCGCTGCATGAGGCGATGCAGCAGACGCCATACGACTTCTTTGCCATCTTCGACGTCGACTACGTGCCGCGACCCGACTTCCTGCGCGTCTGCATGCGGCCTTTCTTCGCCAATCCGAAGTGGGCCTTTGTCCAGGCGCGATTCGATTTCCTCAACCCGCACGAGAATGCGCTGACCGAGATGCAGATGGTGACGCTCGACGCTCATCTCGGCATCGAGCAGGCGACGCGCTGCTGGGCCGGCCATCCGCTGCCCTTCAACGGTACCTGCGGCATCTGGCAGCGCGCCGCCATCGAGGCGGGCGGTGGCTGGAAGGGTGACACCGTCACCGAGGACCTCGACTTGACCTACCGGGGATGGGTGAAGGGTTGGCGCGCACTGTTCCTGACCAGCGTGCCGGTGCCCGGCGAGCTGCCCGCGGACACGGCCACCTGGCTGCGCCAGCAGCAACGCTGGCAGGATGGCTTCCGGCACGTTGGATTGCGCATGGTCCTGCCGATCCTGAAGAGCGGCGACATCACGCCGTCGGCCAAGGTCGCGGCGCTTCTGCATCTCTGCATGGCGCTGAACCAGCCGGTGCTGCTTGTCGGCGTCGTCTCCGGCCTCATGGCCGGCGCCCTGGCGCCCTCGCTGGTGCCTTTGCTGCTGACCTTGTTTGTCGTGACCCTGGCCTGGGTGCTGTTCTGCGCGACGACCTTCCTGCGCGCCGGCCACAACTTCATCCGGGGCGGCGAGATGTCGCCGGCCCGCTTTGCGTTTTTCCTGCTGCGCTACGTCGGCGGCCAGGCGGCGATGCTGACGCGCTCGCTGGGCGTGCACTTGCGCAAGGCGCTCGGCCGACCCAAGCCCATCATCTTCGATCGCACACCCAAGCGCGGGGCCTGATCGATCCGGTTAGGCGAGGACGCTTTCCCGCTGCAGTGGATGGTGCGCGCAGCGCATGCCGCCGCCGAGCCTGATTGGTCCGTCGAAGGGCAGAGCAACCACGTCGACACCGCGGGCACGCAGCTCATCGATCACGCGCCGGTTGTCGCTGTCGACGATCATGCGGCCCTCCTCCAGGATGAGCCCGTTGGTCGCGAGCCTGCTGGCCTCGTCGATCGAGACCACGATCTTGTCCCATGCACGCAAAGACATCGGCAGACCGTCGATCAGCTTCTCCGGGCAATATATCAGGAGGCCGGGCCGGACGAGCGCGAGGCAGCAGTCGAGGTGCAGCACATGGGAGCGCATCGCCACCGGAATGACCCGATACGCGTCGCCAAGGAGCTGCTGCAGCCAGGTGGCGCCGGCGAAGTCGGATGCGCAGCCCGACATGCCGACATAGATCTCCCGGCCGTTCAGCAGCACGTCGCCGCCCTCGAGGAACGGCCCGTCGACGCAGCCCGGCGATCCCAGCGGCACGCTCGACCAATGGGCGCCGCCCTGCTGCACGGCCTGCCGGATGATCGGGCGCAGCCCGTAGCGCTCCCGTTGCCGGCACAGCAGACGCAGGGACGCCTCGATCACGCGTTCGCCCACCACGATCATCGCGTCGCGTGCGAAGAGCTGCGTGCCTTCGCCCTTCGGTGCGAGGAAAGTGCGCTCCGCACCGTGCAGCCGCTGCGGGCGATGGACGACGACGCCTGCGCGCGCCACGAGATCCGCCAGCGCGTCGACCTGCTGCTCGCAGCGCCGCGCCCAGTCAGCGTCGAGGTCGATCAGGCGGCGACCGGCGTTCTGGCGGGAGAATGCCGCGACATCCGGTGGCATCCACCGCGCCGTCTCTTCGTGAAAGACGACGATGTCCTCTGCCGGCGAGATCCCGATCACGACCTCCCGCAGCTTGCCCCATTCGTGGTGGGCGCCGAAGCGCACCGTCACACGCGCGCGTAGATGTCTTCGTAGCGCGTGATGTCGTCCTCCTCGAGGTAGTGGCCGGTCTGGACTTCGACCACCTCGAGCGGCTCGCCGCCGGGATTGGCGAGGCGATGGATGCCGCCCATGGGGATGTAGATCGACTCGTTCTCGCGCAATGTGTGGATCTTGCCGTCGAGCGTAACCTCGGCCGTGCCCTTCACCACCACCCAGTGCTCGGCCCGGTGCTTGTGGCTCTGCAGGCTGAGCTTGCCCTTCGGCTTGACGGTGAGCCGCTTGGCGCGGAAGCGCTCGCCGCGGTCGATGTCCTGGTAGCTGCCCCAGGGCCGGTGCATCACCGCGTGCTCCGTCGCGGCCCTGTGCTTGCCATCCGACATGCGCTGCACGACGTCCTTGAGGCGCGGAAGGTTGTCCCGGTGCCCGACCAGCACCGCATCGTTCATCGCCACGACGACGACTTCCTCGACGCCGATCACGGCGGTCAGCGGCCCGTCGGAGCGGACGTAGGAGTTGCGCACGTGGTCGAGTTCGACGGGCCCTTCGGTGACATTGCCCGCACTGTCGGCATTGCCGACATCGAGCAGGGCATCCCAGGTCCCGAGGTCGGACCAGCGGAACCTCGCGGGCACGACCCAGCATTTGTCGGTCCGCTCCATCACCGCATAGTCGATCGACTTGGCGGGCGCCTTGGCGAAGGCCTCGGCATCGAGGAACACCGTCGAGCCGCTTCGCTTGGCCTTCGTCACGGCTTCTTCGGCGGCGGCAGCCATGGCCGGCTCGAACCGCGCCATCTCCGACAGCAGCAGTTCGGGGGTGAAGAGGAAGTTGCCGCTGTTCCACAGCAATCCCTCGGCGATGTAGCGCAGCGCCGTCTGGGCGTTCGGCTTCTCGACGAAGGCGGCGACCTTCTGCACCGGGCCGATGTGCTCGCTGCTCGGCCGGATGTAGCCGTAGTCGGTCTTGGGCTCCGTGGGCGGTATGCCGAAGGTCACGATGCCGCCCTGCTGCACGGCCAGCAATCCCTCGCGGCAGCCGGCGCGGAACTCTTCCGCCCCGATCACCAGATGGTCCGACGCCAGGGTCAGCACCGCCTCGGCACCGAGGTTGCGCGCATAGACGGCGGCTGCCGCCATGGCCGGGCCCGAATCGCGACGGGAGGGCTCGACCAGGATGTCGATCTCCATGCCGATGTCGCGCGCCTGCTGCTCGGCCATGAAGCGGTAGGCCTCGTTGGTGGCGATCACCGGCTTGGCGAACAGGTCGCGGTCGGCGACACGCTGCAGCGTCTGCTGGAAGGTCGACTGCGTGCCGAGCAGCGGCACGAACTGCTTGGGCATGCTCTCGCGCGACAGCGGCCACAGCCGTTTGCCGGAACCTCCGACGAGGATGATGGGCGTGATCGACGACATCTGGGCTTTCTTGCAGGGCGGCTATACGGAGAGGCCAGCCGCATGGCGTGCCGCGATATAGCCGAAGGTGAGGGCTGGGCCAATGGTGATGCCGGCGCCGGGATAGGTTCCGCCCATCACGCTGGTCATGTCGTTTCCGGCGGCGTACAGGCCGGGAATGGGAGCGCCGGCGGCGTCGAGTACGCGCGCATGACCGTCGACATGCAGGCCGAGGAAGGTGCCGATGTCGCCCGGGATCAGCTTCATGGCGTAGAACGGCGGCCGCTCGAGCGGCGCCAGACAGGGATTCGGCTGATGCGTCGGATCGCCGTTGAAGCGGTGATAGTCGTCCGTCCCCTTGCCGAAATCCGGATCCTCGCCGCGCGCTGCGTTGGCGTTGAAGCGACTGACGGTCTGCTGCAGGGCCTCTGCGTCGACGCCGATCCGCGCGGCGAGGTCGCGCCAGGTGGGGGCCGAGACCAGATAGCCGTTGCGCAGGTGCGGTCGCAGGGGGAGCGGCGCGGGACCGATGGCCCCCATCCCGTAGCGGCGGATCGCGCGATGGTCGCAGATCAGCCAGCACATGGTCTCGCTGCGGTCGCGGCACGTCTCGACCATGGCGGGGACGAAATCGTGATAGGAGGCCGATTCGTTGGTGAAGCGCCGGCCCGTGGCATCGACGGCGATGTAGCCCGGCTTGCCGCGCTCGTAGAAATGCGGGAAGGGCAGCGTCGTGCCGTCGGCTTGGGGGACCAGCGACACCGGCACCCAGGCGGCGGCATAGGCGACGTCCTCGGCCAGGGCACCGCCGGCCTGGCGGCCGAGCCTGATGCCGTCGCCGCGATTGCCGGGCGGCGGCGCCGATCGGTGCTGGCGGCCGTCGTGGACGTGCCCGTAGTAGCGGCGCTTCAGCTCATCGTCGGCGGGAAAGCCGCCGCAGGCCAGGACCACACCGCGGCGGGCGCGAATCTCCTGGGGCCGGCCGTCGCGCTGCACGATCGCCCTGGTGACGGCGCCGTTCTCCTGCAGCAGCTCCACCACGGGACAGTCCAGCCAGAGCTCTATGCCACGCTCTTCGGCCGACAAGGCCAGAGCGGCGATCAGGGCGTTGCCGTTGGCCAGCCGCGTGCCGCGCGCATGGCTGAGCCGGTCGACGGCGTAGCGCGCCGTCATGCCGGCGACGTGCAGCGCGGACGTCACCGAGCGCGTCATCCGGAAGACGTGGGGCAGATCGCCGCGACCCAGCATCATGCCGCCGAAGGCCATCATGGTCCTGAGGGGTGCGCGCAGGTCGGCGAAGCGCTTGCCGAGCCGGCGGCCGTCGAAGGGCAGGGGCAGCAGCGAGCGACCGCCCTGTGCCGCGCCCGGCTTGGTGGGATGGTAGTCCGCCCAGATCGGCACGGCCTCGTAGCGCACGTGCGTGTTGGCTTCGATGAACTCGACGGCGGGATTGCAGTTGTCGAGGAAGGCATGGGCCAGCTCCAGGTTCAGCCTGTTGCCGGCTTCTTGCTGCAGATAGGTGAGGGCGTCCTCCTTGGAATCGGGAATGCCGAGTGCCCGTCCGTGGCGGTTGCCGGGAATCCAGATGACCCCGGCCGAGTAGGCGGTCGAGCCGCCGAACTGAGATTCCTTCTCGACCATGAGAACCGACAGGCCGGCATGCGAGGCCGTGATGGCGGCAGAGAAGCCAGCGGCCCCGGATCCCGCGACAAGGAGGTCTATCTCGGTCATCGCTTGGCGGCTCCTCCCTGGCGCTCGCGGTTTTCTTGCTGTCGGCGATGGGCCTCCGCCTCCACCGCTTCGGCGAGCTGCGGGATGTGGGCGGCGATCTCGTAGAAGTCGCTTGCGTAGAGCACCAGAAGGGTAGTGGGACGAGTGGTCGCCACCGACGCCGAGCGTGGCTGACGCTCGAGGAGCGCCATCTCGCCGAAGAAGGCCCCTTCGCCCAGCCGCACCGAGCCGCCGTTGGGCAGGCGCACCTCGACCTCGCCACTGGAAATGAAGAACATGGAATCGCCGGGATCGCCGCGGCGGACGACGGTGATGCGCGACGGGTAGTAGCGTGTGCGCAGCTTGCCCACGATCTCCGACAAGGTGACGACGCCCAGCGATGCGAAGATCGGCACGCGCGCGACCTGCTCCCACACGCGCAGATATTCGCGGCGGCGCTCCTCCTGGGCGAAGCCGGTCGCCAGGACACCGGTCAGCAGGGCGAGGACGGCGATTCCAGAGATCATCAGCAGGCCGCCGACGAAGCGTCCTCCCGCGGTCTGCGGCACGACGTCTCCGTACCCGGTGGTCGTGAGGGTCACGACCGCCCACCAGAGTGCGCCCGGCAGTGTGCCGAACGCATCGGGCTGTCGCTCCCGTTCGAGGAGGTGGGCGGCGGTTGCCGCGATCATCAGCAGGATCAGGAACAGGATGAGCACGCTGACGATGGGGCCGCGTTCGTTCGACATCACCCGCGACAGCGTGCTGAAGGCGGGCGCGTGCAGGCCGACCTTCAGGATCCACAGGATACAGAGGACCGAGGCGGTGTCGGCTCCCGTGAAGGCATAGCCTCCTGCGAAAATTACGGCCGGCATGATGGCGAGCAGCCCGACCAGGCCCGGCAGGGAGAGGGCCCAGCGGACGCGGGCCGTCGTGGGGGAATGGTCCTCGTACTGGGGCAGCTCCGGAGCGACCCAGAGGCGCAGGCCGTATTCGATGAGGAAGATGAAGCTCACCGTCCAGATCACCGCGCGCAGAAGACCGCCGATCTGGTCTGCCATGGCATCGACGGAGAGCAGGATGACCGCGAGCAGGCCGACGATCAGCGCCGTCAGATGGAGAAAGCGCCACTGTTGGGCCGCCGGCGTGGGCTCCTCGTAGCGGAGGAGGGCAAAGAGGCGCGCGCGATTTGTCGGAGTCGAGGCCGTCACAGGCCGACCTTAGGCAGGCGCACTGGCGAATTGCAATGCGCCGATGGCGCGCCTAGGTTCTTCGGCTCGCTCCTTCCTGGGCGCTGCAGTGCGGCGTACAGCGGAAAGGAGAATCATGAGGCGCGGACGGGACGGGTGTCGAGCGAAGGTGGTGCTACCGTTAAGATAGGGCGGCGAAGCATTCTCGGCGCGGGAGCGGCGGTTGCGGCGGCGTCGCTCGGTGCACCGGCGGTGCGCGCCCAGCGCCCCGTGAGACTGGATCTGTCGACGATCCTGCCCGACGGGAATTTCCATACGAAGAACTGCCGGACATTCGCCCAGGAGGTCGCCAGGGTGACCGACGGGGCCGTGCGGATCAC
The DNA here is from genome assembly GCA_049323495.1 of Pseudomonadota bacterium. Taxonomy (GTDB): domain Bacteria; phylum Pseudomonadota; class Alphaproteobacteria; order Reyranellales; family Reyranellaceae; genus Reyranella. The sequence continues at coordinate 46,110 of JBMONG010000003.1, forward strand.
GGTCCACGCCGGCGGCGCGCTGGGCTACTCGGAGGCCGAGCATCTGGCCGCGGTGCGCGACGGCCTCGTCCAGATGGCGGGCTTCCGGAATGTACAGCAGGCCAGCGAGGCGCCCCTGTTCGGGATGGAGGCCGTGCCGTTCCTGATCGGCAGCATCGAGGAGCTCGCCGTTCTCCATCGCCTCGCCCGTCCCGCTTTCGACGCCGTCGCTGCGGCCTTCAACCAGACCATTCTCTACATGGTCCCGTCTCCGGCACAGTGCCTGTTCGCCAGCGTGAGGGTCGACGCGCTGGACGGCTTTCGCGGGATCAGGATGCGCGTGCTCGACCGGCTGGCCGGCGATACCGTGACGGCCCTGGGCATGGTTCCCGTCCAGTTGCCCTGGGCGGATACGCGCCCTGCTCTCGCGTCAGGTGCTGCGGGAGGAGCGGTCACCAGCTCGGTCTCCGCCGTCAATGGCAGGTTCTGGGAAGTCCTCGCGTGCGTCTACCGCACGAACCATGCGTGGGACTCGCAGGTCGTCACGATCAACAACGATGCCTGGAAGAAGATCGCTCCCGCGAATCGCGAGGCGATCGCGGGACTTGCGGCACGGTTGCAGCCGCGCTTCTGGAAGGTCTCGGTCGAGGCTGATGCCCTGGCCTCCCGACAGCTTGTCGAGAACGGCATGGAAGTCGTTGCGGTGTCTCCGACGATGCTCGAGCAGATGCGCGGGAAGACGTCGCGCCTGGAGGCGGCGTTCGTCAGCCGGGCCGGCGACGCCGCAGCGGACATCATCGCCGGGTACAGGAAGGCCGTGGGGCGAACCTGACGCGGAGCCGGGGTGGCATGGTCCCGCGGCGGCCGTAGGGGACATTGTCACGTCGCTCGATTCATCCTGTCGAGACGGGACAGGCTCTGCCAAACTCCCGCAGAGGAGAGTCCGGGGGAACGAATGGAACCGCGCCAGGTCAGAACCGCTGCCGATGCTCGCAGGATCGTGCAGGAGCGGGGGCTTCGTCACGTCAAGGTCGGCGTGCACGATCTCGATGGGATCCTGCGCGGCAAGTACCTGCACGTCGACAAGTTCGGCGCCGCTCTCGACGGCGGCATGGGGTTCTGCGACGTCGTGCTGGGCTGGGATTCGAACGATCAGCTGTACGACAACGTCTCCTATACCGGATGGCACACGGCCTATCCCGACGCCGCCGTCCGCATCCTTCCGGACACCTGCCGGGAGATCGCCACCGAACCTGGCAATCTCCTGTTCCTGTGTGAATTCGCCGACGGTGCGGAGGCCCTTTGCCCGCGCGGCCTGCTGCGCCGCGTGCTGGCGCAGGCCGCGGAAATGGGGTTCGAGGTCAAGGTCGGCTTCGAGTACGAGTTCTTCGTCTTCGCGGAAACGGCCTTCTCCATCCGCGAAAAGGGCTACCGTGGCCTGAAGCCGATCTCTCCGGGCTTCTTCGGCTACTCCATGCTGCGCAATTCCGTGCTCTCGGACTGGTATCGCGACCTGCTCGACATGTGCGAGGCGATGGACATGGGCATCGAGGGGCTGCACACCGAGACCGGAGCGGGCGTGCTGGAGGCGGCGCTGCGCGTCCGCGACGGGCTGGGCGCGGCGGACGCCGCGGCGCTGTTCAAGCTCTACACCAAGGTGCTTGCACAGAAGCGCGACTGGCTCGCCACCTTCATGGCGAAGTGGTCAAAGGACTGGCCGGGCTGCGGCGGACACATGCACATGTCGCTCTGGAAGGATGGCAAGCCGGCGTTCCATGATGAGGCGGCGCCGCATCGGATGAGCCTGATCATGCGCCACTTCGTGGGCGGGCAGAAGGCCCTCATGCCCGAGCTGCTGGCCATGGTGGCGTCCAACGTGAATTCCTATCGGCGGCTCATACCCGGCTTCTGGGCGCCGACGGTGGCGAGCTGGGGCGTGGAGAACCGGACCACGTCGCTGCGTGTGATTCCCGGCTCTCCCAAGTCGACGCGCATCGAGTACCGGGTCGCCGCCGCCGACGCGCATCCCTACCTGGCGCTGGCGGCTGCCGTGGCCTCCGGCCTGTGGGGGATCGCGAACGGAATCGACCCGGGCGATCCCGTGCAGGGAAATTCCTACGAGGTCGAGCATCCGGCCGACCGACAGCTGCCGCGCACGCTGATGGAGGCGGCCGGACGCTTGAAGACCTCCAAGGCTGCCCGCGCCCTGTTCGGCGACGCCTTCGTCGATCACTATTCTGCAACACGCGAATGGGAAGAGCGCGAGTTCCGCAAGGCCATCACCGAGTGGGAGCTCGACCGCTACATGGAAATCATCTGATGTCTCAGCCTCTGGTCGGCAACTGGAACTATCCCACCTCCATTCGTTTCGGCGCCGGTCGCATTCGGGAGCTGCCCGACGCCTGCAACGTCGTCGGGCTCCGGCGGCCGCTCCTGGTCACGGATCCCGGCCTGGCGAAGCTTCCCATGATCACTGATGCCATGCTGTCGCTGCGTAAGGCGGGGATCGAGGTTGCCCTGTTCAGCGAGGTGAAGCCCAACCCCGTGGCCGGCAACGTCGGGGCGGGCGTGCGCACGCTGCGCGCGGGCAAGCATGACGGCGTGATCGCCTGGGGAGGTGGTTCGGGCATCGACACCGGCAAGGCCATCGCCTTCATGGCTGGCCAGATGCGGCCTCTCTGGGATTTCGAGGATGTCGGCGACTGGTGGACGCGGGCGAACCCCGCCGGGATCTATCCGACCATCGCGGTGCCGACCACCGCCGGTACGGGCTCTGAGACGGGCCGCGCCTCGGTCATCACCAACGAGGAGACGCACACCAAGAAGGTGATCTTCCATCCGAAGATGATGCCTTCGATCGTGATCGCCGATCCCGAGCTGACGGTCGGCCTGCCGCCGAAGCTCACCGCCGGTACGGGCATGGATGCCTTCATCCACTGCCTCGAGGCCTACTGCGCACCGGGTTATCATCCCTACGCCGAGGGCATCGCCGTCGAAGGCATGCGCCTGGTGAAGGAGAACCTGGCCCGCGCGGTCAAGGATGGGCGGGATATCGAGGCGCGCGGCCATATGCTGGCCGCATCGCAGATGGGGTCGACGGCCTTCCAGAAAGGGCTGGGCGCCATACATTCCCTTTCTCATCCGATAGGGGCTGTGCTCGATACGCACCATGGCCTGACAAACGCCGTCGCCATGCCCTATGTGCTCATGTTCAACCGGCCGGCCATCGACGACAGGATCCAGCGGCTGGCGCGCTGGCTCGGCCTTCGCACCCCGACCTTCGACGGCTTCATGGAGTGGAGCCTGGAGCTGCGGCGGCAGATCGGCATTCCGCACACGCTGGCGGAGATCGGCGTGCAGGAGAGCCACCTCGAGAAGTTCGCCGAGATGGCCGCCGTCGATCCGACCGCCGGCGGCAACCCCGTGCTGGCCGGCGTGGGCGAGATGCGGAGAATGTACGAAGCGGCGCTGACGGGAAGATTGTGATGACGACATTCCCGACCCATGCCCGCGTCGTCATCATCGGCGGTGGCATCATGGGCTGCTCGACGGCCTATCATCTCGCCAAGCTCGGCTGGAAGGACGTGGTCCTGCTGGAGCAGGGGAGGCTGAGTGGCGGCACTACCTGGCATGCCGCCGGCCTCGTCGGCCAGCTGCGCAGTTACCAGAACCTGACGCGCCTGATCCGTTACAGCACCGAGCTGTATGCCAGGCTGGAAGCGGAGACGGGGTTGGCGACCGGCTGGAAGCAGTGCGGCTCGCTGACGGTCGCGCGTACCGAGGAGCGCATGGTGCTGCTGCGGCGCTCGGCGGCGATGGCCAACGCACAGGGCGTGGCGTGCGAGCCGCTGACTCCCGCGCAGGCCGGCGAGAAATATCCGATCATGCGCACCGACGATCTCGTCGGCGCGGTCTGGCTACCGGGCGACGGCAAGGCCAATCCGGCCGACATCACGCAGGCGCTGGCGCGAGGTGCGCGCAACGGCGGCGTTCGCATCCTGGAGAAGACCCGCGTCACGGCGATCGACACCAGCGACGGCCGCGTCACCGGCGTGCAGACGACGCAGGGGCCGATCAGGGCCGAGATCGTCGTGAACTGCGGCGGGCAGTGGGCGCGCCAGCTCGCGCGCACGGTCGGAGTGACGGTGCCGCTCTATTCCTGCGAGCACATGTACATCGTCACCGAGAAGATGGAGGGCGTGCCGCGCGACCTGCCGGTGATGCGCGACCCCGACGGCTACATCTACTTCAAGGAGGAGGTCGGCGGCCTGCTGATGGGGGGCTTCGAACCGCAGGCCAAGCCGTGGGACAAGGACACCATCCCCGACGATTTCGAGTTCGGCATGCTGCCCGACGACTGGGATCAGTTCCAGATACTGATGGACAACGCGCTGATCCGCGTGCCGTCGCTGGAGAAGGCCGGCATCAAGACCTTCATGAACGGGCCGGAGAGCTTCACGCCCGATCTGAACTACATCCTGGGCGAGGCGCCGCAGCTCAAGGGCTTCTTCGTCGGCGCAGGCTTCAATTCCATGGGCATCGCGAGCTCGGGCGGTGCCGGCATGGCCCTGGCGGAATGGATCGCGGCCGGCGAACCGACGCTCGACCTGTGGCCCGTCGACATCCGCCGCTTCGCCGGCTTCCACGGCAACGATGCCTGGTTGAAGAGCCGCGTCGCGGAGACGCTGGGGCTGCACTACAAGATGCCGTGGCCGCAGCGCGAGCAGGAGAGCGGCCGGCCCTTTCGCCGCTCGCCGCTGTACGACCGGCTGAAGGCGCGTGGCGCCTGGTTCGGCAACAAGATGGGCTGGGAACGGCCCAACTGGTTCGCCGGCATCGGCAAGACTCCCGAGATGCAGTATGGCTGGGGCCGCGGCGCATGGTTCGACGCCGTGGCGGCGGAGCATCGCGCCACACGGGAGGCCGTGACGGTCGTCGACGAGACGTCGTTCGGCAAGATCCTGGTGCAGGGGCGGGATGCGGAAGCCCAGCTGCAGCGGCTCGTCGCGAACGACGTCGCCGTGCCGGTCGGCCGGACAGTCTACACCGCCATCCTGAACGAACGCGGCACCTTCGAGAGCGACGTGACGATCGCCCGGCTCGCGCGCGACCGCTTTCTGGTGATCACCGGATCGGCCCAGCCCGTGCGCGACATGGACTGGATGGTGCGCCATGCGGCACCCGATGCGCATGTCACCTTCACCGATGTGACCGGCGCCTGGACGGTGCTGTCGGTGATGGGGCCGCGCAGCCGCGCGCTGCTGCAGAAGGTGAGTCGCGCCGACCTCTCCAACGAGGGATTCCCCTTCGCCGCCATCCGCGAGATCGGCGTCGGCAACGCCACGGTGCTGGCGTCGCGCCGGACCTACATGGGCGAATTGGGCTGGGAGCTCTACGTGCCGGTCGAATTCGCCGTCACGGCTTTCGAGACGTTGCATGCGGCCGGCGCGGCGTTCGGCCTGCGGGATGCCGGCTACTATGCCATCGAGACGTTGCGGCTCGAGAAGGGCTACCGCGCCTGGGGCCGCGAGCTCACGCCGGACGACACGCCGCTCCAGGCCGGCTTGGCCTGGGCCGTGAAGCTCGACAAGCCTGGCGGCTTCATCGGCCGCGATGCATTGGTGGCCGCAGGAAGCAAGCCGTTGTCGCGGCGCCTGGTGTCGGTGGTGCTTGACGACCCCGAGCCGCTCCTGTGGGGCGGGGAGGCGTTGCTGCGCGATGGAAAGCCTGTCGGAGACCTGACTTCTGCCGGCTATGGACACACGATCGGGGCGTCCGTCGGGCTGGGTTACGTCCGGCACGAGGCCGGCGGAACCATCGACCGGGCTTGGCTCGACGGCGGCCGCTTCGAAGTCGACCTCGCGGGGACCCGCCTTGCCGCGCGGGCCTCGCTGCGCTGTCCCTTCGATCCCGACGGGAGTCGGGTGAAGGCCTGACCTGATCTCTACTACCGCAGCGGGCCTTCAGGGGCTGACGCCGGCCGACGCCGCCTTCGGAGGCAGCTTGCAGTCGACGTCCATCTCACGCGGCTTGGCGGCGAACGCCGGATGTGTGTCGGCCATCGCCGGTACGGCTCTCGGCCAGGCGCCGCTCGCCAGGCGCTGCTCGATGACGGGAATGAGCTGCTGCACGAACACCCATGCCTTCAGGCGCATCCCCGGATAGGTTTCGTGGACCGCGTCGGCGTAGAGGTCGGCGTCGAACGGCATGACGCCATCCACGTCGATGAAGGGCAGGCCGTGTGCGCTGGCATACTTGGCGAGCACGCGATTCTGGAACGCAGCCAGCCGCGCGATGTCGCGGTACCGGAACGGATAGTTGTGGACGTTGAGATAGTCCCACAGGAGCCGATTCCGGACCGGATGCACGACCATCCCGTCCTTCACGAGCCATCGGAAGGAGGAGAGTGCAAACTCGCTGCCGACCGTGCCGAGAGAGTCCCGGATCGCGTCCAGGTCGTGCAGGATGGTACCGAGGTTCACCGGAAGGTCAGGATGGCCAAGGTCCGGATCTGACTCGTCCAGCCCCGGCGGCCAGTCGAGAGCATAGTCCGGCTTGGGAAGCTCGTGCCCGCCTTCCGAGATCCCCTTGAAGCCGGTCAGCGCCTGAAGGCGGCGTGCCAGGGCGGAATACTGCGAGGCGCGATTCAGCCAGGCCGCGATGCCTTCCGGCGCCTTCGGCTGCGGGCGCGCCGCCGTCGGCACGACGCCCTTGGCCAGACCGGTCAGCTTGAACTGGTTTCCGCCTTCGTAATAGACGACCAGGTCGGGATTCGTCGGCGCGACTTCCTCACGAACGACGGCTGCGATGCTCGTGGAATTCAGGCCTTCCCGCGCCGCGTTCAGGACTTCGAAACGGATGTCCGGCCGGTGTGCCGCCGCCCACATGTTGAGCCAGTGGCCGACCAGTTCCGGGTAGGAGAAGGGCGCCGCATGGGGCCCCGCCGTCGTCGAAGCCCCGACGAAGACGATGCGCACCGTTCCCGCCGTCCGGGGGAACGTGACCGGAGCGCCCCGCCAGCCGAATTCGTTGGTCACGAGCCCCATGGGTGTGGTCGCGTTGGGCAGATAGCGGAACGGCGGCAGCCCGCTGCCGTCGGGCGGATCGAAGACGTATATCCGGCCGCGGATGCCCGCGAAGAACTCGTTGGCACAGGGGTCTCCCACCCGGGCCGCGTTCCAGGCCTTGTAAAGGTCCCACGACTTGAAGCGGCCATCCGGCACGGTGTCGCTCTCGCGCGACTGCTGTGCGGCCCTTTTCCACTCCTCGGGCTCGGCATGGCGGTTGGGCAGAGGTGGCGGTTCCTCGAAGAACCATTCGCGCGCCACCCCCGCGGCGCGTGGAATTTCGTCGAGATGCTCCGCGGACGTATCGAGGCCGATGCCGCCGCCGTTCGATGCCGGCAATGCGACGCTGGTCAACGGCAGACCGTCGACGAGGCGCGTCGCGCCCTCGGCGGCCACCAGGCAGAACAGCACCGTTACGACCAGGACGAGGCCGTTTGTCAGGATCTTACGCACGGCCGCGGTCTATCGCATCAAGGTGGCAAAGAAAAGATCGCGCGGTCTGACGCAGGCTGCCTCAGATCGAGGCGGTCGAAGGGGCGGCGGCTGCGGTTGGGCGGAGGCGCGTGTCGGCCAGCTCGCCAGCCGCTTCGAGGATGGGATAGGCGACCGAGGCGAGATGGCCGTTTATGCGCTTGAGGTCGCGGATGACGTCCATGTGGATCGAGCTGGTTTCGATCGATTCGGGCCGGCCTGCGCGAAGGCGTGCGAAGTGGCTCTCCGCGGCGCGGGCCTCCGCTTCGCGCAGTGCGGCCTTCTCGGCAACGAGACGCCGCGCGAGGCCAAGGTCGCGCGTGGTGAACACGTTCAGTGCAAGCCGCAAGTTCTCCAGGACGCGGGCATGGAAGGCCCGCAGTTCCGCCATGCCCTCGGGCGAGAAAGTGTACCGGTTCCTGATCTTCTTGGTGGCGAGCTCCATCAGGTTCTTGTCGATGATGTCGCCGATATGTTCGAGGTTGGTCGTGAAGGTCAGGATCTCGACGTAGCGCTTTCCGTCGTCCTCGCCGAGTTCGTTCCGCGAGGTCTGGACGAGGTAGAGCTTGATGGCCTCGTAGAGGCTGTCGACGGCATTGTCCGCATCCTCGATGGCCCTGACGGCTTTCGGATCGTTGCGCTCCAGCGCGGTGATGGTCTGCCGGAGCATGTCGGAGACGCGGTCGCCGAGATTGAGCGTCTCGCGCAGGGCGCAGCCCAGCGCTTCGGCCGGCGTGTCCAGAACGTTGGCATCCAGATGGCGTGGCTTGCCGGGATCGTCGGTCACCGGCTTGTCGGGAAGCAGCCGGCGGCACAGCGCCGCGACCGTGTTGGTCAGGGGCAGGAAGACGATGGCGGCGACGACGCTGAAGGCTGTGTGGAAGTTGACCGTCATGCGCGCCGGCGACGGGTCGATGATCGACAGCCAGTGGACGGCCGGCGCGATGAGCGTGAGCAGCGCCGCGCCGGTGAGGAGCCGCGTGACCAGGTTGCCGAGCGGCACCCGTCGTGCCGCCGGCTCCGCGCCGACCTGGGCCATGTAGGGGGCGAGCGCTCCTCCCACGTTGGCGCCGATCACCAGGGCGAGCGCCAGCGGCAGGCTCACGATGCCGCTGGCAGCGAACGACATCACCAGCAGAACCGTGGACAGGCTGGAGTGGACGAACCATGTAGCGAGCGCCCCGAGAATGGCGCCGATCACATAGTCGTCCTGCAGGCCGTCGAGGGCCGCGAGGAACGCGGGCGAATGAAGCAGCGGCTCGGTGGCGAGTGACACCAGGCGCAACGAAAGCAGCATCAGCCCGAGACCGATGGCGACGCGACCGAGGTGACGTGCCTTGTCCCGGCCGCTCGACAGGAAGGTGATCACGCCCGCCGCGATCAGCAGCGGCGAGAGCCAGCCGAGATCGAAGGAGAGGATCTGCGAGGTCAGCGTCGTGCCGACATTGGCTCCAAGCATGAGGGCCAGCGCGATCGAAAGCGGGATCAAGCCCCGTCCGGCAAAGGACGCCACCAGCAGGGCCGTTGCCGTGCTCGACTGCAGCAGGCCGGTGATACCGAGCCCACCCAGGAAGCCGGAAAAGCGGTTGCGCGAACAGGCGGCGATGGCGCGGCGCAGCGCCGTGCCGAAGGCGCGCGTCAATCCCGTGCGGACCATGCGCACGCCCCAGAGCAACAACCCGACGCTGCCCAGGACATTCAGGACTGTGTCGACGCCATGCATGATCGGCGATCCTACGCCCGCGGAGGCAAGGGGCGAATGTTTTTTGACAATTTTGTTACGGCCCCCGCGTGAAGCTCGTACCTGCCTCCTCCATGAAGGCCCGCACCAGAGCGCTCCGTCGCCGCTCTTCCAGACAGACCGCATACTCCGCGACGCTCAGGTCGGCGTCGACGACGCGGAGTTCGCGGAATCGGCCATCGCCTCCCAGTTCACTGGCGAACACCGCGCCGATGCCGAAGCCGGCGGCGACTGCTTCCCGTACACCCTCGCGCGTCTGCACTTCGATGATGGCGCCGGGCTGGATGTCGGCGGCGGCCATGGCCTGCTCCAGGACCTCGCGTGTGATCGATCCACGCTCGCGCAGCACGAGCTCCTCCCCGGACAACGCCCGGAGAGGCACCCGGTTCCGTCGCGCCAGCCGGTGGCCGGTCGGAACGAACAGGACCAGATGGTCGGTGCGCAGGCGCATCGCCGAAAGGCGTGGATCGGACACGCTCTTGGCCATCACGGCGACGTCGGCTTCATGGCGCAGCAGCCGTTCCAGCACGACCGCGGAATTGTCGATGGAAAGCGAGAAGGTGAGGCCGGCGGCGCGCCGGCGGAGCGCCGCCATGATCGGCACGACATGGTGCGCCGAATCCGCGGCGATGCGCAGGTGCCCGCGCGTGAGGGCCTGCTCGCCGGCCAGCAGTGCACGTGCCTCGTCCTGCAGGGCGAACAGTCGGCTCGTGATCCCATGGAGTTGCCGCCCCGTCTCGGTCGGCACGACGGTACGGCCGCGTCGATCGAACAGCCGCACGCCGTAGCTGGCCTCCAGGGCAGTGACCTGTCCGGAAAGGTTGGGCTGGCTGACGCCCGCGGCGCGTGCCGCAGCCGAGAAGGATCCGGACTCGGCGACGAGGTGAAAGGCTCGGAGCTGGCTGGGCGTCATATAAGTGAGACCGATAGATGGCATATGAATTATATACTGGACGGATAGAGCGCGCGAGCCCATCCTTCGCACATGTCGAGAATCCCTGCTGCCTCCGAGACCGGCGATCCGCTGCTGCTGACGCCGGGTCCGCTCACCACGTCGGCGGCCGTCAAACAGGCCATGGTCCACGACTGGGGTTCCCGCGACGCAGGGTTCCTGCGCATCAACCGCCAGGTGCTGGACAGCATCGCAGCACTGGCGGGCGGCGAGGGCACGCATGTCACGGTCCCGGTCCAGGGCTCCGGCACCTTCGCGGTCGAGGCGATGATCACGTCCTTCGTCCCGCGGGGTGGCAAGCTGCTGGTGCTGATCAACGGCGCCTACGGGCAGCGCGCGCGGAGGATCGCCGAGATCGCCGGCCGTGCCACGGCCGCGCTGGAGACGCCGGAGGACACGCCGCCGGATCTCGCGCAACTTGAGCGTATGCTGTCCGAGGACGAGGCGATCAGCCATGTCTTTGCCGTCCACTGCGAGACGACGTCCGGCATCCTCAATCCCATCGCCGAGATCGCCGAGATCGTTGCCCGCCGGGGACGCCGCCTGCTGGTCGATTCGATGAGCGCCTTCGGCGCGCTGGAAATCGATGCGCATACCGTCCGCTACGACGCCTTGGCGGCGTCTTCCAACAAGTGCCTCGAGGGCGTTCCTGGGTTGGGCTTCGTGGTCTGCCGCAGCGAGGCGCTGGCGGAGTGCAAGGGCAACGCGACCACGCTCGTGCTCGACCTGTTCGATCAGGCCGACGCCTTCGCCCGCACCGGACAATATCGCTTCACGCCGCCGATCCACGTGATCGTGGCTCTGGGAAAGGCGATCGAGGAACATGCGGCCGAAGGCGGTGTGGCCGGCCGCGGCAGGCGCTATCGGGAGAATGCCCGGGTGCTGATCGACGGCATGCGTGCCATGGGGTTCCGGACGCTGCTCGACGACCGGCTGCAGGCACCGATCATCGTCACCTTCCATATGCCCACTGACCCCAGGTTCGTCTTTCAGCGCTTCTACGATTCGCTGAAGGACCGTGGCTATGTCATCTATCCGGGCAAGCTCACCGTGGCGGAATCGTTCCGCATTGGCTGCATCGGGCGCCTCTATCCCGAGGACATGAAGGGGGCACTCACGGCGGTGCGCGAAGTGCTGCACGAGATGCGGGTCAGCAACGGCGGGCCGGCTCTCGCGGCAGAGTAGGGCGGCGGAAGGAGGAGGAGACCATGGCACCGGACAGCCTGAACGCCGCTGGCGGCGAGATCGCCGTCAATGGCCGCCGCTACCGCTTTCCGCGGCAGCCGACCGTGGTGGTCTGCGTCGACGGGTCGGAGCCCGGCTACATCGAGCGCGCTGTCGAGGCAGGCTGCGCCCCATGGTTTGCCCGGGTGCTGGCCGAGGGAACGAACGTCCTGGCCGACTGCATCGTGCCGTCCTTCACCAATCCGAACAACCTGTCCATCGTGACCGGGCGCCCACCGGCTGCCCACGGGATCTGCGGCAACTATTTCCTGGACCCCGACTCGGGGCAGGAAGTGATGATGAACGATCCCAGGTTTCTGCGGATCGAGACCATCTTCCCGGCCTTCCAGCGGGCGGGTTGCCGCATTGCCGTCATTACCGCCAAGGACAAGCTGCGCGGCCTGCTCGGCAAAGGGCTGGAGTTGGGTGCCGGCAAGGCCTGCAGCTTCTCCTCCGAGAGGTCCGACAAGGCGACGCTGGCGGCGAACGGCATCGAGAAGGTGAACGAGCTGGTCGGCATGCCGGTGCCGGACGTCTACAGCGCCGCGCTGTCGGAGTTCGTGTTCGCTTCCGGCGTCAAGATCATGGAGCGCGACCGGCCGCAGCTCATGTACCTGTCGACCACCGACTACATCCAGCACAAGCACGCGCCGGGGACGCCGGTGGCCAACGACTTCTATGCGATGATGGACGGCTATCTGGCGAAGCTCGATGCGCTCGGCTGCACGATCGCGCTGACGGCGGACCACGGCATGAACGCCAAGTTCGGCGCCGACGGCAAGCCGGACGTCATCTACCTGCAGGACATGTTCGACGGCTGGCTGGGCAAGGACGGGGCCCGCGTCATCCTGCCGATCACCGATCCCTACGTCGTGCATCATGGCGCGCTGGGGTCGTTCGCGGTCGTCTATCTTCCGGCGGGCACGACGGCCGAAGCGATGGCGGCGAAGGTGAAGGCGCTGCCGGGCATCGAGGCCGCCCTGTCGAGGGAGGAGGCGGCTGCCCGCTTCGAGCTGCCGGCCGACCGCCTGGGCGATCTCGTCGTGGTCTCGACGAAGCACAAGGTGCTGGGCACCTCCGAGGCGCGCCACGACCTGTCCGGCCTCACCGAGCCGCTGCGCAGCCACGGCGGCATCTCGGAACAGAAGGTGCCCCTGCTGTGCAACCGCCGCCTCGCCGCCGCCGACGCGTCACGTCATTGGCGCAACTTCGACGCCTTCGATCTCGCCCTCAATCTCGTCGCTTGAAGGGAACAGCCATGGACACGGTGATCCGCAGCGATGTGCGGCACGAGACGCTGCGCATCGCGGGCAGGAAGGTCGACGCGAAGTCGCGCCTCGAAGTGCGCTTCCCGTGGGACGATCGACTGGTCGGCAGCGTTCCAAGGGCGACACCGGAGCTGGTCGCCGAGGCCTTCCGGATCGCCCACGATTACCGGCCGAAGCTGACGCGTTATCAGCGACAGCAGATCCTGCTCAGGACCGCCGAGCTGCTGGTGGCGCGGAAAGAGGAGCTGTCGCGACTCATCACGCTGGAATCGGGACTGTGCCTCAAGGACTCGCTCTACGAGGTCGGCAGGGCCTACGACGTCTTCACCTTCGCGGGCCAGCTCTGCCTGCTGGATGACGGGCAGACTTTCTCCTGCGACCTCACCCCGCACGGCAAGTCGCGCAAGATCTTTACGCTGCGCCAGCCGCTGAACGCCATCTCGGCCATCACGCCCTTCAACCACCCGCTGAACATGGTGGCGCACAAGCTGGCGCCGGCCTTCGCCACGAACAACTGCGTGGTGCTGAAGCCGACCGAGCTGACGCCCCTCACGGCCTTGTTCCTGGCCGATACGCTCTACGAGGCGGGCTTGCCGCCGGAGATGCTGTCGGTCATCACCGGCAATCCGTCCGACATCGGCGATGCGATGATCACGGATCCCAGGGCCGATCTCGTCACTTTCACGGGGTCCGTGCGCGTGGGCAAGCACATCGCGGCCACCGCCGGGTACAAGCGGCTGGTGCTCGAACTGGGCGGCAACGATCCGCTGATCGTCATGGAGGACGCCGACCTCGACAAGGCAGCCGAGCTGGCCGTCGCGGGGGCGACCAGGAATTCCGGCCAGCGCTGCACGGCCGTCAAGCGCATCCTGGTGGTCGAGAGCGTGGCCGACGCGTTCGTCGAACGCGTGGTGGCCAAGGCCAGGAAGCTCAAGGCCGGCGATCCGCTTGATCCCGAGACGGATGTCGGCACCGTGATCCACGAGCGCGCCGCCACCTTGTTCCAGAACCGCGTCAGCGAGGCCGTGGCACGGCATGGTGCGAAGCTGCTGCACGGGAACGATCGCCGTGGTGCGCTCTTTCCGCCAACGGTGGTCGATCAGGTCGACCCGGCCTGCGAACTGGTGCGCGAGGAGACCTTCGGTCCTGCGATTCCGATCATCCGCGTCCGTGACATCGACCACGCGATCGAGGTGTCGAATGGCACGGCCTACGGCCTGTCGTCAGGGGTCTGCACCGACCGGCTGGACTACATCACGCGGTTCGTGGACGAACTCGAGGTCGGTACCGTCAACGTCTGGGAGGTCCCGGGCTATCGTATCGAGATGTCGCCCTTCGGCGGCATCAAGGATTCGGGCCTCGGTTACAAGGAGGGCGTCCTGGAGGCGATGAAGAGCTTCACCAACGTGAAGACCTGGTCGCTGCCCTGGCCGGGCTAAAGCATGTTCCGTTCGCTTGCGGTTCCGTCAACGTGGAAGCCGCTCTAGCCAGCCCCCCGCGCAGCGGCCATGCTGCGGCCAGCTGCGGAAGGAGGAGAGATCATGCCCGAAGCACGGACCTACAACGGCAGCTGCCACTGCGGCGCCGTCGCCTACACCGTCGAGATCGATCCGGAACAGGCGCTGAAGTGCAACTGCTCCATTTGCACGAAGCTCGGCGCCGTCTGGGCATTCGCGCCAAAGGCGAAGTTCGCGCTGACTCGAGGTGCCGAGCGGTTGGGCGACTACACCTTCAACAAGAAGATGCTCCATCACCGGTTCTGCACCAGCTGCGGCATCGAGAGCCATGCCGAGGGGACAGGCCCGGACGGCGCCCCGATGGTCGGCGTGAACCTGCGCTGCATCGAGAGCATCGACGTCGACAAGCTCAACCCGCGTGCCTGGGACGGCCGCAGCATGTAGATTGACCTCCCGTGAGTGGAGGAAACGTCATGTCATCGCTGTCCCGCCGTTGCCTGCTGGCAACTTCCGCCATGGCTCTGGCTGCGCCCGGCGTGCTGCGCGCCCAGTCCTGGCCTGCCAAGCAGATCCGCATGATTGCGCCCTATCCGCCGGGCGGCGGCGTCGACACCGTGACCAGGGCGTTTTCCGAGAAGCTCTCGCCCAAAATCGGCCAGACCATCGTCGTCGACAATCAGCCGGGGGCGGGTGCCACCATCGGCGCATCCGCCTTGGCGCGCAGCCCGGCCGACGGATACACGCTGATGGTCGGCAGCCTGGTCGACTATTCGATCGCACCTTATTTCCACCAGAACCTGACTTTCGATATGGCGCGGGACTTCGTGCCGATCGTGGAGATCAGCAATGGAACGATCGGGGTCCTTGTGACGCCGAGCCTACCGGCCAGGAACGTGCAGGAGCTGATCGCTCTCGCCAAATCGAAGCCCGGCCAGCTGTCCTATGCCTCTTCGGGGTTCGGCGGCCTGATCCATCTCAACTACGAGATGCTGAAGCAGATGACCGGCGCGGAGATGACGCATGTCCCCTACAAGGGCACGTCCTTCTTCCAGGGCGACCTCTACGAGAACCGCGTGCAGGTCTCCATCGACAACGTCCTGGCGCATCTGCCGCACATCGCGTCGGGCAAGGTCCGCTGCCTGGCCGTCACCAGCCGGTCCCGGTCGCCGCTGCTGCCCGAGGTGCCCACCATGGCGGAGGCCGGGGTGCCCGGATTTGAATCGGCGACCAACTATACGCTGTTCGCGCCCAAGGCGGTGTCAGCCGAGATTGTCGGCAAGCTCAATGCCGCCGGCAACGAGGTGGTGGGCGATGCCGACTTCCGCGAGCGCATGCTGAAGCTCGGCATCGTGCCGGCGGGCGGCGCGCAGGATCAGGCGCGGGCCCGGATGGCCGGCGAAATCGAGCGCTGGGGCGACGTCATCAGGAAGGGCAACATCAAGCCGAGCTAAGGCGAGCCCCGAGCTAATCGACGTTGCGGCAGCAGCGGGGCTGCCGCCAGACTCGTCGGACAGTCATGTGGAGGAATCGATGAGCGTCAGCCAGGCGGAAAAGGCCAGGAAGTTCCGCGCCCTGCACGAGGCGCCGGGTGCCTTCGTCATCCCCAATCCGTGGGATGCCGGGTCGGCGCGGATCCTGGCCGGGCTGGGCTTCGAGGCCCTGGCGACATCGAGTGGCGCCAAGGCCGGCGTTCTCGGCAAGCGGGATGGCATGGTGACGCGCGAGGAGGCGCTGGCCAACGCGAAGCTGATCGTCGAGGCGTGCGACCTGCCGGTGGCCGCGGACCTGGAGAAGGGTTTCGGCGACGGACCCGATGCCGCGGCCGAGACGATCCGCCAGGCAGCGGGCGTAGGCCTGGTCGGCGGTTCGATCGAGGACGCGACAGGCAACAAGGACCGGCCGCTCTTCGAAGTCGAAGAGGCCGCCGCGCGCGTGGCGGCCGCAGCCCAGGCCGCCAAGGGGCTGGCGTTTCCGTTCACGCTCACGGCCCGCGCGGAGGGTTTCCTGCGCGGCCGCCCGGATCTGGACGATGTCATCCGCCGCCTCAAGGCCTACGAGGCGGCGGGAGCGGATGTCCTCTTCGCGCCGGGACTGCCGGATCTGGCCGCAGTGAGGAAGGTCTGCGGCGCGCTGGGCAAGCCGTTCAACTTCATGGTCGGCATCAAGGGCCGCTCCTTCAGCAAGCCGGACCTCGAAGCTGCCGGCGTGAAGCGGATCAGCCTCGCGACCTCGCTCTATCGGGCAGCCATGACGGGGCTCGTGACCGCGGCGAAGGAGGTGAAGGAGAAGGGCACCTTCTCCTTCGTCGACACGTCGATTCCGACGCCGGAGCTCAATGCCTTCATGAAGGGGTGACCGGTCCCCAAGGGGCGAAGTCGGCGTCGACTATGCCAGCCAGCCGTGGCCGGCATTGCTGGTGAAGTCGAACTGGACGACCAGGTCGTTGAAGTCGTGGTCGCCGCCGCCGTTCGTGTCCTCCCAACCCCAGGTATTGTAGCCGTAGTTGACGAGATGGCCGCGGCCATCGCTGTTGGCCTGGGCGAAGGCGAACCACACGTCGCCCGTCGTGCGGTTCGTCAGCGTCATGGCGATCAGGTCGCCCGCATCGACGCCCGCGATTCCGGCCTTTTCGAAGAAGCCGTAGCCCGGGCCCAGCAGCAGGGTGCCGCCCGATGTCAGCCCGTAGGCGCGGGCCGCCGCAAGGTCGGCATAGCCTGCATCCCCGGCGTTGACGCCATCGATGCCGCCGGAAAGGTCGTCCACCCGGTAGAAGGTGACGGCCAACTGATCCTGACCGTTCTGGCGCACGCGGACCACGACGTCCTGATCACTGGCGCCGCCCGCCGTCTCGGCAACGGCCACGGCGCGGGCCAGGTGGACATTGCCGCCGGTCTGCACGGTCGTGACGCCGTCCGTGGTCGTGCTGAAGGGACGGGCCGAGAAGTCGACGATGCCGTAGTCGCTGGTGAGGTTGGCCTGTCTGGCGAAGCCCATGCCCTGGCCGATCAGGGTCGAGATCGCGGTCCCGGCGGCGACGTCCTGCGAGCCCACCCAGCCGTGGGCGTACTTGTCGAACAGGCGCACGAGGTGAGGATCGAAGTCTTCCTGCATCACCTGCTGCGCGAAGCGCGACGTCCAGGCATAGGGCGAAGCGACGGTATCTTCGAAGTCGATATTCTGATCCCCCAGGCTGAGGCTGGCGCTCATGGGCGCGACCGTCGTCGCCTGGATGAGGAGGGTCTGGGCCGCTCCGCTCTGCCAGCCGGCTTCCGTGCTGCCCTCGACCAGCGACGGCGTGTCCGCGAACGACCACTGGTGATGGGCAATCTGCGTCAGGGCACGGCCCAGCAGCAGGCCGTTGGGCGTGCCGAGACCGCTCGCCAGGTCGTAGCCCGGGCCCGCCTCGTAGCCGAACCCTGTGGGCGTGATGTTGACGCCGTCGCTCGTGATGGAGCCGCCCAGCACGAACGACGAGGCGTCCTTTCCCGTCGTGATGTCGTTGAACGAGCCCGGCGCGATCGCCGAGGCGATGTAGAGCAGGTCCGTCATGTAGCCGAGCTGGGGCAGCCCCTGGTCCAGGAACACGGCGTTGAGCTGCGCCGCGAGGGCGGCCCAGAACGGTGTCGAGGCGCTGGTCCCGTCGTCGCCCTGGACACCTTCCATGTCGGCGTTGGGCACCAGCCAGTACATGTTGCCGCCCGCATTCGCCGACACGTCCGGCGAGCCGCGGCCCGGCAGATGGTAGGGGTCGGCCGTCACGGGCAGGAGTCCGTAGTCCCGCTGGTATTGCGGCGTCGGACGGCCGGGATCCGTGCCGCCGCCGCCCGTGTTGTTGTGGAGGTAGCCCGTCTGGTTGGCGCTGCGCGGGACGCCGAAGGCATTGCCGTCGAGGTAGTACCGGTTCCAGATCGTCTCGACGAAGGCGGTGCCGGCGCCGGCCGTGCTGGGCGTCTGCGTCAGCCCGCCGGCCGCCAGCGTCCACAGCGTGTCGAGGTCGCCGCCCATCGCCTTCTGGGTCACGTCGGCCAGGGTAGCGTCCGCGTCGGCCGCGCCGATGGTGCTGAGGGACGTGCCGCCCACCATCACGACATACTGGCTGGCCCGGCTGGTGCTGGCGTTGGTCAGGCCGTTGCCGAACATGTTGCCCGAGCCGCCGTCGCCCATGTCGCTGAACACGGTGATGTTGCGCAGCGCGGCGTCGGTCCACAGTTCGTCCGTCGCCTTGAAGAACGGCGATCCGGGCGCGACCTGGGAAGTGAAGCTGAAGGAGGAGCTGATGACCTGCGGGTTGTTGGCAAGGTCCCAGAACGCCGACTGGTAGGCGGTATAGTTCGTGGCGCGCGCGCCGTGGGCGCTGCCCGAACCGGCATAGAGCACCAGCGGACTGTTGGGGGCGACCGTGGCCACGATGCCGACGTCCAGCGAGCGCTCGCCGGCGTTGCTGGGTTGTCCCGCGACGACCGTGGGATAGGTCTGGCCGCCGCCGGCGACGGTGGTGGCGGGTACTCCGGTCGGCACGCCGGCCGTGCCGCGGTAGGCGTCGAGGGCGGCCTGGAAGCCGTCGCCCTGATCGTCGCCCGAGAGCGCCGTGCCGACGCCCGGCTCGACCAGGCCGATGGTGCCCGTCGGCACGCCGCTGCCCAGCGGCAGGTTGTAGTAGCTCGATCCCAAGGTCTGCGGGAAGACGCGCGTCGCGTCGGTCGAGCCGTTCCCCGGGCTCTGCCAGCCTTGCGGAAGGTCGGCCGCCAGAGCGGTGCCAGGATCGGCGAGGTGAGGGCTGAACTTGCCGGTGTCGAACCACAGGCCGGAGACGCCGAGGGCAGTGAGGCTGGTCGGCAGGGAGAGGCTGCCCGTCCACCACCAGTTGCCGGTCCCTTGGGCATTGTCGGACATCAGCCGGGCCTGCGGCCCGAACAGGGTGGGGAAGCTGTCCTGGGTGACCTGCACCCAGATGGTGCGGGACTCCGCCGAGGAGACGTAGCCGTTGGCGATGCCGCTGCCGGCGCTGATCTCGTCGAGCGTCTGTATGCCCAGCGCCTGCAGCTCCGTCAGCACCTCGGAGTATTTGCCCGCGTCGGCGCCGTAGGTGCTCCACAGCGTGCCGTTCTCGTTCAGCGCCGCGAGCTGCTGCTGGCGGCTCGCCCAGTTGCCCGACAGCAGCGCCGTCGGGTCGTTGGCGCGGTCAAGGACCAGCGCGACGTTGAGGACCACCGGGCTGGTGATCGCCACGCCGCCGGTGGGCCCGCCCGCGGCGTTGCTGCGCCAGCTGCCGAGATCCATGAAGCTGGCATTCTCGAGCGCGCTGTAGCCGGGATAGAAGGCATAGTCGGCGGCGGTGATCGCCGCGCCGTTGGCGACGGTGATGGTGTCCTGGATCGTGCCGTCGGCCGAGGTGATGAGCCAGTGCGTGGCGTCGACCTGGCTGAAGGTCGCGCCCTGCGCCGCCGTGCCGTAGCCGAAGAACTGCAGGAAGTCGCCGTCGCCGGCCTGGCCGGAGAAATCGTTGACGATGTCTCCGTTGCCTTCGCCGGCGTTGAACTGGAACCAGTCGTCGTGGGCGCCGCCGTTCAGCGTGTCGATTCCGGCCCCGCCATTGAGCACGTCGTGGCCGTCGCCGGCGTTCAGCGTGTCGCCGCCGGCGCCGCCCAGCAGGACATCGGCGCCCGCGCCGGCGTTCAGGACGTCGCTGCCGTCCTGGCCCAGCAGCAGGTCGTCGCCATCCTCGCCCTCCAGCGTGTCGCCAGCCGTTCCGCCGATCAGCACGTCGTTGCCGTCGCCGCCCTGCAGCGTGGAGGCGACATTGGAGGCGCGGATCATGTCGTTGCCGCCGCCGCCGATCGCGGTCTCCACCACCGTGTCGAAGGCGATGGCGATGTTGTTCGTCCGGCCGCCGGCGCTGGAGAACGTGCCGGGCGTCAGGTCGACGACGGCGTTCTGGGCGAATCCGGAGAGGTCGAGCGTGTTGTTGGTGCCATGGCTCCAGATCGTGACGATGGCGGCCGAGTTGTTGTTGAAGTCGTAGATCTGCCCGAAATAGGCGTCGGTGAAGCTGGAATTGAAGCCGAATGTCTGGTTGCCGCCGAACGTCGCGTTCGTCGAGGCGCCGTACAGCCGCTGCGCCGCCAGGATGTCCAGCATCTGCGGCGAGAGGGGCTGGTACCGGCTGTCTGCCGCATCGGTGCCGAGATCGATCCACTGCACATAGGTGGCGTAGTCGCCGTAGTAACGGGCCGCGGCATCGTTGGGATCGATGTACGACATCAGCGACCACGCCGTGTTGTCGTACGCGCCGAACTGCTGCTGCTCGAGGTTGACGTTCGCGTTGTAGGGGCCGCCGTGGCCCAGGCCGAGGATATGGCCGACCTCGTGGATCAGCGTGCTCCAGACGTAGCCGAGTTCGGTGCCGGCGTTGAGGTTGATCGGCCCGAAGCCCTGGCCCGTCGTGTCGACCGAGACGACCGCGCCACGATCGGGCGCCTGCAGGACGGTCGGGCTGCCGACCGGGACCTCTCCCGACGCGTTGAAGGTGGCGTGCGCGCCCTTGTCGGTGCCGCGGACGACGGTGATGTTGGTGTCGCTGGCGTTGGGCGCGATCTGGAAGGTTACGTTGGCGATCGCGCTCCAGAAGGCGAAGGTGCCGTTCCAGACCGTCCTCTCATCGGCCGACCAGTCCGAGGCCGCGGCAAACCAGTAGGTCACCGTGCCGCCGGCCTGGCCCGGCGTCGGGTTGCCCCACTTGATGGGCGTCCCCGTCGCTGCGTACTGCGCCGGGATCACCACCGAGCCGTCGGCCTGGTAGGTGAGCGTGTAATAGCTGATCGGGGCTACCAGGCCATCGGCACCGACCCCGGAAAGGAAGGTGACTTCGCGTTCCTGCTGCTCGTTGAGGGGCATGGTTCCTGCGATTCGACTGAGCCGGGACAGGCCATGGTTCTAGACTAAAATGCATCTGTCCGGAATGCGCAGGAGGCGCCTTACTTGCACACGAGCGAGCCCGGGGCGGGTCGTGGACCGCGATCGATATCGTAGGTGTCCGGCAGGAACCGGTTCTTGACGAGCTTGCCGGAGGCCTCGATCTGGGCTCCCTGCTTGCAGGCCGCGTCGGTGCGGCTCATGACGATGCCGAACTGGCAGGACGTCTTGCGGTCGCGAAAGAAGACGACGCCGGCGGCTTCGACCGCCTTGTCGATGACTCCCTCGACGTGGACGTCCTGACCCTCGAGATTGTCGCAGTACTGGGCGAGCGCCGCTCCCGGCAGCAACCACAGGGCCGCTGCCCATGCCGTCGCGCCGGCAAGCCGTCTCCGTTGCATGGCAATTCCTTCCGACACCCTGCGCCAACATAGATTGCAGCCGGCGGGCGGTGAAGAGGGCGGCTCAGGGCAGGCCGGCCTTCGCGAGCCCTTCGAGGATGCGGCGGAAATCGCGGGCGTCGCGGTAGGGCAGGACGCTTTCACGTTGCGCCACCGAGAAGTTCGGATTGACCTCCATCAGCCCTGCCCAGGCGGCGCGTGCGTCCTCGACGCGGCCCAGATGGCCGTAGCAGGCCGCGAGGAGCATGCGGCTGGCGTCGGTGGTGGGATTGCGCGCGATGCGCTCGGCGAGACGGCTCGCCGCCGTCTCGTCCTCGCCCTGGCTGAAATGGGCCTGTGCCATCAGGTGGAGCAGGATGTTGGGGAAGAGCGGGTCCAGGCGCATGGCCACGGCGAGTGCTTCCAGGGCTTCGCGGGGGTGTCCGGCATACATCAGCGCCATGCCGCGCAGTGCATGGCCCTGGGCGTAGTTCGCGTCGAGCGCCACGGCCTGGTCGAGGGCGGCCAGCGCGTCGTCGTGGCGCCGGCGCCAGACCAGCACGTTGCCCAGGGCGACATGGCCCCCGGGGTGCCGCTTGTCCAGTTCGATGGCGCGCCGCGCCCAGCGCTCGCCCTCGTCGAGCGCCAGCGCGGGATCGGGCGTCCAGGCATTGACGTAGTCCGACACCGCCGCGAACGCCATGCCGACATGGGGGCCGGGGAAGGCCGGATCGAGCTCGATCGCACGGCTGTGCAGGGCTCGGGCCTGGCCGATGGTCTCAGGTGTGCCGCGGCCCATGAGCTGGCGGGCGCGCAGCCAGCACTCGTAGGCTTCGAGGTTGCGCGTGCCGCCGCTGCGCAGCAGGTCCTGCGCCTCCCCGCGGCTCAGCTTCACCGCCAGCGCCTCGACGATCTTGCGTACCACCTCGTCCTGGGTGGCGAAGATGTCGTCGATCTCGCGGTCGAAGCGCTCGGCCCACAGGTGTCCGCCGGTGCCCGCGTCGACGAGCTGCGCAGTGATCCGGACCCGATTGCCGGCCTTGCGGATGCTGCCTTCGAGCACGAAGCGCACGCCGAGCTCACGGCCGATCTCCTGCACCTTCACCGAGCGGCCCTTGTAGGTGAAGGAGGAGTTGCGGGCGATGACGAACAACGCCGAGACCTTCGACAGGTCGGTGATCAGGTCCTCCGAGATGCCGTCGCTGAAATACTCCTGCTCGACGTCGCCGCTCATGTTGGCGAAGGGCAGGACGGCGATCGAGGGCTTCTCGGGCACCGCCGGCGGCCGGGGGCGCATGCCGTCCGGCAGCCCGACGCGGAAGACCCGCACCGGCCGGGGAAGATTCTTGACCGGGCGCTCGCCGAGATCCTCCAAGGCGATGCCCAGCGTATCGCGCACCGAATCGCGGACGGTACGGGAGATGAAGATGCCGCCGGGCTCCGCGATCGATTCCAGCCGGGCGGCGAGGTTGACCCCGTCGCCGAAGATGTCGTCGCCCTCGATGATGACGTCGCCGAGATTGATGCCGATGCGGAACTCGATGCGTCCATCCTGCCCCGCCGTGCGGTTGCGGTCGGCCATCCCGCACTGGATGGCCATGGCGCAGCGGACCGCCTCGACGGCGCTGGCGAAGTCGACCAGCAGGCCGTCTCCCGTGCGCTTGACGATGCGGCCGCGATGGGCCGCGATATGGGGTTCCACCAGCTCGCCGAGATGCGCCTTCAGGCGGCGCAGCGTTCCCTCCTCGTCACGGCTCATCATCCGGCTGTATCCGGCGACGTCTGCGGCGAGGATGGCGGCCAGCCTTCGTTCGATGCGTTCGGTTTCCATCGTGCGCGCGGGGTTCCGGCAGGGGATATAGCCCCGGGACCGCGCGGATGCGAGGGGCAGGCCGGCTCGAATTTGGGTACGACGGGACCGGATACTTCAGGGCCGGGCCGTTCAGGCCGTCAGGCCGCCTGGCGATGGGGCAGGGCGTGCAGGGCCGGGATCGGGTCGGCGCCGATCTGGCGCAGCAGCGAAGCGAGGTCGTACTGGAAGCGTTCGCTGTACAGCAGGCCCTCCTTCATGGTGAGGGTGACCACGAAGGGCTGCCGGATGGTGCGGCCCGTGGGCGCGATGCCGAGAAAGGGACCCACGTGCCGTCCATGCCAGGTGGCCTCGGTCAGGCAGGCCCCTTCCGCGCTCCAGGCGGCGAACTGGCCCGCTTCGCGCTTTACCGTCACGTCGAAGGTGGTCCACCATTGACGATAGTGGGCGGCGGCACCGTCGCGGCCGCGCCAGGCCTGTCCCGTCGCGAGGTCCTCGAAGTGGCAATCCGGGTGGAGCGTGTCCAGCGTGGCCTGCATGTCCTGCCGGTTCTCGGCATCGAGATGGCGGCGCAGCAGGGCGGCGGTCGGCTGATCCATGGGATGTTCCTCAAATATTCGAATTCTGATGTCATATAAGAACACTGATAATCCGCCCCGAGTCAATGTACCGCTTCCGCAGCCGGGGGAGGGCAAGCGTGGGCCCGAGGGCCATCTCGGCTACCTGCTGCGGCAGGCGGGCGTCGCGGCGCGTGCCGCGATGGAGAAGGCGCTGGCCGACCTCGACGTCACGCCGCCGCAGTTCGCGGTGCTCACCATGGTCGTGGCCTATCCCGGCCTCTCGGGAGCCGACCTGGCGCGCCTCACCTTCCTCACGCCGCAGACAATCAACGTGATCGTGCGGAACCTGGAGCGCATGGGCGCGCTCGGGAAGGCGCCTCATCCGGTGCATGGCCGCATCCTCACGCTGAACGCGACCGCCGAAGGCCGGGCCCTGCTGAAGCGGTGCCGCACGCGTGTCGACGCCGTGGAGCGGCGCCTGGCCGGGCTCGTCAGCCGGGACGAGGAGCAGGTCGTGCGCCGCTGGCTGAGCGCGGTCGGCGAGGCGCTGGGCCGGGGCTGAGGCCTTCCGTCAAACGCGCGGTTGCCCGTCTGCGGCGGCGTGTTAAGGTTTTGTGAATGGCCGTAACACGACCATCACATTGGCCGTGTAGCCATGCGGGGACCGAACAGGGGGATGAGATGACGATGTTTGCAGGCCTGCGGCGAGGCGCCGTGCTGGGCGCGGCGGCGGCGTTCGCCGTCGCGGCTTTTGGCGGTACGGCCTTCGCCCAGAAGACGAGGCTGACCGTGTACACGGCGCTCGAGAACGAGCAGCTCGCACCGTTCAAGAAGGCATTCGAAGCCGACAACCCCGACATCGAGATCGCCTGGGTGCGCGATTCGACCGGCGTCGTCACCGCCAAGCTGATCGCGGAAAAGGACAATCCGCGCGCCGACGTCATCTGGGGCCTGGCCGCCTCGAGCACGGCGCTGTTCGCCACGATGGGCATGCTGGAGCCCTACACGCCGGCCGGTGCCGGCGAGCTGAAGCCGATGTTCCTGAGCGGCAAGAAGCCGGAGACGTGGGTGGGCATGGACGCCTATCTGTCGCTCATCTGCTTCAATACCGCCGAGGGCAAGAAGGGCAACAAGCCGGTACCGGCAAGCTGGGCCGACCTGATCAAGCCCGAGTACAAGGACTCGATCGTGATGCCGAACCCGGCTTCCTCGGGCACGGGCTATCTCACCGTCGCCGCCTGGCTGCAGATCATGGGCGAGGAGGCTGGCTGGAAGTACATGGACGCCCTGCACCAGAACATCGCCCAGTACATCCATTCTGGTTCGGCGCCGTGCGTCCAGGCCGCCAAGGGCGAACGCCTGATCGGCATCGGTCTTGACATGCGGGGCGCCTCGGAGAAGACCAAGGGTGCGCCCATCGACCTGATCGTGCCCAAGGAAGGGCTGGGCTGGGAGCTCGAGGCGACGGCGATCATGAAGGGCACCAAGAACCTGGCGGCGGCCAAGAAGCTGGCCGACTGGGCGGTGACCAAGAAGGCCAACGAGCTCTATGCCAAGACCTACGCCGTGGTCGCGCGCAAGGACGTGAAGTCCGCGCCGGTCAACTATCCGGTCAATGTCGAGCCGGCGATGATCAAGAACGACATGGAGTGGATGGCCAAGAACCGCGAGCGGATCCTGGCGGAGTGGACCAAGCGCTACGACGGCAAGTCGGCCCCGAAGAAGTGACGTGCCGAGCACGTCATCCCGAGCGAGGCGAGGGATCTGCTTCTTGAGGACGCGGCGCGCCCGGGCGGAGGTTTCCGGGTGACCGCGGGCTCTTGCTATCTTGAGGTCCGGAACCTCGGCAAGCGCTACGGCGATTTCATTGCCCTCGGCGACATCACGCTCGATATCGCCGAGGGCGAGTTCGTCTGCTTTCTCGGGCCCTCCGGCTGCGGGAAGACGACGCTGCTGCGGGCCATCGCCGGGCTCGATCCGCAGACCTCCGGCACGATCCGCCAGAAGGGCCGGGACGTCTCGGCGCTGCCGCCGGCCAAGCGCGACTTCGGGATCGTCTTCCAGTCCTATGCGCTGTTCCCCAATCTGACGGTGGCCGACAACGTGGGCTACGGCCTGGTGAGCCGCGGCCTGCGGCGTGGCGAGATCCGCAAGCGCGTGGAGGAGCTGCTGGCGCTGGTCGGCCTGCCGGAGTCCGGGCCGAAATATCCCGCCCAGCTCTCCGGCGGCCAGCAGCAGCGCGTGGCGCTCGCCCGCGCACTGGCCACGTCGCCCGGCCTGCTGCTGCTCGACGAGCCGCTGTCGGCCCTCGATGCGCGCGTGCGGCTGCGGCTGCGGCACGAGATCAAGGCGCTGCAGCGACGGCTCGGCGTCACCACCATCATGGTGACGCATGACCAGGAAGAGGCGCTCACCATGGCCGACCGCATCGTGGTCATGAACCATGGCGCCATCGAGCAGGTCGGCACGCCGCAGGAAGTCTATCGCCGACCGTCGACCGCCTTCGTGGCCGACTTCGTGGGCTCCATGAATTTTTTGCCGGGCACGCTCGCCGCGCCCGATCTCGTCAAGGTGAGCGGCCGGGACTTCGCCTGTGCGTCGCAGGACGGGCTCGTCGCCGGGACGAAGGTGAGCCTGTGCATCCGGCCGGAGGATGTGCGCGTGCGCGACGTTTCCGAGGGCCTGCCCAACCGGCTGGCGGTCGAGGTGGGCGATCTCGACTTCGTCGGTGCGTTCTGCCGGGCCACTCTCAGGGTGCGGGACGCCTCCGACGTGGAGTTGCTCGCCGACTTTTCCAGCAACCTGATGCGCGATCTCGGCGTGGAGCGCGGCAGCCGGCTCGAGGTTGCCCTGCCGCCAGACCGTCTGCGGATCTTCGCGCGGTGAGCGCTGCGGCATGAGTCCCGTCTCGTGATCGGTGCAGCCTCGGCGCCGGCGGCAGCGCGGCGGCCCGTCCTGTCGCGCGACGACCTCGCGATGCGGGCCGGCCTCGTCGCGCTCGCCGCGGCGCTGCTGGTGATGGTCGCCCTGCCGCTGTGGGCATTGCTGTCCAAGGGCTTCGAGGACCAGGACGGCACCTTCGTCGGCCTGGCCAACTACGTGACCTACTTCTCGACGCCGGCGCTGTTCGATTCGGCCCTGAATTCTCTGCACGTCGCCGCGGCCTCCACATTGATCGTGGTGCCGCTTGCGTTCCTGTACGCCTACGCCCTGACGCGCGCGGTGCTGCCGTTGCGCTGGCTGTTCCAGGGCGTCTCGCTGATACCGATCTTCGCGCCTTCGCTGCTGCCCGGCCTGGCCCTAGTCTACCTGTTCGGCAACCAGGGATTCTTCAAGGGCTTTCTGGGCGGACCGATCTACGGCTTCGATGGCATCCTGATCGCGCAGGTCTTCTACTGCTTTCCGCACGCCACCCTGATCCTGGCGACCGCGCTGGCGACCGCCGATGCGCGGCTCTACGAGGCGGCCGACGCGCTGGGTGCCTCCAAGCTGCGCGTCTTCCTCACCGTCACGCTGCCGGGCGCCAAGTACGGCTTGATCAGCGCCGCGCTGGTCGTCTTCACGCTGGTGATCACCGACTTCGGCATTGCCAAGGTAATCGGCGGCAATTTCAACGTGCTGGCGACCGACGTCTACAAGCAGGTGATCGGCCAGCAGAACTTCTCGATGGGCGCCGTTGTCGGCATGGTGCTGCTGGCGCCCGCCGCCGTCGCCTTCCTCGTCGACCGGCTGGTGCAGCGCCGGCAGGTGGCGCTGCTCACGGCGCGCGCCGTGCCGCTGGTGCCCAGGCCGAAGCTCGGCCGCGATGTCTTCTTCACCGTCTTCTGCACCGTGGTCGCGGCTGGCATCGTCGCCATCCTCGGCATGGCCGCCTGGGGATCGCTGATCAAGTACTGGCCGTACAACCTGTCGCTGACGCTGGACAACTACGCGTTCGACGATGTCGATTCGAGCGGCTGGGAGTCCTACTACAACTCCCTGCGGATGGCCGTTGGCGCCGCCGTGGTCGGGACGGCGCTGACCTTCGTCGGTGCGTTCCTGAACGAGAAGACCCGCGGCTTTCACGCCATGCGCGGCATCGTGCAGCTGCTCGCCTTCCTGCCCATGGCCGTGCCCGGGCTGGTGCTGGGGCTGGGCTACATCTTCTTCTTCAATGCGCCCGGCAATCCGCTGAACTTCCTCTACGCCACCATGGCGATCCTGGTGGTCAACACCGTGGCCCACTTCTACACGGTAGGGCACCTCACGGCGACGACGGCACTGAAGCAGATCGATCCGGAATTCGAATCGGTCTCGGCCTCGCTCAAGGTGCCGGTGTGGCGCACCTTCGCGCGCGTCACGGCCCCCATCTGCCTGCCGGCCATCCTCGACATCGCGATCTATCTCTTCGTGAATGCGATGACGACGGTGTCGTCGGTGATCTTCCTCTACGCGCCGGACACCAAGCTCGCCTCCGTCGCTGCCGTCAACATCGAGGAGGCGGGCGCCACCGCTTCGGCGGCGGCCCTCTGCATGGTGATCGTGGTCACGTCGGCCGCGGTCAAGGCGCTGCATCTCCTGGCCGACCGTTTCCTGCTGGGCCGGCTGCAGGCCTGGCGCCGTCGCTGAAGGGGTCGAGAGGCGCTATCCTTCCGTGCGCTGGAAGGAGCGGCACATGGAGATGGACAGACTAGCCGTCGAGGCGGGCAAGATCGTGGAGACCGTCGGCGTCGCCATCCTCGTGGCGGGCGCCATGCTGGCGTCGGCCGCTTTCGTCGTGCGCCTTCTGCGCGGCGGCAGCTTCGAAGCCGCCTACCACATGCTGCGTGCCGACCTCGGTCGCGCCATCCTGCTAGGGCTCGAATTCCTGGTGATCGCCGACATCATCGGCACGGTGGCGGTCGAGCCGACGCTGCACAATCTCGGCGTGCTGGCGGTCATCGTCACCATCCGCACCCTTCTCAGCTTCGCGCTCGAGCTCGAGGTGAGCGGTCGCTGGCCGTGGCAGCGCGGCGTCGGCGGCGATCGCGAACGCTGATGGCGTCCGCCTCCGCACCGACCGCGTTTTGACAATCCTCTCACACGGTCTGTAGCATTCGCCGGTCGAACAAAGCGTAGCGTACGGCTCGACGGGATCGGGACATACCTTTGGGAGGACGAGCACGATGACGACCATCAGGAGACGCAAGTTCGCTAAGGCCGCCGTGGGCGGCGTCGCCGCGACCGCGGCCGCGACGACGATCGCGGCGCCGGCCATCTCGCAGCAGCGCCAGGAATGGCGCATGGTGACGAGCTGGCCGAAGATGTTTCCCGGCGGCGGTGTCGCCGCAGTGCGCTTCGCCGAGAAGATCAGTGAGGCCACCGGCGGGCGCCTGACCATCAAGGTCTTCGCCGCGGGCGAGCTGGTGCCGGCCTTCGAGGCCTTCGACGCGGTGCAGCGCGGCACGGCGGACTGCATGCATTCCACGCCCTACTACTGGCAGAACAAGGCCAAGGTGCTGAGCGTCTTCACCACCGTGCCGTTCGGGATGACCAACAACGAGTCGGTGGCATGGCTGCGCTACGGCGGCGGCCAGGCTCTCTGGGACGAGATCTACGCGAAGTTCGGCCTCAAGGGCTTCCATGCCGGGTCGACCAGCGTGCAGATGGCCGGCTGGTTCAACAAGGAGATCAAGTCGGTCGATGACGTGAAGGGCCTGAAGATGCGCATTCCCGGCCTGGGCGGCGAGGCGTTGCGCAAGCTCGGCGCGACCATCGTCAACCTGCCTGTCGGCGAGATCTTCGGTGCCCTGCAGTCGGGCGCCATCGATGCCACGGAGTGGGTCGGCCCGTGGCAGGATCTGGCCGCCGGCTTCTACAAGGTGGCCAAGTACTACTACTGGCCGGGCATGCACGAGCCCGCGACCATCAACGAGATCACCGTCAACAAGGCGAAGTTCGACGCCCTGCCCAAGGACGTGCAGCAGATCTTCGCCTGGGGCTGCGGTGACGAGCACAGCCAACTCACGGCCGAGAACGACGCCAGCAATTCCGGGGCGCTCGAGGTGCTGATCAAGCAGCACAACGTTCAGCTCAAGAAGCTGCCGGACGAGTTCATCAAGGCCTACGGCAAGGCCGTTGCCGAGGTGATGAAGGAGATGCGCGACTCGGGCGACGAGATCACCAAGAAGACGCTCGATTCCTACTACAAGTTCCAGCGCGAGCAGATGGCCTGGACGCGCATCGGGCTGCAGGAATATCTCAACGCCCGTCTGATCGGCTTCCAGTTCACCTGAACGATCGGAAGCGGGACGTCGAGGAGGGCCGGCGCAGAGCGCCGGCCCTTCTTCATTTCTTCAGCAGCTGATCGAGGACGGGGTCGCTGCCCGTGGGCCTGTTGGTCGTCGGCTGGTTGAGGATCTGGTCGAGCGGCGAGTCCGAGGACGGCGCTGTCGACGGGGTCTTCAGGATGTCGTCGAGCACGGAACCCGGTCCGGATCCTGGTCCGGTGCCGGGAGACGGCTGGTTCACGATGGGAACCGGATCGGGGAACACGATCTTGGGCAGCCACGTCGCGAGGCCCGGCGCCGCCCACAGCAGGCCGAGCGCGACCACCTGCATGCCCACGAACGGGATGATGCCCCGGTAGATCGCCCCCGTGGTGATCGATGCCGGGGCCACCGCCCGCATGTAGAACAGGGCGAAGCCGACCGGCGGCGTCAGGAAGGCGGTCTGCAGGTTGATGCCGACCATGACGCCCAGCCACACCGGATCGATGCCCATGGCGATGATGACGGGTGCCGTGATGGGCAGCACGATCAGCACGATCTCGATCGTGTCCATGAAGAAGCCCAGCACGAACATGACGGCCATCACCGCCAGCACCGCGCCGACGCGGCCGCCTGGTACGTCCGACAGGATCTGCTCGACGAGGTGCTCGCCGCCCAGGCCGCGGAAGACCAGGGAGAACACCGACACGCCGAGTACGATGCCGAACACCAGCGCGCTGATCACCGCGGTGTTGCGCATGACCGCAAGCAGGGTGGCGAACGAGAAGGCCCGGTTGAAGGCCGCCAGCACCATTGCACCGAGCGCGCCGATCGACGCGGCTTCCGTCGGTGTCGCGACACCCGAGAGGATCGAACCCAGTACCGCCACGATCAGGACCAGCGGCGGCACCAGTGCACGCACGAAGCGGCGGCCCAGCGTCCTGCGCTGCTCGGCATCCATCACCAGGGCGGGACAGTCGTTCGGCCGCGTGAACGACAGGAACACGATGTAGAGGATATAGAGCCCGACCAGGGCGAGGCCCGGCAGGAAGGCGCCCGCGAAGAGATCGCCGACCGATACGGGGTCGACCTGCTTGCCGGCGCGCTGCGCGGCCAGCTGGTTGGCGCCCATCAGCAGGTCGCCGATGAAGATCAGGATCACCGAGGGCGGGATGATCTGGCCCAGCGTGCCCGAGGCGCAGATCACGCCGGTGGCCAGCTTGGGATCGTAGCCGGCGCGCATCATGGCAGGCAGGCTGATCAGGCCCATCGTGACAACCGTGGCGCCGACGACGCCGGTCGAGGCGGCGAGCAGCGCGCCTACGATGACGACGGAAATAGCGAGGCCGCCGCGCAGGGTGCCGAAGAGCTGCCCCATCGTCTCGAGCAGCGCCTCGGCGATCTTCGACCGCTCCAGCACCGCGCCCATGAAGATGAACAGCGGCACTGCGACCAGCACCTCGTTGGTCATCTGGCCGAAGTAGCGCGACGGCAGGCTGGTCAGGATGATGGGGTCGAAGACACCCAGCGCCCAGCCCAGCCCCGCGAACAGCAGGGAGAAGCCGGCGAGGCTGAAGGCGATCGGAAAGCCGCACAGCACGCCGAAGGTGGCGACGATGAACAGCGCGATGGCGAGGATGTCGCCGACGAGAGCATTGGACATCGCGTCAGCCCAGCGGTCCGGTGAGCGTCTCGGCCGGCGGCGGCTCGCGGCCGCCCAGGACCAGGAGCGAGCGCCCGATCCAGGCCAGCCCCTGCAATCCCAGCAGCACGACGAAGCCGATGATCGCCGATTTCAGCACGTACATCGCCGGCATGCCGTTGTTCTGCACGGAGATCTCGTTGGTCTGCCAGGAATAGGAGACGTACGTCCAGCCCGTCCAGGCGATCAGCGCCAGCCACGGGAAGAGCAGGAAGATCACGCCCAGCAGGTCGACCCAGGCCTTGCCGCGCGCGCTGAGCCGCGCATAGAAGATGTCCACCCGGACGTGCGCGTTCAGCAGGTAGGCGAAGCCCGCTGCCAGCAGGAAGGTCATGGCATGCGTCCAGATGTAGAGTTCCTGCATCCACACCAGCCCGATGCCGGCGGCATAGCGCAAGGCGACGACTGTGCCGCAGATCAGCACGGTGGCCAGCGTCAGCCAGGCCACGACCCTTCCCACGCAACGATTGATCCAGTCGATCGCGCTGACGGCACGCGCAAGTGCATCCATTGCCTACCCGCCTCCCATGCATATCGTCTTGTTCTTCCCGCCTGTGCGATGGTTCCCTCGATCGCCGGCAGCTTGCTTGCACGAAGCGTAGCCCATGCGGCGCGGCACTGCGAGCGTTGTGACGCGGCGTTTTACGTTTGGTGAATGGTATTATCATTGGGCGCGCGAGGCGCACCTGGAAGGGAGGCAGACGTGGGTGAGCACACGCAACGGACGGCCCTCATCACTGGCGCCACCGACGGCGTCGGACGCCTTGTTGCGCTCAGGCTCGGCCGCGACGGCTGGCGCGTGCTGGTGCACGGCCGCGACCGCGCGCGCGGCGAGGCCGTCGTGCAGGGCATCGCGGAGGCGGGCGGCAGCGCCATGTTCCTTGCTGCCGACCTCGCTTCGCTGGCGGAGGTCCGCCGCCTCGCCGGCAAGGTGCACGAGACGACCGACCATCTGGAGCTGCTGGTCAACAATGCGGGCATCGGCACCGGCGGCGGCTCGTCCGGCCGGCAGGAAAGCGCCGACGGCCACGAGCTTCGCTTCGCCGTGAACTACCTCGCGGGCTTGCTGCTCACGCGTCTGCTGCTGCCGCTGCTGAAGGCCGGCGCGCCGGCACGCATCGTCAACGTCTCCTCGGCGGGTCAGCAGGCCATCGATTTCGACGACGTGATGCTGAGGGGGCGATACAGCGGCACGGCGGCCTACTGCCGAAGCAAGCTGGCGCAGATCCTGTTCACGATCGACCTCGCCGAGGAGCTGAAGGGCAGCGGCATCACCGTGAACGCGCTCCATCCGTCGACCTACATGAACACCACCATGGTGCGGCAGGCCGGCGTGTCGCCGATGAGCCGCGTCGAGGACGGCGCCGACGCCATCCTGCACCTGGCCGTCTCCCCGGCGCTCGACGGCAGGAGCGGTTTGTACTTCAATGTCATGAGGGAGGCGCGCGCCGAGGCGCAGGCCTACGACGCCGCCGCACGGCG
Organism: Pseudomonadota bacterium; assembly: GCA_049323495.1. Classification (GTDB taxonomy): domain Bacteria; phylum Pseudomonadota; class Alphaproteobacteria; order Reyranellales; family Reyranellaceae; genus Reyranella. The sequence goes on from JBMONG010000003.1 coordinate 79,342, forward strand.
CAGGCTGCGGGCGCTCAGCGCCGATTTGACGGGACTTCTGACGTAGAAGGCAGAGGAGGAGCGTCATGGCCATCCAATATGACCTCGTCATCCGGAACGGCACCGTGATCGACGGCACGGGTGCCGAGCCGCGCGATGCCGACGTGGCGGTCCGGGACGGGCGCATCGTCGCCGTCGGGCCGGTCTCGGCGGCCAGGCGCGAGGAGGTCGACGCTCGCGGCCTCGTGGTCACGCCGGGCTTCGTCGACATCCACACCCATTACGACGGCCAGGCGACTTGGGACGAACGCTTCGCGCCCTCGTCCGGTCATGGCGTCACGACGGTGCTGATGGGCAATTGCGGCGTGGGCTTCGCGCCCTGCCGGCCGCAGGACCGCGAGACGCTGATCAGGGTCATGGAGGGCGTCGAGGACATCCCGGAAATCGTCATGAGGGAAGGCGTGCCGTGGAACTGGCAGAGCTTCCCCGAGTATCTCGACGCGCTCGCGGCGCGCCGCTGCGACATCGACTTCGCGACCCAGGTGCCGCACGCGCCGCTGCGGGTCTTCGTGATGGGGCGGCGCGGCGTCGACCGCGAGCCGGCGACCACGGCGGACATGGCGGCCATGGCGCGGCTCGTGGAAGAGGGACTGCAAGCCGGTGCGCTCGGCTTCTCGACCTCACGCTCGCTGTTCCACCGCACGCCCGACGGCGCGCTCACCCCGACCATCACGGCGGCAGAGGAGGAGCTGGCCGCGATCGCCCGCGGCATGCGCCGCGCGGGCCGCGGCGTGATCCAGCTTCTCGACGACTTCCAGGACGCGACTCCGGAAGGCTCGACGGAGTTCGCCATGCTGCGCCGTCTGGTCGAGATTTCCGGTCGGCCGCTTTCCTTCACGCTGCTCGACATCTCGCTCTATCCCGGACGCTGGAAGACCCTCCTGCGCGAGATCGAACGTGCCAATGCCGATGGGCTGGCGATCCGCGGCCAGGTGGCGGCGCGGCCGGTCGCCGTCCTGTACGGGCTGGAGCTTTCCTTCCATCCTTTCTCGACCTGTCCTGCCTATCGCGAGGTGGCCGACCTGCCGCTCGCGCAGAAGCTTGCGCGCCTGCGCGATCCGGCGGTGCGTGCCCGGCTGCTGGCCGAGGAGCCCGTCTACAGCAATCCCAACATGCTCGCCTTCATGCGCAATGTGGGGAACATGTTCGTTCTGGGCGATCCGCCGGACTACACGCCCTCCGCCGACCGGCGGCTCGATGCCCGCGCCGCCGCGCTCGGCGTCACCCCGCTCGAGCTTGCCTACGACCTGCTCGTGTCGGGGGACGGACGTACCATCCTGTTCAATCCCGGCGCCAACTATGCCGGCTGCTCGGACGAGGCGATGGCCAGCATGCTGCGCCATGACCATACGGTGATCGCGCTGGGTGACGGCGGTGCGCACTATGGGCTGATCTGCGACGCCAGCTACACGACACATGCGCTGACCTATTGGACCCGTGACCGCGCGGGGGAGCGCTGGCCGTTGGCCTGGACGGTCCGGCAACTGACCGACGTGCCGGCTCAGGCGGTGGGGCTGGGCGACCGCGGAAGGCTCGCGCCCGGATACAAGGCCGATCTGAACGTGATCGATCTCGATGGTCTGCGGGTCGCCGCGCCGCATCCGGTGCATAACCTGCCGGGCGGCGGACGGAGGCTCGAGCAGAAGGCCGAGGGCTACCGCGCCACGATCGTTTCAGGCGAGGTGACCTATCGCGACGGCACATTCACGGGCGTCCTGCCCGGTCGCCTCGTGCGCGGCGCGCGGTAGCGGCTGGGCGACGAGGGCGAGACATTGCAGCAGCTTGATTCGCGCGGCCGCCGCGCTAACGTGCCCGCATGAAACGCGCCACCCTTCTCCTCGTGCTGTTGCTGGCGGGCTGCGGCGGCAGCGGCCTCCGCACGTCGCACGGCCCCAATGGCGAGACCATCGTCGGCAACGAGATCTCGGTGCAGATCACCGGCGCGGCCAATCCGACCGCCGCCTTCGATCTGGCGCAAAGATACTGCGCCCGCAACGACCGCGCCGCGCGCTTCGTCGGCCAGAACGGCGCGGCGGCGGCCTTCGACTGCATCAAGACGAGCTAGGGCCGGCGGCTTTCCGCGATGGCGCCGCGTGCGGTTTCGGTTGGCGTCGAAGGCGCAGGCACCGTCTCCGCCCTCTGGCTGCGGCCGGCCGGGGCGAAGGCGTGTCTCGTGCTGGCGCATGGTGCGGGGACCGACATGAACCACCGCTCGATGGCGGCGATCGCCGACGGGCTGGCGGCGCGCGGCATCGCGACCCTGCGCTACAACTTCCCCTACCGCGAGCGCGGCTCGAAGCGGCCCGACCCGCCGGCCATCGCCCAGCCGACGGTGCGCGCCGCCTGCGCGGAAGCGGGCCGCCTGGCGCGCGGCCTGCCGCTGTTCGCCGGCGGCCGATCGTTCGGCGGCCGCATGACCTCGCAGGCCCAGGCCGCCCAGCCGTTGCCCGGGGTGCGCGGCCTCGTCTTCTTCGCCTTCCCGCTGCACCTCGCCGGCAAGCCGTCGGTCGGGCGCGCCGACCATCTGCGCGAGACCACGATCCCGATGCTCTTCCTCCAGGGCACGCGCGACGCGCTGGCCGAGCTGGACCTGCTGCGGCCGATGGTGAAGGCGCTGGGGCGCCGCGCGCGGCTGGCGCTGGCGGCTGATGCCGACCATTCCTTCCATGTGCCGGCCAGGACGGGCCGCAGCGACGAGGCGGTGCTGGGCGAGCTGCTGGATGCGGCCGCGGCATGGATGACGGCATGATGATGCGGCCGCAGCCGCCGGTGAGGGCATGTCTCGAGCGAAGGTAGTCGTCGTGGGCGGCGGCGCCATCGGCTCGTCGGTTGCCTGGCATCTTGCCGCCGATCCGGCCTTCGCGCGGGACGTCGTGGTCGTCGAGCGCGACCCCACCTACGCCCGCGCCTCGTCGGCCCTGTCGGCCAGCTCGATCCGGCAGCAGTTCTCGACGCCCCTCAACATCCACCTGTCGCGCTTCGGGATCGGCTTCCTGCGCCGGGCGCGCGAGCTGCTCGACGTCGACCTGGGCCTGAAGGAACCCGGCTACCTCTTCCTCGCCAGCGCGGCGGGCGAGGATGTTCTGCGCGCCAACCATGCGGTCCAGCAGGCGGAGGCCTGCGCCGTCGAGCTGCTCGCGCCGGCGGCGCTGCGCGCGCGCTTCCTCTGGATCGCCGATGACGGCGTCGTGCTCGCTTCCCACGGCACCGCCAACGAGGGCTGGTTCGATGGTCCGGCGCTGATGCAGGCCTTCCGCCGGAAGGCGCGCGAGCGCGGCGTCACCTATCTGGCGGACGAAGTCGTCGGCCTTTCCGCCAATGCCGTGACGCTGCGCTCGGGTGACCGCATCGAGGCCCACACGATCGTCATCGCCGCCGGCGCCTGGTCGGGGGAAGTTGCCGCGCTGGCGGGGATCGAGCTGCCCGTCGAGCCGCGGCGGCGCTCGGTGTTCGTCTTCGACGTCCGGGACTCGCCCGGCCTGACGCCGCTCACCATCGATCCGTCGGGCGTCTGGTTCCGGCCGGAAGGACGGTTCTTCATCGGCGGCACGACGCCGGCCGAGGACAACGATCCGCCCGGCGCGCCGCTCGAGGTCCAGCACCAGGAGTGGGACGACATGGTATGGCCGGCGCTCGCCAACCGCGTGCCGGCCTTCGAGGCGGCCAAGGTCGTCAACGCCTGGGCCGGCTACTACGAGTACAACACCTTCGACCAGAACGGCATCGTCGGCCGCCATCCCGCCCTGGAGAGCCTGATCTTCGCCACGGGCTTCTCCGGCCACGGCATCCAGCAGTCTCCCGCGGTCGGCCGCGCCGTCGCCGAGCTGATCCGGCACGGCGCCTACTGCACGCTCGACCTCTCGCCCTTCGGTTACGAACGGATTCCGGCGGGCCGTCCTATCCATGAGCTGAATGTGGTGTGATACGCTGGCGCTTTATGAACGCAGCGCGCCGAAGGAGTCTGCCATGCCCGATCAAGCGTTGACGAATTCGGACCTGCAGTCCGCCCTCGACGAGGCGCGCCAGGCCTACGCCGCCCGCAACCCCGCGAGCTTCGCGCGGCATCAGGAAGCCTGCGAGGCGATGCCGGGCGGCAACACGCGCACCACGCTTCACAACGCGCCGTTCCCGCTCACCGTGGTGCGCGGCGAGGGCTGCCGCCTGTGGGATGCTGACGGCCACGAATACATCGACGTTCTGGGCGAATACACGGCGGGCATTTACGGCCACTCCCATCCGGTGATCCGTGCCGCCATCGACCGCGCGCTGGACCATGGCTGGAACTACGGCGGCCGCAATGCCAACGAGGCGAGGCTGGCCAGGCTGGTGGCCGACCGCATCCCGTCGATCGACTTGGTGCGCTTCACCAATTCCGGTACCGAGGGCAATGTCATGGCGCTGGCCGGCGCGCGCGTCTACGCGCAGCGGAAGGGTCGAACCAAGGCTGCCAAAGTCATGGTGTTCCACGGCGGCTACCATGGCGGCGTGCTCTACTTCGTGAGCGGCGGCAGCCCGGTGAACATGCCCTACGAGTACGTGGTGGCGCCCTACAACGACGTCGAGGGCACGCGGGCGCTGCTGGCGAAGCACGGCGAGGAGCTGTTCGCCGTCCTGCTCGAGCCCATGCAGGGCAGCCACGGCTGCCTGCCGGGGGATCTGGACTTCCTGAAGATGGTGCGCGAGGAGACGCGCGCCCGCGGCATCACCATGATCTTCGACGAGGTCATGACCTCGCGCCTGGCCCCGGGCGGCCTTCAGGAGAAGACCGGCGTCATTCCCGACATGACGACGCTGGGCAAGTACATCGGTGGCGGCATGTCCTTCGGCGCCTTCGGCGGCCGCCGCGACATCATGGAGCTGTTCGATCCGACGAAGCCGGACCACCTGCCGCACGCGGGCACGTTCAACAACAATGCGCTGACGATGGCCGCGGGCGCCGCCGGCTACGGCGAAGTCTACACGCCGGCCACGGCCAAGGAGCTGAACGACCGCGGCGAACGCATCCGGGAGCGGCTGAACGCGATCTGCCGGCGCGAGCAGGTGGCGTTTCAGTTCTCCGGGATCGGCTCGATGATGACGGCGCACGCGACGTCGCGGCCGATCCGCACGGCTGCCGACATCGCGAGCAGCAACCAGGACGCCAAGGAGCTCTTCTTCTTCGACATGATGGCCGCCGGCATCTGGATCGCCCGCCGCGGCTTCATCGCCCTCAACATCATGATCGGCGAGAGCGAAGGTGACCGCTTCGTGGCGGCCGTCGAGGAGTTCGTCACGGCGCGCAAGGCTCTTTTGCAGCCGCAATAACCACCTACATAGAGCGCATGAACGACGCCTCGCATCCTTCCCGGCCTGCCTTTCCGCAGCCGGTTTCGGGCACGGTGGTGCCGCGCTTCGGCGATGTCGCCACCTTCATGCGCCTGCCGCTGTTCCGGGATCCTGCCGACGTCGAGATCGGCATGGTCGGCGTGCCCTGGGACGGCGGCACCACCAACCGGCCGGGGGCGCGCCACGGGCCGCGGCAGATGCGCGATCTCTCGACCATGATGCGCCGGATCCATCATGTCACCGGTGTGGCGCCCTACGAGCTGGCGAAATGCGGCGACCTGGGCGACGCGCCGGTCAACCCCGCCAGCCTCGACGATTCCCTGGAGCGGATCGAACGCTTCTACGCCCGCATCCACGAAACCGGCGCCCTGCCGCTGTCGGCCGGCGGAGACCACCTGATCACCTTGCCGATCCTGCGCGGCATCGCCAAGGACCAGGCGCCCCTGGGGCTGGTGCATTTCGACGCCCACAGCGACACCTGGGACACCTATTTCGGCGGCTACAAGTACACCCACGGCACGCCCTTCCGGCGCGCGGTCGAGGAGGGGCTGCTCGATCCCCGGCGCACCGTGCAGATCGGCATCCGCGGCTCGCTCTACAAGCGCGACGACAATCAGTGGGCGCTCGATCAGGGCATGCGCGTGATCACCATCGAGGAGTATTTCGACCTCGGCGTGGAGAAGGTGATCGCCGAGGCGCGCCGCGTCGTCGGTGACGGTCCGACCTATGTCAGCTTCGATGTCGATGGGCTCGACCCTGCCTATGCTCCCGGCACCGGCACACCCGAGATCGGCGGCTACACGCCGCACGAGGCGCAGCGCATGCTGCGCGGCCTGCGCGGACTGAACCTGGTCGGCGGCGACGTCGTCGAGGTCTCGCCGCCCTTCGACATGAGCGGCAACACCGCGCTCGTGGGCGTCACCATGATGTGGGAGATCCTCTGCCTGCTGTCGGAGTCGGTGGCACGGCGGAAGGGGCGGGTCTGAACGGGCCGGAACGATCCGCCGCGCGAGACGTTGGTGCGCGGCTCCGCCAGAATTGGAAAGGCCCGATGAGAACAGTTGCCCTCCTTGTCGCGGTGATGTCTGCCGAGGCGCCGTCAGCGGCAGCCGGACAGTCCGCAGCCGCCCAGAAGGCGCGCTGTACCCAGCTGATCGACTTCTATGATCGCTATGGATCTGGCCGCAGTCAGAACTCGGATGGCCGCCGCAACCATACCCGCATCGGTGCGGAGATCGACTGCCAGCGGGGACGCTACGCGCAGGGCATCGCTGCGATGGAGAGCCTGCTGCGGGCCAAGAAGTTCGACATTCCGCCGCCCGGACAGTCCATTCCCGAAGACGACGACTGAGCGCGGCTGCCCCCGCCGCACCTGTGGTATGGTTGCGGTGGGGGACCATCATGACCATCACGCGCTGGCTCCCGGGGTTGGCGATGCTCCGGAGCTACCAGGCATCTTTCCTGCCGCACGACCTGGCGGCCGGCTTGACGCTGGGCGCTGTCATGGTGCCGGTCGGACTGGCCTACGGTGAGCTGGCCGGCCTGCCGCTGGCCGGACTCTACGGCAGCATGCTGCCCCTGCTGGCCTACGCGCTGTTCGGCAGCTCGCGCCAGCTCGTGGTGGGGCCCGACACGGCCATGGCGGCGCTCGTCGCGCTGGCCGTCGCGCCGCTGGCGGCCGGCGATCCGGTCCGCCTGGCCGTTCTGGCGACGGGTCTTGGGGTGATGACGGGCGCGCTCTGCCTGCTCGGCGCCATGCTGCGGCTGGGCTTCATCGCCGACTTCCTTTCCAAGCCCGTCATCGTGGGCTTCATGCATGGCCTCGCGCTGGTGATCATTGGCGCGCAGCTGCCCAAGGTGCTGGGCATTCGCGGCGAGGGCGAGACCACGCTTGAGCAGTTCGTGAGCGTCGCGGCGCGGCTGGGGGACACCAATCTCGCGGCGCTGGCGATCGGCGGTGCGAGCCTCACCGTCATCCTCCTCTGTCGGCGCTTCGCGCCGCGGATTCCCGGCGCGGTGGTGGCGCTGGTTGGCGGGCTGCTGGCCGTCGTCCTGCTTGAACTCGACCGGACGGCGGGCATCGCCGTCGTCGGCCGCATCCCATTCGGGCTGCCGGACCTTTCCCTGCCCCTCCTGACGCTGGCCGATTTCGAGAATCTGCTGCCCGTGGCTTTCGTTGCCGCGCTGCTGTCCTTCTCGGACACGATGGTGACGGCACGGGCCTTCGCCGCCCGCGGCCGCTACCGGATCGACGCCAACCAGGAGCTGCTGGGCATCGGTGCGGCCAACCTCGTGTCCGGACTGAGCCAAGGGCTGCCGGTCAGTGCCAGCGATTCGCGGACGGCGGTCGCCGAGGCGGCGGGCAGCCGCACTCAGGTCAGCTCGGTCGTGGCGGCGATCGTCGTGGCCGCCGTCATGCTCTGGCTCGCGGAATACCTGCGCTATCTACCGATGGCGGCGCTGGGCGGCATCCTGATCGCCTCCGCCTGGAGCCTCTGCGAGTTCGGCGAATTCGCCCGGCTGTGGCGCTTCCGCGGCATCAGCCTGGCCGGCGCGCTGGTGACCATGGTGGGCGTGGTGGTGCTGGGCGTCATGGAAGGCATCCTGCTCGGGGTCGTGTTTTCCCTGGTGCTGCTGCTGCGTGCGCTGGCCGTTCCGCCCGACGCGGTGCTGGGCCGCATGCCCGATGGCGAATGGCGCGATCCGGCGCACCGGCCCGAGGCCACGCCCGTTCCCGGCTTGCTGGTCTACCGCTTCTCGGCACCGCTCTTCTTCGCCAACTGCAGCCTGTTCCGCGATCGCATTGAGGCCCTGGTCGACAAAGCCGCGGTACCGCTGCGCACCGTCGTGATCGACGGGGGCGCCATCCACGATGTCGACATCATGGGCTGCGAGATTCTGGCCGAGCTGCACCGCGACCTGTCCGAGCGCGGCATCCGACTCGTCTTCGGCAACCTGCGCGATCGTGTCCGCCGCGACATCGAACGCGGACTGGCGCCGGAAGAGGCCGGCGACGACGTCAGCTTCCCCAGCATCGCAGCGGCCGTCGCGGCCGCGACAGCATGGTGAGGCGGCATCCCGGCCGCCGGGACGGGCGGCGAGTGGCGGTGTCACGGCCCGAAGCCTCCGCGCCGCCGACGGGAGACGCTCGATGAGCCGTCCGCGGGTCGGGTTGGCACTGGGCAGCGGTTCGGCGCGCGGCTGGGCCCATATCGGCGTCATCGATGCGCTCACCGAGGCCGGCATCGTGCCCGACGTCGTCTGCGGCACCTCGATGGGGGCGCTCGTCGGCGCGGCCCATGTTGCCGGGCGGCTCCAGGCGCTTCGGCAATGGGCCGAGGGCGCTACCTGGCGCGCCATCGCACGGCTCACCGACCTGCGCTTCACCGGAGGCGGCCTGGTGAGCGGACGGCAGGTCGTCGGCTTCCTGCGGGGGCTGGGCGTCGAGCAGCCCATCGAGAGCTACCCCACACCCTATGCGGCCGTGGCCACCGACATGGCCACCGGGCGCGAGATCTGGCTGCAATCGGGTCCGATCCACGAGGCGGTGCGGGCCTCCATCGCGCTGCCGGGGATCCTGAGTCCGGCGCGCAGGGACGGCAAATGGCTGCTCGACGGCGGCCTCAGCAACCCGGTCCCCGTTTCGGTCTGCCGTGCGCTGGGAGCCGACGTGATCATCGCCGTCAACCTCAACGGCGAGCTGCTGGGGCGACGCTTCACGGAACCGGAGCCGCCCGAGGCGACCCGGCCGTCGCGCCTGTCCGGCGAGGTGGTTCGGCGCGTGCTCGGCCAGCTGCCCGGCGCGCTGCCGGGGCCGTTCCGGCGCAAGGCCCTCGATGTCGGCCCCGACGTGCCGCGCGAGACCTCGCCGCCGCCGGGCTATTTCGACGTGATCGCGACCTCCATCAACATCATGCAGGACCACATCACGCGCACGCGCCTCGCCGGCGAGCCGCCGCACGTCATGCTGGTGCCGCGGCTGCGCACCATCGGCCTGATGGAGTTCAATCGTGCCGCCGAAGCCATCGCCGAGGGCCGCGCCTGCGTCGAGCAGGCCCTGCCGGCGCTGCAGCGGTATCTCTAGAAGTTCAAGTGACTGCAGTGCATGCGCGGGTTGGGGCCTGCCGAGGAGGTGAATACCAGGGATTGTAGCGACGGCGCGGTTTGAGAGGCTCTCCGGAGCGCAAAAAGTCCCGGCCAGATTTCATTACCGTATTGCTTGACTGGCGGTGTGGTTATTGAGATACTTACTCAGGTAATAATCAGTGGTGTCGGCTATGCCGCCAGCTCGAGAATCTCCTTCACCTGTACCGGGCCGTCGATCCGGCGCGGGTTGCGCGGCACCCAGGGGGTATGCATCGCCTGGGCGGCGATGCGGTCGAAGCTGTCGCGGCCGATCTTCACCTCGGACAGGCTGCGCGGCATGCCGAGCCCGCGGATGAAGGCGTCGAGCACGTCGCCGGCCTCCTCGCCGGGACGTCCCATGGCGCGGGCGACCAGCGCCTGGCGGTCGGCGTTCGCCGATCTGTTCCAGCGCATCACCGAGGGCAGCATGATGCAGGAGGTGTGGCCATGCGGCACGTCGAACACCGCGCCCAGCACGTAGCCGATGCCGTGGCTCGCCCCCATCGGCACGCCGGCCGCCAGCCCGCTCATCGACAGCCAGGCGCCAAGCTGACAGTCCAGCCGTGCGCGCATGTCGGCGGGATCGGCCTTCACCCGCGGCAGGCCGCGTGCCAGCAGCGAGAGGCCGTGCAGGGCGGAGGCATCGGAGAACTCTGTCGATTCGTTGGAGCATATGCCCTCGACGCAGTGGTCGACGGCGCGAATGCCGGTCGAGAGGAACAGCCACATCGGCGTATGGCGGGTCACCTCGGGATCGAGGATCACGGCGCGCGGGACGGCGAGGGGATGGCGGAACATCTCCTTCACCTTCGTCGCCTCGTTGGTGATTCCGGCGATCGCCGAGAACTCGCCGGCCGAGAGAGTCGTCGGGATCGAGACCTGCCGCACGACGGGCGGCCGGACCTCGGCACCGCCCTTGATGCGGTCCATCTCCTCGACGGTGGCGATGTCGTTGGCAAGGCAGAGCGGCACCACCTTCGCGGCATCAGTGATGGAGCCGCCGCCCAGCGTGACGATCAGATCGGCCTTCGCCGCCCGCGCCTGTGCGGTGGCGGCGATGACCGCGGAGCGGGGCGAGTGGGCGGGCATCCGGTCGAACGTGCCGGCGCACCGGTCGCCGAGCGCCTGGCGGATCTTCTCCACCTCGTCGGTTTCACGGTTGAGCGTTCCGCTGACCATCAGGAGCACGCGCTCGGCGCCATAGGCTTTGACGAGCTCGGCGACCGATGGCGCCGCAGGCTTGCCGTAGTGGACCTCGTCCATCCTGCTGAACACGATGCGACCGGCTGTCAGCATGCGTCGAACCTCCCATGCCTGCCCCCCGCGGCGAGTTGGGGAGGGCTGAACGGCGATATTTTGCTATCGTGGACGCAAACCACGCAAGGAAGGTCATGAGCGGTACGAGGGATGGCGCGATCGCCCGCGCAGAGCGGTATTTCGACGAAGGCGGCTTTCTCGACGAGCTGCAGCGGCGGGTGGCGATCCCGACCACGAGTCAGGAGACGGACTCGATGCCTGCGCTGCAGGAGTACGTCTCCGGCGAGATGACGCGGTCGCTGGAGAAGCTGGGATACGACTGCACGGTGCTGCCCAATCCGCGCGCCGAGTACGGTCCCTTCCTGATCGCGCGGCGCGTGGAGGATCCTGCCAAGCCGACGGTGCTGACCTACGGGCACGGCGACGTGATCCGCGGCCAGGAGGACCAGTGGCGGCCGGGCCTGTCGCCCTGGAAGATCGTGGTCGAGGGCGACCGGATGTACGGCCGCGGCACGGCCGACAACAAGGGGCAGCACACGATCAACATCGCCGCGCTGGCCTGCGTGCTGGAAGAGCGCGGCGCGCTGGGCTTCAATTCGACGATCCTGATCGAGACCGGCGAGGAGACCGGCTCGCCCGGCCTCGAGGCCTTCTGCAAGGCCAACAAGGCGGCGCTGAAGGCCGATGCCCTGATCGGCTCCGACGGGCCGCGGCTCGACCATCGCCGGCCGACCATATTCGGCGGCACCCGCGGCACCCTGAACTTCAACCTGAGCCTCACGCTGCGCGAAGGCGGCCATCACTCGGGCAACTGGGGTGGCCTGCTGGCCAACCCCGGAATCATCCTGGCCCATGCGCTCGCGACCATCACCGACGCACGGGGCCAGATCAAGGTGCCCGAGTGGCGGCCCAAGACGCTGACCAACTCCGTGCGCGCGGCCTTGGCCGACGCGCATATCGACGCGGGCGACGGCGCCCCCGCCATCGATCCCGAGTGGGGCGAGGAATCGCTGACGCCGGTCGAGCGCGTCTTCGGCTGGAACAGCTTCGAGGTGCTGGCCTTCAAGGCGGGCAATCCGGACCGGCCCGTCAATGCGATCCCGCCCAGCGCCACGGCCCACTGCCAGCTCCGCTTCGTCGTCGGCACCGACCCCGACGACATCGTGCCCGCGCTGCGCCGCCATCTCGAGCGGCACGGCTTCGGCCAGATACAGGTCGACTCGGCGCGCGACGTCATCATGAACGCCACGCGGCTCGACCCCGACAATCCATGGGCGCGCTTTGCCGCCGCCTCCATCGAGAAGACGGCCGGACGGAAGCCCAACATGCTGCCCAACCTGGGCGGCTCGCTGCCCAACGAGGTCTTCACCGACGTGCTGGGCATGCCGACGGTCTGGGTGCCGCACTCCTACGCCGCGTGTTCGCAGCATGCCCCGAACGAGCATCTGCTGGCGCCCGTGGCGCGCGAGGGGCTGCGCCTGATGACGGGGCTGTTCTGGGACCTCGGCGCGCAGGGCAGGCCGGTCTAGTTCAGGGTTCAATCCGCTGGCACGGGGGACGCTGTTCTGAGAGTGTCGCGCCCCCAAGGGAGAAAGACATGCCGCGCATTCCGTACTACGAGGTCGAGAACGCCGCCGGCCGGCACGCCGAGTTCCTCGACAAGCTCAAGCCGCACCTGAACATCTATCGCATGCTCGCCAACTCGGAAGCCGGGCTGAAGGGCTTCGTGCGCATGGGCAATGCGCTGCTCTATCGCTGCGAGCTGGATGCCCAGCTGCGGGAGCTGGCCATCGTGCGCGTGGGCCGGCTGAGCCGCGCCGCCTACGAGGTGTTCCAGCACGAGCGCATCGCCCGGGAGGCCGGTGTGGCCGAGGAGAAGATCGCCGCGCTGCGTGACGCGACCATCGAGGCGCCGGCCTTCACCGATCACGACAAGGCCGTGCTGCGCTACACCGACGACGTGGTGCGCAACGTGCGCGCCTCCGACAAGACGCTCAAGGCCGTGCAGGCCTTCCTGACGCCCGGCGCGCTGGTCGAGCTCACGCTCACCATCGGCTACTACATGATGGTCTGCCGTTTCCTCGAGAGCATGGGCGTCGAGGGCGAGGAAGGCCAGGCCGAGTGGTTGAAGACGGCCAAGCTGTAGAGGTGATTCCGACGATGGCGTACCGCGTTCTGATTGCGCAATTCATGCACGAGACCAACACGTTCTCGAAGCTGGCGACCACCCTGGATGATTACCGCCGACGCTGGCTGATCGAGGGCGAGGCGATGGTGCCGCGCTTCACCGGCACGCGGAACGAGATCGGCGGCTACATCGACAGCGCGAACAAGTATGGCTGGGAGCCGGTGTGGGCGGGGGCGGCCAACGCCACGCCGTCGGGCAAGCTGACGAAGGAGACCTGGGAGACCATCCGCGACATGATCGTCGGGGCTGCACGCAAGGCCGGCAAGCTCGACGGCATCTGCCTGTCGCTGCATGGCGCCATGGTGACGGAGACCGAGGAGGACGCCGAGGGCGCGCTGCTCGAGATGCTGCGCGGCGTGGTCGGGCCGGACGTGCCGATCGCCGCGACGCTCGACCTGCATGCCAACGCCACCGTGCGCATGGCGACCAATGCCAATGCGCTGGTGAGCTACCGGACCTATCCGCACATCGACGGCTACGAGCGCGCGGTGCAGGCGGCGGCCCTGGTGCAGGAGGCGATGGAGGGCCGCAGGAAGCCGCGCTGCCTGCTGGTCCAGCCAGCCATGCTGGAGGGCGCCGATCACGGCCGCACCACCCAGCCCGGCCTGATGCGCGACCTGCTGGCCAAGGCCGACGCCTTCGAGAAGGAGCCGGGGATCAACGTCGTCAGCATCCAGGCCGGCTTCACCTGGGCGGACATTCCCTATACCGGCCCGTCGGTGGCGGTGAGCCACGAGCCGGCGGCCGAGGCGCGCGCCAGGGCGATCGCAGCGGCGCTGGTCGAGGAGATCTGGAAGCGCCGGGACGAGAGTTCCTCCGACTACCGGCCGATCGCGGAGGCGATCGCGGCGGCCAAGGCGGGGACTGGGAGCAGCGCCGGCAGGAAGGGCCCGCTGGTCATCGCCGACGGCACCGACAATCCCGGCGGCGGCGGTTACAACGACACCACGCCGGTGCTGCAGGCGCTGATCGACGCCGGGGTCGACAACGTGGCCTTCGGCACGATCTTCGATCCCGGCACGGTGCAGCAGGCCATGAAGGCCGGCGTCGGTGCCGAGATCGAGGTCAGCCTGGGCGGCCACACCGACGCCTCGATGGGCGCGCCGGTGAAGGCGAAGGCTGTCGTGAAGATGCTGTCGGACGGGCTGTTCCGGAACGACGGGCCGATGAATGCCGGCGTCGAGACGGCGATGGGGCCCACCGCCGTGCTGCGCATCGGCGGCATCGAGGTGGTGACGATCTCCAACCGCATCCAGACGATCGACCTGCAGGTCTTCCTCAGCCAGGGCATCGATCCGGCGGCCAAGGACGTGGTGGTGGTGAAGAGCGTGCAGCACTTCCGGGCCGCCTACGCACCGATCGCGCGCGAGATCGTGCTGGTGGATTCCGGCGGCATCTGCTCGCCCGACATCTCGCGGCTGAAATTCACCCGGCTGCGGCGGCCGATCTGGCCGCTCGACGGCGTCAACGATCCCTACGCCGGGGCGGCGCGCGCTCCGATCGGCGCCGCAAGGTGAATGGTGGGCGCTGTAGGGATTGAACCTACGACCCCACCCGTGTGAAGGGTGTGCTCTCCCGCTGAGCTAAGCGCCCGGAAGGCGCGCGTATAGGGCCTGTCGGGCGGGCCGTCAACCGGGGCGCTCGCCCTCCTCGGCGAGAAAGTGGGCGAGCAGGTGGGATTCCAGGCGGTCGACGATCGTCGAGGTGCGCCGGTGCGTCCGCTCCAGCCGGATGGCGAGCGGCCGCAGATCGGGGAAGCCGTCCTCGGGACCGAGGCGGCGCATGCCGGTGGTGACGCTGGACCCCACCATCACCGTCACCGCCAGCCCCGCCGTCACGGCGGTGCGCAGGCCGGTCATGTTGCGGCTGAGGACGGCCACGCGGTAGCGCCGCTCCATGGCGGCAAGGGCGCCGATGATCTCCTGGCCGTAGCTGTCGCTGCGGTCCCACAGCGCGACGGGCAGGGGGTCGAGATGATGCAGCGCGCCCTCGGCCGGGCCGACCCAGACGATCCGATCCCTGAACGCGACCGGGGCCTTGCTCGGCGGGCCTTCGCCGTCCGTGACGAAGGCCAGGTCGACTGAGCCTTCGGCCAGCCGCTGCACCAGGCTGCGCGATTCGTCGATCACCACGTCCACCGTGGCGCGCGGATAGAGTTCGGCGAAGCGCTGGAGCACCGAGCTCAGGATGCGCGGCGCGTAGTCTTCGGGCAGGCCGAGAACGACCACGCCCTCGACCTCGCCGCGGCCGAAGGCGGCCATCGCCTCGGCAGTGCGGCCAACGATGTCGCGCGCATGCCCGACCAGCAGCTCGCCATGCTCTGTCAGCGTCACGCCGGCGCCGCTGCGGCGGAACAGCGGGCGGCCCAGGGAATCTTCCAGCCGCCGCATCTGCAGGCTCACCGCGGATTGCGTACGGCCGACCTGCCGGGCCGCGGCGGTGAAGCTCCGGGCGTCGCAGATCGCGAGGAAGGTCTTCAGCAGGTCGATGTCCATGGCTGCCCATGAGATGCACTCATGACGCATATTTCGGCTACTCGTTGGACGGCGCAACCGCGGCGATGCATCTCGTCCGCCCGCAAGGAGGAGCAAAGCAATGTCCGTCACCGCCTATGAGATCGCCCATGCCCGGGCCGTCGAGGCCCCGGCAATCCGCGCCATGCAGGCCCGTTCGCTGCGAGAGCTTGGCCGCGGCTTCTACGCCGCGGCGACGATCGAGAGCTACCTGCGCGCGCCCGGGACGCTGGATGTCGACCTGATCGAGGAAGGGCACTACTTCGTGGCGCGCGACAGGGCGGGCCGCATCCTGGGCAGCGCGGGCTGGTCCCAGCGCCAGCCCGCCTATGCCAGGCATGGCTCGCCGCTGGCGACGGGTGCCGACCGGGCCATCGTCCGCGCGGTGTTCGTGGAGCCCGATTGCGCGCGCCAGGGCATCGGCACGGCGCTGATGCATCACGTCGAGCGCGA
This sequence comes from Pseudomonadota bacterium, assembly GCA_049323495.1. Lineage (GTDB taxonomy): Bacteria > Pseudomonadota > Alphaproteobacteria > Reyranellales > Reyranellaceae > Reyranella. The sequence goes on from JBMONG010000003.1 coordinate 95,242, forward strand.
CAGCCTGGCGGCCGGCATCGAGCTGCTGACGCTGAGCGCCACGCTGTCGGGCGTGCCGCTCTACCTGCGGCTCGGCTATCGCGCCGGGCAGCCGCGCACGATCGTGCTGTCCGACGGCGCGGGACTGGATGTGCTCGACATGAGCAAGAGCCGCGGCCTGCGCCGCGCCGCCTAGCCGGCTTCCCGGCCGGCCAGCAGCGTCAGCGCCTGCGGCAGGGCGTCGAAGTGGTCGATCACCGCCTCCGCGCCGAGCTCGCGGGCGGGGCGCGCGGTGTAGCCCCAGCTCACCAGCACGGCCGGCAGGCCGGCGGCGTGGGCGGCGCCCACGTCATGCATGGAATCGCCGATCATGACGGCGCGGTCGGGCCGCCCGCCCATGCGGGCGATGAGCTGCAGGATGTGGCCGGGATCGGGCTTGCGCACCGTGAAGGTGTCGGCGCCGGCGACGTCGGCGATCGGCGGCATCAGCTTGAGATCGGCCAGGATCGTGCGGGCCGGCCGTTCGAACTTGTTGGTGCATACGCCTTGCCGCAGCCCCAGGCGTTCGAAGCGCGCGACGACTTCAGGCACGCCGTCGAAGGCGGTCGTGTAGCGCACCGGATCGGCCTCGTAGTAGCGCACGAACTCGCGCGTGACGGCGCTCGCCTCGTCGTCGTCCAGCGTGCGGCCGGCCTTGGCGAAGGCCCGCCGCATGGTGATCTTGCTGCCCTCGCCCATGAAGTGGCGGGCGTCGTCGTCGCTGATCGGCGGCAGGCCATGATCGGCGAGCACGCGGCTGACCGCCACGCACATGTCTCGGGCGCTGTCGATCAGCGTGCCGTCGAGGTCGTAGATCACGGTGTCGAACCGGGCTGTGATCAGATTGTCGGCATTGGGGTGCATGGCTGATCCTTTAGCATATCCGTCTTGCGAGGCCGCCAGCCCCGTGGCATCGGACAAGCCATGAAATCGCCCATCGCCGTGGTGGTCCTGGCGGCCGGTGCCGGTACGCGCATGAAGTCGGCGCGGCCCAAGGTCCTGCATCCGCTGGCCGGACGCCCGATGGTGCAGCATGTCCTCGAGACCGTCCGACGCCTGGCGCCCGCCCGCATCGTCGGCGTCGTCGCCCCGGGCGCGGCGGAAGTCGCGGCCGCCTTCGCGCCGCATCCCACGGTGGTCCAGCGCGAGCCGCTGGGTACCGGCGACGCCGCCCGGGCGGCGCTGCCGGCGCTGGCGGGTCATCGCGGACCGATCCTCGTCGTCTATGCCGACGCGCCGCTGATCAAGACCGCCACGCTGCGGCGGCTGGTGGGGGCCTGTCGCCGCGCGCGGGCCGCCGTGGGCGTGCTGGGCTTCGAGGCGGCCGACCCGTCCCCATACGGGCGGCTGGTGCTCGACGCGGACGGGCTGCTGGAAAGGATCGTCGAGAGCCGCGACGCCGACGCCGCGCAGCGCCGCATCACCCTCTGCAATTCCGGCGTGATGTGCCTCGACGGCGCTCTTGCGGGCTCGCTTCTGGGCGCGATTCGCGACGACAACGTCAAGCGGGAATTCTACCTGACGGATGCGGTGGAGATCGCCCGCGCCCGCGGGCATGCCACCGTCGCCGTGACGGGCGAGGAAGCGGAGTTCATGGGCGTGAACTCGCGCATCGAGCTGGCGGCGGCCGAGGCGGCGCTGCAGCGGCGCCTGCGCCGGGCGGCGCTCGAGGCCGGCGTCACCATGGCGGACCCCGACACGGTATGGCTGGCCGCCGATACCAGGCTCGCCGCAGACGTGACGCTCGGTCCCAACGTGCGCTTCGGCCCGGGCGTCAGCGTCGCGGCAGGCACCGAGATCAGGGCCTTCTGCGACATCGAAGGCGCGCGCATCGGCCGCGACGCGATCATCGGCCCGTTCGCGCGCATCCGGCCGGGCTCCGACGTGGCCGACGGCGTCCATATCGGCAACTTCGTCGAGCTCAAGGCCACCCGCATGGGCAGGGGCGCCAAGGCCAACCACCTGGCCTATCTCGGCGATTCGGACGTGGGCGCGGCAAGCAACATCGGCGCGGGCACGATCGCGGTGAACTACGACGGCTATGGCAAGTGGCGCACGGTCGTCGGTGCGGAGGCCTTCGTCGGCTCCAACAGCTCGCTGGTCGCCCCGGTGCGCATCGGCCGCGGCGCCAACGTGACGGCGGGCAGCGTGATCACCGAGGACGTCCCCGCCGGTGCCGTGGCCTTCGGCAGGGCGCGCCAGGTGACAAAGAAAGCGCGCGCTGGCGCGCTTCGTGCGAAACTGAAGGAGCGCGCGGCGGCAGCCAAGCGATCCGGCAAGAGCTAGGCCTTCATTTTTGGACGACCTTCCATGTGCGGCATCATCGGAATCATCGGCAAGGCACCCGTCACTCCCCTGCTGGTCGAGGCGCTGAAGCGCCTGGAGTATCGCGGCTATGATTCGGCGGGGGTCGCCACGCTGGTGAACGGCCACATCGAGCGCCGGCGCGCCGAGGGCAAGCTGATCAACCTGGAGGCGCTGCTCGGCCACAAGCCGCTGCCGGGAACCATCGGCATCGGCCACACGCGCTGGGCGACGCACGGCAAGCCCAGCGAGCGCAACGCCCATCCCATCGCCACAGACCGGGTCGCGATCGTCCACAACGGCATCATCGAGAACTTCCAGGAGCTCAAGGACGAGCTGGTGGCGGAGGGCCGTGCCTTCGACAGTGACACCGATACGGAGGTGGTCGCGCAGCTCCTGACCTCCCTGCTGGAGCGCCAGCACGCGCCTGAGCAGGCGATGGGCCTTGCCATGGAGCGGCTGCGCGGCGCCTTCGCCCTGGTCGCGCTGTTCAGCGGCCGCCACGACATCCTGCTCGGTGCCCGCCGCGGCAGCTCGCTGGCCGTCGGATACGGCGACGGCGAGATGTATATCGGCACGGACGCGCTGGCGCTGGCGCCGTTCACCAAGCGCGTGACCTACCTCGAGGACGACGACTGGGTGGTGCTGGACGCCAAGGGCGCGCGCGTCTTCCAGGGAACGAACGAGGTGAAGCGCGAGATTCGCCAGAGCGGCATCTCGGGCGCCATGATGGGCAAGGGCAACCACCGCCATTTCATGGTGAAGGAGATCTACGAGCAGCCTGCCGTCATCGGCGACACGCTGCAGACCTATCTCGACCCCGCCACGCGCTCCGTGACGCTGCCGGCGCTGCCCTTCGACTGGGCCAAGGTCTCCCGGCTGACCATAACCGCCTGCGGCACGGCCTGCTTTGCCGGCATGGTCGCCAAGTACTGGTTCGAGAAGCTGGCACGCCTGCCGGTCGAGGTCGAGGTGGCGTCGGAGTTCCGCTACCGCGAACCGCCGCTGCCGCCGGGCGGCGTCTGTATCGCCATTTCCCAGTCCGGCGAAACCGTCGATACCCTTGCCGCGCTGCGCTACGCCAAGGCCCAGAAGCAGGTCATCCTCTCCGTGGTCAACGTGCCCGAGAGCGCGATCGCGCGGGAATCCGACATCGTCCTGCCGACGCTGGCGGGTCCCGAGATCGGCGTGGCCTCGACCAAGGCCTTCACCACCCAGCTCACGGTGCTGCTGGCTGCCGCGATCGATGCCGGCCGGGCGCGCGGCGCGCTGTCGGAGGAGGGCGAGCGGCACCTCGCCAATGCGCTGATCGAGCTGCCGGCTCTGGTCAACGAGGCCCTCAACAGGGAGCAGGAGTACAAGCGCATCGCCGAGGACGTGCTGGCGCCGGCGCGTGACGTGCTCTATCTCGGTCGCGGCGCGTCCTTCCCCATCGCCCTCGAAGGAGCGCTGAAGCTGAAGGAGATCTCCTACATCCACGCCGAAGGCTATGCCGGCGGCGAGATGAAGCATGGGCCGATCGCCCTGATCGACGAGGCCGTGCCGGTCGTGGTCGTGGCGCCGAGCGATGCGATCTTCGACAAGATCGCCTCGAACTTCGAGCAGGTGAAGGCGCGCGGCGGCAAGCTCGTCCTGCTGAGCGATCCGCTCGGCACCGCCCGGCTGGGCGACGCCTCGGTCGCTTCGGTCAGCCTGCCGGCGGTCGACCCCGTGGTGGCACCCATTCTCTACACGGTGCCCGTGCAGCTGCTCGCGTACCACACGGCCGTTGCCAAGGGCACGGATGTGGATCAGCCGCGCAACCTCGCAAAGAGCGTGACCGTCGAATAGCGGTCCGCGCAGGGCTGCTCAGCGGGTCCCCTGCGGCAGGCCAGGCGCGAGCCCCGATGGCGTCGCGGGCGCCGGATTGAGCTGCGGCCGCGGCTGCGCGGGAGCCGGCCGCGGCGGCGGCGCGGGCCGGGCGGGCTGCATCGCCTGGATGATCGCCCGCATCTTCTTCGTCTCGTTCTCCTGCGCCTTCTTGAACTCGTCCTCTGTGAGAAAGCGGTCCTTGTTGGCGTCGATCTCGCCGAACTGCTTGACGGCGTACGCGGTCAGCTCGACGGGATCGAGCTGGCCGTCCTTGTTGGCGTCGATCTCCTTGAACTTGCGCAACACGAGCTCCTTGCGCAGATCGTAGGGGAGCAGCCCCTTCGCCTGCGGGCCGTCGGCCGGCCCGGTCAGCACGAGGTATTCCTGCTGGCTCAGCTTGGCGTCGTTGTTCTTGTCCATCCGATCCGCTTCGCGCAGCTGCATGTCGATGAAGTCGTTGATTGCGGCCATGCCCTGGCGGCGGCGCTGCTCCAGCTGCTGACGCTCGGCGGCCTCTCGCTGCAGCGAACGCTGGACGATCAGGCGCACTTCGGGCTCGGTGACCTTGTTGTCGCGATCGGTGTCATAGAGATTGAATTCGGAGTGGACCAGCGCTTCGGCCTCGCCGCGCTCCACGAAGTTGTCGCGGTTGGTGTCGAGATTCTGGAACTCGGCGCGCGCGCGGCTCCGCCGCTCCTCGAGGCTGGGGCCGCCCTGGACGTCGTTCGAGAATGGCGGCTCGGCGACCTTGAGGAATTCCTCGAGCGTGAGCTTGCCGTCCTTGTTGGTGTCGAGCTCCTCGAACGACTTCATGCGATATTTGAGGAAGTCGGCGCGCGAGATCTCGCCCTTCTTGTCGGTGTCGATCTCGACGAACCACTGCGGCAGCGGGACGGCGGCGGGCTTGCCGACGGCCTCTTGCCCCGTGCCCTGTTGCCCCGTGGCCTGCTGGCCCGGCTGTGGACCTGCCGGCTTGGCTTGGGCGGGCGGGGCGGCCGGACGGCTCGCCGGCCAGCCCTGCGTCGGCGGCGTCTGGGCGGTCACGGGCGAGATCGCGAGAGCCACGCCCACAAGGGCCGTCGCGGAGGCTGAGATCGAGAGGAATGGTTTCAAAGAGCACTTCATGGCGGAGAGCCCGCATTGAGAGGGGTTTTTTCGTATCGGCGGCAAAGCGGTGCGTGTCAACGCCTGCACTGCGCACGAATCCTGCGGCGCAATCACGCCGAAAGCGTGGCGCCGTGGCATTGGGGTTGCGTCGCGCGGCGGGATGGGCCATCGTCTGCTCCGCAATGACTCCGGAGAAGAGTCGCAAGTGTTTGGGAGGCAAGGGTAATTTCGCGGCGCCGCGGTGTTGAATCGATCGGTGCGCGGAATCTAGTGTGACCATGGCAGAAGCGACTTCATCCAGCGGCTCGCCGCTCCTCAGCGTGCGCGACGTCTCGGTGCGTTTCGGCGGCATTGTTGCGCTGGACGGCGTGACCTTCGACGTGTTCCAGGGGCAGATTGCCGGACTGATCGGCCCCAACGGCGCGGGCAAGACGACGCTGTTCAACTGTCTGAGCCGCCTCTACACCCCCAATAGCGGCGACATCCAGTTCGAGGGAAAGTCGATCCTGGGAAGGCCGCGGCACGACATTCCGAGAGTGGGCATCGGCCGTACTTTCCAGAACGTTGCGCTGTTCGACCGGATGTCGGTGCTCGACAATGTGAAGGTCGGCTGCCACAGCCGCAGCGGCACCAGCTTCTTCGAGAACGCCCTGCGCCTGCCGAAGGTGGCGCCGGAGGAGGCCCGGATCACGGAACGCGCCCGGGCGCTGATCGCCTTCATGGATCTCGAGCCGTATGCCGGTTCCCTCGCCGGTGGACTGCCGTTTCCGATCCGCAAGCGCGTGGAACTGGCGCGCGCGCTGGCCTCCAGCCCGAAACTCCTGCTGCTGGACGAACCTGCGGCGGGCCTCAATCACGATGAGATCGAGGTGCTGAAGGGCCAGATCAAGCGGTTGCGCGACCTGCAGCACGTCACGGTCCTGCTGGTCGAGCATCATATGAGCCTCGTCATGTCGGTGTCGGACAAGGTCGTCGCCATCGACTTCGGCAGGAAGATCGCCGACGGCACGCCGGCGGAAGTGCAGCGCGATCCCGAAGTGATCCGCGCCTATCTGGGGACCTCGTGATGGCCGCGCTGCTGGAAGTGAAGGAGTTGAAGGCGTTCTACGGCCAGACGCAGTCGCTTTACGACGTCAGCTTCGACATCGAAGCGGGCGGCATCACGACGCTTCTGGGTGCCAACGGCGCCGGCAAGACGACGACGCTGAGGGCGATCTGCAACATGGTGCGGACCACCGGCGCCGTGCGCTTCGACGGCCGCGAGATCGCGGGGCTGGCGACCGAGGAGATCGTCCGCCTTCGCATCGCCCATGTGCCGGAGGGCCGAGGCACCTTCACGTCCTTGACCGTCGACGAGAACCTCCGCATCGCGGCCTACACGCGCCGGGACAAGGCCGGCGTGCAGGCCGACCTCGAACGCGTGTTCGGCTATTTCCCGCGCCTGAAGGAGAGAATCCAGCAGCAAGCCGGCACCCTCTCGGGTGGCGAGCAGCAGATGCTGGCGATCGCGCGGGCCCTGATGCTGAAGCCGAGGCTCATGCTGCTCGACGAACCTTCCTTCGGACTGGCGCCGCTCATCGTGCTCGAGATCTTCCGCATCCTGCGACGCATCAACGAGGAGGAGAATGTGAGCATCCTCCTGGTGGAGCAGAACGCAGCGCTTGCTCTCGATCTTGCCGACCATGCCTACGTTCTGGAGACGGGGAAGGTCGTGATGTCGGGCGAGTCGTCCGTCGTCAAGAACGACGAGAACATTCGCAAATCCTACCTCGGGTACTGAGGATCAGATGGAACAGTTTCTCCAGCAGATCGCATCGGGGCTCGCCAACGGCGCCATCTATGCCTGCGTGGCGCTGGCGCTGGTGATGATCTACGTGTCCACCGACCATATCAACTTCGCCCAGGGCGAGATGGCGATGTTCAGCACGTATCTCAGCTGGCAGCTCATGACCTGGGGCCTCGGTTTCTGGGCCGCCTTCGTGATCGCGGTGGCGCTGTCGTTCCTGATGGGCGTGGCGATCGAAAGGCTCATCCTGAGACCGCTGCATACGGCGCCGATCCTGTCGATCATCGTGGTCTTCATCGGCCTGCTCGCGATCTTCAACTCGATGGCCGGGGCGATCTGGAGCTACCTGATCAAGGAATATCCATCGCCGTTTCCCAAGAGCAGCTTCGGCATTGCCGGCGTCATCGGCTCGCATCAGCTCGGCGTCGTCATCGTCACCCTGATCGTGCTGGGCCTGCTCTTCGTGTTCTTCCGGTACACGCCGCTGGGGCTGGCGATGAGGGCGGCCGCCCAGAATCCGCAGATGGCACGGCTGGTCGGCGTGCGGGTTGACTGGATGCTGGCGCTGGGCTGGGGCCTTGCGGCGTCGGTTGGCGCGGTCGCCGGAATCATGGTTGCCCACATCGTCTACCTCGATCCGAACATGATGGCCGGCATCCTGCTCTACGCCTTCGCCAGCGCGCTGGTCGGCGGCATCTCCAACCCTGCCGGCGCGGTGGCAGGCGGGTTCATCGTCGGTGTGCTCGAAAACATGGTCGCCTATGCGGGAAACCAGATCGAGCAGGCGACCGGCATCTACATCATCGGCAATGGCGAGAAGCTCACGGTCGCGCTGATCATCGTCATCTTCGTCCTGACCGTGAAGCCCGCCGGTCTGTTCGGCCGCGTCGTCGTGAAGAGGGTCTGACATGGCGACCTCGAAGAAATGGGTGCTGGGGCTGATCGTCCTGGCCGTGGTCGTGCCGCTGCTGAAGCCCGTCTTTCCGGACGCCATCTCGGACTACCGGCTGTTCCTCGTCAGCACGATGATCATCGCGTCGATCGCCGTGCTCGGGCTCAACCTGCTGACCGGGTTCAACGGCCAGTTCTCCCTGGGACACGGCGCGTTCTATGCCGTCGGCGCCTATACCGCGGCGATCCTGATGGATCAGCTCAGCTTTCCCTACTGGGCGACCATACCGGCGGCCGCGATCGTCTGCTTCATCGTCGGCTACCTCTTCGGACTGCCCGCCCTCAGGCTCGAGGGCCACTATCTGGCGCTCGCCACCTTCGCGCTGGCCTTGGCCGTTCCGCAGATCCTCAAGTACCGGTGGCTCGAAGGCCTGACGGGCGGCGTGCAGGGCATCGTGCTGTTGAAGCCCGAAGTGCCGTTCGGGCTGCCGCTCAGCGAAGACCAGTGGCTGTACTACTTCTGCCTGATCACGATGATCATTCTGTTCTGGGCTGCGGCGAACATGCTCGACAGCCGCAGCGGGCGCGCCATGATGGCCATCCGCGACCAGAACATGGCGGCCGAGACGATGGGCATCGACATCGCGCTCTACAAGACGGTCACCTTCGGGATCAGTGCGGCTTATACCGGGATCGCGGGTGCGCTCTCCGCCTCGGCAATCGCTTTCGTGGCGCCCGATAGCTTCACCATCTTCCTGTCCATCAAGTTCCTGATCGGCCTGGTGGTCGGCGGCATCGGCTCGCTTGCGGGCTCGGTCATCGGCGGGATCTTCTATGTCCTGGTCGACAACTCGGCGCAGGCCCTGTCCCAGTTCGTGAAGAACGGCCTCGGCCTGCCGTTCGACCTCTCCGCCTACACGGTGTTCGGCATCCTGCTGATCGTCATCATCTATCTGATGCCGACGGGTATCGCGGGAGGGCTGCAGGCGCTCTGGCGCAGGTTCCAGGGCGCTCGTGGCTGAGGGTGGCATCGGTCCGGTCCGGCGGGTTGTGAACCGGACCGAGAATGGAACCGGGATGCGGAAGGGGCGCGGCAGGCGGCCTTCTTTTCATCCTGATTCCGAATGAAACTCCGGCATCAATAACTGGGAAGGAGGCGTTACCGTGGGTACGAGTAGGCGTGGTTTCGTGGCGGGTGCGTCGGCACTCGCGGTGATCGGGGGCTCGACCGCTGTTCGGGCGCAGAAGAAGTACTCGGACGGTGCAACCGATACCGAGATCAAGATCGGGCATACCGGACCCTACAGCGGTCCGGCATCGTCCTATGGCCAGATCGGCAAGACGATCGAGGCCTACTGGAAGAGCGTGAACGATGCGGGCGGCGTCAACGGACGCAAGATCAACTTCATCACGCTCGACGACGGCTATTCGCCGCCGAAGATGGTCGAGCTGGTCCGGCAGCTGGTCGAGCAGGACAAGGTGCTCTGCACCTTCAACACGCTGGGGACACCGACCAACACGGCCATCCATCGCTACATGAACCAGCGGAAGGTGCCGATGCTCTACGTCGCCACCGGCGCGTCGAAGTGGGGCAAGCCCAAGGAGTTCCCGTGGACGATGGGCTTCCAGCCCGACTACCACACCGAGGGCGTGATCTACGCCAAGCACATCCTGGCCAATATCAAGGATCCGAAGATCGGCGTGCTGATGCAGAACGACGACTACGGCAAGGACTACTTCGGCGGCTTCAAGGAAGGGCTCGGCAAGGACGCGAACAAGATCGTCAAGCACGTCACTTTCGAGGTGACGGATCCCACGGTCGACAGCCAGATCATCCAGCTGAAGGATTCCGGCGCCAACGTGTTCTTCAACATCGCCACGCCCAAGGCGGCCGCCCAGGCGATCCGCAAGGCCGGCGATCTGGGCTGGAAGCCCGCCCAGTACCTCAACAACGTGTCGGCATCCGTCGGGTCGGTGATGAAGCCGGCCGGCTTCGAGAACTGCCAGGGCATCATCACGGCGCAGTACCTGATGGATCCGACGGACAAGCAGTGGGCGGACAACGAGGACATGAAGGGCTGGAACGCCTGGATGGACAAGTGGATGTCCGGCTCCAACAAGGCCGACGCCAACCATGTCTTCGGCTACGCGGTCTCGATCCTGATGCACGAGACCTTGAAGAAGTGCGGCGATGACCTCACCCGGGAGAACGTCATGCGCCAGGCGGCGAACTTCCAGAAGTACAAGCTGCCGATGCTGATCCCCGGCATCACCATCAGCACCAGCCCCACGGACTACTATCCGATCCAGTCGGTGAAGCTTGCCCGCTTCTCCAAGGACACCTGGGAGCTGTTCGGCGACGTGATGTCGGCCGAAAGCACCTGATCAACGCAGCAGAGCGTCAGCAGAGCGGGGCCGCCGGCATTGCCGGCGGCCTTTCTGTTGCGATTCCGCGATGCAACATTGAAAATTTGTGTATCGCACAGCGGGTTTTTTCCTTTCCCAGGTAAACATTTCGCGCCACGCTTCGTCCTGCAAAACCAAAAAACACAGGAGGATGCGTTGAAGACGAACAGGCGTGGGTTCTTGGGCGGCGTTTCCACTGCCGCCGTATTGTCCGCTTCGGGTGTTTCATTCGCGCAGGGCGCCAAGAAATACTCGGACGGCGCGAGCGACACCGAAATCAAGATCGGTCACACCAATCCCTACAGCGGACCGGCGTCCGCCTACGGGGTGATCGGCAAGACGCTGCAGGCGTATTGGAAATACGTCAACGAGCAGGGCGGCATCAATGGCCGCAAGGTCAATTTCATCACGCTGGACGACGGCTACAATCCGGCGAAGACGGTCGAGTGCATCCGCCAGCTCGTCGAGCAGGACAAGGTGCTCTGCACCTTCAACACGCTGGGAACGCCGACCAACACGGCGATCCACAAGTACATGAACCAGAAGAAGGTGCCGATGCTCTACGTCGCCACCGGCGCGTCCAAGTGGGGCAAGCCCAAGGAGTTCCCCTGGACGATGGGCTTTCAGCCCGACTACCACACCGAAGCCGTCATCTATGCCAAGCACATCCTCGCCAATGTGAAGGATCCGAAGATCGGCGTGCTGATGCAGAACGACGACTACGGCAAGGACTACTGGGAGGGCATGCGCGAAGGGCTGGGCAAGGAGGTCGGCAAGGTCGTCAAGCACGTCACCTACGAGGTGACGGACCCGACGGTCGATAGCCAGGTCATCCAGCTGAAGGATTCCGGCGCCAACGTCTTCTTCAACATCTCCACGCCGAAGTTCGCGGCTCAGGCGATGCGCAAGGCGGGCGATATCGGGTGGAAGCCGGCCCAGTATCTGAACAACGTGTCGGCGAGCGTCGCCACGGTCATGAAGCCGGCCGGCTTCGACAACGTCCAGGGCGTCATCACCGCGGCCTATCTGATGGATCCGACGGACGACCAGTGGGCCGACAATGCCGACATGAAGACCTGGAAGGAGTGGATGACCAAGCACAATTCGGGTGCAAGCCTTTCGGACGCCTCGAACGTCTTCGCCTACGCTGTCGGCAGCCTGATGCACGAGACCCTGAAGAGGTGCGGCAACGACCTCACGCGGCAGAACCTCATGAGCCAGGCGGCGGGCTTCAAGAAGTACAAGCTGCCGATGCTCTTGCCGGGCATCACGATCAATACGAGCCCGACGGACTACTATCCCATTCAGGCCGTCCAGCTTCAGCGCTTCAAGGGAGAGACCTGGGAGCTCTTCGGCGACGTCATGCACGCCGAAAGCAGCTGACCGGAGGAGGCAGGATCATCGGAAGGGCCGCCCCCGGGGCGGCCCTTCTTTTTCCGTCAGCGGTTGCGCTGCAGCGCGACCCGGCATTCGGCAGTATCCGTGCGGCCGTCCTTGTTCGCGTCGCAACGCGCGAAGTTCCGTTCGGAGCCGGTGAGGAACTCTGCCAAGGTCACGCTGCCGTCCTTGTCGGTGTCGAGCCTTCGGAAGTAGGTGGACTGGCGCTGGACCTGACGGTCGGTCGGCAGGACGCTGGCTGCAGCCGGCGTGCGGGCGAACATCTCCTCCTGGCTGAGCTTGCCGTCGCCGTCCCTGTCCAGGCCCTGGAAGCGGGCAGACTGCCCGGCCACCCATTCGTCGCGGTCAACCACGCCATCCCCGTTTGCATCGTAGCGCATGATGCCCCGGCCGCTGCGGCTGGTGTCGGCGGGCGGTGCCGACCGCACAGCGGGCTTGGAGGCGTCGTCGTCGGGGTCGCCTGACGCGGCGAGCGTGGGGCTGGCCAGCACCAGGGAGATGGGAAGAACCAGGAACTTCATCATCGTGGCTATCCTTGGGTTGTATCAGGAACTTCTTTCTCTCTCTTAAGTTCCCTTACCCGGGCGTCTAAGCGCCGATATAGTCGGAGCCGCGGCCAAATATTGGCCGTGTTGTGGTTTTGTTCTCAGGATATCCACATGGCGTATGACTACGATCTGTTCGTCATCGGGGCCGGGTCGGGTGGCGTTCGCGCGTCGCGCATCGCGGCCGGACACGGCGCGCGCGTCGGGATCTGCGAGGACTATCGCGTCGGCGGCACCTGCGTGATCCGCGGCTGCGTGCCGAAGAAGCTCCTCGTTTACGGGTCGAAGTTTGCGCACGAGTTCGAGGATGCCGGCGCCTATGGCTGGGTTGTGTCGCCGCCCACCCATTCGTGGGCGACGCTGCGTGACAACGTGAACGCGGAAGTGGACCGGCTCAACGGCATCTATCTGCGCCTGCTCGAGGGAGCTGGTGTGAAGCTGCACATGGGACGTGGGAGGTTGATGGATCGCCACACCATCGCGATCGGTGAGGAGACGGTAACGGCCGAGAAGATCCTGATCGCCACGGGCGGGCACCCCATGGTGCCCGATGTTCAGGGCCGCGAGTTCGCCATCACCTCCAACGAAGCGTTTCATCTGCCGGAGCTGCCCAAGCGCATCGCGATCGTCGGCGGCGGCTTCATCGCCGTGGAGTTCGCGGGCATCTTCAATGGTCTCGGGAGCAAGGTCGACCTGGTGCTGCGGCGCGATCGCGTGCTGCGCGGCTTCGACGAGGAGTGCCGGACGGCGGTACACGACGGCTTGAAGGAGAGCGGCATCCGCATGCGCACCGAGACGGAGGTGAGCTGCATCACGGCGACCGAGGGCAAGGCTCCCTACACGGTGTACACGCCGCTCGGCGGCATGTTCGAGACGGATCTCGTCCTGTATGCGACCGGGCGACAGCCCAATACGGCGGGAATGGGCTTGGAGAAGGCCGGCGTCCAGCTCGACAAGGCGGGCGCCATCGCGGTGGACGAGTGGTCCAGGACGACGGCGCCGAACATCTGGGCCGTGGGCGACGTCACGGACCGCATCAACCTGACGCCGGTTGCCATCATGGAGGGCCACTGCTTCGCCGACACCGAGTTCGGCAAGAAGCCACGCAAGCCCGACCATCGCGATGTACCGTCGGCGGTCTTCTGCCAGCCCGAGCTGGCCAATGTCGGCCTGACGGAAGAGGAAGCCAAGTTGCGCCTGGGCGCGGTGCGCGTGTTCACGGCAGCCTTCCGGCCGATGAAGTACACCATCGCCGGGCGCGAGCAGCGCACCTTCATGAAGCTGGTCGTGGAAGCCGCCACCGACAAGGTGGTGGGCGTGCATATGGTAGGTGACGACGCTGCCGAGCTGATCCAGGGCCTGGCGGTCGCAGTGAAGGCGGGTGCGACCAAGGCGCAGTTCGATGCCACCGTCGGTATTCATCCCACCGCCGGCGAAGAGTTCGTCACCATGCGCACCGCGCGGCTGGAGCCGGCGCCGAACCGGCGGGCGGCGGAGTAGTCGGCGACAGCCGTCGAGCCGCGCGAGGGGGCGTTGCCGGCGCTGGCGTTTCATCCACAGCGCGTATAGGTTCACCAACCCCGATGGCCGGTGCCCGGCCGGAGGTGCAGGAGGAGAAGATGACCGCGATCCAGGGTCCGTCCCGTACGGCCACGAAGGCGCAGTCGCGCAGTTCGAGTGCCGCCGCTTGGACGCCCACGAGCTGGCGCAGCCGGCCGGCGCAGCAGATGCCGACCTATCCCGACGCCGCTGCGTTGGCGGGTGCCGAGGCGCGGCTGCGGCGCTATCCGCCGCTGGTGTTCGCCGGCGAGGCGCGCAAGCTGCGCAGCGCCCTGGCCAAGGTTGCGGCCGGCGACGCCTTCCTGCTTCAGGGAGGCGATTGCGCCGAGAGCTTCGCCGACTTCACCGCCAATAACATCCGCGACACGTTCCGCGTTCTGCTGCAGATGGCCGTGGTGCTCACCTACGGCGCCGGCGTGCCGGTGGTGAAGGTCGGCCGCATGGCCGGTCAGTTCGCCAAGCCGCGCTCCTCCAGCGTCGAGAAGCAGGGGGACGTCGAGTTGCCGTCCTACCGGGGCGACAACGTCAACGGATTCGAGTTCACCGGCGACGCGCGGCGGCCGGATCCCGAGCGCATGGTGCAGGCATACAACCAGTCGGCGGCGACGCTGAACCTGCTGCGTGCGTTCGCCCAGGGCGGCTATGCCGATCTGCACGAGGTCAATCGGTGGAACCTCGATTTCGTGCGCAACTCGCCAGCCTCCGAGCGCTATCAGGATCTGGCCGCCAGGCTCGACGAGACACTGAACTTCATGGCGGCCTGCGGGCTGACCTCGGCAACCACGCCGCAGATCGCGGAGACCGAATTCTTCACCAGCCACGAGGCGCTGTTGCTGCAGTACGAGGAGGCGCTGACGCGCGTCGATTCGACCTCGGGCGACTGGTACGACTGTTCGGCTCACATGCTGTGGATCGGCGACCGCACGCGGCAGCCGGACGGCGCCCATGTCGAATTCCTGCGGGGCGTCCGCAATCCGCTCGGCTTCAAGGCCGGACCGTCGCTGCCGGTCGACGAATTCCTGCGCCTGAACGAGACGCTCAATCCGGCCAACGAGCCCGGCCGCATCGTGGTGATCGCCCGCATGGGCGCCGACAAGGTGGGCGACAAGCTGCCGGCCCTGCTGCGAGCTGCGAAGAAGGAGGGCCGTTCGATCGTATGGTCCTGCGATCCGATGCACGGCAACACCGTCACCGCGGCCAACGGCAAGAAGACCCGGCATTTCGACGCCATCCTGAGCGAGGTGAAGGACTTCTTCGCCGCGCACCGTGCCGAAGGCACGCATCCGGGCGGCGTGCACTTCGAGATGACGGGGCAGGAGGTCACGGAATGCATCGGCGGCGCGGTCGACATCAGGGTCGACAACCTCGTCGAACGCTACGAGACGCAGTGCGACCCGCGGCTCAATGCCAGCCAGGCGCTGGAACTGGCCTTTCTTCTGGCCGAGCAGCTCAAGACGGAGCGTCTGACGATCGCCCGCGCGCGGCCGGCGGGCTGAGGCGGCGTCTGCGCCGGATGAGAGCAATCAAGGGCCTTGTGGGGGAGGGCCGATGACGCGCCCAGCAGACGGCGAGATCGAGCGCTATACCGATCATTACTTCAACCGGACGAAGCAGGTGATCGGCCGCTTCGGCGACAGCCGGGTCACCTACGCCATCTTCATGCGGCGGCCGGTGGTGTTCGCGCCGCGGCTCGCGCTGGAATGGCTCGAGGAGCTCGGCCGCTCGCGCAACACGGCCGTCGAGCTCGACCTGCGCTACACCGAGGGCAAGTGGGTCGGTGCGGGCGAACCGATGATGTACATCACGGGCTCGTTCTTCCACCTCGTCGATCTCGAGACGATTTTCCTGCAGAAGCTCGGCCCGGCCTGCGTCGCCGCATACAACGCCTGGACGATGTGTGCCGACATGCCGAAGTCGGCCTTCCTCGCGATGGACGCCCGCCATTGCGCCGGCCAGGAGATGGCTGAGATGATGGCCTATGCCGCATCGGTCGGCTCGGCACGCGCCAAGCGCAAGGTCGGCGCCGTCGGCTTCATCGGCAACGCGACGCACGCCACGGCGCACTTCTTCGGACGCGAGCAGGGGCTGGGGACCATGCCGCACGCCCTGATCGGCTATGCCGGATCGACCGTGCGCGCCGCCGAGATGTACCACGAGACCTTCCCGGGCGAGCCGATGACGGTCCTGGTGGACTATTTCGCGCGCGAGATCTCCGACTCCCTGGAGGTCTGCCGGCGCTTCCCCGAACTCGCGGGCAAGGGAATGCTGTCCCTGCGCCTCGACACCACAGGAGGTCGGTACATCGAGGGTCTCGATCCCGCCACATCCTACGCCGTGCTGGAGCGCTTCTCGCCCGAGTCCATTCGCGGCTATCGCAGCGAGGAGGAGCTGCGCTATCTGGTAGGTACCGGCGTGTCGGCGGCGGCGATCTTCCACCTGCGCGCGGAACTCGATCGAGCCGGCTTCGACAAGGTGAGGATCGTGGCATCTTCGGGGTTCGGACCGGCGAAATGCCGCGTGATGGCCGAGGCCAAGGCGCCTATCGATGTCGTGGGATCGGGTTCCTTCCTTCCGTCCAACTGGACCGAGACCTACGCGACGGCCGACATCGTCGAGTACGACGGCGACCGGCGGGTGAAGGTGGGTCGCGAGTTCCTCCACCGCAATCGCCCAAACGGCGCCGCCCAGCCCCTGTAGGCGACATCCACTTCAGGAGAGCACGATGCTCAAGCTCTACTACGCGCCCGGTGCCTGCTCGACGGCGTCCCATATCGGTCTCGAGGAAAGCGGGGCCGACTACGAAGCGCAGGCCCTGTCGTTTGCGAAGAACGAGCAGAAGACGCCGGAATATCTGAGGATCAATCCGCGCGGTCGGGTGCCGGCGCTGGTGGTCGATGAAGGGACCATCGTCGAGAACACCGCAATCCTCGACTATGTTGCCAACCGGTATGCGCCGCACCTGATGCCGGGCGATCCCGCGGGCCGCGCGCGGGCGATCTCGCTGATGGCCTGGTTCTCGAACAACGTCCATCCGGCCTTCACGCATATCGGCCGACCGGAGCGCTTCGCCACCGACACGAGCGTCTTCGATCACCTCAGGGCCGTGGGCCGCGAGAACTTCCATGCGGCGCTGAAGGAGATCGACGCGCTGCTCGCCGGAAAGCAGTGGATCCTGGGTGACCAGTTCAGCGTCGTCGACGGGTATGCGCTGGTCTTCTACGGCTGGGGAAAGCGCATCGGGCTGCCGGTCGCCGAACTCGAGAACTACACCGCCTGGAAGGATCGCATGCTGGCGCGGCCGGCCGTTGGCCGTGTCCTCGAACGCGAACAGAGCGTTCTCCTGCCCGCCTGACCCTCATGGCGTGACATGCCTCTCTGCGGTTGCGAGTCGTTCGCAGTCGATATAAACCTGTCGTGGAACTTCGGCAGGAGCGATGGGGCGGCAGGACATATCGGTACTGGTCGCGAGCTTTCGTGAGCACTATCAGGACCTTCTGAGGTTTCTGGTCCGTCGCACAGGTGATCCGGAGCGGGCGGCCGACCTCGCGCAGGACACGTATCTGCGCCTGGCCGCGGCCAGCCCAGCGGCCGGCGAGATCCGCAACGCGCGCGCCTATGTCTACCGAGTCGCGGGCAACCTCGCGATCGATGCGCTGCGTCGCGAGCGGCGCACCGCCAGCGACCTGGCAGATGCGGAGACGGGCGAGGGCGTCCCCGACCCTGCGCCTTCCGCCGAGGTGTGGACGCTCGACCGCGAGCGGCTGCGGCTGCTGGAGCTGGCGTTGGACGAACTGCCCCGGAATGCCCGCGAAGCGTTGCTGCTCAGCCGTGTCGAAGGGTGCAGCTTTGCCGAGATCGCCGATCGCCTCGGCGTATCGCAGAGCATGGTCGCCAAGTACATCGTCCAGGCGCTTCGCCATTGTCGCGACAGGCTGCATGCCTGCGACGCGGGCGAATGGCCGGGCGCAAAATAATCCCAACACTTTGCTGCAAGCCGTCGCCGCATGAATCGTCTAGAAGCGGGGAAGGTTCCAGCGTTCGGGTTGCCGTATGTCGGACGATAGCAGAACGCCAGACGCCGGCCGCGGGCGCTTCGATCGCAGGTTGAGCGACGAAGCCATCGATTGGCTGGTGCGCTTGCGCTCGGGCGCTGCCTCGTCGCTGGAGGAGCGTGACTTCCTGCGCTGGCGCCGGCAGTCGGCGGCACACGAAGCTGCTGCGGCCGAAGCCGAGGCATTGATGGGAGCGGTCGGGCAGACGCGGCAGGCGAGGGAGTTCGCCGAGACGGCCCGGCAGAGTGTCGCCGCGCCGCGCAGGCGTCTACCGCGGCGCGCACTGTTCGCTGTGGCTGCAGCGGCGTCGGTCGCGGCGATCGCTGTGAACTTGCCGGCACTCGGGCCGCTTGCCGGGCTCTATTCAGACCATGCGACCGCGGTCGGCCAGCGCAAGCGCGCCGTGTTGCCCGATGGGTCCATGGTGGACCTGAACACGGCAACAGCGCTGTCGCTGGAATACTCTTCGGGCGAGCGGCGCCTGGTGCTGTACGAGGGCGAAATCTTCGTGGACGTCGCCAAGGATCCGGCACGGCCGTTCGTCGTCGTCTCCGGCCCCTTTCGTGCACAGGCGGTCGGCACCGCCTTCGGCGTCCGGCGGCGCGACGGTGGCGGCGAAGTCTCCGTCACCGAGGGCACCGTCGAGGTCCGGATCGGCGAGCGACCAGCCATGCGCGTGCAGGCGGGCCAGCACCTCGAGATCGGAAATGAAGGCCGCTTCAGGCTTGCGGCCATCGACGTCGATACCGCGACCGCCTGGCAGCGGGGCAAGCTGATCGTCAATCGGTGGCCGCTCCAGGCGGTGGTCGCCGAACTCGAGCGCTATCGGACAGGGCGGATCGTCATCATGAACGAGCAGTTGAAGTCGTTCGAGATCACCGGCGTGTTCGATGTCGATGATCCGGAGCGTGTGCTGCGTTCGATCGCCGAGACGACACACGCCCGGCTGCTGCAGATGCCGCTGCTGACCGTCATCCGCTAGAAAAAATTCGCCCAGGTCACTGCAAGTCACTCCGTTCCCGTTCGTCACAGGCACATCGGCGCGAGCGAGCGGCGAACTGCCCGGGAGCCGCCGCCACCGTGCCGGAACGATGTCGGGGGACGAGATGATGCGTTGGAGTGCTTGGCGGCTGCTGGCAACGACGGCGATGGCGACGTGCGCCTTGCCCGGTCTCGCGCAGGCCGACGCCGCAAGCGGTGCGGTCGAGCTTGGGCAGGCGGCAGGCGACCGGGTCGTGAGCTTCTCGATTCCACCGCAGGACCTCGACACGGCGATGACACGCCTTGCCGATCAGGCCGGCATCCGTCTCATCGGTGCGTCGAGCGATCTCTCGGGCAAGCGCACGGCCGGTCTTTCGGGCAACTACACCGTGGCACAGGCGCTGGATGCGCTCCTCGCGGGATCAGGTGTGGGGTGGAGGTTCAGCGAGGGGAACACGGTCGTCCTTCGCAGGCTGGGAACCGATGCTTCCGGAGCGCTGCAGCTCGATCCGGTTCGAGTCCAGGCCAGCGTGCCGCCGCAGGCCGTCATCGACAACCTGCCACCGCCCTACGCCGGCGGCCAGGTGGCGCGCGGCGGTCAGGTGGGTCTGCTGGGCGAGCGCGATTTCATGGACACGCCGTTCAATCAGGCGAACTACACCGCGAAGCTCATGCGCGATCAGCAGACGCGCAACGTCGGGGACGTGGCCGCCAACGATCCGTCGGTCCGCAACTCGTGGTCGGGTGTGGGCTACACGCAGCCTCTGATGATCCGCGGCTTCGCCTTCAACAACAACGACACCGCCTTCGGGGGCCTTTATGGCATCGCTCCCACCGCCACGGTTCTCACGGACTATCTCGAACGTGTCGAGATCCTCAAGGGGCCGTCGGTGATGCTCAACGGCATGCCGCCCTTCGGAAGTGTCGGCGGAACGGTCAATCTCATTCCCAAGCGCGCGTCGGACGTCGAGTTGAACCGGCTGACGGCGACCTATGCGTCCAGTGCGCAGTTTGGAGGCAATGTCGACATCGCCCGTCGGTTCGGCGACGACAGCTCGATCGGTGTTCGCTTCAACGGCACCTATTTCAATGGCAGCACGCCTGTCGATCGGCAGACGCAGGCGATCGGCGCCGCGGCTTTCGGGGTCGACTTCCGCGGCGATCGACTGCGGTCATCATTCGACTTCGGCTATCAGACGCAGACCTTCAATTCGCCGCTACGTCCGACCTATGTCGCGGCAGGGATCCCGGTCCCGTTGGCGCCGGGCGGGAACAGCAACTGGTTTCAGCCCTGGACGTTCATGTCCAACAGCGATCTGTTCGGTGCCCTCAATATCGAGTACGACATCACACCGGACTGGACGGTGTTCGGTTCGGTAGGTGCGCGGTGGTCGCAGTTCACCAGCCTCACCGGCTTCGCCACCGTGACGAGCGCCAACGGCAATCTCAGGGATGCGCCCTTCAACTTCCCGGGTTGGAACCAGGCCAATACCGAACAGGTCGGCCTCCGAGGTCGTTTCAGTACGGGTCCCATCCGGCACGCCCTGGCCGCCAACGCCACCCGGGTCCTGGTCGAGCTTGGCCAGCTCTTTCCGGTCGCGGCGACGATTTCATCGAACCTCTACCAGCCGACATTCGTCGCCAAGCCCAACGTGCCGATACTCAACCCGCCGAAGACCAACTCGACCGAACTCACGACGGTCGGTCTGGCGGACGTCATCTCGGTATTCGACGAGCGCATCCAGTTCGTGGTCGGCGGGCGGCTCCAGCGGGTGCAGATCGGCAACTACAGCACCGCGACCGGCCTGGCCTCGTCCTACTACGACCAGAGCGCGATATCGCCCGCCGTCGGCTTCGTCGCGAAACCATGGAGCAACGTGTCGGTCTACGGCAACTTCATCCAGGGCTTGCAGCAGGGGCCGACGGCGCCGCTCGGCGCGCTGAACGCGGGACAGACCTTCCCGCCGTCGAAGACGCAGCAGCTCGAGATCGGTGCCAAGGTCGACTTCGGAAAGTTCGCCACGACACTCAGCCTGTTCCAGATCGATCAGCCCTTCGGCGTGTTGGATCCGGGGACGCAGGTCTTCACTGTCGGCGGCACCCAGCGAAATAAAGGCCTGGAATGGACGGTGTTTGGCGAGCCGTTGCCGGGCTTCCGGCCGCTGGGGGGCATCACGCTGCTCGATGCCGTTCAGCTCGATACCGGCTCGGCGTTGACCAACGGGAAGTCGGCGACCGGCGTCCCCGACGTTCAGCTCAATCTGGGCGCAGAGTGGGATACGCCATTCCTGCGCGGCCTGACGGTTTCGGGGCGCGTGATCTATACCAGGATGCAGTATCTGGATGCTGCGAACACGCAGAGCATCCCCAGCTGGACGCGGTTCGACGCTGGGATCCGCTATGTCTTCGAGCGCCCCGATGGGAAGCCCGTAGCGCTGCGCTTCAATGTCGAGAACCTGTTCGACCTGAACTATTGGGCCTCGGCTACGTCCAGCTTCGGTTTGTCGATGGGGGCGCCGCGTACTTTCCTGCTGTCCCTGTCTGCGGACTTCTAAGCCGAGCGCAGGGCATTGGGGGCAGCCTTTCGCGCCGCGCCGGAAGTTCCCTTCGCGCGGGCACGGAAGGACTGCGCGCAGAAGTCTAGGCGACATGGCGTCGCGACAGGCTGGTGTCGGGGGATCTCTTCCGTATTTGACCGGAAATCCTCGCCCATCGATTGTCTCATTTCCCGCCGGCGGAGCAAAAAAATGCGGCTCCTTGTTCGTCATAGAGATGTGGAGACGGCGGCCGCATCGGACTGGGCCGGCTGCATCCCGTCCTGCGTGTTGTCAAGATCTGCGGCTGAGGTCGGCCTTTTACATGCGTATTGTCCTTCTGTTACTTGTCGTTCTGGGGATTCCCGCATGGGCTTTCGCCCAGTCGGCGGCGCCCGCCGGTCCGCCGGGCAATCCTGCCACCGGTACCGCGCCCAGCGTCCAGGGCCCGACTGCGCAGACGCCGGCCAAGCCTGCCGCTCCGGCCGCGGCGCCGACATCGCCGCCGGCCGCAGTGCCTTCCGGCGCGCCCGGGGCTGCAGCGAGCCCGACTGTTCCGGGGAACACACCGCAGGGAAATGTGTCCGGCACGGGCACTGCATCCCCGGGTGCGGCCGCTGGTGCACCACGGGACACCCGGACGGGTCCGGCCGGCAGGGCGGCGTCGCAGCAACCTGGACAGCCGGCAGCTCCCTCGGCGGCGGGGGGCGCTGCGCCGCCAGAGGGCGGGGCAACTACGGCGATACCCGCCGAGGGCGCGGCCGCAGGTGCGGTACCGCTGCCGGAAGCCATGCCGCCCGCGCCGGCGGCGGGTGCCGTCATCCCGAAGGATCTTTCGGTCTGGGGCATGTTCGTCGCGGCCGACTGGATCGTGCAGACGGTCATGGTAGGCCTTGCCCTCGCTTCCTTGATCACCTGGACCGTCTTCGTGGCCAAGACCCTCGAGCTCGCCGCGGCAGTCCGCCGGCAGCGGCTCGTCTTGTCCGCAATCGACAGCGCCCCTTCGCTCGACAAGGCGCCGCCGAACGAGCTGGTCTCCGCGGCCCAGGCGGAGTGGCAGCAATCGGCCGGCAACATGGATGACCGCGAAGGACTCAAGGAACGCGTCGCTTCGCGCCTCGAACGCATTGAGGCCGCCGTCGGACGGCGGATGCTCAAGGGAACGGGTGTCCTGGCAACGATCGGTTCCACGGCTCCCTTCGTTGGTCTGTTCGGCACGGTCTGGGGCATCATGAACTCGTTCATCGGCATCTCCCGTTCGCAGACGACCAATCTCGCCGTGGTCGCGCCGGGCATCGCCGAGGCGCTGCTCGCGACGGCGCTGGGTCTCGCCGCGGCGATTCCCGCCGTCGTGATCTACAACCACTTCTCGCGCCGCATCGGCGCCTACCGCGCGCTGGTTGCCGACACGTCGGCCGCCGTGATGCGCGTGGTCTCCAGGGACCTCGGCAGATGTCGGTAAAGCTCGATCACGGCGACGAGGAACTCGCCGAGAATCACGAGATCAACGTCACGCCGTTCATCGACGTGATGCTGGTGCTGCTGATCATCTTCATGGTGGCGGCGCCGCTCGCCACGGTCGACGTGCCGGTGGAACTGCCCTCGTCTACGGCGGAGCGGCAGGCCAAGCCGGATACACCGCTCTATCTCACGCTCAAGAGCGACCTTTCGTTCGTCCTGAAGGACAAGCCGGTGACGCGCGAGGGGCTCGGCGCGGCACTCGACCTCGAAACGGGCGGCAAGAAGGAGGAGCGCATCTTCCTGCGAGCGGACAAGACCGTGCCCTATGGCGAGCTGATGCAGGGCATGAACCTGCTGCGGTCCGCGGGCTACCTCAAAGTGGCGCTGGTCGGGCTGGAGCAATGAAGGACGAGCTGCGCTGGGCCGGCAGTTTCCTGTTCGTGCTGGCGGTGCACGCCGGCGCGGTCGGGCTGGTGCTGGGTTGGACGCACGCCGAGGTGCCTTATTCGCCGCCGCCCGCGGCCGTCATGCTCGAAATGGCACCGATGCCCGCCGCACCGGAGACCACGCCGACGGAGGCGCCGCCCGCGCCGGAGCTGAGCGAAGCGATACCCGACCCCGAAGAGCCGCCACCGGTCGACATCAAGCCCGTCGACATCAAGGTGGAGTCGGCCGAGCCGCCGCCGCCCGTCGAGATCCCGTTGGCCGAGGTCGTCCTGCCGGCGCCCGAGCCGCCGCCGCCGGTCGACCTCAAGCCGCCGCCGGAAAAGCCCCAGCCGGTGAAGAAGATCAAGCCGCCGCAGCCCAAGCCGCGGTCCATGGCAGCGGCGCCTCAAGCTGCGCCGGAACAGACCCAGCGCGCTGCCGCACCGGCGCCGGGTGCTTCGCCCCAGCCCCAATCGGCGGCGCTGCCGACCTGGAAGGGACTGCTGCTGCGCCATCTCGAGCGCCACAAGCGCTATCCGTGGGAGGCGCAGCGCGCCCGCCATGAAGGCATCACCTACGTGCGCTTCACCATGAGCCGCGATGGCCGCGTGCTTGCGGCGCGCATCGAACGCGCCTCCGGCCATGCCTCCCTGGACCGGGAGGGTATCGAACTGCTGCAGCGCGCGCAGCCGCTGCCGCCCTTGCCGCCGGACCAGCCCGGCGAAAGCCTGGAGCTCGTCGTGCCCATCCAGTTCTACTTGAGGCGCTGAGCGTGACGCCCCTGGAGCAACTCTGCGTGCAGAAGGGGCTTCGGCTGACGGAGCATCGCCGCATCGTGCTCGAGGTACTGGGCGCGTCGACGGACCATCCCTGCGCCCGCGAGATCCATCGCCGGGCCGCCGCCAGCCACCGCATCGGTCTGGCAACCGTGTACCGGACGCTGAACAGCCTCGCGGATGTCGGGGTGCTGACGCGGCGGGTGTTTACCGATGGCCGAGCTCGCTACGAGCGGGCAGGGGGAACCCATCCGCATCTGATCGACCTCGCCACCGGCGAGATCCTCGAGCTCGAGGACGGGGAACTCGAGCGCCTGATCGAGGAGACGGCAACCCGCCTGGGCTTCCGGCTCGTCGAATACCGCCTCCGGATGTTCGGTCAGAAGGCCTGAACGGCGACGGGGTTGCCGCTCCGACGTGGGTGCTCTATAGATTGCTTGCGATTGATTATCAGTTGAATACAAGAAGGCAGAGGCGTGTCCGCCCCCTCGACCCTCGCGCTTTACCTTTCGCTGCGTTCCGCGCTCGTGAACTATGCCAGCGGCATCGTCGGCGACCGGGCGCAGGCCGAGGACGTCGTGCAGGAGGCCTATATCCGATTCACCGCGGCAGATGCCGTGCCGATCGCCCATCCTGCCAGCTATCTCTACCGCATCGTGCGCAACGTCGCGCTGGACTGGGTGAGGCGGCCTGCGCCGGAATCGCTCTCCACGATGCCGGACCACGCCGAGGGCGTGGCACTCGACGCGCCCACGGCGGAGCACGTGGTCCTCTATCGCGACGAGCTGCGGATCCTCGGGGAGGCGCTGGCTGAGCTTCCGGAGCGCACGCGTCGCGCCTTCACCCTCTACCGCCTCGAAGGGCTTACGCTGCAGCAGGTCGCCGAGCGGCTCGGCATCTCGGTGGTGCGCGCCCATCAGCTGGTGAAGCAGGCGATCCTGCACGGTTCGCGGAGGCTCGATGCACCCGATCGCTGAAGAGTGCGTGGAAGTCTTCGCGTCGTCCCCTTAAAACTCGGACCTGTCTTTCGTCTGATGTCAGGCAGTCTCCCGCGCCGCGGGGGAAGCGAGGGGTCGGGTTCTGTGACGTCGACGGCAAAAGAGGACGAGGCGCGCGAACGCGCCGTCGACTGGCTGCTGCAAGTTCAGGCTTCGCCCGACGACGCAGTGCTGCGCGCCGGCCTGGAACGATGGCTGGCCGAGAGCGCGCTCCATCGCGCTGCCTACGACAGTGCGCAGCGCATGTGGCGCGTCGCGGCCGACCTGCCGAAGCCGCCCATCGATGCGCCGCCTCCGGTCAGGGTCCGCACCAGCCGGAACCGGGGCGCGGTGTGGCGCGCGCTGGCGGCGACTGCCGTCGCGGCCGGCTTGCTGCTGGCGTTCCTGCCGGCGATCCAGCTGTGGCTGCAGGCCGATGCCATCACCGGCGTCGCCGAATTGCGCGACGTGGTGCTGGAGGACGGCAGCGAAGTCCATCTCGATGCCGGCAGCGCCGTTGCCGTCGACTACGGCACGACGCAGCGCGAGGTCACCTTGCTCGCGGGCGAGGCCTTCTTCGAAGTGGTGCGCAGTACGCGGCCGTTCGTGGTGAAGGCGGGCGGCGTGACCGTCACCGTCGTCGGGACCGCCTTCTCGGTCCGCAGCTGGGAAGGCTCCGTCCTGGTGGCGGTGCGGTCCGGCGTCGTCCGGGTGGCGGTCGATGGCCACTCTCCGCCCGAGATGCTGACGCGCGGACAACGTCTGCGTGTCGATCGGGACGGCCAACCGCCGCAGCGCGACGATGTCGCGCCGGATGACATCGCGGCATGGCGCGAGCGTCGCCTGGTGGTCGATGGCGCGTCCCTCGCCGACGTGGTCGAAACGTTGGGGCGGCACTATGAGGGCGTCATCGTGATTCGCGATCCGGCGGTGGCGGCCCGGCGTGTGACCGGTGTGTTCGATCTCGGCCGCCCGATCGAGGCGCTCGAGGCGATCGCCCGCGCGCAGCACGGCTCCATCATGCGCATCAGTCCCTACGTGACCGTGGTCTCCGGACCCTGAAAAGAAAAAAGCGGGGCGGGCGCCTTAAATCGCTCTTCTCTCAACCGTCATCTGCTCATCACGCGGGGATGAGCGGAGAGAATTCGTGACATCGGTTGATCGTGGAGGCGTCGCTGCCGTGGCGCTCCTGGCAATGGTCCTCGCCGGACCCGGGCACACCCAGACCGCGACGCCGCCGCTCGCCGACACTTCGACCGCGCAGGCCAGCCGGGTCGTGACGTTCGACATTCCGGCGCAGCCGCTGGGGCCGGCGCTGACGGCCTTTGGCCGCCAGTCGGGGCTGCAGATCGCGGTCGACACCGCGGCCACCGCCGGCAAGAGCAGTGCCGCGGTCGTGGGCTCCATGACGCTGGAGCAGGCGCTGCGGCAGCTTCTTGCCGGCACCGGCCTGACTTTCCAGTTCACGTCGGCGACGGCCGTCACCGTGGCGGGAATGGCCGCCGCGCCGGGCGCGATGCAGCTCGATCCCGTGCGCGTGCAGGCGAACGTGCCGCCGCCGCAGGCCGAGATCGGCAATCTCCCGCCTGTCTTTGCCGGCGGGCAGGTCGCCCGCGGCGGCAAGGTCGGCCTGCTGGGCAACCGCGACTACATGGACACGCCGTTCAGCGAAACGGTCTACACCGAGCAGTTCATGCAGAGTCAGCAGGCGCGCACCCTCACCGAAGTCGTCGCCAGTGATCCGACGGTGCGACCGGGCTTCCCGGACGGGAACTCCTTCGACGACCGCATGATGATTCGCGGCGTCACGGTGACCAACCCCAATTTCGGCTTCGGCGGCCTGTTCGGCATCGTCCCGGCGGAGGCCGACATGACCGGCATCGAGCGCGTCGAGGTGTTCCGCGGCCCGACGGCCTTCCTCAACGGTGCGCTGCCCGGTGCGGTCGGGGGCACGATCAACCTGGTGCCCAAACGGGCCACCCGCGAGCCGATCACGCGGGTGGCGGCGCTCTACCAGTCGTCGGCACAGTTCGGCGGTACGGTCGATTTCGGCCGGCGCTTCGGGCCGGACGAGAGCCTCGGCTTGCGCCTGAACGGGCTGTACCTCAACGGCGACACCGCGGTCTCCAACCAGGCGGCGGAGCGGCTGGCGCTTACCGCCGGATTCGATTTCCGCGGCGAGCGCACCCGGCTCGATGCCGATATCGGCTTCCTGCGCCGCGACGTCGACGCCTTCCAGGGCGGAATCTTCCTGGCGGCGGGCGTGCAGCTGCCGCCGGCGCCGAATGCCGCCAACAGCTCCTACCAGCCGTGGGAGCGCCTGCAAGGCAACGATCTCTACGGCGCGATGCGGTTCGAGCACGACATCCTCGACAACCTGACGGGCTTCATCAAGGCAGGCGCCAAGCGCAGCAACCTGACGACGGTCTTCGTCAACCAGAACATCGTCAACTACAACGGCAACACGGCGGTCCTGTCCGCCGGACAGTACCTCGCCCAGACCGAGTCGCTGTCGCTGGAGGCCGGCGTTCGGGCCAAGTTCGAGACCGGCCCGGTGAAGCACGAGGCCGCCCTCGTCGGCGACTACCTGAAGACGCAGAACTGGTCGTTCACCAATCCCCTGACGATCGCCAACAGTGCCAACATCTACCAGCCCGTCGCGCTCCCGCAGCCGAGCTTCTTCGGGTTTCGGCAGAACGCGCCGCTCACGTCGGATTCGCTCTACACCAGCGTCGGCCTGGTCGATGCGCTGTCGTTCGCGCAGGATCGCATCCAGGTGATCGGCGGCGCCCGCCTGCAGCGGCTGCAGACGGCCAACTACAGCATCGTCTGGGGACTGCCGACCAACGGCAACGACCAGACCGTCGTGTCGCCTTCGGTCAGCCTGGTCGTGCGGCCATGGCAGGAACTGTCCTTCTACGGCAACTTCATCCAGGCCCTGCAGCAGGGGCCGATCGCCGGCGCAGGTCTGACCAACGCCGGCCAGCAGTTCCCACCCTTCGTGTCGACCCAGTTCGAGGTTGGTGCCAAGCTCGATCTCGGCAACTTCGGCGCCACGCTCAGCGCGTTCCAGATCCAGATTCCCAGCTCGTTCGTCGACACGTCAAGCAACTCGCTGGTGACGGACGGCCTCCAGCGCAACCAGGGTCTCGAGCTCACCCTGTTCGGCGAGCCGCTCCAGGGCCTCAAGCTGCTTGGAGGATTCACTCTTCTCAACGCCACGCTGCTCAATACGCAGAACGGCGCCGCGAACGGGAACAAGGCCGTCGGCACCGCGCCGTTCCAACTCGCGCTGACCGCCGACTGGGACACGCCCTTCGCCAAGGGGTTCGGCGTCATGGGACGCGTCGTGCATGTTGGACAGGTCTACATCAACCAGGCGAACACCCAGTCCACGCCGGCCTGGACGCGCTTCGATGCCGGCGTACGGTACGCCATCGAGCGGTCGAGCAAGCTGCCGCCCGTGACGCTGCGCGCCAACGTCATCAACCTGTTCGACGCGAACTACTGGATCGCGACCAGCGGCTGGGTGCTTCAGAACCAACCCCGCACGTTCTACGTCTCGCTGAGCGTCGACTTCTGACGACGGCGAGGCGGGTGCGGTCCGTCCGGTCCACCGCTGTTGGCGGAGGTCAGCCGACGACGTAGTTCTGGTACATGAAGCGCAGGTCCTGCGTCTCCTGCGGCGTGATCTCGCCGTCGAGCACGCGCGCCTCCAGGGCGCGGAGCTGCCGCTTGACGTCGGCCGGGGTGCGCGGGCTCAGCAGGACCATGAAGAACTGCTCGTGCGGCGAGAGCTCGCGGTCGCGGCGATAGCCGAACGGACCCGCGCCGACGGCACGCGCAGCGGCAGGGGCTTCCACCAAAGGACCGC
Source organism: Pseudomonadota bacterium (assembly GCA_049323495.1). Taxonomy (GTDB): domain Bacteria; phylum Pseudomonadota; class Alphaproteobacteria; order Reyranellales; family Reyranellaceae; genus Reyranella. The sequence goes on from JBMONG010000003.1 coordinate 124,189, forward strand.
GGATCTCCGTCGACACGACGTCGTCCCATGTGAGCCCGGCCTCGCGTATCATGGTCGCGGCGAGCTTCGCGGCGGCCAGTGCCTCGCCGGCGTTGTTGCTGCCGAGAACTTCCAGGACCTTCACCAGCGTGGTGCGGTTGAATGTCGACATCGTCTTCCGCTCCGCCACCGCGTGCTGACCAAGGGGACACAGGGCACGAGTGTCTTTGACTATTGGATGAGCAAGCGGCACTAACCCTCTCGAAAGTATAGTCACCCCCGCCCTGGATCAACACAGTTCCGTGACCGCTCCCTCCACAGCCTTCCCGGCCTACCTGGCCGGCGTCGCGAGTTGGTTCGTCCCGCTCGGCGTGCAGATGGTCCTGTTTCCCTGGCTGGTGGCGGTGGTGCTGCGCATGGACGCCTTCGCCGTCGGCGTGGCACAGGCGGCCGTCATGGCGCCGTCGCTGCTTTTCCTGCCGCTCGGCGGACTGGTTGCGGACCGCGGCAATCCCCGCCGCCTGCTGCTGCGCTACCACCTGCTCTACGCCCTGCCGCCGCTGGCACTCGCCATCCTGCTGCTGTCGGGCGGACCGCTGAGCTACACGCTGCTGATCGTCTACGGGATCACGGCCGGCGCGATCGGCGCCTTCGCCATTCCTACCCGTGACGCCCTTCTGCCGGTGGTCGCCAAGGGCGGCGAGCTGCCGCGCGCTGTGGCGCTGGCCACGGCGCTGCAGTTCATCGGCCAGCTTCTCGGCATTGCCTGCGCCTCCGCGGCCGACTGGGTCGGCGCAGCGCCGCTGCTGCTGCTGAACGTCGTCCTGCTGCTGCTGGGATGCCTGGCCGTGCGCCGTCTGCCGGATCCGCCGCCGCACCCGCCGACGGCAACGACAGCCGGCTTCTGGCGCAGCCTCGGCGAAGGGATGTCGGCGGCGGTGAAGTCCGACCAGATCTGGCCGGTCCTCCTGCTGAACTTCGGCGTCGGCATCTTCTATGTCGGCCCGTTCATGACGGTGCTGCCCCTGGCCGTGCGGGACAACTACGCCGGCGGCGCGCTGGAGCTGTCCTATGTCAACTTCGCCTTCTGGGCGGGCACCATCGCGGCCAGCATTGCGCTGGTCGCTCTGGCGCGGCGGCTGACCCTGCGCGGCCGCCTCGTCGGCTTCGGTGTCCTCACCGGCGGGGTCGTCCTGGTGCTGCTCTCGACCTTGCCGCCATTCCCCGTCTTCGTGGGGCTGAGCTTCGCCTGGGGCATCGGCGCCGGCATCACCATGACCCAGAGCCGTACGGTCGTGCAGATCGTGTCGCCGCCCACCCATCGCGCGCGGCTGATGGCGCTGTTCCAGCTCGGACTGGGCGGCGGCGGCCCGATCGGGGCGCTGCTCACGGGCTCGATCTGTGCCGTGTGGGGGCTCAAGGCCGCGCTGCTGCTGCCGGCCGTCGCGATGGCGGTGCTGATCGCCTTCGTGCTGCTGCGCTCGCGGCTGTGGACGATGCGGACGGTGGACTAGCGTGTCGCGTCAGCGCCGCTGATCGATCGCCTCCCGCGCTGCGGCAAGGACTCTTTCCAAAGCCTTGAGATCGTATGGCTTCGGCAGGTGCATGGTCCGTCCGCTGGAGCGGAGACGAGGCTGATCGGTGTAGCCCGATGCGAAGACGACGACCAGGTCGGGCCAGCGCTCGCCCACCTTCTCCGCCAGCGCCTCCCCGGACATGCCGGGCAGGCCGAGGTCGGTGATCATCAAGTCTACCGGCTCGCTCGCCAGCAGAGCGAGGGCCTGCTCGGCGTCGCCCGCCTCCAGAGCGACATGGCCGAGTGCCTGCAGCATGTCGGACGTTGCCGCCCGGATCAGCCAGTCGTCCTCGACCAGCAGGACACGAAGTCCGGACGACGGTTCGGGCATCGCAGACTGCTGTACCGCGCCGGCGGGGCCGAGAGAGGGCTGGATCCCGGTCGCGTGCTGCTGCCGGTTGTGGAGGGCGTGGCGAATCTTGCGCGCCAGGGCTTCGCGCGTGTAGGGCTTGCTCAGCAGGTCGATGCCCTCGTCGAGCCTGCCGCCATGCACGATGGCGTTCTCCGTATAGCCCGAGGTGAAGACGACGGCGATCCCGGGCAGCCGCTCGCGCGCCTTGCGGGCCAGTTCGGTGCTGCGCAGGGGCCCGGGCATGACCACGTCGGTGAACAGCAGATCGATGGGGACGCCGCTTTCGACGATGGCGAGCGCGCTCTGCGCGTCCTTGGCCTTGAGCACGCGGTAGCCGAGATCGTTCAGCATCTCGACCACCGTTGCCCGGACGTCTTCGTCGTCCTCGACCATGAGGACCGTCTCGGTACCGCCGGTGGCGGGGCCGGGATCCTGCGCGACTTCGACGTCCTCCTCGTCCCGCGCGCGCGGCAGGTAGAGCCGGACCGTCGTGCCGTGGCCGACTTCGCTGTAGATCTTGACGTGCCCGCCCGACTGCTTGACGAAGCCGTAGACCATGCTGAGGCCCAGGCCCGTTCCCTGGCCCTCCGGCTTGGTCGTGAAGAAGGGTTCGAAGACCTGCTCCAGGATTTCCGCCGGCATGCCCGTGCCGGTGTCGGTGACGGCAAGCATCACGTACTGGCCGGCGATCACGTCGGCGTGCCTGTTCGCATAGTCGTCGTCGAGCAGGGCATTGCCGGCCTCGATCGTGAGCTTGCCCTGGCCGGCCATGGCGTCCCGAGCGTTGATCGCGAGGTTCAGAAGGGCGTTCTCGACCTGTACGGCGTCGACGAAGGTGTTCCAGAGTCCGCCGGAGACCACGGTCTCGACCTCGATGCCCTCGCCCAGCGCCCGACGCAGCAGGTCGTCGATGCTGCGGACCAGCCGACCGAGATTGATCACCTTGGGGGCGAGCGGCTGGCGGCGGCCGAAGGCGAGCAGTTGTGAGGCGAGCCGCGAGCCACGGGAGATGCCCGCCAGAGCGGTCTGCAGGCGCTGCTCGGCGCGCAGGTTGCCGGCCACGTCCTTCTGCAGCAGTTGGAGGTTGCCGCCGATCACCTGCAGCACGTTGTTGAAGTCGTGGGCAACGCCGCCCGTGAGCTTGCCGATCGCCTCCATCTTCTGCGCCTGCTGCAGCCGGGCCTCGGCTTCCGCCCGCTGCGACAACGCGGCCGCGACCCGCCGCTCCAGAGTCTCGTTGACCTGCCGCAGGACCTGCTCGGCTTCCTTCCGCTCGGTGATGTCGATGATGGATGCGATGAAGCCCAGGAACCGGCCCTCGGCATCCAGGCGCGGCGCGGCGGCTCCGAGCGCCCAGCGATAGGTGCCGTCGGCGTGGCGCAGGCGAAACTCGGCGCGGAAGGGGGCCTCGCCCCGCGTCGCTTCCGCGTAGCTCCGCTGGGCCGCCGGCACGTCGTCCGGATGCACGGCGCTCCAGGCGCCGGCGCCCAGCGACTGCGGCCCGGACAGGCCGGTGAATTCCAGCCAGCTGCTGTTCACGTAGGAGACGGCGCCATCGGCATCCGTCATCCACATCATCACCGGAGCATGGTCCGCCATGTTTCGGAAGCGCGCCTCGCTTTCGCGCAGCTCGCGCGTCGCCTCGCGACGCACCCGCGAGAGCTCGAGGTTGGCGTTCACGCGCGCGATCAGCTCGCGGGCGGCGAAAGGCTTTGTCAGATAGTCGTCGGCCCCGAGGTTCAGCCCCTCGACCTGGGCCTCCTCGCCGGCGCGCGCCGACAGCACGATGACCGGCAGGTCGCGCAGCGCGGGATCCTTGCGCAGCTCCGTGAGCAGGCCGAATCCGTCGAGGCGCGGCATCATGACGTCCGTCAGCACGAGGTCCGGCTTGGCGGCACGGATGGCGTCGAGAGCTGCCGCACCATCGGGATGGGCATCGACCTGCCAGCGTCCCGCCAGCAGCCGTCGGATGTAGTCGCGCATGTCCGCATTGTCGTCCGCGACCACGATGCGAATCGCGCGGTCGCCCGCTTCGTTCAGAACGCTCTCGACTTCGGTGCGCTGCAGAGGCTCGCTGGCGCCGGCATCCGGAAGCCACCGCAGTGCCTCCTCGACATAGGCTTCCGCTCGCAGCAGGGTCGACGCGCGCTTCCGCGCGGCACTGACGGCGCCCGCCGGCAGATGGGCGCTGCCCGTGGGGAAGGACAGGGTGAAGGTGGATCCCTGTCCGACGCGGCTCTCGACGCCGATCCGACCGCCGTGCAGCTTCACGAGCTCCTGGACGAGCGCCAGGCCGATGCCGGAACCTTCGAACGAGCGGCCCTTCTGCCCCTCGACGCGGTGGAAGCGCTCGAACAGGCGCGGCAGTTCGTCGTCCGGAATGCCGACGCCGGTGTCCTGCACGCGGAGGGACCACCGGTTCCCGTCGTCGGACTCGGCGAGCGAAATGGAGATCGTGCCGGCCAATGTGAACTTGAAGGCGTTCGAGATCAGGTTGAGGACGATCTTCTCCCACATCTCGCGATCGACATACGCCTCCTGCGACAGCGGACGGCAGTCGATGTCGAGCCGAAGGCCGGCGCGGTCCGTCGCCGACTGGAAGTTGGACGCGAGTTCGGCGGTGAGGCGGGCGACGTCGGTCGGTTCGTAGCTGGCATCGACGCGACCTGCCTCGATGCGCGAGAAGTCGAGCAGGGAGTTGACGAGCTTGAGCAGGCGCAGGCTGTTGCGGTGCGCGAGTTCCAGGCGGCTGCGATATGGCCCGGGAGGGGACTCCGGATCGTTCAGGGCGTCCTCGAGCGGCGCGAGCATGAGGGTCAACGGTGTCCGGAACTCGTGGCTGACATTGGAGAAGAAGGTCGTCTTGGCGCGGTCGATCTCCGCCAGCGCTTCCGCGCGCCGCCGTTCCTCCTCGTAGGCCTGGGCGTTGGCGATGGCGCCGGCGATCTGCCCGGCGGCAAGGCCAAGGAAGCCTCGATAGTCCTGGTCGAGCAAACGGAACGGATTGAGCCCGACCACCAGCACGCCGGCCCGGCCGGTCTCGCCAGCCGGCATGATCGGCAGCACGACGGCCTGCGACGGCGAGCGCGACCAAGGTCCTTTCGGCAGCGAAGCGCCGAACTTGCTTCCCAGATCGTCGACGACGATGTCCTCGTGGAGGCCAAGCGCGCGATGGGCGGGCCAGGGGGTGCCGTCCTCCGGCGCCAGCCTGTCGGGGGCGGCGCTGTGTCCTCGCTCGATGCCCACCTGGCCCGCCAGCGAGAGCACCGGGGAGTCGGGCTCCGCGACGTAGATCATGGCGAACGGCATGTCGCGCGGGTTGGTCGCCAGCGCCGCCGCGCTTCGCTCGCAAGCCTCCCTCCACGTCCGGGCATGGGCCGTTCCGGCTGCCAGCTCGCGCAGGAGCGCAAGCTGGCGTTCGCCGATCACGCGCTGGGTGTCGTCGCTGTTGGCGCAGATGATGCCCCCGACGGTGCCGTCGTCGTTGGGAATCGGACTGTAGGAAAAGGTGTAGTACGTCTCCTCGGGGTAGCCGTTGCGCTCCATGATGAGGAGCTGCGCCTCGACATAGGTGCCCTGGTCGCCCCCCATCGCCGTCGCCAGCATCGGTCCGATGTCGTTCCAGATCTCCTGCCAGACCACGCGCGTGGGCTTGCCGAGCGCCGACGGATGCTTGCCGCCGATGATCGACTTGTAGGCGTCGTTGTAGAAGTAGATCAGGTCCTCGCCCCAGCCGATCCAGATCGGCTGGCGCGATGTCATCATGATCCGGACGGCCGTGCGCAGGTTCTGCGGCCATGCCGACGGAGGTCCGAGGCGCGTGCTCGCCCAGTCGTACTGGCGGATCAGCCGCCCGAGTTCACCACCACCACTCAGGAAAGGAGGGACCGTCTCGACTGCCTTGTCTGCGTTCATCGCTTTGCTTCATCCGAGCCGCGCCCCACGCTCTGCTGAAGCATAGTACCGTCGTGCCGGCAGCAGGCAAGAAAGCGTACGGCGAGAGCCGTCGCCTTCCCCTGGCCGCTTCCCGATCTCCTCCTACTCTGCCGCCTGGCGCAGCCCGAGGCCCAGCTCCTGCCAGACGTCCTGCAGGGCCGTGACCAGCCGCGTCATCTCCGCGTCGCCGTGCAGCGGTGTCGGCGTCAGACGCAGCCGCTCGGTGCCGCGGGCGACCGTCGGGAAGTTGATGGGCTGCACGTAGATGGCGTGCCGCTCCAGCAGAAGGTCGCTCGCCTGCTTGCACAGGGCCGCATCGCCCACGAACACCGGCACGATATGAGTGTCGGAGGGCATCACCGGCAGGCCGGCGACGGCGAGCCGGCGCTTGAGGGTCGCGGCGCGTTCCTGGTGGCGGGTCCGCAGTTCGGGATGGGCGGAGACATGCCGCACGCTGGCCAGCGCTGCCGCCGCGATGGCCGGCGGCAGGGACGTGGTGAAGATGAAGCCGGCGCCGCAGGACCGCACGAAGTCGACGGTCGCCGCCGTCGAGGCGATGTAGCCGCCAACCACGCCGAACGCCTTGGCCAGCGTGCCCTGCACGATGTCGACCTTGCCCAGCACGCCGTCGCGCTCGGCGACGCCGGCGCCGCGCCGGCCATACATGCCGACGGCATGGACCTCGTCGAGATAGGCGAGGGCGCCGTGGCGATGGGCGACATCGCAGAGTTCCTCGATCGGCGAGACGTCGCCGTCCATCGAATAGACCGATTCGAACGCCACGATCTTCGGGGTCGATGGATCGGCCGCCGCCAGCAGCGCCTCGAGATGGGCCGCGTCGTTGTGGCGGAAGATGTGGCGCTTTGCCCCCGAATGGCGGATGCCGGCGATCATCGAGGCGTGGTTCAGCGCATCCGAGTAGATCTCGCAGCCGGGCAGCATCGCGCCCAGGGTCTGCAGGGTGGTCTCGTTGGCGACGTAGCCCGAGGTGAAGACCAGCGCCGCCTCCTTCTCGTGGAGCTGCGCCAGCTCGCGCTCCAGGGCGGCGTGCAGGGTATTGGTGCCCGAGATGTTGCGGGTGCCGCCGGCGCCGGATCCCTGGGCGCCGATCGCCGACTGCATGGCCTCGATCACCGTCGGATGCTGGCCCATGGCCAGATAGTCGTTGCTGCACCACACCGTGACCTCGCGCGGCCTCTCGCCGTCGCGGTGCAGGCGCGCCCGCGGGAAGGCGCCGACCATGCGCTCCAGCTCGGCGAAGACGCGGTAGCGGCCCTCCGAATGCAGGCGCTGCAGGTGCTGCGCGAAGAATGCCTGATAGTCCATCCGTCTGTCTTTCTCTTGCGCCGCGATCCTAGTCCGGTTCGGTCTTGCGTGCCGGGGCATTTTGGTCGCGGCCAGCGCGCGGTCCTTGACCGATATCAAACAAGGGCCGGAAGGCGGACTGCGAACCGCTCGCATTTGTCGGGGAAGGACGTGCCCTTGTCCGGCGTGCACGCGCGGCGCACGGGGATCAGGCGACCAGCGGCAGGATCAGAGCCGCGCTCAGGAACAGCGAAACCGAGAGCAGGGGCAGCGCGCCGAGCCAGCGCGTGCTGGAAGGCAGTCCCTCCCAATGGCGCAAGGTCGGGACCGCGGCCCACAGGGCGAACAGGAGCCCTAGCATCCAGAAGCCCACGGCAAGCGGAAAGGCCACCTGCACGTAGGCGTCGGAACCGCCGACCGCGACGACGGCCGGCGGCACGGAGGCGCTGAACAGCGCCACCGCCCAGATGGCGCGATTGCGGATGCGCTGGCCGGTGCCGACCGGTGGGGGCGGCGCCGGCTGCGTTCCGATCATCTCAGCCCTTGAAATGGCCTTCCGACTTCAGCTCGGCCAGCGCACCGTCGAAGGACTGGCGCAGGCGGCCGAAGAGGTCGTCCATCTCGGCTTCGTTGATGATCAGCGGCGGGCAGACCGCGACGCGGTCGCCCATGTTGCGGATGAACAGGCCGCGCGAGACCGCATGGTTGTAGACCTTCAGACCGGCGCCGACCGTCGCGAGGTCGAACGGCGCCTTGGTCTTCTTGTCGGCGACGATCTCGAGCGCGCCCACCATCCCGATGCCCATCGCCTCGCCGACCAGCGGATGGTCGGCGAACGACTGGATGTGTTTCTGGAAGATCGGGCTCATGCGCTTGGCGTGGCCGAAGAGATCGATCTCGTCGTAGACCTTCTGCGCCTCGAGAGCGACCGCCGCGGCGACCGGATGGCCCGAATAGGTGAAGCCGTGGCCCCAGGTGCCGATCTTGTCGCTCTCGCTGGCCAGGGCCTGGTAGACCTTGTCGTTGATCATCACCGCCGAGATCGGCAGGAACGACGCCGACAGCGCCTTGGCGCAGGTCAGGATGTCGGGCTGGATGCCCAGCGTCTGCGAACCCCAGACGTTGCCCGTGCGGCCGAAGCCGCAGATCACCTCGTCGGCGATGAACAGCATGTCGTACTTGCGGCACACCGCCTGGATCTTCTCGTAGTACCCCTTCGGCGGGACGATGACGCCGCCCGCGCCCATGACGGGCTCGCAGATCATCGCCGCGACCTGCTCGGCGCCGCCCTCCTTGAGGATGAGCTGCTCCAGCTCCTCGGCGCAGCGCGTCGCGAACTGCTCCTCGGTCTCGCCCTCCTGGCCGAAGCGGTAGTAGTGCGGGCAGCCGGTGTGGACGATGCCCTGGATGGGCAGGTCGAAGGAGCGGTGGTTGTGCGGCAGGCCGGTCAGGCTGCCCGAGGCGACGGTGATGCCGTGATAGCCCTTGATGCGCGAGACGATCTTCTTCTTCTGGTGCCGGCCGAGCGCGTTGTTCATGTACCACACCATCTTGACGACGGTGTCGTTGGCCTCCGAGCCCGAGTTCGCGAAGAACACCTTCGACATCGGCACCGGCGCCATCGCCTTCAGCTTCTCGGCGAGGTTGATCGCCGGCTCGTGGCTGCGCTGGTTGAAGGCGTGATAGAAGGGCAGCTGCTTCATCTGCTCGTAGGCGACCGTCGCCAGCCGCTCGTTGCTGAAGCCCAGCGCCGCCGACCAGAGGCCCGCCATGCCCTCGATGTATTCCTTGCCGTCGTCGTCGGTGACGTAGATGCCGCGGCCGCGCACGATGGTGAGCGGACCCGTCTCCTCGTGCTTCTTGAAGTTGGTGTAGGGGTGCAGATGATGGGCGATGTCGCGGGCCGCATTGGAATTGCCGCGAAAGCTGCGTGAGACGTCGTTCATGACCGCACCCTGAAGAATGTACCGGAGGTGGTCGCACGATAGCGGGCCGGCCCCATTCATCCAACTGCCATGGCCATGCTAAAAATTTGGGCAATTGACGGGGCGTCGTGTCCGGTGCAAACGTGGCACCAGTATTGCACCCGCAGGTATGCGTTGGTGCATGGCTCGACCGGGGAGTCCGATCGGCGCGACGGCAGGTCTGCGCCTCAAAGGGGTACAAGGATGAACTTCAGTTTCCGTCAATCGATGGCGCTGGCGGCTTTCGCCTGCGCCGGGCTGGCGCTGGCGCCGATGGCGCAGGCCAAGACCTTCAAGTGGGCCAATTCGGGCGACGTCAGCTCGATGGATCCCTATGCGCGGCAGGAGACCTTCCTGCTGACCTTCAATTCCAACATCTACGATCCGCTGATCCGCCGCGACAAGGACCTCAAGCTGGAGCCGGCGCTGGCCACCAAGTGGGGCCAGCTCGATCCGACCACCTGGTTCTTCGACATCCGGCCGAACGTGAAGTTCCACGACGGCTCGACCCTGACCGCCGACGATATCGTGTTCTCGCTGAACCGCGCCAACGGCCCGGGCTCCAACATGCAGAGCAACTTCGTCTCGGTGAAGGAGATCAAGAAGGACGGTGACATGCGCGTCATCGTCACCACGAAGTATCCGGACCCGCTGCTGGCCGACAAGTGGGCGGCCCTGGGCATGATGTCCAAGGCCTGGGCCGAGAAGCACAACGCCGTGAACTCGGCGGACATGACCAAGAACGAGGAGAACTACGCGACCCGCAACGCCATGGGCACCGGCCCCTTCATGCTGAAGGACCGCAAGGCGGGCGAGAAGACCGTTCTGGTCGCGAATCCCAACTGGTGGGACAAGCCGCAGCACAACCTCACCGAGGTGATCTTCACGCCGGTGCCGAACCCCGCGACGCGCGTGGCCGCGCTGAAGGCGGGCGACATCGACATGACGTACGAGGTGCCGCCGGCGGATACCGATTCGCTGAAGAAGGACCCGAACATCAAGGTCCTCGAGGCGCCCGAGACGCGCGTGGTCTTCCTCGGCTTCGACCAGGAGCGGCCCGAGCTGCTCGAGTCGAACGTCAAGGGCAAGAACCCGTTCAAGGACAAGCGCGTCCGCGAGGCCATCCACCGGTCGATCGACGTCAACGCGATCAAGCGCACGGTGATGCGCGGCCAGTCCTATCCGACGAACCTCATGGTGGCGCCGGTCATCAACGGCTACATGAAGGACCTCGACAAGCGGCCGGCGCTGCTGAAGCCGGAGGAAGCCAAGAAGATGCTCGCCGACGCGGGCTATCCCAACGGCTTCGAGGTCGGCATGGACTGCCCGAACGATCGCTACGTCAACGACGAGAAGATCTGCCAGGCCGTGGTGGCCATGCTGGCCAAGATCGGCGTCAAGGTGAACCTGAAGGCCCAGACCCGGAACCTCTACTTCGCCAAGATCCTGCGCAAGGGCGACCTGTCTCCGGGTGAGACCAGCTTCTACATGCTGGGCTGGTCGCCGGCCCAGACCTACGACGTGCACAATGTCTTCGAGGCGCTGATCCAGACGCCGAACAAGGCGACCAAGAAGGGCCAGTTCAACGCCGGTGGCTACTCCAATCCCAAGCTGGACGCCCTGGCCGACAAGCTGGAGCAGGAGACCGACAAGGCCAAGCGTGACGCCATGATCGCCGAGGCGACCAAGCTCTATGTCGACGACTTCGCCTACATCCCGCTGCACCAGCAGGCGGTCGTGTGGGCGGCGCGCAAGAACATCGACCTGGTCCAGCCGGCCGACAATTCGTTCCCGCTGCGCTACGTCACGGTGAAGTAGCGACGCCATAGCACATCGAGGGCCGGCCCCGGGCGCCGTATCGGCATCCGGGGCCGGTTCCGTTTTGGCGTCAATCCTGCTAGGCCTCCGCCCAGCCAGACATTCAATCAATGATTGCCTTCATCCTGCGACGACTCCTGCAGTCCATCGCCGTTCTCGTGGCGGTGGGCCTGGTTGCCTTTTCGCTGTTCCGCTACGTCGGCGACCCGATCAACGCGATGGTGGGCCAGGACACCACCATGGAAGAGCGGGCCGAACTGCGCCAGAAGCTGGGCTTGAACGACCCGGCGCCGATTCAGTTCTTCCATTTCATCGTCAATGCGGCCCAGGGCAATTTCGGCCTGAGCTACCGGACCTCGGAGCCCGTCGGCCGCATGATCGTCGAGCGATTGCCGGCCACCCTGGAACTTTCCTTCTGCGCCGCCCTGTTCGCCCTGCTGGTCGGGGTGCCGATGGGGGTCTACACCGGCCTCTATCCGCGGCACTGGACCAGCCGGCTGTTCCAGGCGGTCTCCCTGGTCGGGATATCGCTCCCGACCTTCCTGATCGGCATCCTGCTGATCCTGGTTTTTGCGGTGAACCTGCACTGGCTGCCGTCCTTCGGCCGCGGCGACACCGTGCAGATCGGCTGGTGGACGACCAACTTCCTGACGATCTCCGGGCTCAAGGCGCTCATCCTGCCGTCGATCACGCTCGGCCTGTTCCAGCTCACGCTGATCATGCGCCTGGTGCGCGCCGAGATGCTCGAGGTCATGCGCACCGACTACATCAAGTTCGCGCGCGCGCGCGGCCTGACCAACCGGGCGATCAACTTCGGCCATGCCCTGAAGAACACGCTGGTGCCGGTGATCACCGTGACCGGCCTGCAGCTGGGCAGCCTGATCGCCTTCGCGATCGTTACCGAGACGGTCTTCGCCTGGCCGGGTGTCGGCCAGCTCTTCATCCAGTCGGTCCAGTTCTCCGACATTCCCGTCATGGCGGCCTACCTGCTGCTGATCGGCCTGCTGTTCGTCATGATCAACCTTGTCGTGGACCTGCTGTATTTCGTCGTCGATCCGCGCCTGCGCTCCCAGGGCGGCGCGGCGCGCGTGGGAGGGCACTGACATGGCCGCGGGCTCCTCGACCGGCGCCACCGGCGGCGGCTGGCTCCACCGCACCTTCGACAGCGACGTCTGGTGGAGCTTCAAGTCCTCGCCCATGACGGTGGCAGCGGCACTCGTCACCCTGTTCATCATCGCGGCGGCCTTCCTGTCGCCGGTGCTCGCGCCGCACACGCCGTTCGATCCCGCGACCCTCAGCCTGTCCGATGGTCTGAAGCCGCCCGTGCTGCTCTCGCCCGACGGCGAGTGGACCTTTCCGCTGGGCACCGACGAACAGGGCAGGGACGTGCTGAGCTCGATCATGTACGGCACGCGCCTGTCGCTGATCGTCGGCTTCGCGTCGGTCATCGTGGCCATGGTCATCGGCATCGCGCTGGGGCTGGTCAGCGGCTATTTCGGCGGCGCGGTCGATGCCGTCATCATGCGCATCGCCGACGTGCAGCTCACCTTCCCGGCGATCCTGGTGGCGCTGCTGATCGACGGCGTGGTGCGGGGCATCATCTCGGTGCAGCGCCATGACGAGATCGCCATCTTCGTCATCGTCGGCGCCATCGGGCTGAGCTTCTGGGTCCAGTATGCCCGCACCGTGCGCGGCTCGGTGCTGGTCGAGAAGAACAAGGAATACGTGCAGGCGGCGCGCGTGATCGGCCTCTCGCCGGTGCTGATCATGGTGCGCCACGTGCTGCCCAACGTCACGGGCCCGGTGCTCGTCATCGCCACCATCAACCTGGGCCTTGCCATCATCACCGAGGCGACGCTGTCGTTCCTGGGCGTCGGCCTGCCCTCGACCGAGCCGTCGCTGGGCACGCTCATCCGCCTGGGCAACGAGGTCCTGCAGTCGGGCGACTGGTGGATCACTGTCTTTCCGGGCATCACGCTCGCGGCTCTGGTATTGGCGGTGAACCTGCTGGGCGACTGGCTGCGCGACGCCCTCAACCCCAAACTGCGCTGATCCGATGGCCGCCGCATCCAACAATCCGCCGCTTCTCGAGGTCCGGAACCTGCGCGTCGAGTTCCCGACGCGGCGCGGCACCTTGCTTGCCGTGGACGACGTCTCCTTCGAGATCGCGGCCGGCGAGGTCCTGGGCGTCGTCGGCGAATCGGGCGCCGGCAAGTCCCTGACGGGCAACGCCATCATCGGCCTGCTCGAGCCGCCCGGCCGCATCGCGGGCGGCGAGATCCGCCTCGAAGGCCGGCGCATCGACAACCTGCCCTACGAGGATATGCGCAGGATCCGCGGCCACCGCATCGGCGCCATCTTCCAGGACCCGCTGACCAGCCTCAACCCGCTCTATTCGGTCGGCCGCCAGCTGGTCGAGACCATCCAGACCCACCTGCCGCTGTCGGCGGCGCAGGCCCGCGACCGGGCGCTGGAGCTGCTGAGGGAGGTCGGCATACCGGGCGCCGAGAACCGCATCGACCATTATCCGCACCAGTTCTCCGGCGGCATGCGGCAGCGGGTGGTGATCGCGCTCGCGCTCTGCGCCAATCCACGCCTGATCGTGGCCGACGAGCCCACGACGGCGCTGGACGTGTCGATCCAGGCCCAGATCATCGCCCTGCTGAAGCGGCTGTGCCGCGAGCACCAGACCGCGGTGATGCTGGTGACCCATGACATGGGCGTGATCGCCGAGACGGCCGATCGCGTCGCCGTGATGTATGCCGGCCGCGTCGCCGAGATCGGCCCGGTGCGCGACGTGGTCAAGCATGCCAGGCATCCCTATACGAAGGGCCTGATGGGCTCGATCCCGAGCCTGGGCGTGCGCCACGAGCGGCTGACCCAGATCGACGGCTCCATGCCGCGCCTGACCGAGATCCCGCGCGGCTGCGCCTTCAATCCGCGCTGCACCGAGCGCGGTCAGCGCTGCCTGGTGGAGCGGCCCGAGCTGCTGGCGGCGGGCGACAGCCGCGCGGCCTGCTGGCTGCATGATCGCGGCGGCGTCGGCGCGCCTCTCGCGAGGGAGATGGCCGATGCCTGACCTTCCTCTGCACGCCGCCGGCCTGAACCAGTTCGTGAAGATCGAGGGGTTGAAGCGCTATTTCGACGTGTCGGCTCCCTGGCTGGTGCGCACCATCGAAGGCCGGCCGCGCCAGATCGTCCAGGCGGTCGACGGCATCGACATCGAGATCGCCAAGGGCGAGACCTTCTCGCTGGTGGGCGAATCGGGCTGCGGCAAGTCGACGGTCGCGCGCCTCGTGGTCGGCCTCTATCCGCCGACCGCAGGCTCGATCGAGTTCGACGGCAACGACATGGCGGGGCGGCGCAGCCGGACGGACATGGCGGCGCTGCGGCGTCGCATGCAGATGATCTTCCAGGACCCTTATGCCAGCCTCAATCCCCGCTGGCGGGTGTTCGATATCGTTGCCGAGCCCATCCGGGCCTTCGGCCTGGCAAAGGACAAGCCCGACCTCGAGCAGCAGGTCGGCGACCTGCTGCGCCAGGTGCGCCTGACGCCGGCCGACGGCCGCAAGTACCCGCACGAGTTCTCGGGCGGTCAGCGCCAGCGCATCTCGATCGCCCGCGCTCTGGCGAGCCGGCCGGAGTTCCTGGTGTGCGACGAGCCGACGTCGGCGCTCGACGTTTCGGTGCAGGCGCAGATCCTGAACCTGATGGTCGACCTGCAGCGCCGGCTGCAGCTCACCTACCTGTTCATCAGCCACAACCTCGCGGTCGTCTATCACATCTCCACGCGCGTGGGCGTGATGTATCTCGGCCGCCTCGTGGAGGTGGCGCCGACCGACACGCTCTTCAAGCGGCCCAAGCATCCCTACACGCGGATGCTGCTGGACACGATTCCCGACCTCGACATGACCGGCCGCCAGCGCGAACCGGTGGGCGGCGAGGTGCCCAGCCCGATCAATCCACCGACCGGCTGCACTTTCCATCCGCGCTGTCCCTTCGCCAATGACCGCTGCAAGGCCGAGCGGCCCAAGGCGCTGCCCATCGAGGGTGGCACCGTGGCCTGCCATGCCATCGAGGAGGGCCGTCTGCCCGTCGAGGAGCGGTCCTACGCGGGCGCCGTGGCTTAGCGCGACGGAGCGGCTGGCACATGACGGGCCGCGACCCGACGATCGACTGGCTCCTCGAGTCAGACCCGGCCATCCGATGGCAGGTGATGCGCGACCTGCTGGATGCGCCGGAGCCGGTCTGGCGGGCGGAGCGCGCGAAGGTGGAGACCGAAGGCTGGGGCGCCCGGCTTCTGGCCTGCCAGGACCCTGACGGACAATGGGCGGGTGGGGCCTTCCTGCCAGCCGGCTTCGAGGCGCGCGAATGGCGCGAACGCGGCCAGCCCTGGACGGCGACGACCTTCTCGCTGTCGCAGCTGCGCGAGTTCGGCCTCGACCCCGCCGCGGAGCGCGCGCGGCGCACGGTGACGCTCGTTGGCGCCAACGCGCGCTGGGAGGAAGGCGGGCAGCCCTACTGGGACGGCGAAGTCGAGGAATGCATCAACGGCCGCACCGTTGCCGACGGTGCC
This sequence comes from Pseudomonadota bacterium, assembly GCA_049323495.1. Taxonomy (GTDB): domain Bacteria; phylum Pseudomonadota; class Alphaproteobacteria; order Reyranellales; family Reyranellaceae; genus Reyranella. The sequence goes on from JBMONG010000003.1 coordinate 139,695, forward strand.
TATTTCGGGGTCGACGTCTCGCCCATCGTCGAGCGTCTGGTGGACCAGCGTCTGGACGACGGCGGCTGGAACTGCGAGAGGGCGAACGGCTCCGTCCGCTCGTCGTTCGCCAGTACGATCAATGTGCTCGAGGGCCTGCTGGAATACGAGAGGTCGGCCGGCGGGACGCCGCGGTCCCGTGCGGCGCGCCGGTCGGGCGAGGAGTATCTGCTGCAGCGCCGCCTGTTCCGGCGCCTGTCCACCGGCGAGCCCGCCGATGAGAGCTTCCTGCTGTTCATGCATCCCAACCGCTGGCGCTATGACGTGCTGCGGGCGCTCGACTATTTCCGCGCGGCAGGGCTCCTGGGCGGGAATTCGGGCGATCCGCGGCTGGGCGAGGCGATTGTCCACGTGCGGTCGCGGCGGCTGGCGGACGGAACCTGGCCGCTCGATGCCGCGCCGGCGGGCCGCATCTGGTTCGACATCGACGACGCGCCCGGGCGCCCCTCGTGCTGGGTGACGCTGCGCGCAATGCGCGTGCTGCGGTGGTGGGATCTTTCGCACGGCTCGTGACTCACCGGGCCCGACGGTTCGAAGCCATTCGCTTCCGCAAGGCGCCGGAATGCCGTCGAAGTCGCACGATGCCTGATCTGCGTGAGCGCATGCTCGCGGTGCTTGCACTTTGGTGGTGCTCCCTTACGATCCGCAGCCAAATTTGCTGGAGAGTTGCGCAATGCCGGTCATCAATCGCATAGCCTCGTTCCACAAGGACATGACCGCGTGGCGGCATGACATCCACAGCCATCCCGAGACGGCGTTCGAGGAAGTGCGCACGGCCGACATCGTTGCCGAGAAGCTGAAGTCGTTCGGCATCGAGGTCCATCGCGGCCTGGCCAAGACCGGCGTCGTCGGCGTGCTGAAGTCGGGCACCTCCAATCGCGCGATCGGCCTGCGCGCCGACATGGACGCGCTGGACGTGCATGAGACCAATGAATTCTCCCATAAGTCGACGATCCCGGGCAAGATGCACGCCTGCGGCCATGACGGCCACACGGTGATGCTGCTGGGGGCCGCCAAGTACCTGGCCGAGACCAGGAACTTCGACGGCACGGTCTACTTCATCTTCCAGCCGGCCGAGGAGAACGAGGGCGGCGGCCGCGTGATGGTCGAGGAGGGGCTGTTCGACAAGTTCCCCTGCGAGGGCGTCTACGGCATGCACAACATCCCGGGCATTCCGGTCGGCCGCTTCGCCGTCCGGCCCGGCCCGATGATGGCCGCCTACGACATCTTCGAGGTGGTGGTGAAAGGCGTCGGCGCACACGGCGCCATGCCGCATCACGGCATCGACCCCGTTGTCGTGGGTTCGCACATCGTCACGGCGCTGCAGTCGATCGTGGCGCGCAACATCGATCCCATGGACACGGCCGTGATCTCGACGACGCAGATCCATGCCGGCGACACCTGGAACGTGATCCCGCAGGAATGCGTGCTGCGCGGCACGGTCCGCACTTTCAAGAAGCCCGTGCAGGACATGATCGAGCGTCGGATCGAGCAGATCGCGCGCAATGTGGCGGCGGGCTTCGGCGCGGAAGTGACGAAGTGGCGCTACGAGCGGCGCTATCCCGCGACGGTCAATAGCGAACAGGAGACGGAATTCGCTGCCAAGGCGGCTTCGGCGCTGGTCGGGCTGGAGAACGTCAACCGCAATCCGACGCCGGCCATGGGCAGCGAGGACTTCGCCTGGATGCTGCTGAAGAAGCCCGGCTGCTACATCTGGATCGGCAACGGCGACGGAGAAGGCAGCTGCATGGTCCACAACCCCGGCTACGACTTCAACGACGAGGTCCTGCCGCTCGGCGCTTCCTACTGGGCGACGCTGGTCGAGCAGCAGCTCGCCCGCGAGGCGATGCCCCAGGCTGCGGAGTAGGGTCGGGCATAGCTCAAACTCCCTTGCAAGCGGCGGCGACGCCGTGCCTGCCATGACACATCCCTATGCCGGCCAGAGGATCGGGCTGGCGACGATGCACGCCAAGGAGCTCGCGGCGGGTCCGCCCTTCCGCCGGGTCCTGGGGGCCGAGGTCGTCGCGGCACCGCAGCTCGACACCGACAGCCTCGGAACCTTCTCGGGCGAGGTGCCGCGGCCCGATGCCCTGGTGGAGACCTGCGCGCTGAAGGCCGAGCTCGCCTTCCGCTCGATGGATGTCGACTGCGCCATCGCGAGCGAGGGCAGCTACGGCCCGATCGATACCGTGCCGCTGCGTCCCGGCGGCGTCGAGGTGATGGCCTTCATCGACCGCCGGCGGGGGCTGCGGATCGTCGAGACGCTGCCGACGCATCGCACGAACTGGCGGCTGCTGCGCTACAAGGCCGGCGACCCGCGCATCCCGGCAGCCGTGAAGGCGATCGGCTTCCCGCGCTACGGCGTGTTCGTGCTGTGCAGCAGCGACATGGAGCACCCGATCAAGAGCGGGCTGGATACGCTCGAGGACGTGGTGGCGGCGATGGACCGCGAGGCGCGACGCTCGGAGGACGGGCTTGCGGTGCTGATCCCCGACATGCGGGCCCATCGCAATCCGACGCGCATGCGCGTGCTGCGCGCCCTGTCGTGGAAGCTCGCGAAGCGCCTGGAGCGCCTCTGTCCCGAGTGCCATGCACCGGGGTTCGGACCGATCGGCAACCGCCGCGGCCTGCCGTGCGAACACTGCGGGGAGCCCACGCACTGGGTCGATTTCGAGATCGACGGCTGCTCGATCTGCGGCCATGTCGAGGCGCGGCCGCGCAAGGATGGCCGTCGCACGGCGCCGCGGCTCTCCTGCCTGAGCTGCGGCCCGCGGGCGCGGCCGTAGGCTCGCGAGCGCGGCCTTGGACTCGCGGGCGGCGCACCCTCGCCCGGTCACCGAGGGAACACTGGCGATCACGAGGCGTTGGGCTTCTACTTGAGCCCCCTCTTGAAGCCGAAGACGTGTCCCAATGAAGCGTGTTGTCCTGTGCCTGGCGCTGGCTGCCGGCGTCGCCGGCTGCGCCCAGTTCTCGTCGCAGCCTTCCGCCCTTTCCACGCCCATCGCGTCGTCCGAAGTCGAGTGGTCGCGCAAGAACGGCGCCAACACGGTAAGCGGCACGGCGCAGATGAAGGACGGAAACACGACCCACACCTGTGCCGGCCAGTCCGTGAACCTGATCCCCGACAGCGCTTATGCACGCGCGCGCATGACGGCGATCTTCGGTAGCACGTCCAGGGGAACGCGCGCCGCCAGCCTCGGCGCGGTGAAGTTCGAGAAGGACGATCCGCTCTATGTCTCCACCCTGCGCAGGACGCGCTGCGATGCATCGGGCAGCTTCTCGTTCCAGCGGGTTCCCGACGGCGTGTGGTACGTGACCACCAGCGTGAAGTGGGAGCAGGGATCGCGGGTCGCGGGCGGGTCGATGATGAAGCAGGTCGACGTACGCGGCGGACGGCTGGTGAAGGTGTCTCTGCCCTGATCCGCACGCCTGGGAAGGCGACGGGGGCGGCAGCGCGTCGGGCTGATGCTCGTCCCGGAGCGTGCGCCACGGTTGGAGCCGGCAGTGATCCATTTCGAGGGGGCGCTTCCCTTGAGGACAACGACTCCTGCTGTTGGCGAGTGCTACCGTCCATCGAATACGCCGATCCTTGTTCGAAAATAGTTTGTATCGATGTGAGTTTCATGCGATAGCCCCTTCGGGGGGTATCTGGGGGAAATGAAGAATCTATTGCTCGTATTGCTGGTGGCGCTGCTGCCAGCATGTGCCGGACGTGCGCCTGCTCCGGTCGCGGTTGTTCAGCCACAGGACAGGTCCATGGACTGCGCCGCCATCAACGCGGAGGTTCAGGCAAACAACAAGAAGATCTCCGAACTCGGCAGCGAGGAGGGCAAGAAGGTCGCACAGAACGTGATCGTGGGGGCCGCCGGCATACTCATACCGGTTCTATGGTTCGGCATGGACTTCCAGAATGCCGCCGGCAAGGAAGTGTCAGCGCTGCAGTCGCGTCAGCAGTACCTCGCGACCCTGGCGGAGCAACGCTGCGGGGCAGCGCCGCCCGTGGCGATTCAATCGATCCAGATGGCTGCTGCGGCGGCGCCCGCGCCTGCGCCGAATGCGACGACCGCCACCCCGCAGACATTCCGGGGCAAGGCCACCACGGATGCCTGGTGCCAGTCACCCACCATGGTCCTGGTCGTCAATGGCAGCTCCGTCGAAGGCCTGCTGTCGGAGGCGTCGAACGGCACGCCGACGAGTACCATACGGGGCACATCCACCAACGGCCAGCTGGTGCTGGCAATCTCGGGATCGGGCCCCGACTACTTTACCGGAGACGTGCCCGGCACCTTGAATGGCGACAGCATTCAGCTCGCCTTCCAGACGAAGACGTCAAGAGCCTGCAACTACGTCTTCGATCTCAGGCCGGCTGCAACCGCGACACCCGCTGAGCTGCTGAAATAGCGGACTTGCTGCTGATGGTCAGGAGAGTGATGCGACGCGAGCACCCGTGCGCACAGATGAGACGTTGGTTGAGACGCGCCCGGTCCGACGTCACTTCTTGCCGCTGCGGCCTGCGCCTTGCGAAGGTGGATTGTCCGGCTTGAGATCCACTTCCCAGCGGACCCAATCGCCGCGGTACTTCACCTCGGCGTAGTAGAGCACCACGTCGTGCTTGTCGTGGAACGTGCGGCGCACGTGCGCGACGGGGGAACCGGTGCTCACACGCAAAAGGTGGGCGGTCTCCGCATCCGCTGTTCCGATGGAAAGTATCTGCCGCGCCCGCTCGATGACGTTCATCCTCACCAGCAGAGGAATGACCGCCTTGCTGCGGAAGCCGGACGGATTTCTGCGGAAGACCCGCTCGAGCAGATGCAGGGAGATGGTCGCGTAGGGCGCACCCTCCGTGAAATGTACCCTGCGCATGTGGACGTAGCTCTCGCCTCGCTTTCCCGCTTCCGGGGGGATTTCCGCCTTCCGGATGCTTTCGTCGAACGTCAGGATTTCGGTGTGCGTGTTCTCGTACATCGCCGAAAGGTCGGCGAGGGAACTCTCCAGATTGACGCTCCTGGCGGCTCGCACGGTGCTGGCGACGACCGTCCCGATGCCTCGCCGAGGAAGGACGAGTTTCTCCTCTGCCAGCAGTTGCATCGCCTGGCGGGCGGTGACGCGGGCAATGCCGAATTCGTCCGCTATGGCCTCGAGTGACGGAATGATCTGTCCGGGAAGCCAGACACCCGAATGGATCCGCTCCCGCAGGCGCTCCGCCACCTGGAGATAGAGCGGAACGGGGCTGGTCGAGATCACGGTTGACATGGTGGCGGTTTAAACATCCTATAGACCATACTTTAGGGACAATACATTCCGACCGAGTATGTCCAGTCAAACTGAATACGACTACATCATCGTGGGAGGGGGCTCCGCTGGCTGCGTCCTTGCCAATCGCCTCTCGGCTGATCCCGTCGTGCGCGTTCTGCTGCTGGAAGCCGGCGGCTGGGATCGCCATTTCTGGCTGAGACTTCCCGTCGGCTACTTCAAGACGATCTTCGATGAGCGGTTCTCCCGGCTATTCCCCACCGAGCCTGGTCCCCACACCGCCAACCGGACGATCGTATGGCCTCGCGGCCGCGTCATGGGAGGGTCCAGCTCGATCAACGGTCTTCTTTACATCCGCGGTCAACGTCAAGACTACGACGACTGGGCGGCCCAGGGCGCCGTCGGCTGGGACTACCGCTCGGTCCTGCCCTACTTCAAGAAATCGGAACGCTACGACGGCGGCGAGACGGAGTATCACGGCGGGCACGGAGAACTCGGCGTGTCGGAACTCCGCAATGATCATTCCTGTTGCCGCGCCTGGGTGGAAGCCGCCCAGCAGTTCGGGTTGCCGCACAACGCCGACATGAACGGCGCGACCGACTACGGCGTCGGATCCTACCAGCTCTCGATCCGCAACGGCTTGCGGTCCAGCGCGTCACGCGCGTTCCTTCACCCGGTGCTGAGGCGGCCGAATCTGACAGTGATGGCGAAAGCCCATGTCACACGTGTCATCTTCGACGGATCACGCGCGGTGGGAGTTCATCACATTCAGAGGGGTTCGCGCGAATTGCGCACGGTCCATTGCGCGCGGGAGGTCATCCTTGCCGCGGGCGCGATCCAGTCGCCGCAGATCCTGCAGCTCTCGGGCATAGGTCCGGCCGCGCTCTTGCGACGGCACGGCATCCCCGTGGTGGTGGACGCGCCGGAGGTTGGGCAGAACCTCAAGGACCACTACCAGGCGCGGACCATTGTGCGCCTCAGAAAGCCAATCTCGCTCAACAACGAGGTGCGGAATCCCTTCAGAGTCGCTGCCATGGGCGTCGAATGGCTGTTCGGTCAGCGCGGACCCCTGACTGTCGGCGCCGGACAGGTCGGCGGCTTCGCGAGGACCCGGTATGCCCCGCACGCTCGCGCGGACATGCAGTTCAACGTGATGCCGCTTTCGGTCGACAAGCCCGGTGATCCCTTGCACACCTTCTCAGGCTTCACCGCATCAGCCAGCCAGTGCCGGCCGACCTCGCGAGGAAACCTCGCCATCCGATCGGCGGATCCTCTGGAGAATCCGCAGATCGAGGCGAACTACCTGGCGGAGGAACTGGACCGCAAGACACTGGTCGCGGGCATCCGCATGCTTCGGGAAATCTACGCCCAGCCGGCTTTCCGTGGTCTCGTCGCGGAGGAGGTGCTGCCGGGCTCGCGGCGGCAAAGCGACGAGGAGGTGCTGCAGTTCGCTCGCGAGGCTGGCGGCACGGTATTCCATCCCGTCGGTACATGCCGGATGGGTGATGATAAGCGGGCTGTCGTCGATCCGCAGCTTTGCGTCCATGGCGTCACCGGACTGCGCGTGATCGACGCCTCCGTCATGCCCGAGATGATCTCCTCCAACACCAACGCGGCGGCCACCATGATCGGCGAGAAGGGTGCAGCAATGGTGCTGGCTCGTCCGGCCAACGGCATCCAGGGCGCGCCGCGCATGCCGGGAACGGGGATGGCTGAGCGATGACGATCCGCCTTCGCAGCGTCGGTGTCACCGTCTACCGCGTACCGGTGACTGACCCTGTCCTTACATCGTTCGGCGTGTTGAGGGACCGTACGGCGGTGGTACTCCATCTTCGCGACGACGACGGCATGGACGGTTGGGGCGAGGTGTGGTGCAACTTTCCGCAAGCCGGTCCAGAGCATCGTGCACGCCTATGCGTGGAAGCGATAGCTCCCCTGGCGCTCGACCAAAGCTGGGAGACGCCGGGCCAGTGCTTCGAGGAGATCTCGCGGAGACTTCATGTGCTCGCCCTGCAATCCGGCGAGCCTGGTCCGATCGCACAATGCATCGCGGGACTCGACGTGGCCCTCTGGGATCTGTGGGGCAAGCGGAGAGGCGAGCCGCTGTGGCGGCTGCTGGGAGGACGGAGCGGAGAGGTTCGGGTCTACGCGTCGGGAATCAACCCGACGCAACCCGAGCGCATAGCGCTCGAACGACGGGACGAGGGGCATCGCGCGTTCAAGCTGAAGGTAGGTTTCGGGCGAGACCGCGACCGCTCCAACCTGCAGACCTTGCGCGAGGCACTGGGCGACAGCGCCATCCTGATGGTGGACGCAAATCAGGCCTGGACGCCTGCCGAGGCCATGGACATGGCGCGGGAGCTTGCCGGTGCAAGGCCGCTATGGATCGAAGAGCCCATCCCTGCCGACGAGAGCCTCGAATCCTGGAGGACGGTCGCGGCCGCCAGCCCGATCCCCCTTGCCGCCGGCGAGAATTTGCGCGGGCAGCACTTCGAACGCTTCCTTGCATCCGGCGCGCTGGGCGTTATCCAGCCCGACGTCGCCAAATGGGGTGGGCTGAGCCGATGCCTGGACATCGCGAAATCGGCGCTGTCGCGCGGAGTGATGTTCTGCCCGCACTGGCTGGGCGGTGGCATCGGTCTCGCGGCAACGCTGCACCTCAAGGCCGCGGCGGGCGGCGATGGTTTTGCCGAGGTGGATGCGAATGCCAATCCACTGCGCGAGGCGCTGAGTGGCCGCGCGCTTCCCGTCAGGGACGGTCGAATCCAGGCCGGTGACCAACCCGGTCTCGGTGTCAGCCCGCGCTTGGAGGAGCTCGCCTCCTTCGTGACCTACAGCGATATCGCTACATCAAGGCAGTCCTGAACCATGATGGCCCAACCGCCCAACATCATCCTCATCATCACCGACCAGCAGAGATGGGATACCATCAACGCGCTTGGTGCGCCGTGGATGAGGACGCCGGTGCTCGACCAGCTGGTGCGGGAGGGCTTCGCCTTCACCGGCTGCCATACGACGTCGCCCGTCTGCGTCGGTGCTCGCGCCAGCCTGTTCACCGGCATGTACCCCCATGCGACCGGGGTGTTCACGAACTTCCATCCTTGGGAACCGACCTGGGTGCGGGAGCTCGCCAACGCGGGCTATCACTGCGTGAGCATCGGCAAGATGCACATCAATCCATATGACGCGAAGGGCGGATTCCACCAGCGCTTCTTCGTCGAGAACAAGGATCGACCGCTGTTCCTCGAGGAACATCCCCGCGCGATCTACGACGAATGGGACAAGGCGCTGCACGCGCGCAAGCTTGAGAAGCCCAGCCGATACACCAGGCACGCAAGCGACCCCGAAGGCTACCGACGCGCTCTCGGCGCATTTTCCTGGCACCTCGACGAGGACATGCACCCCGACATGTTCATCGGCGACCACGCCGTGTGGTGGATACGGGAGCGCAAGGCCACGAGCCCGTTGTTCCTGCAGATCGGCTTTCCGGGACCCCATCCGCCCTATGATCCACTGCCCCGCTATCTGGACCTGTACAGGGACTCGCCAATACCGGTTCCACGGCCGACCGAGGGGGAGCTTGCCGCGCAGCCGCCGAGCCATGCGCTTCTGCGCGGCAACATGATCCGCAACAACTACGACTCCGTCGCCTGGCAGGATCGGCCGTCACCCGAAGACCTGTTGCGCGTGCGCCGCCACTATGCGGCCAACATTACCATGATCGACGTCAAGGTCGGCGAGATCCTGCAGGCGCTGGCGGGCAGGGGGTACCTCGACAATGCGATCGTGATCTTCACTTCCGATCATGGCGATACGCTGGGCGATCATGGGCACATCCAGAAGTGGACGATGTACGACGGCGCGGTGCGCGTTCCGCTCGTGCTTTGGTCGAAGAGCCACCTCTCGCCTGGCCGCAGCGATTCGCTCGTCCAGCTGATGGACGTCGCGCCAACTCTTCTTGAGACAGCCGGCCTTCCCGTTCCCGCGAGCTTCGAGGCGCGGTCGCTCTGGCCGGTCATGCGCAACGAGCGGCCTCGGGTCCGCGACGTGGTCTACGCCGAACTCGCTCGAGATCACATCCAGACCGGGGCCGAGTACGTGGTGATGAAGCGCGATGAGCGATGGAAGCTCGTCTACTACCTGGGCGAGTCTGCGGGCGAACTGTACGACACGAGCCTGGACCCGGAGGAGATCCGAAACCTCTGGACGTCGGACCAGCATCGCGAGGTGCGAGACCGCATGGTGCGCGATGTCCTGGAGTGGTCCGTGGGGGCGATGCTGCGAAGCCGGCAGCCGCCGGGCGCCAGGCCGCAGCAACCGATGCTCATATAGAAAAATATCAAAGGAGGAGGGCGCTCAAGATGACATTTTTCTCCCGCAGACGGTTGGCGGCGGCGTTGGTCGCGACGGCGACCTGCATCGCATTCCAGAGTGCGACGGCACGGGACGAGTATCCGTCGAAGCCGATTACGTTCGTGGTGCCGTTTCCCGCAGGTGGGGCGGTGGACGCGGTGGCGCGCGTGGTCGGCCAGCATATGTCCGAGACGCTGGGTGTGCCGGTCATCGTGGACAATCGGCGGGGCGCCGGCGGCACGATCGGTGCGACCATCGTGGCCAAGGCCGCGCCCGACGGGTACACGCTGCTGGTTGGCGGTCCCGCGACGAACGTCTTCGCGCCGATGTTGTACAAGAATCTGCAGTACGATCCTCTGCGGAGCTTCGCGCCCGTCGGCCAGATCAGCCGCGGCCCGCTTGTGGTCACGGTGGGACCCAAGATCCAGAGCAAGGACGTTGCCGGCGCCGTGGCGGAGCTGAAGACCGCCGGGGACCTCGCCCTGTATTGCAGCAACGGTCCGGGCACTTTCCCGCATCTAGCCGGCGAGATGTTCAAGCAGGTCAATGGGCTCTCGACGCAACATGTGCCCTACAGCGGCGGGCCAGCATGCGCGATCGATCTCGGCAACGGTGAGGTCTGGCTTTCGATCAATCATATTCCGGTCGTCCAGGGCTTCATCAAGTCGGGCAAGCTGCGGGCCCTCGCCACGACCGGAGCCGAGCGCTCCCTTTCCTTTCCCGACGTTCCCACGCTTCGGGAGCTTGGCATGACGACGATCGAGGCGAGTGCGTGGTTCGGGTTGCTGGCGCCCGCGAACACGCCGCAGCCCGTCATCGACCGCCTGAGCATGGCGCTTGCCGCCGCGTTGAAGGACGGGAAGGTGAAGAGCCTGCTCGCCAACCAGGGTGACGAGCCCAGCTTCAGCACGCCAGCGGCATTCGGTGCCTATATCCGCGATGAAACGGCAACCTGGACCAAGGTGGTCAAGTCGGCCGGCCTGTCGGTCGATTGACGTGAACGGAGCTGTGTGCGGCCATTTCCGGCAGCACCGCTCTACCGCCGGAGCGCGGACACCCGCGGGTGAGCTGAGGTCGGACCGCGTGCGGTTGGACCTCATTTCATCCCGCTTCCATCCGGCGATACAGAATCATGCCGCCGTGATGCAGCACGCCGTCGACGAACGTCCCGTCGGCCGTGAAGCCCGTGTCGTCCCAGTAGAAGATCTCGTTGCCGCGCACCTCGTAGCGGCCCTGGTAGGCACTTTCGCGCTTGCCGCGTGCTTCGTCGTAACGGCCATTGGGCAGGAGGTTGTGCCGGACATGGCCGTCGGCGGTGACCCACATGCCCACATAAGGGTGCTCGTGTGCCGGCTGTGACGCCGGGGTCTGGCGGGTGTTCATCTGGGCAGATCCTTTCTCGGTGGGCAGGACAGTCCCGCCGGCCAGGAGCACGACGGCGGCGAGCATCGAAAGCGGGTTCATGCGAGGCTCCTCAGCGTGGGCCGGATGGCGCGGGCGACGCGGCGCGGCGCTCGGCGAAAAGCTCGGCGAGCGCCTGGGAGGCGCGAATGGCCTTGGGGAAGCCGGCGGGCACCGTCACCATGTAGATGACCGCCTTCAGCTCCTCCTCGGGCACGCCGATGTTGAGGGCGTAGCCGGCATGGACCTTCATGAAGTCGGTCTCGCCGATGGCCGCAAAGGCGGCGACGGCGGCGAGCTGGCGCGTGCGGTCGTCGAGGTCGGGGCGCGACCAGACATCGCCCAGCGCATAGGCTTCGGTCGCTTCGGCGAGGAAGGGGAATTCCTGCCGCATGCGCTCGAGCGTCGGCTGCTCGGCGCCATTGTTCAGGTTGCGTATGACACCGGCGCCGCGCTGGCGCCGCTCCTCGGTGGTCTGGGCCAGCGCTTCCGCCGGCGGGCCGCCAAGGAGGCACAGGGCGGCGGCGGCGCCGGACGCGAGATGACGATGGATGGCCATGGCTGTCTCCTCAGTGGGTGGCGGTCGGTCGGATGACGATCTCGTTCACGTCGACGTCGGCGGGCTGCTCGATGGCGAAGCGCACGGCGCGTGCGATCGCGTCGGGCTGCAATGCGACGGCGCGATAGGTCTTCATGGCCGCGGCCGCGGCGGGGTCGGTGATGGACTGGGCCAGCTCGCTCTCGACCACGCCCGGATGCACGCAGGTGACGCGGAGGCGGTCGTTCTCCTGCCGAAGACCCTCGGAGATGGCACGCACGGCATGCTTGGTCGCGCAGTAGACCGCCGCGGTCGGCACGACGGAGAGGGCGCCGATCGAGGCGATGTTGACGATGTGGCCGGAGCCCCGTGCCGTCATCTCGGGCAGCACCGCGGCGATGCCGTGGAGGACGCCCTTGATGTTGACGTCGACCATGCGGTCCCACTCGTCCACCTTCAGCGAGGCCATGGGCGAGAGCGGCATCACGCCGGCGTTGTTGACGATGACGTCGACGCGGCCCCACGCGCGGCGGGCGTCGTTGGCGAAGGCCGCGACGTCGATGCGGCTCGTGACATCGAGGCGGCGCGTCCGCGCCGTCCCGCCGCCTGCGTTGATCTCCGCCGCGAGCGCCTCCAGGCGATCCGTGCGGCGGGCACCCAGCATCACCTTCGCGCCGGCGGTGCCGAGCTCGCGGGCGATGCCGGCCCCGATGCCGCTCGAGGCGCCGGTGATCAGGACGACCTTGTCGAGGGCCATGCTCCATCTCCTTTGATTGGGCGGCGCGGCCGTGCCGCTTGTCCGGAAGATGGATCCGCGCAATTGTCGCGGTAAGCCGTCCATTCATTTATGGCTTGGAAAGCAGGGCTAACCAATGGAGCCGGACCTCAACGCACTGGCCGTCTTCGCCCGGGTGGCCGAGGAGCGGAGCTTCCGCGGCGCGGCCGACCGGCTGGGCGTCACGCGGTCGGCTGTCAGCCAGGCGATCCGGCGGCTCGAGGAGGCCCTTGGCGTGGCGCTCGTCCGCCGCACCACGCGCAGCGTCAGCCTGACCGAGGCCGGCGAGCGGCTTCAGGCCGGGATCGCCCCGGCTCTCGCCGACATGCGTGCGGCGATCGAGGCGACGGGCAGCCTGCGCGGACGTCCGCGAGGGCAGTTGCGGCTCGCCGTCTCCTCGATCGCCGAACGCTTCCTGTCAGGTTCGCTCCTGGCCGGCTTCGCGGAGGCCAATCCCGAGGTCCAGCTCGACGTCACCGTCACGGACGAGGAGTTCGACATCGTTGCCGAAGGCTACGACGCCGGCGTGAGGCTGGGGGAGGTGATCGAGCAGGACATGGTGGCGGTGCCGGTATCCGGCGACCAGCGGCAGATCATCGTTTGCGCGCCGTCCTATCGCGAGCGATCCGGTGCGCCCGGGCACCCGCGCGAGCTCGCCGGCCATCGCTGCATCGGCTGGCGACCGGCGCCGCGGGTGGCGCCGTATCGCTGGGAGTTCGCGGAGAAGGGCCGGGAGTTCAGTGTCGCCGTCGAGCCGGAGATCACGACCAACGACATGGCGCTGATGATCAAGCTCGCCGTCGCGGGGGCCGGCATCACCTGCGGCATGGAGGAGAGCTTCCTTCCCTGGATACGGCGCGGCGCGCTGGTGCGCGTCCTCGACGACTACTGTCCGCCCTTTGCCGGCTTCCATCTCTACTATCCGGGCCGGCGGAACGTGCCGCCGAAGCTGCGGGCGCTGATCGAGCATGCGCGGCGGTTCCGGTGAGCGACTCGTCCGCCCTGTAGCGCGGGACGGCGGCATGGATCTTGTATGCGCTTCGCCATAGGCCCATGACCGCTTCTCCCGAAATCCTGCCCCTGGTCGGCGCTGCCTTCGGTGCCGAGATCCGGCTTGCGCAGCCCTTGTCGGCAGGTTCGCCGGTCGGACTGCCCGAGGCGCTCGCCGACGCGGACGGCCTTCTGCTGGTGCGCGGCCTGACCGAGATCGCCCGCGATCCCGGCCTGCTCGTGAGTCTCAGCACGCGGTTCGGCCGCGAGGTGGAGGACTATCGCACCCTGTTGACGCGCCTGAAGATGGCGCATCCGACGGTGCCCGAGATCCTGATGGTGACCAACATGGTGCCGGGCGCGCGGCCGCCGCCGGACAGGCCGGAGCCGCCGCTGACCGCTGACGGCAGGTTCCCCGTGCAGTACCCGCACCGCCATGGCTGGCACACCGACCAGAGCTACCGTCGGCCGCCGCCGGACATCTCGCTGTTCTATGCCGCCAACCCCGTGGCGCGCGGCACGGGCCAGACGCTGTTCGCCTCGGGCGTGCTGGCCTACGAGGCGCTGCCGCCCGCCTTGAAGGCGCGGGTGGAGAGCCTGCAGGGCCTGCATGCCCAGCCGGGAACGGGACGGGGCCGCGAGGAGGCCGAGGCCGGCCGCACGCCCGGTCCCTATGCCGAGCATGAGCGTTCGCAGCCGCAGCCCGTCGTGCGCGTGCATCCCGTCACCGGCCGCAGGGCGCTCTATCTCTGCGAGCGCAGCCAGATGGACTGGTTCGAAGGCCCCTTCGTCGGCATGGAGCCTGGCCCCTGGGGCGAGGGCGCGCGGCTGCTCGACGAGCTGATGGCCCACTACACGCGGCCCGAGTTCGTCTACGTCCATGAATGGACGCAGGGCGACCTGCTGGTCTGGGACAATCGCTGCCTGATCCACACCGCCACCTGGTACGACGCGGTGAACGAGCAGCGCATGATGTGGCGCACCACGGTGCGCGGCAATCCGGGCGCGATCTATGACGGCGAGGCGCCGAGCTGGATCCCTCGTCAGGCGGTCACGACGACCTGACGGTGGCTAGCACCAGAGTGGGCACGTTACACTTTACGTACCCGGCCGCGAGGGGTAGGGTTCTCCGCATTGGAGAACCGCCATGGCTAATTCGGTCCTTTCCGCCGCTCACTTTCAGAACGAAGACGCCGCTTTCGATTACGTCGAAGCGCACCTCTGGCCGCGCGGCCCGGTGTGCCCGCATTGCGGTGAGACGAAGCGGATCGGCCGCTTGGCCGGGAAGACCACCCGCGCCGGATTGCGCAAGTGCTACGCCTGCCGCAAGCCCTTCACCGTGCGGATCGGCACCATCTTCGAGGATAGCCACCTCGCCCTGCACCTGTGGCTGCAGGTCATCCACCTAATGTGCGCCAGCAAGAAGGGCATCAGCACCCGGCAAGTGCAGCGCATGCTCCAGTGCAGCATGAAGACCGCTTGGCACCTCACCCACCGCATCCGTCTCGCCATGTCCGACAGCAGCGAGCCCGGCCCGCTGGGCGGCGACGGCCACTTTGTTGAGGTTGATGAGACCTTCATTGGCCGGAAGCCGGGCCATGCCAAGAAGCGCGGCGGCTACGGCCACAAGAACGCCGTCCTGTCTTTGGTCGAGCGCGGCGGCGAGGTTCGCAGCTTCCACATCGACAAGGTGGGCGCCCGCGAGATTGGCGAGATCGTCTCCCAAGAACGTCCGTCGCGAAAGCACCCTCATGACCGATGAGGCGCGCCACTATCGGAGCATCGGCAGGCAGTTCGCCGACCATCAGGCGGTGGAGCACACCCGCGACGAGTTCGTTCGCGGCGCGGCCCACACCAACACCATCGAGGGCTTCTTTTCGGTCTTCAAGCGCGGCATGCGCGGCGTCTATCAGCAGTGTGACGAACGCCACCTGCACCGCTACATCGCCGAGTTTGATTTCCGCTACAACGCCCGCGAAGGCCTTGGCGTCAACGACCAGCAGCGCACCTCGCGCGCCGTCATGGGAGCCAAGGGCAAGCGGCTCACCTACAAAACAATTGCGTAGGCGTAACCTGCCCAAGGTGCCGCGATGGATGCGGCTTCTTCTTGATGAGTAGTGGAGTATATTGGCTCTAACCCCACCCTCGGGAAACGAAACGACAATGAGAGCGAGATACTTCGACTCCGATCCCTTGCAGTTGAGCATAACCATCAGCGGAAACGCAGATGTGATAATGCGCGAAGTGAAACGTTTGAGAGAGCTAGACGTAAGAGCGGAGGCGCATCTTGCGGCGCGCGTCTCCACTCCAGACCACAACGGCAGGATGCGCCGGATGGACATTATCGAGTTCCCCGTTATCGCCGATGGCGAAGACGAAGACGCCCTGCGGCAGGTCGATTCTCTGGCGCGGCAAGCAAGAATTGACGCGAACACGGAGCGTCGCATAGACGAGGTTATCAAAGACCTGACAGGTTGGACTAAGCGAACGAAGCGCCGCGATCGTTGGTGAGTAACGATGCGACCTAAGAGGGATGCCAAACCCAAGCTCACGGATGCCGAACGCCACAAGCGATTCGTGGAGATGGCGCGCGAGGTGGAGGCGAGCGAGTCGCCCCGCACCTTTGACAAGGCTTTTCGCAAGGTCGTCATGGCACGTAAGCCAACGAAGCGCGCCTAGCAGTAGCCTCTAGCGTGCTGATCTGGTCGGGGGTGGGATTGTCGGAGAACATGCCGACGCTTTCACATCGAGCGTAGAAGCGTTTAAGGGCCGCACCCCGCATATGAAACAGGTGGCGGCTGGGCGATACAAAACTGAGATCGTCGGACCCTTCGCCCCCCAGCAACGCTCTGAGCGATCCACGCTTCTTGGTTCTGCCAACTGCAACGCGCTCGATGTGCTTCGCCCACTCCCAAGCAAATATATCTGCCATTTCAAAAAGCCTGGCATCTGACGCCTGCATCACGACGTGAGATCGACACGCGTACAGGGGTGGCCCGGCGGGTGACGCAACGGCAGTAGAGATGAACCGTTGCGATTCACCTTGGTGTTCGTCGCCTCTCTCGAAGAAGTAGGCGATATCTGGAGCGCCCTGCCGCGTCTTTCGCACGAGGTCCGCCAAGGCAAACATCGCCATGTGGCAGCAGAGAGCATACGAGTGAGCCAGCCCGCCATGGATCACCGCTGAATCGGCATCGGCGCGTCGAGGCGCTAACCGCTCAACGTCCGCAACATCGCAGGACACGGCCACGGCGTAAGACGCAAACCGATTGATCAGCTTCACCGACCTGATCAAGTGCTCTCCCGCTTGATGGGACGTCCAATTTCGGAAGTCTTTCCTCAGTGCATGCAAGTCGGTCATGTGGCAGGGCGTGCTGCCCCATAGATCAACCCAACGGCGCACGGCCTTCTTTGCGCGATCCGCGCCACAGGCGACTATGGCGACACAGAACGTTCCGCCCGGTCGCTTGCTGGCGTCAACGTGCGCGACCAGCACGGCCGCAGTCCCGTCGGGCCAAGGCATTACGAAGTCGAGAAGCTCGCAAAAGTAGTCCCCCTTGGGCCGGTCGGGGCTCATTCACCCCTCCCCAGATATAGCACATGGGTACGCGAGGTGTAACGTTCCCACCAGGGTGCTTGTCAAATAACGTAATTTATAATACCATCTCGGCGCGTCGTGCTCTTTCGATCGTTCATCCGGAGTAGTCGACCCGAGGAAAGCATTCCTCGGGATGCAGCAGGCCTGCGCGCAACGGCCTGATGCGCAATCGCGGCGCGGCTTGCGATGGGCCGAAAGTCCGTAGCGGGAATTGCGATAATTGCGGTAATTCCCCGCTGCCCGTCTAGACGGCGATATCCGTCGCCAGATGGAACAGGCAGTCGCCGCGTTCGCAGCGGGCGGGGATGCGCTTGCAGAGCACCAGCCCGTCGCGCTTGAAGCGCAGCAGCTCCGGCTCGCGCCACGGCGTATGGTGGAAGTGGATGCGCGCCGCGGGCTGGCCGGCGATGACCTCGTCGCCCAGCTCGACCAGCGGCTCGAACAGGCCGCCGTCGCTGGCATAGAGGTAGTATTCGTCGCCGCCGATCTCGGTCAGGCGGGTCGGTGTCGGCGGCGGGACGGGGCCCTGCAGCAGGCCGACATGGGCCAGCACGCGGCGCATGCCGTCCTCGGCCACCTTCAGCGATGCAGGGGTGACGAGCCCGCCGCCGCCCAGCTCGGTGCCCATGGCGATCACGCCCTGCCGGTAGGAGGCCGAGGTGAAGGTGCGGCCGCCGCCCTGCGGCTCCGCGGCGATGTAGCTGACCGGCGCGCCGAACGCCTTCAGCAGTCCCACGACCTTCTCCATGCGCGGCGGATCGTCGTGGCGCGGCGCCAGCGCGCTCGGGATGTAGGCGAGCGAGCTGCCGCCGGAATGGAAGTCGAAGCTGTAGTCGAAGCCGGGCAGCAGCGCATGCTCGATCCAGTAGGCGATCTGTTGCGTGATGGTGCCCTCGGCATCGCCGGGAAAGGAGCGGTTGAGGTTGCCCTCGTCGATCGGTGAGGTGCGGCGTCCCTCCAGGGCGGCCGGGAAGTTGGCGGACGGCAGGATCACCAGTCGGCCGCTTATGTCCTCGGGGCGGAGGGACCTGATGAGGTTGCCGAGCGCGATCTGGCCTTCCCATTCGTCGCCGTGGTTGCCCGCCTGCATCAGCACGTTCGGCCCGTCGCCGTTCTTGATCCGCACGATCGGGATGGGAATCCAGCCGTAGGCGGAGCGGTGGACGGAATGCGGCACGCGCACGAAGCCGGTTTCCTTGCCCTCGGCGTGGAGGTCGATGTCGGCGGTGAGCCGGCTCATGGCCGAGAATTCCGTGCGCGGCATGCTTGTCCTTCCCTGGGTTCAGCCTTGGACTAGGATCATAGCCTCAGGAGGGAGTCCGATGAGTGATGCTTTCGAAGTCAGCACGCCTCTGCCCGGCGCCGCGTTCGGCGCGACGCTCCGCTTGGCGAAGCCGCTCGGAGAGGAGATCCCCCAGGGCCTGCCGTCCGCGCTGGCCGAGGCCGGCGGGCTGCTGCTGATCCCCGGGCTGCAGGAGATTGCGCACCAGCCCGAGCTGCTGGTCGCGCTGAGCCGGCAGTTCGGCCCCGAGGTCGAGGACTATCGCCATACGCTGACGGCACGCACCTCCGTGCATCCGGCGGTTCCCGAGATCTTCCTCGTGTCCAACGTGGCGCCGGTGGACAAGGCGCCGCCCAAGCGGCCTGATCCGCCGCTGACGGCCGACGGGCGCCTGCCGGTGCAGTATCCGCATCGCATGGGATGGCATACCGATCAGAGCTACCGGCGTCCGCCGCCCGACATTTCGCTGTTCTACGCCGTCACGCCGGTCGCGCGTGACCGCGGCCAGACCCTGTTTGCCGATGGCACGGCGGCCTATGCTGCCCTGCCACCGCACCTGAAGGCGAAGGTGGAAGGCCTGCAGGGGTTGCACTGCCAGCCCGGCACCGGGCGTTCGCGGGCAGGCGTGCTGGCCGGGCGAACCGACATCGCACAGGCGGCGATCGCCCGATCGCAGCCGCAGCCGGTCGTGCGGGTCCATCCGGTGACCGGCAAGCCGGCGCTCTATCTCTGCGAATGGGGCCAGATGGACTGGGTCGACGGGCCGTTCGTGGGGATGGAACCAGGCCCGTACGGCGAAGGCGCGGCGCTGCTCGACGAGCTGATGGCGCACTACACCCGGCCGGCGTTCGTCTATGTCCACGAATGGACCGTGGGCGACCTCGTCGTCTGGGACAATCGTTGTCTCGTGCACGCCGCTACATGGTTCGACGGCGACAGGGAGCAGCGCATGATGTGGCGCACGACGGTGCGCGGCAATCCCGGCGCCCTCTACGAGGGAGAGGCGCGGAGCTGGCTGCCGCGCGAGGAGGCGCCGGCGTAGCCGCCGTTCATGCCTTGGCAGGATGTTCAGCGGCGCTGGTGGCGAAACAGGTCATGACGCTCGCCGCCCGCTGTGTCGTCGACAAGCTCCGAGCCGCGGCGGTCCGAGCGACGCTACCAGCTCAGGCGAAGGCCCGCGATGAGAGCGTGATTGTCGGTGCCCGCCGCACGCTCGCCATCATAGCGCAGGTAGAGCGCCGTGGCTGCCGCCAGGTTGGTCGCTGCCGAGAATCCGACGATCACGCTGTCGCGTTGCGGCATCGCGCCGTAAACCGTGAAGGGATTGGCCGGAGCGCCGGCCAGCGATGCCGTGACCGGACGGCCATTGTTGGCATGCTCGTGCTGCCAGCCGAGCCGAAAGGTGACGCGCAGGGCGCGCTCGCTGCCGAGCGGTAGGGTCGCGGCAGCCTCGGCGCCAAGCACGGTGCGCAGCGAATTGGTCGTCTGTCGCGACACGTTCAGGTTCAGTGAACCCGCTCCTGATTCGGTGAAGGCATTCTGGCTGGTGCTGCTCGCCTGCAAGCGTGCAAAAGGTGTTACGGACGCAGTCTTCGAGACGCCGAACCGGTAGCCGCTCTCGACCTGGGCGAGAAGCTGGTTCGCGCCAGTGGTTCCGCTGGCCGTGCGCATCTGCAGCCCGGGAATGGCGATCTGCCGCTGCATCTGGTTGCTGAGAAAGGCGTAGCCGGCGAGGGCGTCGGCATAGAAGCCCGCCTGCGTGAAGGAGCCGTAGGCCGCGACACTGACGGAATCGGTCCAGCCCTGGCCGAGGAAGCTGTTCACCCATTGCGTGCCGTGCGCGTATCCGACCCCCAATCCCGCCAGCCAATGGGCGTCGATGCGATAGTCCATCCCGTTTGCCGCACCGCCGATAGTGTAGGTGAGCGTCGATGTCGTGCCGTCACCCTGGACGGAGCCCAGTCCGCCGAGGGCGCTGAACCAGGCGCTCAACGGGCGCGTGTCGTCGCAAGCCTGGATGTCGCATGCCTGGCCGAGCGCGACGCGTTCGCCTGTCGCGCCGCCATTGCGGGCGGCGACCATCTGCTGGCTGAGCGTGTTCATGAACAGCGCCGCATTGGTCACGTTGGTCGTGCCGAAATCGGCATAGGGCTGTCCGCTGATGGTGTTCAGGGCCGCCGCCGCCTGTTGCGCGCTGAGATTGGCAAGCGCATCCATGACGGCGCCGAAGTCGCCGGTTGCGGCTGCCTGGACCTGATCGATGACGCTGGCGACTGCATACTCGTTGTTTGTCTGTGCGGCCAGAGAGAAGGCTCCCTGGTTCACCGTCAGGGTCATGACGACACCGTTCGACCCGTAGCTCAGCACAGGCGTCATCAGATCGAACGTGTCGACCACGCTGGTGTACGTGCCGGTTAGGCCTCCGGCAGCCGTCAGGATTGGGTAGCTGGCGGTGCGGGAATAGACGCCCGGTTGCGTCTGGACGACGACGGTGCCGCCGGCAAGCGTGGCGATCCCTCCGACTCTTACGCTGTCGCTCTGGCCGGCGGGGCTGATCTGGACCTGGTAGGTCGTGCCGGCGGCTTGCATGAAGGTTCCGGCGACGGAGAGGGTGCCGATCGAGTTGCCAGGCGCGATTGTCCCCCCATTCACTGCCAGGCTGCCTATCGTCCCGGTGCCGCCGATCAGGCCGGCGTTGACGGTGACGGGGCTTGCCAGACTGCCGTTAACAAGAAGGCCGCCGCCGTTCAGCACCGTGGCAGCGGTGTACGTGCTGTTGCCGGTCAGGGTCAGTGTGCCGCTGCCCGCTTTCACCAGTCCCCCGCTGCCGGAAATCGACCCGGCGAAACTCGTGCTCGCCGTCGTGTTGGTGATGAGCGTGTTGGGTCCGAGCGCGATGGTGCCGCCGGCTCCCGACAAGGCTGCGACCGGAAGATCGGCCGTGAGCCCGCTGATGTCGAATGAGCCACCATTGATCGTGAGGGCACCGGCGGAGTTCAGGCCCGCACCGGCCAGCAGAGCCAGCGTGCCGGCATTGACTGTGGTTCCGCCGGAGTAGCTCGTCGGCACGGCAACGGTCAGGGTGCCTGCTCCGTCCTTGGTGATGCTGCCGGTCCCGGTGATGGGCTGGCCGATGGTCATGGCGAAGCCGTTGGTATCGATCGTACCGCCGCCATTCACCACGATCGGATGAAGCAGGGTGCCGACGTTGGCCGAGAGTTGCAGCGCGCCGCCGTTGAATGTCAGGGTTTCCCCGCCCACGCCAAGGTTGCTGCTGGAGGAAATCAGCAGCGTGCCCTGGCTGATCGTCCAGGGGGTGGTTTGAGACGGCGTTCCAGTCAGCGCCCAGGTACTCGCACCGGTCTTCCGGAAGGCCGCGAAGTTCTGGTACTGAACGCCGAGTTGCGACAGGTCGAACGTCGCGCCGCCTCCACCTCCAAGCGCAAGCGTGTCGCTGCCGCCCGACACTGCCAGGACGTTGCCGATGATGGTCGAGCCAGGCGTGAGGGTCAGGCTGTTGACGCCACCGGTGAAGATAATGGCCGCACCTGCTGCGCCGGTCGCACCATTCGCACCGTTGGGGCCGAACGAGACGATGGAGCCGCTGCTTGCGGAGCCGCCGGCGCCTCCACTGCCCATCGAGCCGGCGGCGCCCCCGGTGATCAGGCCATTGTTGATGATCGTCACGTTCGCGCCGGAAATGCCCGCGCCGCCGCTTCCACCGTTTCCGCCGTTTCCGCCACTTCCGGCGTTGGCCATGCCCCCGGCAGAAGAAGAGTTGCCGCCGTTGCCGCCGCCGCCACCACCGCCGCCACTGCCACCGCTGATCGATCCGTTGTTGACGATCGTGATGTTGGAGCCGGAGACGGCTGCGCCACCATCGGCGCCGTCGCCGCCTTTGCCGCCGGGGCTGCCAGTGGCCGTGGAGCTCACGCTGGTGCCATGGCCGCCATTGCCACCGGTCCCACCCGTGCCGCCGCTGCCACCGTTGATGGTTCCGCCGTTGGTGATGACCAGGCCCGAGCCGGAGATGCCCGCGCCACCGGTCCCGCCGCGGCCGCCTGCGCGGCCGGTGCCGCCAGTGCTAGGCTCCGTTGCGACATTGGCACCGGCGCCGTGACCGCCGGTGCCGCCGGCACCACCATTGCCGCCGCTGATGGTTCCGCTGTGGACGATCGAAATACCCGTGCCGCCAACGCCGGTGCCGCCGCCGCCGCCGTCCCCGCCTGTTTCGCCACTTCCGCCTTGCACCTGGCTGCCGTAGCCGCTGAACGCCTCGCCTGAGCCGCCGGCCCCTCCGGTGCCGCCGGCGCCGCCGTCACCGCCGACAATCGTTCCGGTATTTGTTATCGCGAGGTACGCGCCCGTGATGCCCATGCCGCCGGAGCCGCCATTGCCGCCGGCGCTGCCGTTTCCGCCCGTGGCCGTCAGGGTATGCGCGCTCGCGTAGCCGCCGGCTCCGCCGGCGCCCCCGATGCCGCCGCTTCCGCCGGCAATGGTGCCGGCGTTTTGAATTGCACCGTCGAAGCCGATGATCGAGGTGCCGCCGGAGCCACCGGTGCCACCGCCGCCCTGGGCGTTGCCTCCCGTGGTGCCCGGACCTCCCATGGCGTAACCCCCGCTGCCGCCTGCGCCGCCGGCACCACCGGAGGCATTGCCGATCGTGCCGCCATTGAAGAAGTTGGCGCCGGGAGAGACGGTGAAGGAGCCACCGGCGCCGCCGTTGCCGCCGGCGGCACCCGCGCCACCTGTGGCATTCAATAGGGCGTTGGCAGACCCGCCCGAGCCGCCGGCGCCGCCCGGACCGCCCGGATCCGCATCGAGGCCAGGACCGCCGGAGCCACCGGCAGTGCCATTGCCGCCCGTGGCGTTGGTCCCGTAGCCGGGTGACCCGTCTGTCCCTGGGGTGCCCGGTGTGCCGTCGGCAGCTGCCGGATGGGACAGCGCCGACAGGCAGGCAACCATCGACAGAAACAGTGCCCAACCGCGGCCGCCAGCCATCTTGCAACCCTGCAACTCATGCTCCGTGACTGTCGCTGCCGAATTCCCGTCCGTTGCGAGACTTTGTACTATGATTTCTCGCCTGGGGCGCATTTGGACTGGTGTCGCGCCTCTCGAGGTTCCTAGGTTCGCCGCTCGCTGCGCGGATCGAGGGCGTCCTGCAGGCCGTCGCCCAGGAAGTTGAAGGCGATCACGGTGAGGAAGATCAGGAGGCCCGGCAGCAGGGCGAGGACCGGCGCCTGCTGCAGCAGCTCCTGCGCGCCCGTCAGCATGTTGCCCCAGCTCGCCGCCGGCGGCTGGGTGCCTAGCCCGAGGAACGACAGCGTCGATTCCAACAGGATCAGCGTTCCGACGGACAGCGTTGTGGCGACGACCAGCGTGCCCGCGGTGTTGGGCAGGATGTGGCGGAACATGATGCGCTCGGGTCGCGCGCCCAGGGCGAGCGCCGCGCGCGTGAAGTCGCGGGCCTTGAGCGACAGGGTCTCGGCGCGCACCAGCCGCGCCACGGTCGTCCATCCGGTCAGGGCCACGATGACGACGATGCGATAGAGCGAGAAGGCTTCCGACCGGGCGACCTCGGCCGGCACGCCGATCTTGCTGGGATCGACGGCGGCGAGGACGATCAGCAGCGGCAGCAGCGGCAGGGCGATGACGCCGTCGGTCAGGCGCATCAGCAACGTGTCCAGGCGTCCGCCGAGATAGCCCGACACCACGCCGATCAGCGCGCCGATGACCGCCGACAGGAACGCGCCAGCGATGCCGACCAGCAGTGAGACCCGGCCACCGTCGAGCAGCCGCTGGAACAGGTCGCGGCCGAGATCGTCGGTGCCCAGCCAGTATTCGGCCGAAGGCGGCTCGAAGCGGCGGAAGAGGTCGGTGGCTGCGGGATCGATGCCGCGCAGCTCGGCGATCAGCGGTGCGCAGAGCGACAGCACCAGCAGGATGGTCAGGAAGACCAGCGAGACCTGCGCCAGCCGGTGGCGCATCAGCCGTCCCCAGACCAGACGCCCCGGCCGGCCCGCGCGGGGGGCTGCGGCGGCCTCGGTCATGCGCCGGCGGAGATCGACACGCGCGGATCAACCCAGACATAGGCGAGGTCCGCGACCAGGTTGCCCAGGATCGTGGCCAGGGTGGCGATCAGCAGGCCGACCAGCGCGAGGTTGAAGTCGTTGTCCAGGATCGCCTGGTAGATCGCCTTGCCCATTCCCGGCCAGGCGAACATGGTCTCGGTGATCAGCGCGCCGGAGAACAGGCCGCCGAAGGACAGGGCGAGGATGGTCAGGACCGGCGCCAGGGCGTTGGCGAAGGCATGGCCCCAGCGCACCCGGGTCTCGGGCACGCCCTTGGCGCGCGCGGTGCGGACGTAGTCCTGGCGCAGCGCCTCGATCATGGCGCCGCGCATGAAGCGGGTATAGGCGCCGAGCTGGACGAGGGCGAGCGTGGCCACCGGCATGGCGAGATGGCGCAGGCGCTCGCCGAGGGCCACGTCCCACGGCGTGCCGGGGCGGATGTCGGCCATGCCGCCCGCCGGCAACCAGCCGAGGGTCACCGCGAACAGCGTGATCAGCAGCAGGGCCAGCCAGAAGGGCGGGGTCGAGATGCCGGCGAAGCAGACCAGGTTGATCAGGTAGTCGGTGCGGCTGCGCGGCCGGGACGCGGCCCACACGCCAAGCGGCAGGGCGACGGCGGTGGCGATGGCGAAGGCGGTGCCGGCCAGCACCAGCGTATTGAGCAGCCGCGGCCACAGCACGGCCATGACCGGCTGGTTGAAGGAGCGCGAATAGCCGAAATTGCCCTGCAGCGCCTGGGTCGCCCAGGCGAGGTAGCGCTCGACCAGCGGCCGGTCGAGGCCGTAGACGGCGCGCAGGCGGGCCGCGTCCTCGCTGGTCATCTTGGGATCGCCCGCGATCATCATGTCGATCGGATCGCCGGGCATGAGCCCGATCAGCAGGTAGACGACGAAGCTCATGAACGCGAGGGTCAGGGCGGTCTGCACCGCCCGGCTGGCGAGATAGCGCGTCATGGCCCGAAGCGCGCCACGCCTAGTCCTGCCAGCGCCACTGCTCGACCCACAGGGTCGAGCTGTTGAGATGCCCGGTCGGCACCACGCCCTTGAGCGGCTTGGGGATGACGAAGGGATCGACGCGGAAGAACAGCGGCAGGACGGGCAGGTCCTCGGCGTGGATGCGCTGGATGTCGGCGAAGATGGCCTTGCGCTTCGTCTCGTCGAGCTCGCGCTCGGCCGCGTCCAGGGCCGCATCCATCGCGGCGTTGCGGTAGCCGGGATAGTTCTGGCCCGTCCAGGCATTGGCGGCGGTCGGGATCTCCGTCGAGTAGAGCAGCGAGCGCGGCACGCCCTGCGGCTGCTGCACCCAGGCGTACATGGCAAGCCCGGTGAACTGGCGGCGGTTGATCGCCTCGGAGAAGACGCGCGGCGGCTCGGCCTTGATGCGCACCTCGACGCCCACCTGCCGCAGCTGGCTCTGGATCACCTGCGCCACCAGCTCTCGCACCCGGTTGCCGGCGGTGGTCGTGATCTCGAGCGACAGCCGGTCGCCGCCGGCATTGTGGCGCACGCCGCCGCGCAGCGTGGAGAAGCCCGCCTCGTCGAGAAGCTTGCGCGCCTGGGCGGGATCGTAGGTGTAGTGCCGCGCCGCCGGGTCGTACATCGGATCGAGCGGGCTCACGGGTCCGTTCGCCACCGGCTGCTTGCCCTCGAACAGCTTCTCCGAGATCGCCTTGCGGTCGATCGCCATGAGCAGTGCCTGGCGGACGCGGCGGTCCTCCAGCAGCTTGTTGTCGAGCATCGTGTCGATGTGCTCGTAGATCAGCGCCGGCTTGTAGATGAAGTCGTATTTGTCCTTGTGGCGCTTCTCGAAGGCCAGCACCTGGTCGAGCGACAGGCCGAGCTCGCCCAGCACGTAGTCGACGTTGCCCGACAGCAGGTTGGCCTCGAGGGCGGCGGTGTTCTCGATGATCTTGACCACGATGCGCTTGAAGTGCGGCTTCTCGCCGGTCCAGGTCGGGTTCTGCTCCAGGGCGATGCGGCTGCCGGGCACGATCTCGACGATGCGGTAGGGGCCGAAGAACAGGCCGGGATTGGTCGAGTTCGTGTCGTAGGCCGTCTTGTTGCGGTACTCGGCGGGGTTGGCGTCGAAGATCGGCTTTTCGATATGCGCCGGCAGCAGATTGAGGCCGATGCTGTTGTAGTCGAAGGTGACACGGTCGATCGTCATCGTGAAATGGCGGTCGTCCTTCGCATCGAGCTTCACGATGCGCTTGTAGCCCTCGGCCGAGGCGACGCCGGAGAGGGGATGCTGGCCGACCTCGATGGTGAAGGCGACGTCGCGGGCCGTGACCGGCGTGCCGTCGCCCCAGCGCATGTCGCGCATCTCGACGTCGATCTCCATGCCCTTCTTGCCGTCCGGAAGGTCGACGAGCCGGGCCTTGCCGTTCTCGACGGTCGGCAGCTCGGTGCAGACCAGGCAGACCAGCCTCGAGTTCGCGTCATAGGCCGTGATCGGGCGGGCGGTCATGTTGCTGATCAGCGACTTGGCCAGCATCGAGCTGATCAGCGGGTTCCAGGTGCCGGGCGTCTGGGTCATGCCGACGACCAGCTCGTCCTTGGCCTGGACGGGGGCGGCGAGGCAGCAGAAGGCGAGGGCGGCGGAAAGGAGGCGGCGCATCATCGGCGCCAAGGTCGCATGCCCGGCGCTGCTATGTCATCTCGACCGTGTCGCAGGGAGCGGCGGCCGCTCAACGTCCCAGCGGCAGGCGCGCCGGCGGCCGGCCGCCATGGCTGGCCGACCATTGCTCGGGCGCCTCGAGGAAGGCGCGCGTCTCCGTGAGGCCGCGCTCGTCGAAGTATTTGTGCTTCTCGGCGGCCTCCAGGGCGTCCCACCAGGTGGCCAGCGCATGCAGGCGCACATCGGCCGCCGCCAGCATCTCCACGCTCTGCGGGAAGATTCCGTAATGGAAGATCACGAAGCAGTCGGTGACCTTCGCCTCGGCCTTCTTCAGCGCCTCGATGAAGACCAGCTTGCTGCCGCCGTCGGTCGCGAGATCCTCGACCAGCAGGACGCGCTTGCCGGGCTTGAGGTCGCCCTCGATCTGGGCCATGCGCCCGAAGCCCTTGGGCTGCTTGCGGACGTAGATCATGGGCTTCTTGGCCAGCGCCGCCAGGAAGGCCGCGAACGGGATGCCGGCGGTCTCGCCGCCGGCCACGACGTCGACCTTGTTCCAGCCGATGTCGCGTTCGATCATCTTGTGCGCGTAGCCCATGATCTTGGACCGGGCCTCGGGAAAGGAGATCAGCTTTCGGCAGTCGATATAGACGGGGCTCGCCCGCCCCGACGTGAAGATGTAGGGGTTCTCCGGGCGGCAATGGATGGCCTCGATGTCGAGCAGCAGGCGCGCCGTCTCCCGGGCCTCGGTCGCGGCCGGTGTCCGGCCGGACTTATCCTTACCGTTCAGTGTCTTAGCCGGCTTCTTTGAAGATCCAGTCGCCGGCGATTTGGCCTTCTTCTTCGTCGCCATGCGCCTGTTCCCCCATGCGTCTTGCGACAAAATGACGGGCGAGTGTTTAGCCTTCCTCCCAATCAGCGGCAAGGGTGCTCCATCGTCGGGCCTCGCTCCTCGGCAGACTGGAGGCCGGAGGGGCGATAGTGTCAAAGTGGTCCCGTTGGAGTTCGAATGACGACGCGCAGCCGTTTCCAGGACGCCGCGGCCCTCGTCCTGTCCCTGGCGCTCTGCCTCGGCGTGGGGGCCATTGGGGCCGCCGTCACGCAGACCAGCGTCAACGACTGGTATGCGCGGCTCGCCAAGCCTTCCTTCAATCCGCCGAACGAGGTGTTCGCGCCCGTCTGGACGACCCTCTACGTCATGATGGCGATCGCCGCCTGGCGGGTCTGGCGGACCGCCGACAGCGCCACGAGAGGCGGCCCGCTCACGCTTTTCCTGCTGCAGCTCGCGCTCAATCTGGGCTGGTCCATGGTGTTCTTCGGCCTGCAGAAGATCGGCGCGGCCGTGGCGACGATCGTCGTGCTCGATGTCGGCGTCATCGTCACGATGCTCGCCTTCCGGGCGGTCGACCGCATCGCCGGGCTGCTGATGGTGCCGTACCTGGCCTGGGTGGCCTTTGCCACCGTGCTCAATATCGCGCTCTGGCGGCTGAACCCCACGGCCTGATCGTCAGTGCTCCGCCGCGGATCCCTGGTGGCTGCCGTCGTGCCCGCTCATGTCCTCGCCGTCGTCCGACCTGAGCTCCATGAAGACCGCCGAAGACAGCACGGTAGCGGCGCCCAGCACCAGGAAGGCCCGCTGCACCCCTTCGGTGACGGCGCCGGCATGCGAATGCAGGTCCATCGGAATGAAGAGTGCGGCCACCAGCGCGGCACCGGCGACGCCGAAGCTGATGGCGAGCTGCTGGCCGGCCGCGGCGATCGTGCTGGCGCCGCTCGTGCGTGAGGCCGGCACGTCGGCATAGACCAGCGTGTTCATGCTGCTGTACTGCATGGACGTGAAGAAGCCGAGCACGAAGGCCTGCAGCACGAGGCGCCAGATCGGCGTGTCGGGGCCGACCGTCGCGAACGACATGATCATCAGCCCCACCAGGATCGTGTTGCCGACCAGCACCGTGCGATAGCCCAGCCTCGCGAGGATCGTCGGCACGAAGGTCTTGAGGCCGATGGAGGCGATGGCCTGGGGCAGGACGAGCAGGCCGGACTGCACCGGCGAGAAGCCAAGCCCCACCTGGTAGAGCAGCGGGAAGAGGAACGGGATGCCGCCCAGCCCCAGGCGCGTGAAGAAGCCGCCGCTCACCGCCGCGCGGAAGGTGCGCACCTTGAAGAGGCCAAGGTCGAGCAGCGGGAACTTCGTCGTCACGGCACGGAGGCCGTATCCCGCGAGAAGCGTGGCGGATATGGCGAGCAGCCCCAGGACCGCCATGTCGGACAGCCGGTGGTCGCCGAACACCTCCAGCACGTAGGAGAGCAGGGCGATCCCGCCACCGAACAGCAGCAGCCCCAGCACGTCGAGCGGATGCGTCTGGGACTGCCGGTAGTCCGGCAGGTAGCGATAGACGAAAACCAGCCCGACCAGGCCGACGGGGATATTGACGAAGAAGACGACGCTCCAGTGCAGATATGCAACGATGAGGCCCCCGGAGACCGGCCCGACCATCGGTCCGATCAGGGCGGGAATCGCGACGAAGCTCATGGCGCGCAGCAGGTTGGGCTTGTCGTAGGTCCGCGCCAGCGTCATGCGGCCCACCGGCACCATCATCGCGCCGCCGGCGCCCTGCAGCACGCGGCAGGCCACCAGCATCTCCAGGCTGGTCGAGAGGCCGCACAGCACCGAGCCGAGCGTGAAGAGGGCGATGGCGGCCGCGAAGACGCGGCGCGTGCCGAAGCGGTCCGCAAGCCAGCCGCTCACCGGGATGAAGACGGCGAGGCTCAGTGTGTAGCTTGCCAGCACCGACTTCACGTCGAGAGGGGTCACGTCCATCGCCCGCGCGATTGCCGGTACCGCGGTGTTCAGGATGGTCGTATCCAGCGACTGCATGAAGAAGGCGACGGCGACAAGCCACGGGAGCAGGCGCTTGATCGTGTCGTTCGGCGGACCGGCGGTGGTGGCGGCGGCGCTCATCGTCAGGGGGCGGGCTCGAAGGGATCCTGGCCGGCAGCCGCGAAGGCAGCCGCCAGGAAATCGGGAATCACCTGCCGGGCACCGGCGCCGTTCGTCATCAAGGCGACGCCGAAGCTCGCGTCGGCGGCGAATACCAGGACGGAGCGGAAGCCTGCGTTGACGCCGTAGTGATAGAGGTATGGCGGGCGCCCGCGGCGCTCCTGGACGAAGGGCCCGAGGCCCGTGGGACCATCGCCCACGCGCGTCGCCATGGCGCGCGCCGTCGCGCGCTGCAGCAGGCCGCCATCCCGCCAGCTGGCGGCGATCGCCAGCGCCAGCCGCGCGAGGTCGTCGCCCGTGCTCCACAGGCCGGCAGCGGCATGCTCGGGATAGACGTGGAAGCGCCCTGGCAGAAGACGACCGTCACGATCGTGGGCCGACGCCGCGTCGCGTTCGGTCCCCGGCAGCGGCTGGAAGAAGCCGCTGCGCAGCATGGCGGCAGGTTGCAGCACGAGTGCGTCGGCCAGTCGGTCGAATCCCGCACCGGCCGCGTCCACGGCCAGCCTCTGCAGGACCATGGTGCCGCCGCCCGAATAGTGGAATCGCTGTCCGGGTGGCCGGGCCACGCGCACCGCCGCATTGTTGGCCGGCGGCACGCCTTCGAGGGTCTGCTCCAGGCTGGGCAGCGGCTCGCCGGGTCGGTACCCGGCGAAGCCCGGGACAGTGGTGCCTCCCCGATGGCTGAGCAGAAGCCGCGGGGTGACGGCGTCGGCGCCGGCTCCCGGCAGGAGCCATGAGCGCAGCATGCGGTTGACGGGGGTATCGAGGCCGATGCGGCCTTGTTCCACCAGCCGCAGCGTGACGATGGCGGCAACGATCTTGCTGATCGACGCGGCCTGGAACAGCGTATCGGGGTCCGCACCACGGGCGAAGCGCTCTGCAATCCGTCCATTGTCGATGAGGGCGAAGCTGGCGCCGGGCACGCGATGGCGTGCCATGAGATCCACCAGCTGCGCGTCGAGCGGAGCCGGGCTCCGGCCGCGAACGGCACGCGGGACGAGGATGGCCGACGCGGCGAGGAAAGCGGCACGGCGCGAGAGCATTCGCCCATACTGTGCCCGCGCATCTTGCCGCGGCGCAATCCTATTCGAAGCAATGCCGCTTCCTGCTACCGTGCGCACATGGCACGCGAGGCACGACGGATCGAGTTTCCGACATGAAGCGGTTGTCCCTGCTTACCGCCTTGGCGGCCCTCATGACCGTCGGTGCCGCCTGGGCACAGCCGCCTGCAGGCCCTCAGCTCGGCAACCCTGCGTCTTTGCGCTGCATCGAGAGCGGCGGCATGGTCCGGATCGAGACCAGGCCGGACGGCGGCCAGTATGGCATCTGCGTCTTCGCCGACAACCGGCAGTGCGAGGAATGGGCGATGTTCCGCGGCCAGTGCCCGGCGGGTGGTCTGCGCATCACGGGGTATGTCACGCGGCCGGCACGCTACTGCGCCATCACCGGGGGCCGCTATGCCGTGGTGGCGAACAGCGGCACCGAACACGAGCAGGGCGCCTGCACGCTGCCGAGCGGTACCGTCTGCGATGCCGGGGCCTACTTTGCAGGGCGGTGCGGCCCCTGACGAAGCGGCGGCCGGCTGGCGGGCCGCGATCCGGCGGTCAGGCCGTCGCCGCCTTCGTGCGGTTCGCCTCGAGGCGGCGATCGACGAGGGCGACGCCGCGGTCGATCTCGGGATGGCTCATGCCCTTCTCGCGGGCGATGAGCTGTACCAGCTTGTCGGCCCGTTCAATGTAAGGCGCGCCATTGCTGAGAGCGCGCGCCGCCGACGCCGGCCGGGTCAGGCTCTGGGCGGCCGCCGCGTACTTTTCGAACGGCACCAGGTCCCTCGGATCGGCGCCCAGCTTGACGCAGAGATCGACGACGAAATCGTAGACGGACCGCGAGGTCTCGATGTCGCTGTGCACAGCCTCCTGGGCCGTGCGCATGCCGTCTTCGGTGATGCAGCGGTAGTTGCCGGCCAGCAGCATCGCCCATTTCGCCAGAGGCACGAAGATGGACTCGTGGACCTTGAGCTTCACCGGCAGCTCGATCCTGCCCTCCGGCGTATCGAAGCGCACCGCGTCGATGTCGGCCTCCAGGCGGCGCAGGATGGCGGTCGCCTCGTCGTCCTTGAAGCGCGCGACCTTGAAGTTGGTCGGTAGCGTGACGTGCAGGAAGTTGACCTTTTCCTCGGGCGGCCGGATGGCCTGCGGATCGGGGCTGTTCAGCGTGATCCGCTCCGGATCGAAGCTGTCCCACACCGAGGCGTCCGTGTAGGCCGGTCTGAGCTTCTCGCAGTCCAGCCCCGGAATGCGGCGGAGGTAGGCGAGAGGCGGCATGTTCATGATCGACATGCAGGGCACCCGTGACCTGCCGACCGCGTCGAGCAGCTCGCGGACGCCCGGCGAGCGGTACTGCGGTTCCTGCATGGCGAGACCGACCAGGTCGTAGCCCGAGGGGTCGATACCGGCGGTGCCGCCGGCCGTCACCTTGCCCGGCAGTTCGCGCGAATCGATCAGGACGGGGTCCTTGTGGCCTCGCACCGGCAGGCGCACGCGGAATCCCTCCTGATTGATCAGGTCGGCTTCGGCGGGCAGGCAGACGAGGTGGACAGAATGGCCGCCAAAGAGGATTTTGGATGCGAGCAGCGAACCATACGATGCACCCAGCATGAGGATCTTGTAAGCCATTGCCGTCTCCCTCGATGTTTTCCTTGGGCGTCCACCCGGCCGGCGACACTATAGCCGCATGATGGGGGGATTTGCCCACTATCTGCGGTGCCCCGGTGGACGACGGCGTTGCACTGCACAACCAATCGATGCCGTACGCGTTGCAGCACCATGAGCATCCTTCGAACCGACCACACCGTCTGGCGGATGGCGCGCGCCGACCGCGCGGCCGTTCTGGTGGATGCAGCGGCCTTCTTCTCCGCGATACGCAGTGCCTTCCTCAAGGCTCGCCGCAAGATCCTCATCGTCGGTTGGGATATCGACAGCCGAACGCAGCTCATCGGAACCGATCCCTGTCCCGGCGACGGCTATCCGACGGGCTTCGCCGATTTCCTCACCGCCCTGGTGCGCGATCGACCGGAACTGCAGATCCATCTGCTGCTGTGGGACTATTCGCTGCTCTATTCCGGCGAGCGCGAGCTCCTGCCGCGCCTGTCGCTGGGCTGGCAGACGCCGGATCGCGTCACCCTCTGCATCGACGACACCGTTCCCTTCGGAAGCTCGCAGCATCAGAAGATCGTGGTGATCGACGATGCGGTCGCCACCTCGGGCGGGCTCGACCTGACCGTCCGACGATGGGACACGAACGAGCATACGGCCGCCAATCCGTTGCGGGTCGACCCTTCGGGGCAGCCCTATCGGCCCTTTCACGACGTGCAGATGATGGTGGATGGCGACGCAGCCCGCGCGCTCGCGCTGCTGGCGCATCAGCGCTGGTGTCATGCCAACGGGGGTGAACCGTCGATCCAGCCTCTTGGCGATCCCTGGCCGGACGGGTGCCGGCCGGATTTCTCCGACGTGGAAGTCGGTATCGCCCGGACGCAGCCGAGCTACAATGGTGAGAGGCCGATCCGCGAGGTCGAGGCGCTGTTCGTCGAATCGATCGCGCGGGCGGAGCACACGATCTACATCGAGAACCAGTTCCTGAGCTCGGCTCTGATCGCCGACCGTCTTGCCGAGCGCCTGCGCCGCCGTCCCGGCCTCGAGGTCGTGATGGTGGCGCCGCGCTCCCACGATTCCTGGATCGAACGGCGCACTATGCGCAACGGGCGCATCCGTTTCTGGCGGAAGGTGCGCGCCGCCGGCGGCGAGAGGGTCGCGCTGCTCTATCCCGCCGTCGAGCAGGACGGCAAGAGCACCGACACGATGATCCATTCCAAGGTCATGGTGGTCGACGACCGGCTTCTGCGCATCGGCTCGGCAAACCTGAACAACCGCTCGATGGGAGCGGACACCGAATGCGATCTGGCCATCGAAGCGCGCACCGAAGCGGAACGGGCGGCCATCCTCGAGATCCGCAATCGGCTGCTGGGAGAGCATTGCGGCGTCGATGCCGGGACGGTCGCATCGGCCCTCGAGAAGGATGGGTCTCTGGTGCGCGCTGCGCGCGAGCTTGCCGCCGGAGGCCATCGCCTCCGTCCGATCGCCGATGGCGCCCTGGAGGGAGGCCTGTTCGCCAGAATGGCGGAACGGATCGCCGACCCGCCACGCGCCCTGCGGCCGCTCCGATTTGCTCGCCATCTGCTGGGGCGGGTGATGCCGGGCAAGCTGGCACTCGTTGCGCTGGCGATCGCCGCCGCCGTTGTCTGCATCGGGCTGGCCTGGAAATACACGGCTCTTTCCGAAGTCGCCGACCCCGCCCGCATCGCGGCCATGATGCGACACGTGCGGGGCGAGTTCTGGGCGGCGGGCGTGGTGCTTGCGATCTTCGTCCTTGCGGGCGTCCTGGTCTTCCCCCTCAACATACTGGTTCTCGCAACGGCGGCCACCTTCGGGCCTTGGCTCGGCGTGCTCTATTCGACCATCGGCGCGGCGGCGAGTGGGCTGCTGGTCTTCTTCATCGGCGCCCGATTGGGCAAGGAGACGCTGGTGCGCGTGCTCGGAGAGCGAGGCAAGCGGGCGCTCGACGGCGTACGCAATCGCGGCCTCTTCGCCGTCGTCGCCTTCCGCGTCGTGCCCGTCGCGCCGTTCACCCTCGTCAATTTGGCCGCCGGCGCCGGGGGCATCAAACTATCGGACTTCCTGCTGGGGTCGCTGATCGGGATGGCGCCCGGCATGCTGCTTTTGTCCTTCGTCGGGGACCGGATCGTGCGGACCCTTGCCGATCCGAGTTTCACGGAGGTCGCGGTGCTGATCCTCGGCATCCTGGCATACGTCGCTCTGGCGTTGGGCGCGCAGGGGCTGCTGACGCGATGGCGCAGCCGCGGCGCGTGATGGACGGCCTCGATTCCGTCCCAGCTCTGCCGACTGTGCGCGTCATGACTTGGAACATCCATGGCGCGGTCGGGCGAAACCCGCGCTTCGACCTCGAGCGCGTGGTGGCACTTGTAGGGCGCCACCGGCCCGACATCGTTGCCCTGCAGGAAGTCGATTCGCGCCGCGCGCGGGCCGTGCATGCCGGCAATCCCTTCGACGTCCTGCGGCATGCCCTGGGCGGCCATGCGGTCGACGCCCGGACGGTCACGACCGCCGACGGCGACTACGGACAGGCGCTGATCAGTCGCTGGCCCATCGAGAACCTCGAAGTCCACGACCTGTCCTTCCGCCGGCGCGAGCCTCGGCGCGCGATATGCTGCGATGTCGCCACACCCGGCGGGCCGCTGCGGGTGATCGCGACCCATCTCGGGCTGAGCGTGCGCGAGCGCCGAAGCCAGGTGGTGGCATTGCTCCGCATGCTTGGACCGCGCACCGGGACGACCGTCGCGCTGGGAGATTTCAACGACTGGTTCTGGGCGGGTTCGGTGCGCCGCCGCCTGCAGCGCGAGCTGCCCGGCTTCACGCGGCATTCGACCTTTCCCGCCCGGTGGCCGATCTTTCATCTCGATCGCATCTATGTCGGGCCGGGAGACGCCATGGTGCGCAGCCATACCGACATGGAGGCGCGCGCCGTGTCGGACCACCTCCCCGTCATCGCCGACGTCCGCGTACTGCCTTCCCGGGAGAGTGGAGATGGCGCAGCGGACCGGTAGCGCCAACCTTCCTCTCCATGGTGGCCGGGTGCCGGGCTGGCTCGCGGACCGCATGACACGCCTTGGCGCCGTGATTTCCCAGGCGATCGTGCATCACTACGGTCGCGACGAGCTCCTGCGGCGGCTCGCGCACCCGTTCTGGTTCCAGTCGTTCGGTGCGGTCATGGGGATGGACTGGCACTCCTCCGGCATCACCACGAGCGTGCTGGGGGCGCTCAAGCGTGGCCTGACGCCGTTGTCGGACGAGCTTGGCCTGCATGTCTGCGGCGGTCGCGGCCGTCATTCGCGATTGACGCCCGCCGAACTGGTGGCGATCGGGGAGCGCGTCGGGATCGACGGCGCGGCGCTTGCCCGGACCAGCCGGCTGATCGCCAAGGTCGACAGCGCGGCCGTTCAGGATGGCTACGATCTCTACCTGCACGGCTTCTTCGTGGCCGATGACGGCAAGTGGGCCGTCGTTCAGCAGGGCATGAACGGCATGGTCCGGCAGGCGAGGCGATACCATTGGTTGTCCGAGGGCCTGACGAGCTTCGTCGACCGGCCGCATGCGGCGATCGAGGGCCGGGGCCAGGGCACGATCGTGAACCTGACGGACGCTCGCGCGGCGGCCTCACGCCGCGGCCAGCTCGACCTGCTGGCCACGGCCGGACCGGACGGCATCGTGCGCGAACTGGCCCGGCTCAATGCCGAGGAAAATCCGCCGCCGCGGGCAGACGCTCAGCTCGCGCTGCCCCATCTCGACATGCCCGGCCATCACGAGGTGCGCCCGACGGACGTGAACCTCAGGCGCCTGCACGGGAATCTGGCTGCGGCGGCGAACCACGGGCCCGTCGATTTCGCTGACCTGCTGCTGGTGCCGGGCGTCGGTGCGCGAACGGTTCGCGCATTGGCCCTCGTATCGGAGGTGGTCCATGGCGCTCCCTATCGGTTCTCCGATCCTGCCCGCTTCTCGCTGGCCCATGGCGGCAAGGATCGGCACCCCTTCCCGGTGCCGCTCCGCGTCTACGACGAAACCATTCGCGTGCTGAAGTCCGCCGTCCAGCAGGCGCAGCTGGAGCGAGACGAATCGCTCGACGCGATCCGCCGGCTGGATGAGCAGGCCCGCCGTCTCGAACGCCATGCACGCGGTCCCAATCTCGAGGAGCTGATTGCCACCGAACGCCGCATGTCGCCATCGCTCGGCGGCCGCAGCGTCTTCGGCGAGGAGCAGGACGCCGACGAAAACTCCTGAGCGACGCACCGGAACTGCCGATCCGCCGAACCGTTTCGGTATCTATCGAGTTCCGCCGCTGCAAGGAGAGAACATGCCCGCAAGCCGGTCCACCAACGGAAAGACCGCTGGTGCAACGAAGGCCCGACCCTCCAAGCGCGCACTGCCTCCCGACCAGATGGGGTTTCCGGACGCAGCGGCCGTGCCCCCGATGCCACCACGGACGTCAGGACAGGTGGCGCCGCACGACAAGCTCGGTATCGACAGCCAGGAGAACGACAAGACCTTCGACCTGCGTTACGACGTGCTGGCGCCCGGCGCGGCGTTGACGACCAACCAGGGCGTCGCAGTGAGTGACGACCAGAACTCGCTGCGTTCGCATGTCCGAGGTCCGACCCTGCTCGAGGACATCCTCATGCGGGAGAAGATCACCCACTTCGATCACGAGCGGATTCCCGAACGTGTCGTGCACGCACGCGGCGCCGGCGCACACGGGTTCTTCCAAGCGTACGAAAGCCTGGCCGACCTGACCATGGCGGCGCCGCTGCAGGATCCCACGATCAAGACACCGGTTTTCGTGCGCTTCTCGACGGTGGCAGGTTCGCGCGGCTCGACTGACACGCCACGCGATGTGCGTGGTTTCGCCGTCAAGTTCTACACCCGGGATGGGATCTGGGACCTGGTCGGCAACAACATGCCGGTCTTCTTCATCCAGGATGCCGTGAAGTTCCCGGACCTGATCCACGCGGTGAAGCCCGAGCCCCACAACGAGATCCCGCAGGCGCAATCGGCGCACGACACGTTCTGGGACTTCGTTTCGCTGACGCCGGAAAGCGCTCATATGCTGATGTGGCTCATGAGCGATCGTGCGCTGCCGCGCAGCTACGCCAACATGGAAGGCTTTGGCGTCCATACGTTCCGGTTGGTGAATGCCGAAGGAAAGTCACGATTCGTGAAGTTCCACTGGAAGCCGCTCAAGGGTGTCTGCTCGCTCGTCTGGGAGGAGGCGACCCTGATCTCCGGCAAGGATCCCGACCTCAACCGCCGCGACTTGTACGAGTCCATCGAGCGGGGCGACTATCCCGAATGGGAACTCGGGCTTCAGGTCGTCGAGGAGGAGGATGAGCACAAGTTCGGCTTCGATCTTCTGGATCCGACAAAGATCATCCCCGAAGAGATCGTGCCCGTGCGCAGGGTCGGCAAGATGACCTTGAATCGCAACCCGGACAACTTCTTTGCCGAGACCGAGCAGGTGGCCTTCCATACCGGCCACGTCATCCCCGGCATCGACTTCAGCAACGATCCCCTGCTGCAGGGACGTCTGTTCTCGTACATCGACACGCAGCTCCGCCGCGTGGGGCCGAACTTCCACGAGCTGCCGATCAACCGCTCACTGAAGCCCGTCGACAACAACCAGCGCGACGGCTTCGCGCGCATGACCATCAACAAGGGCAGGGTGTCGTACTTCCCGAACAGCCTGGGTGGCGGTTGCCCCATGCATTCCCCGGGCGCGGCCGCCGCGTTTCGCTCGGTCGCGGTGAAGGAAACCGGGGCCAAGGTGCGCGAGCGCAGCCCGAGCTTCGCCGATCATTTCAGCCAGGCGACGCAGTTCTGGAACAGCATGAGCGACTGGGAAAAAGACCACATCGCGGCGGCGTTCTCCTTCGAACTGAACCAGGTCGTCGACGAGGGGGTACGTGACCGCACGATGAACGAGATCCTGGTCAATATTCACGAGGATCTCGCCAAGCTGGTTTCAGGGGCGACGGGCATCGCGATCAAGCCGGCCGGCACGCCAGACGCTCCGACGCCTTCAGCGCCGACGCCGGCAGGTCCGCTCGACAGAAACGCGGCCAAGCTGAAGAGCCCGGCCCTCAGCATGGACAGACCTGCGCCCACCATACAGGGACGCAAGGTGGCCGTGCTTCTCGCCGAGAGTGTGGACGCTGCCGAGGTAGAGAGCATTCTGGAGGCGCTGACCGCCAGGGAACTGGTCCCGGAGACCATCGGACCGCATGCCGGAGCCATCGCGACGCGAGGCGGTGCGTTGACGGTGAATCGCGCGGCTCCGAACGCTCCTTCGGTGATCTACGATGCGGTCCTGGTGCCCTCGGGTGCGGCCGGGGCGTTGGCGGCCATGCCGATCGCTCGGCGGTTCCTGAACGAAGCATATCGTCACGGGAAGCCGATCGGGATCGCCGAGGACGGAGGCTCCCTCCTGCAGGTCTCCGACGTCCCTTCCGAAGCGGAGGGTCTCGTGATCGGTTCAAGAGCAGGTCTGGTGGAGGGACTGGCCACAGCGCTCGGCCATCATCGCTTTCCGCGGCGGGTCTCGCTGCTGGCACCGGTCTGACGTTCTTGATGTCGATCGGGCGGCGCTTCATGGTGCCTCGATAGGGAGGCATCATGGAGCGCGTGGCGACGGGATACGGCCTGATCGAAGGGCCGGTATGGGACGAAGAGAAGGGCCTCTACTTCAGTGACGTGCTGAACGGCGGGGTCCATCTTCTGGATCGCAACGGCGCCGTGTCGGTCGCCTTTCCGCGACGGCGGGGCATCGGCGGGATGGCGCTTCATGCCGCAGGCGGCTTGGTCGTCGGCGGACGCGACATCGCGCATGTCTCGCCGTCCGGCGGCGAGAGCCGGACGTTGCTGTCGCTCGATGCCATTCCTGGCGCCACCGGCTTCAACGACCTCACGACCGACCACTCTGGGCGTGTCTATGTCGGGTCGCTGGCGTTCCGTGTTTTCGGTGGCGAGACACCCAAGCCGGGGCACCTCCATGTCATCGACCTCGACGGCAGCATGCGCACCCTGTCCGATGGCGTCATGCTGACCAATGGGCTCGGGTTCTCGCCCGACGGCCGCCTCCTGTACCACAGCGACGCGCGGGCGCCGCTGGTGCGTGTGTATGATGTGAACCGGGACGGTTCGGTCGGGCCTTGGCGCACCTTCGCCTTCCTGGGGGAGAGCGGCGTGCCTGACGGGCTGAAAGTCGCAAGCGACGGCTCCGTGTGGGTCGCTGACGCGCATGGCGGGCGGGTCGCGGTCTTCGAGCCCGACGGTCGGCACCGCCGCGACATCGCGGTGCCGCTGCCCATGGTGACCAGCCTCTGCTTCGGCGGCGCGGGATTGCGCGACCTCTTCATCGTCACGGGCTCGCGCGGCGGGCCGCACGATAATTGCGGCAGCATCTTCCGCGTGCGCGTGGATGTGCCCGGGCTCGCGCTTCCGCTCGCGCGCGTCGGTGCCTGATCGGGGGAGAAGCCTTCGCGAAAAAGCCCGGCCGAACAGGTCGGCCGGGCTCTCTCCCTGGGCGCGTTGTTTCGCTGCGCGTCAGCTCAGCTGTATCCAGGTGGTCTTGACCTGCGTGAACTTGTCGAAGGCATGCAGGGACTTGTCGCGGCCGATGCCCGACTGCTTGTAGCCGCCGAACGGCGTGGTGATGTCGCCGCCGTCGTAGGTGTTCACCCACACCGAGCCGGCCCGCAAGCCCTTGGAGAACTTGAACGCCTTGTTGATGTCGGATGTGAAGATCGCCGAGGCCAGGCCGTAGATCGTGTCGTTGGCGACGGTCAGCGCCTGCTCTGCATCCTTAACCGGGATGACCGACAGCACCGGGCCGAAGATCTCCTCCTGGGCGATCTTCATCTTGTTGTCGACGTTGTCGAACACCGTCGGCTCGATGAAGCAGCCTGCATTCTCGACATGGACCTGCTTGCCGCCCATCTTGAGCTGCGCGCCTTCCTTCTGGCCGGCATCGATGTAGCCCATGACGCGCCTGGTCTGCGTCTCGTCGACCATGGCGCCCATCTGCGTCTTCGGATCAAGCGGGTCGCCCGGCTGCATCTTCTGGCCGATCGCCATGACCTTCTCGAGGAACTGGTCCTTGATCTTGTCCTCGACGATCAGCCGGCTGCCGGCCGTGCAGACCTCTCCCTGGTTGAACCAGATTCCGAAGGCGGTGCGGCGGGCCGCGATGTCGAGGTTCGGGGCGTCGCCCAGCACGATGTTCGGCGACTTGCCGCCGCACTCCAGCCAGACCTGCTTCATGTTGGACTCGCCAGAGTACTTCAGGAAGTACTTGCCGACCTCGGTCGAACCGGTGAAGGCCAGTACGTCGACATCCATGTGGCGGCCGAGCGCCTGGCCGGCGGTCTCACCAAAGCCCGGCAGCACGTTGAACACGCCTTCGGGAATGCCGGCCTCCGCAGCAAGTTCGGCGAGACGGATCGCGGTGAGGGGCGACTGCTCCGCGGGCTTCAGGATGACCGAGTTGCCGGCCGCCAATGCCGGCGAGATCTTCCAGCACGCCATCAGCAGCGGGAAGTTCCATGGCACGACGCAGGCCACCACGCCTGCGGCCTCGCGCGTGATCATC
Source organism: Pseudomonadota bacterium (assembly GCA_049323495.1). Lineage (GTDB taxonomy): Bacteria > Pseudomonadota > Alphaproteobacteria > Reyranellales > Reyranellaceae > Reyranella. The sequence continues at coordinate 180,883 of JBMONG010000003.1, forward strand.
GCCACGACATTGCCGGGGGTAGGGGCGACCTCGTCATAGATCTTGTCGATGGCTTCTCCGAACCACTGCACCGTGCCGGCTGAGCCGGGGATGTCGACGGTCGTCGAGAAGGCGATGGGCTTGCCCATGTCGAGCGTCTCGAGCAGCGCCAGCTCTTCGCGGTTCTTCATCATGAGGTCGGCCAGCTTCAGCATGATGCGCTTTCGCTGGGCCGGGGGCATGTTGGCCCAGGTACCCTTCTCGAAGGCGGCGCGCGCGGCCTTGACCGCCGCGTCGACATCGGCCTGCTCGCAGGCCGCGACCTTCGTCAGAACCTGGCCCGTCGCCGGATTGACGCAGTCGAAGGTCTTGCCGGTGACGGAGGGCATGAACTTGCCGCCGATGAACGCCTGGTTCCGGTAGCTCAGGCCGCCCGCACGGCCTTTCCAATCGTCGCGTGAAAGCTGCGCGCTCATCTTCTTCCTCCTCGTGCGTTGGGGTGCGACATTAGAGCGGTTTCCACTATGATGGAACCGCAAGCGGTTCCATCATAGTGGAAACGCGCGCACGGACGATCGACGTTTCACAAGGCATGTTCCGTTCGGCTGATTCCAGCCGAACGGAACATGCTTCAGCCCACGAAAAAGCCGCCCGGAAGGGCGGCTCGCGATACCCCCTGCATGTCGCAGGGGCGACAAACCCGTCAGGGCGTCACTTGATCTTGGACTCCTTGAACACGACGTGCTTGCGCGCGACCGGATCGTACTTCTTGAGCTCGAGCTTCTCCGTCTTGGTGCGCGGGTTCTTCTTCGTCACATAGAAGTAGCCGGTGTCCGCGCTGGACACCATCTTGATCAGGATCGAGGTCGGCTTGGCCATGGTCTTGTCCCTATGCCCTGGAGGGCGAAATTCCGGAAGGGCCGCAAAGTAGTCGGCCGCGCTGCGGTGTCAAGCGCGGTGAAGAATGGGATTCTACCGCCGGGCGGCCTGAAGGGTCGCTGCCTGCACGGCATGCGCATAGAGGGTGTGGTCCCTCAGGAGCCGCGTCGCGACCTCGACGTCGCGCTCCGGGCTGCTCTCGCCCGGGGGGCAGATCTTGCGCAGGTCCGTCACCTCCTGTGCCGTCGGATTGCGCAATGCATGCCAGCGCATCAGCGATCCCTGGTTCGAATCGACGGCGGATGCAGTGAGATGGCTGATGTCCAGCACCTTGGATGTGCAGACATTGGGCAGGACGCCGAGCTCGTTCCAAGTGTAGCCGGAGGGTGCCTGCAGGCGCGACCAGGTCAGGATGAGCTCGCCCTCGTTGGCCAGCCGAACGACGGTCTGCACCGTGCCCTTGCCGTAGCTGGTGCTGCCCACGACGACGGCCCGCCCGCGATCCTGCAGAGCTGCCGCGACGATCTCCGCGGCCGAGGCCGAGCCGCCGTTCATCAGCACGACGATCGGCATGTCCGCCGTCTTGTGCCCGTTGTTGCTCTTGTAGGTGCGCCGGCTGTCGGGATGGCGGCCACGGGTGGAGAAGATCGTACCGTTGCTGATGAAAAGCTCGGACACGGTCTGCGCCTGGTCGAGCAGCCCGCCGCGGTTCGAGCGCATGTCGATGATCAGCCCGGCCATGTCCTTGCCGAGCTCGCCGCGCGCCCGTTCGATGGCGGCCTTGAGGTTGTCGGTCGTGGCACTGTTGAAGCCGGTGAGATGGATGATGGCGACATCCCCCCGCCGCTCGTAGGATACGGTCGTCGGAATGATGCGCGCACGCTTCATGGGAAGCGATAGCGACGGGCCGTCGAGGCCCCTCTGGACGGTGAGCAGGACCGGCGCGCCGACCGAGCCCCGCAGATGGGCGACGACGTCGCCAAGCGACCGGTCGAGCATGGATTGGCCGTCGATCGCCAGGATCTGGTCGTCAACCTGCACCCCGGCTTTAGCCGCAGGAGATTCCGCCTGGACCGCGCGAATCATGATGCGCTTGTCCTCGGTACGCTCGACCGTGATGCCGATGCCACCGCCGCCGTCCCGCTGGAAGCGGTTGTCGCGCGCTTCTTCCGGATCGGCGTATCGGCTGTTGCGGTCGAGGTGCTTGGTCGTGGCGGCCATCGCCTCCCGGATCAGCGTCTGCCGATTCGTCTGTTGAAGTGCCGGCGAGGCATCCAGCGAGCCGGCCATCAGCTCGGCCAGCATGCCACCCCAGGCGCGCCCGTCGGCCGGATCGCCGGGCACCGGTCGCGTCAGGACCTCGCGTCCCTCGCGCTTCACCGTGAAGCTGCTGCCCGAAGTCTCGAGCACGAGGGCAGGGTCAGCGCTCGCAAAGCCTCGGTAGGTATCGGCGGAGAGGGACCGAAAATCAGGCTCGAAGAGATGGCGGTCGCCGATGGCGCGGTAGGCCTGCAGGATCACCCGCTCGACGTTGACGTCGGCAGCCGCAGCCGGGTTTCGCCCGGCCGCCTGCGGCGCGTCGGTCGAGGTCGCGCAGGAAACAACGAGGGAGGCGGCGAAGAGGGCAGCTGCCGCACGCAGCAGCACCGTGTGAATTGAGGCGGTCAGCGGCACTTCCATTACCCGACAGACGATAACAATAGCACAGGCCGCTAGCGGGCGGCCATGTCCTAGGCAGAGGGGTCGAGACTTTCAGTCGAGGGCTTCGGCGCAGCAATCCGATGGGCCCACAAGAGCGCGATCACACTTCCCTTTATGCGAGGCAGCAGCACCAAGGCAAGAGCCACCGACAGCGGCAGCCAGAGAATCGCATGGAACCACAGTGGCGGCTCATCGCCGTAGCGTTCCAGGGCCAGGACCAGCGGCACCACGAGATGGCCGACCACGAAAATTGTGAAATAGGCTGGCGCATCGTCGGCGCGATAGGGCTCGAGCGCCAAGTCGCAAGAAGGGCAGTGGCTGCGCATCTTCAGATAGCTGCCGAACAGGCTGCCCTCGCCGCAGCGCGGGCACCGCCCGCGCCAACCGCGCAACAGACAGGTCCAGAAATCGACCGGAGGAGGAGCCTCTTCTCCCATGACGAGAAGATGAGCCCTTCCTCTAATGGCGTCGTCGCGACCGTTTGTCCCGAGCACCGGTACGGTGCGCGACCGGTCGCCGCGGACCCCGTGGCGAACTGCGGCCGCCGGCGCGCGGCAGGGCGTGCCGTTCGACGCGCTCGATCACGTCGACGACCTCGAACAGGAGGCCGCCGGTGGCGACGTCCGCGTCGACCAATTTCAGGCGCAGCCGGTCGCCCAAGCCGTAGGTTTCGCCCGTGCGTTCGCCGACCAGCACCTGGCGGCCTTCGTCGTGACGGAAGAACTCCGCGCCGAGGGAGCGAACCGGAATGAGGCCGTCGGCGCCCGTCGCGTCCAGCTCGGCGAACAGGCCGAAACGCGTGACGCTGGTGATGCGGCCGGGGAAGGTGGCGCCGACATGGGCGGCCATGAAGGCGGCGACATAGCGGTCCATCGCTGCCCGTTCGGCCGCCACGGCTCGGCGTTCGCACATGGAGAGGTGCTCCCCGAACTCGGCGAAGCGATCACGGTCGGCATCCGGCAGGCCGCCTTCGCCGAGGCCGTAGGCAGAGATGAGAGCACGGTGGACGATCAGGTCCGGAAAGCGGCGGATCGGGGACGTGAAGTGGGCGTAGCGCGCCAGCGCAAGCCCGAAATGTCCGAGATTTTCGGGGCTGTACACGGCCTGGCTCTGGCTGCGCAGCATCGTCTCATTGACCAGTCTGGAGATCGGACGGCCGTCGACCTGCTGCAGCACGCGGTTGAGGTCGGCGGGACGCAGGCGGGGCCCTGGCGGCAGCGCGATGCCCAGCGTGCCGAGGAATTCGCGCAGGCCCTCGAGCTTGGCGAGGTCAGGCTGGTCGTGGACCCGGTAGAGGCAAGGCGAATGGCGCTGCTCCAAGGCCTGGGCGGCGGCCACATTGGCGAGGACCATGAACTCTTCGATGAGCCTGTGGCTGTCGAGCCGCTCGCGCACGCCGATCTCGGCGATCGAGCCGTCCTGGCCGAGCGTGACCTGGCGTTCAGGCAGGTCGATGTCGAGCGCGCCACGCTTCTCCCGAGCGGCCAGCAGCACTCCGAATGCGCCGTAGAGGGGCCGGATCACCCCTTCCATCAGCGGAGCGATCTCGGCGTCGGGCCGGCCGTCCTGGGCGCGCTGGACCCGCGTGTAGGTCAGGCGCGCCGCCGAGCGCATCATGGCGCGGTGGAAGCGATATCTCTTGAGGTGGCCGGCCGCGTCGATCCACATCTCCGCCGCCAGCACCGGTCGGTCCTGTCCGGGCACCAGAGAGCACCAGTGGTTGCTGAGTGCCTCGGGAAGCATGGGCACCACGCGATCGGGAAAGTAGACCGAGGTGCCTCGCCGGTAGGCGGCGCGATCGAGCGGCTTGTCGTGGCGGACGTACCAGGCGACGTCGGCGATCGCGACCAGGATCCGCCAGCCGCCAGGCATTTCGGCGTCGGGTTCGGCGAACACGGCGTCGTCGAAGTCGCGCGCGTCCTCGCCGTCGATGGTCACCAGCGGAGTATCGCGCAGGTCGAGCCGATGGCCGAGCGGTGCCGCCCGCGCCTTCGCGGCTTCCTCCAGGGCGGCCGGTGGGAATTCGACGGGGATGTCGTTGGCGGCGATGGCGATCAGGCTGACCGTGCGCGGGTCGCTCATCGGACCGATGCGTTCGAGGACGCGGGCACGCCGCGCCAGGGTGCCGCCCGTCGCCTCGACCCAGACGATATCTCCGGGCCTGGCCTCGCCACGGTCGGCCGGGCGCACGTCGAAGCTCTGGCGCAACTTGCGGTCGGTCGGCGTCACCAGCCCCATCCCGCTGCCGCCCGGCGGTTCCTCGTAGAGGCCGAGGATGCGGCGCGGCCCGCTGCCCAGGCGCCGGATGACACGCGCCTCATACCGAGACTTGCCTCGGCGCTTGAGATTGGCGAGTACCCGGTCCCCCACCGCGGGGGCGGGGCCTCCGCGCACAGGCTGTGGGACGATCTCTATGTGGGGCGGTGAACCGCCGCCTTCCTCGGCGCGGCGGTGCGGCACCGCGATCAGGTGACCATCGTCGTCGACGCGGACGATTTCCAGCACGGCCACGTCGCTCAGGGCTTCGGGAGCGCGGAAGGTCTTGGCGCGGTCGGCGGAGATCTCCCCGGAATCCCGCAGCTCGCGCAGCATCTCCTTCAAGTCGATGCGCTGATCGCCCTTCAGGCTGAACGCGCGGGCAATCTCGCGCTTGCCGATGGGCGTCGCGCTTGCGCGGATGAAGGCCAGCAGCTCGTCTCGCGTCGGGACGCGGCCCTTAGCCATCGGTTCCCGTACGGGGCGGCGGATCGCCCTTGGCCTTCGCCTTGCCCCTGGCTGGCACCTTCTTCTTTTTCTTCGGCGTGTCGCCCGAATCGTTCGCCGCGGCGGGGGCCGCCTTCTTCGCTCGGGCCTTCGGCTTCTTTCCACCTCCCTTGGCGGCGCGCTCGGAGAGCCAGGCCACGGCCTGCTCGACCGTGACGTCGTCGGGCTTGGCGTCGCGCGGCACGGTGGCGTTCACCCCGCCGTGCTTCACGTATGGACCGTAGCGGCCTTCATAGAGCTCGATGGGCGCCTCGTCGGCCGGGTGATTGCCGATGATTCGGATGGGCTTGGCGGCTGCCCGGCCGCGGCCCGCCGACTTGGCTTCCGCCAGGAGCGCCACTGCCCGGTTCATGCCGATGTCGAGAACGCTCTCGTCGGCGGGGATCGTCTTGTACTTCGAGCCATGCTTGACGTAGGGCCCGAATCGACCGACGCCGGCCAGGATCGGCTGGCCGTCTTCGGGATGGCCGCCCAGCTCCCGCGGCAGCGCCAGCAGGGCCAGCGCCCTTTCGAGCGTCACGTCGTCGGGGGTCATGCCGCGCAGCAGCGACTGCCGCTTGGGCTTCTCCTTGCCCTCGGGCTCCCCGAGCTGCACGTACAGGCCGTAGGGGCCGTTGCGCAGGGTGACTTCCTTGCCGCTGGCGGGATCGATTCCCAGCACCCGGGGCTTGTCGAGGTTGGCGCCCGAGGCGGCATCGGCATCGGCGTCGACGATGCCGAGCTTGCGCGTGAAGCGGCATTCCGGATAGTTCGAGCAACCGATGAAGGCGCCGAACTTGCCGAGCTTCAGGCCCAGCCGGCCGTTGGCGCACGACGGGCATTCGCGGGGGTTCTTCCCCCCGTTGTCGTTGGCAGGGAAGAAGTGGGGGCCGAGCTCCTCGTCGAGCTTGTCGAGGACCTCCTTGACGCGCAGCTCCTTGGTCTCACCGACGGCGGCGGAGAAATCCTTCCAGAAGTCGCGCAGCACCTGCCGCCAGTCGATGCGGCCTCCCGAGATATCGTCGAGTTCGTCCTCCAGGTGGGCCGTGAAGTCGTACTCGACGTAGCGGGGAAAGTAGGTCTGCAGGAAGGCCGTGACGATGCGGCCGCGATCCTCCGGGATGAAGCGCTTGCGCTCGAGACGCACGTAGTTCCGCTTCTGCAGGACCTCGATGATGCTGGCGTAGGTCGACGGGCGGCCAATGCCCAGCTCCTCCAGCTTCTTGACGAGGCTCGCCTCCGAATAGCGCGGCGGCGGCTCGGTGAAATGCTGCTCGGGCAGCACTTCGCGGCGTTCCAGCGCCTCCTCGGGCACGACGTCGGGAAGGAGCGCGTTGCCGTCGTCGTCCTCGCCGGCCTCGTCCTTGCCCTCTTCATAGAGCGCCAGGAAGCCGTTGAACTTCACCACCGAGCCGGTCGCGCGCAGCTGCACGGTCTTGTCGCCGCTGGCGATGTCGACCGTGACCTGGTCGAGCACGGCGCTTTCCATCTGGCTGGCGACGGTGCGCTTCCAGATCAGCTCGTAGAGGCCGAGCTGGTCCCTGTCGAGGTAGGCTGCAACCTCCTGCGGCGTGCGGAACAGATCGGTCGGGCGGATCGCCTCGTGCGCCTCTTGGGCGTTCTTGGCCTTGGACGAGTAGACGCGCGGGCTGTCTGGCAGATAGTCCTTGCCGTAGCGGCTCTCGATGAGACGCCGCGTCTGGCCGATCGCCTCCGGCGCGAGCTGCACGCCATCGGTACGCATGTAGGTGATCAGGCCCACCGTCTCGCCGCCGATATCGACGCCCTCGTAAAGCTTCTGGGCGATGCGCATGGCGGTTGCCGCACTCAGCCCGAGCTTGCGGGACGCTTCCTGCTGCAGGGTCGAGGTGATGAAGGGCGGCGGCGGGTTGCGGCGTACCTGGCGGCGGTCGACCGAGGCGACCGAGAAGGCGCGCCGCTCGATTTCGCGCTGCGCCTGCTCGGCGCGTTCGCGCGTGGCGAGGTCGAACTTGTCGAGCTTGCGACCGTCGAGATGCGTCAGGCGTGCCCTGAGGGCCTGCTTCTTCGCGGTGCCGAAGATGACGTCGACGGTCCAGTACTCGCGGCTCCGGAAGACTTCGATCTCGGCCTCGCGCTCGCAGATCAGGCGCAGCGCGACGGACTGCACGCGCCCGGCCGAGCGGCTGCCCGGCAGCTTGCGCCACAGCACCGGCGACAGAGTGAAGCCCACCAGGTAGTCGAGGGCGCGCCGCGCCATGTAAGCGTCGATGAGCGCCTGGTCGAGGTCGCGCGGATGGGCCACGGCGTCGAGCACCGACTGCTTAGTGATGGCATTGAAGGTCACGCGCTTCACGTCGACCCCGTCCAGCGCCTTCTTGCGCTTCAGCACGTCCCTGACATGCCAGGAGATCGCCTCGCCCTCGCGATCGGGGTCGGTCGCTAGATAGAGGCGGCCCCCTTTGCCGATCGCCTGCGCGATGGCGTCCAGTCGCTTTTGCGACTGGGAATCGACCTCCCAGTCCATGGCGAAGTCCTCGTCCGGACGAACCGAACCGTCCTTTGCCGGCAGGTCGCGGACGTGGCCGTAGGAAGCCAGCACCGTGTAGCCGGGGCCGAGGTACTTCCCAATGGTCTTTGCCTTGGCCGGGGATTCGACGACCAAAACGTCCATCGCCCAAGAAGCTCCAGTAAAGTGCGAAAAACCGGAGCTAAATCACTGATCTAAATCAATGATACGCGGTTACCCCGGTGCCTTTCCAAGCGGCCTTCCAGCTCCAGCGCCAGGAGAACCTCCGCCACGGCGGCGGCGGACACTTGGCATCGGCGTACCAGTTCGTCAACCGCGGTGGGTACGGAGCCGAGGGCCGACACGACCTGGGCCGTCGCCCGATCCTGGACCTTTTGTTTAATCTTTTCAGCAGGTTGAGCAACCAGCGCTGGCCGTCCGAGCACACCGAGAATATCGTTGGCGTCCCGCGTCAAAATGGCCCCATCGCGGATAAGGGCATTGGATCCTTCATATCGCGGGTCAAGAGGAGAGCCCGGTACAACGAAGACATCGCGGCCCTGCTCGGCGGCTCTGTGAGCGGTGATGAGGGATCCGGATCGCTTCGCCGCCTCGATGACCACGATGCCGGCGGACAGCCCGCTGACGATCCGGTTGCGCCGGGGAAAGGCCCGGGCAACGGGCGGTGTCGACCACGGCGATTCGCTCAGCAGGAGGCCCTTCTGCGCGATAGCGGCATGCAGCGCCGCGTTCTGAGGCGGGTAGACCTGGTCGATGCCCCCGGCCAGCACGGCCACGGTGCCGGTGGCGAGGGCGGCCTGATGGGCGGCGGCATCGATGCCCCTCGCCAGACCTGACGCGATGACGAACCCTGATGCGCCCAGGTCGCTGGCGATGTCGCGGGCCAACCGACAGGCGGCGGCAGAGGCCTCGCGGGCCCCCACGACGGCCAGAGTCGGACGGTGGAGCAGAGAGAGGTCGCCGATCGCGGCGAGTACAGGCGGCGCGTCGGGCAAAGCGGCCAGTGCGCTCGGATAGGAGGGATCACCGACGACGACGAAGCAGCCGCCGGCCTTCGCCAGAGCCTCTTCTTCCCGTGCGACGACCGATTCAGGGACGGCGTTCAACTTCGTGCAGGCCGCTTGTGCCGAGCCGAAATGCTGCAGGGCCTCGTGGAAGGTGACTGGTCCGACGCGCGGGCTGCGCGCGAGCCGGAGGCGAGCGGTTCGTTCGGCCGGGCCGATGTCAGGAACCGGAGAGGAATCGAACATGCATCCATCCTATGGAGGCACAGGGCGCATGTAAATCAATCGCCGGTTGTCATCTGGTCTTCTTACGCCTTCCGAGGAGGGCCCCGACCGTGCCGGCCAGGGCAAGAAGGGCGGCCAGCGGCCCGAAGCCCTCGAAGCCCACCCAGCCGATCATGGCCGCTCCCAGTGCCGCCGCGCCGATCCAGCCGACGCTCGCCGAGGTGCCGTTCAGCCCCAGCACCGTGCCGCGCACTTCTTCCGGAACGGCGGCCAGGGCCGCCATGTAGGAGGGGCGGCCGAGCGCGTTGAGCAGGACGTAGAGGAAGCCCAGCGCGACCGATATCTCGGCGCTGGGATGCCAGAGGAACAAGATGAATGCCGCCACGGCGGACGCGGCCATGGCGAGGGCGAAGACCAACAGTCGGTCGCGGAAGCGGTCGGCGAGCTGGCCGCCGAGGATGGTGCCCGAGACGCTGCCGACGGCGAAGACCGCCAGCGGGATGGCGAGTTGGGCGAGCGAAAGGCCGTAGGTTGCCTGCAGGAACGCCGCGAAGTAGATCGCCGCCAGGCCATAGCAGATGCGTTCCGCGATTCCGGTCGCCAGCAGGCCGAGAACGCGCGACGACAGGGCGGCCGTGAGCGGTGGTCGTGCGGCGGTCCGCAGATGGCCTGGCGTACCGCGGCCGACGGTGGCGAAGATGCTCACGCTCCCCACCAGGGCGAGCCCGCCGACACAGAGCAGCCAGCCGCGCCAGCCGATCAGCGCTCCGACGGCGGCCGCCATGGGTACGCCCACCAGCAGGGTGAGCGACTGTCCGCTCATGACCCAGCCCAGGGCGCGGCCGCGCTGCCCGTCCGGCACCCGGCCCGACACCTCGGCGTAGACCACGCCCGTGAAGGCACCGCAGCAAGCGCCGCCGACGGCGGCCCACACCGCCACCCAGAAGAAAGAGCCGGCGCCGGCCTGGGCAGCCAGCGTCAGGGCCAGAGCCAGAAGCGAAAAAGTGAGCAGCAGTCGTCGGCCGACGATGTCCGACAACCAGCCGGCAAGCGCAGAGGTGGTTCCCCACGCCGTTGCGGTCAGGGACACCAGGTTGGCGACCAGCGGCATGCTGACCCCAAGATCGGCCGACATCTCGATCAGGAATGGCGCGCGGGTCGTGCCGCTCGACGTGGCGGCGAACGAACCGAGGCAAGCCGCTCCGATCAGCGCCCAGGGCAGGGAAGCGGATACAGCGGGTTTCATGTGCGATGGCTTGTCTCGCTTCGCTGCCATGGCAGCGGGACGACGAAGTTGATGGCGTGGGGAATTCGCGGCACCTTGGCTGCGGGCTTAAAGGAGATGCTGCCGTGCTGCATCATCTGAATGCATGACTGCGCGAGGGGACCATGTGGCAGACCGCTTTCCACCGCGTGATCTTCCGCTGCTCGAACCGGTGCGGCAGCCGCCACTCGTCCCCGTCACGATGCCGCTCATCCCTTCGACATCGCCGAACGTCACATTGAGCCACCCGCGTGATCGTTCGCACCGTCAGGATGCTGCCGCAACGTCGTGAGGAGCCCATGAATCGACGCCGACTGATGGCACTGGCTGCAGGATTGCCACTGATGACCGACGCCCTTGCCCAGACCACGCGCACCTTCCGGCGGGTTCGTCCCGGTGATCCCGGATGGCCTTCCGAGGCGGAATGGCGAAAGCTCGATGCGGCGGTCGGCGGCCGGCTGGTCAAGGTCACGTCGCCGCTGCAGGCCTGCCGAACCGCACCCGAGGGTGATGCCTGCTCGGCCCTCTTCCACGATCTGAAGAATCCCTGGGCGATCGGCGACAGCGTCGCGCTGACCCAGACGACCGGCTGGGCGGACGCCTGGGCCTCGGCGCCAAGCAGCCATGCCGTCGCAGCGGAGAATGCGGCCGACGTGGCCGCGGCCGTCGACTTCGCACGACGTCACCGCCTGCGCCTGGCCGTGAAGGGTGGCGGGCATTCCTATCAGGGCACGTCCTGTGCCGCCGACTCGCTGCTCGTCTGGACGCGGGCGATGAACCGCGTGGAACTGCACGACGGGTTCGTTCCGCAGGGGTCGGGAAGCGTGCCGCAGCCGGCCATCTCGCTCGGGTCGGGATGCGTTTGGCTGCATGCCTATGCCGCCGCGGCCAAGGCCGGTCGTTATGTCCAGGGTGGTGGTTGCATGACCGTCGGCGTGGCCGGCCTGATCCAAAGCGGCGGCTTCGGCTCATTCTCCAAGCGCTTCGGCCTCGTGGCGGCGGGCCTGCTCGAGGCCGAGGTGGTCACCGCCGATGGCGGCATCTGGGTCGCCAACGCCAACAGCCATCCTGACCTCTTCTGGGCGCTGAAGGGCGGCGGCGGGGGCAGCTTTGGCGTCGTCACCCGCCTGACCTTGCGCACGCATGCGCTGCCCGAGTCGTTCGGCGCGGTCTTCGCCACGATCCAGGCCCGGTCGCAGACGGCCTATCGGGCGCTCGTCGAACGCTTCGTCTCGTTCTATCGCGAACACCTGTTCAACCCGACCTGGGGCGAGCAGGTGCAGTTCAGACCGGACAACGCGCTGGCCGTCAGCATGGTCTTCCAGGGCATCGATGCCGCGGCCGCCACGGCTATCTGGCAGCCCATGTTCGACTGGGTTTCCGCACGCCCCGCCGACTTCACGATGGTCGCGCCGCCGACGATCGTCGCGGTCCCGGCGCGGCACTTCTGGGACGCCGACTGGTTGAAGGCGAACGGCGCGGAATTCATTCTGGAGGACAACCGGCCGGGCGCAGCCGGAGGCAACGTCTTCTGGCGCAGCAATCTCGGCGAGGCGGGCTGGTTCCTGCACGCGTATGAATCCCTATGGATGCCCTCCGCGCTCGCCGAGACGTCGGGGCAGACTCGTCTGGTCGACGCACTCTTCGCCGGCTCGCGCCACTGGCCGGTCAGCCTGCACTTCAACAAGGGTCTGGCCGGTGCGCCCGCCGAAGCCATCTCGGCGGCGCGTGAAACGGCGACCAACCCCGCTGTGGCCGACGCCTTCGCGCTGGCGATCGCCGCGGCAGCGGGACCGCCGGCCTTCGCCGGGGTTCCGGGCCATGAGCCCGATCTGGCGGCCGCCCATCGCAACCGGGCCCGGGTCACGGCGGCCATGGGCGAGCTGCGCCGCCTGATGCCGAGGCACGGCTCGTACGTGTCGGAAGCGGACTATTTCGAGAAGGACTGGCGCGACGCCTTCTGGGGCGACAACTACGACCGCCTGCGCGAGGTGAAGGACCGCTACGATCCCGACGGCCTTTTCTTCGTGCATCACGGCGTCGGCAGCGAGGACTGGAGCCCCGACGGCTTCACGCGTCTCGGTTAGCCGCCAGAACTTGCCGCGGGGCCGGGGCTGCGCTGGCCGATCCTCGGCTCCACGCCCTTGAGAAGCCGACCGATGTTCTCGTGGTGGCGCAGCCATACCAGCGGCACCAGCAGCGTGAGCAGCAGGGCGGCCGCGTCACCGGCGAGGAACCAGGCGGCGATGGCCCCGGCCACCATGCTGAGCAGCGTAGCGAGGGACGAGTAGCGGAACGCCGCCGCGACCACCAGCCAAGCGGCGCAGGCGACGGCACCAACCGGCCACGACAGGCCCCACATGATCCCGAGGGCGGTGGCCATGCCCTTACCGCCCCGGAAGGACAGCCAGACCGGGAACATGTGCCCGATCACTGCGCCGGCGGCAGCGCCGACGGCCGCGAGCTGGCCGATCTGGCCGGCGATCAGCACGGCGGCGACGCCCTTGAGCGCGTCGAGCAGCAGCGTCGCGGCGGCCAGCCCCTTGCGGCCCGTGCGCAGGACGTTGGTGGCCCCGATGTTGCCCGATCCCACCTTGCGGATGTCTCCCAGCCCCGCGGCGCGCGTCAGCAGCAACCCGAAGGGAATCGAGCCCAGCAGGTAGCCGAGCAGAAAGGGGCCAGCGATCAGGACCAGCGTCGAGGACATGGGCCGGCTATGGGGCGATCAGCTTGCAGTTCGTCGAATCGACGTAGGCCGTGGTCGGTGGCCCGATCAGCTCGCTCGTGATCTGCTCGCCAGGCTGGATCATGACGGGGCCGAGATAGTCCGTGGAGATCGGGCGGCCGCCATTCATGAAGGTGCATTCGGCCTGGGTGTTGACGGCCTGCTGCGTATTGGAGGTGAGCGTCACCGTTACCTGCCAGTAGCGAGACGGCCCGTAGGTGAGGTTCGTCGCCCCGAGCGAGACGAGGGGGCGGGGCGTCGCCGAGTAAGGAACCGGTCGCGGACCGGTGCGCCGGAGCTGGGGCTGCGGCTTGGGGCCGGCATTCTCGGGCGGGCGATAGGTGGCGGTGCGCGGGTCGAAGGCGGCGTCGGGATCCCGTACCGGCGGCGGCGCTGCGCTGCCGCCGGGCGCCGTACTGCCCAGGCTGGCGACGCCGCCGCCCGGCACGGTGAGGGGCTGCGGCGTGAGCGGCGCCGAGCTGATGCTGCTGCCCGTGGATCCACCTGTCGAGTCGGTCATCGAACCGCTCGTCGAGGCCGGCGGCGGCGGAGCGGGCGCCGCCTGCAGGGGCGTCGGTGTCGGCTGCGTCGGCGGAGAGACGCCACCGATCTGAGTCTGCAGGCGGTCGTAGCAGGTGAGCCGCTGCTGGGTATCGGCGATCTCGCTGCAGATCTGGATGTGCCGCGTCAGCGCATCGAGGAGATCGTCACGGCTCTGGCGCTGCTGCGCCGCAGCCGGACCGGCCAGCGGCGCGGCGAATGCGGCGGTGGCGACGCCGAGGAGGAGGGACTGTCGGAACATCGTGAACGCCCTGATGTGTGGAACGCCTTCCGACCATAGCAGACGAATGGGCGGTTTGGAGGCGGCTTTTCGGCGGGTTCAGGCCGCCCGGACCGACGTCTCGAAGCTGTCGTCGCGATAGACCGTCCGGCCGGCCACGATGGTCGCCATCACGCGTCCTTGCACCGGGCGCTCGTCGAACGGCGTGTTCTTGGTCTTGCTCCAGAGCTCGTCGCGATCGACCTTCCAGGCGCGGTCGGCATCGAACACGACGAGATCGGCCGGCGCCCCCTTTGCCAGCTTGCCGCCGGGGAGGCCGAAGAGCTGCGCGGGCGTGCTGGCCAGCAGCCGGAACAGGCGTGGCAGGGTGAGCTGGCCATTGTGCACCAGCTCGAGCGAGATCGGCAGCAGCGTCTCCAGCCCGATGCCGCCGGGTTCGGCCTGGGCGAACGGAACGCGCTTGCTGTCCTGGTCCTGCGGACGGTGGTCGGACACGATGGCGTCGATGGTGCCGTTCCGCAGGCCCTCGATGACGGCGACGCGATCCTGCTCCGCGCGCAGCGGCGGCACCAGCTTGCCGAACGTGCGATAGTCACCGACCGCGAGATCGTTGAGCGCGAAGTAGGGAGCCGCGGTGTCGCAGGTGATCCGCAGGCCGCGCGCCTTCGCGGCGGCCACCGCGGCCACCGATTCGGCCGTGGAGATCTTGGCGAGATGCAGACGCCCACCGGTCATCTCGGCGAGGCGAATGTCGCGCTCGACCATCATGACCTCGGCCAGCGGCGGGATTCCCGCGAGGCCGAGCCGCGTCGCCATCAGGCCGCTGGTCATGTGTCCGCGCGACAGGGTGGGCTCCTGCGGCAGGTGCACGATCAGCGCATCGAAGGCCTTGGCATAGTACAGCGCGCGGCGCAGGACCTGGGCATTGCCGATCGCGTGGTCGGCATCGGTGAAGGCGACGGCGCCGGCTTCGGCCAGAAGGCCTATCTCGGCAAGCTCCTTGCCTTCGAGGCCCACGGTCACGGCCCCGTACGCGTACATGTTGGCCAGGCGGATCTGCCGCGCGCGACGGGCCACGAACTCGATGAGCGAGGCATCGTCGAACGGCGGCTCGTTGTCGGGCAGCAGCACCAGCGACGTGATGCCGCCTACGGCCGCGGCAGCGCCGGCGCTCGCGAGCGTCTCCTTGTGCTCCTCGCCCGGCTCACCGGTGTGGACGCGCGTGTCGACCAGACCGGGTGCCAGGAAGAGGCCCATGCAATCCACCGACTGGATGCCGTAGGGGGCGCCCGAGGCGAACAGGTTGGGACCGAAATCGGCGATCTTGCCGTCGCTGATCAGCACCGCGCCGCGGTACTCGGCGTCCGCCGTCGGGTCGACGATGCGCGCGTTGATGTAGGCCGTCGATCCGCTGTGCTGCGGCGCGGCCCGGTCGATCGTGCCGCTCATGCCGCGTCTCCCGACAGGGCGTTGCGGCGCCCGCCGATCAGGGCGTCGAGGCAGGCCATGCGCACGGCGACGCCCATCTCCACCTGCTCGTGGATGACCGAGCGATCGATGTCGTCCGCCACCTCCGAATCGATCTCCACGCCGCGGTTCATCGGGCCGGGATGCATGATCAGCGCATCCGGCCGCGCCGCCTTCAGCTTTTCGCCGTCGAGCCCGAAGAATCTGAAATATTCGCTGATCGACGGTACGAACGAGCCCTGCATGCGCTCCGTCTGCAGGCGCAGCATCATGACGATGTCCACGTCCCGAAGGCCTGTCTTCATGTTGTAGTGGACCTCGACCCCCATCCTGTCGACGTCGGTCGGCATCAGGGTCGGTGGGCCGACCACCCGCACGCGCGCGCCCATGATCTGGAGCAGATGGATGTTCGAGCGCGCCACGCGGCTGTGCATGATGTCGCCGCAGATCGCGACCAGCAGGCCTTCGAGCTTGCCGCGGCGGCGCCGGATGGTCAGCGCGTCGAGCAGCGCCTGGGTCGGATGCTCGTGCTGGCCGTCGCCGCCGTTGATGACGGCGCAGTTCACCTTCTGTGACAAAAGACTGACCGCGCCCGATTCGCTGTGCCGGACGACGATGGCGTCGGGCCGCATGGCGTTCAGCGTCATCGCCGTGTCGAGCAGCGTCTCGCCCTTTCGCACCGACGAGGTGGCGACGTCCATGTTGATGACGTCGGCGCCCAGCCGCTTGGCCGCGACCTCGAAGCTGGTCCGCGTGCGGGTGGAGTTCTCGAAGAAGAGGTTGATGACGGTCCGGCCGGCCAGCACGTCGCGCCGCTTGTCGAACGAGCGGTTCTGGTCG
Source organism: Pseudomonadota bacterium (assembly GCA_049323495.1). GTDB lineage: Bacteria > Pseudomonadota > Alphaproteobacteria > Reyranellales > Reyranellaceae > Reyranella. The sequence goes on from JBMONG010000003.1 coordinate 196,999, forward strand.
ATGTAAGTTTCGGAAAGGTCGAGGAGTCCCGAGATGGTGTCGGGCGCAAGTCCCTCGATGCCGAGCAGATGGGGCAACCTCGGCACGCCCACGCGGATCGTAGTCACTAAAGCGCGACGTTAAGCACGCTGCTGTGGCGCTCGCAAGCAAGCGTTCTGGTGGATAACCGGGCGGTCTCGCGCAGCGCTCTCAGCCGGGCGGGCGCGGTCCGGTATAGCGCGCGCGGGGCCGGATCAGGGTGGCGTGCGCGGCCTGTTCCAGGGCATGGGCGATCCAGCCGACGGTACGTCCCAGCAGGAACAGCGCGAGGGCTGAATCTTTCGGCAGGCCGAGCGCGCGTTCGACCACTACCGTGGTGAAATCTATGTTCGGTCGGCGGCCGATCAGGCGCTCTACGGCATCGGCCAGGCGTTCGGCGAAGGCGAGCCGGGGAGAATCGGGAACCAGCTCGCGCAGGAGCGCCAGCAGCGTCGCGGCGCGGACGTCGCCGTCAGGATAGAGCTGGTGCCCGAATCCCGGAATATAGATCCGGTCACGAACCCGTCGCGCCAGCTCGCGGTCGAGGTCGCCCACGCCCTCGAGCTCTTCGAACATCGATGACACGCGGCGCGTGAGGCCCCCATGGCGCGGTCCGTTGAGTGCGGCGAGCCCGGCCATGGTGGCGCCGTAGAGGTTCGCGCCCGTCGAGGCGACGACCCGGGCGGCGAAAGCCGAAGCGTTGAACTCGTGGTCGGCCGAAAGGACGAGCGCCGCCCGCAGCAGCGGCGCGGCGGCCGGCGGCACGCTCCACGCGGCCGCCAGCTGCTCGTGAACGGGCAGGAGCGAGAACGGCCGCGCCGTGACGGCGGCCGTGAGCAGCCGCAGCACGCGTACGCCGGTCTCGATCATGGCGCCGCGCTCCTCGATCCAGCCCGGGTGGTCGAGGGCGGCTGCGGCTGGCAAAAGGACGAGACAGCGGTCGACGGGCTCCAGCAGCGCCGCGGCGAGCCACGCCCGCCGTAGCGGCGTGGTGAGCGCCGGCAGGTTGCCGGGCGCGAAGGGCTGCATGTCGCAGTCCCACAGCAGGCGCGCCACGTCCTCGAGCGAGGCCGAGCGGGCCAGCACGGCCGCGTCGCGGCCACGATAATAGAGGCGGTTGTCCTGGATCAGGGTGAGAGCGGATTCGAGCACGGGCGTGCCGAAGTCGAGCGCGTGGTTGGCGATCGATTCGGCCTTGCGTCCGATGTCGCGCCGGCGCTTCAGGCCCGCGATGTCGTCGGCGCGATAGCGGCGCTCGCGGCTGCCGGCGAGCGCTTCCGAGCGCACCAGCCCCCGGCTCACGTAGGCATAGAGGGTCGCCGCCGAGACGCCCAGCCGTCGCGCCGCTTCCTTGGAGGTCAGCCACTGATCTGTCATGGTCCTATATTGATCAATATAATCAAGATTGACAATAAAGAGATCGCGCCGGAATTCTTGGTCCAGCTATGGAGGAGAGAATGCTGCTGACGCGCGTGAACAGCGGACTCGACGGCGTCGTCGTGGCCGATACGGTGATGAGCGAGGTGGATGGCGAGGCCGGCCGGCTGATCGTGCGCGGCCATGCGATCGAGGAACTGGTCGCATCGCGCGGCTTCGAGGGCGTCGCGGCGCTTCTGTGGGAGGGCTATGCCGAGGGGGGCGGCGACGAGAGCGCGGTGCGGCATGGCCTGGCCACTGCGCGGCAGAGGGCCTTCGCCGACGTGCCGCGCCTGCTGGCGGCGGCGAGGGGGCTCAATCCGGTCGAGGCGCTGCGCGTCGGTATCGGCCTGCTGCCCGATGCGGCGGCGACGCCGCATCATTTCCTGGTCTGCGGCGCGATGCCGGTCTTCCTCGCGGCGCTGCTCCGCGCCGAGAAGGGCCTTGCGCCCGTGCCGCCGGATCCGGATCTCACCACGGCACAGGACCTTCTGCGGATGATCCGCGGCCGGCGCGCCGAGGCGGCCTTCGAGAAGGCGCTGGATGCCTACCTGGCCACCGTCGCCGATCATGGGTTCAACGCCTCCACCTTCACGGCGCGCGTCGTCGCCTCGACCCGTGCGGGCCTGATCTCGTCGGTGCTGGCGGCGCTTTGCGCCCTCAAGGGCCCGCTGCATGGCGGCGCGCCGGGGCCGGTGCTCGACATGCTCGATGAGATCGGCGACGCGGCGCGCGCCGAAGCCTGGTTCGACGACGCCTTCGCCAAGGGCGTGACGCTGATGGGATTTGGCCATCGCATCTACAAGGTGCGCGACCCGCGGGCCGACGTGCTGAAGGCGGCCGTCGCCACGTTGCCCGCCACCGCCGGACGCCTGGCCTATGCGTCAGCCGTCGAGCAGGGGGCGATCGCGGCCCTGCGCCGGCACAAGCCCGGCCGGCGGCTCGACACCAATGTCGAGTACTACACGGCGCTGCTGCTCGAGGCGCTCGAGATCCCGCGCAGCGCCTTCACGGCGCTGTTCGCGGTCGGCCGCGCCGCCGGCTGGTGTGCCCACATCTTCGAACAGGAGAAGGGCGGGCGCATCATCCGGCCGCAGTCGAACTACGTCGGCCCGCGGCCGAGCTAGCGCGGCTCGGGTATGCGGTGCCGCCAGCAAAGGCGGCACCGCCGCTGCGATCGTCGCACGCCGTGCCGGCGGCATGGCAGTACGTGATCAATGCCCCGCATCGGGTGCTTCCCTAACGGCCGTCCGGTTCAGCGAGGAAGTCGTCGATGACTTGCGCAGCGTGGCGCGCTTGGCGAAGTTCTTATTGTCGGCCGTCAGCCTGGTCGCTTGCTCGACGTCCCTCGCCAGGTCCGCGCCCGCGTGCCCGCCGCATCGAAGACCCAGAAGATCACGTCGCCGCCGCCATCCCGGAAACGCACCGTGAAGTGCCGTCGCCAGAAGGTGCCGTCGGCGTGGACGAACAAGGCTTCCGTGCTCAGCAGCTCGGGTTGGACGGTGAGCGTGGCCGAGCGTGGCGGATAGGCCGATTCAGCCGACGCCAGCACCGCCACGCCGTCGATGAGCGGAGCAAAGCGCAGCGTCTCGCCCGCTTCCGGGGTCTGCAGCATGCCATCGTCCATGCGCAGCCAGATCTCCGGTCCCGGAATCTCCGCGCGAATTTCGAAGTGTATGGCAAAGGGCTTGTTTGCCCCTGCGCCCGTTGCCGGATTGCCGCTGGGCAGATCGGCGCCCTCGAGCGGCAGCACCCCGTGCAGGCGGACCTCGCCGTGATACCGGCCCGGCCAGCCCGGCCTGAGCCCCGGATGGGCCTGGGCGGCGGCAGCCAGCGGAAGGAGTGCGCTGGCACCGAGCAGGGCCCGACGGTGGATCACCCTCGGTGGCCCTTCGTCTGCGAGGCTGCGCGCGAGCCGTCGCGGCGCCGGGTATCCATCTGCCGGTCGCTGAGCATGTGCGACCATAGCACGGCAGCTTGCCTTGGCAGATAATCGCGGCATGGCGATTCGCGTGCTCTTCCCGACACTGGTCTTCAAGGAGACCCTCGACCTCCACGATTTGGCCAGGTTCAACCAGGATCTTGCCGACGAATGCCGCTCTCTTGCGGCCTCGGACGAAGCTGGTCGGCGATGGTCGCAGCAGCACTACCTGGGAGGCTATACGTCGTATGGCTCGCTGGACAGACTGCATCTGGTATCATCGCTGTTCGCGCGCCTGCGCCGCCGCATCGATCCGCACGTGAAGGCCTATGCGCGAGCCCTGCATTACGACCTCGCGGGACGGACGCTGGCCATGACCGACTGCTGGGCCAACGTGATGCCCGCGGGTGTCGTGCATTCGCTGCATCTTCATCCCGCTTCCTTCGTCAGCGGCACGTACTACGTCGAGCTGCCCCGGGGCGCCGGTGCCCTGAAGTTCGAGGATCCGCGCCTCGGGCTCCACATGGCGACGCCGCCGCGTCGCCCCGATGCTCCCGAAAGCTTTCACGCCTTCGTGACCGTTCCGGCGAGAGCAGGCGACCTCGTGCTCTTCGAGAGCTGGCTGCGGCATGAGGTGCCGCCGGCACGCTTCTCCGGTGAGCGCATATCGATTAGCTTCAACTACGCCTGGTCCGAAAAAGGGCGCCGCTGAGGGAAGGTGGAATGCGTGCTGTTCTCGTTCTCGTCGCGCTGCTCTCGGCCGCTGGTACGGCGTCGGCCGACCAGGAACTGCCGATCTTCGATGCCCACCTGCACTACAGCCACGATGCCTGGGAGGTCGTGCCGCCGCGGCAGGTCGTCGAGATCCTGAAGAAGGCCGGTGTGAAACGCGCCTTGGTATCGAGCTCCAACAACGAGGGCACGCGCATGCTGCAGGACGCGGCGCCCGCGCTCATCGTGCCGGAGCTCAGGCCCTATCGCTCGCGCGGCGAACTGTCGACCTGGGCGAGGGATCCGAGCGTGATCCCGTTCGTCGAGGATCTGCTGGCCAAGCGGCGTTACGTGGCCATCGGCGAGTTCCACGTCTACGGCGCCGACGCCGATCTGCCGAACGTCCGCCGGATCGTCCAGCTGGCGAACAAGCACGGGCTCTACCTGCATTCGCACTCCGATTCGGAGGCAGTGGTCCGTCACTTCCAGCAGGATCCCGCGGCCCGCGTACTGTGGGCCCATTCCGGCTTCGAGCGCCCCGAGAGGATTGGCGAGATGCTGCGCCGCTATCCCAACTTGTGGTGCGACCTCGCTTTCCTGACCTCGCACGCGTCGAACGGGAAGGTCGCGCCGGGCTGGCGCGAGCTCTTCCTGGAATTCCCGGACCGTTTCGTCGTCGGCACCGACACGTTCACGCCCGAGCGCTGGCACTACGTCGTCGAGCATGCACGCTGGTCGCGCCAGTGGCTGTCCGACCTGCCGCCCGACGTCGCGCGCAAGATCGCCTACGAGAACGGTGATCGGCTGTTCGGCGGCATGCAATGAGGCTTCCCGCTGCGTTGATGGGAGCGCTGCTGCTGGCCTCGCCGGCCGGGGCGAGTTGCCCGCTCGATCTCGGCCGGGGAACCGGCCTGGTCGTCTTCTCCGACCACTACATCACGGCGCTGCGCCCCGAACCGCTGCACATCGAAGTGGGCGAGCCGTTCTCCCTGCTGCTCAATGTCTGCACGAAGTCCGATCGGCCGGCCGAGCTGGTCGCCGTCGACGCCCAGATGCCCGAGCACCGCCACGGCATGAACTACCGGCCGACCATCGTCGCGCTGGGGGAGGGGCGCTACCGGGTGGACGGCATGGTCTTCCACATGCCAGGGCGTTGGGAGATCACCCTGGACGTGCGGGCCGGCGAGGAAAGCGAGCGGCTGTCCCACGAATTCATCATCAAGTGACGGGCTGGCTTGCAGCACTGGGCATGCTGGTGCTGGGGGCGGTCGCCCTTCCGTCGGCGTGGGCACAGGCGCTGCCGTCATGGTCGGCGGAAGAGGTGCGCGCCATCCTCCGCCACGGCCCGTGGCCGCTGCCCGTGCCGCGCGATCCCTCCAATCGGGTCGACGGCCGCGAGGCCGGGATCGTTCTCGGCGAGCACCTGTTCAACGATGCGCGTCTCTCGGCCGGCGGCGATATGAGCTGCGCGAGCTGCCATGTCTCCGGGCGTGGGTGGAGCGACGGGCGGGCCCGGGCGATGGGGCGGGGCGAGCTCGACCGCCGAACGCTGTCGCTGTGGAATGTCGGTCACGCTCGCTGGTTTGGATGGGATGGCGCCGGCGATTCGCTGTGGGCCCAGTCGATCCGTCCGATCGTCGAACCGCGGGAGATGGGCAGCGATGCGGCGCGGATAGCGCGCCTGCTGCGCGAGGATGCGACGCTTGCCTGTGGCTACCGGCGGGCGTTCGGCGAGCCGCCGGGGACGGACGACGAGAAGCTCCTGGTCGACGTCGCCAAGGCGCTGGCGGCGTTCCAGGCCACCCTGGTGAGCCCGCGCACGCCCTTCGACGACTTCCGTGACGCCTTGGCGTCCGGCGATCGCGAGGCCGCCGCGCGCTATCCGACGGCGGCGCAACGCGGTCTGCGGAACTTCATCGCAAGCAACTGTGCGGCCTGCCACTTCGGGCCGCGATTCACCAACGGCGAGTTCGGCGACGTCGGCATTCCCTTCTTCACGCGGCCGGGCGAGGTCGATCCGGGCCGCCTGGGCGGCATCAAGCGGCTCGCCGACAGCCCGTTCAACCTGCTGGGCCGGTACAACGACGATCCGGCGAGCGCCAGCACTCTGCGGACGCGACACGTCCAGCGGCAGCACAGCAACTTCGGCGAGTTCCGTGTGCCCAGCCTGCGCCAGATGGGGGACGGGCCCTTCATGCACAACGGCCACCTCGCCACGCTCGAGGACGTCGTGCGGCATTATTCGGAAGTCGACCCCGACCGGCTGCACGGCGATGCGCTCCCGCTCGTGCGGCCGCTGGGCCTTGGCGCGGAGGACAGAGCCGACCTCGTGACCTTCCTGCGGACGCTCTCGGCCGAGGCGGCGCCGCGCCCGTCGCCCCCGCCGCTCTGCCCGTGACGTCCTATCGAAGGCGCGCCAGGGCCGATTCGAGGATCCATGCCGCGGCGGCGGCATCGATCCGTTCCGCGCGCTTGGCACGGCTCATGTCATAGTCGTCGATCATGCTGCGCGTCACGGCGGCCGTGCTCAGACGCTCATCCTGAAAGACGACGGGCAGCGCTGCCAGGTTCGCTGGGCCGTGCCTGGCGATGTTGTCGGCGAACTGGCGCACGGACTGGCAGCGCGGCCCCTCGCTGCCGTCCATGTTGAGAGGCAGGCCGATCACCAAGGCCTTGATCTCGTGCCGGACGGCGAACTCGCCAAGTGCCGCCAGGTCGGCGGCAAGCTTGCTGCGCCGCAAGGTCGTGACCGGCGTGGCGAGCATGCGCAGCGCGTCCGTGGTGGCAATGCCGATCGTCTTGCTTCCGACATCGAGCGCCATCAGCCGCCCGGCTGGAACGAGGGCCTTCAGCTCGGCGAAATCCATCACGGACATGTCAGGCGGCCTTGCTGTCGAGCCAGGCGAGGGCATCCTCGGCGACGCGCTGCCAGCCTGGCTGGCCGAGCACCCAATGGCCCTGGTCGGGATACTCGACGTAGTCGGCCACGTGGCCGAACCGCCGGGCAGCCCGGCGAACGACGTCGGGCGGAGTGAGCCTGTCCTTGCGGGCGGCTACGAAGAGGAGAGGCACCGTCACCAGTCGCGGATCGATGGTCGCGGCCCGCCTCGGGTCAAGCCACGGCAGGCCGATCTCGAACAGCGCCCGCCCGGAATCGTGCACGAATCCGGCATGTTGGCCCGCACCCTCGTCGCGGGCCGTCGTGTTGAAGGTGTGCGACAGAGCCTCGCCCAGCCTGGCGCGATGTGGCTTGCGCCACCACGCCCAGCTCGTCTGGATACGTGCGAAGGCCCACACGTTCGATGGTCTGAGCGCGATGACGCCGGCCGGCGGCGCCGGCGTCAGCAGCACGCCGGCGCGGGCCAGGCCGCGCGCGCACAGCATGAGCGCCAGGAGCCCGCCCATCGAATGACCGACGACCACCGGCTTCTCGGGCAGGCCCTCGATCGCAAGCTGCAGGTCGGCGGCGTAGTCGAGCAGGCTGGTCATCCCGAGCCCACGGGGCGGCGACAGGGGCGGCGCATCGTGGAAGCGCAGTGCCGGCGCGACCGTTTGCCAGTCCCGCTCTTCCAGGAAACCTCGCCAGTTTCGCCAGACCTGCGGTGTTCCCCACATGCCGTGAATCAAAACTGCCAACTTCGCCATTGACGGGGTTATAAGGCGAGAGGCCCCAAAGGTCGACAGAGGGCCGCTCGGACAGGTCGGGACTGCAACGGGAATTCCAGGTGACCGATACCTTCTACGCACTGCTGGCGATCTCGATGGTGCTGCTGGTCGTGAGCCTGCTGGTGCCGGTCGCCGAGCGCTTCCGTCTGCCGCACACGGTGCTTCTGGCCATCGCGGGCATGGCGCTGGGGTTCTTCGGAACGTGGCTGGTCTCGAACGGGGTCAATCTGGGCGCCGTCGGCGACGCGTTCGTCGGTCTCGACAAGATCGAGGTCGGCGCCGACATGTTCCTGCCGCTGTTCCTGCCGCCGCTGCTCTTCACCGCCGGGCTCACCATCGATGTGCGCCGCCTGATGGACGAGGCCTCTGCCGTGCTGCTCATGGCGGTGGTTGCGGTCGTCGTCTGCATCGCCTGCGTCGGCGGAGTCGTCAATCTCGTGACGGGTGTCGACATCATCGTCTGCCTGCTGCTGGGCGCGGTCGTCTCGACCACCGATCCAGCGGCTGTGATCGGCATCTTTCGCGACGTCGGCGCCCCGAAGCGGCTGTCTATCCTCGCCGAGGGCGAGTCGCTGCTCAACGACGCCGTCGCCATTGCCGCCTTCGGGCTGTTCCTCGGCATCCTCGTCAGTCGGACCACCCCCGGGGCGGCGGTCGATTCCTCGGCCAGCGGCGTGGTCGGCATCTTCATGCGAGAGTTCCTGGGCGGCCTGCTGCTGGGATTCGCGCTGGCGCGTGGCACCATGTTCCTGCTGCCGCGGCTGGCTGGATCGGATGCGGCGGTGGCCTCCGTGACCGTCGCACTCGCCTATTTCTCCTTCGTCCTGGCCGATCGCTATCTGCATGTCTCGGGCGTCGTGGCCGTGGTCATGGCGGCGCTGACCGTCGCCGCCTACGGGCCCACTCATCTCCACCCCCAACAGTGGATATCGCTGCGGCGGGTGTGGGCGCAGCTCGAGTTCTGGGCCAACTGCCTCATCTTCGTCCTGGCGTCGGGCCTCGCGGCGAACGTGCTGACGCGCATCAGCTGGCTCTATCTAGTTTCCGTTCTGGCCGTCGCCTTCGGTGCCTTCCTCGCGCGCGGCCTGGTCGTCTTCGGCATGCTGCCCGTGCTGGAGAAGTCGAAGCTCATCCAGCCTGTGGACACCCGATACAAGTCGATCCTGGTATGGGGCGGACTGCGCGGCGCCGTCACGATCGTGCTGGCGATGGTTGCGGCGGGCGACGAGAGGCTGTCGGCGGACACGCGCGAATTCATCGCGCTTTCCGCCACCGGGTTCGTGCTGTTCACGCTGTTCATCAACGCCACGACGCTCGGTCTGATCATGAACGTGCTGGGACTGGATAAGCTGTCCCGCCTCGAATTGGCTCTGCGGGACCGGGTGCTGGCTCTGTCCCGGGCCGAAGTCGAGCGTCATCTCCAGCAGATCATGCGCCACCGGAACGCCAGTGGCGCCGCCATCGACGTCGATCCGGTCTCTGCCGGCGACGCCGAGATCGCCGCGCCGGCGCCGCAGCTCGCGCTCGACCTCGAGGAACGCGTCAAGGTCGGTCTCGTGACGCTCTGCACGCGCGAGAAGGAACTCTATCTGGATCAGTTCGAGCAGCAGATCCTGTCGCGCCGCATGGTCGCGGTGCTGGCGGCGGACGCGGACCGGCTGATCGACAGCGTTCGCGACCGGGGCGTCGCGGGATACGAGGCATGGCTGGAGAACATCTCCCGGCCGGACCTGGGCTTCCGCATCGCGCTATGGCTCCAGCGCCGGCTGGGCTGGGAACGGCCACTGACCGAGCGTCTTGCCGACCGTTTCGAGATCCTGATGGTGACGCAGAGCGTCCTGAGCGAGCTTGCCGCCTTCAACATCAGCTCGGTCGCCGATCTGCTGGGCAGCGATGCCGAGGTCCAGTTGGCAGCGGTGACCGAAGGGCGGCAGGATGCGGTGGACAGCGCCCTCAAGGCGCTCTCGCTGCAGTATCCCGGCTATGCGGAAGCGATCCGCACGCGGCAGCTGGAGCGCGCCGCCATCCGCTTCGAAGCCAAGGAGTACAGCCGGCGTCTGCACGAGGGCATCATCAGCCGCGAGGTCTACAACGATCTCATCGAGAAGCTGGCCGAACGGCGCAGTGCGATCAGCCGGCGTCCGCCCCTCGACCTCGGACTGGAGCTCACGAAGATGATCGAGCGCGTGCCGTTGTTCGAATCGCTTGATCGTGCTGCCGTCGCCGAGGTGGCCCGCCGGCTGCGCGCCGTGGTGGCCTTGCCTGGGGAGCGGATCATCCGGGCCGGCGGACCGTCCGATTCGATGTACTTCATCGCCGCCGGCGAAGTGACCGTGAGCGGAGCCTTCGGGGAAGTCGTCCTGAAGGAGGGCGACTTCGTCGGAGAAATGGGGCTGCTCAGCGCCCGGCCGCGCAACGCCGACGTCGTCGCCAACGGCTACTGTCATCTCCTGGTGCTCTACCGGAAGGATTTCAGCCAGCTGCTCGAGAAGCGCCCCGAGGTGCGTGCCCAGATCGAGGCCGTGGCAGCGCGGCGGACGGCCGAAGGGCCGGTGGAGGCTGCGGCTTCCTAGGTCGGTTGCTCGTGCGGAACAAACCGGCTACCAACCGCGCCGACAAGATCGTGGAGCAAGAGGCATGTCGCTCGACAGGGATACGGTGGCGCGCATCGCGCGTCTCGCCCGACTGAAGGTTCCGGAAGACGAACTCGCCCCGCTGGCCGGCGAACTTTCGGGCATTCTTGCCTGGATCGAGCAGCTGAATGAAGTCGAGACGCGGGATGTCGAGCCGCTGTCCTCCGTGTCGGACGTCACGCTGCCCATGCGCGAGGACAAGGTGACCGACGGGGGCGTGGCCGCGAAGATCCTGGGCAATGCGCCGGGCGGCGCCGTCTTCCTCGATCCGGCCGACAGGAATGCCGGCGGCTTCTTCACCGTGCCGAAGGTGGTGGAGTAGGGCATGACGGAACTCACCGACCTGACTCTCGCCGGCCTGAAGGCCGCGATGGCCAAGAAGGAGGCAAGCGCCCTCGAGGTCGCGGAGGCACATCTCGCGAAGCTCGACGAACACCGCGCGCTGAATGCCTTCATCACCGAGACGCCCGAGCGTGCGCGCGAGATGGCCAAGGCCTCCGATGCACGGCGCGCCAGCGGCGACGTAGGCCTGCTCGAAGGCGTGCCGCTTGCGATCAAGGATCTCTTCTGCACCGACGGCGTGCAGACCACGGCCGCGTCCCACATCCTCGAAGGCTTCGTCCCGCCGTACGAGAGCACCGTCACGGCCAACCTCTGGAAGGCGGGCGCGGTGATGGTCGGGAAGACCAACCTCGACGAGTTCGCCATGGGTTCATCGAACATGACGAGCTACTTCGGCGGCGTCGAGAATCCGTGGAAGCGCAAGGGTGACAATCGCAAGCTCGTGCCCGGCGGCTCGTCGGGCGGTTCGGCGGCGGCCGTCGCGGCGCGCATGGTGCCGGGCAGCACCGGCACGGACACGGGCGGCTCGATCCGCCAGCCGGCCTCGTTCTGCGGTATCGTCGGGCTGAAGCCGACCTACGGCCGCTGCTCGCGCTGGGGCGTCGTCGCCTTCGCAAGCTCGCTCGATCAGCCCGGCCCGTTCGCACGCACCGTCGAGGACAGCGCCCTGCTGCTGCAGGCGATGGCCGGGCACGATCCCAAGGATTCGACGTCCGCACCTTTGGCGGTCCCGGACTTCGCGGCGGCTGCGCGAGACCCGGGCATCAAGGGCATGCGCGTAGGCATCCCGAAGGAGTACCGCGTCGATGGCACCTCGCCGGAGATCGTGGCCCTATGGGACAGGGGTGTGGAGATGCTGCGGGCGGCCGGGGCGGTGGCCGTGGAGGTTTCGCTGCCGCACACCAAGTACGCCCTGCCGGCCTACTACATCGTGGCACCCGCCGAGTGCTCGTCGAACCTGGCGCGCTATGACGGCGTCCGCTTCGGGCTGAGGGTTCCGGGCAAGGACCTGACCGAAATGTACGAGAACACCCGAGGGGCAGGGTTCGGCAAGGAAGTACGCCGGCGCATCATGATCGGAACCTATGTGCTGTCGGCCGGCTACTACGACGCCTACTACAAGAAGGCGCAGCAGGTGCGGGCGCTCATCGCGCGCGACTTCAAGCAGGCTTTCGAGACCTGCGACGTGCTGCTGACCCCGACGGCGCCGACCGCTGCCTTCGCGGCCGGCGACAAGATGGACGATCCGGTGACCATGTACCTCAACGACATGTTCACCATTCCCGCGTCGATGGCAGGCCTGCCGGGCATCTCCGTTCCCGCCGGCCTCGACAAGGACGGCCTGCCGCTGGGACTCCAGATCATCGGCCGCGCCTTCGACGAGGAGACGATGCTGCGGGCGGCGGCGGCGCTGGAAAACGCGGCGGGGTTCGAGCAGCGGCCCACCGGGTACTAGGAACCGACCCCCGCACCGGGCGAGATGCAGGGGCCCTTTCCCCGTGTGCGCAAGCCTGGGATGCTGCAGCCATGTCGATCGACGTCTATGCTGCCTACCTTGTCGCCTGCGTCATCGTCGTCCTTGTCCCAGGACCGACGGTGACGCTGATCCTTGCCAACAGTATCCGACATGGCGTGCGCGCCGGTCTGCTCAACGTGCTGGGCACCCAGATCGGGCTTGCGCTTATGATCGGTGTGGTCGGCCTTGGCCTCACGTCGCTGATGGAAGCGGCCGGCCAGTGGTTCGATTGGTTGCGGCTTGCCGGGGCAGCCTATCTGATCTGGCTCGGCTGGAAGATGCTGCGGTCCGCTCGAGAGGAAAAAGGGGCTCGCGCGCCGGAGCCCCCGCGCGGCGGCTTTGTCGTCCAGGGAGCCCTTGTCGCGCTCTGCAATCCAAAGACCTTGATCTTCTTCGGCGCCTTCTTTCCGCAGTTCATCGATCCGACCGGCCAGCAAGGCCTTCAGCTCATGATCATGGGCGTGACGGCGATGGGCGTCGCCGCCCTGTCCGATAGCCTCTATGCGCTCGCGGCGGGACGCGCCGGTCGGGCCCTGTCCGCGCCGCGCGTGCGGCTGCTGTCCGGACTCAGTGGCGGATTTCTGATGGCCGGAGGGGCATGGCTGGCGCTGTCCCGTCGCTGATGAGTCTTCGTGGCCCGGATCAGGGATCCGTCCGGATTGGCTGCGGCTCTCATCCTGCCCGGAGCTTGTTCTCCAGGATGACCTTGCCCCAGACATCCTGCTCCTTCTTGATGAACGCGGCGAAGTCGGCGGCGGACGGCAACGTGACCTCCATGTCGAATTGACCGACGAACTTGTCGGTGACGTCCTTGTCGCGTGCCGCCCTCGAGATGGCCGCATGCATCTTGTCGACGATCGGTCCGGGCGTGCCGGCTGGAGCGTAAACGCCCCACCAGGAGTACGAGGGCAATGCCTTGATTCCCTGCTCGGCGAGCGTGGCGGTTTCGGGCGCGAGCTTGCTGCGGGTGCCGCCGGTGACGCCGACAAGCTTCAGCTTTCCCCCTCTGACGTGTGGCATCATGTTCGCCAGGCTGGTGACGGAAAGATCGGTCACGCCGGCCAGCGCATCCTGGTAGAGAGGCCCACCCCCCTTGTAGGGAATGTAGTTCATCTGGAAGCCGTTCTCCTTCTGCAGGAAGGCGATGAATATCTGTGCGAGGCTGGACCCCAGGGATCCGATGCTGATCTTCCCGGGTTCGGCCTTGGCCGCCTGTATGGCCTCGGCGAACGAGTTGTAGGGACGCGTCGGATAGGCGGCGATCCCCTGGGCACTGCGCCCGATCTGCGTTACCGGCGTCAGCTGGCTGTCCTGATAGGGCAGCTTTTCGTTCAGCAGCGGATTGATGATGTGGTTGTCGAACACGAACAGCCACGTCTGGCCATCGGGCGGCGCGTTGGCGGCGACCGCGGCACCGACAACCCCGCTGCCGCCCGGCTTGTTCTCGACGACGATGTTCCAGCCGGTCTGGTCGCTGACCTTGGCCTGGATGATGCGGGTGATCGGATCGACCGACCCGCCCGGCGGGAAGGGCACGACGAACTTGATGGTGCCCTTGGGCCAGTCCTCGGCGCGGCCAAGGGAAGGAGCAGCGACGGATGCAGCAAGAGAACCGGCCAGCACGGCGCGGCGGTGTAGCCTGGACATTTTATAAGCCTCCCGGACCTGTCTTTCTTGTCCGGGAAGCCTATCTTTCGCTGCGCGATATGCAAGAAGTTTTGCACCGCGGATCGTGTCAGTCGCCGCGGATGTTGTTTTCCTTGATCACCGCAAACCAGCGATCCTGTTCGCTCTTCTGATAGGCGGCGAACTCCGCCGGCGAGCTGGTCAGGATCTCCATGTTGAATTGCTCGATGAACTTCTGCGTGACGTCGGGCGAGCGCACGGCCTTCGTGATCTCGGCGTGCATGCGGTCGACGATGGGTTGCGGTACGCCAGTCGGCGCGTAGACGCCCCACCAGGAATAGGAGGGGAAGGCCTTGATGCCCTGCTCGGCGAGTGTCGGCGTGTCGGGGAGCGCAGGCGTGCGCTTCTCGCCGGTGACCGCGATCGGCCGGATTTTGTTGGCGCGGATGTGGGGGCTGAAGGAGGTCAGGCTGGAGATGCCGATGTCGGTGACGCCGCCCAGCAGATCCTGCACCAGCGGCCCGCCGCCCTTGTAGGGGATCAGGTTCATCTTGATCCCGTTTTCCTTGTTGATCAGCGTCGCCAGCACCAGAGCCTGACTGCCGCCCAGCACGCCGAAGCTCACTTTCTCGGGCCGTGCCTTGGCATCGGCGGCCGCCTCGGCGAAGGTCTTGTACGGCCGGTCAGGATGGGCGGCGATGGCCTGCGGCGTGCGGCCGATCAGCATGACGTTGGTGAGTTCGGAGTCCTTGTAGGGCAGCGACGGCGCGAAGGCCGGGTTCAGGATGTGGCTGTCGAACGTGATCAGCCAGGTCTGGCCGTCGGGCGGCGACTTCGCGGCGATGTTGGCGCCGACGACGCTGGCGCCGCCGGGCTTGTTCTCGACCACGACGTTCCAGCCCGTATTGTCGGCAACCTTCGCCTGGATGATGCGCGCGACCGGGTCGGTCGACCCGCCCGGTGGAAAGGGCACGATGATCTTGATCGGCCCCTTGGGCCACTCGCCCAGATTCTGGGCCCGGACGACGGCAGGCGTACCGAGAGCTGCGGCGGCGCTCCCCAGCAGCACGGAGCGACGGTGAAGATTGATCACTTGAGAAAGCCTCCCTGGCTTGTTGTTGCGGGCGAGCCTACGAATGCCGGGGCGGCGCGCAAGTCCTTAGTTTGGCGGGTTTTCGCAGGGTCATTCCCGTGCGGGAAGCGACCCTTTTGCCAAGGCCGCCCCGACGGGCTATCTAGCC
This sequence comes from Pseudomonadota bacterium, assembly GCA_049323495.1. GTDB lineage: Bacteria > Pseudomonadota > Alphaproteobacteria > Reyranellales > Reyranellaceae > Reyranella. Next base: position 212,089 of record JBMONG010000003.1, read on the forward strand.
GCCATGTCGCTCATAAAAGGTGAAACCGGCGAGTGGGAAATCGTCCTGGGGCTGGAAGTCCACGCCCAGGTGATCTCCGACGCCAAGCTCTTTTCCGGTGCGCCGACGGCATTCGGCGCCGACCCCAACACCCAAGTCTCCCTGGTCGATGCCGGCATGCCCGGCATGCTGCCGGTGATCAACGAGCGCTGTGTCGAGCAGGCGGTGCGCACCGGCCTCGGCCTGAATGCCCGGATCAACCTGCGCTCGGTGTTCGATCGCAAGAACTACTTCTTTCCCGACCTGCCGGCGGGCTATCAGATTTCACAGTACAAGGACCCGATCGTGGGCGAGGGCGAGATCGAGATCGACCTGCCCGACGGGAAGTCGCGCAAGGTCGGCATTGAGCGCCTGCATCTGGAGCAGGATGCCGGCAAGAGCCTGCACGACCAGCATCCCAGCCAGACCTACGTCGACCTGAACCGGTCGGGCGTGGCGCTGATGGAGATCGTCAGCAAGCCGGACATGCGCTCGGCCGACGAGGCGGCGGCCTACCTCGCCAAGCTGCGGTCCATCGTGCGCTACCTCGGCACTTGTGACGGCAACATGGACGAAGGCTCGATGCGCTGCGACGTCAACGTCTCGGTGCGCCGGCCGGGCGGGCCGCTCGGCACGCGCTGCGAGATCAAGAATGTGAACTCGATCCGGTTCGTCAAGCAGGCGATCGAGTATGAGGCGCGGCGTCAGGTCGAGATCATCGAAGGCGGCGGCAAGGTCGAGCAGGAGACGCGCCGGTTCGACGCAGGTCGTGGCGACACCCGATCCATGCGGTCCAAGGAGGACGCGCACGACTATCGCTATTTCCCCGATCCCGACCTGCTGCCCCTGGTGCTCACCAAGGAGTACGTCGAGAAGATCCGTGGCACGCTCCCCGAGCTGCCCGATGCGCGGAAGAACCGCTACATGAAGGATTTCGGCCTGTCGCTCTACGACGCTGGCGTGCTGATCGCCGAGAAGGAGACGGCCGAGTTCTTCGAGGCCGTTGCCAAGGGGCGCGATGCGAAGCAGGCGGCGAATTGGGTGACCGGCGATTTCTTCGCCATGCTCAAGCGGCGCGGCGTCGAGATCGCGGACTCGCCGGTGAGCGCCGCCAACCTCGGCAGGTTGCTCGACCTGATCGCCGACGGCACGATCTCCGGGCGCATTGCCAAGGACCTGTTCCTCGCCATGGAGGAGACGGGCAAGGATCCGGCGGCGCTTGTCGAAGAACGGGGCCTGAAGCAGGTGACGGACACGGGCGCCATCGAGGCCGCCATCAAGGCGGTGATCGACGGGAACCCGGGACAGGTGGCCGCCTACAAGGCCAAACCGACCCTGTTCGGATGGTTCGTCGGACAGGTGATGAAATCGACCGGCGGCAAGGCCAATCCCAAGGTCGTGAACGAGCTGCTGAGGAAGGCACTCGACGCCTGACGCGCCCTAGGGGGCGGCGAACCTTACCAGGCGGGCCGAGAAGTCGTCGGCCGACCAGATGACGGCGGCGATTTGGCCATCGGGCGTCGGCGCGATGTCGGTGACATTGCCCGGCTCGCTGCGCCACAGGATCTTGCCGTCGAGATCCGCACGCACCACGAAGCAGAGCGGTCCGGCGTCGGCGCAGACCACGGCGGCGATGCCGTCGCCGTGGGGGATCATGCGACGGGTCTGGTCGAACGGCCAGGGCGCGCGGCCGAGCACGTTGCCCTGGTCGTCGAGCCGGACGAGCGCGGGCGGCCCGGCCGTGTCGAAGCCGCTGATGGCGGATACCCAATAGGCCGGCAGCCGTGCGAAGGAAGTGCCGAGCGTATTGAATGGCATGCGGCCGCGCGGCGTGCCGTCCGCGGCGAAGCGGGCGACGTACCACTGGCTGAGCGACGAGCTCTGCTGGATTTCCTGGATGATGGCCGAAACGCTCCCATCGGCCAGGATGGCCAGGCCGTACACGTCCTCGGGATAGCCGGGGCCCGGACCGGCCTGCCATCGTCGCCGGTCGTCGGCACCGAACGCACCGATCCACCAGTTGAACGGATCGGCCCCGAAACCGCCACCGACCAGCAGCCCGCCCTCGGGGCTCGGAATGTAGAAGCGTGTGAGGTAGAATCCGCCGGCGACGCTCGTCGCCGGTGCGACCCGCGTAGCGCTGCGGACCTTGCCGTCCGCCGTGACCCGGAACAGGGTCGTCACGTCCCGCTCATTCTGCGGCATGGCCATCCGCTGGTTGGAGCTCGACAGGAAGACGGCGGTCTCGCCTGAGGGGTAGGCCACAACCCCCAGCGATTCGGCGTTGAAACCAGTCTTTCCGACACCCGCCTGCACCGGCAGGGCGGTGCGGTATCGGGAGGCGCCTTCGGGTGCAAAGGCCAGCAGTTCGATCCGCGCGCTCCGGGCCGGCAGGATGCCGTCGAACGACGGCTCGAAGCTCGACAGGGCGACGATGAGCGTTCCGTCCGGCGCGACCGCCAGCCTGCCCGGCGGTCCGAACCCGAACAGCCGATGGTCGGTGGGTGAGGGCAACGGGACGTCCAGCGTCTTGCGCGGTTCGGGAGTCCCGGAGAGAGAAGCCGTCTGCGCCGCGGCCTGGCCGCAGAGCAGGAGGAGTACGAGGCCGATCACGCGCATGGGCGGAATCATATGTGCTAGGCTTCGGGGGGAAAAGCGAGGAAGCGAAGCAATGACGGTCAAGCTCTACGCCATGACCTGCGGGCGTCTCGTCGGCCGTTTGAAGGACATGATCGAGGGCGAGGATGGTCAGGTCAGCCTGCCGATCCCTTCCTACCTCATCGAGCATCCGAAGGGCCGAGCCCTGTTCGACACCGGCATGCACCCGCAGTGCCGGACCGACGCAGCCGGCCGCCTGGGCGATCGGGTGGCTCGCATCTTCGGCTTCGAAGGCTATGGCCCCGAGGACGACATCAGGTCGCGACTTGAATCGATCGATCGCGATCCGGGCAGAATCGACTTCATCGTGAATTCGCATCTGCATTTCGACCATGCCGGCGGCAACGCACTCGTGCCGAACGCCACGATGGTGGTGCAGGCGCGTGAATGGCGGGCGGCGCAGGACCCGGAGACGGCTGCCCAGGTGGGCTTCTTCCGCGCCGACTTCGACCATGGGCACCCGGTGAAGCAGGTCGACGGCGAGCACGACCTGTTTGGCGATGGCAGCGTCGTGTGCCTGCCGACCTACGGCCACACCCCGGGACATCAGTCGCTCAAGGTGCGGACGGAGCGAGGCGAGATCGTGCTGACCGGCGATTCCTGCTACTTCTGCCGTACCTTGCGCGAGCGGCGCTTGCCTCGCTTCGTCTTCGACCGCGAGCAGATGCTGGCGTCCCTCGATCGGCTGGAGGTGCTGGAACGCGCCGGTGCCACCCTGTTCTTCGGCCACGATCCGGACTTCTGGAAGAGCGTGCCGCAGGCGCCGGTGCCAGCCTTCTGACCGGCAGGTTTCGTGCTCCCGCGGGTCTTCAGTTCTGCGGCAGGAACTCGATCATGAGCCCGCCGGCCTGATCCGGCGCGGTGAGCACGCGGTCGCCTTCGGCAAGACCAAACGGGACATTGTTGGCCCGAAGCAATGCCTGCAGGGGCCGGGCGCGCTCCACGGCGACCGTGATTCCCACGATGGCCGGCAACTGCTCGGGCGCCATCACTTCGATGGCCTTGTACTCCAGCTGCCAGGCGGGCGGGGACCAGATCATCAGCTCGACGGCGCCTGTCTTGACCACGACGCAACCGTCGAAAATCTCCTCCGTCGAGGCGCGCCAGGCATCCTTGAGTGCCTGGGCCAGCTTTGCAGGCTCCTCCGCGACGGCGTGCGCTGCCATCAGGGCGAGCGCGCCGTTGGGATGGATGATCCACTCCGGCTCCATGAAGGCTTCCGGCGTCAGGTGGCGCACGGGGAACCAGGGCAGGGGGCCGCCGGTCTCTCCGACAACAGTCCCGGCGTCGACCATGAATCCGTCTTCCGTTTCCCAGGCATGACTCCGCTCCTCGCCGGCGAGTTCGGTGACGTTCATCGCGAGGCCGAGGGATGGCGGATCGCCCTGCAGCAGCTCGACATAGTTCGGGATGTCTTCGCGGTGCGGCTGGAAGCAGATACAGCGCGGCTCTACGCCTTCGGGGGTCAGCGTGAAGCCGAGCTGCTGCAGCCGCGCTGCGGTCGCGTCAGGGTCGCCGAGTGTCAGGGACAGGTGATCGATATCGCGCGCCGAAATCTGCATGCCCGCTCATACAGTCTTACGCCGTGCAGGCTCAAGTGCGATGGTGCGGCCGCCAATCACGGAGGATGAGGCATGTCGAAGTTGACGTTGTATGGCATTTGGCTCAGCGGCCCGACCTACAAGGCGGGCCTGGCCCTGTCGCTCATGGGCCAGCCCTTTGCTTACAAGCATGTGGATCTGCGATCCGGCGCGCACAAGCAACAGGACTTCCTGGCAATCAACCGGTTCGGGCAGGTGCCGGCGCTGGTCGACGGCGACCTGAAGCTCTGCCAGTCGGGATCGATCCTGCTCTATCTCGCCGACAAGTCCGGGAAGATGGGCGGCCGGACTGCCGAGGAGAAGGCGCGGGTGCGGGAGTGGCTGTTCTGGGAGTACGACCGGCTGGCGCCGAACATCTATCGCCCGCGTGCCATCAAGCGCGGATTCATGAAGGCGGACGACAATGTGTATCAGCTCTACACGGGACTCGCGAACGACGCGCTGAAGGTGCTGGACGCGACGCTTGCCAACTCGGCCTTCCTGGTCGGTGACGAGGCCACGGTAGCGGATGTCGCCGTCTATGGCGACGTCGCGTATGCTGGCGAAGCGGCGATAGACCTCGCGCCATATCCTCATGTGCAGGCCTGGATGGCCCGGGTGGAGAAGCTTCCCGGCTTCAAGAACTACGAAGAGGTCCTGCCCAAGCAGGATGCAGCTTAGGCCTTCCGGCCTCAGCGCATTTCCGCCCAGCTTTCCTCGACCGCGGCGCGGTCGAGGTCGCGGGTGATGAACACGAGCTGCGAGCGGCGATCGCCGGCCGGCCAGCTCGCCAGGAGCGTTGGCGGGTGGAAGGTCCGGTGGACGCCATGCACCACCAGCGGGCGGCTCTCGCCGATGATATCGAGGACGCCCTTCACGCGCAGCAGCCTGTCACCCCAGGAGGCGCGCACTGCCATCAGCCATCGATTGAAACGGTCCCAGTCCAGCGGGGCGTCGAAGGTGAGGCAGAAGGAGGTGATGTGGTCGTCGTGCCGCGAGCGGTCGTGAACATGATCGTGCGCGTCGTGCGCCTCCGCATTCAGCCAGGCCCGCACGCGGTCGCTCTTGCCGGTGGGGTCGAAGGGCCCGGCATCGAACAGAAGGGCCGGATCGATGTCCCCCTGCAGGACCTCGTAGAGTGGGGCGCCCGGGTTGAGGTCCTCGAGCCGGGCGCGCAGGCGGGCGCTGGTCCCGGCATCGGCGATGTCGGTCTTGCTGATCAGCAACCGGTCGGCGACGGCGGCCTGCTTCACTGCCTCCGGATGCTCGTCGAGCTGGCGGGCGCCGTTCAGCGCATCGACCGTCGCGATCACGCTGTCGAGCCGGTAGTCGTGGCTGATCATGGGGTGGTTGAGCAGCAGCTGCAGGATCGGCGCCGGATCGGCCAGGCCGGTGGTTTCCAGCAGCACGCGATCGAACGGCGGCATCTCGGCGTTGGCGCGGCGGCGGGCTATCTCGCGCAAGGTACGATCGAGGTCGCCCTGGATCGTGCAGCAGACGCAACCCGACTGCAGCAGGATCATGTCGCCCGCGACCGACTGCACGAGGAGATGGTCGAGGCCGACCTCGCCGAACTCGTTCACCAGCACGAGGCTGCCGGCCATGCGACGGTCGCCGAGCACGCGGTTGAGCAGCGTTGTCTTGCCGCTGCCGAGGAAACCCGTGATGAGGCTTACAGGTATGCGAGAAGAGGACTTGTCTTCGTCGAAAAGGCTCATGGATCGAGCGATGTCAGTTTGGTGATTGTTACAACGTAGCGTTGTCATGTGTCTTGACGCCGACAGGGGACGGCAGGACGCTTCTCTCGTCAATAATAAAGGAGGGAACGTCCAATGGACTCGAGATACCTGCAGGACAAGGAAGAACTCAGATCGAAGACGATCGACGAGGACCGTCGCAGTTTCCTCACCGCCGGGCTGGTCGGCGGCGCCGTGGCGGCGACGGCGCTGGTCGCCGGTGCAGCCCATGGCCAGCAGATGGCGCAGGCGCCCGCCCAGCAGTGGTGGCCGCATCCCAAATGGGGCAAGGACGATCAGGCTGGCGCCTCCAACTGGATCACACCCGCAAAGGTTCTCGACGCCGCCAAGCTCATAAAGGACGGCAAGATTTACCGCATCGGCCGCGTCTATGAATCCGGCATGCCCAAGTTCGGGGAACGGGCCTTCACCTTGCGTATCCCGGGCGGCCCGACCGGCGGTCCGTTCGGCAGCAACAAGCTGGTCTACAACGACGAATTCCTCGCCACGGAGATCGGGCAGACCGGAACGCAGTTCGACGGGCTGGCCCATATCGGCATCCAGATGGGCAAGGACGGCGACAAGAACGAGATGCGCTACTACAACGGCGTGACCGGGCAGGAAATGGGCGGCTCCTACGGCATGCAGAAGCTTGGCATCGAGCATGTGAAGCCGTTCTTCACCCGCGGCCATCTGTTCGATGTCGAGGCCGTGAAGGGGACGCCCATGGACGCGGGACAGGAGATCACGGTGGCCGACCTGCGGTCGGCCCTGCAGAAGCAGAACATGCAGGAGGCCGACATCAAGGAAGGCGATGCCGTCTTCTTCAACACCGGGTGGGGCAAGCTCTGGCTGAAGAACAACGACAAGTTCAACAGCGGCGAGCCGGGTATCGGTATGGAAGTGGCCAAGTGGTGTATCGACAAGGGGGTCTGCCTGACCGGCGCCGACACCTGGGCCACCGAGGTTGTGCCCAATCCGGACAAGAACCTCGCCTTTCCCGTACATGCCGAGCTGATCTGCAAGAATGGCATCTTCAACCACGAGAACCTCGACTTCACGGGGTTGATCACCGACGGCAAGTACCAGTTCGCCTATATCTTCTCGCCGGCTCCCATCAAGGGCGCGACGGGCTCGAACGGCGGCCCGATCGCGGTGACATGACGCCGTCGCACACCACCTGAGCCGAAACGCCCTCGCTTAGTCGGGGGCGTTTTGCTTTGATGCGGCAAATGCCGGGAGGAGATGCGATGTCGATGGTTCGTCTGGCCGCGGGCGCGGCGCTTGCCCTGACGATGGCGTTGCCCGCGGCAGCGCAGGGCATTCCCAAGGCGCAATCGCCGGAGGAAGTCGGCTTCGTCTCGACGCGCCTGAAGCGCCTGTCCGATCGCATCGAGGAGGGCGTGAAGAACAACGAATTGCCGGGCGCCGTGGTGTTGATCGCGCGCAACGGCAGGCTGGTGATGTTCGATTCCTTCGGGTGGCGCGACAAGGAAGCCAAGGTGCCGATGACCAACGACACCATCTTCCGCATCGCGTCGATGACGAAGCCGATCGTGAGCGTCGCCGCCATGATCCTGATGGAGGAAGGCAAGATCACGCTCGCCGACCCGGTGTCGCGCTACATTCCCGCCTTCGCAGACACCAAGGTAGCGGTGCGCAAGACCAAGGGCGACGGAACGGTCGAGATCACGCTGGAGCCGCAGGAGCGGCCCATGACGGTCCAGGACCTGCTGCGCCATACCTCGGGCCTGACCTATGGGGCGGTCAGCGCCGATCCCATCAAGCAGTCCTACATTGACATGAAGGTCGCGGATCGCGGGCAGACGAACTCCCAAATGGCCGACAAGCTGGCGAAGCTGGCCCTGATGTACCAGCCGGGCACGACCTGGGAATATTCGATGTCGACGGACGTGCTGGGACGTGTCGTGGAGGTGGCCTCCGGCATGCCGCTCGACAAGTTCATCGAGGAGCGCATCACCAAGCCGCTGAAGATGGGGGATACCGCCTTCGAGGTCGGCCCTGACAAGAAGGCGCGCGGCGCCAGGCCGATGAAGGAGGGACCGAAGGACGAAGTGCCGCCGATCCCCGACGTCGCGGCGAAGTTCAGCTGGCGGTCGGGCGGCGGTGGCATGGTCTCGACGGCTGCGGACTACGCGCGCTTTCTGCAGATGTTCGCCAATGGCGGACAGCTCGACGGCGTGCGCCTCATTTCGCGAAAGACCATCGACCTGATGACGGCCGATGCGCTCCCGCCCGACGTGAGGATGGGCGCCGACATGTGGCGCTTCGAGGCACTCGAACCCAGTGCGCGGATGGGGCAGGGCTTCGGGCTGGGCTTCGCCGTTCGCAACGAGCAGGGGCGCAACCCGTTGCCCGGTTCGCCCAACGACTACTACTGGGGCGGCGCCTACGGCACCTACTTCTGGCACGATCCACGGGAACGCCTGTATGTCGTGTTCATGATGCAATCGCCCGCGGCGCGGCTGCGCTACCGGTACCTGATGCGAGACCTGGTGTATCAGGCCCTGATCGGAAACTGACATCATGGGGGATGCGCGCTCCCCGACCGCTACCTATATGGTCCCCTGACATGGCAAACGAAGATCCCCGCAACTGGATGTGGTCCGAGGCGCTGCAGATGCTGGCGCGCGCCGAACGGCTGCATCGTCAGGTGTTCCAGCCGCCGCCGTCATCGCATCGCGGCGTGAGCTGGGAACCGCCCACGGACGTCCTGGAGACGCCGGACGCCGTCCTCGTCCTGGTCGCCCTGCCGGGCGTCGATCCCGACAAGATCGAGCTGGCCATTCGAGACGGCGTGCTGATGCTCGCGGGCGCGCGCATCCTGCCGCAGGAGCTGCGCACCGCGATCATCCATCGCCTGGAGCTGCCGCAGGGCCGCTTCGAGCGGCTCATCCCGCTTCCTCCAGGCCGCTACGAGACGCCCAAGAGCGGCGTCGCCAACGGCTGCCTGATCATCCGCCTGCCCAAGGCGCCGCGGCCAAGGAGCGAGACGTGAGCCCGCCCGACAACAACACGGCGGCCGCGCCCGGCCCGGGCGTCCGCGCGCCCCTCGTGCTGCCGTCCGATGCCATGATCGTCGTGCCGGTACGCAATACGGTGCTGTTCCCGGAGATCGTCTTTCCGATCACGCTGGGCCGGCCATCGACGGTGGCCGCCGCGCAGCAGGCGGTCCGCGAGCAACGGCAGATCGTGATCGTGCTGCAGCGTCAGGCCGAGACCGAGGACCCGCGGCAGGAGGACCTCTATCCGATCGGCACGGTGGCCAACATCGTGCGCTACATGACCAGCCCGGAAGGCGGGCACCACGTCATCTGCCAGGGCGTGCAGCGCTTCCGCCTCACCGAGTTCCTGGAGGGCTTCCCCTTCCTGATGGCCCGCGGCCTGCACCTGGCCGAACCGACGGCCTCCGGCCCCGAGACCGAGGCACGCTTCCTCGTTCTGCAGGAGCAGGTGCGCGAGGTGCTGGACCTGCTGCCGCGCGTGCCGCCGGAACTGCGCCAGACGATCGAGGCGACCACTTCGCCCGGCATGATGGCCGATCTGGCCGCGACCTACCTCGACGCCACGCCGGCCGAGAAGCAGGACGTGCTGGAGACGCTCGACCTCGTGCCGAGGCTCGACAAGGTATCCAGCCTGCTGGCCCGTCGGCTGGAGGTGCTGCGCCTGTCGGCCGAGATCGGCAGCAAGACGAAGGCTTCGCTGGAAGGCCGCCAGCGCGAGGCGCTGCTGCGCGAGCAGATGGCGGCGATCCAGAAGGAGCTGGGCGACGAGGGCTCCAACAAGCAGGAGCTGGCCGACCTGGAGAAGGCGATCGGCGACGCGAAGATGCCGGCCGAGGTCGAGCAGGTCGCGCGCAAGGAGCTGCGGAGGCTGCAGCGCACGCCGGAGGCGGCGGGCGAGTACAGCATGATCCGCACCTATCTCGACACGCTGATCGAGCTGCCCTGGGCGCCTCCGGAACCCAAGGACATCGACATCGCCGAAGCACGGCGCGTGCTCGACGCCGACCACTACGGGCTCGAGAAGATCAAGAAGCGCATCATCGAGTATCTCGCGGTGCGCAAGCTCGCGCCCGAGGGCAAGGCGCCGATCCTGTGTTTCGTCGGCCCGCCTGGCGTCGGCAAGACCTCGCTCGGCCAGTCGATCGCCCGCGCCATGGGGCGCAAGTTCACGCGCGTCAGCCTGGGCGGACTGCACGACGAGGCCGAGATTCGCGGCCATCGCCGGACCTATATCGGGGCGATGCCGGGCAACATCATCCAGGCGATCCGCAAGGTCGGCGCGCGCGACTGCGTCATGATGCTGGACGAGATCGACAAGATGGGCACCGGTATCCACGGCGACCCGTCGGCGGCCCTGCTGGAGGTGTTGGATCCGGAGCAGAACTCGACGTTCCGCGACAACTATCTGGACGTGCCGTTCGACCTCAGCCGGGTCGTGTTCATCACCACGGCGAACATGCTGGACACCATCCAGGGTCCGCTGCGCGACCGCATGGAGATCATCCCGCTGTCGGGTTACACCGCCGGCGAGAAGCTCGAGATCGCGCGGCGCTATCTGGTGCGCCGGCAGCTCGAGGCCAACGGCCTCAAGGCCGAGCAGGTCGAGCTCGACGACGGAGCGCTGCGGCGCATCATCGAGAGCTACACGCGTGAGGCCGGCGTGCGCAATCTCGAGCGCGAGATCGGCCGGGTGCTGCGCTCCGTGGCCGTCGAATTCGCGGAGGGTGCGAGCGGGAAGAAGCATATCGGCCCCGACGACATCGAACGGATCCTGGGGCCAGTGCGCTTCGAGAACGAGGTCGCCATGCGCTCGAGCGTGCCGGGCGTGGCGACGGGCCTCGCCTGGACGCCGGTCGGCGGCGATATCCTGTTCATCGAAGCGACCCGCACGCCCGGCGGCGGGAAGCTTCAGCTGACCGGCCAGCTGGGGGAGGTCATGCGGGAGAGCGCGCAGGCGGCGCTCAGCCTCGTGAAGAACATGGCGGTGACGCTGAAGATCGATCCCGCGACCTTCGAGAAGACGGACATCCACGTCCATGTCCCTGCCGGGGCCACGCCGAAGGACGGCCCGTCGGCCGGGGTCGCCATGTTCATGGCGCTCACCTCACTGCTCACCGGACGCGTCATCCGCAGCGATACCGCTATGACGGGCGAGATCAGCCTGCGCGGCCTGGTGCTGCCGGTCGGGGGCATCAAGGAGAAGGTCGTGGCCGCCGATGCGGCCGGAATCACCCGCGTGATGCTGCCGGCCCGCAACCGGCGCGACTTCGACGACATCCCCGACGAGGTCCGCAAGCGCCTGGAGTTCGTCTGGCTCGAGAAGGTCGAGGACGCGGTCTCGGCGGGGCTGCAGTCGGCTGCCTGACCATCAGTGGTGAGTCGGGTCCAAGAAGGGTGTGCCGGGCGTCGCTACGTAGAAGATAACGACGCGGGTGGGATCGGCGGCGCTGCGGTTGTAGCCCACCATCTCCACGTTCGCGGGCTCAACCAGCGCTTCGCCGGCCTTCACGGCGACCGGCGGCCGACCTTTCAGCTCGAGGGTGAAGATTCCCTCCAGGACATAGACGGCGACGGGGAACCGGTGGGTATGCGGGATCGTACGCTCGCCCGGCCTGAAGGTGGCCGTCATGATGCGGACCGACTGGCGTTGGTCTCGTGGCAGTCCATCGACGATCTCTTCCAGCACCGTATCCGGCCTGGCGATTCCGGGTTGCTGCGCGAGAGCAGGGAAGGCCCATGTGAGGCCGCCGAGCACGAACAGGAGCCAGGTGCGTGGATGCATTCGCCTCTCCGCTGTTTGGAGGCCGACGGTACGGCCGCCCCTCGGCCGGCGGGAGCCGCAAAGTTGCGGCAGGCGCCCGCAGAACTGCATAATCGCGCGATGTTCGATTGGGACGACCTGAAGTGCTTCTTGGGCGTCGCACGGCAAGGCAGCACCATTGCGGCAGCCAGGGCGCTCGGCACGAGCCAGTCGACGGTGCAGCGCCGAGTCGTTGTCCTCGAACGGGACCTCGGCCGCAAGCTGATCATTCGCGACCCGTCAGGCTACTCCCTGACCGAGGAGGGCAAGCGGCTGCTGCGCTGGGCCGAACGCGTCGAGGAAGCGGCGCTGGAGTTCGAGCGGGAAGCTTCGGGCGCCGCCCGGGACGGGGAGGGGGTGATCCGCGTCACGTGCCCGGAGCCGATTGTCTTGCGTATCACGCAATCGAAGCTGCTCGACCGGTTCCACGCGCTGCATCCCGGCCTGCGCGTCGAGTTCGTCACGAGCGACCGCTATCTGGACCTTGCCAAAGGCGAGGCCGACGTTGCGCTGCGTTCGGGAGACACCGACGACGAGCTCGTGGGGCGCAAGGTCGCCGACTCCTTCTGGGCGGTCTACGCGAGCCGGTCATACCTGGAGAAACGGGAGGCCCCGCGGTCGGTTGACGAACTGGCTCGCCATCCGCTGGTCGCCTTCGACGGCACCATGACGAACCATCGTGCGTCCCGGTGGCTTTCAGAGGTGGCGTCCGCGGCGACCATCGCGGCACGCAACAACAGCGTGCTGGGCCTGGTCTATGCAGTGAAGGCCGGTCTCGGACTGGGGGCGCTGCCGACCGCCCTCGGCGACGCCGAGCAAGACCTGGTGCGCGTGCTGGGCCCGATCCCCGAACTCTCCCGCAGCTGGCGCCTGCTCGCCCATCCCGACCTCAGGCGCACGCCGCGCATCGATGCATTCTTCCGTTTCATCCTGGCCGAACGCGAGGCTCTGAAGACGATCCTGACTGGCTAGAACATGATGGATCCAGCTGGAATCAGCTGGACCCATCATGCCTCTTGCAACACGCATCCCCAGTGCGCGCAAATGCGATGAGATGGAACCGCGAGCGGTTCCATCTCATCGCATTCCGCTCTGGCCGCTGATGGCGCGCCTGAGCGCCGCGCGCGCCAGCAGGCGGGTCGAATCGAGCGTTGGCAGCGGCGAGTTGCCGTCGCCGATGATCAGCGGAATTTCGGTGCAGCCCAGCACGACGGCATCGCAGCCCTGATCCTTCAGACGGCCGATCACCTGCTGGAAGTAGGTGACAGACCGGGGCTTGACGACGCTCTGCACCAGCTCGTCCATGATGATGCGGTTGCATTCGTCGCGCTCTTCCGCGCTCGGCCTGACGTAGTCAAGCCCGCGCGCGGCCAACTTCTCGGGATAGACCTCGCTGTCCACCAGCCAGCGCGTGCCGGTCAGGCCGATCCGTCCGAAGCCAAGCTGGGCGGCGTGCTCGGCCGTCACCTCGGCGATATGCAGCCAGGGAAGCGGTGAGCGCGGCAGCACGTGCGGCAGGGCCTGATGGATGGTGTTGTCGGGGCATATCAGGAAGTCCGCGCCGATCCGGGCCAGCTTGTGCGCGGAGGCCAGCATGACCTCGCCGACGCCGGCCCAGTCGTCGCGATGGATGTGCGCCATGTAGTCGGCGAGGGACGGGGTGTGCATGGACACTTCGGGGTGGGCATGCGGACCCATCAGCGCGCCGCCCTCGACGCAGATCGTGCGGTAGCACAGCGACGCGCCCTCGGCCGAGCAGGCGACGATGCCGATGTGCTGTGCCATGGTCAGCGCTTCAATCGCAGCCGGCCCATGAAGTCGCGCTTGCCCAGGGGCACGCCCTTCGCACGCAGGATGTCGTAGGCCGTCGTCGCGTGGAAATAGAAGTTCGGCAGCGAGAAGGACAGGAGGAAGCCTTCTGCCGTGAAGGGCAGCTTGAGGTCGCGGAACTGGAAGACGACCTCGCCGCCCTCGAAAGTGTTGATTTCCTCGGGCGTGAACCGTTCCAGCACTTCGCGCGCGTCGGCGACGGACTTCTGCACGTCCGTGAAGTGCTTATGGTCCGTCGGGCCGGGCGGCGAGAAGGTGCCCGCCTGTACGCCGCGCACGGCGCCCAGCGAATGGTGGATGGCGGCGTGCACCTGCAGGCGCAACGGCCACATGTCGGGCGCCAGCTTGTCGTCGAGCACGGCGTCGGCATCGATCTTGGCGTCCGCAAAGTGTCCCAGCGACTTGGTCAGGCAGGCCTCGAGCCCGCCGAGCACCTGCAGATGGGTGGCGATGCTGAGGTCGTACAGCGAGACGGCCATGAGCTCCTCCTTTGTAGGCGGTCCTCCTTAGCGGAAACGATCATTTCCTCATAGGCCCATGAGGCTTCTGCGTGAGGAACGGGCAGGGGATCGTCTAGTCTCCGGCCGCCTTCCCGGATTCCAGGAGACGTCCAATGATCGACCTTCACTACTGGCCGACGCCGAACGGCTGGAAGATCTCCATCATGCTCGAGGAGTGCGGGCTGCCGTACAAGGTCGTTCCGGTGAACATCGGAACGGGCGAGCAGTTCAAGCCAGAGTTCCTGAGGGTCAGCCCGAACAACCGGATGCCGGCCATCGTCGATCACGAACCGCGGGGCGGCGGCGGTCCGGTTTCCGTCTTCGAATCGGGCGCCATTCTGCAGTATCTGGCGGAAAAGGCAGGCAAGTTCCTGCCGACCGACCTGCGCGGCAGGTACGAAGTCCTGCAGTGGCTCAATTGGCAGATGGGCGGGCTCGGTCCGATGGCGGGTCAGGCGGCGCACTTCAACGTCTATGCGCCGCAGTTCAATCCGCCGGAGAGTCTTGCCTACGGCCGGACGCGCTACCTCAACGAGGTGAACCGCCTGTTCGGCGTGCTGAACAAGCGATTGGCCGACAGACCCTACGTGGCGGGCGACTATTCGATCGCCGACATGGCGATCTGGCCCTGGGTGGTGGGCTATCGGAACTTCGGCCAGAAGCTCGAGGACTTCGCCGATCTGAGGCGATGGTTCGAAACCGTCGGGCAGCGTCCCGCGGTGACGAAGGGTCAGGCGGTCGGCGCGGAGCTGCGGCAGAAACCCGGCGTGCAGACCGAGGAGCAGCGCAGGGTGCTGTTCGGCCAGACGGCGTCGGTGGTGCGCTGACGCCGCCCTTGACGCTCGCGCGGCGGACAACCACGTTCACCCTGCCTTCCGGAGCGGGAGGGCAGGAGGCATGTCATGCAATCGCAGGAACGCGAACTCATCACCGGCCTGTTCGGCCGCCTGCAGGCGTTCGAGTCTCAGCCGCGGGACGGTGAGGCCGAGGCATTGATCCGAGAGCGCGTCCAGGCGCAGCCGGCGTCATCCTACCTCCTGGTGCAGACGGTGCTGGTGCAGGAGCAGGCGCTGAAGGCCGCCCAAGCGCGCATCGCCGAGCTGGAGGCGAAGGCCGCGGCCCAGCCTGCGACACCCGCCAGTTTCCTGGCCGGCGCGGCGAGCCCCGGCCCCTGGGGCGCCTCGCCCGGCGCGCAGGCACCGGCGCCATCCTCCGCTGGCTCCATCCAGTCGCCATCCGTTCCATCTGCGCCGGCGCCCATGGCGCCGTCGACCCGGTCGCCGCTGCAGGCGGCGGTATCCCAGCAGCCCGCAGGCGGCGGCTTTCTGCGCACGGCGATGGCCACGGCAGCGGGCGTCGCCGGCGGCGCCTTGCTGTTCGAAGGCATCCGGAATCTCATGGGCGGCAGCCCCTTCGGTCAGGCATCGGCGGCACAGCCGGCTTCCCTGCTGCCGCCTGACGGTCAGCAGCAGGCCGGCCAGCCGTCGGATCCGCAGCAGCCGGACTCGCAGCAGGCTTTCGCCGGCGACAACCCCATGCCCGAGGACCTGCGCGATGACGGCTACGACACCGCCGCCTACGACGATGGCGGCATGGGCGGGGACGACGACTGGGCCTGACGCCCGCGCCGGCCGTAGGATTCCTGAAACATGAAGGGGAGAACGGGGAGATGATCGATCTTTACACGTGGGGCACGCCCAACGGCCGCAAGGTTTCCATCATGCTGGAGGAGTGCGGCGTGCCCTACGAGGTGCACAAGGTCGACATTTCCAAGGGCGAGCAGTTCAAGCCGGAGTTCCTGCGCATCAGCCCCAACAACCGCATCCCGGCGATCGTCGACCACGAAGGGCCGGGGGGCAAGCCGTACAGCCTGTTCGAATCCGGCGCGATCCTGATCTATCTCGCCGACAAGACCGGCAAGTTCCTGCCGGCCGATCCCGTCAAGAAGTACGACACGCTGCAATGGCTGATGTGGCAAATGGGCGGCGTCGGCCCGATGTTCGGCCAGGCGCACCATTTCCTGCGCGCCGCGCCGACCAAGATCGAGTACGGCATCAAGCGCTACGTCGACGAGGCCAAGCGCCTCTATGGCGTGCTCGACAAGCAGCTGGCCGGACATCCTTTTGCCGCCGGAGAGGAATACACCATCGCCGACATGGCGATCTTCCCCTGGGCCGCCCGGCACGAGTGGCACACGGTCAATCTCGACGACTTTCCCAACGTCAAGCGCTGGTACGATATCGTCAATGCCCGGCCGGCCGTGACCAAGGGCATGGCCGTGCCCTACCTGAACTAGTGCGCAGAGCAGCGGCGCTCGCCGCCTCCCTCGTGGTTGCGGCATGCGCCCAGCCGCCTGCGGCGCCAACCTGTGCGCCGCCGCTGTCGCCGGCCCTCGAGGTCGATCTCTATTTCGGCCGCGACAAGCCCTCCGGCGGGGAGGTGAGCGACGCGGAATGGTCGGGCTTCCTGGCGGAGGTGGTGACGCCGCGCTTCCCCGCCGGCCTCAGCGTCCTCGATGTCCAGGGCCAGTCGCGCGACGGGGCCACCGGGACGATCGCGCGCGAGCGCAGCAAGCTGCTGGTTGTCGTCGTCTTCGATGCGCCCCGCCATCGGGACAGGATCGCCGAGATCGTCGATGCCTATCGCCGCCGCTTCGACCAGCAGGGCGTTCTCCGTGTCGAGCGGCCGGTTTGCGCCGGGCTGTGACGGCCGGCTTGCCGCTCAGGTCAGGTCGGGCGGAGCGACTGTGAAGGGCTTGGCCGGAAGGAACTGGTCGGTGACATCGCCGACGCGGTCGGGATGGCCGACGAGGTCGAGCCGCCGCACGCCGGACTCCTGGGCGAAGTCGAGTGCGGCGAGCCGCACCCAGACGAGGTTGGGGCTGGTCGACGATTCGAAATAGTAGATGCGGTTCGTGACGTCGGCGACCGTACGCCAGCGCGTCACCGAGACGTAGGGCCGTGCGGGATCGGCCTCGCCGAACGGCGCGGAGACATTGCGGATCACGCTCAGCATGGCGGCGACGGCCTCGCGGTAATCGAGCGGCTTCGGCAGGTTGGAGACGTAGTAGGCGCCGCGCACGAAACGGTCCGCGGCGTCCGACGTGCCGGGCAATGGCTTGTCGCCGCCGAAGCCCTTGTACTGCCGAAGTTGTGCGAGTTGCTGGTCGTAGGGCGGCGAGTTGGTCATCACCGTGTACTGGCGCCCGTGATGGATCGTCAGCCTGGCGCCCAGGTACTCGAACACGGCCGTATCGCCGGTGGCATCGGTCAGCGCCAGATGCACCGCCACCGCACGGCCATCGAACCGGCCGGTGACGACCTGGAACGGTGCGGCCTGGGTGGCGCGCACGGCGTCCTCTACGGTGGCGAATTCGTCGAGATAGTACTGCAGCCACTGCCCGACGCTCAGGCTGCGGGCCGTGGGATCGTACTTGCCGTAGTCTGACTCGCTCAGCCACAGCAGGCTGCCTGTCAGGCCGGCTTCGTTCATGCCGTCACTGGCGCCGCTCGCCGGCTCGCGCGTCGACACAGCCACGAGGCTGCCGTGGCGCGACGTCCATCGCAGCGTGCTCGGTCCGGTCATTCCGTCCCGCGCCATGCCTTTGGGCAGGGCATAGAGGTCGGTCGGCATGGGATTGACCCAGTCCATCGACCGCGCGACCAGGATCGCCCTGCCGTTGTCGTTCCAGACGATGCGCGAGCAGGCACGGGCAGGGGATGATGCCGCGGCCAGCGCAGCAAGGCTTCCACCGCCGCCCAGCAGACTCGCGGCCAGCAGCGCGCGCCTCGGCAGCGGCGGGTTCGGTCGGTCGATCTGACGGCTCATGGTCCTTGCTCCGGTTCGGTGTCGGGACTGGGGAGCGTGATGGG
Source organism: Pseudomonadota bacterium (assembly GCA_049323495.1). Lineage (GTDB taxonomy): Bacteria > Pseudomonadota > Alphaproteobacteria > Reyranellales > Reyranellaceae > Reyranella. Next base: position 230,109 of record JBMONG010000003.1, read on the forward strand.
CATCATACCAAAGGCCAGCTGTTCACGATGTCATAAAAGGCGTCTAGATTGGCGCACAGCAAGCTCAGGAGAACGAGACTCATGGCCAACGACGCAAAGTCACGCCGCACCGCCGACCTCGCCACGCCGACCGATCTCGGCCCCAATGCCTCGAAGGACCTCGCGGGCGGGCTCAACATCCTGCTGGCCGACGTCGTCGCCCTCTATTTCAAGACCAAGAACTTCCATTGGCATGTCTCGGGCCCGCATTTCCGCGACTACCACCTGCTGCTCGACGAACAGGCTACCCAGATCGACGCCATGGTGGACGTCATTGCCGAACGGGTGCGCAAGATCGGCGCCTCGACGATCAAGTCGGTCGGTCACATCGCCCGTCTGCAGCGCGTGCTGGACAACGATGCCGACTACGTGACGCCGCACGACATGCTGGCCGAGCTGCGCGAGGACAACCAGCAGCTCGTGAAGCATATGCGCATCCTCCACGATCTCTGCGACGAGCACGGCGACGTTGCCAGTGCCAGCCTGATCGAGAACTGGATCGACGAGACCGAGAAGCGCGTCTGGTTCCTGTTCGAGACGGGTCGCCGCACCGAAGGCTGAGCCAACGACGCGGTCCTAGACGCTGCGATGGAGGGGCGGCTGCGGCGTCGCCAGAATCTTGTCGATCCGCCGGCCGTCCACATCGACGATCTCGAACCGCCAGGTGCCATACTGAAAGGCCTCGCCGATGCGCGGAACGCGTCGCATGTGCTGCAGCACGAAGCCGGCGACCGTGTGATAGCCGTATGCGGGCGGCAGGACCATTGCCAGCCGTTCCCCCAGCTCGTCGATCGGCAGCGAGCCGTCGATCAGCAGCGAGCCGTCGTCGCGTGCCACGACGCGGGGGCCGTCATCCTCCTCGATGTCGGCGACGATCGTCTTGAGGATGTCGCCCTCCGTGACGACGCCTTCCAGGCTGCCGTGCTCGTCCATCACCACCACCATGGACAGCGGCGACTGACGGAGCTGCTCGACGACGTCGATCGCCGGCATGCGGTCGCTGACGACCGGCACCTTCTCCACCAGCGACCACATGGCCGCGACGTCCTTGTCGAGCAGGGAGGCCAGCGCCGGGCGCACCGGCAGCACGCCCTCGAAGTTGTCGACATCGCCATCGACCACCAGCAGGCGCCCATGCTCGGCGGTGCGCAGCGTCTCGCGCACCTCCACCTCCGAATCGTGGCGGTCGATCGCCTCGACCTCCTGTCGTGGCGTCATGATGCCGCGCACGGAACGGTCGCCGAGCCGCATGACGCGGGTGATCATCGAATGCTCCTCCGGCTCGACGACGCCCGCCCGCTCGGCCTCGGCGATCATGGTGCGAATCTCCTCGTCCGTGACCGAGGCTTCCGCCTGCCGCGATTGACCGAGCAGCCGCAGGCCAAGGCGGGACGATCCATCGAGGAGGCTCACGACGGGCGCGGCGACCGTGGCCAGGATCTTCATGGGCCGCGCCACCAGCACCGCCACGCGCTCGGCGTTGCGCAGCCCCAGCTGCTTGGGCACGAGTTCGCCCAGCACCACCGACAGGTAGGTGATGCTGACGATGACCACGGCGAAGGCCAGCGGCTCGGCGATCCGGGTGGGCATGCCGCGAGCCTCCAGCCAGGCATCGAAACGTCCCGCTATGGTGGCGCCGCTGAAGGCACCGGCGACGATTCCGACCAGCGTGATGCCGATCTGGACGGCAGAGAGCATGCGGCCGGGCTCGCGCATGAGGTCGAGCGCGACGGCCGCGCCGCGCGAGCCCGAGCGCACCATGCGTTCGAGCAGTGGCCGCTTGGCCGAGACGAGGGCGAGTTCCGACATGGCCAGGAAGCCGTTCAGGACGATCAGGGTGGCCACGATCAGAAGTTCGACGACGAGCATGGTCGCTCCGGTTGTGGAGGGGCAGTATAGCGGCGCGGCAGCCTGACTACTGCCTTTCCGCCCACCCGATCATGCGGCCGAGGAAGGCGTCGCAGGCGTCCATCTGGGAACGGGCCACGAACTCGTCGGGCTGATGCGCCTGGGCGATGTCGCCCGGCCCGCAGATGACCGTCGGGATTCCATGGCCGCGGAAGATGCCCGCCTCGGTGCCGTACGGCACGGCATAGGTACGGTTGCCGCCGGTCCACTGCAGGGCGAGCCTGGCGGCCTCCTCGTTCTCCTGCGGCAGCAGGCCGGGCACGAAGGAGCGGCGCTTCATCGTGATGCTCGCGTCGGGATGTTTCGCCCTCATCCTGGGCAGCAGCAGCTCGGCTATGTAGGCTTCCGCACGGCGCTGCACCTCCCATGGATCGTCGCCGGGCAGGGTCCGGTAGCCCCAGTTCAGCGTGCATTCGCGGGCCAGGATGTTGGCAGCCGTGCCGCCGGTCACGATGCCGACATTGATGGTGGTGTGGCCGGGCACCGTGTCGAGATCGGTGCGCTTGCGTTGCGCCACCTCGACCTGCAGCTCGTTCAGCCAGTGGATGAACTCGCCCGCGAAGTGCACCGCGCTGACGCCGAGATGGGTCATCGAGGAATGCGCCTCGACGCCGGTGAAGGTCGCGATAATGCCGCCGCCGGCGTTCTGCGCGTTGACCACCCCCATCATGGTCGGCTCGCCGACGATGACGGCCTGCGGCCGGGGCACGGCGCCGACCAGCCGCTCGACGAGGGCGGGCGCGCCCAGACATCCGATCTCCTCGTCGTAGGAGAAGGCGAGGTGCAGCGGCACCTTCAGCTTCGCGCGCTGGAAGGCCGGGACGTTCGCCAGGCAGGCGGCGACGAAGCCCTTCATGTCGCAGGTGCCGCGGCCATAGAGATTGCCGTCCGGCTTTTCCGTCAGGGTCCACGGATCGGTCGTCCAGGGCTGGCCGTCGACCGGCACGACGTCGGTGTGGCCCGACAGGACGATGCCGCCCTCGCGATCGGGGCCGATGGTGGCGAACAGGTTGGCCTTGGACTCCTCGGCGTTGGGCACGAGCGTGCTGGCGACGCCGAGATCGGCCAGGTAGTCCCGGATGTAATGGATCAGAGCGAGGTTGGAGTTGCGCGAGGTCGTGTCGAAGGCCACGAGGCGTTTCAGCATCTCGATGGAGGAGGGGGCGGTACTCATCGGCGCAGGGTCGCACGGTTCGTGCCCGTGGGCCAAGGCCCTGAAATCCTTGATGAAATCGTGCTGCCGTTTGACTTGGGCGGGCTCGACCGCTAGAACCGCCCCGCATCCGTCGTGGATATGTCGACTGCCGGGGTCTTAACGGGCTGCGGAGAGGTGGCCGAGCGGTCGAAGGCGGCGGTTTGCTAAACCGTTATAGGGTCTAAAGCCCTATCGAGGGTTCGAATCCCTTCCTCTCCGCCATTACTGTACGGGACGAGCCCCCCATCCGCCGCAGAAGCGGCCTATGTCGGGGGTGCTTCCGTCGCCGACACCAGCGACATGACCACGTCGGTATGTCCGCTCATCCGCAGTTCCGCGGCCTTGGCGTGCGCCATCGCGAAGCCCACGCATTCGTACGCCTTCTGCTCGTGGCTCTCCGGCTCCGTCGCACGCACGTGATAGATGTTCGTCTCGGGGTCACGTTTCATGGGCCGATTGTAGCTGTGGCGCGGGAGGGACCAAGGGTATGAATCCTGCGTTCGGGAAGTGAACACCGATAGGCCACAGCAACCCGCATGGTCGGCGGCGCGGTCGTCTCATCCCCTGAACTTGTAGAGCCCGACATCGATCGCACCGGCGCGGAATCCTCCCTCGCAATAGGCGAGATAGTAGTCCCATAGCCGCTGAAACTCTGCGCCGAAGCCCAGATCCTCGACTTGCCTGCGTGCCTCGAGGAACCTGGCGCGCCACGCCGCCAGCGTCTGGGCATAGCCCGTTCCGAAATGCCGCGACTCGACGAGCGCGAGACCGGCCTGCCGGGCTTCCTCGGCGATGCGCGTCTTGGTCGGCAGCATGCCGCCCGGAAAGATGTAGCGCTGGATGAAGTCGGTGTTTCGGCGATAGGCCTCGAACCGGTCCTCGGCGATCGTGATTACCTGCAGCACCGCGGTGCCGCCTTTGGCCAGACATTCGCGCAGCTTGGCGAAGTAGGTCGGCCAATAGGCTTCGCCGACCGCCTCCAGCATCTCGATGGAGACGACGCGGTCATACCGGCCGCTCACGTCACGATAGTCCTGGAGGCGCAGGTCGGTGCGGGCACTGAGTGCCGCATCATTGCCGATCACGGCCTGCGCATGCGCAAGCTGCCGATGCGAAAGCGTGATGCCGGTGACATGCGCCCCGCGCCTCGCCATGGCGGCAGCGAGCGCGCCCCAGCCGCAGCCGATCTCGAGCACACGCTGGCCCGGCAGCACATCGAGCATCTGGACAATGGATGCGAGCTTGGCCTGCTGCGCCTCCTCCAGGGTGCGTCCCGGAGGGAGGTGGAGGGCGGAGGAATAGTTCATGCCTGCATCGAGCCAGCAGCGGTAGAAGTCGTTGCCGAGGTCGTAGTGGAACGAGATGTTGCGGCGGCTTCCGGCGGGTGAGTTGCCGCGGAGAGCGTGGCGGATCCGGTTCCACAGCCGCATTGGCGGCAATGCGCTGATGCGCGAGAAGATATCCGGAAGATTGCGGGCGGCGAGCTCGACGAAGGCAGGCAGGTCGGGGCTCGACCAGTCCCCGGCGACGTACGCCTCGGCAAAGGCGATGTCCCCGCCGATGAGAAGGCGGCGGAGGGCACGCCAGCGATGCAGCACGAGGGTGGCTTCCGGGCCCGGCCGGTCGCCTCGTCGCGCGAGACGGCGGCCTTCAGGCGTAACGATGACAAGGCTTCCCTCGGCGAGGTGATCGAGCAGGCGAATCAGCAGCACCTCGCGGACGGTGGGACGCTCCGATGGTGCCCGGTCGTCGGTTGTCAGGCCGGCAAGGCTGTTGGCGTCGATGGTCATGCGGCACTGTCCTCAGGACCGGTGGGGTGACGAGATGCTGACGGACGCTTCCGGAGCGGCCGGACGCGGGCGCAAGGCAACGCCCTTGGCCCAGATGCGCAGCGCCTCCCAGTGGATGCCGACGATCACCTTGAGGGTGAAGAGGGGATAACACAGCAGAGCCAGGGCCAGTTGGCCGTCGCTGAATGGACGGCGGGCCGCGCTGTGCACCGCGTTCATGACCGGGCCTTCGTCATCGCTGGCTTGAATGGCAATGCGCAGCGTGTCGACCGGCGGCTCGATACGAAAGGAGTAGGTGAGGCCCATATCGAGGAAGGGCGAGACATAGAAGCGCTTCTCGGCTTTCTGGCGCACGGGCGCGATCTGACCCGCCTCTACCGGAATGAGGTAGGAATGCCGCTCGCCGAACGTATTGTTCACCTCGTAGAGGAGGGCTTGAAGAGAGCCGTCGCGGCGATGGCAGAAGTAGATGTTGAGAGGATTGAAAGCGTAGCCGAACATGCGCGGCATGGTCAGCAGCCGCACCCTGCCGCCGGTCGCGGGCAGCCCGGCGGCGGCGAGCAGGCGGTCGACCTGGAGCTTGAGGGGCCCGCCGTTCGGCGCGCCGTAGTCGCGCTCGAACAGGCTGAAGACATTGAAGCGGTTGAGCGAGAACAGGCGCATTCGGCGATGCAGCTCATCGAGCTCATCGAGATCGATGAGGAGGGAGAAGATCCGATAGGCCAGCCGGTGGCGACGCGGCTTCAACCGGATGTGCATCACCGAGCCGGCATAGAGGGCGGAGAAAGTTTCGGTCACGACACGAGTTCCCGCTCGGCAGGCGCGCCGGACCAGCCTCGCGGCAGAGCGATCCGGCCGGATTCTTCGGCGACCCTCCAGGGCCGGCGCACTTCACCCAGCGCCTCGGCGACGGCAAGCCCCGCCTGCAGCCCGTCCTCATGGAAGCCCGCCCCGAAATACGCGCCGCAGAACCAGACACCGCCGTGGCCCTGGAGCGCCCAGAGCCGCGACTGTGCGGCCATGGCGCCAGCGTCGAAGAGGGGATGCTCGTAGGTCGTGCTGTAGACGATCGTGGCCGGGTCGGGTGATTGCTTCGGATTGAGCGTGACGAAGAAGGGGAGGCCGCCGGGAAGGTTCTGAAGCCGGTTCATCCAGTAGGTGACGCAGAGATCGGGATCGCCGCGCCGGTCGGCGAGGTAGTTCCAGGCCGACCAGGCGGCTCGGCGCCGCGGCATGAGGAGCGGATCTGTATGCAGGAATGCCTCGTTCCGGCTGTATCGAAACGAACCGAGCACCTCCTGTTCCGCGCCAGTCGGCTGGTCAAGCAGGGCGAGGGCGCGGTGGGCTGGGGTGGCGATCACGACCTCGTCGAAGCGCTGTTCATGGCCGGTGTGGGTGCGTACATGCACGCCGGCGGGAGTGCGACGGACAGCTTGGACTCTACAGCCTGCGATGGTGTGCCCATTGAATTCGTCTCGCAATGCTTCGACGTACCGGCGGCTGCCGCCAACGACGGTCCGCCAAACCGGCCGGCCGGTGAGTTGAAGCAGGCCATGGTTCTCGCAGAACCGCACGAACGCCGCGACCGGATAGCGCCCGACATCGGCGGCCGGCGTCGACCAGATCGCCGCCGCCATCGGATAGAGGTGGTCTTCCCGGAAGGCCGCCCCGTAGCCATGGGCGTCCAGATAGGAATCGAGGCTTTCCAGTCCCATCGAGGGAAGGCCTCGCGGCGCATCGCGGTAGAAGCGCAGCAGGTCCTTCAACATGGAGATGAATCGCAAAGATCCGATATTGCGCGGCTGGGCCAGCAGGCCTCGCAGGCCCGACCCGGAATACTCCAGGCGTCCGCCATCGACCGACACTGCGAAGGACATGTCCGATGCCTGCGTCGGCACGTCGAGGTGGGCGAACAGTGCCGTGAGATTGGGATAGGTCTTCTCGTTGTACACGATGAAGCCCGTATCGATGGGAATGCCGCCCACCTCGACCGTGTTCGCATGACCGCCAAGCCGGTCGTCGGCTTCGAACAGGGTGACCTCATGGCGCTGCGACAGCAGCCAAGCCGCTGAAAGGCCGGATATTCCGGCGCCGATGACGGCGATGCGGCGGATCGGGACGGGGGCGAATCCCTGGCGAATGTTCATTGGGCGGGTCTCGGCCGTAGTCCCATGTGTTGGCGTTGTCTATGGTGTACGCTGCGGCTGCTCTGGCGGATCACTCTCGGGCGATGATCCAGTCGGACGGCTGGCGCGTATGAGGAATTATGAATGCCTTGCTGGAATCTGCCCGATCCGGTGCGCCCGCCGGACCTGCGTCGCGGCAGGGGGCATCGGTGACGCACCTGCTGGAAGACGGCTCCGCGCCGGACGGCAGCGAGTTTGCGCGGTTGATTCGCAAGGTCGCGGTCGATCGCGACCGGCAGGCGTATGCGCGGCTCTACAGCTACTTCGCGCCGCGCGTGACCGCCTTCCTGCGCAAGTCGGGCCTGCCCGGCAATACCGCCGAGGAAATTGCACAGGAGGTCATGCTCGCCGTGTGGCGGAAGGCTTCCTACTTCGATCCGAGCCGTGCGGGAGCGGCGACCTGGATCTTCACCATCGCGCGGAATCGTCGAATCGATCATCTGCGGCGCAGCAGGGTCGCCGTCGCCCTCGAGACCGATCTCCCGGAGGAGAGCGAACCGCCTCCCTCGGGCGAGGCTTTCCTGCTCGCCGCGGAGCGCGAAGCCAGCGTGCGGGCGGCGCTGGAGACGCTGTCCGAGGAGCAGGCGATGGTCGTGCGCCTTTCCTTCTTCAGTGAAAAGCCGCACTCCGAGATCGCGCGCGAGCTCGGGCTTCCTCTCGGCACTGTAAAGTCGCGTGTCCGGCTGGCGCTGGGGCGCCTGCGTACATTGCTGGCAGGCCAGTCATGACGATCAGCCATCACGCCACCGACGAAACGCTGATGCGGTATGCCGCCGGGCGATTGTCGGCTGGACCCGCGCTGGTGTTGGCGATCCATCTTGAGGGCTGTCCGACGTGTCGTGCTCGCGTGTCCGAGTTCGAGGCTCTCGGTGGCGTTCTTCTGGAGCAGACGGCACCGGCCGTCATGCCTCCCGGCGCGTTCGCCGCCGCACTGCGCGTCATCGAGGCGGAGGATGCAGGAGCCCACCGACCGGCCGTGGAACGGGCAGAAGGCCAACCGCGGCGGGCTCCCATGTTTCCCGGCAGTGTGCCGATGCCCTTGCCGCTGCAGCGGTGCGAGATCGGCCCATGGCGCTGGGTCGGCTTGGGAGTGCGGGCAAGCGCGGTGAAGCTGCCCCATGACCCCGAGGCGCGGGTGACGCTGCTGCGCGTCGGCCCGGGGCGGAAGCTGCCCGAGCACGGTCATTTCGGGACGGAGCTCACGCAGGTGCTGGTCGGGTCGTTCTCCGACCGCTACGGTCGTTACATGCCCGGGGATCTCAGCGAGATGGACCACGAGATCGAGCACCAGCCAATCGTCGATTCGGAAGAGGAATGCATCTGCATCGCCGCCCCCGAAGGCGGCATGCGGTTGACGGGGTTCTTCGGCCGCATGATCCAGCCGTTCATCAAGCTCTGAAGCGGGTTTGGAACGGCTAGCCGTTGCCTGCGACCAGTCGGGTGATGAGGAAGCCGGCGGTCGCGGAGACCGCGGTGAGCGTCGAGCCCCAGCCAATGTCGATCGCGGTGACGAGCATCGACCACTTTCTCAGCGTGGCAAGATTCGTCAGATCATAGGTTCCATAGGCGACCAGGCCGAGAAGCGCGCCGAGCATGAGCGCCGTCATCCAGCGGCCCGACCCGAGCGCAGGCTGCACGGCGAACACCACGACGCCGGCAACATAGATCAGATAGAACAGGATGGCAGGCGGCAGGTTTATCTGGTCGACCATGAGATCGCCGAGCGAGGGGCGGTAGAGCAGCTTGACCGTTAAACTCAGCCAGATCGCATCAAGGGCCAGGAACACGACCGCCGTCGAGGCGTACGCGACAAGAAGCTGCATGATCAGATCCCCGGCTGAGGCGATGGTACTTCGTACGCTGCCCCGGGGCCGCCGGATCAGGTCGGGACGAGGGAAATGGCCCCTCGATCCTTGCGGTGTGCGACGGCGCGCGGCTTACTTCGGGAAAGCAGGGAGGCGGCAGCATGACGGATCCGGTGGCGAAGCACTATGCCGATGGCGGCGATCTCGCTGCTGTGATCGCCGATGCCTTGCGCAGGGCGGGGAAGGATACCGGCGCATTGTCGACGGCTGATCTCGCCGCCGTCGACGAGTTCCACATCCGCGGACGCAAGGCGACCATCGAGCTCGCCAATGCGCTGGATCTCTCTGCCGCTTCCCGGGTGCTCGATATCGGCAGCGGTTTGGGCGGGCCGGCGCGAGCGGTGGCGGAGACCTATGGCTGCCACGTGACGGGCGTCGATCTCACGCAGGCTTTCTGCGATGCCGCGACCACGCTGAGCGGGTGGGTCGGCGTGGGCGAGCGCGTCGCGTTCCGGCAAGGCGACGCAACGGCGCTGCCCTTCGCCGCCCATACGTTCGACGCCGCCATGACCATCCATGTCGCCATGAACATCGCCGACCGCGACAGCATGTATGCGGAAGCCCGCCGGGTGTTGAAGCCCGGTGGCCGGTTTGGCATCTACGATATCCTGCAAGGGGAAGGTGGCGAGGTACACTTTCCGGTACCTTGGGCGCGCGACCCCTCCATCAGCCATCTCGTCACACCGGAGGCCATGACGTCGCTCCTGACCTCTGCCGGCTTCACGATTCTGCAGGTGTTGGATTCTACCGAAGAGAGCCAGCGCTGGTTCCAGGCGATGGCCGCGCGCACGGCGCGGGGTGCGGCGCCGTCGGTGACTTTCCAGGCATTTCTCGGCAACGACTTTCCGGCGATGGCCCGCAACCAGGTCCGCAACCTGCAGGAGCGGCGTATCCGCACGGTGAGCTACGTCTGCCAGGCGTGACTGGAAGCACCGTGCCCCCAGCCACTGTAGAAGTGTCCGATCTCCGGAAGCGAGACGCTCTGGCGATCAGATGCGCGCGTGCGCCGGCCCACGGCTCTTCGAGACGACGGCGATGTTCCCGAGGAGCAGGCCGCGCTCCTCGATCTCGTCACGGATCTGGTCGAGGTGCGTGCGACGATCGATCCAGACCGACGCGGCACTGCGCAGACGCGACTTCAGCTGATCGCGGCCGCCATTGTAGGTCAGCACCGGCGCGCAGCTCCCGAACTCCCGGTTCGCAGCGTCGATGAGCGTCTCGCATTTGGCGCCGTTGGCCTCGATCACGTCGTGATGGTCGAGCTCGATATGGAAGTACTCGAGAATCTCGGCGTCTTCGGCATCGTCGATCACGATCGTCGTGCCGTTCACGAGATTGATCGCGGGGACGAGCACGCCGTCCACGAAGACAGCATGGTCGCGCGTGAGGTAGAGGTCCTGCGACGGAACATTGTCGGCAATCGCGGAGCGCATGATGCGAACCGGCTTGGCCTTGTCGTCCCAGGGCGCAGCGATGCCTTCGCGGCTGTAGCGATGGGAGGCGATCGCCGTGATCCTGCAGACGCCGCCAAACTCCGTGCGGACCGTGTCGCCGGCTTTCAGCTCTTCGATCCTGCGATCACCCAGCGGCGTGGCGATCAGGGTGCCGGTGAGGAAGCAGCTGCCGCCGCCGCCATGGTGAGGCCCGTGCGCCGAGGCCTTCTTGCCGGTCACGGCCATGCCGGCTGCAACGCCGAACACCAGTGCTGCAGCCTTGGCGAGCGAACGCCGCGTGCGTTGCACGTTGTCGATGTCTTTCATTTTTCTATCCAATCCCACAGACTTCCCACCCCGTCCCTTAAGCTAATAGCATTTGGACCGCAACAATAAATTCCACGGCCGCTGCCAATTGCCCCAGGCGGTCGTTGCAGCATTGTCGGAGAGTTGGGCCAGTCTAAGGCAAGATGCGCCGCCGGCGGATCATGTATATGGCATTCGCGCCGTACGGGAGGAGCTTCTCGCGCATGCTCTCACCCGCTGCAGCAAAGCCGAAGCGCCCCCAGAACCCGGCCGTTCCGTAGACGGAGATGAGAGACGTCGTTTCGTATTCTCGGGCCGTCGCCAGCAACAGCTCGACGCCTACGGCTGCCTGGCCGCTCCCGCGGTGCATCGGTGCAACGACGAAATCGTGGATATAGTAGTCGTCGGCACCAACAGGCAGTGTGCCGAGCATCGTATCCAGCGCGGGTGGTTGGAAGCGGCGGATGGGATGCGAAACGGCGTACCCGGCGATCCCGCCATGGCCGGACAGCACGAGGCAGCCGCGCGGGAAGAGTGACAGACGCTCGGCGAACACAGCCTGGCTTTCCGGCAGTTCCGGATGGACGGCATTCGCCACGCCGAGAACCTCGGCGAGATCGCCTTGGCGCATCTGCCGCCATGCCGGTGTCACGACCATCCACCCTTGGACGATATGGGCAGCCGGTCTCCCGCTCTCATCGGCAGGAGAGCATCCCGATCCCGCTGGTCCGCCACTGCCTCAGACAGTCGCTCGCTTCGGGCATGACGAGCGGAACGAACAGGAGCGCCTGCTGTCCGGCGACGAGCTGCTGCTGGTTGATCCAGGTGCCGGGCGCCGGCACGCGCGTGCGATGGCGGATGACCGCGTCGTCGGCGCCAGCCGTTATGGTCGGTGTCTCGACGATCGGCTCCGGGCCGTAGATCGCAGCGGCCGTGGCATCCCCGACGCGGCGTCCCCCACTGACCAGCCAGAGCTGGTTCTGCTTGGCCGCGGCGTAGGGAAAGAAGTCCGCGCGCCCGGTCGGCGGATCCGTGATGGCGTACAGCTTGGGATCGATCTGTACTTTCAGCGCCTCGGGCCGCCCTGCGGGTGCAGCCAGGATGTCGGCGCGCAGGGCGCCGTAGAGGCCGCCGACCTCCGGCACCTGCAGCTCCTCCGAGGTGACGAGCCCGACGCGGCCGAGAGGCGTGTCGATCACCACGGGCCCGTCGCCGGCGGTTGCCCAGGCAGCGGTCGCTGCGCTGAGGTGCGTGGCGCGATAGCGGCCGAGGATCTTGCCGTCCGGTCCTGCCAGCACTGCCGTGTGGTAGAATTCCTGTCCATCCCGCTCCGGATAGCTGCCGACGACATACCCGCCGCCCGCACGCGCTGCCTCCGTAAGAGCCTTCTCGAAAGCGCCGTCACGGGTCTCGCCCCGGCTCCGGATCTCCGCGGCCTGCAGCCCCGAAGGCAGGCCCGACAGCGCCGGCAGGACGAGGAGTTCGCCGTTGCCGGGCCGCGTCGATGCGAGCAGGGACGGTCCGTCCGGCCACTGCGCCGCCGTGAGGGTCACGGAGCGCACCGTCGTGGTCGCGTTGCCGTCGGTCGGGCTGCGATGAAGCGCCAGCAGCGGCAGGTACAGGTCGGAGCGACGACGAGCCAGCCGGGCGGTGCGCTCGCCGTCCGCCTCGGTGGGGACGATCGTCGTGCTGTAGACCCCGGCGAGGCCCGGTGGCACGGTTTCCGGCGGCACGACCGGTGCTTGCACGAGCTTCTCGCCCTTGGGCGACCAGATGCTCGATCCGCCATTGTAGTAGAGCTTGCCGCCCGTCACGGGATTGGTCTCGATGCCGCTCCGCGTCGCCCCGACGACCCACAGACCATTCTGCGCACTCATGTATTGCACGTTGGAGACCGTGGAGTGATTTCCGGTTGCCTCCGCCGGCGGCGTACCAGGCATCACGCGATCCGACACGGAATGCCAGGCGATGATCTGGGCGCCGCGCAAGGCGGCGAGGCGGGCATACTGCCAATAGGTGTCGTCGTAGCAGATCAGCAGCGCGATGCGGCCGATCGGCGTGTCGAACACCTCAACGCCCGTGTTTCCCGGCGCGAAGACCTTCTGATCCTGCGGGTTGAGGCCGTTCTTGCGGTACTTGCCGACGACGCCGTCGGGGCCCAGCAGGACGGCCGTGTTGTAGGCGAGGCCGGTCGTCGCATCGCGTTCGGCGATGCCGACGCTCACGTGCATGCCCGTCCGCTGCAGGATAGGCAGAAGCGCCGCGGTCGTACGGCCGGGAATCGTGTCGAGGAAGGGCGCGATCTGCTGCGGCCCGCTGAACAGATAGCCGCTGACGGCCGTTTCGGGGAACACGGCGTAGTCGATGCCCTGCCGGCTCACCTGCTCGACCGCTCGTTCCAGGCGGGCGATGTTGCCATCGATATCGCCCCAGGCCGGCACGAAGTCGACCGCGGCGACCTTGACGGGCTGCTGCGAGCGTTGCGGCTGGGCCACCGCAATGCTGCCTGTGAGGACAATGCCGACGAGGCTTGCGGCAAAGGCGAAGCCGAACGATCTGCGAATCAAGCTCAACTCCCGGTGGATATCGGCGCTGGACACTTCCGACGCACGACGTCCGCCTTCTTCATCGTCCCCTGGCTCCTCGTCAATGCTGTTCCCGGAGCGCCCGGCGGTGTGTACGTTCGATCCTCGAGCGAGACGTGGCGAGGCGTCTTGCCGTTCCGGACTGCACGAAAGGTGGCGCGATGTACCAGGTGTTCCGATTGCTGGCCTTTGCCCTGGCCTTCCTCAGCGGTGGCTTCGCCATGGGGAAGATCGGGCTGGTCTCTTCCCCGGCACTCGCGCAGCAGGCGGCGCCGACGCCGGCCGGCGCGGACGTGACCGGAGCGCGTGACCGTTTGGCCGACAGGGCGGCGACGGAAATGAAGGCGGCCAGGGAGGCAGCCGCCACTGCGGGGCCCGAAGTCAAGGCCGTCCTCGACCAGGTCGGCAAGAAGGTCGATGCGCTTGAGCGGACCTTCGCGGGACTGGCGGCGGAAGCCCGCACCAAGGCGGTGACCTATGTGATCTGGGCCGCCGTTGGATTGGTCGCGCTGACGTTCGTTTCCTCCGTGCTCGGAGGACTGGTCGTGGCGATGATGTTCCGGCGGCGATAGGACGAGCCAATGGTCGCTGCGCGTTGCAGTGGAAGGCGGTTGCACATCGGGAGCGGCCGAAGCGGGGTCTTGCCCGACTGATGCGACCCTCAAAGGCCGCTCCCGGCGTGTCGTTCGCGGGGTACCGCTATGCTGATGCCCGAACGCTTGCGTCGGCAGTCGTCGCGGTTCGGTGGCCAGGTGGAAGCATTCAAACCTCCTTTGGCTGATGATGATGGCGAATCGAGCCACGGCGCGTCGGCTCTGTCAATACGCGTCGCCGACCGTCGGTTCAGTCGCCTGTGGAAGAGGATGGCGTGATGGTTCCTGCGCACCGTTGGGCCGCGGCCCTGCTGGCCGCCGCCATGCTGCTCGCGGGAGGCTGCGCGCCCGCGGCCCCGCCGAGGGCCGCGCCTGATTCGGAGGAGGGCCCGACGTCGGAGACGCGCCCTGGAGCCTTCGCGGCGCTGCTCATGGCGAATGGCATCGACGCCGGGATCCCGTCGCGCGGGCGCTTCGTCCTCGTCAACGTCCCATCCTTCGAACTCGTCGCCCTGCAGGACGGCGATGTCGTCCTGCGCAGCCGCGTGATCGTCGGCCGACCCGCCACGCCCACGCCGACCTTGGTGACACCGCTTCATGCCGTGAAATTCAACCCATCGTGGACGCCGACGCCGGCGATGGTGCGTTACGAGGGCCTGCGCTACATGCCGCCCGGGCCGAACAACCCGCTCGGGCGCATCCTGTTCGAACTCGACAATGACGAGCTTGTCTTCCTTCACGACACGAATCAGCGGCAACTGTTCCAGCGAGCCGAACGGGCCTTGAGTCACGGTTGCGTGCGTGTCGAGCAGGCGCGGGCGCTCGCGGCCTGGGTGCTGGGAGTCTCTACCGCGGAGATCGACGCCAGCATCGCGCGCGGCGTGACCTTCACCGTGCCCGTTCCCGTGCCCATTCCTGTTTCGCTGGCCTATTTTACGAGGTTCCCCGACGAGCAGGGGCAGCTGGCCAGCTATCCCGACCTCTACGGCAGAGGTGGCGTGGCGCAGCGCGGCGTCACCGACCCGAACGGATGCGCGGAGGCGCGTCCGACAGCGGCTCAGAACCTGGAGAAGAGGCTCGTGAAGCCGTAGAGTCTGTCGTTGATTCCGTTGGTCCGCAGCGCATGCCAGTAAGTGGCGACGTTGATCGAGATCACCGGCTTGTCGAGCCACCGTTCGGCCTCGTCGGCGATCCGGGCCATGGGCAGGTTGGCGCCGAACTGCACGATCGCCTCGACGTCCGGGCCGTCGATCGCCTTGATGGCCTTTATCATGTCCTGGGCCGTTACGACGGAGTAGGTCGTCGGGCTCTTGCCGCGCATGTGGTTGTAGCGGACGATCTCGTACCCGGCGGCGCCGAACACGCCGACCATCTTGGGCTCGATGCTGGGAAAATACGGCTCCATGATCGCGATGCGGCGCTTGACGCCATGCAGCCTGAGCGCCGCGAAGACGGCGTCGGTCGCGATCGCTACCGGGATGTCGTGGCCCGCTACCTTTCGGATGCGGCGCTTCAGGTCTTCGCCCCATTCCGCATTGCCGCCCCAGACGGAAAGGGCGGAGATGCCGAGGATGAAGGCATTGGGGCGGCAGTCCATCACACTGGCCACCGCCGGCTCCAGCGCCTGGTCGATCAGGCGGATGGATTCGTCGAAGTCCTCGTTGGTGCGGATCTGCAGGTCGGGGATGACCATCCGGCCCAGGTGGTTGGTGACGCCGGGCGGGCGCATGTCGTCGTACTCGGGCTGGACGACCGTATTGGTCGATGGTGTCGTGACCCCGAAGGCCAGGCGCCAGGCGAGATAGTCGCGCATCGTGCTTCCCCTCCGTCAGCCGCGCATGGTAGCCGGCAGCCATAGCGCGATCTCCGGCCACAGGCAGAGCAGCAGGATCATCAGCAGCATCAGTCCGACGTAGGGCGCTGAACCGGTCGCCACCTCGGAGAATCTGTGACCACCCGAGATGGCGTGTATCGTGAACAGATTGAGGCCGACCGGCGGGGTGATCTGGCCCAGCTCGATCAGGATCGTCAGGATGACGCCGAACCACACGAGGTCGAAGCCGAAGGCCTTCACGACCGGCAGCAGCACCGGCAGCGTCATGTAGATCATCGAGATGCCGTCCACGACGCAGCCCAGGACGATGTAGAGCACGACCAGCGCCAGGAAGAACTCCCACTTGCCGAGGCCCAGGGCCAGGATCCACTCGCTGACGGCGCGGCTCACGCCGGAATAGGTCAGGGCCGTCGAAAGAATCTGCGCGCCGATGATGATCAGGGCCACCATGCAGGTCGTCTTGACGGTGGCCATGAGCGCTTCGCTGAAGATGGTCCAGGTGAAGCTTCTGTAGGCGACGGCCAGCACGATCGCTCCCAGCGCCCCTAGGGCCGAGGCTTCGGTGGGAGTCGCGACGCCCGCATAGATGCTGCCGAGCACGACGATGAGCAGACCGAGGACAGGAAGTGCGTGCAGCACCTCGCTGCCGGCGTCTTCGTCGCTGCGATCGCCGCGAGCAGGGGCGTAGTGCGGCTTGAGGATCAGCAGGACGGCGATGAAGAGCATGAAGATGCCCGCCATGAGCAGCCCGGGCAGCACGCCGGCGATGAACAGGCGCGCGATGGATTCCTCCACCAGCGCACCGTAGAGGACCATGATGATGCTGGGCGGGATCAGGATGCCGAGAGTGCCGCCCGCGGCGAGCGAGCCGAAGACGGTCTTGGGCTCGTAGCCGCGCTTGAGCATTTCCGGGATGGCGACGGTCCCCACCGTGGCGGCCGTGGCGACGCTGGACCCCGAGACGGCGGAGAACACGGCGCAGCTCGCGATGTTCGCGTGGAGGAGGCCACCCGGCAGCCGCCTCAGCAGCACGACGATACCTCGATAGAAATAGCTGCTCACGCCGCTGCGCAGGATGATCTCGCCCATGAGCAGGAACATCGGCACGGCGATCAGGATGTAGTTGTTGGCATTGTTCCAGACCACGGACGACAGGGCGGTCAGGCCGAGCAAGCCCTTGGAGAGGAAAAGCACGAGGACGCCGCATATGCCGAGCGCGAAGGCCGTCCATTGGCCGGCCATGAGCATCGCCACGAGACTTGCGATCAGGACGAGTGTCAGCATCTCGAGAGTCATGGGACGTCCATGTCAGGGAACGCGCCGGACGCGATCGACGATCCAGGCGACGAGCTGGAGCAGCAGCACCACCAAACCCAGCACCATCACCGACTGTGGAATCCACTCCGGCGTCTCGATGATCGATACCGCGCGCGTGTCGCGCTGGTAGGCATAGATCACGTGTCTCGTGCAGACCCAGAGCATCACTGCCGTGAAGCTCAACGCTGTCAAGACGATCAGCCAGCGCAGCGCACGTCTGAGATTGCCGGTGGCCCGGTCGTACAGGATCTCGACCCGGATGAAGCCACCCTCGCGCAGAGTCCAGGCGAGGCCGAGGAAGATCGCTGCGGCATTGAGATATCCCGCGATCTCGTCGGTAACCAGCAGGGACGCGCGGAACTGGCGCAGGGCGGTCTCGGTGCACACCATCACGAGAATGGCCACGATTGCCGCCGCCGACAGCACGCCACATCCGTGGGCGAACCGGCCGACCCAGCGGTCCACCGGTCCGTCATCGCCCTGGCGCCGTCCGCCGGTCATGTTCTCCGAAGAAGCGGGTCCCGTCGTCACTTGCCCAGCGCCGCGCGAATCTCCTTGAGCATGGCCGTGCCGCTGGATCCCTGAGCCGCTGCCCATTGCTCCCAATAGGGCTGCATCTTGGCGATCAGTGCGTCGATCTGCTCCTTGGGCGGCACGAAGACGTCGACCTTGTACTGTGTCTTCAGGGCTTCGAGATCCTTGGCTTCGTCTCCCAGGTTGGCGGCCCTGAATTTCGGCGCGTAGGACTTGGCGACGGCATCGAGCTTCGCGCGGGTATCGGCGTCGAGCTTGTTGTAGGCTTCGATGTTGACCAGCGTATAGTCGGGGCCGCCGATGTGGATGTCGCCGAGCCACGCCCATTCGACGAACTCGTACCACTTCGCCCCTATGACATTGAAGCCGGCGGTGATGAAGCCTTCGGCGACGCCGCGTTCCATGGCAACCGGGACTTCCGCGGTCGTCAGGCTGACGGACGAAGCGCCGAGCTGCTTCAGCATCTCCGCCTGCTTGCCGTCGGTCGACCGGATCTTGCGGCCCTTGAAGTCCTCGATCGTGCGGATCGGCTTGCCCCTGCCGAACATGTTCTGCACTGGCCACGTATGGTAGAAGAGGTTCTTCACGCCCGCCTTGTGGAACAGAGGCGCCGTGAACTTGTCGATGATCGGCCACACCTTGTCGAGCTCTTCGCCGCTGCGCACGAGGAAGGGCAGGCTGGTCATCGAGGCGAGCGGCGTCGAGCCGGAAATGAAGCCCTGGTAGGCTTCGGTGATCTGTACCTGTCCGTCGCCCGCGACCTTGACGACCTCGGTCGCACGGAAGGGCAGCTCGCCGGCGGGCCGAACGACGATGTCGAGCTTGCCGTTGGTCGCCTTCTTCACCTCCTCGGCGAACTCCTTGTAGCGCAGCGTGATGGGATGCGTGACGCCGGTCATGGCGTACATGTCCCACTTCGTCGACGACTGCGCGGAGGCGTGTGCGCCGAAGGCGGCCGTGCCCAGCACGCCCAGGACGACGGAGCGCCTGTTGATTGTCTCCATGCAAATCCTCCCTTGCATTGCTCGCTGGCAACTTGTGCGCAGCCTCCATCGCCTCGTGAGTGCTGTCAACGCTGTCTCGTCGCAAGGCGATGCGGCCCCGACGTTTGTCAGGAGACAATCCCGCTCAGGGTCTCGTTGCACGGCACGCATCTATGGCGCTAGACAGGGTGCAACTCGAAAAGAATGCATCGGAGGAGCGTGCCATGGTTCGCCGCATCGGCAATGATTATGCAGTGGTATGGCCGCGCAGCGCCAAGGCCATGGAGATCAAGCCGCTCGCGAAGCGTCTGGATACGATCGAGGGCAAGACCATCGCCTTCCTGTGGGACGATCTGTTCCGCGGCGACGAAATCTGGCCGATTCTCAAGGAGGAGATCGGCAAGCGCTATGCCGGTGTGACCTTCGTCGATCACGACAGCTTCGGGTCGACGCATGGCGACGAGGAGCATCGCGTGCTCGCCGAGCTGCCGGGGAAGATCAAGTCGATGAAGATCGACGCGGTCGTCTCCGGCATGGGGTGTTGAGGCAGCTGCACGCCCGCCGTGTTGCGGGTCAGCGCGATAGCGGAACAGGCCGGCGTCCCGACGTCCTCGCTTTGCTGCGAAGGCTTCCTGGGCCAGGCCAAGACGACGTCGGTGGGGCTGGGCTATCCGAACCTTGCCCTCGCGACGGTGCCCGGTCATGTCGACGTCCAGACGCCGGACGAGCTCCGGGCCAACGTGCTCGGCATGACCGTGGAGCATGTGATCCGCAACCTGACCGGCGAGGTCGCGGCCGTGCAGGCCGCCGTGGATCCCGAACCCGAGGACATCGTGTTCGAGGGGAGCTTCGAAGAGGTCAACCGGCTGTTCCTCGAGAACGGCTGGAGCGACGGCCTGCCGATCGTGCCGCCGACCAAGGACAAGATCGGGGAGTTCCTGGCTTTCACCGATCTCGATCCGCATCATCCGATCGGCAAGCTGCTGCCCGACAATCGGCTGGCGACGGTATGGAACGTCGCCGTCAATGGCGTCATGGCCGGCTGCCGGCCGGAATACATGCCCATCCTCGTGGCGCTGGCCGAAGCCATGGCGGATCCGCAGTACGGCGTCGAGCATTCCGGCAACACGCCGGGGGCGGAGACGCTGATCGTTCTGAACGGTCCCCTCATCAAGCAGCTCGGCTTCAACTACGAGCAGGGCGCGCTGCGCGACGGCTTCCAGCCCAACACCTCGATCGGGCGCTTCTGGCGCCTGTATCTGCGCAACGTAGCAGGCTTCCTGCTGCATCAGAACGACAAGGGGACTTTCGGCAACACCTGGCGCGTGGTGCTCGCGGAGAACGAGGACAGCCTGGCCAGGATGAAATGGCCGACGGTCGCCGCGGACATGGGGGCGCCGGACGGCCAGAGCGCCGTCACCATCTCGCGCTTCACCGGCGGCAACGTCATCGTCTCCGTGTTCGGCGACAGCGCCGAGAAACTGCTGCCGTATCTCGGCAATGCGCTGGTCGCCCATACGCAGTGGGAGGTGATCTTCACCGTCGGCATGGCGACGGGCACGTATCGCCCGTTGCTGGTGCTCAGTCCGCTGATCGCCGAGACCATCGCCAAGACGATGAGCAAGAGCGACGTGCAGCAGTGGCTGTACGAGAATGCGCGCATGCCCGCGCACCTGTTCGAGAAATACCTGTGGGGCTGGACGAATCTCGTGCCGGGCAAGCGCACGCTGAACGACTGGGTGCGACTCGGGAAGATCCCGAAGGCATTCGGCGGCAACGATCCCAACCGCCTCGTGCCCGTCGTGACCAGGCCCGAGCACATCATGATCGCCGTTTCGGGGGATCCCTTGCGATCGAACTGCTATCTGTTCGTGCACAACGGCATGCTCGGCTTCCCCACGACCAAGGCCGTGACGCTGCCCGAGGGCTGGCGCACGAAACTGCGCGACGTCCAGGGATGAGCGCAGACGGCAGCCTGTGGATCGTGCTGCCTGCCGGGCAGCAGGCCGCGGGCGGCTGGATCGACGATACGCTGAAGCAGCGGGCCGCCGAGCAGGGCATGAGCGGGAAGGTGCCCCTGGCGGCAGACTTCCCGCGGCAACGCGTCGAGGTGGTGCGTGGCCCGAACGCCGCCGACCGGGTGCAGGAGCTGTTTCTTCGACGGGGCTGGAGCGATGGCCTGCCGGTCGTGCCGCCTACCGTGGCTCGCGTAAAGGAGGCGGTCGCCTTTGCCGCTCGTGCCGCGACCGACGTGCTGGGCGAGGTGGAACCGCTGAAGGGCCTGGCGACCGTGGAGAAGGTCGCCGCCAATGCCGTCATGGCGGGCTGCCGGCCGGAATATCTTCCGGTCGTCCTGGCGGCCGTTGAATGCGTGCTCGATCCGGCGTTCAACATGCGGGGCGTTCAGACGACCGACGAGAACGTGACGCCGCTGCTGGTTGTGAACGGTCCGGTCGCACGCGACTTGTCGATGAATGGCAGTTTCGGTGTGCTGGGTCCGGGCTGGCAGGCCAATGCCACGATCGGCCGCGCCATTCGTCTCGTCATGAACAATATCGGCGGTGGCTGGCCGGGGGCCGTGGCCTTCGCCGGGCTGGGGCAGCCCGGGCGATACACGCTATGCCTGGCCGAGAACGAGGTGCAGAGCCCCTGGGCGCCCCTGCATGTGGAGGCGGGACTGGCGGGAGGATCGAGCGCGGTGACGGTGACGCGCGCCGAGGGGGTGATGAACGTCACGGGTGGGTTGGCGGAAATCGCAAGCGTCATGGGCACGGCCGCCTCGGGCTTCGGCATCCTTTGGAGCGGCCGGCCGACGGTGCTGGTCGCGCCTGCAGTGGCGGCCGATTGCGCGCGCCGCGGCATGTCGAAGGACGACGTCCGCCGCTTCCTCTGGGAGCGAGGGCGCTGGTGCCGGGACGATTGGCAGAGATCGTGGCTGACGGAGCGGATCGTGGTGAACCGGCGGTGGCCGGAGTGGGTCGAGGAGGCGGCGAAGGCCGGCGACATCCCGGCCGTACGCTCGCCGGATGATATCGTGCTGGTGGTGGCGGGCGGCGACGTTCCGATCCCGCAGAACGCCTATTGCCCTTCGTGGGGCTTTCCACCGGCGCGCATCACGCGCGAGATCCGCCTGCCGTCCAACTGGAAGTCGCTGCTGGCCGAGGCTGACGAGAGCGCAGCCGCGTTAGTGGAGAAGTAGGAGTTTTCGGGCATGGCTGGAACGAGCTTCGACATCGCTGTGATCGGCGGCGGCATTGCGGGATTGACGGCGGCCCATCATGCCGCCCTGGCAGGCGCATCCGTGGCGCATTTCGTCGAGGATGGACTGCCGGGGGGCCTCGTCATGAATGTGGGCGCGCTCGACGGCTGGCCTGCCGCCGGCGCGGTCGGCGGCGCCGAGCTGGCGGCAGGGCTTCTGGGCCAGAATCAGGAGCTGGATGTAGATCTGGTGCCGTCGCGCATCGACAGGATCGAAGGCAGCGCCGTGAAGGTGCTGACCGGTCCCGACGGCGTGTGGCGGGCCCGGCAGGTGATCGTTGCTACCGGTGCGGCCCTCAAGACGCTGGATGTGCCCGGCGCCGACCGACTTGCCGGCCGGGGCGTCTCCCAGTGCGCGTGGTGTGATGGCGGTCTCTATCGCGACGCGGAGGTGGTGGTCGCAGGCGGTGGTGATGCCGCCCTTTCCGAGGCGCTCCACCTAGGGCAGTTCGCCAGCGCGGTCACGATCGTCACGCGCGGCGACATGTTCAGGGCGCGGCGACGCTATGTGACGCGTATCGCCGAGGACGAGCGTTTCCGGCTGCGTTGGGCAAGCGACATCGTTGAAGTCGTCGGCGAGGAGGGCGTCGAAGCCGTCCGCATCCGCGATCGCGAGTCGGGCAGCGAGGAGACGGTTGCCTGCAAGGGCCTGTTCGTCTTCGTCGGCCAGTCTCCCAATACGGGACTGCTTGGTGCCGACGCGGCGCGTGACGAGGCGGGCTTCGTCGTCACGGACCGTCACCTGGAGACGACGGTGCCCGGCATCTTCGCCGTCGGTGCCGTCCGCTCGGGGTATGGTGGGCGACTGACCCATGCCGTCGCCGAGGCGACCAGCGCAGCCGAGTGTGCGGCGGCGCGCTGCGACGCGTGACACGCTTTCATACCAGGGCATCGCTGCGGACCGATACCGAGCGGCTGGGCGTCCGGCCGGGCGATATCGTCATGGTGCACGCCGCGATGCGGCGCGTGGGCCGTCTCTTGAACGGTCCTGACGTCCTGATCGCGGCGCTGCGCGACGCGGTCGGCGGGGATGGCACGGTGATGGCCTATGCCGACTGGGATGCGGCCTACGACGAGTTGCTCGATCGCGACGGCCATGTCGACGTTGCATGGCGTGAGCATGTGCCGCCGTTCGATCCTCATATCTCACGGGCGGCCCGCGAAAACGGCGTGCTGGCCGAGTTCCTGCGCACGACGCCAGGGGCTCTACGCAGTGGCAACCCCGGAGCGTCCGTCGCCGCGATCGGCGCGCGGGCGACCTGGCTGACAGACGATCATCCGCTCGACTACGGCTATGGTCCCGGCTCTCCGCTCGCGAGGTTGGTGGAGGCTGGCGGCAAGGTCCTGATGGTCGGCGCTCCCTTCGATACGATGACGCTGCTTCACCATGCCGAGCATCTGGCGCGGGTTCCGGGTAAGCACGTGCGTCGTTGCGAGGTGCCGTTCGCGGTGTCGGATGGCGCTGAGCGATGGCGGATGGTCGAAGAGTTCGAGACTGCCCGGCCTGTCGTCGATGGACTTGCGGACGACTATTTCGCCGATATCGTCGGCGACTTCCTGGCGTTGGAACAGGGGATGCAGGGGCCGGTCGGCGACGCGCCGTCGATCCTGGTGGACGCGGCTGCCATATGCCGGTTTGCCGTGGGCTGGTTGGAGCGACGGACCGGCGGAGGTGCCTGAAGCGACTGGATGAATGCGGTGCAGCACCTTCGCAGGCCGGGCATCCGAAAAAGACCGTGCACCTGCACTCGGCGCTGAGTGGCGGTCTCATCCGTGGATTTCGCATGAGCCACCGCGCACGGCACGGTGTACCATTTCCTCAACCTACGGGAGGAAAGAATGAGCTACGATCTCGTCATCAGGAACGGCATCGTGGTCGATGGCACCGGCAGGCCGCGTTATCAGGCCGACGTCGCCATCGCCGGCGGCAAGGTGGCCGACATCGGCAAGGTCACCGAAGGCGCCAGGCGCACGATCGATGCCGACGGGCTGGTGGTCGCGCCGGGTTTCGTCGATCCGCACACGCACTACGATGCGCAGATCTGCTGGGACGGCGCCGTGACGCCGTCGTCATGGCATGGGGTGACCAGCGTGGTGATGGGCAATTGCGGCGTGGGCATCGCGCCCTGCAGGCCCGAGACGCGCGAGATCGCCATGCGCGACCTGGTCAATGTCGAGGGCATTCCCTTCGACGTCCTGAACAAGGGCATCACCTGGGATTGGGAGACCTTCCCGCAATTCATGGATGCCGCGGCCGCGCGCCGCCCGTCGCTCAATCTGGCGTTCATCGCGCCGCTCACGCCGTTCCGCCACTACGTCATGGGCGAAGCCTCGATGGAGCGTGCCGCCACGCCCGAGGAGACGGCCAGGATCGCCGCTCTCATCGGCGAGGCGGTCGATGCCGGGGCGCTGGGATTCTCCAGCACGACGTTGAATCAGCACATGGGCTTCGAGGGCAAGCCGCTGGCCTGCCGCAATGCCAGCCGCGAGGAGATGAAGGCCTATGCCAACGAGCTCCGGAAGCGCGACAAGGGCGCCATCGAGATCGCCCTGACGCGCCAGGTGGGCGTGCTGGAGCAGGATCAGTGCGAGCTGCTCGACTTCCTCCTCGAAGAAAGCGGCCGGCCGGTCACGTTCATCGCGCTGTTCGATCGCGACGACATACCGGAAGCCGTGCGCGACACCTTGCGCCGCGCGGCCCCCATGATCGCCAAGGGGGCGCGGCCGCAGACCTCGCCGTTGCCGCTCACCCGCGAGATCGACATGAAGAATCCTTTCGCCTTCGCCGCCTTTCCGGCGTGGAAGCGCGTCTTCGCGAACATGTCGAAGGAAGCGCACAAGGCGGTCTATGCCGATCCAGCCTTCCGCAACCAGTTCCGCGAGGACCTGAAGAATCCGACGGGCTTCAGCAACTGGGGCCGCATCGGAGTCCACAAGGTCCACAATCCGGCACTGCAGGGCTGGGAAGGCAAGTCCGTGGCGCAGATCGCGCAGGAACGCGGCACGGACGGCGTCGAGGCCTTCCTCGATCTCGTGCTGGCGGACGATCTCGAATGCGAGCTCACGATGGCATCGTGGAACACGCGCGAGGACCGCATGCGCGAGCTGCTCAACAACAAGGCCATCCTGATGGCACTGGGCGACGGTGGCGCACATGTCGACATGCTGTGCGACGCCGGCTACCCGACCTACCTTCTGGGCACCTGGGTCCGCGAGAAGGAGGCGATCACGCTGGAGGAGGGGGTGCGCAAGCTCACCTCCGACCCCGCCGACCTGTTCGGGCTCGCCGATCGCGGCCGCCTGAAGAAGGGCGCGCCGGCGGACCTGGCGATCTTCGATCCGGCGCAGATCGGCTCGACCAATCACGGCGAGCGCCGCTACGATCTGCCGGGCGGCGCCAAGCGCATCGTCATGCCGTCGCGCGGCGTGGAGTACACCATCGTCAATGGCGCGCTGACCTGGGAGCAGGGCAAACTCACGGACGCGCGGGCCGGCAGGGTGCTGCGCGGCTCGCATTGAAGCCAAGAGGAGACGACACGATGGCCGACCTGTTCGAGATCATGGAGACCAACCGCGCCATGCGGCGGCTCAAGCCGGATCCTGTGCCGGACGAGCTGGTCGAGAAGATCCTGCGGGCGGGCATCTGCGCTCCCAACGGCGGCAATACCCAAAAGTGGCGCTTCCTGGTGATCAAGGATCCCGCCGTCAAGAAGGCCGTGCAGGTCTTGTACAAGAAGGCTTTCGATGAGGTGATCGGCCCGCGCTACCTCACAAGTGCGCCGCCACCGGGCGTGACCAAGGAGAAATACCTCCGTCAGCATGCTGCAGTGGAGTATCTCACCGATCATTTCCATGAGGCGCCGGTATGGATCGTCGCCTGCCTGGAGGATGGGCCGACGCCGAACCGCATGGCGGGCGCGTCGATCTATCCGGCGGTGCAGAACATGGTCCTGGCGGCCCGCGCACTGGGCCTGGGAACGACCCTGACGACGCGGCACATGCTCTTCGAGAAGGAAGCCGACGCGGCGCTGGGGCTTCCGGACGGCGTGCATTCCTATGCCATCCTTCCCATCGGGTACCCGATGGGCAAATTCGGCCCGGTCGGCCGCGCGCCACTGAGCGAGGTCGTCTATCGCGATCGCTGGGGTGAACCGTATCGCACCGCCTGAACGAGGAGGAACGACATGCCCGACGCAGCCGGCGGCACTGGAAGCCGTGCCCCCACCTATCAGGTGCTCGTCGACGATCTGAAGGCACTCGGCGTCGAGCAGGTGTTCGGCCTGATGAGCGACGACACGGCCGTCTTCGCCACGGCGATCGACAGCGCGGGCATCCGCTTCCATGGCGCGCGCCATGAGAACAGCGCCATCGCGATGGCCGAAGGCTTCGCCTATGCGACGGGCGGGCTGGGGGTGGCGGTGATCGGCCGCGGTCCGGCCATGGCGAACGGCCTGCATGCGGCGACCTATGCCAGCCGCACCGGCTCGCGCGTGCTCATCATCTTCGGCGATGCGGCGGTCCCGGGGGGAGCCGCCAACACCGTCGGCCCCGACTACAAGGGGTTCAATGCCGTCGGTGTGCTGGGCGCGGCCGGCATCCGGACCTTCGTCGCCTCCGGCCCGCAGACCGCGCGTGGCGCCCTGGCCGATGCCGCCAGCGCGGCAATGCAGGGCGGCGCCGCTGCACTCCTGCTGCCGGTCGACGTGCAGCTCGCCGAGATGGATCTTGGGACGGCGCCACGGCCGCCCGCGGCGAAGCCGGCCCCGTCACCAGCAGCGCCACGTCCGCAGGCGGTGGAGGCGGCGGCAGCGTTGCTGCGCCAGAGCCGCCGGCCGATCATCCTGGCCGGGCTCGGCGCCCATCGGGCCGGCGCCAAGGCCGAGATCGAGGCGCTTGCCGATCGCATCGGCGCCCTGATCGCGACCTCGGCGCGTGGCAAGGACATGTTCCACGGCCATCCAGCCAATCTCGGAATCGTGGGCTCGTTCTCGCACTCTGCGGCACGGCGGATGATCGACCAGGCCGATTGCGTGCTGGTGTTCGGCGCCGGGCTCAACATGCTGACCATGAGCTTCGGCAATGCGCTACCCAAGGTGCCGCTGATCCAGGTCGATGCCGACCGCAGCCACATCGGACGCTGGCATCCCGCGGACGTTGCGGTGGTCGGCGATGCCAGGCTGGCGGCGCGGGCGCTGCTCGAGGCGCTGCCGCCGGGCTCCAACGCGGACCGGCCGTTCCGGTCCGACGAGACGATGGACTTCCTGGCGCGCTTCGATATCGCTCGCGACTTCGAACCGGCCAGCACGGAGCGCACGATCGATCCGCGGGCGCTCGGCGTGGCCCTGGAGAAGCTGCTGCCGGCCCGGCGCAGCCTGGTCTACGACGCCGGCAACTTCCTCGGCATCGTGCCCTACCTGTCCGTGCCGGATCCCGGCCGGTTCAAGCTGACCAGCGACTTCGCCTCCATCGGGCTGGGCTTCGGCACGGCGCTGGGCGTCGCCAAGGCGCGCCCCGAAGAGACGACCGTGTTGGTCATCGGCGACGGCGGCTTCCTGATGACGATGGGCGAGCTCGAGACGGTGGTGCGCGAGGACCTGCCGCTGGTGATCGTGCTGATGAACGACTGCGCCTATGGCGCGGAGCTGCATTTCCTCAAGATGCGTGAGCTGCCGGTCGCGAAGTCGGTCTTTCCCGACGTCGACTATGCGCCGGTCGCCGAGGCTTTCGGCTTTCAGGCGGCCACCATCCGCACGCTCGACGATCTTCAGAAGGCGGCGCCGCTGCTCACGAAGCCCGACGGGCCGGTTTTCCTGGACTGCAAGCTGAACGCGGCCGTGGCGGCGCCGTTCATGAGCGAGTTCCACGAGTTCGAGACTCGCAGGCACTGAGGCTGTCAGGCTCGCGGCGGCGGGGCTGCGGTCGAGCCTCTCACGGCGAGGTGCGGCTCGAGGACGACGGCCCTCGCGCCGCCTTCCGGGTCGTGGCCGCCGATGCGGCCGAAAAGACCGGAGATGGCGGCTTCCGCGATCGCGGCTGACGGCTGCATGACCACCGTAAGGCCGGGCCGCATGATGGCGGAGAACGGCAGATCGTCGACGGCGATCACGGACAGGGCGTCCGGTATCGCGAGCGCGCGGTCGGTAACGGCGCGCAGCAGGCCAAGGGTGAGGTGATTGTTCGTGGCAAGGATCGCCGTCGGCCGTTCGGCGCGGTCGAGCAGGGCGAGCACCGCGCGATAGGCCGCCTCTTCGTTGAAGCAGTCCCTGGCGATCAGTTGTTCGTCGAGGGCGATGCCGCCGGTGGCGAGGGCCTCGCGGAGCCCGTCAAGACGATGGCGGGCGATCGGGTGCTCGGGCGACCCCATGACGATGGCGACACGTCGGTGCCCGAGGCGGATGAGGTGCTCACCGGCGAGGTAGCCGGCCATGCGGTTGTCGATCGTGACTGAATCGGCCTCGAGACCTTCGAGCGTGCGGTCGACGAGCACGAGCGGCTGCGGCAGGCGCGCCAGCGCACCGATGCGGCCGCGCCAGCGGTCGCGTACCGGGATCAACAGGATGCCGTCGACGCGCTGGGACAGCAGCATCCTGAGATGCCGCTCCTCGCGCTCCGGTTCCTCGCCGCTGTTGCACAGGATGACGGAATAGCCCGCCGCGCTGGCCAGCTGCTCGATGTGCTCGACGAGCTTGAGGAAGAACGGATTCGTAATGTCGGCGACGAGCAGGCCGAGGATGCGCGTTGCACCGCTGCGCAGGCTGCGGGCGCTGGCATGCGGCGCATAACCGAGCGTGCGGGCGGCCGTCTCGACGCGCTCACGCAGGGCTTCGCTGACCTTTCCCGAGGCGTTCAGCGCCTTGGAGACGGTGGCCACGGACACGCCTGCCAGCCGCGCCACTTCGCGGATCGTCGGCATAACGGTGCCGGGGCCAGCCATTCATCATCCTCGATTAAACGTTTTTGGGCGACCTGCCGATAGGGAAGGAGTTCTTCGATTTTGTCCAGTGGAAACCATCAGGCTTGCGCCCATTGTGCGTTCGTGTACTCTCAAAAAAACGTTTAACACGCCGCATGGGAGGGGATTGTGGCACGAGCCGTCGATGACCGTCGTTCGCGCCGCCGCATGAGCCCTCTGAGGCGGCCATGATCGCCTACATCCTCGGGCGCCTGCTCGCGGCAATCCCGGTCCTCTCCGCGGTGGCGGTCTTCGTCTTCCTGCTCCTGAGTCTCGTGCCAGGGGACCCCGCGGTCGTCATCGCCGGCGATCTCGCCACGCCTGAGCAGGTCGAGGCCATCCGTCGTTCCCTGGCGCTCGACCGGCCGCTGGCCGAACGCTTCGTCACCTGGCTCGGCCGCATGCTGACAGGCGATTTCGGCAACTCGCTCTTCTCCGGAATCGCCGTCTCCGAACTCATCGTGCAGCGGATCGAGCCGACGCTGGTCCTGGCCTTGATGACCATCGTCATCGCCGTTGCCGTGGCCGTGCCGCTCGGGCTCGTGTCCGCCTATCGACCGACAGGCATCGTGGCGCGGCTCACCATGGCGGGAGCGGTGCTCGGCTTTTCGCTGCCCGTCTTCGTCGTGGCTTTCGGGCTTGTCTACGTCTTTGCGCTCGGCCTCGGCTGGTTTCCCGTGCAGAACTACGTGCCGCTGTCGCAGGGCCTGGGCGGCACGCTGCATTCCTTGACGCTGCCGGCGGTCGCGGTGTCCTTCCTCTATATCGCGCTCATCGCGCGGGTGACGCGGGCTGCGGTGCTCGAGGTGCTGCGCGAGGACCATGTGCGCACCGCCCATGCCAAGGGGCTCGCCGCGCGCCGGATCCTGGGGCGGCACGTGCTGCGCAACGCTGCCGTGCCTGTCATCACCATCATCGGCATCGGCTTTGCCGCCCTGCTCGGCGGCGTGGTCGTGACCGAGACGGTGTTCAGCATTCCCGGACTTGGCCGGCTTACCGCCGATTCCATCCTGCGCCGCGACTATCCCGTGGTGCAGGCGCTGATCCTGCTGTTCTCGACCGTCTATGTGATCGTCAACCTCGCCGTCGACGTCGCCTACGTGCTGGTCGACCCGCGCATCCGGTACTGAGCGAGACGATGGCAATCACGGTCTCCTCCGATTCGACGGTACGCGGGTTGGCGCGCAGCCGAGCGGCAGCGGCGGGCGCGTTGCGCTTCCTCGGTCGTCGGCCGGTCCTTGCCGTCGCCAGCGGAGTCCTGCTCGTCTTCATCGGCGTGGCGCTGCTCAGTCCGTGGCTCGCAGGGGATCCGGGGACGATCAACCCGCTGCGGCGGCTGAAACCTCCCTCCGCGGCGCAGTGGTTCGGCACCGATCACGTCGGACGCTCGGTCTTCGACCGCACACTGTGGGGTGCGCGCATCTCCCTCGGCGTCGGCTTCGCCGTCGCCGTCGCGACAACGGTGGTCGGCGTGCTTGTCGGCATCGTCGCCGGATACTTCCGGCTCGCCGACACCGTGATCATGCGGGCGATGGACGCGGTCATGGCGATCCCGGCCATTCTCCTCGCCATCGCGCTCGTTGCCCTCGTCGGCTCCTCGCCGCTCGTCATCGTGACGGCGATCAGCGTGCCCGAGATCCCCCGCATGGCCCGCATGGTGCGGGCAAGCGTCCTGGTCCTGCGCGAACAGGCCTACGTGGAGGCCGCCATTACCTGCGGTGGGCGCCTGCACACGATCCTGCTGCGCCACATCCTGCCCGGGGCGGCCGGGCCGATCCTGGTGCAGGCGACGTACGTCTTCGCCTCGGCGATGATCCTCGAAGCGATCCTGTCCTTCCTCGGCGCCGGCACGCCGCCGAACGTGCCGAGCTGGGGCAACATGATGGCCGAGGGACGACAATACCTGCAGATGGCGCCGTGGATCCTCGGGTTCCCGGCGCTCGGCCTCGCGCTCGTCGTGCTCGCCGTCAATCTCCTGGGCGATGTCTTGCGCGACATGCTCGACCCGAGTCTGGCTTCGACAGGCGCGGGAAGGGCACGATGACCATGCCGCTCCTGAAGGTCGAGGACCTTACGATCTCACTCGCCACTGGTGACGGGCCGGTGCCTCTCGTCAAGGACCTGTCGTTCGAGATCGCAGCGGGCGAGACGCTCTGCCTCGTTGGCGAGAGCGGTTGCGGCAAGAGCCTCACGGCGCTCGCCATCATCGGCCTGCTCAACCGCAGGATCATGCGGGCGAGCGGCGGGGGCATCTACTTCGAAGGCCGCGACCTGCTGTCGTCGGACGCCGAGGCCATGCGCCGTCTGCGCGGCGACCGCCTCGCCATGGTTTTCCAGGAACCGATGACCTCGCTCAATCCGGTGCAGCAGGTCGGCCGCCAGATCTCGGAGGTCATCGTCGAGCATCGCGGCACGAGCCAACGCGAAGCAGACCGAGAGGCGGTGCGTCTCCTCGACCTTGTGCGCATTCCCGATGCGGCGCGCCGCGCGCGCGACTTCCCGCACCAGCTGTCCGGCGGCATGCGCCAGCGCGTCATGATCGCCATGGCGCTCGCGCTTCGGCCGGCGCTGCTGATTGCCGACGAGCCCACGACGGCGCTCGACGTCACCATACAGGCACAGGTGCTGGCGCTCATGGACGAACTGCGCCGCGAGTTTGGCACGGCCCTGCTGCTCATCACCCATGATCTCGGCGTCGTCGCCGAGATGGCCGATCGCGTCCTTGTGCTCTATGCTGGCCGGGCGGTGGAGGAGGCGCCGGTCGAGCAGCTGTTCGACCAGCCGACCCATCCCTATACGCGCGGCCTGCTCGACGCCATCCGGCAGCTCCTGAAGCCCGATATCGAGCGCCTCGCCGAGATCCCCGGCACCGTGCCGAACCCGGCTAAGCTCGATCGCGGGTGCGCCTTCGCCGAGCGCTGCGGCTTTGCCATGCCGATCTGCGGGGAGCAACGGCCAGCCCTCGGCCCCCGGGGGAGCCGCCACAGCGCGGCCTGCTGGCTCGGGCCTCCGCCCGTGGAACAGGTCGTGGAGCGGCCGACATGACGCCTGCCCTCGAAGTGGCGCGTCTCAGCAAGACCTTTGCCATTCGGCGAGGTCCCCTCGGGCTGCTTGGCCGGCGCGTGGTGCGCGCTGTCGAGGACGTGAGCTTCGCCGTCGGGGCCTCGCGCACGCTGGCGCTTGTCGGCGAAAGCGGCTGCGGCAAGACGACGATCGGGCGCATGGTCGTCCGGCTCACCGTGCCGAGTGCCGGCAGCATCGCGGTCGAGGGCGAGGACTTCACGCGACTGTCGGGGGAGGCGCTGCGCCGCAAGCGCCAGCGCGTGCAGATGGTGTTCCAGGATCCCTTCGCCTGCCTCAACGCCCGCATGACGGCGGAGGCGATCGTCGCCGAGCCGCTCGTCAACTTCCGCCTCGGCGACGCCGCCGCTCGCCGGCGGCGGGTCCGCCAGCTCCTGGACCAGGTCGGCCTGCCCCAGACCTTCCTCGAAAGACTGCCGCATCACATGTCGGGCGGCCAACGCCAGCGCCTCGGCATAGCGCGGGCGCTGGCTGCCGAGCCGGCCGTCATCGTCGCCGACGAAGCCGTGGCGGCGCTCGATGTCTCGATCCGCTCGCAGATCCTCAATCTTCTCAAGGATCTGCAGCGCGAGACCGGCGTCGCCTATCTGTTCATTTCCCATGACTTGTCCGTCGTCCGCTATCTCGCCGACGACGTCGCCGTCATGTACCTTGGGCGTATCGTCGAAAAGGGACCCGTGCGCTCGGTCTTCGCCACGCCGGCGCATCCCTATACCCAGGCCCTCATCGGCGCCATCCCCGCGCCGCACCCGCGCGAACGTCGACGGCGGGCCTTGCTCCATGGCGAGGTGCCGAGTGCCGCAGCGCTGCCGGTCGGCTGCCCGTTCCGCACGCGGTGTCCGCTCGCGACCGACATCTGCTTCCGGGAGCCGCCGGCGCTCGTGACCGTGCGGCATGGGCATGCCGCAGCCTGCCATCACGTCCACGCGAATGAAACGACAACTGGAGGAACGACGACATGAACCGGCTCAAGCAACTGATCGCCGCGCTGGCCGCGGTGGGGATGATCGCCTCGGCGGCGCCTGCCGACGCCGAGAGCGTCCTGCGCGTGCGCCCTTTCGGCGATCTCAAGCAGATCGATCCCGTGATCACGTCGGACTACATGGTCCGCAACCACGGCTACATGGTCTACGACACGCTGTTCGCGCTCGACGAGGCGATGCAGATCAAGCCGCAGATGGTCGAGCGCTGGCAGGTCAGTTCCGACGGACTGGTCTACACGTTCGTGCTGCGGGACAAGCTCACCTTCCACAACGCCACGCCCGTTACGGCCGCCGACGTCGTCGCGTCGCTGGAGCGGTGGGGCAAGCGTGACGGGCTCGGTCAGCAGCTCATGGCGTTGACCAAGAGCCTCGCGGCCACCGACGACCGGACCGTGACGCTCACCTTGACACAGCCGTGGGGCCTGGTGCTGGAGGCGCTCGGCAAGCCGAGCTCGAACGTGCCCTTCATCATGCCGGCAAGCATTGCGAAGACGCCCGCGGACACCGCCATCACCGATGCGACCGGCTCCGGCCCCTTCATCATGAAGCGCGACGAGTGGGTGCCGGGCTCCAAGGTCGTCTACGTCAAGAATCCCAACTACGTGCCGAGGAACGAGTCGCCGAGCGGCCTCGCCGGGGCCAAGACGGCAAAGGTCGATCGCGTCGAGTGGCGCTATATCCCCGACGCGCAGACGGCGCTCAACGCGCTGCAGGCGGGCGAGATCGACATCTTCGAGGAGGTGCCGCCGGACTTCCTGCCGATGCTGAAGGGCAACCCCAAGATCCGCACGGCGCCGCAGGACACGATGGGCATGCAGATGGTCTTCCGCATGAACACGCTCGTGCCGCCCTTCAACAACCCGAAAGTGCGCCAGGCCATCCGGTACATGATCGACCAGGAGATGTTCGCCCAGGCCTATGTGACGGATCCGAGCCTCTACAAGAACTGCCCAAGCTTCTACATGTGCTCCTCGCCGTATTTCACCGACGCGGGGTGGGTGAAGCCGGACCTGGCAAAGGCGAAGAAGCTCTTGGCCGAAAGCGGCTATGACGGCACGCCCGTCGTCGTGCTCCATGCCACCGAGAGCGGGCCGACCAACACCTTCAGCCTCGTCGCCGAGCAGCTGATGCGCGACATCGGCCTCAAGGTCGAACCGCAGGCGATGGACTGGGGCACGCTGGTCGGGCGCCGCGCCTCGAAGGCGACCGTCGACAAGGGCGGCTGGTCGCTGTTCATGTCGGGACCGACCGGGGCGGACATGATGGATCCGGCCGGACATCTCGGACTGCGCTCGAATTGCGACAAGGCCTGGTTCGGCTGGCCCTGCGACGAGCAGATCGAGAAGTTGCGGGCGGAGTTCACGCTTGCCACCGACCCCGAGAAGAAGAAGGAGCTCGCGAAGGCCGTCCAGCTGCGGGCCGTGGAGGTCGGGCCTTACTGGCCGGCAGCGCAACTCTATCTGGTGCGCGCCATGCGATCGAACGTCGAGGGTGTGCTCAAGGCGGCGGTCCCGGTGTACTGGAACATCTCGCTGAAATAGGTCTTCTGGCCTGTACGTGTCCTGCCCGCTCATGATCATGAGCGGGCAGGACGCACTTGCTCCGGAGGAGCATGATGGTCAACCTCCGGCGACGCCCTGCGCCTCGACATAGAGCGCATACACGGACTGGCTGGCCGTCATGAACAGCCGGTTGCGCTTGCGGCCGCCGAAGCAGAGGTTGGCGCAGCGCTCGGGCAGCAGGATGCGGCCGATCAGCGTGCCGTCGGGCGCGAAGACGGCGACGCCGTCCTGGCCTTCCCCGCCGGAGAAGCCGCACCACACATTGCCTTCCGTATCGACGCGGATACCGTCGGCGAAACCCGGCATGCCGTCGAAGAACAGGCGGCCGTTCACCGCCTTGCCGTCGACGATGTCGTAGACGCGCGTCGTCTTCGGGCCGTCGGGCGTGTCGACGACGTAGAGCTTGCTCTCGTCGGGAGAGAAGGCGAGGCCGTTCGGCCGCTCCATGTCGGCGACGGCGACGGTGAGGGCGCCGCTCGCGGGATCGAGGCGATAGACGCGGTAGGGCATCTCCTTCGGCGCCTTGTCTCCGAGATAGTGGCCGCGGATGCCGGCGCCGTTGTCGCTGAACCAGATCGAACCGTCGGACCTCACGATGACGTCGTTCGGCCCGGTGAGGCGCGTGCCCTCGAACGAGGCGGCCAGCACGGTGATCGTGCCGTCATGATCCGTGCGGGTGAGCGTACGGCTGCCCAGTTCGCAGGTGATCAGGCGGCCCTGCCGGTCGCGCGTGTTGCCGTCGGGATAGCCGGCGGGATGACGCAGCGTGACGACGGCGCCGCTCACCTCGTCCCACCGCAGCAGCGCATCGTTGGGAATGTCGGAGAACAACAGGTAGCGGCCGTCGCCGTAATAGGCAGGCCCCTCGGTGAAGCGGAAGCCCGTGGCGATGCGCTCGATGGCGGCCATCGGCAGCACGAGGTGGCGGAACCGCGGGTCGAGCACGATGATGTCGGGATCCGGGTAGCGGATGGGCGCCGAGGACTCCCAGCGTGACGAGACGGGACTCACGTTCTTTCCCCTTTCGATGTCTCAGACGGTGCGGCTGCGGATGAAGGCGCCGATCTCCAGGCAGCCGTCGCGGCCCTCCGACAGGATGGGCGCGAACAGCGGGAAGACATGGAGCATGTTCGGCCAGGCCGAGAGACGGACATCGACGCCGGCGGCATGCAGCTTCTCGGCGATGCGCGTCGAATCGTCGAACAGCGTCTCGGCCGTGCCGACCTGCACCAGGACGGGCGGGAGGCCGGCCAGGTCGGCATGAAGGGGCGCAGCCAGCGGAGTCCTGGCGTCCTTGCCGCCGAGATACATCTCGGCCATCCACAGCAATCCGTCCTTCTGCACCATGGGATCCTGCGCGGCGCGGGCCGTCATGCTGGTGCCCACGCCTTCGAGATCGACCCACGGCGAGATTGCGACGGCGCAGCCCGGCAGGCCGAGCTTCTGGTCTCGCAGGTTGACCAGCGTGGCGAGGGTCAGCCCGCCGCCCGCCGAATCGCCGGCGATCGCCATCCGGCTTGCGGAGAGGCCCTGGCCGAGCAGCCAGCGCCAAGCCTGCGCGGCGTCGTCGACGGCGGCGGGGAAGGGGTGTTCGGGTGCCAGCCGATAGTCGATCACCAGCACGCGGGCGCCGGAGGCCGCGGAGATATCGTAGGCGAGCCGCCGATGCGTGTTGATCGATCCGATGGCGTAGCCGCCGCCATGCAGGTAGAGCACGGCGCGACCGGGATCACAGCCCGGTGCCATGACCCACTCGGCAGGCACGCCACCGGCATCGACCTTTTCACACTTGGCGCCGGGGGCACCGCCCAGGAACTCGCCCATCTTCTCGAAGCGGGCCCGGGCCTGGGCCACGTCCCTGTCGTTGGGCGCAGGCCGCGATCGCAGCAGCGTCACGAGGCCGTCGAGCTGGGCGGTGGTCATGGCTTGCGCCTCCTCTGTCGTTGGTGCTCGCGCAAGCTTTCCGCCAACGGCGCTTCACATCAAGACGTCAGGCCAGCCAATTCGCTGCGTTGTCCGCGTCGTGGAACTTGCGCCGCGGAGGTCAGCTCCCGCTGGATCCAGGCGCAGAACATCGCGACCTCGGGACGCGGCGGCGAATCGGCGCCGGTCACCAGCCAGTAGCCGGTCGCGCAGTCGCGCGGCGGCCCGAGCACGGTCGCAAGCTTGCCGTCTGCGAGCTCGGTCTCGACCAGGGGCAGGCGCCCGATGGCGATGCCCAGGCCGGCCGCGGCAGCCTCCAACGCCATCTGGATCGTGTCGAAGCGCAAGCTGCGGGCGGAGGCCGGCAGCTCCACGCCGGCCAGCGCGCTCCAGGCGCGCCAGTCCTCGCTGGCATCGACGACATGGAGCAGCGTCGCCCTGGCGAGGTCATCGGCCGCGACGATGGCGGCAGCGAGTCGCGGCGCGCAGACCGGCACGAGCTTTTCGCGCACCAGGCAGGTGGCCTGCAGGCCGGGCCACTCGCCGCGGCCCATGCGGATCGCGAGGTCGACGCCGTCGCGCGGGATCTCGACCAGCCGGTGGTTGGTGTCCACCGACACCTCGATCTCGGGATGCGCTTCCTTGAAGCGGGCGAGCCGCGGCAGCAGCCAGCGGATGCCGAAGGTCGGCGGCACGCTCACCGCGAGCTTGCCCGTTGGCTTGCGGCCGGGGACGGAATCGCTGGCCCTGACGATGGCTTCGAGGATGGCGCGCACCTGGGGCAGGTAGACGCGTCCGGCTTCCGTCAGGGCGAGGGTGCGGTTGCCGCGCAGGAAGAGATCGACCCCCAGCCACTGTTCGAGCGTCTGCACGCCGTGGCTGACCGCGCTCGGCGTCAGGTTGAGCTCCTGCGCGGCGGCCTTGAAGCTCGACAGCCGGCCCGCCGCCTCGAAGTGGCGCAGCGCGTTGAGCGGAGGGAGTCGATACGCCATGGTCTGCGGCGAGAGTCGAAGACCGTCGTCCGCACCGCAAGCGACGAAGCCGCATGGGCCTATGAGCAATCCTCAGGCCGGCCGGGCGGCGACGGGGCGCGCCTCGACGCTCCTGTCGTCGATGGGCCTGTCGTCGATGGGCCTGTCGTCGATGGGAAAGTGCAGGAGGGCGGCGACGAAGCCGGCGGCCGCCGTCGCGATCCACAGCGGCCCGTAGGAGCCCGTGAGGTCGAAGATCACGCCGCCGACTCCCGCACCCAGGAACGAGCCGACCTGATGGCTGAAGAAGCAGATGCCGAACAGCGTGCCGAGATGCTGCGTGCCGAAGATCTTGGCGACCAGGCCGCTGGTCAGCGGCACGGTGCCCAGCCAGGCGAGCCCCATGACGGCGGCGAAGACCAGGACGGAAGTGTCCGTCTTGGGCAGCAGGAAGAAGAGGGCGATGGCCGCGCCGCGGATCAGGTAGAGCCAGCCCAGCACGTATTGCTGGCGGATCCGGCCGCCCAGCCATCCGCACCCCCAGGTGCCGACCATGTTGAACAGGCCGATGAACGCCAGGGCCGCGGCGCCGAGACCCGCCGGCATGTTGCAGACGACGAGGTAGCCGGGCAGGTAGGTGGCGATGAAGGCGAGCTGGAAGCCGCAGGTGAAGAAGCCGAGCGTCAGCAGGATGTAGCCGCGATGGCGGCAGGCGAGCGCCAGCACGTCGCTCAGCGAGTAGGCGAAGGCCGAGGGCGCCTGCTGCGCCATGCCTGCCGCGCGTCGGTCGAGGACGAGGCCGAGCGGCGACACCGCAGCCATGAGCGCGGCGAGGCCGAACAGGGCGACGGAGATGCCAAGCTCGGCATTGGCGAGCTGCGTGATCGGCACCAGCAGGAACTGGCCGACGGAGCCGCCGGCGCTGGCCAGCCCCATCGCCATGCTGCGCTGCTCGGGCGTAGCCACGCGGCCGACCGAGGTCAGCACGACGGCGAAGGTCGTGCAGCTCACGCCCACTCCGACGAGCAGGCCGAGCCCGATCACCAGCTGCAGGCCGGAGGAGGCGGTCGCCGACAATCCCAGCCCGCCGGCCAGCGCAACGGCCCCGACTGCCACGACGGGCGCCGCGCCGTACCGGTCGGCCGCCGCGCCGGCGAAGGGCTGGGCGAAGCCCCAGACGAGATTGTGCAGCGCGATCGCCAGCGCGATGACGGACAGCGAGATGCCGCGTTCGACGGCGAGCGGATCGACGAACAGCCCGAACGTCTGGCGCGCGCCCATCACGACGCTCAGGGTCAGAGCGGCGGCAATGACGACCGCTGTGACGGGGCTTGGGGAAAGCAGCGAACGCCTGTATTGGCCCATTGCCATTCTGACACCTCTCGGTGCCAATGTGTCGACCGGCCGCCGAGGCGGCAAAGGAGAAGGATTTGATGCCGGGTGAAGGATACTGGGCCGACGGGCACGCAGGGACATGACCGTCCCGTCGCCCGGTCCTCTCTCGTTCGCCGCCCTGCGTGACGCCGTGCTGGCGGGGCGCGAACCGCCGCCGCTGCCATCGGTGGCGCGCCTTGCATCGTATCGCTGGTTCGTCGTGGCAACGGTGTGCATCGGCGCCTTCATGGGGCAGGTGGACGCCAGCATGACCCAGATGCTGCTGCCGCGGCTCGAAGCGGATTTCGCGGCGCCGCTCAGCACCGTGAGCTGGGTCGCCGTCGCCTACATTCTCGTCATGGCGTCGTTCATGCCGATCTTCGGGCGGCTTGCCGACATGGTGGGCCGCAAGCTGCTCTACACGGTCGCCTTCGTCATCTTCGTCATCGGCTCGGCGCTCTGCGGCTTCGCCCCCGATCTTCCGACGCTGGTCGCCTTCCGCATCCTGCAGGGGATCGGTGCGGCCCTGCTCACCGCCAACAGCATCGCGATCGTCGTGCTGGCGGCCGGCCCTGAGCATCGCGGCCGGGCGCTGGGGCTGCAGTCGGCGGCGCAGGCGATCGGCCTGGGCGTGGGGCCGGCGGTCGGCGGCCTGATCATCGACACGCTGGGCTGGCACTGGGCGTTCTGGATCAATGTCCCGTTCGGCATCGTGGGCGCCGCGCTCGGCTGGCTGCTCTTGCCGCAGACGCGGCATCTGCAGGGCAAGGCGCGCTTCGACTGGAGCGGCGCCCTGCTGATCGCACCGGCGCTGACGGCGCTGGTGACGATGCTGAACCAGGGACAGGCGTGGGGCGTGACCTCGCCGGCCTTCCTCGCCTGCGGGGGGCTGGCGGTCGTCTTCGTCGTGCTGTTCGTGCGGGCCGAGCGCCGCGCCGAGGCGCCGCTGGTGGACCTGGCGCTGCTGCGCCAGCCCGCCTTCCTGACCGGCAACGTCGCCAACTTCCTGTCCTACGCCATGCTGTTCGGCGTCTTCTTCCTCGTGCCCTTCATGCTGGTGCGCGTCTACGACGAGTCGGCGTTCGTCGCAGGCCTGCGGCTGTCGATCATCCCCGTCATGCTGGGGCTGCTGGCGCCGGTCGGCGGTGCGCTCTACGATCGGGTCGGAGCGCGGGCGGTCACGGCGCTGGGCATGGCGGTCTGCATCGGGGCCATCGCCCTGCTGTTCTTCTTCCTCGACGGTGCCGTTGCGCACATGCCTCTGGTGATGGCGGGGCTGGCGATGTTCGGCATCGGGCAGGGCTTGTTCATCTCGCCCAACAGCAGCGCGATCATGGCCACCGCCCCGGAAGAGCAGACCGGCGAGGCGGGCAGTCTGCTGAACGTCGTCCGCTATCTCGGGATCAGCACGGGCATCGCCGGGGCCTCGACCTTGCTGGCCATGAGCATTCACATGATCAGCGGTGTCCGCGCCGGCACGGTCGACGCGGCTCCCTCGACGTTGATCGCCGCCGGCGGCAATGTGCTGGTCTTGCTCGCCGGCTTCGGGGTGCTGGCGATGCTGCTGTCGCTTGTGCGGACTGCGCCGCACAAGCCGCGCGGCGACGAGCCCGTCGAGGTGTGAGGCGCGCGGTCAGTCCATGAGCCAGTCGGCGCCGGAAGCGAGGGCGATCTCGCGCACCCTGGCCAGGAGATTGGGACCTACCGGGATGCCGTTCCGTCGCCGCTCTTCGGCCTTCAGGCGTTCCGGATCCCCGGCGACCAGCACGGGACGCGCCGGATCGGCCGGCCTCGTGGCGCGCAGGGCCTCGCAGAAGGCCGCGACGTCGGCGCGGAAGTCGGCGGCCTCGCGGAACAGGCCGGGATCGAGCGCCAGCATGAAGTGGCCGATATCCATCGTGCCGGGCTTCTTCGTGTGCTGCGGGTCGGTGATCATCGTCGCGCCGGAGAGTGCCGACGACAGGATGTTGACCATGGCGCCCAGCCCGTAGCCCTTGTGGCTGCTGCCCTCGGGCGTGCCGCCGAGCGGCGTCATGAAGCCGCCCTTCGCGACCTCGCGCGGGTCGGTGCTGGGCTTGCCTTCCGCCGTGACCAGCCAGCCCGGCGGGGCGGGCTGGTTCTCGTTGGCCTTGTTGCGGATCTTGCCCGCCGCCACCGTCGTCGTCGCCATGTCGAGCAGGAAGGGCTCTCCCGGCTTGCCGGGGGCGGCGAAGGCGATCGGGTCGGTGCCGAGCCGGGCCTGGGCGCCGTGCGTCGGCGCCACCTGGATGCCGCTGGCGGATGTCGTCACCAGGCCGATCAGGCCGGCCTGGGCAGCCATCAGCGCGTAGAAGCCGCAGGCGCCGAAATGCGCCGAGTTGCGCACGGCGACCACGCCGATCCCGGTGCGTCCCGCCTTGTCGATGGCGAGCTCCATCGCCCGTCTTGCATTGGCGTGCCCCAGCCCGCCGCCACCGTCGACCACGGCGGAGACCGGCGTCTCGCGCGTCACGGTGGGCTCGGCGCGCATGTCGATCTTCCCGGCGCGCCGGCGCTCGTCGTAGGTCGGCACCATCGAGATGCCGTGGGAATCGATGCCGTGCAGGTCAGCCCAGCTCATGATCTCGGCCGTGCCGGCCGCGGTGGCCTGCGGCATGCCCCAGGCGCAGAGAATCAGCTCGAGCTGGCGCCGATGCGTCTCGTACGAGGCGGGCATGGTCAGTGGAAATCCTCGGGCAGCAGCTCGATCGGATCGCCATGCGGCGTGCGGCGGGCCGCATGCTCCCAGGCATGGTGATAGCGGGCGAGGGCCTTCGCGTCGGCCACGCCCTTGTCGGCGACCAGCCGCTCGAGGGCGTTCAGCCAGTGCCGGTAGTAGGTGTCCCCGATGTCGGGATCGCCGGCGGCCTGGGCGCGCTTGATTTCCGCGCCCAGCGTCTCGGCCCATTCCGGCCAGGTGAACAGGCCCCTCTTGTGCAGGGCCAGGGTCATGGCAAAGGCCTGCGCCTCCCACGGCTCGCGGAACACCGGTCCTTCGGCGTCGCAGGGAATGCCCGGCACGGGGATGGTCGGTCGGCCTGTCATGGCTGCCCGGAAGCGATCGGCCCGAGATAGGGCTCGAAGGCGTCGATCGACACCGTGAGCGTCGGATCGGCATCCGGGCCCCAGATCTCGCGGCCGTCGAACACCACCGTGTAGAGCCACTGCGGATCGTCGCCGCGGCCGCTCGCCACCGCATCGGGATAGGCATGGCAGCCATGGATCAGCTCGACCGTGCCCACCTTGTCGCGGGCGTAGCGCGGCAGGCGGGTATGGCCCTGCGGGTGGATGTTGACGGTGCGCACACGGTCGCCCGGCTTGAACCGTGCCGGCGCCTGCTGCTGGCGGAAGAACGAGGCGCGCGTCATCCCGGCGTTGACGACCTCGACGGTCATCCGGCGCGGCAGCGGCTTGCCCGGCCGCAGCGAATGGCCGGCGGCCAGCTCGTCGGCCGCCACGATGCCGCGTTTCAGCAGGTTCTTCTCCATGGCCAGCGTCCAGCGCCAGTAGTAGGAGGCCGCGAGATAGGTCTGCGGCGGCAGCGTCTCCTGGGCAAAGCGCGTATCGTCGATGTGCCAGGCGCCGGCATATCCCATCGCCCGCTGCATCGCGAGCACCCGGCCTTCCCAGGTCTCGTGGAAGGGCGGCTCGTTCTGCTCGACCTCGACCTTCCCGAAGCCGTCCATGCCGCCCATGTCGTGGATGCCGTTCATTGCCGGCGCTCCGTCGGCTTGAGGGCGAGGCCCGTGCCGATCATCGAATCGCGGGTGACGAGATCGGCCAGCTGCTCCTCGGACCATTCCTCCGTGCCGGCGGGCTGCATCGGCAGCACGATGAAGCGCGTCTCGGCCGTCGAGTCCCAGACGCGGATCTCGGTGTCCCTGGGCAGCGTCACGCCGAAATCATGCAGCACGCCGCGCGGATCCTTCACCGCACGCGAGCGATAGGGCGCCGACTTGTACCAGACGGGCGGCAGGCCCAGCAGTTCCCACGGATAGCAGGAGCAGAGGGTGCAGACGATCATGTTGTGCCGCGTGGGCGTATTCTCGACCGCCACCAGATGGTCGCCCACCGGGCTGACATGGCCCAGCGTCGCCACGGCTGCCGAGGCATCCTTCAGCAGCGCCGCGCGGAAGTCCGGATCCTTCCAGGCGCGGGCGACGACCAGGGCGCCGTTGCGCGGCCCGACCTTGGTCTCGTAGGTCTCGACGATGGCGTCGAGCGCCGCCGGATCGACGTATC
Organism: Pseudomonadota bacterium; assembly: GCA_049323495.1. Classification (GTDB taxonomy): domain Bacteria; phylum Pseudomonadota; class Alphaproteobacteria; order Reyranellales; family Reyranellaceae; genus Reyranella. The sequence continues at coordinate 273,041 of JBMONG010000003.1, forward strand.
CCTTCTCGGTCAGGATGGTCTCCAGGGCGCGCACGCGGAGCTGCATCTCGGAGAGTTCCGACCCGTGATCGTGATGATGATCGTCGTGCTGGTCAGCCATATGTCATGGATTCCCTGAAGTGAGACCGCCATCGTAGCCGAGCGCGGCGTCGCGACCAAGGCGGCGGACCGGCGGGTGGTCTATGGCGCCGCGGACGAAGCGATCTCCAGGCCGCAGGCAAGGAGGCTCGCCCACGCCTCTTCGGCATCGTCGGCGAACCGGAAGAGCTCGAGGTCCGCCGGCGCGATCATCCCTTCCTCGACAAGCGCTTCGAAATTGATGAGGGTGGTCCAGTAGCGGCGATCGAAGCACAGGATCGGCACGGCCGGCGCCTTGCGCGTCTGCGTCAGCGTGAGGAGCTCGAACAGCTCGTCGAGGGTGCCGAAGCCACCGGGAAACACGACCAGGGCCGCCGCCCGCATCGCCAGATGCATCTTCCGCATCGCAAAGTAGTGGAACTGGAAAGTCAGTTCCGGCGTGGTGTAGGCGTTGGGCTCCTGTTCCCGGGGCAGCCGGATGTTGAAGCCGATCGAGGGTGCGCCGGCTTCCCATGCGCCACGATTGGCCGCCTCCATGATCCCGCCGCCGCCGCCCGTGGCGATGACGTTGCGCCGGCCGTCGGCATGGGCCTGCAGGGCACCGCCGCGCTCCGAGACGATGCGCCCGAGGCGCCGGGCCTGCTCGTACCATCCGGCAGCGCGCTCGGCCGGCGGCGCGGGGACGGAAGGGATTCCCTTCGGCGCGTTCCCCGGCGATGACCCGGCAGGCCGCACGCGCGCGCTGCCGAAAACCACGACCGTCGACAGGACCCCCCAGTTCCGCAGCATTTCCTCGGCCTTGGCATATTCGAGCAGGAAGCGGACGCCCCGCATGGAATCGCCAAGGATGAAATCCTGGTCGAGGGCGGCCAGGCGGTATGCCGGATGGTCCAGCTGTTTGTCGTTGTCGATCATGCGGCGACTGTAGAAGGTTGCGGGACGGGCGGGAAACGGTGCGGGAGGTCAAGATGCAGACTGTCGAAGGAGGGGCCGGCTCGCCCGGCGGACCAGGCATCGTCTTCACGACCTGCGGCATGGCGGCGATGGCCGGCGGCGGCGCCGCCGGGTCGTCGACCGCACATGGCCACGGCCGGCGCCGCGAGGTCGTGGTCAACGGCCGCAGGGTCAAGACGGTCGACATCCATGCCCATTGCGCCGTGCCTGCGGCCATGGTGCTCATGCAGCAGCCGCTCGATTCATCCGGCCTGCTGATGGACGACACCCGCGTGCGCCTCGCGGCGATGGATGCGCAGGGCATCGACGTGGAGGCGCTGAGCATCAACCCCTACTGGTACAATGCCGAGCGGGACGTCGCGGCCGAGCTGATCCGCATCCAGAACGAGACGCTGGTCGAGTTCTGCGCCGCCACGCCCGAGCGCTTCGTGGCCTTCGCGACGGCCGCGCTGCAGTATCCCGACCTTGCCGCCGAGCAGGTCGAGCATGCGGTGAAGAAGCTCGGGCTTCGCGGCGTGAGCGTGGGTGGCAGCGTCGCCGGCAGGGAGCTTGCGGACCCGATCTTTCATCCCTTCTGGGCGAAATGCGAGGAGCTGGGCGTCCTGGTCTTCATGCATCCGACGGGCACGCGCGAGCTCGAACCGAGCGGACGGCTGGCGGGCAACGGCCTGCTGACCAACACCATCGGCAATCCGCTCGAGACCACCATCGCGCTGTCGCATCTCATCTTCGAAGGCACGCTTGATCGCTTTCCCGGCCTGAAGATCTGCGCCGCGCATGGCGGCGGCTTCCTGCCGTCCTATGCCAACCGGTCTGACGCAGTGCTTCGGACCTTCCCGCAGCGCGCCGGGCCGCCGCCGAAGAAGAAGCCGACGGCGTATCTGCGCGACGGCCAGCTGTTCTTCGACACGATCGTGTTCACGCCCGAAGCGTTGCGTCACCTGATCGCCGAGACGGGGGCGGGCCGGATCATGATCGGGACGGACTATCCCTTTCCGTGGACCAGCACGGAGGTCGACCTCGTGCTGAGCACGCCTGGCCTGACGGACGACGAGCGCGTCGCCATCCTGGGCGGCACGGCCGCCAGGTTGTTGCGACTCGACCCGTAGGAACGCGGACCGGGCCCTACCAGCCCCAGAGCAGGCGACGCGCGACCCAGCCCTTCAGTCCGCCCGGGCGCTGGACCTTGACCCAGTCGCTCTTGCGGTCGAGCGTCCGCAACAGATCGCCGTAGGAAAGCTTGGCCAGGATGCGGCTACGCGTTGTCGGCTGGCTGCGCATGTTGGCCTTGTCGACCTTCACGATATGATAGCGCGTCGAGCTGGTCAGAGGGCGGTAGATCCAGCCGCGGTCGTTCTCGAAGTCCACGACCTGGAGCCAGCTCCCTTTCCGCGCGAGGACCTTGAGAGGATAGCCTTTGCCCAAGGTCCAGTCGGCGGGGTGCTGCGTGCCGGGCCCTGAGCGAAGATTGACCTCTGCGCCGGCGACGCTGACCATCTGCTGCGCCTGGGCCCGAGGGACGGCGAACAGCAGGAAAACGAGGAGAACGCGTATCGATCCGTGAAGCAGCCCGGTCATGCGCTGAAATCCTTTCACAGGGGGAGTGTGGGACCTCAAATCTTCTTGGTTTATTGCGGCTCGGCGACGGAATGCAGAGCCGGAGGGCATGGCCGGCGACGATGATGCCGCCCGCCAATCGAAAGAGTGCGAATCGGCTTTACGTCGAGACCGGCGAGAAGCCAAGAGGGCGATAGGCTCGTCTGGGGATATGATCCTGCGCGTCGACGCGGCTCGCGTCAGACGAGTCCCGCCACCGGCACGGCAGGGCGCCGATCCGCGTGCCGCTCGACGAGCGCGCGCGCATCCGCCGCCCTGCCGATCTTGAGATAGGCGGCGATCAGCGTGTTCTCGATGAGATCGCGCTGAGCGCGGCTGCCGCCGATCCGCACCGTCTCGGCGAGAGCCGATTGAAGCGTGGCGATCGCCGCAGGCCAGTCACCGCCGGCATAGGCGGCCAACCCTGCGGCGAGTTGCGGCACGACCGGTCCCGCAGGGGAGCGGCCGGCCGCGACGCGTTCCCGAAGCTCGGCCACGATCGCCTCGATGCCTTCTCGATCGCCCGCCCCAGCATGTGCCAGCGCGCGATGCACGTCGACGAAGGCGAGGCCGCCCTTGGGAAAGCTGCTGCGCGCATAGTCGCGCACCTCCTGCCAGCGTTCGGGAGGCACGGCCTGGCCTGCGAGCCCCGCCCGCCACAGGAAGGCCGGTGCATCGGTCGCGACATTGAGCGCTGGTCCCCAGGCCCCACCGGGATGGACCTGCGCTTCGTAGATTCGCCAGGCCCGCTCGGTGTCGCCGAGGACCAGGGCGGTCAGGGCGAGATGCCACGAGATGTGGCAATGCATCATGCCCTTTCGGGAGTAGGTCGGCAGCCAGCCACCGAGATAGTCGTACGCCTCGCGGTCTTCCCCGCGCTCGTAGAGGACATGTGCCTTGATATGGGCGCCATGCGCATTGCGGGGATTGGTCGCCATGCTGCGCTCGATGAGGTCGAGCGCCTCGTCCAGCTGCCCGACTTCCTCCAGCGCGAAGGCGAGGACGGATTGGAACCACCAGTCGTCCTCGAGGTGGGGCCGCAGCAGCTCCAGGAACGCGACCTGCTCGGGTTCGCGGTCCTGCCGTCCGCTGAATCCGATCAGGCCGAAGACGCCGGTGGCCGGCGCGGCCACCATCGCATCGCGCGGAAAGCGGGCGAGATGGGCGCGGGTGGCCGCCAGCGCGTCGACCGGCTTGCCTTCGATGGCCAGGCACAGCGCTTCGATGTGCGATTGCTCCCGTTCGGTCGTGTTCGCCGCGAGCGCACGTGCGGCGGCAGCGGCCTTGCGCGCCGTCGCCACGTCCGCCAGCACGAAGCGCGCGCGGGCGAAGGCGGCATGTGCCAGCGCGAACTCCGGATCGGCCGCTAAGGCGTCGGCGAGGTGGTCGGTGTCGTCGTGGGCCGCCGACAGGACGCAGTCCACGCCGGCCACGTAGGCGTCGCGTGCAGCGGCGGACGACGTTGTGATCGGCAGGTCGTAACGATCTTCGAGCATGTTGGCGGTTTCCTCGGGCTGGAAGCTGATGTTATCTGTCTTGGCTCATGTCATCGAGTGCAGGAGGATGCGTGTCCAGCGAATTGCATGGGAAGGTCGCCCTGGTCACCGGTGCGAGCCGCGGGCTGGGCGAAGGCGCCGCGCGCGCATTGGCCGCGGCGGGGGCTGCCGTGATGCTGGTCGCGCGGGATGGCGCGCGCGCAGCGAGCGTCGCTGGCGACATTGGCGCCAAGGGCGGACGTGCGGAGTCATCCGCCTGCGATGTTGCCGACTACGCGGCCGTCGAGAAGCTGGCCTCCGACACGGTACAGCGGCTCGGCCGGATCGACCTTCTGGTGAACAATGCCGGAGTGATCGAGCCGATAGCCGAGATCGCTGCGTCCGATCCGAAGGTTTGGGCGGAAAACATCACCATCAACCTGATCGGTGCCTACAACGTCGTCCGTGCCGTGCTGCCGGGAATGCTGGCGGCCGGCGGCGGCACGATCGTCAACATCTCGTCCGGTGCAGCCCATCGCCCGCTCGAAGGATGGAGCGCCTATTGCGCCGGGAAGGCGGGCCTCGCGATGCTCACGAGGGCCATCGCTCTCGAGACCGCGGGGAAGGGGATTCGGGTCTTCGGCTTCTCGCCGGGGACAATCGATACCGACATGCAGGTAAAGATCAGGGCCTCGGGCATGAACATGATAAGCCGTATCCCCCGGGCGGAACTGTCCCCCGTCGAGCATGCGGTCCGCGGGCTGATGTATCTTTCCACCGACGCGGGAGACGACCTGATCGGCCAGGACGCTTCCATGCGGGACGAGGACTTCCGCAAGCGCATCGGCCTCGCCTGATGACGCACTCGGCATGACGTCCCGTGAGTGAGTTCGATGTGACTTCCGACCATTCGTCGGAGCGGCCCCGCATCCGCGACGGCCTGTTCTATTGGATCGCCGGCGGCTGCGGCTTTGCGACAGGCGTTCTGGGGGCGGTCTTTCATCTCGCCGTCGATGGCCTGTCGGACTGGCCGACATGGCTGTCGGAGCGCATGGGCGCAGGCGTCGACACGATCGCCGTCGGCGCGGGCCTCGCGGCCCTCGGCGTGACTCTCGCCTACGTGATGACGCGCTATCTCGCGCCCGAGGCGTCGGGCAGCGGCGTGCCGGAGGTGGAGGGGGCGCTGGAGGGGGTGCGCGACGTACGCTGGCGTCGCGTCCTGCCCGTGAAGTTCGTGGGCGGCGTGCTCGGCCTTTCGTCCGGCCTCGTCGCCGGAAGAGAAGGTCCGACGATTCACATGGGGGCGTCGGTCGGTGCCGCACTCGCCGAATGGTTCCGGCTGGACAGGATGGATCTGCATACGCTGCTGGCTGCCGGTGCGGCGGCGGGACTGGCCGCAGCCTTCAATGCACCCCTGGCGGCCGTGCTGTTCGTCATCGAAGAGACGCGCAAGCAGTTCCGCTACACGTTCCGCTCCTATGTCGGTGTGATCGTCGCCTCCGCGGCCAGCGCTTTCGGCATGGAACTCGTGGGCGGCACGGCACCTCCGCTCGTGATCAAGACGGAGACGCTTCCGCTCCTGCTGCTGCCCACCTTCATGGTGCTGGGGGCGTTGCTGGGCGTGCTGGGCGTGGTCTTCAACAAGGTCCTTGTGGCCGCTCTGGACTGGCGGGCCCGCGTCTTCCGCCAGGTGCCGTACCTCTATCCGATGATCGTCGGCGCCGCCGTCGGCGTCCTGGCGTTCGTGCTGCCGTTGGCGATCGGTGGCGGCGAGAGGCTGATCCCGGGCCTGCCACTGGCCAATCTGCCCCTCACGACCCTGCTGCTGATCGCGGTGGTGCGGTTCGTCGGCACCATGGCGAGCTATCCTGCCGGTGTACCGGCCGGAATCTTCTCGCCCATGCTGACCTACGCCACCACCCTGGGATTGGCCGCGGCCCTGCTGCTGGAACAGGCCTTGTCGTACGCGTCGCTGCCGGTGCCGCCGCTGCTCGGTTCGGCCTTCGCCGTCGCGGCAATGGGCGGCCTGTTCTCCGCCACGGTCCGCGCTCCCCTGGTCGGTGTCGTGCTGGTGGTCGAATTGACCGGTGCCTTCGAGCTGACCCTGCCGCTCATCGTGACCTGCGTCACGGCGCATGTCGTCGCCGAATGGCTGGGGGGCCGCCCGATCTACGAGGTGCTGCTCGAGCGCGGCCTGCGCCTCGCCGGCCAGACGGTCCCCGAGCCCGCCGCGAAAGCGTCGTCCCCGGTCGGCACCGACGAACCGCGGCGGGGCGGCGCAGGCTGAGCGCCTGAGCCGGCCTGCAGCAACGTCAGGCGGGTTCCAGCAGCTCCGGGACGACCCACAGGGCGGGCTCGCCGCGCGCGACGCGCTGGACGTTGTCGAAGCCGTTGCGCAGCCGCGTGATGTTGCTCTCGTAGGTGGGGCCCGCGAGATGTGCGGTCAGCACGACGTTGTCCAGCTTGAGCAGCGGATTGTCGGCTGGCGTCGGCTCTTCGTCGAACACGTCCAGGCCGGCGCCGAACAGCTTGCCGGCCGACAGCGCCTCGGTCATGGCTTTCTCGTCGATCACCGGACCGCGCGACGTGTTGACGATGATGGCCGACGGCTTCATCACGGCCAGCTCCTGCGGACCGATCATGCGCTGCGTCGAGGCGTTGAGCGGCACATGCAGCGAGACGATGTCGGAATGACGCAGGATCTCGGGCAGCAGACGGAACCGGACGCCGAGCGCATCCTCTTCCTCTTCCCGGAGCCGGACGATGTCGTAGTAGTGCACGACCATGCCGAAGGCGAGGGCGAGGCGCGCCACCTTCTTGCCGATCGTGCCCAGCCCGATGATGCCCAACACCTTGTTCCGTACTTCGTGCACCGTCGGCGGCGCATTGCCGTGCCAGCGGCCGGCGACGACATTGCTGTGCTGGGTGATCAGGCGCCGAGAGACGGCGAGCATCAGCAGCAGGGCGTGCTCGGACACGGCGACCGAGTTCGCGCCGCCGTTGTTGCAGAGCGGCACGCCGCTGCGGCGGGCGGCCTCGAGATCGGCGCGGTCGTAGCCGGCGCTCAGCATCTGGATCAGCTTGAGGTGTGGAGCGTCCTTGAAGAGCTGCGGCGTGACGTATTGCTGGATGAAGCCGACGAAATAGTGCGTGCCGGGCAGAGCCGCCTTCATTTCTGGCGAATTGTGCAGCGCCTTCACGATCTCGAAGCCCTTGGGCGCGAGATCGTCCACCATGGACAGCGTGTCCATGGGTCCGACGACGAGAACGCGTTCAACCATGACAATACCTCCGCAACGACATCACAGTCCGACCGGTGGCAGACGCCGGTCAGGCAACCTTCTCGAGCTTCTGCAGCGACCGCAGCTTGGACGGCATCGGCACGCCAGGATGGGTGCTGGGCCAATTGGTGTAGCTCACTTCGCCGACATAGATGTCGCCGCGGCTGTCGACGGCCAGGCCGTGCGGCGACAGGAAGCGTCCGGCTTCCTCGCCAGGTCCCTGTTCGCCACCGAGGCGGGCAATGACGCCGCCCTTGCGATCGACGATGGCCAGCCGTGGACCGAGGTTGGTGTGCTTGCTGTTGACCGGCATGCCCGGGCCGAGCTCGCCGATGATGAAGCGGGGATTGCTGCCGCCCGCGCAGCAATACAGGGCGCAAGGCCGGTGCATGTTGTTCCACTGCGTTTCGTATCGGCCGTTGCCGTCGAATACCTGGACGCGGTGGTTCTCGCGGTCGGCGACATAGACCCAGCCATCATCGTCCGTGGCGATGTTGTGCGGGATGTTGAACTGGCCGGGATCGGTGCCCGTGGTGCCCCAGCACGTCAGGTGGCGTCCGTCCGGCGAATACTTGTGGATGCAGGAGTTTCCATAGCCGTCGGAGACATAGATCTCGCCCTTGGGCGACAACGCGGTGTGGGTGCAGCGGTTGAACGGCTTGCCGCTCAGGAACGGTGCTGGCTGGTTGGGCACGCCGATCGTCAGCAGGACCTTGCCTTCGGTCGTCATCTTCCGGACCGTGTGGTCGCCGTCGTCGGTGCAGTAGAGGTTGTCGTCCTCGTCGATATCGAGCCCGTGGGCGCGGCTGAACAGACCTTCCCCCCAGGAGCGGAGGAAGTTGCCCTCGCGATCGAAGACGATCATCGGATGCTGGCCGCGGTTGAAGACGTAGACGCGGTCCTTGCTGTCCACGGCGACCGCCGCGACGTCGCGAAAGTCCCAGCCGTCGGGCAGGGTCGCCCAGTTCTCGACGACGCGGTAGCGGTGTTCGCCGCTGCCGAGGATCACGGACATGTCTCAGCTCCCTCCAGCCGTCCTGAGCTCAGGATGACATTGAATGCGCGATCTTCTCCGCCGTCATCAACGTGGGGAAGTTCGTGTTGGCGCAGGGCACGACGGGGAAGACCGACGCGTCTACCACGCGCAGGCCCTGCACGCCCTTGACGCGGCCCTGTGTGTCGACGACGGACATGGGATCGTCGGGTCGGCCCATGCGGCAGGTGCAGGACGCATGCCACACGCCGATGGCCGCCTTGCGCACGAAGGCTTCGAGCGCCTCGTCGTCGGTCATCACCTGCTCGAAGGTGAAGCCTTCGACGACGAACTTCTCGATCATGTAACGCCGCAGCGCCGCGGGCCCGTCGAGGAGAGTGGCGACGATCCTGGTCACGAGCTTGTTCCGGCTGTTGACGACTCCGATCGCGCGGACCTTGTCGCTGTAGGCGGCCGGGAAAGGTGTGTCGGCGACCTGCCGGACGGCGTCGGTCATCTGGACCGCCGCCATGAGCTTGAAGCCGCTCATCAGCCGGTCGAGATCGCGCCTGTCTGACAGCAGGTTGAACTCGACGACAGGCTCGAGGCGCCAGTCGCGCGAGGCCAGTTTCACCTGGCCGGTCTCGGAATAGGTCTTGTTGATGAAGGTGAGCAGCGAGGCGATCTGTTCGCCCACGGCATGCCACGCGGACTTGCTGATGACGGCGACGAACATGTCGCCCTTGGGGATGCCGGGCAGGTTCGAGGAGTAGCGCAGGCCCATGTGGATGTGCCGCCTTGTATGCTCGTTCATGCGGGCGCCGCGACGGATGAAGGAGGACAGCGCGATCGAAGGATGGTCCATCAGCCGCTGCCCAACGCCGGGCAAGGCGGCCACGACGGGGATGCCCAGATCGGCCAGATGGCCCACCGGTCCGATGCCCGCACGCATCAGATGCGCGGGCGTGTGGATCGCCCCGGACGAGAGGATCACCTCCCTGGCCCGGAACTCCTTCTCCTGGCCGGCCACCATCGCCGTCACCCCGACGCACTGCGTGCCTTCGAACAGCAGCGCCTTCACCGGCGTGTCGGTCAGGATGGTCAGGTTGGCGCGTTTGCGCGTCTCGGCGTCGAGGTAGCCCATCGCCGCCGAGACCCGGCGCTCCTCTGCGTTGGAGTGGGTGACCGGAAAATACCCCTCGACGAATTCGCCGTTCTGGTCCGGCAGGAACTTGAACCCCTTGGCCTCGAAGCCCTTGGCGACTGCTTTGGCATGGCCGGTCCAGTGCTCGGGCGGGATGCGTCGGACCGGAATGCGGCCTTCCTTGCCATGATAGGGACCGTCGAAATCGAGATCCCGCTCGACCTTCTTGAAGAAGGGCAGGACCTCGTTCCATCCCCATCCTTCGGCGCCGCGGCTTGCCCATTCGTCGTAATCGGTGGGTGCGCCGCGATTGGCCATCTGCCCGTTGATCGACGAGCCGCCGCCCAGCACGCGGGCCTGCTCGTACTTGCGCAGCGGGGGCCGGTTCTCGTCGGGATTGTTGTGCGATACGACCTGCGTGTGGACCTTGAGATCGGTCCAGTGGAAGCGCGGATCGAAGTAGGCGGTGCCGGAGTAGCTGTCGGCGATCTCCGGCGGTTCGTTGCCCGGCGGCGTATCCTGGCCCGCCTCGCACAGCAGCACCTGATTGGCGCTACGCGCGGACAGCCGGTGGGCCATCACGGAACCGGCGGAGCCGCCGCCAACGATGATGTAGTCGTACACGAGCGTTTCCTCAGATTGTTGGCAGGAACGCTAACCCTTCGCGCACCGCGGCGAAACCGGGATATTCCGCCGGGCAGCGCCCGCCCCGCGAGAGACGCTTGTGGCTTGCGGCGGCCTGGCTACCCTGCAATCGTCGGGCAGGAAGGATCAGGGAGGTTTCGTATGCCGGACGCTACAGCCACTAATCCCGATATTGCCACGCCGGAGCTCATGAAGGCGATCTCCGCGGCGTTCAACAGCCGCGATGTCGATCGCATCGTGTCGCATTTCACGGACGACGCCACCTTCTGGCTTGCGCGTGGACCGGAGCCGGTGGGCCGGACGCTGAAGGGCAAGGAGACGATCCGCAAGGCGTTGGCCGACCGCTTCAAGGTGATCCCCGACATGCGCTGGGATCACAAGGAATACATCTTCGCCGGCGACCGCGCGATTTCGGTCTGGACCGTGAAGGGCAAGGGGGCGGACGGCGAGGAGCTGAACTACCAGGGCTGCGACATCTACACGTTCCGCGGGGGCAAGATCGCCGCCAAGGACACCTACTGGAAGATGGTCGAGCACAAGGACCGTCTCTGATGCCGCTCGACCTTCTCGTTCGCGGCGGCACCGTCGTCGACGGGTCGGGCAGGCCGCGCGTCTCCGCCGACGTCGGCATCCGGGACGGCCGCATCGTCGAGATCGGAAGGATCTCGACGGCGGCGGATCGCACGCTGTCGGCGGACGGCCTGATCATCGCGCCGGGCTTCATCGACGGCCATACCCACATGGATGCCCAGGTCGCGTGGGATCCGCTGGGGAGCTGTTCCTGCTGGCACGGCGTCACCTCCGTCGTCATGAGCAATTGCGGCTTCGCGCTGGCGCCGTGCAGGCCCGAGGACCGCGACTGGTATGCCCGCTGCCTGTCGGCCGTCGAGGATATTCCCACCGAGGCGATGGCGGCCGGCATCGATTGGACCTGGGAGACCTTTCCCGAATATCTCGGCACCGTCGAGCGCCTGCCCAAGGCGATCAACTACGGCATGTACGTCGGCCATTCGGCGCTGCGCATGTATGTGATGGGCCGGCGGGCGCTGACTGAGAAGGCCACCGAGGACGACATGGTGCGCATGGCGGCCGCGGTGCAGGAAGCGCTGCGGGCCGGTGCTCTGGGTTTCTCGAGTTCCCGTGCTTCGACGCACGTGACGCCGGACGACACGCCGGTGGCCAGCCGGATCGCCGGGTGGGAGGAGATCGAGCGCATCGTGGCGGCCATGGCCGAGCTCGACGCCGGCATCTTCCAGGTTGGCCCGGACATCGGCAGCGGACCGCGGCACCGCGCCTTCCTGGAACAGCTGCGGCAGCTCGCACTGGTGTCCCGTCGGACCGTCATGTTCGGCGTGCTGGCGACCCGCCAGGGCGAGGATCCCACGGGCTGGCAGTACCAGACGCGCTATATCGACGAGACCGTCGCCGCCGGTGGCCGCATGTTCGGCCAGGGCACGACGCGGTCGATCAACGCGATCTTCTCGCTGAAGTCCTACCTGCCGTTCGATGTGCTGCCGGCGTGGCGACCGATCCGCGCTCTGCCGATCGACGAGCAGAAGCGGCGACTGGCCGATCCGGAGGTGCGGCGTGCGCTGGTGGCGGCCGAGGCCCGGATGAAGCCGCGCGACAATGTCGTCCAGGGCGGCGGCGCCGCGACGACCGATCCACGCAAGCCGGACTACGACAATCTCTATGCGCTGCAGGGCGTCGATTGGGACGATCCCACCGTCGGCCAGCTCGCTCGCGCGCAGGGCCGGCATCCGGTGGAGGTCATGCTCGATCTGTCGCTGGCCAACGATGACCAAGTCTATGTGCAGCCGATCGTCAACGAGGCGCCGGACGACGTGCTGGGAATCCTGAAGCACCCGCGGACTCTGGCGACCTTCTCCGATTCCGGGGCGCATGTATGCCAGGAGATGGGTTCGTCGCTGCAGACGCATCTGCTCAGCTACTGGGTGCGCAAACGGGGCGCCTTCACACTGGAAGAGGCGGTGAAGAAGCTGACGCATGACAACGCCGTCGCCTGGGAGTTCCGGGACCGCGGCCTGCTGAAGGAGGGCTACCGCGCCGACCTGGTGCTCTTCGAGGAGGACGGCATCCGGCCCTGCCTGCCGACGGTGGAGACGGACTTGCCGGGCGGCGCGCGCCGGCTGGTGCAGAAGGCCGAGGGCATCAAGGCCACGCTGGTCAACGGCATCGTCGCCTTCGAGGATGGCGAGTCGACGGGCGCCTACGCGGGCGAGGTGCTGAAGGGCACGCTGGCGGGATGAAGAGCATGCCGGTCCTTGTGCTCGCGGCCTGCCTCGCAGGTCCTGCGATGGCGCAGACGAAGCCGCTGCCGCCGGTGCCGGTGCCGGGCAGCGCCAGCGTGGCGACACAGTTGCGTGCCCTGCACTACGGCAACATCCGCGACTTGCGTCGCGGTCCCGACGGACGGTGGACAGGCAAGGCGACGCAGAACGGCATCGAGCGGACCGTGACGGTCAATCCCAAGGGCGTCGTCACGGCCCGGTGATCGGCTGACGGTGAGGTCCTTCGCTGCGCTCAGGACGACATGAAAAATATCCGTCGTCCTGAGCGCAGCGAAGGACCTCATCGCCGCTGCGTCCGAGACGACGGATCGGGCATCAGGTCTTCCCAGCCTGGATTGGCTGCACGGACGAGCTCGTTCTTCCGGATCCGCTTCCAGCCCTTGATCTGCTTTTCCCGTGCGATGGCGTCGTTCGGGTTTTCGTATTCCTCGACATAGACCAGTCTCGTCACCCGATACTTCTTCACGAACTCGCTGCCCAAGCCCTCTCGATGTTCGGCAACGCGTCGGCCCACGTCGTTCGTGACGCCGATGTACATCGCGCTGAGCGAGCTGCTCGTCATGATGTAGACGAAGTAGAGACGATCACCCATGGCTGATCGCGATGAGGTCCTTCGCTGCGCTCAGGACGACGGATAGGTTCTCATGTCGTCCTGAGCGCAGCGAAGGACCTCGTGCCGCCTCGCTCCGCGATCAGCCCAGCTCCTTGCGCACGATCGCGGCGCCCTCGGCCAGGGCCTTGAGCTTGCCGAAAGCGGTCTCGCGCGGGAGGTACTTCATGCCGCAGTCCGGCGCGGGGAGGAGCTTCTCCGGTGACAGGTGCTTGAGGCCGGCGCGGATGCGGTCGGCGACCTTCTGCGGCGTCTCGACCTCCGGATCGGCGAGGTCGATGACGCCCAGCATGACCTTCTTGGGTGCCAGGTCCTTCAGCACGCCAAGGTCCAGCTTGGGCTGCGCCGATTCGATCGAGATCTGCTGGGCGATGCTGTCGGCAAGCTGCGGCAGGAAGGCGTAGCCCGTCGGCTTGCCGCCGGTCACCACCGCGGCGTAGCCGAAGCAGAGATGCACGACGGTTGGCACCGTGATGCCTTCCAGAGCACGGTTGATGACTTTGACGGCGTAGCGCTTGGCCTCTTCGGGATTGTTCCGCAGCCAGGGCTCGTCGAGCTGGATCACGTCGGCGCCGGCCTTGACCAGTTCCTTCGCCTCCTCGTTGACCGCCGCGGCATAGTCCATGCACATCGCCTCGGCGTCCTTGTAGTACTCGTCCTTGACCTGCTGGCCCATGGTGAACGGGCCCGGGAGCGTGATCTTGGCCTGCCGCTGCGTATTGGCGCGCAGGAACTGCATGTCGCGCAACTCGACCGGGCCGGTGCGGCGGATCTTGCCGACCACGCGCGGCACCGGCGTCTTCTGGCCCGTGCCGCTGACGATCTCCGCCGGATTGTCGTCGTCGATGCCTTCCAGCGCCGTGGCGAAGCGGTTCGAGTAGCTCTCGCGGCGCATCTCGCCGTCGGTGATGATGTCGATGCCGGCCCGCTCCATGTCCCGGATGGCAAGTTGCGTGGCGTCGTCCTGGGCCTGCTCGAGGAACGGCTCGGCCACCCGCCACAGCTCGCGGATGCGGGTGCGCGGCACGATCTTGCTCAGCATCTGGCGATTGATGAGCCAGTCGGGCTGCGGATAGGAGCCGACGACGGTTGTCTGCAGCAGGGTCGAGGACATGGATACGCTCCTGGGCGGAAGGATCAGACGGGGGCGGGGGCCGGCATGGCGGAACCGCCGGCAGCGGGCTTCGCCCGGCCAGCCGTCTGCCAGGCCAGGGTCCGCCGCTCGATGGCGCGTGCCGCCACGTCGAACAGGATCGACAGGACGAGGATCATGAGGATCGCGGCGAAGACCCGCGGACTGTCGAGGATGGTGCGGTAGCGCGTGACAAGGTAGCCGATGCCGGCCGACGAGGTCAGCATCTCCGACACGACCACGCCGATGATGGTCAGTGCGCCTCCCAGCCGGAGCCCGGTCAGCACCGTCGGGATGGAAGCCGGAATGATCACGCGGGTGATCTGCTGCGGCAGCGTCGCGCCCATGCTGCGGGCCGCCAGGAGGTATTGCGGGTCGATGGTCCGGATGCCGGCCGCCGTCGACAGCATGACGGGAAAGAAGCCGTAGAGACCGGAGAAGGCGATCTTCGACTCCGAGCCGATGCCGAACCAGGCGGTGAAGATCGGATAGAGGATCACGATCGGCACGGCGTAGAGGCTGGAGAAGACCGGCAGCAGCAGGTTGCGCAGGACGGCCACGCCACCGACCAGGGCGCCGGTGAGGATGCCGGCGCCGCAGGCGATCAGCATGGCGACGCCGACCTCGTACAGCGTGACCATCAACGCATGGCCGTATTCCATCCGGCCCTGCCAAAGCACGGTCAATGTCTTGGACAGCGACGGCAGAAACAGCTCCGGGATGATCTTCGTCTGCGGCAGCAGTTCCCACAGCACCAGCAGGGCGACCAGCAGGCTCCAGCGGACGGAGGCGGGGGAGGGACGGCGCATCCTGCCCTCCTAGTGGGTGCGGAGCTGCTGCCAGATCCGCTCGCGGAGCTGGCCGAACGTGTCCGTCGCCATCATCTCGTAGGTGCGCGGCCGGGGCAGGGGGACGGTCACCCTGTCGATGATGCGCCCGGGTCGCGCCGACATCACCAGCACTTCGTCGGCGAGATAGACCGCCTCGGTCAGGCTGTGGGTGATGAACACGACGGTCTTGCGCGTCTGGGACCAGATGCGCAGCAGCTCGTGCCCCATGGTCATGCGTGTCTGCTCGTCGAGCGCCGCGAACGGCTCGTCCATCAGCAGCACCGGCGGATCCTGCACGAGGCCCCGGGCAATCGAGACGCGCTGCTTCATCCCGCCCGACAGCTCGTGCGGATAGCGCGCACCGAAGCCGTCGAGGCCGACCAGGCGCAGCATCTCTTCCGCTCGGCGCCGGCGTTCCTCGCGGTCGGTGCCGCGCAGGGCCAGCGGGAACTCGGTATTGTCCTGGGCGGTGAGCCAGGGGAACAGGCTCGCCTCCTGGAAGACCACGCCGACGCGCGACGGGTCCGGCGCGGTGATCGGGCGGCCATCGCACAGGATGGTGCCCGTGGTCTGGTGGCGCAGTCCCGCCAGCATCATGAGCAGGGAAGTCTTGCCGCAGCCGCTGGGTCCGACGATGACCACGAACTTGCCGGGCTCGACCGCGAGGGAGATGTCCTTCAGCGCGGGGACGCCACCCTCGGCGCCGGCATAGACATGGCTGAGGCTGTCGACTTGGATCGCGGTCATGTACGCCACTTGGAAACACGGCCTTCGACGTAACGCACCGCCTCGTTGAAGGCGATGGCCACGACGGCCAGGAGGATCACGCCGGAGAACAGCTCCGGCATCTGGTAGTTCTCGCCCCAGTTCGCGATGAGGTGCCCGATACCGGTACGTGAGGCGTACATCTCGGCGATCATGACGCCCGTGAAATTGAAGATCATCGAGATGCGCAGCGTCTCGAGCAGCACCGGCATCATGCTCGGGACATAGATCCGCATCAGGATCTGCAGGCGCGTCGCGCCGCAGGACCGGGCGACCAGCACATGGTCGGTCTTCACCGATTCGACGGCCGCCGTCGCGCTCATGATGACGATGAACACCGTGGAGAAGGCGGCATAGGCGACCTTCTGGGGAAAGCCGATGCCGAAGACGAGGATGAACATCGGCAGGAAGATCGATTTCGGCACGCTGAACACATAGAACAGCATCGGCTTGAAGATCTGGCCGAAATACTCGTTCTCGGCCGCCAGGACGCCGATCGCCGCCCCCAGCGGCACGGCGATGACGAAGGCGACGATCACCTCCAGGGCAGTGACGCCGATCGCCTCGTGGACCAGGGGACGGCCGAGCTGCTTGCCGAGCATCGCCAGGACGTCGCCGAGCGCAGGCAGGAGCCTTGGATCGACGACGCCGTATTTCGGCAGCAGCGCCCACGCGGCAAGGATGGCGGCCAGCAGCGCCAGCCGCGCCGAGACGATCTGGACCTGGCTCACGCTTGGGTCGGAACCGGCTTGAAGTTGGTGACGTAGATCTGGTCGACCGGAGCGAGATCCTTCATGCCGATCATGCGGGCCATCTCCAGGGCCCTCTCCATCCACTCCTTCTCGAAGTGTCCGTCCTTCGACAGCTTCTTGATGTTGCCGTCGAGTTCGGCGGCGGCGATCGGGTCGGGAATCTCGTCGATCTCGGCGATGATCTTGACCGCGGCATCGCGGTTCTTGTCGTTCTGCAGGAAGGCGACACCGCCGTAGATGGCGTTCAGGGCCTTCTGAAGGACGGCCGGCTGATCCTTGATGATCTTGTCCGTGGCGATCCAGCTCGCGGTGGAGTGCGGCGGAACTTCGGCACCGAAGTCGATCAGAGGTCGCGCCTCCTTGGACTGGAAGACCTTGTACGTCAGAGGAGAGTACAGAACCGTCGCATCGATGTTGCCCGACAGAAGGTTGGGGACAAGGCCGCCGCCGCCCAGCGGAACGCGCGTGAAGTCGACCTTCCGTGCATTCACGGTCCACAGGGCGAGAATGTCCGAACCCGAACCGGCGGAAGTGATCCCGACCTTCTTGCCGGCCAACTCCTCCACCTTGGTGATCTTGGAGTCGGGCTTCACCACCAGGTACCAGCCATAGTAGCCGTTTGAGCCGTTGGCGACGCACTTCACCTGGACGCCCTTCTTGATGCCGGCTGCGACGCTCGACGACGAATTCAGGATCAGGTCGGCTGCGCCGGCCGCGATCGCCTCGAAACCTTCCGCACCGCCGCGATAGATGGTCAGCTCGGCGTCCAGTCCTTCCTTGTCGAAGAGCTTCTGGCGGATGGCGGTTTCACAGACGATCGTCGGCCAGTAGGTCTTCGTCGGGACGCCGATACGGATCTTCTGCCGCGACTGGGCGATCGAGATTCGCGGCAAGCCAATGGCCGCCGCGCCGGCCAGCACGGCCCGGCGGGATGTCTTGAGCATCGGAGTTCCTCCACACTTTCACTGCAATCGTACATCGTCACCGATGTACGATTCCAGTGTTCTTAGTCCACGTGATCACCCGTGCTTGATGGACCGGGGTGGGATGCTCATGCCTTGGTAGGATCGACCGGCGTCACGACGCCTTCCATCGCCTCGATCACTTCGCCGGCATCGAGGCACAGATCCTCCCGATTTCGCATCGACATGATCTGCACGCCGGTCCGAAGCTTGCCGTGCCGGCCGACCGGCACTGCAAGCCCCGGCAGGCCGAGCAGCGGCGCCAGCAGGGCGGAACGCATCGATTCCAGGACTTCCTTCTGGCCGTGCCTCGTGACGTCGGCAGCCTGCTTGGGCGGGAGGTCGCACAGCGTCGGCAGGATCAGCAGCGGCCATTGCTGGAAGAAGGTCATCCAGCGCAGCGCCAGGGCCTCGCGCTCGGTGAGCGCTCCGACGTAGGTCGGCAGGTCGACGCTCTTGTACAGGTCGAGCCACGCCGCCATCGCGGCGATCGCGTCGGGATCGCCCATCTTCTGCATCTGCGGCCACAGCCCGCCGAACACGTCGGTGACGCAGATCATGTGCCAGAGCTCGACGCCCCGCTCCATGTCCGGCGGCAGGATCTCCTCGACGACATATCCCGCGGACTGCAGGTGCTTGCCGGCCTGGCGGACGGCCGCGGCCTGCGCCGGATGCGTCTTGCCGCCGGGAACCTCGGGCACGATCGCGACCTTGATCGGTCGTGCCGGCGGCGGGCCCTGCAGGGGAACGTCGTTCCATCGCCAGTCGCGGCGATCGCCGCGGGCCATTGCTTCCAGCGCAAGCCTGGCGTCGCGGACGCTACGGGTATGCGGCCCCTGTACAGCCATGAGCACCGCTCCGATCGGGCGGCCCTGCGGTGCGGACATGTTGAAAGATGGGATACGGCCGAAGCCGGTACGCAGGCCGACGACGCCGTTGCAATAGGCGGGGATGCGCACCGAGCCGCCGATATCGTTGCCATGGGCGATCGCGCCGATGCCGGTCGCCGTCGCCGCGCCCGCGCCACCGCTGGAGCCGCCCGGTGTCACATCGCGGTCCAGCGGATTGTAGGTCCGGCCGTGCAGCCCATTGTCGGTCATGATGCGCATGGAGAAAGCGGGCGCGTTGGTGCGGCCGATGATGATCGCGCCGGCACGCTTCAGGTTGGCGACGACGGGGCTGTCCTCCTTGGCGATGAAGTCCTTGAGCGGCGTCACGCCGTTGTCGGTCGGCAATCCGGCCTGGTCGACATTGACCTTGGTGGTGACGGGGACACCGTGCAGCGGCGGCAGGGCATGACCTCGTGCGCGGGCGGCATCGGCCGTTTCCGCGGCGGCGCGAGCCTCGTCCTCGAGGATCCGCACGACAGCGTTGATGGTTGGATTGACGGCATGCAGCCGGGCCAGCACGGAGTCGACGGCTTCTTTCGCCGACGCCTGCCCGGTGCGGATCAGGCGGGCGAGATCGGTGGCATCATACTGCCAGAGTTCCATGGCGAATCCTTTCCGTTGCGACGTTCACTCGGTGCGTCCTGGCGGAAAGCTGTGCGACGCCCATTGCAATGTGCGAAGGAAATCACGTAGCCATCGCAATTCGCAACCGCGAACTCCGCTCCGTGTCTTCGGTCGTGCTAGGTTGCGCGCCTATCTTGGAGGGACGACATGGCCTGGACCGACCGCCGCCTGCTGGAGATGTTCGGCATCGATCATCCCATCCTGCAGGCGCCGATGGCGGGCGTGACGACGCCCGCCATGGCCGTCGCCGTGTCGCAGGCGGGCGCTCTCGGCGCCATCGCCGCCGCCATGCTGACGCCGGACACCTTGCGGGGCGAGCTCCAGATCGTGCGGCAGGGCACCAGCCGGCCCTTCAACGTCAATTTCTTCACCCACCAGCCGCCGCAGGCGGATTCCGCGAGGGAGACCGCATGGCGACGGAAGCTCGCGCCGTACTATCGCGAGCTGGGCCTGGCTGATGATTCCGGTGCCGGCGGTCCGGTGCGGGCGCCGTTCGATGCGGCGCTCTGCGATGTGGTGCTGGAGTTCAAGCCGCGCGTTGCCAGCTTCCACTTCGGGCTGCCGGAGCCCGCTTTGCTGGGCCGGCTCAAGGAGGCCGGGATCTGCGTGCTCAGCTCCGCGACGACGGTCGAGGAGGCTCGATGGCTGGAGGGCAATGGCGCCGATGCCGTGATTGCCCAGGGAGCCGAAGCCGGTGGTCATCGCGGCATGTTCCTCGTCGACGACGTCGCGCGGCAGGCCGGCACCATGGCTCTGGTACCTCAGGTGGTCGACGCGGTGAAGGTGCCGGTCATCGCGGCCGGCGGCATCGGCGATGGCCGGGGCGTCGTGGCAGCACTGGCGCTGGGGGCGGCCGGCGTGCAGGTCGGCACGGCCTTCATGCTGACGCCGGAAGCGAAGACCAGTGCCATGCATCGGGCGGCTCTGAAGCAGGCCGACGACAACAGCACGACGCTGACCAACCTCTTCACGGGCCGCCCGGCCCGCGGCATCGTGAACCGGTATGTCCGCGAGATCGGACCGATGAGCGGCGACGCGCCACCGTTTCCGCTGGCGGCTGGAGCGGCCCAGCCGCTGCGCACGGCCGCCGAGGCGAGGGGATCGACGGACTTCACGCCGCTCTGGAGCGGCCAGGCGCCGACGCTCGCGCGGGAAATGGCGTCGGGCGAGGTCGTCGGCGCCCTGGTCGAGGAGGCCCGGGCACTGCTCAGGCGGCTGGCGGGATGAGGGCGTCGAGGAGGTGGTCGACGAATGCGCGCGTTATCGGGGCATGGCCCATCAACAGCCGATAGAAGAGGGCACCGAAGATCATGTCGAGCGTGGCGTCGAGATCGGCGGGCGTCACGACCAGCCCATCCGCGATGCTGCGCTCGAGCAGTTGGCGCGCCGCGTCCCGGTTGCGGGCGATGAACTCGTTGCGGAAGGCCTTGGCCAGCTCCGTCTCGGATTGCGCTGCGGCGACCATGGCGGCCACGCTGCGTCCCGCGGGAGCGGCGAAGGCGTCGGCGATGGCATGGAGTTGCGCGCGCAGCGCCGCGAGCGGGGCGTGTCCGCCGCGGCCGGCCGCGGGTGCCCCGGACGTTTCGAGGAATGCCGCCATCGCGACGGCCGGCGCATTCGGCCAGTAGCGGTAGATGGTGGGACGGCTGACGCCGGCACGTGCGGCGATCGCCTCGATGGTCACGGCGGTCAGGCCGCCGCGTTCCAGAAGGCCGCGGGCGGCCTCCAGGATCGTGGCCCTGATGCGCGGGTCGCGTGGGCGGCCGCGCGTAGGGGTCGAAGGCGGGGAATGACGAGATTGACGGGTCATCTATTTATGTTACAGTACGTAATGTAAACAATGTAACACGGGTGACGTCATGACCGCAAAGAGCACGAACGGCCAGACCCTGACCGTTCACATGACCGTCCACGACGCCGACGGCGCGATCGCCTTCTATGCGAAGGCGTTCGGTGCCACGGAGCTGTTCCGGCTCGTCGAGCCGTCCGGAAAGGTCGGGCACGCCGAGATCCGGATCGGCGACAGTGTCGTGATGCTGAACGACGAATATCCGGATTTCGGCGCGAGGAGCCCGGCCGCGACGGGCGGCTCGCCGGTCGCCTTCCACATCCGGGTCGCGGATGCCGACCAGGCGGTCGAACGCGCGGTGAAGGCGGGTGCCACGCTGGTGCGCGAGGTGCAGGACCAGTTCTATGGAGACCGCTCCGGCATGGTGGCCTGCCCGTACGGTTATCGCTGGTTCCTCGCCGCGGCGAAGGAGACCGTGAGCCCGGAAGAGATGCAGAGGCGGTGGCGCGGCATGCTGGAGGGCGGCAAAGTCGAGTAGGGCGGCTGGCGCTCCGCGGCCCTCTGCGGAGCGCAAAAAGTCCTCCGCGCGACAATAACACTTGTAATTTTAATAACTACAAGTATATTGGAGCGGCTACCCCGTAGCCGCTCTATTCCGCGTTGGATCCGCGTCGTTCAGCCGTTCGCCCGTCAGCCTTGGCCCTTGCGGGCGTCGGCGATGAGCTGCTTCAGCGTTGCGGCATCGACGGCGCCCGGGACGAACTGCTTGCCGACGACGAAGGCCGGCGTGCCGCGCACCCCGAGCTGGTTGGCGAGCGCCATGTTGCGGTCGATGATCTGCTTCAGCTTCGGGTCTTCCATGTCCTTCTCGAGCTGCGCCCGGTCGATGCCGACGGAGGCCGCCAGCTCGAGGATCTTGTCGCGGTCGAGCTTGCCCGAGAATTCCATCAGGGCGTTGTGCAGCGCCGAGTGCTTGCCCTGCTTGAGGGACGCGAGGGCGGCCAGGGCGGCGATTCGCGAGGCCTCGCCCAGAATGGGCAGGTCCTTGTAGACGATCTTGACGTTCTTATCGGCCGCCACCACCGACTTCATCGCCTGGAAGGCGCGCTTGCAGTAGGGGCACTGGTAGTCGTTGAACTCCACCACCACGACGTCGCCACTGGGATTGCCCCCGACCGGGCTGTCGGGATCGCGGAAGAGTTCGTTCTCGTTTGCCTGCACGCCCTTGCGGGCCACCTCGTCACGCTGGCTGTCCTGCTTGCGCTCGAGTTCCTGCATGGCCTCGACCAGCACCTCGGGGTTGGCGATCAGGTATGCGCGGATGCTGGGGCCAAGGTCCGCCTTGTCGGCGGCGGCAGGTCCCGGACCGACGGCGACGCGCGCCGGCGCGGTGACGCCGGCCGCGAGCACGCCGCCTGCAAGCAGGAGTCCGCCGCAGAGGGCGAGAAGCGACCAACGCATGCTACCAGTCTCCGATCTAGCGGCGGCCACCGGGCCGCGTGTTGATATAGGCCTTGATGTCCTGGGCGCGCTGCCAGGCCGGCGTGTTGGGCGGGAGCTGTCGCACGGCGGCGTCGGCGTGGCTAGAGGCCTCGCCACGCTGACCACGCAGCAGCGCCATCTCGGCCCGGGCGAGAGAGGTCATCCCGTGATTGTTGAGCCTGGAGTAGCCGGATGCCATCAGCCGCCAGAGTTCGAAGCTTTCCGCTTCCTGTTGAGAGGCCAGCTCCAGGTTCCGGACTGCCTCGCGGTCGTTCTCGGGCTTGTTGGTCTCGAGCAGCGCCCGCGCGAAGTCGATCTTGATCAGCCCGGACGAGGGCAGGAGCTGGACGGCGCGCCGATAGGACTGCACCGCCTCTGCGGGGCGGCCGTTCTCGTAGAGCATCTGGCCGCGCACTTCGTGGAAATAGGGGTCGTTGGGGTACTCCTTGAGGAGCCCGTCGATGCCCAGGAGCGCCGAGCCCAGCGCGCCCTTGCGGTACCAGGCGATGGCACGGGCGTAGCGCGCAGGCACCGAGCGATCCGCCTCCGCGAAGCGCGCCAGCGCCGTGTCCGGCGTAATGAAGCCCATGAGCTTGGCGACCATGCGGTGATGCATGTCGAGAAACTTCGGCGTGTCCGGCGTGTTGAGGTACGGCGAGCGCGATGCGGCGTCTTCGAAGGCTCTGATGCGCTCCGGCGTGAGCGGATGGGTCGTCAGGTAGGGGTCGCGGCGGTTGATCTGCATGCGCTCCTCGCGCTGCAGGATCTGCAGGAACTCGATCGTGCCCTTGGGCGATTGGCCGGTGCGCTGGAGATAGGTGACGGCTGCCTGGTCGGCGGCGCTCTCCTGCGTCTGGGTGTAGTGCAGGAAGGCCATCAGCGAGCCCGGGACGCGCGGCCCGCCGGCGCCGGTGGTCGAGCCGCCGCCGCCGCGGCCCATTCCCCCGCCGGACATCGCTCCGCCCGCCATCGCGCCGGCTCCCAGCAGGGCTTCGAGAATCTGCAGCGTGCTCAGGCTGCGCAGCTCCTCCTGCATACGCGCCAGGTGGCCGCCGGCGATGTGGCCGCTTTCGTGGGCCATCACGCCAATGAGCTGGTTCGGCCGCTCGGTGCGCATGATCAGGCCGGTGTTGATGAAGATGCGCTGGCCGCCGGCGACGAAGGCGTTGAGTGACGGGTCCTGGACGATCATGATCTCGACCGCATTGGGATCGAGACCGGCGGCACGCCAGATCGGGATCGTGAACGCGCGGATCGTGCTCTCGATCTCCGCGTCGCGGATCAGATTGAGCCGTTGACCTTGCTGGGCGATCGCGGCACCAAGCGGCGCGAACGCGATCGTGGCCGAGCACAAGAGGGTGATGATGAGTCTGAACACGGGCGGCAATGTCTCTGGGCAGGCTAGGAACGACGGGCGGCCGCGTCAATTGCGCACGCTGGCGCTGACCGCTCTGCTTTTGCTGACCGGTTGTGGCCAAAGTGAGACGGATCGCGAAAGCGACCGGCAAGCCAACCTGGCGAACCCGGCCGGACATTCGCCCGGCCGCGGCGGCATTTCGGCGCTCGTACGGTCCGGCACGCCGTTCGCCGCGGCTGCGGCGGACGAAAGCCGTGCGGCGGAAGTCGGACGCGACATCCTGGAAGCGGGCGGCAACGCGACCGATGCCGCCGTTGCGATGTACTTCGCCATGGCGGTCACCCTGCCGTCCGCCGCAGGACTGGGCGCTTCCGGCGCCTGCATCGTTCATGACGACAAGAGCAAGGCGGCCGAAGCGTTCGTGTTCCCGCCCGTTGCTGCACCCGGAACGATCCATGGGCAGGCCTTCTCCGTTCCCTCCGGAGTGCGTGCCATCACCCTGATGCATGTCCGGCACGGTCGTTCGCGCTGGGAACAGACGGTGGCGCCGGCGGAGCGCCTGGCGCGGCTGGGCGTGCCGGTGTCGCGCGCCCTGGCGCGCGATCTGCAGGCGGCCGGCGCCCTGTTGGCCGCGGACCGCGAGGCGCAGCGGATCTTCTCGCGCGGTGGGACCATGCTCAACGAAGGCGACACTTGGATCCAGCTCGAGCTCGCCGGCACGCTGGGTGCCATCCGCCAGCGTGGCGGCGCGGCGTTCTTCCAGGGCTCGCTGGCGCGGACCTTGTCCGATCAGATAGCCCAGATGGGCGGCAACATGCCCGCGGACGCGCTGCGTGCGGCCGTGCCTCAGTCCGGCCCGCCCCTCACGGAGGGCTACGGCCGCCGCCGCATCTATGTCGCGCCGGCGCCGGCCGGCGGCGCCATGGCGCTGGCCGGCTGGAAGGGGCAGCCGCCGGCCGGACCGACGCCGGTCGATTCCAATGGCTTCTCGGGCCTGGTGGCCGTCGACGGGAAGGGCGGCGCCGCGGCCTGCAGCCTGTCGATGGGCCAGCTGTTCGGTGCCCGCGCCGTCGTGCCCGGGCTGGGCGTGATGCTGGGGGCGCCGACGCCGCAGGCGGCCTCGGTCAGCCCGCTCATCGTCGCCAATCCGAACAATGGCGAGTTCACCTTCGCGGGCGCCGGTGGCGGCGCTCCGACGGCTGCCCAGGCGACGGGCTGGGTGGCACGCGCGACGGTGGAGGAGGAGCAGCCGCTCGCCGGCGTCCTGGCGTCACGGCGCGGGCAGGGCGGCTGGGTCAACGCCGTGGTCTGTCCATCTGGACTGCGCAGCAGCGGCAACACGTGCCGGAGCGCGCTCGATCCGGCCGGCGCCGGCCTCGCGCTCATCTCCTCCTCGCGCTAGCCGCCGGCATGTCCATCAAGCTTTCGCGCCGCGGCGGCGCCGTCGATCCCTTCATCGTCATGGATGTGATGGCCGCGGCCGCCGAGAAGGAGGCGGCCGGGGACACGGTGATCCACCTTGAGGTCGGACAGCCCAGTACGCCGGCGCCCAAGGTCGCGCTGACGGCCGCGCACGCCGCCCTGGACGCCGATCGCATCGGCTATGTGGCGGCGCTCGGTATCCCGGCGCTGCGCGAGCGCATTGCGCGTCACTACCGCGAGGCCTATGGAGCGGACGTGGCGGCCGAACGCGTCATCGTGACGACGGGTTCGTCCGGCGGATTCCCGCTCGCCTTCCTGGCGAGCTTCGACGCGGGTGACCGCGTGGCGCTGGCGGCGCCCGGCTACCCGGCCTATCGCAACATCCTGACTGCCCTTGATCTGGAGCCTGTCGACCTGCCCACCTCCGCCGCCGACAACTTCCAGCCGACGGTCGAGGCGTTGAAGAAGGCGGGCCGCCTTGACGGGCTGATCGTGGCCAGCCCGTCAAATCCGACGGGCACCATGGTCGGTCATGCCGAGATGAAGGCGCTGGCCGCCTGGTGCGATGCCAATGGCGTGCGCCTGATCTCCGACGAGATCTACCACGGCATCGTCTACGAAGGCGACACGGTCTCGGCGGTCGAGGTCTCGGACACCGCGATCGTGGTCAACAGCTTCTCGAAGTATTTCTCGATGACCGGCTGGCGCGTCGGCTGGCTGGTCGTGCCGCCGGACCTCGTGCGTCCCATCGAGCGCCTCGCCCAGAATTTCTTCATCTCCGTCCCGACGCTCAGCCAGCACGTGGCGCTGGCGGCCTTCGACGGCCGCGAGGAACTCGACGGCCATGTGCGACGCTACCGGGCCAACCGCGACCTCCTGCTCGCGGGATTGCCCGCGGCGGGCTTCGATCGCTTTGCGCCCGCGGAGGGGGCGTTCTACCTCTATTGCGACGTCGCACACCTCACGAACGACAGCCGCGAGTTCTGCCGCCGCATGCTGCGCGAAGCGGGCGTCGCCACGACGCCCGGCATCGATTTCGACCGCGCCCGCGGCGCCGGGACCTTGCGCATCTCCTTCGCCGGATCGACTGTGGAGATGGAGGAGGCGGTCCGCCGCCTGCGGGCCTGGAGGCGCCTGTGAGAAGGCTCGCCGCCATCCTGTGCGCATCGGTCGCCGCGCCCGCATTGGCGCAGGAAGCCCCGAGCTTCGACTGCACCAAGGCGTCGAACGTGATCGAGCGCACCATCTGCAAGACCCCCGAGCTGGCCAAGGCGGACCGCGCGCTCGCGGCGGCCTATGCCGCGCTCGCCGGAAAGCTCAAGGGCGCGGCCCGGGAGAACCTGGAGAAGGGACAGGTCCGCTGGATCGTCAACCGCAACCGCGCCTGCCCCGATCATGCCGACGGCATCGCGGACTGCATCAAGGAAAGCTACGCCAGCCGCTTGGCCGATCTCGAGGCCTTCGGCCAGGGGGAGTACCCGTTCATCATCGGGGAATCGCTCGCCAGGAGCGGCAAGGTCGGCCGCATCACGTGGTCGTATGCGATCACCTACCCGAGATTCGACGGCAAGACGGCCGACTTCGATGGCATCAACCGACGGTACGCCGAGGCCGCGCGCAAGGCGGCCGACGAGGCCACGCCGGCCGCGGATGCAGGGGCGGACCGGGAGCAGCAGTGGACCTACGAGCAGGGCTACAGTCTCTATCGGGCGAGCCCGCAGACCGTGACGGTGGCGCGCAGCTTCTACGGATACAGCGGCGGCGCCCATGGCTACGGCGCCACCGATTGCGCGCTGGTCGATCTGCGGACCGGCAAGGCCGTCGGGCCTTCGGGCGTGTTCAGGCCGGGCGAGCAGTGGCTGCGCGCGATGAGCCAGATCGTCGGTGCCGATCTGCGCAAGCAGTTCACCGAGAAGCCCGGCTTCGACGATGCGCTGGAGCCCGCCAACCTCGCCAAGATCCTGAGCGAGCCGGCGCACTACTGCTGGCAGAGCGACCGCCTGCATATGATCTTCAACGCCTACGAGGTCGGCCCCTATGTCTCGGGGCCGTTCGACGTCGAGATTCCCTACGACCGTCTGAAGCCGCTGTTGCGCCCCGATGGTCCGATCACGCGCTAGCCTGGGGCTGCTGGTCGCCGCTGTGGGCCTCGGCGTGGGCGATGGCGCGCTGGCGCAGCGTGCCGGCTTCGATTGCAGCAGGGCGGCAACGCCCGTCGAGCGGACGATCTGCGGCAATGCCGACCTCGCGACGGCCGATCGCGAGATGGCGGCTGCCTATAGGGCACTGGTCGCCCGGCTCGATCCGCAAGGCCGCGCGCATCTGGAAGCCGACCAGGCGCGCTGGCTCGGCAACCGCGACCGAGCCTGCGTCGGCGATCCGGAGGAGGTCGAGGAGTGCGTGATGGCGCGCTACGGCGACCGCATCGGGCGGCTGAAGCTTCTGGCCGACGGCGACTACCCCTTCATCAGCGAGCACGCGATCGTGAGGGCGGGCGAGGCGCGGGGCATCGCCTACAGCATCGACGCGACCTATCCGCAGTTCGATGGCACCTCAGCCGATTTCGGCGCGGTGAATCGGCAGCTTGCCGCCGCCTCGAGCCAGGCTGCCGAGCGGGCAATGCCGCGGACCGGCGCCGGCGAGTCCCCGCCGGGACTGGCATGGCGCTACGATCAGGCCTTCAGCCTCTACCGCCCGAGCGACCGGGCTATTTCGGTGGTCATTGTCTTCGAGGGCGACTATGGCGGCGCGCAGGCCGTCGCCGGCCAGACCGGCCTGCTCGTCGACCTTCGCACCGGCCGGGCCGCGGGGCCACGCGACGTCTTCCTGGCCGGGGACGGGTGGCTGCGCGAGCTCGGACGCCGCGCGCGGTCTGGCATCAAGTCGGCGAACCTCGCCGAGCTTCTTCAGGATCCGCGTCGCTACGCCTTTCTCGACGATCGCCTCGAGCTTTCCTTCGGCCAGGACGAGGGCGGCCCTTTCACGCTCGAGATCTCGTATGACCTCTTGAAGCCGCTCCTGCGTCCCGACGGCCCCATCCCGCCATAGCTCATGTACGCGAGTCAGTGCAGTTTGCGGCGATCCGGGCTGCCGGCTGCTGTCGGGGGTGCGGCGGCGGGTTCCGCTTCGATCGGCGGGACGGGGCCCGAGTGGTGGCCGATCATGCGCCATCCCTCCGCCTGGCGCGCGAAGGTGTTGGTCGCCATCAGCTGCCCGTCGGGGAGGATCTCGCGGCAGACCACGATCGCCAGCCCCGGGCGGCCCGCCACCCATTCGGCCGCGCAGCGCACCTTGGGCGATTCGGGATGGCCGAGGATCGCGCGCCAGCTCGCCATGATCTCGGGACGGGCGTGAAGCGGCGCGCGGCCCGGATGCAGGCAGACCAGCGCGCCGCTTGGAGCCCATATGCGATCCATCGCCTCCATGTCGCGCGCGGCGAAGGCTCGGTAGAAGGTGCGGTTCGCGGCCAGCACGGCCTCGCGCTCGTCGTCATCGAATTCCGCCAGGAGCGGCGGCAGACGGGGTGATCGACGCGGCATTCGTTCCTCGAAACTCCCGGGTTGCGGCCACAAGGATTAGCCGACACAGAAGAAGCATCCAACCGCCGAGATGACGATGTCGATTCCCAAGCTCGAGTTTCCACCTTTCCATCTGCCGCCGGAGGCCGAGGCGTTGCGCGGCGAGGTGCGCAGCTTCCTCGGGGAGGTCCTGCCCCGCATCAGAACGGAAGACCGCTTCGCGAGCTGGAACACCTTCTCGCCGGAGTTCAGCCGGGCGCTCGGACAGAAGGGCTGGATCGGCATCACCTGGCCGAAACAGTACGGCGGCAGCGAGCGCAGCTTCCTCGAACGCTATGTCGTCACCGAGGAGCTTCTCGGCAACAGCGCGCCGGCCGGCGCCCACTGGGTGGCGGATCGCCAGTCGGGACCGCTCCTGCTGCGCTTCGGCAGCGAGGAGCAGCGCCAGGCCATCCTGCCCCGCATCGCGGCGGGGGAATGCTTCTTCTCGATCGGCATGAGCGAGCCCGACTCCGGTTCGGATCTCGCGTCGGTGCGCACGCGCGCCGAACCCGTGCCGGGCGGCTTCCGGGTCAACGGCACGAAGGTCTGGACCTCCGGCGCCCATCGCAACCACTACTGCATCGCGCTGGTGCGGACGTCCGGCCAGCATGGCGATCGGCACAAGGGCCTCAGCCAGATCCTCGTCGACCTGAAGACGCCCGGCGTCACGATCCGGCCGATCATCAACCTCGCGGGCCGCCACGACTGGAACGAGGTGACCTTCAACGACGCGTTCATTCCGGAGAGCTGCCTGATCGGCAACGAGGGTGACGGCTGGCTGCAGGTCACAAGCGAGCTCGCCTTCGAGCGCTCCGGTCCCGAGCGCTTCATGCAGAACTTCTACGTGCTGCGGGAGCTGGTCCGGATCCTGGGGCGGCAGCCTGCCAAGAGGGCGTCGTCGATCCTGGGCCGGCTCGTCGCCCGCCTGTGGACGCTGCGCCAGATGTCGGTCGCCGTCGCGGGCATGATGCAGGGCGGAAAGTCGCCCGCGATCGAAGCGGCACTGGTGAAGGACCTGGGCACCATCTACCAGCAGGACCTGCCGGAGATCGCGCGCGCCATCGCCGAATCGGATGCGACGACCGAGGAGGATCTCGCCGATTTCCTCGATGTCGCGCAGTACGCGACGATGATGGCGCCTTCCTACACGATCCAGGGCGGCACGACCCAGGTGCTGCGCGGCATCGTCGCCCGCGGCCTGGGCCTGCGCTGAGGAGACCGACCATGGACAGCGAAACCCGCGACATGCTGCTGGAGACCGCCGACCGCTTCTTCACCGAGCGCTGCGGCCGCGCCGTCGTCAACGAAGTGGAAAAGGGCGTCTGGCCGCTCGATCTCTGGAAAGAGATCGAGGAGATGGGCCTGCCGATGATCGCCGTTTCCGAAGACAAGGGCGGTGCCGGCGGCACGCTGGCCGACATGCTGGCGCTGCTGCGGCTGGCCGGATCCCATGCCGTGCCGGTACCACTCGCCGAGACGGCCCTGGCCAATCTGCTCATGTCCGCCGCCGGCGGTGAGCCGCCCGCCGGTCCGGCTACCCTCGCGCTCGGGAGCCTGACGCTCGCCGGCGGCCGCGTCAGCGGCAAGGTGGCGCGCGTCCCCTTCGCGTCCGTGGCGGAGCATTTCGTGACGGTGGTTGGCGATTCGCTGGCCGTCGTGGCTGCCGGCAATGTGGCCATCGAGGAACAGCCCAGCCATGCCGGGGAGCCGTACGGCACGGTGACATTCGACAACGCCGCTGCCGGGTTCACCGGTACTTCGCCGGTCAGCGCCGACCGCGCGCTGGAGCTCGCCGCGGTGATGCGCGCGATGCAGATGGCGGGTGCGGCGGACAAGGTGCTGGCCACCACGGTCGAGTACTGCAAGCAACGTGTCCAGTTCGGCCGTCCGATCTCGACCTTCCAGGCCATCCAGCATATGCTGGCGGAACTCGCCAGCTGCGTCGCGGCGATCATCTCGTCCGCGGAGACGGCCGCGCGCGACGCGGAGGAGGGCGGACTGCCGGAGGGCGGCAGCTTCTCGATCGCCGCGGCGAAATGCCAGGCATCGGACTTCGCCCAGCGCGTCGCGGCCATATCGCACCAGTCGATGGGCGCCATGGGCTTCACCCACGAGCACATCCTTCATCACTACACCCGCCGGCTCTGGGTCTGGCGCCGCGACTTCGGCAGCGAGACATTCTGGGGCGACAGGATCGGCATGGCGTATGCCAAGGCGGGTCCGGATGCACTCTGGCCGGCGTTGAGCGCCAGCAGGTACGCCGCCTGACCCTGGCGGTTCAGCTCGCGAACAACCGTGCCAGGCGGCTTTCCAGAGCCGACCGCATGAAGGGCTTCATCAGAAGCTCGCTGTCCGGGCCGAGCGGGTCGAGGCTGCTCTGCGCGTAGCCCGTCATAAGGACGATCTTCACACCCGGGACCAGTTCGCGGACCGCCGATGCCAGACGCCAGCCATCCATGCCTCCGGGCAGTCCAATGTCGCTCATGAGCAGGTCGATGTTCGGGTCCGCTCTGAGGAACGTCAGCGCGTCGACGGCGTCAGGCACCGCGCTGACCTCGAAGCCGAGATGGCGCAGTGCCTCGGCCGCGTGCTCGCGAACGCCCTGCTGATCTTCCACCACCAGCGCGCGCCGGCCGTCGCCACGGAAGTGGCCCGTCGCGTCGTTTCGCGTCGCGTCGCCCTGCCTTGCATCGGCCGCCGGTCGCGGAAAGAGCAGCTCGATGGTCGTTCCCTGGCCCTCCACGGAGTGGATATGGAGCGTGCCGCCGGAC
This sequence comes from Pseudomonadota bacterium, assembly GCA_049323495.1. Lineage (GTDB taxonomy): Bacteria > Pseudomonadota > Alphaproteobacteria > Reyranellales > Reyranellaceae > Reyranella. The sequence continues at coordinate 304,445 of JBMONG010000003.1, forward strand.
TGCTGCATGAATCGGTATACCTGGCTGAGACCGAGGCCCGTTCCTTCGCCGCTCCGCTTCGTCGTGAAGAAAGGCTCCAAGGCGCGTTCCGCGACCTGGGGAGACATTCCGGATCCTGTATCGACGACCGCGAGAGCGACGCCATTGTCGGGAGCGAGCGATGTCCGAAGGGCGAGGGTCCCGCCACCGGGCATGGCGTCGCGGGCATTTACCGCGAGGTTCAGGATTGCGTTCTCCAACTGGTTCGCGTCGATCAGAACGGGCGGCAGGCCGCTCGCGAGGTCGGTCTCGAGCGCAACGGATTCGCCGATCGTCCGACGGAGCATGTCGATCAGGCCGCCTATCAAGGCATTCAGATTCGTCGGCTTGGCGTCCAGGGGCTGGGGGCGCGAAAAGGCGAGCAGCCGGTGGGTGAGGGCAGCCGCCTGCGTCGCTGCCTGCATCACGAGGTCGGCCCGACGGTGCTGAGCCTTCGCGTCGGGTGGTAGAGTCGCTTTGAGCGATTCCGTGGCGCCCAGCACGACAGTGAGCATGTTATTGAAGTCGTGCGCGATGCCGCCGGTGAGCCGACCAACGGCCTCCATTTTCTGCGCCTGCCGCAGTGCGTTCTCCGCACGCTCGCGCTCTGCGATCTCGCGGCGGAGCTGCTCGTTCGCATCCACGAGCGCGCGCGTGCGGGTCGTGACCTCGCGTTCGAGCCAGGCATTGGCACGCTGCACGGCGTCCTGCTCGGTCTTCTCGGCCGTCCGATCCCGAAGCACGAGGATGTAGCCCGTGACGCCGTTCGCCACGGCGCGCAGCGGCACCAGGCTCGTGCTGGCCCAGAGGCGACTGCCGTCGCGGTGCATCTGCCACCGGTCGATGTTGATTGCGCCGACCCGCGCCGCACGCTCCAGATCGCGAGCCGGTACGCCCTCCGCGAGGTCCTCCGCCGTGAACAGACGATCGATTGGCTGGCCCAGCATCTCTCGCTCGGTCCACCCCAGAACCTTCTGGGCGCCGCTACTCCAAGTTCTTATGCTGCCGTCGACGGCGAGTGCGACGATGGCGTAGTCGTCGGCACTCTCGACGATCACACGATAAAGCTCGTTGCTTTCCTGGGCCTCTTGCTCGGCGCGCTTGAGCCGCAGGAGCGCGCGGAGCGTGGCCAGCAGCTCGGAGGGTTCGACGGGCTGGCTCAGGTAGGCGTCGGCGCCGCTGTCCAGGCCGGTTGCACGATCTCCCGGGGCCACGAACGAAGCCGAGATCTGGAGCACCAGAAGTTTCGGCGTCTGCCCCTTCAACAGGCGGCACACCTCGTACCCCGAGATGTCGGGCAGTTTCACGTCGAGGAGGACGAGGTCCGGCCTTTCGTGCCTGGCTTTCTCGAGCGCCTCGATGCCCGTCCGGGCCTCCACCACGTCATAGCCGCCTTGGCGCAGGATCCGCGTCTTGACGTACCGGCCAGATTCGGTGTCGTCCACGTTCAGGATCAGGGCCTTCCTCACGGGACACCCGCGCGGCGCATCGATTGCGCGACGTGGGCTGCCAGTATGGATCGCGACAGATCGGCCTTCGACAGCACCCCTACGGCGCCGCGCAGCCGGTCGAGATGCGCAGGGCCCAGAATTGCGGAGGTGAGCACCAGGACTGGTATCGAAGAGGTAGCCGGATCACCCTTGAGTGAGCGGAACACCTCGAATCCGTCGAGTCCCGGCAAGTGCAGGTCGAGCAGGATGAAATCGGGCTGCTCCGACTGCGCAAGCCGGAGACCTTCCGTGCCGTCATCTGCCTCGATCAGGGCCCATTCGCCCGCCGATTTCAGCATGTGGCGCAGCACGTAGCGGGTCGACTCCTCGTCATCGACGATGAGGATCCTGCCCAGCTCGTCCGGGGCCTCGTCCGGAGAAGCGCCGGGCAGACTTGTGGGGATCTCCAGCGAAAACGTGGAGCCGCGTCCCGGTTCGCTGTCCACCGTGATGTCGCCACCCAGCAGGTCGGCCAACTTCCGGGACAGCGGTAGACCCAGGCCTGAGCCCTTCGTACGGCTCTGCAGCGGATTTCGGACCTGTACGAACTCGTCGAAGATGCGCAGATGATCCTCAGGGGGGATGCCGATACCGCTGTCCCTGACCGTAAAGGCTATCCTGCCGGGAGTGTTCAGGGACGCCGTCACGCGGACTTCTCCCCGATCCGTATACTTCAGGGCGTTGGATACCAGGTTGCGAAGGATCTGGGAAAGCTTGCCCTCGTCCGTGAACAGGGTGGCGTTGCCCGTGTGATCCTCGAAGACGAGCTGCACCTGATCGCCTGCCTGCAGAGGGCGCATGATGCCACGCAAGGCGGCAAGCAAGTCGCCTACCGCGATGTTGGTGGCATGGAGGTCGATGCGGCCCGATTCCACTTTGGCGAGGTCGAGCAGATCGTTGACGAGGCGGGTCAGCGTGTCCGTCGCCTGGCGAATGTAGGAGATCTGCTTGTGCTGCTCGTCGTTCAGTGGCCCGTCGGTCTGCTCCGCCAGCATCCGGGAGAGCGCAGTGATGGCGTTCAGAGGAGTGCGCAGCTCGTGACTGACCGCGGATAGGAAGTGGCTTTTGACTTCGCTCGCCCGCTTCAGTTCTTCGGCGCGCTGGTCGAGCTCCGCATAGAGCGCCACGACGCCGCGGTTGGTGCTTTCCAACTCGGCGTTGGCCTCGGTGAGTTCGCGCCGTGCACCTTCGAGTTCTGTCATGCTCGTGAGCAGGTCGCGATTCTGGCTGAGGACTTCGTCCAACAGCGCTTCGGGCTGGGCCTCGCCCAGTTCGGCAATGAGGCTCCCAAGCGCCTCGGCGGGCTCGCAACCCCGCGGCAAGTACTTGCCGAAGCAAACGGTCGTGCCCTCATTTGGGGAACTCCGGATGTCGAACGTATCCATCAGCCGCCGCGTGCCGATGATGCCGATGCCCATGCCGGTGCGCGACACGTAGTTGCCGTCGAGAATGCTGGCCAGATCGGCGACGCCCGGCCCACGGTCGCGGAACGTCATTGAAAGTCTGTGGTTGGGCGGGATCGCCTCGAGCGAGAAGGTCAGGGTTCCTCCTCGGCCATAAGTCACCGTGTTCCGCGCGATTTCCGAAACGGCCGTCGCAATGGCGGTTTGAGCTTGCCGGTCGAAGCCGATGAGGTGCGAAACGTGTCGCGCGCGCTGTCGGGCACGGACGATGTCCTGCTCTGTCGTCACCTCCAGCGCCAAGAGGGTCGTCATGGAGTCCTCTTCAACACGAGTACCGTGGCGTCGTCCCGCCCGCGCCCTGCATCGCGCAACAACACTGCCGCAATGAGGCTGGGTTGTCGCGCCGCCAGGCCCGGTGTGCGATCGAACGACCAATTGGAGGATATGCCGTCGGAATGGAGGACGACGACGAGGCCGGGGCCGTCGCAGGGATAGATGAATTCCTGGATGCGGCCGGCGGTGTGCCCGGCAATGCCGTTCATCGACACGAAGCGACGCACGTTCGTGCCGGCAAGCGCCAACCCCGCAATGTTGCCTATCCCGCAGAACACCGCCTTGCTGGTCGCGAAGTTTACATTGACGATGCCCACCGCAGCCCCGCGTGTCGAGCGAAGCCCGGCATGTATCCTCTGGATCGCCATGGCTGGGGAGACGTGGAACTGCGAACGGAAGAGGCGGCAAGCCTCTTCCGCGGCAGCATTGGCAAGAACACCGTGACCGAGACCATCCGCTACGATGAGGGAGACGGTCGTGCCTTCCTGCAGCACGTCCATGGAGTCGCCGCAGACCAGCTCTTCGCGCTTGGGGACCGATACCCCGCCGACGGCTGCGCCCATTTCACGCGGCAGACGACGCTGCGGCCACAGGCGGGCGAGGATAGCCGTGCCACGCCCGGGCAGCGAGTAGATGTCGAAGACTTCGGATTGACGCCGAATGGCGCCGAGCCCCGTGCCGGCGGAGCCGTACGTGGAGCATCCATCGCGCATGCTTTCGGCGAGGTTGGCAATACCTGGGCCACGGTCGATAGCGATCAGTTCAATGCCGCTCGCCGTGCCCGACTGCAGCGGCTGCACGAGCAATTCGCCGCCGCCTCCATGTCGGGCCAGATTGGTGGCGAGTTCCGTCGCGACGAGGCCGGCCCGAGCGCGATCTGCCTCGGACAGGCCGATCCGCTTGGCGACGGCCTCTACCTCGCGGCGTGCCGATGCGACGTAGCTGGCATCCGCAACGGGCAGCGCCGTGGTCATCGCTTCCACCGTGCAATAATGACAGTCGTGCCTTCGCCGACCGTGCTCTCGATGTGAAAGTCGTCCACGAGGCGCTTCGCCCCGCCTAGGCCGTGACCCAGCCCATTCCCCGAGGTGAACCCGTCCGTCATCGCGCGGGCAATGTCCGGGATGCCCGGCCCTTTGTCGCGAAAGACGATACGCACACCGCGTCTGGGCTCGCTCAAAGTCTCGATGTCGGCGTGGCCGCCCCTGCCATAGTCCAGAGCATTGCGCGCGAGTTCGCTCGCCGCCGTGATGAGCTTGGTCTGCTCGACGAGAGACAGCCCGATTTCCGTGGCACGCACGCGCACCTTCTGGCGCACCCTAACGATGTCGTCGCCGGTCGCGATGGGCAGGGTTTCAGTCGTCGTCGCCATCTTCAGCCGCCCGGCCGCCGGAAACGCCACCGATCAGGGCGAGGCCCCGCTCGGCATTGAGTGCCGTCTTGACGCCTGGCAGACCGAGTCCGAGTTCCACCAGCGTTATCGCGACCTCCGGCCGCATGCCCACCACGACAGTGTCGGCGTCGAGGAGGCGTGAAACGCTGGCGATGTTGGCGAGCATGCGGCCGATGAAGCTGTCGACGATCTCGAGGGCCGAGATGTCGATCAGCACGCCTCGGGCTCGATGCTTGACGATCAGCGTGGTGAGGTCGTCCTGCAGCTGCGTCGCCAGCTGATCGTGCATGTCGATCTGGATCGTGACCAGCAGCGCATGGCCAATCTTCAGGATGGGAATCCGTTCCATCGGGCGACTCAGGCGCGAGTCGCGGATGCCGCTTCGTCAGGCGCTCGACTTTTCCCAACTCTTTCGACGGTACGGCCCGTACGCTTGAGGGCGAGCGCCAGCGCGTCGGCCAATGTCGCCTTGGAAACGACGTTGAGTTCCACGCCGAGCTGCACGATGGTCTGTGCGATCTGCGGCCGGATGCCGCTGATGATGCAATCCGCCCCCATCAGCCGGGCAGCCGAGACCGTCTTGAGGAGGTGCTGAGCGACGAGGGTGTCAACCGTAGGGACACCGGTGATGTCGAGAATGGCGATCTCCGCGCCGGTCTGCACGATGGTCTCCAGCAGATTCTGCATCACGACCTGCGTGCGCCCGCTGTCCAGCGTGCCGATCAGCGGCAAGGCCACGATGCCATCCCACAACTGCACGACGGGCGTCGAGAGTTCTTCGATTTCCTGCCGTTGGCGCTCGATCAGTTCGTCACGGGATTTCTGGAAGGTCTCGACGGTGAAGAGACCGAGCTGGTCGATCAGCTGGCTCAGGGCCCAGATGCAATCGGCCATCCGGAGGGCATCGCTCGTCGTCTGGCGGACGCGTTCGAACAGCGCCTGCTTGAGGGAGAATACGAAGATGGCCGTCTCCGACGGGGAGAAACCCTGCGTGGCCCGACTGCGCGAGAAGCTCGCCAGCAGCTCCCGCACCTCGGCGAAATCCGCGCCCTCGATGCTGGAGACATTTCCGTGCTCGATCGCCTTGCCGAGAGCGTGCAGCAAGTCCTTGCCCTGGGCCTGCGCCTCCTGCGGGGAGATCCTGCGGTCGGCGGCAGCCATGGTCCGCACCCACACCTCGAGGATTTGGGGCTCTCCGTCGGAAATCAGACGCGCGAGCGCCTTCTGCGTGTCTGACAATGCGGCCATTGGCTCCCCCCGTCTGCCGTGCGCCGGCGCAACACCCAGCCGAATTCAACACGCCTGCCTCGGAAAGGTTGCATCACGCGAAAAATCGATGCGGAACCGCTCAAGCGGCGCCAGCTACCCCCTCATTTCGACGCCTGCCCATTCCTCCAAGAGCCTGGCAACGTGTGTGAAATCAGACGGGGCGCCAAAACGGGCCTTCGTCACAGCCAGCATCTCGCGGACGGCAGCGCCCACGACCATCGGCACGCCCAGGGACGCCGCCTCGTCGACGCAAAGGCGTACGTCCTTGTACGACAGCCCGGTTGCGAACCCGAAGTCGAAGGTGCCAGGCAGGATCGCTCGCGGAAACTTGTCCTGCGAAGCGCTGTTGCGGCCGCTCGAGGCGTTGATGATGTCGATCAGCACTCGGGCATCGAGCCCGGCCTTGACACCCATGGCTACCGCCTCGGATGTCGCGACCAGTGCCGTGGCGGCCAGCAGGTTGTTCGCCAACTTGGCGGTCTGCGCGAGACCCGGCTTCTCGCCGGTGTGGAACAGCTTCCCGAAGACTTGAAGCATCGGCTCCACGCGCTGCAGGGCGGCCTTTGGGCAGGAGACCATCACCGCGAGCGAGCCAGCCTTGGCCCCGACAATGCCGCCACTGACGGGGGCGTCGACCCAGCCGATCTGCCGCTCCGCGAGTTTCCCGGCGACCTCGCAGGCCACGCCGGGACCGGTGGTCGAAAGATCGACGATTGTCCGCACCTTCGACCCGTTCAACAGCCCGTCATTGCCTCCCAGAGCCACCGCCCGAACGACGTCCGGGGTGGGCAGGCTCATGAACACGATTTCTGCGGCGGAGGCGACCTCGGCCGGAGATCCGGCGAGCTCGGCGCCGCGCGCGACGAGCGGAGCCGTCGCTTCGTCCGAGAGGTCATGGATGCACAGGCGATAGCCGGCGTCGAGCAGACGGTTGGCCATCGGACCGCCCATCTGGCCTACCCCCACGAACCCCAGCAGAGCGCTCATGATCGTCCCTCCGTCGCGTTTGTGGTATCGATATCACCGAGGATGGGGCAGGGAAGGATGGCGCGCAAGGCACGGCAGGGTAGTGGCGAAACGAGGATGAGCGACATTGCCCGTCACGCCGGAGTCTCGCCCATGACGGTGTCGCGGGCGCTGCGCGACCCGGAGAGCGTGTCCGAAGCGATGAGGCGCAAGGTCGAGGCAGCAGTCCGTCAGTTCGGCTACCTTCCCAACCGCATCGCGGGGAGCCTGTCCTCGAAGCGCAGCAACATTGTCGGCTTGGTCGTCCCTTCGCTGCGCAATTCCCTTTACGCCACGATGATCCATGCCATCTCGGACGTGCTGCGCGCCAATGGCCTGCATCTGATGATCGCGGACAGTGGGCATCGCTTGGAGGACGAGGAGTCCCTGGTGGCAGCGCTGTTGGCGCAGCGGGTTTGTGGCCTGGTTCTCCATAACACCACGCACAGCAAGCGTGTGCAGGAACTCCTGGCGCGGACCGACATTCCGGTCGTCGAGACCGGCAACCTGACCAGCCGCCCACTCGACATGGTGGTGAGCTACTCGAACTTCGAGGCCGCTCGCGCGATGACGGCACACCTCGGCCGCCTCGGCTATCGCAAGATCGGATTCGTGACGTTGCCGCTGCGGGACAACGATCGGTCGCGCGAACGCCGGCGCGGCTACTTCGCGGCGCTCAGGGAGCTGGGTCTCCCGGCCGATCCGGACATGGTTTTGGAGGCGGCCGGCGGGTTCAGCGAAGGGGCCGACGCACTGGTGCGCCTCGTTCAGACCCATCCCGACATCGACGCCGCCTTCTTCGCCGGCGACGTGCTGGCTGTGGGTGCGCTGTTCGAGTGCCAGCGCCGGGGCTGGGCAGTACCGGCGCGCATAGCCATAGCAAGCTTCGACGACCTCGATCTGCTGCGCCATACGGTGCCCGCCGTCACGACTCTGCGCCTGCCGCGGCAGGAGATCGGGCGACGGGGCGCGGAGCTCCTGGTCAACCGCCTGCGCGGGGCCGCACGGGAGAAGACTCGCATCGATGTCAGCTTCGAAGTCGTGCAGCGCGAAAGTACTTGAGGAGTGGATATGAGGGGAAGACGCGCACTCATCACCGGCTCGAGCCAGGGACTTGGACTGGCTATCGCCGAGCGCCTTGCCGCTGAAGGGTGCCATGTCGTGATGAACGGTTTCGGCGACCTCGATACAATCGAGACCAGCCGGAGGCGGCTGGAGGTCGAGCACGGCGTGCGCGTTCTGTATCACGGTGCCGACGTGGGCGACGCGGCGCAGGTCGCCGGTCTGGTGGAGGCAGCGAATCGAGACCTTGGTGGTATCGACATCCTGATCAACAATGCTGTCGTGCGGCACTTCGCGCCAGTCGAGAAATTCAGACCGGACGACTGGGACCGCGCGCTCGCGGTCAACTTGTCTGCAGCTTTTCACACAACGAGGCTGACCCTTCCCGGCATGAGGAATGGCGGCTTCGGACGCATCGTGAACATTGCGTCGGTGTACGGGCTTTTCGCCACAGTCAACCGCGTCGACTACGTGACGACGAAGACCGCACTGATCGGATTCACCAGGGCTGTCGCGCTCGAAACCGCCGATCAGAACATCACCTGCAACGCCGTCTGCCCGGGAACCATCCCGACGCCGTCGATCGAGCAGAGGCTGGAGGCGGAACGCGCCAAATCCGGCTTGTCGCGAGAGGCGGCGGAGCGCGCCTTCCTTGCATCGCGGCAGCCGTCGCGCCGGTTCGTCATGCCGGAACGGGTAGCGGCGCTGGTTGCCATGCTGTGCAGCCAGGGCGCGGCCGATATCACGGGAGCGGCCATTCCCGTGGACGGCGGCTGGAGCGCGGCTTGAATCTGGTAGCGCTACCAGAGCGGGTCGCCTACAATTCGCGACAAATCAAGGGAGGAAATCGAAATGACATTCACCCGTCGCCAGTTTGCTCCGGCCGCCGCCTCTCTCGCCACGCTTGCAGCGTCACCGGCATTCTCGCAGCAGACCGCAGAAGTCGTGCGGTGGCGCCTCACCTCGAGCTTCCCCAAGAGCCTGGATACGCTCTATGGCGCTGCCCAGACCGTCGCGCGCATCGTCGGCGAGCTGACCGACGGCAAGTTCCAGCTGCAGCCCTATGCCGCGGGCGAGCTGGTGCCCGGGCTGCAGGTCCTCGATGCGGTGTCCAACGCCACCGTCGAGTGCGGACATACCTATACGGGATACTATGTCGGCAAGAACCCGTCCTTCATTTTTGACGGGTCCCTGCCTTTCGGCCTGACGCCACGGCAGCACAATGCCTGGATGATGTTTGGCGATGGCCGCAAGCTGATGGACGAGGTCTATGACAGCTTCGGCGTGGTCGCCTTCAGAGCGGGCCAGACGGGCGGCCAGATGTTCGGCTGGTTCCGAAAGGAGATCAAGACGCCGAAGGACCTCGACGGATTGAAGATCCGCACCGCCGGCTTCGGCGGCAAGGTCTTCCAAAAGCTGGGGGCGGTCCCGCAGCAGATCGCGGGTGGTGACATCTACCCGGCGATGGAGCGCGGCACCCTCGATGCCTGCGAGTGGGTCGGTCCCTACGACGACGAGAAGCTCGGCTTCAACAAGGTCGCCAAGTACTACTACACGCCAGGCGTGATGGAACTCGAAGCGAACAACGTCATCATGGTCAACAAGGCGGCATGGGCGGCACTGCCGCCGCGCTACCGTGCGGCGCTCGTCTACGCCAGCAATTACGCCGCCACGGAAATGCTGGCCTCCTACGATGCCAAGAACGCACAGGCGATCGTCCGCCTCGTCGGCTCCGGCACGCAGCTGTCGGTGCTGCCGGACGAAGTGATCCGCGCGCTGCGGGGGGCGCTGGAATCGGTCCTCGACGAGGAGGCGGCGAAGAACGAGCAGTTCAAGAAGATCCTCGGCAACTGGCGCCAGTTCCGAACCGAGCAGCACCGATGGTTCTCGATCGCCGACACGCGCGCGGAACTTGCCGTGTATCGTTCGGATCGCTGATCCGCGCCGATTGGCGCTCAGGGCGCCGCGCAATGGAGCGAGGGCCGGAGGATCGTCGCGATCACTCCGGCTCGATGCCGGCGATCTTCATCATCTCCCGATAGAGCTCGATCTCTGCCACCTGAATGCGCCTCAGCTCCTCGGGCGTCGTGGGAAATATCTCCGATCCGCCGGCTGCCTGGCGATCGACGTAGGCGGGCTCGGTGATCGTCTTGACGACGGCCTCGCGAAGTTTGGCAAACGCTGCCGCGGGCACCCCCTTGGGCATCAGGACTGCCGTCCAGGTCATGAGCTCGAAATCGGGAATGCCCTGCTCGATCAACGTGGGAATATCAGGCGTCAGCCTGTAGCGGCCGCGCGTGCCGACGCCGAGACAGCGTACGGTGCCAGCCTTGACCTGAGGCAGGCTGGTGACGGGATCGGCAAAGCACATCTGCACGTGCCCGGCCATCGTGTCCTGCAAGGCGGCCGGCGTGCTCTTGTATGGTACGTGAACGATGTCGATTCCGGCGCGCGCCTTCAGCAACTCGCCCGATATGCGAGTCGAAGCGCTGCCGGAACCGAAATTGATCTTGCCGGGCTGACGCTTGCACAGGGCCACCAGTTCCTGCGTTGTCGTGGCCTCGACCTTCGGATTGACGATCAGGAACACCGGCGCGCGGCCGATCATGGTCATCGGCTCGAAGTCCTTGAGCGGGTCGTAGGGCAGGGACTTCATCATGGCGACATTCGACGCCGCTGCCGTGTTGGAGCACACGAAGATCGTCTGGCCGTCGGATTTGGCCTTGGCGGCGATGTCGGCCGCGATGGCGCCATTGGCACCCGGCTTGTTCTCGACGACGGCTGGGACACCGAAGATTCGGTTCAGGCCTTCCGCGATGTGGCGAGCGCCCTGATCAGTTGCCGAACCCGCGCCAAACGGCACGATTATACGAAATGGACCGTTAGGAAAATCGCTGGCAAGGGCGGTGCGTGCCGTCGCCGCGGTCGCGACCACGCCTGCCATGAGATGACGTCGAAGCATGCTCTCTGTCCGGTAGAAGATCGAGGCCGGACTCTCGCATGCTGGCTACGGCAACGCCACAGGCGGTCCCGCGCCAGGCGAAAATACAGGACACGCGGGTCACGACAGCAACTGCCCCGCGATTGCGGAATGTCTGGAGCGCGAGCGCCGGGCACCGCAGGACAGTCACGGCCGCCAGTCGACGGCCGCAGGATCAGCGACGCCACCAGCCGCGCTTGGGCTTCTCCGGTGGCGCGGTGATGATGGGCACGACGGGAGCCGGCGGTGATTCGGCCGGCGCCGCCAGGGAGTCGACAGGCGGAGGAGGCGTGGGCTCAAGGGGAGCCGCCTCGACGGTCGCCGCGGATATCGGCTCCACGTCGGAGCGTGCCGACTCCGACGGTGCGTCCGGCGCCAGTATGGGTTCGTCGGTATTTGCCGCGACCGGCAGTGGTTCGGCCGTCGGCGACTCGTCGAGAGGCTCGCCGGCCGTCTCGTCGAGATCGCCTTCACCATTCTCGCGGCGCCGGCGCCGGCCGCCACGGCGGCCGCGCCGCCGACGACGGTCGCCCTTCTCGTCGTCACCGCGATCATCGCCACCGGCGACGCTGTCCGACGGCTCTCCCGCAGCGTCGCTCGCGTCGTCCGTCTCAGCTCCGTTCGGTCCGTGCCCGGCATCCGAACCGGCGGACTCATGAGCGGAGGCTCGCGGATCACCACCTTCGCCTGGATCCTCTGCACCCATCGCCTGCGGATGGTCGTCCAACTCGGTTTCGCCGTCACGGCGGCTGCGCCGGCGCCGGCGCCGGCGCCGGCGCCGGTTGCCTTCGCGGCCTTCGCCGTCCTCCAGCTCGGCACGGTCGCCGGAGCTTTCGCCGTCCTCTGCGAAGTCTGCATCCTCCGCCGGACTTTCGTCCGACGGCTCCTCGTAGCTTGCACGCGCCAGTTCCTGCGCCGGGCGATCCCGGTCGTCGCGGCGTGAGCGGATACGCTCGATCTCGCAGTCGGCGGCATGCAGCTCGTCGTCGGCTTCGACCGAAACCGCAAAGCCATATCGCTTCTCGATCTCCGAAAGCGTATGGCGCTTCTGGTTCAGGAGGTAGAGGGCCACGTTGGGCGGCACGCTGACGACAATCTCGCTCGCCCGGCGCCGAACGCCTTCCTCCTCGATGGCACGCAGCGCGTGAAGCGCCGCCGACTCGATCGAGCGGACGCGGCCCGTACCCGCGCAGTGCGGGCAGATCTCGGTCGAATGTTCGAGCAAGCTGGGCCGCAGCCGCTGGCGCGACATCTCGAGCAGGCCGAAGGCCGAGATGCGGCCGATCTGGATGCGAGCACGGTCGTGCCGCATGGCATCCTTGACCTTGTGCTCGACCTGTCGCTGGTGACGCGTCTCCTCCATGTCGATGAAGTCGATCACGATCAGACCTGCCAGGTCGCGCAGGCGGACCTGACGGGCGATCTCCTCCGCCGCCTCGATGTTGGTCCGCAGCGCCGTCTCCTCGATGTTTCGCTCCTTCGTAGAGCGGCCCGAGTTCACGTCGATCGCAACCAGCGCTTCGGTGGGATTGATGACGATGTAGCCGCCGCTCTTGAGCTGGACGACGGGCGAATGCATGGCGTCGAATTGACTCTCCACCTGATAGCGATGGAAGAGCGGAATGGCGTCCTTGTAAGGTTCGACCTTGTTCGCCTGGTGCGGCACGAGCTGGCGCATGAATTCGGAGGCCGCCAGGAAGCCTGCTTCGCCTTCGACCAGCACCTGCGCGATATCCGTGTCGTAGACGTCACGCAGCGATCGCTTGATGAGATCGCCTTCCTCATAGATGAGCGCCGGTGCCGTAGAGCGCATGGTGAGCTCTCGGATCGAGTCCCACAGCCGGGAGAGATATTCGTAGTCGCGCTTGATGTCGATCGTGCTGCGCTCCAGGCCGGCCGTGCGCAGGATGACACCCATGCCCTGCGGCACATCCAGTTCGCTCAGGACCTCCTTCATCCGCTTGCGGTCGGCCGGGTTGGAGATCTTGCGCGAGATGCCGCCGCCACGTCCCGCGTTGGGCATCAGGACGCAATAGCGCCCGGCGAGCGAGAGGTAGGTGGTCAACGCGGCGCCCTTGTTCCCGCGCTCCTCCTTGACGACCTGCACCAGCAGGATCTGCCGGCGCTTGATCACTTCCTGGATCTTGTATTGGCGAATGGGGTTCCGGCGCCGGCGTTCGCGGGTTTCGCGTTGCTCGATCACGTCCTCGCCGCCCAGCGTCTCCACGACGACGTCCGGCTGAGGTGCCTCGGCCGGGTCGTTCGGGAGTTCCGCCGCAGGCGCGTCTTCAATGTCGGCTGGCTTCTCGGCCTGCTCCTCGCCGACGATGGCCGGCGTCGCATCGGCAGCCTCGCCCGGTCCATCGATGCGCTCGCTCGGAATCGCGGCTGCCTGCACGCCGCCCTGCGCCGAGGCTTCGGCAGGCGAAGGCATCCCGGCGTCCGGCTCGGCTGGCGCGCCCGGCGACGTCGCAGTGCCGATCCCCACGACTGCCGCCGCATCGGCCGCAGCGTCGGGATTCGCGGAAGCCGCTTCGGGCGCCGCGTCGCCCGGGACGGGGATGTCGCCCTTGTCTTCCGACGTCGCGATGGTCTCGGCCGCATCCTGCATGGCCACCGGCGCCGGTTCCTCGTCAGGCTCGTCACCATCGCCCGTGGCGGCCAGTTCCACGCGGTTTTCCTCGCGCGCTTCGTCGATGTCCGTGCGGTCGACCTTGTCCCGCCGGTTTGCTTCTTCCTCCTCGGCCTCTGCCTGCAGACGCTGCTGCTCGGCAATCAGCCTTTCGCGGTCGGCGACCGGAATCTGGTAGTAGTCCGGATGAATTTCGGAGAAGGCCAGGAAGCCGTGACGGTTCCCGCCGTACTCCACGAAGGCCGCTTGGAGCGAAGGCTCGATGCGGATGACCTTCGCAAGATAGATGTTCCCCTTCAGGGGTTTACGGCTTGCCGTCTCGAAATCGAATTCTTCAAGTCGTGTTCCATCAACGACGACCACCCGCGTCTCTTCGGGGTGACTCGCATCAATGAGCATGCGCCGTGCCATGGCTCGCTCCGAGACGTCCGGTTCCAACCGGCGCGAGCGACCGGCGGCCTTGCCGCCTCTCTGGGGCGAGGGGGACGCTACGCCATCGACCCGTCGAACGGCCTACTTTGGCCAAGACGGGGAAGCATCGTACCGCCGGACCGCAACAGGGTCCTGCCGACCTCGGGTTTCCTATAGCCACCGCCTGCCTGACAGCTTCATCGCAGGCCCGCCGCTCCCTTTCGGGGCGCCAGCCCGGCTGAAAAGCTGCCGTCGGCCCCTCCACCCGGCCTTCCCACTGCGTGGAAGAGGTATCCGAAGGAGGAAGGGTCGAACGACGGCGACTGCTCGCAAACGCAACATACGGCGTTATCTCGCGAGCGACAATCAAAACATGGGGTAGTTGAGATTGATCTATTAAAGGATTGATTTTTATTGAAATTATCTGGGTTCTTCGGTATCTGGTTGAAGATATCACAACAATAATTCGCTTCCTCTAGATAAAGCTGGCTGTCTCATGGCCGCTCCTTACCGTCGCACGCTGATTGCCGTCCTTGCCGGAATGGCGATGCTCGGGTTCCACGCTGGGCCTGCTTTGGCCGGGCCGCCCAAGAAGCGGGTCCGTGCCAAAAAGAAGTCGATGGCCAAGCCGACGCCTCCCGTTCGGACCCGCCTGATTGCGCTGGATCCAGGGCATGGCGGCCGTGACCCGGGCGCCATAGGCGCGCGCGGCACCCGGGAAAAGGCAGTCGTGCTGGCCGTCGCGCGGCTACTTCAGAGGGAGTTGCTGTCCGGAGGCCGCTATCGCGTGATGCTGACGCGGACCACCGACGTCTTCGTCCCGCTTCGCGAAAGGGTCGCGCGCGCACAGGCAGCCAAGGCCGATCTCTTCTTGTCGCTGCATGCGGACGCTTGTCCCGACGCGAGCGTTCGCGGGGCCTCCGTCTACACCCTGTCTGAGTCGGCGAGCGACCGTGAAGCCGCGGCGTTGGCCGCACGCGAGAACCGCGCGGACGGGCCGGTTGCGGGCATGAAGCTCGCCAACGAGTCGGACGTTGTCGCCCGGACGCTCG
This sequence comes from Pseudomonadota bacterium, assembly GCA_049323495.1. GTDB lineage: Bacteria > Pseudomonadota > Alphaproteobacteria > Reyranellales > Reyranellaceae > Reyranella. Next base: position 319,493 of record JBMONG010000003.1, read on the forward strand.
TGGCCATGAACCAACGCGGCACGGTCAACGATTCCCGTCGTTTCGCCGAGACGATCGTGCACAGCTTTGCCACCGGTGGCGTGCGGCTGCTGCGTCGGACGCACAGGCAGGCTGGATTCGCGGTGCTGACCTCGCCGGAGATGCCGGCGGCGCTGGTCGAACTCGGCTACCTGTCGAACCGGCAGGACGAGAAGCTGTTGACCGTGCGGCAGCATCAGGCCGCACTGGCCCGCGCCTTGCGGGCCTCGATCGACGCCCATTTCGCTGCCGGTGCTGCCATAAGAAAGGCTTAACTTTCCTGCACCGTCGGCGTTGCCGCCCCGTTGGGGTCAACGTAGAAGATGAGCGTGCTGAACTTCGTCAAGATCCTGCTGGCATTCGCCACGGCCTCCCTGATCGTCGGTACTGCCACGGTCGCCGGGCTGTTCTGGCACTTCAGCCATGGTCTGCCCGACCACAAGCAGCTGGCCGACTATCAACCAGCCATTTCCTCGCGCCTGTACGCCGCCGACGGCCGCCTGCTCGCGGAGTACGCCCGGGAAAAGCGGGTCTTCGTCCCGGCCGAGGCCATGCCCAAGCGCGTTCTGGAGGCCTTCGTCGCCGCCGAGGACCAGCGCTTCTTCCATCATCCCGGCGTCGACATCGTGGGCGTCCTGCGCGCCGTGATCGCCAATCTGGCCAATCCCGGCAAGCGGCCGGAGGGTGCTTCCGGCATCACCCAGCAGGTCGCGAAGAACTTCCTGCTCAGCAACCAGGCCACCCTCGCGCGCAAGATACGCGAAGCGATTCTGGCCTTCCGCATCGAAGATGCCTACTCGAAGGAGCGCATCCTCGAACTGTACCTCAACGAGATCTACCTCGGTTCGGGCAACTACGGCGTCGCCCAGGCCGCGCTGAACTATTTCGACCGGTCACTCGACGAGCTGTCACTGTCGGAGATCGCCTACCTGGCAGGATTGCCCAAGGCACCGAACCGCTACAACGTGGTGCGCAACGAGAAGGAAGCCTACGCGCGGCGTGACTACGTGCTCGGCCGCATGCGCGATGACGGGTACATCACGTCGGCGCAGATGGAAGAGGCCAAGGGCGAGAAGCTCCAGTACCGCCGCCGCGGCGCAACGGAGGCCGTGCAGGCGGATTTCTTCGCGGAGGAGGTGCGGCGCAACCTCATGGCAGCCTACGGCGAGAAGGGCCTCTACGAGGGCGGCCTGACCGTCAGCACCACCCTCGATCCGGCCATCCAGGCGGTGGCGGACGAGGCTCTGCGCGAGGGGCTGATCCGCTACGACCGCCGCCACGGCTGGCGTGGTCCACATGCGAAGATCGGCGACATGAGCATATGGGAGGAGGAATTCGCCCGTATCGCCCAGCGCCGGCCACTGTTCGGCCCGTCCACGTGGCAGCTGGCCGTCGTCGCAAAGGTCGAGCCGCAGGCAGTACAGCTCGTCGGTCTGTCCGAGGGTGAAGGCACCATTCCGTTCGCCGAGATGGCATGGGCACGGCGGACACTTCCCGAGCAGCGCATTGGAAATCCGCCGCGCCGGCCGGCGGACGTGGTCGCCGTCGGAGACGTCGTCGTCGTCGAGAAGGTGGAGGCGCCGGCGGGGGCCAACGCCAAGCCTTATCCTCCGAATACATATGCTTTGCGGCAGGTCCCGAACGTCGAAGGTGGCGTCGTTGTGATGGACACGCAGACGGGCCGCGTGCTGGCCATGTCGGGCGGATGGTCCTACGGGCGCAGCCAGTTCAATCGGGCCGTGCAGGCGGCCCGTCAGCCGGGATCCGCCTTCAAGCCCTTCGTCTACCTCGCCGCCATGGATGCGGGCTTCACGCCGGCGTCCATCGTGCTCGACGGGCCGTTCAGCTACGACCCCGGCTACGGCCAGCCCATCTGGTCGCCGAAGAACTACGGCGGGGACTTCCTCGGTCCCACGACGGTTCGCCGCGGCCTGGAGCTGTCGCGCAACCTGATGACCGTGCGAATCGCCAATCAGATCGGGATGAAGCGCATCGTCGAGGTCGCCAAGGAGTTCGGTGTCACCGATCACATGGGCGCCTACCTGCCGATGTCGCTCGGTGCGGGCGAGACCACCTTGCTGCGCATGACCATGGCCTACGCCATGCTTGCCAACGGTGCGCTCGAGATCACGCCGAGCCTGGTCGACCGAGTGCAGGACAGGAACGGTCGGACCATCTATCGGCATGAGCCGCGCACCTGTCGCGGCTGCGGTCAGCAGGCGGGCGGGCAGGGAAGCCGTCCCGCGGCGCCGGAGATCGTGGATTCACGCAAGCCGTTCCACGACCCGGCTTCGGTGTACCAGGTGGTGCACATGATGCTTGGCGTGACCACCCGCGGAACGGCCGGGCGGCTGGCGGCTCTCGGACGGCCGATCGCGGGAAAGACGGGAACGACCAACGACTCGCACGACAACTGGTTCCTGGGCTCCACTCCCGACATAACAATCGGCGTGTATATCGGCTTCGACGAGCCGAGGACCCTGGGCGGCCAGGAGACAGGCGGCGGCAATGCCGCGCCGATCTACGAGGCCATCGCCAAGGAGATCTTCAAGGGCAAGCCGCCGACGCCGTTCCGGATCCCACCCGGCCTGCGGCTGGTTCGTCATACCTACGAAGGCGGCACCATCGACGAAGTCTTCAAGCCCGGCACGGAGCCGGGCAGCGACGGCTACGGTCAGACGCCGCTTGACGGGTCGGCCCCCTATGCCGGAATAGACGACGGCGGCCCGCAGCAGGCGGGAGGCCGTCGCCCTGTGGGTCTCACGGGAACCGGCGAGACGTACTAGCTCGAAGGTCGGGCGAGCTCAGAACAACTGGCGTCGAAGAAGAGTGCAGACAAATGCGTGCCGAAGCTCAGGCGATGGTGAACGAAATCGAGGAGTCGCTGGAACTCCTGAGGAGGCGTCTTTGACTACGACAGGGCCGTCGTACGTCTGGATGAACTGAACGCGCGCGCCGAAGATCCGGCGCTCTGGGACGATCAGAAGCAGGCGCAGGCGGTGATGCGCGAGCGGACCCGCCTGGAAGGTGCGATCTCGACGATCAAGCGCTTGCGAGCGGCGGTCGACGACAATGTCGGCCTGATCGAGATGGCGGAGGCCGAGGGCGACGAGGCCATGATCGCCGACGCCGAGCGTGCGCTCCTCGACGCGCGGGGCGAGGCGGCCAAGGCCAGGCTCGAGACCCTGCTTTCGGGTGAGGCCGATCCCAACAACGCCTATGTCGAGATAAACGCCGGCGCTGGCGGCACCGAGGCCCAGGACTGGGCCGAGATGCTGGCACGCATGTATACGCGGTGGGCCGAGCGGCGCGGCTACAAGGTGAGTTGGCTCGAGGAGAGCGCCGGCGAGGAGGCGGGCATCAAGTCCTGCGCCTTCAAGGTCGAGGGGCCCAATGCCTACGGATGGCTGAAGACGGAGTCGGGTGTGCACCGCCTGGTGCGGATCAGTCCCTTCGATGGCAATGCGCGGCGCCAGACCTCCTTCGCCAGCGTCTGGGTCTACCCAGAGGTCGACGACAACATCGAGATCGAAGTGCTGGACAAGGATCTGCGTGTCGACACCTATCGAGCCTCGGGCGCGGGTGGCCAGCACGTCAACAAGACCGATTCGGCGGTGCGCATCACGCACATTCCGACGGGTATCGCCGTAGCGGTCCAGCAGGAGCGCAGCCAGCATCAGAACCGGGCCAAGGCGATGCAGATGCTGAAGGCGCGCCTCTACGAGGTGGAGTTGCAGAAGCGCGAAGCCGAGCGGCTGGCGGCGGAAGCCAACAAGACCGATATCGGCTGGGGCCACCAGATCAGATCGTACGTGCTGCAGCCGTACCAGATGGTGAAGGATCTGCGCACCAACGTCGAGCGCAGCGATCCGCAGAAGGTCCTCGACGGCGACCTCGACGAGTTCATGGCGGCATCGCTTGCCGCACGCGTGGGCGAGGACAAGGGCAAGGCGGCTGCGTAGCGGAAAGTTGTTGGCTGCCGCAGGCCTCGTCAGCTGCGGCTGACGGTCAATAGCGCGCGATCACGTGTTCGGCGAAGTCCTTCAGGTTGCGGCGCGCCGTGTCCATGGCCGGCAGCAGCGTTATTTCGTCGAGGCCCATGGCTTCGCGCTCGCGCAGCATTTCGATGATCTCCTCCGGCGTGCCGACGAGACCGCCGGTGGCGCGGATCAGGTCCTCGGTGATGAACTGGCGCTCCTCGGGCGGCAGGAAGGCGCAATGGCCATAGTGGATCTGCTGGTAGCGCCTGGCTGGCGGGGTCTCCATCCTTTCAGTGAACGCCAGATACTCCTCCCACAGGTTCAGGCAGCGCCGCGCCACGGTGCTGGTGTCTCCATCCTTCTGGTAGAGTTCCCACCAATAGTGCAGCGTGGCGGCCGCCATGGAGCCGATCTCGTCGATCACGCGGTCCGAGGTGATGCTCTCGCCCGGCCGCAGCACGCAGGCGTAGCTCAACGCGGCGGTGTGAAAGTTTCCGGGCAGCGTGCGGCCGACCGCCTTGGCGCCCTCCTTCATCGTCTCGAGACTCTTCTGCAGCCGGGTCCGTGTCTGGTTATGCGAACAGATCCGGCCGTCGCCGTACGCGCCGGCCGCCTTCAGTGCCAGCGGGCCGTCGGCGGCCACATAGATCGGAACGGGATGCGCGACGTCGATGAAGCCCATGTCGGGATGCAGGAAGCGGATGTCGGTCGGTTCGCCCTCCATCAGCGCGTAGTCGACCTCCTTTCCGTGGAGCAGCGCCCGCAGCACGCGAAGATACTCACGGAAAGCGCGGGCCTTCATCGGATCCTTGCCCATGACCCGCATCGCCGTGTGACCGGTTCCGATGCCGATGAATACGCGGCCGGGCGCCAGCTGGTTGATCGTGGCGATCGAGTGGGCGGTCACCGGCGCCAGGCGCACGCCCGCGACCGAGACGCCCGTGCCCAGGCGGATGCGTGACGTGTTGGCGGCTGCCAGCGCCAGCACGGCATAGGCGTCGGAGTAGAGCATCTGCGAATCGGCTGCCCAGGCGGCATCGTAGCCCATCGCCTCCAGGTCGACGAACAACCGCCAGTCCGATGCGCGCGGCACGACCGTCACTCCGAACTTCATCTCGCATCTCCTTCCCGTTGCCCGCCGCCGCGCGCGAGCAGGTCGCCCGCGATCATCGTCCATTCCTCCGGCAGTGGCGCCGTCGACGCGGGTCGCCTGGCGCGACGGTACCAGTATTCGGCATTGGCCATGTCACCTTCCTGGCGGTGCAGATGGGCATGTACCCAGTCGCAATCGACATCACCCTCGTGGCGCTGCACGCATGCATGCGCCTGGCTCCAGTCTCCTTTGAGGAGCCACCACAGGGCTTCCAAGGCGGGCCTGGCGGAAGGGGGCCTCTCGCCCGCGGCACTGCCGCGAAATTCGTCGAGGGGTGTCATACGCGTTTCCTTCCATACGTCGTTCCACCTAGCATGCGCCGAGGCCCGAGGCGGGGAGCCGCACGGCCATTCCCTGAGGGGATCGACCTGGACGAACTGGTGGAGTTCTATCGTGGGGCTAACGTTCGCAAACGATCTATTCTCCGAAATCGTCACTCTGTTCGTGATCCTCGATCCCGTAGCGACCGTGCCGATCTTCCTCTCGGTCACCGCGGGCCTCGATCGCCGGCGCTCGTTGCTGGTCGCAGCCTATGCCCTTCTGGTCGCCTTCCTGATCCTGCTGTTCTTCATCGTCATCGGGCACGGCCTCCTGAACATGCTGCATATACCGATGGCGTCCTTCCAGATGGCCGGCGCCCTGGTGCTGCTGATGTTCGGCCTGCGGATGGTGCTTGGCAAGGTAATCGAAGACGCCGAGTCGCTTTCCCCCGAGACATCGCTTTTCCATCGCGCGGTGTTTCCCCTTGCGGTTCCGGGCATCGCAGGGGCAGGGGCCATCCTCACGGTGATGCTCCTGACCGACAACACGGTCCGCACATTCGTGGAGCAGGCCACCACCACCGGCATCCTCGTGCTCTGCCTCCTTCTGCTGTTCTGCCTGTATGCGGCGGCCGGACTGATCTTCCGTCTTCTCGGCCGGCCGGGTATCGAGATCGTGAGCCGCGTGTTCGGGCTTATCCTCACGAGCATCGCCGTCACTAACCTGGTCACGGCCATCAAGCTCAGCTTCGGCCTCGCCTGATGTGGCACCTCATTGACGCCGATACTGGTCCGATCCCCTGAGGATGGTTGTCCGTCCCGAGTCCGTGACGACGGCATAGAACTCAACGAGCAGTTCGCCATCGCGCATGAAGCCGGTCCAGGATTCGATCGGCGTGCAGTTGGCCGGATCCTTGCGTCGCACGGCGAAGGAGATCTTGTCGCCATCGACCCAGCCGGTGACGGGAAATGCACGACCGGCACACCCGAACCCGGCTCCCTGGTTCGTGTAAGTGCCCGAAAGCCTGCCATCGGCGTCGATCGACTGGACCACCAGTCGAGCGTGATCGTTGGTCCAGACCGTTTGCGGCCCGAACGACTGGGCGTGGCCCGTTGCCGGCAGCGCTGCAATGACAAGAAGCAGCGCGAGTTTACGTCCAATCATGCCTCACCTCGCGGGTACAGGGGGTGCATGTGCCGCCCCCAAGTCGCTCCTTATCATGTCGGCGCATTTCTCGCCGATCATGATCGACGGCGCATTGGTGTTGCCGGCGACGATGTTCGGCATGATCGATGCGTCCGCTACTCTCAACCCGTCGATGCCGTGCACGCGGAGCTGCGGATCGACCACCGCATCGATCTCGCGGCCCATGCGGCAGGTGCCCACGGGGTGCAGGTTGGAGACGCCGGTGGCTCGGACATGGGCTCGCAGGCCGGCGTCGTCGACCACCTCCGGTCCGGGATGGATTTCCTCGACGATGAAGGGCCGCAGCGCCTCCTGACTGGCGATCTGGCGGCAGATGCGAAGACCCTGCAGCATCGCGCTCCAGTCGTTGGCAGTCTTCAGGAAGTTGAAGCGGATCTCGGGAGCGGCGAGGGGATCGGGCGATTTCAGGCGGACGGTGCCGCGTCCGTCGGGCCTCAGATGAACGGGCGAGAGCGCAAAGGCGGAGAAGGGCTGCGGCACGACGCCGTTGCGGTTCCGCTCGCGCACGGCCCAGGCGAACATATTGATCTGGAGGTCCGGCCGTTCGAGCCGGCGGTCGCTGCGCACCATCGCACCGACATAGAGTCCCATGCTGGAAAGAGGGCCGCTACGGGCAAGGGCGTACTGCAGACCCGCCATGAGACGGCGGCGCAGGCTGTTGGCCAGATCGTTCATCGTGCAGGCGCGTGCGCAGCGGTAGGCGACATAGGAATTGAAGTGGTCGTGCAGGTGACTGCCCACGCCCGGCATGTCGCGGACGACCTCGATGCCGTGCTTGCGGAGATGGTCGGCCGGACCGAGCCCCGACAGCATGAGAAGCTGCGGCGAACCGTAGACGCCGCCGGAGACGATCACCTCCCGGCGTGCGTGGGCCGTCCGCAGTCCCTCGGGGGTGCGATACTCGATGCCCCTCGCACGGCCATCCTCGATCAGGATGCGCGTCGCATGCGCCGAGGTCACGACAGCCAGGTTCCGGCGCCGGCCTGCGTCGCCCAGATAGGCGCGCGCACTCGACCAGCGTCGAGCGCGGCTGATCGTGGTCTGGTAGAAGCCGACGCCCTCCTGCGTGCGGCCGTTGAAATCGGGGTTGGCCGGGATACCGGCCTGTATGGCGGCGTCGTGCATGGCCTGGGCGAGCGGCGGCTTCCAGTGATGGTCCGTGACCTTGAGGGGACCGCCTACGCCATGGAAATCGTCGGCGCCGCGTTCCTGGTCCTCGGCCCGCTTGAAGTAGGGCAATACGGAATCGTAGTCCCAGCCTTCGCAGCCGCGCTGGCGCCACTCGTCGTAGTCCGCGGCGTTGCCGCGCATGTAGACCATCCCGTTGATGGAGCTCGTGCCGCCCAGCACCTTCCCGCGCGGCTGGTACATGATGCGGTCGTTGAGCTCGGGCTCGGGCTCGCTGTCGAACATCCAGTTGACCTTCGGATTGTTGAAGGTCTTGTGGTAGCCCAGCGGCACATGGATCCACGGGTACCGGTCGCGCGGGCCGGCCTCGAGCAGCAGCACGCGGAATCGTCCGTCCTCGCTGAGCCGGCCGGCCACGGCGCAGCCGGCCGACCCCGCCCCGGTGACGATGAAGTCGTAGGTGTCTGCGTCCCGCACGCCTGCCTCCCGATACCTTTCGCGGGAGGCTAGAAGCTTTTCGGCCTCTTCGCCACGACCGAGGGCAGCGGGCCCCTCCGCTCTGCGAAGCCGGTCGGTTCCTGGAGCGCCGAGGCAGACGCCCTTAGCGGCCCTTGGTGATCTTGATGACCGTGATGGCTCCGTTTACCCGGGCCGCCTCGAATTCGACCCGGTCGCCGGCCTTTATCGTGTCGAGCATCCCCGGCTCGGCAACACGAAACACCATGGTCATGGAATCCATGTCCAGGTTCCTGATCGGGCCGTGCTTCAGGGTGAGCTTGCCCGCCGGCTTGTCGATCTTCACGACCTCTCCCTTCACCATGTCGCCATCCGCCAGCACGGGAAGTGGAAGCAGAGATGAGAAGAGCAGGGTCAGCAGCGATTTCCTCAGCATGTGATCCTCCTTGCGGTTGGATGTCTCACTCGACGATGATGGTTCCAAACATGCCGGAGTCGCGATGACCCGGAATGAGGCAGGAGAAGTCGAACACGCCCGCCTCGGTGAAGCGCCACAGGATTTCTCCCGTCGCCGTTGGCTTGAGCCTCTTGGCGTTGGGATCGTCGTGCTCCATGTCGGGGTTCTTCTCCATTTCCTTCATGTGCATCAGGTTCCCCTCGAGCGTGGCGATGACGAATTCATGATCGATGGTTCCGCCGTTGCGGAGCTGGAAGCGGACCTGCTCGCCCTTGCCGACCTTCAGTCTGTCCGGCACGAAGAGCATCCTTCCATCGGCCTCGCGGAAGACGATCAGGACAGTCCGCGCCGGCTTGCCTGGATCGCCCGGCCTGCCATAGGCCGGAGTGTCTGAGTGCGAATGTCCTTCGTTAGGCTTGTGGCTGGGACTGGCCAGTATCGTGTTGGACATCAACACCATGCCAAGCACGGCTATCGCGGCTCCTTGCAAAGTCATCTGTGACTCCTGTCGTGACCTTCACTTGTGCGAACCATGGGGATGGGGCTTGACGGCCTGCGGCATCTCCTGCTGCCGTACCCGGGGCGTTGGCGATACGGCGCGCGTTGCGGCAGGTGACGGGCCCGTCCATTCGTAGGCCGTCGTGCCCGGCGGATGCTGGTACCAGCCGGGATCGGTGTAGTCGCCAGAGGCCAGGCCCTCGCGCACCTTCACCACGGAGAACATGCCGCCCATTTCGATCGCGCCGAACTGCCCGAAGCCCGTCATCATCGGCAGCGTGTTATCGGGCAGCGGCATCTCCATCTCCCCCATGTCGGCCATGCCGGCCGATCCCATCGCCATGTAGTCGGGCACGAGGCGGCGCATCTGCCGGGAGAACTGCTTCTTGTCGACGCCGATGAAGGTGCGCAGGTCGTGGCCCATGGCGTTCATCGTGTGGTGCGACTTGTGGCAATGGATCGCCCAATCGCCGGGGTGGATCGCATCGAACTCGTAGGCGCGCATGGCGCCGACGGGGATATCGATCGTGACCTCAGGCCATCGCGCCTCAGGACGCACCCAGCCGCCGTCCGTGCAGGTGACCTCGAAATCATAACCGTGCATGTGGATCGGATGGTTGGTCATCGTGAGATTGCCGACGCGGACCCGCACGCGGTCGCCCTTCGCCACGACCAGCGGGTCGATGCCGGGGAAGACCCGGCTGTTCCAGGCCCACATGTTGAACTGGAGCATCTCCGCGACCTTGGGAACGTAGTTGCCCGGCTCGATGTCAAAGGCGTTGAGGAGAAAGACGAAGTCGCGGTCGACCCGATGGAGGGCGGGGTCGCGGGGGTGGACCACGAAGAAGCCCATCATGCCCATCGCCATCTGCACCATCTCGTCGGCATGCGGGTGGTACATGAAGGTGCCGCTCTTCCTGAGTTCGAATTCATAGACGAAGGTCTTGCCCGGCTTGATGTGCGGCTGGGTAAGGCCGCCGACACCGTCCATGCCGCACGGCAGGATCTGGCCATGCCAGTGGATCGTCGTGTGCTCGGGGAGCCGGTTGGTTACGAAGATCCGCACCTTGTCGCCTTCGACCGCCTCGATGGTCGGTCCTGGACTCTGGCCGTTGTAGCCCCAGAGGCGTGCCACCATGCCCGGCGCCATCTCACGTTCCACCGGTTCGGCGACGAGATGGAATTCCTTCCAGTCGCCATTCTGCCGCCATGGCAGGGTCCAGCCGTTCAGCGTTACGACCGGCTGGTAGTCGGGACCGCTCGCCGGGAAGAGCGGCGGCTGCATCGTGTTCGTCGTCGTGGTGGGCGCCTCGGGGATCGACTGCGCCTGGACTCGGCCGCTGACGGCGGCGGCGCCGAGAAGAGCGAGGCCGGAAGCCCCGACGAGGTCGCGTCTGGAGAGTGTCATGCGATTCTCCTTTTCAGAGGCCGAGCGGAATGGTTTCGGGGGGCGGTGTCGTGTTGACGATCCCCGAAGGCGGCACGGTGCCGCCGACGATGAGCGCGGCCTGGAGGTCGGCCGCTGCAAGGTAGTGCTCGCGGAGCGCGTCCAGCGCGGCAATGTCTGCCGAGATGCGCTCGCGCTCCTCGATCAGGACCTCGAACACGTCGACCAGCATGCCGTTGTAGCGCAGCAGCACTTCCGACGAGATCTGGCGGCGCAGGGGCAGGATGCGCGTCTGGTAGTACCGCGCGATGTCGTAGGTCGCGCGATAGGCCGTATAGGCCATCCGCGCCTCTGACCGTGCATTGACGGACCGCTCGATCAGGCGATTCACCGCCCGCATGTAGGTCTCGCGGGCGGCGGTGGTCCGTGCCTGGCCGGTGTCGAAGATCGGGATCACGATGCCGAGCTCGAGGCCGTACCGGTTCTTCGACGTCTGCTGGCCGGCATCGGTGGTCTCGACCTCGTTGCGATAGCCGAGGCCGAGTTCCAGGAACGACAGGTAGCGCGTGGCGTCCACGAAGCCGACCGACTTCGCCAGGGTCACGATTTCGTATCGAAGAATGATGAGGTCGACGCGGCGGCGCATGGCTTCGACCTCGACGTCGACCATCGTGGCGGCGGCTGCAGGCAGCGCGGGAAGCTCTGCGGGGAGCCGATAGTCGAGGTCGGTGCCCCACAGTCCGAGGAAGCGGTTCAGCGCTTCGCGAGTGCTGGTGGTCTGCAGCCGCGCCTGGGCGACCTGGGCGCTGAGCTCGGCGTAAAAGGCGGCCACCCTGGCCTGGTCGAGCTTGCTGGCGCCGCCGGTCTCGCCGAGCTGCTTCATCATCCGGGCCGAGGCGTCGGCCGTCTCGCGAGCCCGTTCCAGCAGCGCCAGGCGTTGCCGGGCTGCGACGGCCCGCGCATAGGCGCGGCGAACGTCGACCGTCAGGCTGAGTGTCGTGGCGACCGCGCGGTGCCGAGCCTCCTCGAATTCCCGCCTTGCGATCTCCGACCGCCTGGGCAGCGTCGCCAGCGCGAGCAGGTTGCCGACAAGCTGGAAGCCGAGCTCGACGAAGCCGCCGGTACCGAAAGTGCGGTCGACGGTGAACGCTGGGTTGGGCGGCAGGGTCGACTGGACGTACTCCGCCTCGGAAATACCAAGGTCGTTGTAGGCGGTCTGCAGTCCGCGATTGTTCAGCAGCGCGATCTCGACGGCGGCCTCTTCGCCAAGAGGGGCGGAGAGCAGCTGGCTCACCCGTTCCCGGGCCCGTCGGGTGTCTTCCGGAGAGGACAGCTTGACGGCGTCCTTCCCGATTTCCCGACGCACGCCCTCGGCGACCGGGCTCATGCCGCCGTCGCCGGTGAAGTCCGCGCAGCCTGCGGCGAGCAGTGCGAGGGCCGCGGCCGACAACGCGCTCCAGCGGGCCGTCATGGGGACTTCCCGCCGCCCGGGGCGACGCGATCGTTGAGCTCGCGCCACGGCTTCAAGCCGACGGGAGCATGGGGGACCGTGCCTGCCAGGACCGGCTGGTACGACGTGGGGGGCGCTGGCGCGTCGACGTTCGAGGCATCCGACGGAGACAAGGGGGTAAGCGGCGGCGCACTGCAGCCGGAGGCTGCGAGCACAAGCGCGAGGACACGGACTCTCATGGGCGCGATCCAAGACGGGGAGACGGACAGGCGAAAGCGGCCGCGCCTACATTGGAGCCTGCGGCCGGTCGTATACCGATGGGCTGCAAGCCAATGCGATGTTCAGGAGAGACGCGGCTGCGCACGCGCGCGAGGCGCGTGGCGGATCAGTGGCGTTTGGGTGGTCTGTCCGTCCCGTCCGCCGACAGGCCTACCAGCGCATTCGTCGGTGCCGCCTGAATGGCTGCCTGTGTCAGGCAGCCATGTGACCCGTCGAGTGGAGGCGATGCCAGGGCGGCATGACAGATGGCCGAGCAGCACCCCAGGAGGTGACCGTCAGCATCGTCGCCGGCACAAGGCCCAGGCTTCCCGTGCGGCCTGGCGGGGGCGTGACCGGACATGTCTATGGGGCCGGCACCATCCGCGCCAGTCGCTTCCGATGTGTCGGAATGCACATGAACAGCATGTGGCGAGGAGGAATGCCCCTGATGCGCGGCCGCTTCGCTGGCTCCACCCACAGCAAACCCCACTGCAACAAGCAGCACGACGCCTGCAAGGTGAACGAGCGAAAGCGCTCTGCGCATCTAAGAAAAATGGCTGCCGGCTTGACTGTAGTCAATGCGGCCGACGGCCAGCCCCCGGGTCGCACCAGCAGAGATTGTCTCTTGGCAGCCTCTTGCCGTGCTAGGATTTGTGCAGCCAGTGGGAAAGCGATCGGAGGAATGGGAGCGTGTGGAGGCTGGGCAAGATCCGCGATCAGCCAGAGCGGCCGCGCAATGAAGAGGCTAGCGGTGTATTGCGGGGCAGCGGCAAGCCCCAGGTGGGCGGGTTCCGCGTCGCCCTACTGCTCTTTCTGTTCGGTGCCGGCCTGCTCGTTCCGTGCCTTGCCTTCACCGCGTTCATGCTCGAGCGAAGCTGGGAGCGGCAGGAGCAGGAGACGGAACATCGGCTGCAGCAGGTTGCGGCCGACCTCGCCTTCGACATCGACCGCGAACTCCAGCTGTTGATCGCGACTCTGGCGACGCTGGCGGCGTCGCCCGATACGGTCGTGGGGGACTGGGCGTCGTTGCACGCGAAGGCAAGTCAGAGCCTCAAGCCCCTCGGCATCGAACTCCTCGTCCGAGATCGCAACGGACAGCAACTGATGAACACGCGCCGCTCCTGGGGAAGCCCGCTGCCGCGCGAGGATCTGCCGGAGATCGACGCCGCCGTGCGCGACAGCCTGCAGCCATACGTCTCGGATGTGATCGTGGGAGCGGTCGCGGGTGGTCCCGTAGTGGCCCTGACCGTGCCGATCCTGAGAAATGGCGCGTTCGACGGCTTTCTCCACATGTCGATCGATCCCACGCTGTTCTGGGAGAAGATGCGCGGCCAGAAGCTGCCTCCGGAGTGGAACACCGGGCTCTCTGACCGAAAAGGCATCATCATCTCCCGCCTGCTCCGCCACGAGGACTTCGTGGGCAAGCCGCTGGCGAACGAACTGCGGGTCGATGGCCCGGCCGTCTATGCAACCACGAATCTCGAAGGCGTGAAGACGCTTCGGGCCGTCCGTCGCTCCACGGTCTCTGGGTGGCTGGTCTCGGCCAATCTGCCGGAGTCCGTCGCCCATGCCGCTTCGATCGAGAGCACGCGCTGGATCGCGGTTGGGGGCGCGCTCATGCTGCTGCTGGCACTGGTGGTGGCGCTCTTTCTAGGCCGGCTCGTGGCGAAGCCGATCGCTGCGATCGCCGACCACGCACGGCTGGTCGAGCATGAGAAGGTCCCGCCGCCGCTCGTCTCTCCGGTTCGGGAGGCGAACGAGGTCGCGGCCGTCCTGCGCCGCGTCGCCGAGCGGCTGCAGCAGGGCACGCGGACCCTTCGGGGCACGCTCGAGCGTCTGGACGTCGCCCTGCGCGCCGCCGACATCGTTGTCTACGCGCAGGATCGCGAACGGCGCCTGACATGGATCAGTCGGGCGGGTGCCACCGATCTGATCGGGTCGCGCGGGGAGGAGACGCTGCCCTCGGAAATGGCCGTGGATGCCAGAATGCTGGAGGAGCGCGCGCTCGCCACCGGGGAGGCGCAACAAGGGGAGGTGCGTCACGGCCGGGGCGAGTCGACGCGGTACTTCCGCCTGCACGTCGAGCCGGTCCGCGATTCGGCCGGTGCGGTTTCAGGCTTGCTCGGCGTGTCGATGGAGATCACGGCCTTGAAGCAGTCCGAAGGACGCAATGCCTTCCTCGTGCGCGAGTTGACGCATCGTTCGAAGAACCTGCTGATGGTCGTGCAGGCGATTGCCACGGAGACGGCCCGAGGAGCCTCGGGCGCAGAAGACTTCGGCCGGCGCTTCGCCTGGCGCCTGCAGGCGCTGGCTAGGTTGCAGGATCTGACCGTATCGGGAGTGACGGGCGAGGTGTCGCTCGAAGCGCTTGCGCGCTCGCAGCTCGAGCCGTTCATCGAGCCGTCGGGCGGCAGGCTGCGGATGGATGGGCCCGCCGTCACGTTGACGAGCGAGGCCGCGAACAATCTCGGCATGGCGCTCCACGAGCTGGCCACGAATGCGACCAAGTACGGTGCCCTGTCGAACGAGACCGGCTACATCGAGTTGAAATGGAGCATTGGAGGCGCCGCTGGCGACCCGCGGTTCCGCATGGCATGGCGCGAGTGCGGTGGCCCGTCCGTCGTGCCACCGCGGCGTCGCGGCTTCGGAGGCAAGCTGCTGGGAGGCTTGACGGGCTCGGCGCTCGGCGCCGTGACGACCCTGGACTACCCGCAGACGGGCGTGGTGTGGTCGATCGATGCTCCTCTGGGCCGGATCCTGGCGGCCGAAGTGCCGGTGCCGCCATTCGAAGTCTCGGGTGCCGCCGCCCTTGAAAGGGACGTGCAGACGTCTTGAGATCCAGGCGTCGCGTGCGCCGGGGACCCGGGACGGCGCGAGGGGGGCATGCTAGGAGAGGGCCATGAAGACCAAGCTTCTCGGCCGCTCCGGCATTTCCGTTTCCGAGCTCTGCTTCGGCACCATGTCGTTCGGCGGCGATGCCGATGAAGCAGCTTCGGCTGCCATGTACAACGCGTGCCGTGACGCCGGAATCAACTTCTTCGACACGGCAGACGAGTACAACAAGGGCAAATCGGAGGAAATCCTCGGCCGCCTGATGGCGGGCCATCGGGACGAACTGGTCATCGCCACCAAGTGCAACAGCCAGCAGGGCCCCGATGCCAATGCTCGAGGTACTTCCCGGCGCCATGTCGTGCGCGCCGTGGAGGCCAGCCTGCGACGGCTCGGGACCGACCGCATCGACGTCCTGTTCCTGCACCGTTTCGACACGCTCACCCCGATCGACGAGTCCATGCGGGCGCTGGAGGACGTCGTGCGCTCCGGCAAGGTGATCTATCCCGCCGTCAGCAATTGGTCGGCCTGGCAGACGCAAAGGGGGGTCGATATCCAGGAGCGCAACGGCTGGGCGAGGCTCCAGGCCGTTCAGCCGATGTACAGCCTGGTGAAGCGCCAGGCCGAGGTCGAGATCCTGCCGATGGCAGAGGCCAACGGGATCGGTGTGGTTCCCTACAGTCCCGCCGCAGCCGGCCTGCTGTCCGGCAAGTATTCCGGGCAGGCGACGGGCCGGCTCAACACGAACAGGATGTACGAGGCGCGCTATGGCGAGCCCTGGATGTTCGGGGTCGCCGAGAAGTACGTCGCCTTCTGCCGCGAGCGTGGACTCCATCCGGTGAGCACGGCGGTCGCCTGGGTGGGGGCGCATGCCGCAGTGACCGCCCCCATCATCGGCGCCCGCGACCTCGAGCAGCTCCGCGATTCGCTTGCGGCGGTGAAGGTCGACATGTCTGCCGATCTGCATGCCCAGATTGCGGCGCTGTCCCGTACGCCGCCGCCGGCCACGGACCGTCTGGAGGAGCAGAAGGCTGCGAAGGCCTAACGCACGGTTCGGTAGAAGGGCTTGCGCTGCCGGACCGGGTCCAGCAATGACCAGTCGCCCTGTTCGACGACATGTCCCTTGGGGAAGGGGGGCCGCGGTTCCTGTCCGAGCGAGCGCATGACCCTGTCGTCGCGGTAGTAGCACAGCAGGACGACCCGCGAGATTGCGGCCAGTGCAGGGCCGCCTTCAGCCCGGAACAGGTTGGCGATGTCCAGTCGGCGCTGCGGCGCCAGCGCGGCGAAGCGGCCGCCGGCGAGCACCGCGAGGCGCGTCAGGGCTGCCGCCACATCGTCCTCGTCGCGTCCCAGGCTCCGCAGGATCTCAGTGAAGATCGGCCCGTCGTCGGCACCGGGCACGCCATGGTCGGCGCTGGCGGGGATGATCGTTCCCGCGAAGGCCTGGAGGTCTTCGATCTGGTTGCTCGAGAGGGGCATGGCTCAGTCAAAAAGGCTGTCGAGGCGCCGCTTGATGCTGTCGGCAACATACAGCGCCAACGCCTGGATGGTGGAAGTGGGATTCACGCCGCCGGACGTCACCCAGATGCTGCCGTCGACGATGAACAGGTTGCGCACGTCGTGGCAGCGTCCCCAGCCGTTCACGACGGACCGTTCGGGGTCGTTGCCCATGCGCGCGGTGCCCAGAAGGTGCCAGCCGCCGTTGAGGATCGGGACTTCCGTCGCGATGCCCGTGGCGCCGGCCTCCTCGAGGATGGTCCGGGCGCTCGCCACTGCGTGGGCAAGCATCTTGCGGCTATTCTCGCCGATCGTGTAGTCGATGCGCGGGGCAGGGATGCCGTTGGAATCCTTCAGAACGGGGTCGAGGGTGACGCGATTGTGTTCCTCGGGCAGGTCCTCGATGATCGCGGACAGCCCGATGCGATGGTTGAGGAGCCGACGGTAGACGCGATGGTGATCCTCGCCCCAGGGCAGGCGACCCGCCGCCGTGCTGGTGATGGCTTCGAGGATCGCGCCATAGCCGCGCCCGAACTGGAAGGTGTAGCCGCGCACGAAGTCGCGTGACGGATCGGTCTCATAGAACTCCTGGCTCCACAGGCAGAGCGGCGGACCATGATTGCCGTCGAGCGGCTCATCGACATAGCCGTAGCTGTAGGCATAGGGGTGGAACATCAGGTTCTTGCCCACCAGTCCGCTGGAGTTCGCAAGTCCGTTCGGAAAGCGACCCGACACCGAATTGAGCAGAAGGCGCGGCGTGCCGACGCCGTTGCAGGCCAGGATGACGACCTCGGCCGGCTGGAAATGCTCGGTCCCTTCCGCGTCGTAATAGACGACTCCCGAAGCCATGCCGTGCTCGTCCGTCGCGATTTCGCGCACGCGACAGCGCGTCCGCAGTTCGACACCCGCGCGCAACGCCAGCGGCCAGTAGGTTATGTCGGTGCTGGCCTTGGCGCCCTGGGCGCAGCCGGGCGTGCAGTGGCCGAGATTGATGCAGCGGGCGCGGCCTTCATAGTCGGTCGTGGCGATGGTGCTGTCCGACGGCCACCAGTGCCATCCCAGCCTGTTCATCGCCTTGCCAAGCCGCGTGCCGGACTTGCCGAGGGGCAGCGGCGGCATCGGGGGCTGGTGCGGTGGGTAGGCAGGATCGCCGGCCAAGCCGGAAACGCCCATGATCCGGTCGTTCTCCGCGAAGTAGGGATCGAGGGTCTCGTAGTCGACCGGCCAGTCGTCGGCCACGCCATCCAGGGTCCTGACCTTGAAATCCGATGGATGCAGCCGCGGGTAATGGGCCGTGTACATGATCGTGCTGCCGCCCACGCCGTTGAAGTTCACGACCTTGATAGGCGAGTTGTCGTCGTTGATCGGATAATCGGTCTCGCGGGCGCGCCGGTTCGGGCTGGTCGCGAAATCGCTGAAGAGGCGTGCTTCCCAGTCGCGGCCGTTGCTGGGGTAGTCCGTGGGCTTCACCCAGTCGCCCTGCTCGAGGCAGAGGATCCGCATACGCGTCTCCGCGAGGCTCCACGCGACTGCGGCTCCTGATGCGCCTGAACCGACGATCAGGACGTCAACCTTGTCCTTCATCTGCGAAACGTAGAGCGGCCGCCGAGTTGGCGGCAAGGCCGAGGCTGCAGTAGCCTCGGCGATGCGGAATTCGGCAACGGGGAGGCATCATCCATGGCGACGATCGACGTTCAGGTGCACTGCTACGAGCGCAATCACCCCGGGCGGCCCTGGGTCTCGGTGCTGGCCGGACCGCCCGAGGTCACGGGCGACGACATGATCAAGGCGATGGACGAGGTGGGAGTCGACGGCGCCCTGTTGGTCTCCGTGTATGCCATGTACCGCTTCGACGCGAGCTACGCGGTTTCCGTCCACAAGGCGCATCCGGGCCGGTTCGGTCTGATCAAACCGGTCGATCCTACTGACCCGGGGGTTAGCGAGATCGTCACCGACTGGGCGGCGCAGGAAGGCACCGTGGCGGTGCGCATCATGATGTACGAGGGGACGTCGCGGGATCCGGCCGATCCCGGCATCAACCGTGTGCTCGCCACCGCGGGCAAGCACGGCCTGCCGGTGAACCTCCTGTGCCGCGGCCGCATGGAGCAGGTCGCCGAGCTTGCCCGGCGCAATCCCGACACGACTCTGGTGATCGACCATCTTGGACTCGAGCAACCCTTCCATCCGCCGGCACCGAAGGAGCCATGGGCCGAGCTGCCCCACGTCCTCGCACTCGCGTCCAGGCCGAACATCGCGATCAAGATCAGCGGTGCCTGCACGCTGAGTCATGAGCCCTTCCCATACAGGGACATTCGCGCGCCTGTGAATCGCATCATCGATGCTTTCGGCCTCGATCGCTGCATGTGGGGGACCGACTGGACTCGGGCGGTGAACCTGCTGACCTATCAGCAGGGTGTCGACGCCTTCCGCGCCAAGGATTGGCTGTCGGACGGCGACCGCGCGAAGTTGATGGGCGGCACCCTCGAAAGGGTATATGGATGGAGCCCCCGGAAGAAATCAGCTTGAGGCGGGCTCGCGCGCATCGACGGCGCTGGCCCAAAAATCTCCCGAGTGGCAGGCAGCGCCAGCGCCCCGATACCGTTCGTTGGCCATGCCTTCCCGGGTCATCCGATCGTGGGACTACGATCCTGCTGGACGGGTCCTCGCCATCGTCTTTCACTCCGGCTGGAGATACAGCTATCGCGGGGTGCCGGCCCGAACGTACGAGGAGTTCGAGCGGGCGCCGTCGAAGGGTTCCTTTTTCAACCTGTACATCCGCGACGCGTTTCCTTTCGTGCGGGACGACGTCAGGCAGACAGGTTCCGCAGATATGCCTCGGCTGCGGAACCGTCGGCAGCTCCCCCAGCGAAACCGACGTAGCCGTCGGGCCGGATGATGTAGAGATCGTGCGGGTCGGTCCGGGCGGAAGGCGTGCCCGGCCGTACCAGCGCCGGGAACGCCGTCGTCAGTTCCGAGGCGACGGCGGCGGGGCCGATGGCCGTGAAGCGTGCCTTCCCGGCATCTGCGGCCAGGCGATCGGGCCAGCGTGAGCCTGCCGGGACGCCACGGGCATGGTGTGGCCCGTGCACCGACAGCGGGCTGTCAGGATAGGCGATGTCCAGTTCCGAGAGCGTACTGGCCATGATGTGGCCGAACTGCGGGAAGCTCAAGGCGAAGCGGGCGACAGTGTTGCGTACGGCCTGGAGGACGGGATTGCGGATGATCGCCGCCTCCGTCAGGCGCCCGGCGTTGCGCAACACCTTGTCGCCGACGGCGCTACGCTCGACCGAGTAGCTGTCCAGCAAGCCGGGCTTGCTGTGCCCCGCAGCGACCTGAGCAAGCTTCCACGACAGGTTGAAGGCGTCCTGCATGCCCGTGTTCATGCCCTGGCCCCCGGCAGGACTATGGATGTGGGCGGCGTCGCCGGCCAGGAACACGCGACCGCGGCCATACTCGGCCACCTTGCGTTCATTGATGCGAAAGGCGGCAAGCCAGATCGGCTTCGACAGGACGATACGACCATTGCCGCGCACCGACACCAGGGCCTGGACCTCTTCGAGTGTCGGATCGGCATGCCGTCCCTCGCTCCTCGCAGGTCCCAGGTCCGCGATCACGCGCCAGCGGTCCTGCGATATCGGGAAGAAGGCGAGGATGCCCTCGCGGTGCCAGAAGATATGAAGCCTGTCGACGGGCGTGAGCCCCGCCAGATGGGTGTCGGCAAGATACCAGTCGCTCTGCTGCGTCGAGCCTTCGAACGGCATGCCCAGCCCGTGTCGGACCGTCGAGTGGGCGCCGTCACATCCCAGCAGCCAGTCGGACGTCACGGTTTCGGTCGTGCCATCCGCCTTGCGCAGCACGGCCTCGACCCCTTGGCCCTTGTCGACGAAACTCTGCAGCGTGACCGTCCGCTCCACCTTCACACCCTGCGTGGCGAGATGCTCTTCCAGGATGCGCTCGGTCTCGCTTTGCGGGATCATCAATGCATAGGCGTACGGGCTGTCGATGCTGTCGAGCGAGGCATGGCCAATGACGTCCTCGCCGGTGGAGAACTGCGCACCGTGCGCCGGCATGCCTGCCTTCAGGAACGGGGCGACGTAGCCGGCATGGTCCAACAGCTCCAGCGTGCGGCTCCACAGCACCAGCGCCTTCGACTTGTCGGTCCTTTCGGCCGCCGTGTCGACGATCCGGACCGAGATCCCGTAGCGTGCCAGCTCGTTCGCCATGGTCAAGCCGACCGGGCCCGCCCCGGCAATCAGTACGGTGGTCATCGGACGAACCTCCCCTTTGGCCGAATGCCTACAGTGCCTTGAGTGCCTTCAGCACCGCCTCGACATGGCCGGGTACCTTCACCTTGCGCCAGACCTGGGCGACTGTTCCCTCCCTGTCGATCAGGAAGGTCGCTCGATCGATGCCCATGTATTTGCGTCCGTACAGCGTCTTTTCGATCCAGGTACCATACTTTTCACAGATCTTGCCGTCTTCGTCGGACACCAGCGGGAAGTTCAGGCCGTGCTTCATCTTGAACTTGTCGTGCTTGGCCACGCTGTCCCTGGAGACGCCGACGACCTGAGCCTTGAGCTTGGTGAAGTCCGGCAGGGAGTCTCGGAAGCCGCAGGCTTCCGCGGTACAGCCCGATGTGTCGTCCTTGGGATAGAAGTACAGCACGACCGGTTGGCCGCGCAGTTCGGAGAGCTTCAGCTTCTTGCCGCCGTCGGTCACGGCCGTGAAATCCGGGGCTTTTCGGCCCGCTTCAACGCTCATCGCTCTCTCCCTCGCTCGCCGCGCGGCCTCCAGCCAACGGCGAGCGCCGGCTGCTCGACCAAGCGTTCATATATAGCATGTGCCGAGGCGGTTTCCGCCGCAATGCGAGCGCAGAGTTCGCCGAAATCCCGCGCACCCTCGGTCGCCGCGATCAGGCGCCGCTGTCCTTCCGGAGCCTGCGAGGCATTGAAGGCGGCCTCGTCCCCGTCGAGTGTCAGGCGCAACATGCTCTGCACGTCTGAAAGAAGGGTGCGCGTGCCGCACAGCATTCGGGCATCGGCGGGCTCGATGAAGCCGGCTTCGCCTGCCCGGCGCAGCATCTCGGCGGGATGGGGATCGAGCAGGTCCGGCCGTTGGGTTGCATGGCGCAGGGCAAGGTATTGGGCGATGAAGTCGATGTCGAACAGACCGCCGGGCAAGTGTTTGAAATCCCACGGGCTCTTGGGCGGTGCGTGATGGGCGATGCGGTCCCGCATGTCGGCGACGTCGCGAACCAGCGCATCGAGGTCGCGGGGGCCGCGAAGGGTGCGGTGGACGATATCCGTCAGCCGTTCTTTCAGCGCGGCCGGTCCGTGGATCACGCGCGCTCGGGTCAGGGCCATGTGTTCCCAGGTCCACGCCGACTGTGCGTGATAGCTCTCGAAGCCTTCGAGCGAATTGGCGAGAGGTCCGGCGCGGCCGGACGGGCGCAGCCGCATATCGACCTCGTACAGCGCGCCTTCATTGGTATGGGCTGTCAGGGCCGTCACGATCTTGGCGCTGAGCCGGGTATAGTACTGGATGGGCGGTAGCGGTGTCGGGCCGTCGGACGATTCCATCCCGGGCGGAACGTCGTAGACGAAGATGAGGTCCAGATCCGACGTGGCCGACATCTCGCGGCTGCCGAGCTTGCCCAGGCCCAGCACGGCGAGCCGCTGCCCCCTGAAGCCGCCATGCGCTTCGGCAAAGCGTCGCTCGACCCTGTCGCAGAGTGCCGCGATGGTCGCGCTGGCGATGTCAGAATAGGCATGGCCGGCCAGCGCCGGCGGTACGATCGCCTTGAGCTGCTGAACCCCGACCTGGAAGCGGCGGTCGTTGGCCCAGCGCCGGGCGCGGTCGAGAATATCCTGCTCGTGATCGACCGCGGCGAGTTGGTCCGCGAGATCGGCGCGCATCTCATCGACAAGGGGGAGGGGGCGATAGAAGTCGGGCGACAGGACCGAGTCGAGCAGGATGGTACGGCGGGCGAGATGCGCCGCAAGGCCCGGCGCGCTTCCCATGATGGCGGCGACGAGCTCGAGCAGGGCAGGGTTGGCCTTGAACAACGAGAAGAGCTGTATGCCAGCCGGCAGGTTGCCCAGGAAAAGGTCGAAATTCAGCAGAGCTTGGTCCGGGGCTGCCGTCGATCCCATGGCCTTCAGCAGGCCGGGCATGAGTTCGGTCAGCAGTTCGCGGGCTCGTGCCGTGGCCGTGGCACGGAAACGGCCGTGATGCCATCGGCGGATGATCGCCGCTGCCGCCGAGGCGTCGCGGAAGCCTAGCGTCGCCAGCGTTGCCAGCGTGCCAGGATCGTCGTCCGTTCCAGTGAAGACGAGATTGCCGCCGGGCCCGGCGAGGCTCGGCGCCTCCTCGAACAGCCGCGCATAGTGCCCTTCGACGCAATGGAGCCGCTCCAGCAGCTCGTTCTCGAAAGTCTTGGCGTCGGAATAGCCCAGGAAGGTTGCGATGGCGGCAATGCCGGCCGCGTTGTCCGGCAGGCTGTGCGTCTGCCGGTCGTCGACCATCTGCAGCCTGTGCTCGACCTTGCGAAGGAAGCGATAGGAGTCGATCAGCTCGTCGGTGGCGCCCGGCGCCACATGGCCCGCGGCGGCCAGGGCGCGCAGGGTCTCGCACGTGCCGCGCAGGCGGAGCGCCGGATTGCGGCCACCAAAGATCAACTGCTGGGTCTGGGCGAAGAATTCGATCTCGCGAATGCCGCCGCGACCCAATTTCACGTTGTGTCCCAAGACCTTGACGACGCTGCCGCCGCGGTGAGCGTTGATCTGCCGCTTGATGGAATGGATGTCGTGAATGGCCGCAAAATCCAGGTGTTTTCGCCATATGTAGGGCGTGAGGTCGCGCAGAAAGGCCGCGCCGACGGCGTGATTTCCAGCCACGGGATGCGCCTTGATCATGGCCGCGCGCTCCCAGTTCTGTCCGACGCTCTCGTAGTAGAGTTCTGCTGCCTGGACGGACATGGCGAGCGGCGTCGATCCCGGATCGGGCCGCAACCTGAGGTCGGTGCGAAAGACATAGCCGTCGGCCGAGGTCTCCGACATGAGCTGGACCAGAAGCCGCGCAGCCCGGACGAAATGACGCGAGAGCTGGTCGTTCCCTGCGAGCGCCGGAGTATCCCGGTCGTAGAGCAGGATCAGGTCTATGTCGCTTGAGTAGTTCAGCTCGCCGGCACCGAGCTTGCCCATACCGAGGACCGTGAAGGCCGCCGCCTGTGGATCGTCGCCGATGCCGAGCTGTCCATCGCGGGCCAGCTGCAGCAGGATGGAATCGGTGAGGGCGCTCAGGCAGGCTGCAGCGAAGGCGCTCAAGGTGCCGGTCACCTTTTCCAAGGACCATGCGCCGGCGATGTCGGCGACGGCGACGGCAAGCGCGACCCGGCGCTTCAACCGCCGCAGCTCGGTCGCGATGGCCGCGGGGGCGGCGCCGTCGCGGGCCTCGTCGCGCAGCCGGTTCATCTCGGCCGTGAGGTCTGCTTCCGCGGCGTCAGGCCCGCGACGCCACAGATCCGTCACAAAAGTAGGGCTTTGTAAGGCCGTCTCCGTTAGATACGGGCTGTTGCCGAACAGGGCGTCGAGCAACGCCACTTGTGCGGGATCCTCGGGCGCAGGCGCCTGTTCGTTCCAGCGCTTCCACGCGACTTCCCGGCGGCCAGGGTCGTGCGGTCGCGGCAGTTGGGCGGTCGAAAGCCAAGACATGCGAGAGGCGGCTCGGTAAATTGTCCAAATTCGGCGGCACGCTCGCCCAGTCGTGTCGTCAACGTCAAGCAACGGGAATCAGCGCCTTTGGTCAGGCGAACGTATCGGGTGTGCAAACGCGTGGTGGTCGGAGTCGTTCTGACCGTCGCCGCGCTGGTCGCAGTGGCCGCGATCCGGCTGATGGATGGCCCTGTCGACCTGGATTTCCTGAAGGAACGCATCGCGCGGGCGGTGGACGTGCCCGGCAACGACATCCGGCCGTCCATGGATCGAATCGCCCTAGAGTGGGGCGGCATCAGTCAGCCGATGCGGCTGGTGTTCACCGGCCTGCGCTTCACCAACGAGCAGGGCCAGGTGGTGGCAAGCGCACCCAGCGCCTCCCTGACGTTCGACGCCCGGAACGCCTTCCAGGGTGTCTTCCTGCCGACGTCGATCACCATAGAACGGCCGGCCATCGAGGCCGAGATCGACCGGGACGGCGGCATGCTTCGCCGCATTTTCACCAGCTCGAGCACCGAAACCCAGGGCGAGGCCGTCTCGATCCTCGTCGAGCAGCTTCTCGCCGAACCCAATTACAAGTCCCTGATCGGGCAGCTCGACATGGTCGAGATCACAAAAGCCCGGGTTACGCTCCATGACATCAGGAGCGGTCTTACCTGGGTAGCGCCTGCTGCGCGGGCGCAGTTGAAGCGCGACGAGGCCGGCGTCGTCTTCTCGGCCGATGCCCGCGTCACGGGCAATGCTGGCCACTTCGTCGACGTGTCGCTGGGCGGGGTCTATGCGCGCGACCGCAGTCGGATATCCGTCGACGCGAGCGTCCGCGGCCTGAAGCCCGCGATGCTCGCGGACTTGTCACCGGACGCGGCGCTGTTGCGCGGCATCGACGTGCCGCTATCCGGCCGCTTGAACATCGAGGCGGACGGTCAGGGCGATGTGAGCAGCGTGTCCATCGACATCACGGGAGCTAACGGCAACGTCACCCTGCCTGGCATCCTGCCGGCGCCCCATCCCGTCAAGGCGCTGAAGGTTCGGGCCTCCGTCGATTCCGCCAGCAACACCGCGAAGCTCGACGGCATCGATCTCGAATTCGGCGCCGCCAAAGTGTCGATCGTCGGGGCGGGCGAGCGCAGATCTGGAGAGCAGAACTTCTCGGGGCGAGCCACCGTCACCGGGATCCCGGTGGACCGCCTCGGGGACTACTGGCCTCTGGGGTTTGCGGAAGGCGGGCGGGAGTGGGCCTTGGCCAATCTCAGCCGTGGCGAGATCGATGTCACCGCCGACTTCGCCTTGAGTACAAAGGGCAACGACCTGTCCGCCTTGAACGTGAACCGGATGGTCGGATTGATCGGGTATCGCGACATGACGGTGCGATACATGCCGCACATGCCGGAACTGGAGGGCGTATCGGGGACTGCGCGCTATGAGAACGGCACGCTGCATTTCGACGTCGCCAGCGGCTCGGCGGTCAACCTGACGACGGCAGGCGCCACAATCGACCTCACGGGGCTCGAGGGGCCGCCGCCCCAGTATGCGACCATCCGCATGCCGATCGCCGGCGCCGCGCCGGATGTGATCCGCTTCCTGGCGCGACCAAAGCTCGACCTGCCCAAGAACATGCTCTACGACTATCGCCGGCTGGGCGGTCAGGTCG
Source organism: Pseudomonadota bacterium (assembly GCA_049323495.1). Classification (GTDB taxonomy): domain Bacteria; phylum Pseudomonadota; class Alphaproteobacteria; order Reyranellales; family Reyranellaceae; genus Reyranella. The sequence goes on from JBMONG010000003.1 coordinate 345,434, forward strand.
CCGTCGACGTCTCGCTGACCTTTCCCTTGCTGAACGCGCTCACCGTCTCGGAGCTCGACATCAAGGCCGACGCGTCGCTGTCCGGCTTCTCGCTCAAGGGAGCGATCGGCAATGTCGATCTCTCCGATGCCACGGCGACGATCAGCTACGCCAATTCCGAGCTCGAGGTCGAGGGCACGGGAAAGCTCGACGGCAATCCTGTCCAGATCGCGTGGTACGAATGGTTCGGTGCAAAGGCGCCGCTGCGTCGGCGGTACGAGCTCAAGGGCACCGTGCCGGCGTCCCTTGTTGCCAAGGCAGGCTTCCCGTCGCCCGGACCGTACGTCAGGGGCCCGATCGGCACGACCCTGCAGTACCAGGTCGCCGCCAATGGCTCGGGCGACGTGACGGGGCGCATCGACCTGAAGGGGGCTAGCGCCGAGGTTCCGGAACTGGATTGGACGAAGGAGCCCGGCGCGGACGGCCAGGTCCAGGCGACCATCAAGCTTGCCGCCGGAGGCAAACTCGTCTCCATCGACTTCGATGGGCGCAGCAACGGTCTGCTTGGCAAAGGCACAGCCCGCTTCGCGGGGGACAATGCCCTGCAGGAGATTGCCCTGCAGCAGTTCAGGATCGGCCGGACCGATCTGTCGATCGACTGGAAGCGGCTGCCGAAAGCCGCCGAGATCGCCGTGCGCGGAGCATCCCTCGAACTGCCGCGCCTGCGCAGCATGATCAAGGCACGTGACGCAGCCGCGGCGCGGGAGCCGGCCGGCGCCAATCCATCGACGACCACGACGAGGATGGCGATTCAGGTGAGGCAGGTCCTGACCCAGCGCGGCACCGCCGGCTACGTCAACGGCCGGCTGGACCTCGCCGGCGATCGGATCGCTGCAGCCGACCTGTCGATCGGTGCCGGAAAGGGCTCGACGTTGCGGGTCACGCCGACTCCCCAGGGCCGAAAGCTGTTCCTGTACGTCGCCAATTTCGGCTCGTTGCTGAGTGAGGCCGGCTGGATCGATGGCCTAGTCGACGGCTACCTGCATATCGAAGGTCAGTACAGCGATGCTGCCGATTCGCGGCTCGACGGCTTCCTGAAGCTCGGACCGTACCGCCTGCAGAGAGTGACGCCGCGACCGAATATCGGCACCCTGAACTCGGCGATCGACGGCCTGAACCGGGCGGGCAACGCCTTGCAGCAGTTCGAAAACCTCGAAGCCAGCCTCTCCAAGCAGGGCGATCGCATCCACGTCATGAAGGGCCGCACCAGCGGCCAGTCCATCGGGCTTACCGCGCAGGGGTATGTGGACATCGGCAACGACACGGCACGGCTCACGGGCGTCGTGGTGCCGGCTTTCGCGCTGAACAACCTGCTCTCCAACGTGCCCCTGCTCGGACCGCTGCTGACCGGGGGCAAGGACGGCGGCGTGTTCGCGATCTCGTACCTGCTGCACGGACCGTTCGATGATCTCAAGACCGACGTCAACATGATGTCGGCCGTCACGCCGGGAGCCCTGCGCGAGATCTTCACGGCACCGGCAGATCCCAATCCACCGCCGCCATCCCAGGAGATGATGCGCGCGCCCTAGGCTGGCAGGGCACGGAGGCCGGTCGGTCAGGCGGCCTTCACCAGCACGTGGCGCTTGCGGCCGGCCGAGAGCTTGAGGGTGCCCAAGGGGTCGAGGTCGCCTTCACCGATGACCTGGCCGTCGCTTGCGATCGGCTTGTCGTTGAGGCGTGCGCCGCCGCCCCGGATCAGCTTGCGTGCTTCGGTGCGGCTGGGCGCCAGGCCGGCATCGTGGAACAGCTCGAACGCGGGAATGCCCGCGGCGAGCCGATCGCGCGCCAGGGTCACCGTTGGCAATGTGTCCGCCCGGCTGCCTTCCTCGAAGGTGCGGCGGGCCGTCTCCGCGGCTTCGTCGGCTGCTTGTCTGCCATGCGCCAGGGCGGTGACTTCGGTCGCGAGGATCTTCTTCGCCTCGTTGATCTCCTGCCCCGAAAGAGATTCGAGTCGCGCGATCTCGTCGAGCGGAAGATCCGTGAAGAGGCGCAGGAATCTGCCGACATCAGCATCCTCGGCGTTGCGCCAGTACTGCCAGAAATCGTAGGGGCGCAGGCGTTCGGGGTTGAGCCACACCGCGCCGGCCGCCGTCTTTCCCATCTTGGCGCCCGATGCGGTCGCCAGCAGCGGCGAGGTCAGGGCGAAAAGCTCGGCACCGGCCATGCGACGCCCGAGGTCGGCGCCCATGACGATATTGCCCCATTGGTCGGAGCCGCCCATCTGCACGATGCAGTGGTGCCGCCTGTGCAGTTCCACAAAGTCGTAGGACTGCAGGATCATGTAGTTGAATTCCAGGAAGGTGAGAGGCTGGTCGCGCTCCAGCCGCAGCTTCACCGAGTCCATGGTCAGCATGCGGTTGACCGAAAAGTGGCGGCCGACATCGCGCAGCAGCGGAATGTAGAGCAGCGTGTCGAGCCAGTCGGCATTGTTCGCCATGAGTGCGTCAGTCGGGCCGTCGCCGAACGTCAGATAGTTCGCGAAGCTCCTCTTGATGCTCGCCATGTTGGCATCGATCTGCTCGACCGTGAGGAGCTGGCGCGTCTCGTCGCGGCCGGAGGGATCGCCCACCTTGGTCGTCCCGCCACCCATCAGCGCGATGGGCCTGTGGCCGCTCTTCTGCCACCAGCGCAGCAGCATGATCTGCAGCAAGTGACCGACGTGCAGCGAATCGGCCGTGCAGTCGAAGCCGATATAAGCGGTGCGCGTGCCGGTCGCGAGAAGCTCGTCGAGCTTCGGCGCGTCACTGCATTGATGCACCATGCCGCGCTCGTGCACGATGCGCATGAAATCCGACTTGAAGGCCGCCATCGCTTCGCCTGTTGTCCCTAGAGGGCCGGGGGTTTAACACGGGGTCGACCGAGCCTCAACGGAGCCCGTCCGGACGATGATGCGCGCGCTTGGCCTCATGAGTGGCACGTCCGTCGACGGTATCGATGTGGCGCTGATTGAAACCGATGGCGAGCGCGTGACGGCTTTCGGGCCTTGTCTCACGGTGCCGTATCCTGACGAGGTTCGTCAGCGGATCCGGGCCGTGTTTGGCGCGAAGCGGCCGGACGAATCGACGCGCAGCGCAGAGCTGCTCGTCACGGAGGCCCATATCGCGGCTGTTCGGCAATGGGGGAAGACGACCGCCGTGCCGCTGTCGTCGCTGGACGTCGTGGGCTTCCATGGGCAGACGATCACTCATCGGCCCGAGCAGCGCTTCACTTGGCAGATCGGCGACGGCGCGGCGTTGGCGCGCGCCACCGGCGTCAAGGTGGTGAGCAACCTGCGCGTCGCCGACGTGGAGGCGGGTGGGCAGGGGGCTCCCCTGGTCCCAGTCTATCATGCCGCGCTGACGCACGATCTGTCCAAGCCGCTGGCCGTCGTAAACATCGGCGGCGTCGCAAACGTGACATGGATCGGCACCGATGGCGCACTGCTGGCCTTCGACACCGGCCCGGGCAACGGGCCGATCGACGATTGGTGCGCACGCCGCGCAGGGATGCTGTTCGACCGCGACGGTGCGCTGGCCGCCGCAGGCAAGGCCGACCGTGCACGCGTCGAACGCTTCGCCGAACATCGCTACTTCGCTCTGAAGCCACCGAAATCCCTCGATCGGGGCGACTTCAATGATTCATGGGCCGACGGTCTCGGCGTTGCCGACGGGGCCGCCACGCTGACTCGCGGCACGGCGCGGGGGATCGCTCTGGCCGCGCATCATTTCCCGGCGCCTGCCGCACGCTGGGTCGTCGCGGGGGGCGGCGCGCGCAATCCGACGCTGCTGAGGGCGATTGCCGACGAGACGCGCGGGACTGTGGTAACGGCTGACGATCTCGGCTGGGACGGCGACGCTCTGGAGGCGCAGGCCTTCGCGTTCCTGGCCGTACGGTCACTGCGCGGCCTGCCGCTCAGCTATCCGGGGACGACCGGCGTGCCGCGGCCGATGACCGGCGGGACGGTACACAGCCCGTGACGGTCACGGCTCCTTGTTGCTGGTGGCCCGGCCGGGCGGATCGAGCAGGCACTTGGCGACGTACTTGTCGACGTCGACGGCAAGCCGGTCGAGCGCGTCGTGGAAGAAGTGGTTGGCGCCTTTGATGGTCCGCGATTCGACTGTAATGCCCTTCTGCAGCGACAGACGGGCGACCAGCTTCTGGATGTCGGCCAGCGGCACGACCTCGTCGCGTTCGGCACCGACGATCAGGCCGGACGAGGGGCAGGGCGCCAGGAAGGCGAAGTCATACGAGTTCGCGGGCGGCGCCACCGAGATGAAGCAGTCGATTTCCGGCCGTCGCATCAGAAGCTGCATGCCGATCCAGGCGCCGAAGGAATAGCCGGCTATCCAGCAGGACTTGGCGTCCGGATTCATGCTTTGCAGCCAGTCGAGCGCTGCTGCAGCGTCGCTCAGTTCGCCGAGGCCATTGTCGAACCGGCCCTGGCTGCGGCCCACGCCGCGCGTGTTGAAGCGCAGCACCGAGAAGCCGCGATTCACGAACACATGGAACAGCGAGAACACGACCTTGTGGTTCATCGTCCCGCCGTATTGCGGATGGGGGTGGAGGATCAGCGCAATCGGCGCGTGTTCTTCCTTGCTCTGGTGATAGCGGCCCTCGAGGCGACCCTCCGGGCCGGTGAACATCACATCAGGCATCTGGATTACGATCTTTCCTTCGTTCTTGGCCGCCGGTCGCGGGCCGGAGCAGCGTCCTTGATCGGGATTCTTGATACTTGACCAACGTGGTCAGGTTTATTAAACCTGAGCCCCACGGTCGGTTTTTCCCCAGATCCCTGTGTGCAGGGTCCGCAATATCGTAGCAACGCCTTGGTTTTCAAGACCTTTGCATGCCATGCGGACTTCCCGTCGGGGAGCCGGAAAGAGGAGGATGCTGTGAAGCTCAGCACCAAGGGTCGCTATGCCGTGATGGCCATGGTCGATCTGGCGCGTCATGCCCAGGCAAAGCCGGTGTCTCTGTCGGACATCGCGGCGCGGCAGGAGATTTCGTTGTCTTATCTCGAGCAGCTCTTTGCGCGGCTCCGCCGGGCCGGCCTTGTCAAGAGCGTGCGCGGTCCCGGCGGCGGCTATCGTCTGGCGCGAGCTTCGGCGGAGACGCGCGTTTCCGAGATCATCCTTGCGGTCGACGAGCCGATCACGGCGACGCGCTGCACGGAAATGGGCGCGACAGGTTGCCGGGCCGATCGCAGCAAGTGTCTGACTCATGACCTGTGGGAGGAGTTGGGCAACCAGATCCACACATTCTTGAGCTCGGTGACGCTCCTCGATGTGCTCGAACGGCGGCTGGCGCCGCCGATCGCGGAGGCGCCTCAGCCCGACGGTGCCGAGTCCCGGATGGCGGCTGCCAGCTAGGCTTCGGAATGTCAGGGTTCGCGTACCTCGATCACAATGCCACGAGCCCGCTTCGCCCGGCGGCCCTCGAAGCCATGGTCGAGGCCTTGCGTCTGGGGGGCAATCCGTCGTCGGTGCACCGAGCCGGGCGCAAGGCCCGGAGCATGGTCGAGTTAGCCCGTCGCCAGGTCGCGACGCTGGTTGGCGCAGCACCCGGCGAGGTCGTCTTCACGTCCGGCGGGACCGAAGCAAACAACATGGCGATGTCCGGCAGCGGTCGAGGGCGTATCCTGATTTCCGCGGTGGAGCATGAAAGCGTCCGGAGCGCGGCTCCCGGGGCTCCGGTCCTCCCCGTCGACGCCTGTGGCGTGGTCGATCTTGCCGCCCTGGAGCGCAGGCTTTGGGAGAGCGACGTGCCGGCACTCGTATCGGTGATGCTGGCCAACAATGAGACCGGAGTGATCCAGCCGCTGGCCGAAGTCGTGCGCCTCGCGCACAAGGCAGGAGCGCTGGTGCATTGCGATGTGGTCCAGGCGGCGGGGAAGATCCCGTTGGATCTTCATGGAATGGGGGCTGACTATCTGAGCCTGTCGGCACACAAGCTGGGCGGTCCGACGGGCGTCGGCGCGCTGGTCATGCGGGAAGGGGTGCCCTTCGTCTCCAGCCGCCACGGCGGCGGCCAGGAAAGCAATCGCCGCGCGGGTACGGAGAACCTGTCGGGGATCGTGGGCTTCGGCGTTGCTGCTGAAGAAGCAGGCCGGAATATTGCCGATGTCAAGATGCGTGATGGGCTCGAAGCATCCCTCCTGGCGGTGGCGCCGCAGGCGCGCGTGTTGAGCGCCGGCGCGCCGCGGCTTCCGAACACGACCTGCATTGCCATGCCGGGCGTGTCCGCGGAAACACAGGTCATGGCGCTCGATCTTGCTGGTGTCTGCGTCAGCGCCGGGGCGGCCTGCTCCTCCGGCAAGGTGCGTCGCTCGCCGGTTCTGGCGGCGATGGGTGTCGACGACGGCGTGGCCGACGCGGCGATCCGGATCAGTCTCGGTTGGAACAGCCGTCCGGAGGATATCGAGCGCTTGATCGGTGCCTGGCGGGACCTATATATCCGAGCGGGACAGTCGGATATGCCCGAAGCCCGGGCGGCCTAGGAGTTACAAGGGGTTAGCATGAGCGTCCTTACCCAGATCCGGCGCAACGATCAGCCGATTTACCTGGACTATCAGGCCACGACGCCGATGGATCCGCGGGTGCTGGAGGCGATGATGCCGTACTTCACCCACAAGTTCGGCAATCCGCATTCGCGCAGTCATGCCTATGGCTGGGAAGCCGAGGAGGCGGTCGAGAAGGCGCGTGGGCAGGTCGCCAAATTGATTGGTGCCGACGACAAGGAGGTCATCTTCACGTCGGGCGCAACCGAGTCGAACAACCTCGCCATCCGCGGCGTCGCCGAGTTCTACAAGGACCGCAAGAATCACATCGTCACCACCGTCACGGAGCACAAGTGTGTGCTCGACACCTGCCGTCATCTCGAACAGCAGGGCTTCGAGGTGACCTATCTGCCTGTTCAGAAGAACGGCCTGGTCGATCTCGACGCGTTGCGTGCGGCGATCACCGAGAAGACCGTGGTCGTGTCGATCATGGCGGTGAACAACGAGATCGGCGTCATCCAGCCGTTGGCCGAGATCGGCCAGATCTGCCGCGAGAAGAAGACCTTCTTCCATACCGACGCGGCCCAGGCGGTCGGCAAGATCCCGATCGACGTCGAGGCCATGAATATCGACCTTCTGAGCATCTCCGGTCACAAGATCTATGGGCCGAAGGGCATCGGTGCCCTCTACGTCCGACGCAAGCCGCGCGTGCGACTCGTGCCACTGATCGTGGGCGGCGGCCAGGAGCGCGGTTTCCGTTCCGGCACGCTGCCGACGCCACTCTGTGTCGGACTTGGCGAAGCGGCGGAGATCGCGATGAAGGAGATGGATGCGGAAGCGAAGCGGCTGGCCAAGCTGCAGGCGCGCATGCTGAAGGGGCTGCGGGACCGGCTGCCGGAGATCTACGTCAATGGCGACATGGAGCAGCGCATTCCGGGCAACCTCAACATCAGTTTCGCCTACGTGGAGGGCGAATCGCTGATGATGGGAATCAAGAGCCTGTCCGTGTCGTCGGGATCCGCCTGCACCTCCGCGTCGCTCGAGCCCAGCTACGTGCTCCGCGCGCTGGGGGTCGACGAGGAATTGGCACACACGTCACTGCGCATCGGTCTCGGCCGGTTCACGACCGAACAGGAGGTCGATACCGCTGTCGACGAGCTGGTGCGCCACGTCAGCAAGCTGCGTGAGATGAGCCCTCTCTGGGAAATGGCCCAGGAAGGCGTTGACCTGAAATCCATCGAATGGGCCGCTCACTGAGCGGCCGGGGGAAGATGAGGAGAGTATCATGGCTTACAGCGAGAAGCTGATCGACCACTACGAGAACCCGCGCAACATCGGTTCGCTGGACAAGAATGCGGGAGATGTCGGCACCGGACTGGTCGGCGCGCCAGCCTGCGGCGACGTCATGAAGCTGCAGATCAAGGTCGGCGCCGACGGCCTGATCGAAGACGCCAAGTTCAAGACCTTCGGCTGCGGTTCGGCGATTGCTTCGAGCTCGCTCGTCACCGAATGGGTGAAGGGCAAGACCATCGAGGAGGCCGAGACCATCAAGAACACCGACATCGCAAGGCATCTGGCGCTGCCGCCGGTGAAGATTCATTGCTCGGTGCTGGCCGAGGACGCGATCAAGGCCGCTATTGCCGATTACCGCGCCAAGACGGCCAAGAAGGACGCGCCCGAAGACGCGGCCAGCACGGCCGCCGAGTAGCCGAACGGAAGAGAGAGTTCGATGAGCACGTCCGCCACGACCGAGGCCACCAGCAAGCCCGCCGCTCCGCGGCCCCGCCGCCCGCGTCCGCAGGTGATGACGGTTACGCCGGCCGCAGCGGAGCGTGTGAAGGCGCTGATCGAGGGGCGAGGAAAGCCTACCGCAGGCATTCGCATCGGTGTGCGCACCAAGGGATGTTCGGGGCTGTCCTATACGCTGGAGTTCGCCGACAGCCAGCAGCCGATGGACGAGGTGGTGGAGGCCGACGGTATCAAGCTGCTGATCGATCCAAAGGCATCGCTGTTCCTCATCGGCACGGAGATGGATTATGCCGAGGAGAAGTTGAAGTCCGGCTTCGTCTTCAAGAACCCCAATGAGAAGGGCCGCTGCGGCTGCGGCGAATCCTTCCACGTCTGAAGGCTATGGACCATTTTGCGCGGCTGGGGCTGCCGGCGGCGCTCGAGCTGGAGCCCGCGTCTCTTGACCGGGCCTACTTTACGCTACAGCGGCAGTGGCATCCTGATCGATTCGTCGGCCGCCCGTCGGCGGAACGGGCTCGGGCATCGGTCGAGGCAGCGGCGCTCAACGAGGCTTACCGGACGCTGAAGGATCCGCTCGCGCGGGCCGCGTACCTTGCGAACATGAAGGGCGTCGACCTGCCGGGCGACGGCACGACGATCGATGACCCCGAATTGTTGATGGAGGCCATGGAGGCTCGCGAGGCGTTGCAGGAGGCGGAATCGATCGAGGCAGTAGAGATGTTGGCGGCCCGCGCGCGGGACGATGTCGCTCAGGGCTTGAAGGAGCTGGGCGATTTGTTCTTGCGGGATGACAAGCCCGCCATCAGAAAGGCGCTCCTTCGCCTGCGCTACCTCGACAAGTTCGCCGAGGAGGCGCGGGCACGACGCATCAACCTCGAACGGTCGAAGGCATGACTCTGCTGGAGATCCATGAACCCGGCGAGACGCCCCTGCCGCATGCCGGCGAGGGGACGCTCGCGGTCGGCATCGATCTTGGCACGACCAACTCGGTCGTCGCGATCGCACGCGAGGGGCGACCGGCCGCACTGCATGATGAGACCGGCCACGCGACGGTTCCGTCGGTGGTCGCCTATCCGCAGTCCGGGGGCGTGAGGGTCGGCGACGAGGCGCGCGAACTCATGGCGCGCGAGCCTCGCAACGTCGTGGCGTCAGTCAAGCGGCTGATGGGCCGCGGTGCGGCGGACCTCCACGCCGTTGCCGGCGTCCTGCCGTACGAGATCGAACCGGGCAGCGGCGAGACCGACATGGTCAAGCTCAGGATCGGCGGCAAGGCACGCTCGCCGGTCGAGATCTCGGCCGAGATCCTTAAGACGTTGCGGGCCCGCGCCGAGCGGGCGCTCGACAAGCCCGTCGAGCGGGCAGTGATCACCGTGCCGGCTTACTTCGATGATGCTGCGCGCACGGCGACGCGCGACGCCGCCCGCGTTGCCGGGCTGGAGGTGTTGCGGCTGGTCAACGAACCGACAGCGGCCGCGCTCGCCTACGGCTTGGACAAGGGGTCGGAAGGGATCTACGCCGTCTACGACCTGGGCGGCGGGACCTTCGACTTCTCTCTCCTGCGGCTGGAAAAGGGCGTGTTCCAGGTTCTGGCGACGGGCGGTGACACGGCGCTGGGCGGCGACGACTTCGATCGTGCCATCGCCGAGCGCATGCTGGCCGAACGGAGCACGGACGGGTTGGCCGATCGGGTCGACGAGGCAGCCGTGAAGGCGGCCCTGGTGCTTGCCCGGCAGATGAAGGAGCAGCTGACCGACCGCGACCAGGCCTCTGGCCGGCTGGAGATCGGCGGCGTGCCATCGTTCCATGCCCTCGCGCGCGTCGACTTCGAGGCCATGATCGACGGCCATGTGCGGCGCACGATCGATATCGCCCGGGGCGTGCTGGCCGACGCCGGCATGCCGACAGGCGAAGTTCAGGGGGTGGTCCTGGTCGGCGGTTCGACTCGTGTACCGCTGGTGCGTGAGGCGGTCGCCGGAATGATCGGCAAGGCGCCCCTCACGGATATCGACCCCGACGAGGTGGTGGCCCTCGGTGCAGCCTTGCAGGCGGAGGCCTTGACGGGTGGCGGCGATACGCTGCTGCTCGACGTGACGCCGCTCTCGCTGGGCCTCGAGACAATGGGCGGCATCGTCGAGAAGATCGTCCCGCGCAACACCCCGATCCCCGTGCAGCTCGCTCAGGATTTCACGACATATCAGGACGGCCAGACGGCGATGGCCATCCACGTCGTGCAGGGTGAACGCGAGATGGTTGCCGACTGCCGCAGCCTTGCACGCTTCGAGCTGCTGGGCATTCCGCCCATGACGGCCGGTGCTGCTCGGATCCGCGTCACCTTTGCCGTCGATGCCGATGGATTGCTCACCGTCTCGGCCGAAGAGCGTACGACCGGCGTGCAGCAGCGGATCGAGGTCAAGCCATCTTATGGCCTCAGCCATGAGGATATGGCCGACATGCTCTACGACAGTCTGGAGCATGCCGAGGAGGACATGACGCAGCGGCTGTTGACCGAGGTGCGCGTGGAGGGGCGACGCAACCTGCTGGCTCTGGATGCCGCCTTGCAGAAGGACGGCAACTTGCTGGAAGCCGACGAGCGAGCGGCGCTTGACTCTGCGCGCGGGCAACTGGAAGCCGCCATGGCAGGCGACGATCGCGACGCGATCCACGCGGCCGCTGAAGCCCTGGAGGCGCTGTCAAAGCCTTTCGCCGAACGGCGCATGGATCGTGGGATCCGCGAGGCGCTGTCAGGAAGGTCGGTCGTGGAGTTGGAGAGCCGGGTGTCCGACCGTACCGGCGAGTGACGAGGTTCTGCCGAATGCCGAAGATGACGTTCATCCTGAAGGACGGATCCCGCAAGGAGGTCGATGCGCCGCTGGGCCTCAGCGTGCTCGAGATCGCGCATCGCAACGGAGTCGACATCGAAGGAGCTTGCGAGGGCTCGCTGGCCTGCTCGACCTGCCATGTCGTCGTCGAAGGCGGCTGGTTCGACAAGCTTTCGCCGGCCAGCGAGGACGAGGAGGACATGCTGGATCTCGCCTTCGGCCTTACCCACACCTCGCGCCTGGGATGTCAGATCCGCATGACCGAGGAGCTCGACGGGTTGGTGGTCAAGCTGCCGGCAGCGACGCGCAACATGATGGTCGACAAATAGGGGGAAGCCGATGGCGCGCAAGCTGCGCTGGACCGACGTCCACGACATCGCGATCGAACTCGAGGAGCGGCACCCCGATGCCGACAATGTCAATTTGCGCTTCACCGATCTGCATCGCTGGGTGATGGAGCTGCCGGGCTTCGAGGACGATCCAAGCCGCTCCAACGAAAAGATCCTGGAAGCCATCCAGGCGGCCTGGATCGAAGAACGAGAGTGACCGCACGCCGCAATTCGGCCGAAAATACAAGCGTATACAGTATTCGGCCGGGAGGGTGCGATGAGGGGCTTTATCCGCGTTTTCTTGCTGCCGCTTGTAATGGCGATGGGGCTTGGTGCCTGCGCCTCCAACGCCGTCCAGCCGGGCATCGTCTATACTTCCGGAGCGCCTTCGGGCACCTATCCCGCGGCCGGCCCTTACGGGCCCGGGCCCTACAATAACGGTCCCTACACCAGCGGGGGTCCCTATGGCGGAGCGACGCGGGTCAGCGGTCCTGGCACGCCAGCGGCGGGTCAGCTTCCGCCGCAGCCTGCCCAGGGCAGCAGCCCGGGCGCCGGTATCGGTGACAGCGGGCGCGTGGTCTCCATCCAGGAGGTCGGTCTGGCCGGTCCGGGTTCGGGCGGCGGCAACGGTGCCGTCATCGGAGGTATCCTTGGAGCCGGCGCCGGCGCTACGATCGGGGCCATCACAAGCCAGACGCTGGGCGGCGGCATCGTCGGCGCGCTTTTGGGCGTCGTCGGGGGTGCCATCGCCGGCAGTATTGCCGATGGCCAGCGGGGTGCCGGTCGCGGCATCGAGGTGACGGTGCAGCGTGACGATGGCCAGCAGGTCACGGTTGCCCAGACCGACGATGGCGACATCCAATTGGGGGATCGTGTGCAGATCGTGCAGAATCGCCAGGGTGTCGCGCAGGTCGTGCGCGACCAGACCCGCAGCCGTGACTAGGCTTGGGGTGCTTCACGCGACAGATCAGGAGACGAGAAACACGATGTTCGGCAAATGGATACTTGGCCTGCTGGTGCCGCTGGCGCTGGCAGGCGGATTGTCGGCCTGCAACGGCAGCAGCGGCGCGGTCCAGCCGGGCGTGGTCAACACCTCGGCTCAGGGCGGCTATCGCGGTGAGAACGGCCGCGTCATCGCCATTCGCGAAGTGCCGGTGCGCAGCGGAAACACTGGCGTCAGTGACGGCACGCTGATCGGCGGCGGCCTGGGGGCGGCGGGCGGTGCCGCGATCGGCGCGGCGACGACCAATTCCGTGGGGGGCGCCGTCGTGGGCGGCTTGCTCGGTGCCGTGGCCGGCGGTATCGCCGGCACGGCCGTCGATCAGAATTCGACGAGGCGCGGCATTCAGGTGACTGTCCAGAAGGACAACGGCCAGAAGGTGACGATCGCCCAGGTCGACGACGGCGATATCCAGATGGGCGACCGAGTCGCCATCGTCTACGACCGCAACGGCGTCGCCAAAGCGGTGCGCGAAACCGGCTATCGTCGGGACTAGACCTCACGATGCCGGCGCCACTCGGGTGGCGGGACGCGGGCCTGGAGCCTATATAGGCGCCGCCATGGCCCGCAATTCGCTCGACATCGACAAGGCGCCTGGCGACACCCGCGTGGTGGTCGCCATGTCCGGCGGCGTGGATTCGTCGGTCACGGCTGGCTTGCTGAAGGAGCAGGGGTACGACGTCGTGGGCGTCACCCTTCAGCTGTACGACCATGGCAGCGCCGTCGGGAGGAAGGGCGCCTGTTGCGCCGGCACCGACATCCGCGACGCACGCGACGTGGCGGAGCGACTGGACATCCCTCATTACGTGCTGGACTACGAGAGCCGCTTTCGGGCGGACGTCATGGACTCCTTCGCCGACGCCTATGTGCGCGGCGAGACTCCGGTGCCCTGCATCGCCTGCAATCGAACGGTGAAGTTCCGCGACCTGCTGCGCACGGCGCGTGAGCTGGGCGCCGATGCGCTGGCTACCGGCCACTATGTGCAGCGCGTGGCGGGTGAAGACGGACCGGAACTGCACCGTGGCGCCGATCCGGCACGCGACCAGAGCTATTTCCTGTTCGGCACCACGGTCGACCAGCTCGATTTCCTGCGCTTCCCGCTGGGACACATGCCCAAGAGCGAGACTCGGGCGCTGGCCGAACGATTCGGACTCGCGGTGGCGGACAAGCCCGACAGCCAGGACATCTGCTTCGTGCCGAACGGGGACTACGCGTCGGTCGTGCGCCGGCTGCGACCGGAGGCGGCGGAGGATGGCGAGATCGTCGACCTGCAGGGGCGGGTGGTCGGACGCCACGATGGCATCGTGCGCTTCACCGTCGGCCAGCGCCGCGGCCTGGCCCTTGGCAGCCGCGAGGGCACCGACAACGAGCCGCTTTATGTCGTGCGCCTGGAGCCTCACGCGCGGCGCGTGGTGGTCGGGCCCCGTTCGGCCCTCGCCCGCAGCGAAATCGTTCTGCGCGACGTGAACTGGCTGGCGCGAACGCCTGTGAGGGCGCTGCCGGTGAAGGTGCGCGTGCGGTCCGCACAGGCGCTGCGCGATGCCGAGATCACGCTGTCGGCAGACGCTGACGGTGCCATTGTGCGCTTCGCCGAACCGGAGATCGGTGTGTCGCCGGGGCAGGCCTGCGTCGCCTATGACGCCGAGAGCGGCAGCCGGGTGTTGGGCGGTGGCTTCATCCGCCGCTTCCAGAGGGGACGTCATGCCGCCGGCGCCTTAGCGGCAGTGCACGTTCCTTGACAGGCCTTGTGGGGGCTGCATAAAAGCCCCTCGCGCGTGCGAGCGCGCTTCATGGCTGGGTAGCTCAGCTGGTTAGAGCACGGCACTCATAATGCCGGGGTCGGCGGTTCAAGTCCGCCCCCAGCTACCAATTCGCCCCCGGTCCGGGCGCCCTTCAGCGCTGGGACCGGGGGCCTTTATTTTGTGGTTTCTCTTCGCCACCTTGCATCCATGGCTATCGGACAAGTGCACCAGACCGACGTCGTGATCGTGGGAGCGGGGCCTGTCGGCCTCTTTGCAGTTTTCGAGTGCGGGATGGTGCGGCTGCGCTGCCACGTCGTCGACGTTCTCGACGATGCGGGTGGCCAGTGTACCGCGCTCTATCCCGAGAAGCCGATCTATGACATTCCCGGATTTCCGCGCATCGGCGCCGCCGAGCTGGTGGAGCGCCTGAAGGAGCAGGCGGCACCCTTCCAGCCGGTCTATCACCTGGGCGAGCAGGTCCAGGTCCTCGAGCCGGCGGACGGAGGCTGGCAGGTCACGACGTCCAGGGGAACGGTCGTCCGTGGTCGGGCCGTCATCATCGCGGCGGGCGTGGGCGCCTTCGGCCCCAATCGCCCGCCCTTGCCCGGCCTCGAGGCCTTCGAAGGCAGAAGCGTCTTCTACTATGTCGGCCAGCGGGAAGCCCTGCGCGGAAAGCGCGTCGTGATCGCGGGCGGCGGCGACAGCGCCGTCGACTGGACCCTGGCGTTGGCGGATGTCGCGGCACGGGTATCGGTGATCCATCGTCGCGATCGCTTCCGCGCCGCGCCGGAGAGCGAGGCCCGGTTGAAGGCGCTCGTGGCGGAAGGCAGGGTCGATCTCGTCGTGCCCTACCAGCTGCACGGTCTCGAAGGCGGTGACGGGCAGCTGCGTGCCGTCACTGTCGCCACGCTCGACGGCGACGTGCGGCGGATCGAGGCCGACGTGTTGCTGCCGTTCTTCGGTCTCTCGATGTCGCTCGGTCCGATCGCCGACTGGGGCCTCGAGCTGGAGCGGTACCAGATCCGGATCGATCCGGCGACCGCCGCTACCAACCGGCCGGGCATCTTCGCCATTGGCGATGTCGTTTCCTATCCCGGAAAGCTGAAGCTCATCCTCACCGGCTTTGCCGAAGCGGCGGTCGCCGCGCGTTCGGCGTATGGGCTGGTGCATCCCGACAAGCCGCTGCATTTCGAATATTCGACAACGTCGGGAGTTCCCGCAGCTTGAGCCGTGTGTGGTGCCGGAGGTGCAACATGCCAGATGACGACGTGAAGCTGCTCGAGGAGATCGGCCGCGTGCTTTGGGGGCCGGGCTGGAAGGGGCCGCTGGCGGAGGCGGTCCGGCACCAACGCAAGGCCATTGCGGACTGGGCGAAGGGGCGCCAACCTGTCCCGGCCGGCGTCTGGAGCGAGCTGCGCGAGATGATGCGTCGGCGCAGGCACCAGCTCGACGAGCTCGCGCCGCGCGTCGAGGCGGCGCACGACGCAGCCCTCGCGCGTACGGTCGAGCAGACGATGCATGCGAGGGATGGTGGTCGCGATCCCGTCCGCTGACGTGCGTCAGGCCGTCGTCACCACCCGGATCGCGCCGCGGCGTTCGAGCACGTCGACGACGACCTGCGATTCCGAACGGCGCAAGGCCACATCGACCGCGCTGCCGTCGAGCATGAGGTTGCGGATGGTGACCTCATTCAGGAACGACGGAAGAACCGGCTCCTCGAAGGTGATGTTGAGGCGTTTCTCGTCGAAGCCGAGGCCCAGACAGCTCTGCAACATCAACAGCGGCGCTGCCGCTGCCCAGGCCTGCGGCACGCAGGCGACCGGATAGAAGGTCGGCCCATGCGTATGCTTGCGCGCGAACCCGCAGAAGAGTTCCGGCAGTCGATGCAGGTCGATGTAGGTTGAAGCGGCAAAGAGCCCTTCGAAGATGCGGGCTGCCTCGCGTTTGAAGCCATAGCGGGCAAGCCCGGCCGCGATCAGCGCATTGTCGTGTGGCCAGACAGAACCGTTGTGATAGCTCATCGGATTGTAGCGTGTTTCGCGGGTCGCAAGGGTCCGCACGCCCCACCCGGAGAAGGATGCGGGCTCCATCAATGTACGGACCACGGAGGGAGCCCGTTCGGGGAACGCTATTCCGGTAAGCAGCGCGTGACCGGCATTGGACGCCCGTATGCGGCAGGGCCGCTTCTCGCCGTCGAGTGCGATGACGTAGGTGCCGATGCCTTCGTCGAAGAACCTCGCATCGAAATGCGCTCTCAGCGTTTCCGCACGCCTGTCGAACTCAGCGGCCTGTTCGTGTCGTTCGACGGCTCGGGCGATCGCTGCGGCTGATCGCCAGGCGCCGTAGGCGTAGGCCTGGACCTCGGCCAGCGCGATCGACCCCTTCGCAAGAGTGCCGTCGGCGTGAGAGATCGAATCGTGGCTGTCTTTCCATCCCTGGTTGGCGAGGCCATCGGGAGTCCGACGGCCATACTCGATGAACCCGTCGCCGTCGCGATCTCCATGCTTGTCCATCCACGCCAGGGCGGCTTCGATATTGGGAAGCAGGCGATGCGCCGTCAGGACGTCCCCCGTTCGTTGCAGATAAGCGCCTGCCAGCATGACGAACAGCGGTGTCGAATCGACGCTGCCATAGTACCGCCGGAAGGGCACTTCCCTGAGCTCGGCCATCTCGCCATGGCGTACTTCATGAAGGATCTTGCCGGGTTCGGCGTCGGCAAGCGGATCAAGTGCGGTGGCCTGGTTCGCGGCGAGGTGCAGCAGGACGCCACGCGCGATCGCGGGGTCCAGCCAGAGGGTCTCCAATGCCGTGATCAGCGCGTCCCGGCCGAAGACGGTGCTGAACCAGGGAATGCCGGCATAGGGGTAGGGCCCTTCGGGCGTATCCGTGATCAGCATGTAGAGATCGGATATCGATCGACGGACCGCTTCGTTGAATATGTCGTTCGAGGTGCCGATCGATGCCGCTCGCGACATCGACACCTTGAGGGCGTTGCGCGCATCCCTGAGAGCGCAGGCGAAGCGTCGGCGCACCGTCCCGCTGCCGCGGCTTTCGTCGCATGCGATCTCGATCGCGATCGTGTGCAATTGTCGTGGTGCGAGATCGAACTGAAATATGGCGTGGCCGCTCGCCAGCTGCTGCGGTACCGGATCGAAGTGCAGCGTGGTGGACCGGCCCCGACCATCGAGGCCGACATAGGCGAGCGTGGCGCGGTCGCCGTGGAGTGCCGGTGGCTTCATCTCGCCGCGACGCTGCCTGTGCGTCCCCCGAACCTCGAAGAGGTCTGCGAAGTCGGCGGCAAAGGCGATCTGTACAGTCACGCGGCGCGGCCGATCATCGAAATTGCGGATAGCGAGGCGCTCGTAGCATGAACGGTTCCAGAGAAAGCGGGAACGGCGCAGATGGAGAAGGTCATGCTCCAGGGTGATTCGTCCTGCGTCATCAACCACATCGGGATTGGTGAGGTCGCAGATCAGCATCCCATTGTCGTCGCGAAGCGTCGAGGACAGCAGCAGCGGCCGCTGCCCGTCTACGGTCAGAAAGAAGTGCGACAGATATCGCGTGTCGCGATGGTACAACCCTTCCGGGCTGCCCGGACCGGCAAGGGCGTCGCCGTTGTGGTCGAACACGGCGAAGGTGTCGTCGTGCTTCAGCGTACGCGGCCGCCGCTCCTGAAGCGAAGTATTAGCGGGAATGAAGAACTGCGGGCTCGGCACGCCGACGTCATAGCCCGCGGGAGTCGTGCCGGCGGCAGCGGTGGGTGCCAAGGTCATCGCGGGAGGCCGCTGCCGGGCGATCGCGTGCCGATCTCTGCAGGGCGGAATCCGGCGGCTTTCATCGGCGGGACCTCCTCGTTTCGAGCACTGCACGCGCGGGGCACGCGGCAACGATTCGAGGTAGGCAACGGAGCGTTGATGGTCAAGGCGCGGGAAGGGACGATGGTGCCGGCCGCCCTGCGCGCCTTCAGGCCGCAGCGAGCTTGCGCAGGGCCGCGAGCCGTCTTGAATACGGTGGATCGGCATCCGGCACCAGGGCCGGGGCCGAAATGCTCTCGGCGAAATGGCAGGCGACTACCTGGCCGGGCATACCGACGGGGCGCAGCTTCGGCTCCTCTGCGCGGCAACGATCCTGTGCATGCGCGCAGCGTGTATGGAAGCGGCAACCTGCAGGCGGGTTGAGCGGGCTCGGCACGTCGCCGGCGAGGCGAATGCGCGCGCGCTGCGCCGACGGATCGGGCACTGGCACGGCCGACAGCAGAGCCTGCGTGTAGGGATGCCGCGGCATGGCGAAGAGACTGCGCTTCGGCGCCAGTTCGACGATCTTGCCGAGATACATGACCGCCACGCGGTCGCTGATATGGCGCACCACGGCGAGGTCGTGGGCGATGAAGATGTAGGAGAGTCCCAGCCGCTGCTTGAGGTCCTGCAGGAGGTTGATGACCTGCGCCTGGATCGACACGTCGAGCGCTGAGACCGGCTCGTCGCAGACGATCAGCTTGGGCTGCGAGGCCAATGCGCGGGCAATGCCGATCCTCTGGCGCTGCCCGCCGGAGAATTCGTGTGGATAGCGCAGCGCGTGCCAGGCCGACAGGCCCACCTCGCCGAGCAGCTGCTCGATGCGCCGGCGCAGCGCGGCGCCCGAGGCGATACCATGCAGGCGCAGAGGCTCTGCCAGGGTATCGCCCACGGTGAGTCGTGGATTGAGCGAAGCGTACGGATCCTGGAAGATGATCTGCATGTCGCGCCGCAGACCGCGTAGCGCCTCGCGATCGAGGCTGCGCACGTCTCGGCCGGCGAAGCGGATGGTGCCCGAGGTCGCCTCGATCAGCCGCAGGACCATGCGGCCGGTCGTCGACTTGCCGCATCCCGATTCGCCCACCAGCGCCAGCGTCTCGCCTTCCGCGACGTCGAAGTCGAGCCCGTCGACCGCGCGGACCGTGCCGACGGTGCTCTGGAAGACGATGCCGCGCTTCACGGGGAAGTGCTTGGTGAGGCCGGCGACGGAAAGGAGGGGAGCGTTCATGATGCCGCGGCGGCTCCGAGGCCGAGATCGAGGCGCGCCTTCCAGCAGGCGGCGCGATGGCCGTCGCCGATCTCCCGCAGTGCCGGCTGCTCGGCCTTGCAGCGCGCGTCGGCGAGTGGGCAGCGCGGACTGAATCGGCAGCCGGGCGGCATCGCATAGGGATTGGGGACGGTACCCTCGATGGCGGTGAGCCGCTCGTCGCCGTCGCTTCCCAGCCGCGGAATCGAACCCAGCAGGCCGAGCGTGTAGGGATGCTGCGGATCGGCGAACAGCAGCGCCACGGGGGCTTCTTCGACGATGCGGCCCGCATACATGACGATCACGCGATGGGCGAGTTCCGCCACGACGCCGAGATCATGGGTGATGAGCATGATGGCCGTGCCCGTGCGCTCGCGCAGGTCGCGCAGCAGGTCGAGGATCTGCGCCTGGATGGTGACGTCGAGCGCCGTCGTCGGCTCGTCGGCGATCAGGATCTTGGGATCGCAGGCGAGCGCCATGGCGATCATGACACGCTGCCGCATGCCTCCCGACAGCTGGTGCGGATATTCGTCGAGCCGCGTTTCCGGCGACGGGATCCTGACCAGCCGCAGCATTTCCAGCGCACGCGCTCTCGCATCGGCCGCACTTGTCTGGCGGTGCAGACGAATAGCCTCGATGATCTGCTCGCCTACGGTCTGCACCGGATTGAGGCTGGTCATCGGCTCCTGGAAGATCATGGATACGGCGTCGCCGCGCACCGACCGCATCTCGCTCTCGGGCAGCTCGAGGAGGTTGCGGCCCTGCAGCAGGACCTCGCCGCCGGCGATGCGGCCCGGCGGGTCGGGTACCAGGCGCATGATGGAGAGCGACGTCACCGACTTCCCGCAGCCCGATTCGCCCACGACGCCCAGCGTCTCGCCCGGCGCCAGCGAGAAGCTGATGCCGTCGACGGCGGCGAAGACGCTGCCGCCGGAGCGGAATTCCGTCCTCAGGTTCCTGATCTCGAGGAGAGGCTGGGTCATGCGGGCAAGGCTGCCATCAGGCTCAGGTTACTGGCCGCGTCTGCGGCAGGCGGTCCTTCGTGCCGTAGACCGGCGGAGCGAGCTGGTCGGCTGTGCGACCGGCCCAGTCACGCTGCGGTACCGTCTTCAGCCGCTTGCGCTGACCTTCGATCAGGCCCTGGGTAGCCGCTTCGACGTCGATCGTCAGCACCTTGCCGTCCTTCACCACCTGCGCGCCATCGACATAGACGTGACGGATCGCCCGTTCGCTGGCCGAGTAGATCAGGCTGCGCACCGGCTCATGCGCAGGCTGCATGTAGGGATGGCTCATGTCGACGAGCGAGAAATCCGCCTTGCAGCCCGGCGCCAGCCGCCCCAGGTCGGGCCGGCGCAGGATCTTGGCTCCGCCGACCGTTGCGGCTTCCAAGGCATGTCGTGTCGTGCCCATCTTGTAGTTGCCGGTGAAGACGCGGGCGGCGTAGCAGGCGAGCCTGATCTCGTCGACCATGTTGTGCGGGAAGGTGTCGGTTCCGATGCCGACGGTGATGCCGGCGTTCATGTAGCGGCCGATGGAATTGAGCACCATGCCGCGGCGCGCGAACACGGTCGGACAATGGGCCACGGCGGCACCAGAATCGCGCAGGATCTCGAAATCGTTGCCGTGGGGGTAGTGGATCTGCGGATGGTCGCTCAGGAAGATGCCATGCCCGATCACGAGGTCGGGGCCCAGCACGCCGATTGAGTCCAGCCACTCGATCGGTGTCTTCCCGTGGCGATGCACCATCTCATAGAACTCGACGACGGCCTGGCAGGCATGCGTCTGCATGGGGATGCCACGTCGCCTCGCTTCCTGGTGCGCTTCCTTGAAGTACCCCTCCTTGCAGGTGTCGATCTGGGAAGGCCCGACCATGCCCGAGAGACGGCCGCTGGGGTGCTTCGCCGCGGCGTCGATCGTCTTCATCGCCGCGTCGAACGCCTTCTCGCCGGCTTTCTCGTCCCAGGCATAGTCGACCGTGTGGCCGTTCTTCGTATACCAGTACCCCTGACGCATCATGGGACATACCACGGCGCGGATGCCGGTGGCGGCCAGTTCGTCCAGCCAGCTCTCGCGGCTCATCGACAGGTCGGCGATCGTGGTGACGCCGCTCTTGAGCAGCTCCGACATCGCGACCAGGGTCGAAGGCCCGGCATCCTCGGGATCGAGGCCGAAGACCGGCAGGTATTCATAGAGCGAGCTCTGGCCGAGCTTGTCGCTGCCGAACTCCTCCGTCAGCCCCTTGTTGGCCGGTTCGGAGAAGGGATGGCTGTGCACATTGACGAAGCCTGGCATCGCCATGAAGCCCTTGCCATCCACCGTGACGTCGGCGGCACCGGCGTAACCCGGCCCGACATGGACGATCTCGTTCCCCTTGAACACGAGGTCGCCGCCGTCGATGTAGACATGCCGCCGCTCCGACTCGTCCCACGCAACGACGTGATCGAGGTTGGCGATCCGGGTGATTTTGGCCATGACAGGTCATCTCCTCCGAAGTCCCTGCATATTCCTCTCCCCCAAGGGGGAGAGGAAGCAGAGTAATTGGTAGTCGCCCTACTTGAAGGCGATGCCCAGTCCCTTGTAGAGGCCGCAGCCGTAGATACCATGCGCCTTGATGGGCTTCAGCTTGGCGCCGGCGACGACGAACAGCGGCTCATGGAACAGCGGAATCCAGACGAAGGCGTCATGGACCTTCTGCTGCACGGCGCCGAAGGCCGCGGCGCGCGTGGCTTCGTCGGTCGCTGTCGAGCCCTTGTCGAGCAGCTCGTCGGTCTCCTTGTCCTTCCAGTTCATGCGGTTGGGCGTCGGTGTGTTCGCCGACCGGAAGTAGAGGTTCAGCGCATCGCCGGCGCTGACGTATGGGAAGCTCATGCCAAAGGCATCGAACTCCTGGGTCGCGAGCTTGCCCCAGGCGACGGTGGCGTCGAAAAGCTGGATCTGCAGGTCGATGCCGACCTTGCGCAGGTCACCCTGGACGGCTTCGGCGATTTCCTTGAAGGAGCCAGCGATACCATAGATCACGGGTGCCAGCTTCTTGCCGTCCTTGTAGCGGAAGCCGTCGGATCCCTTTTTCCAGCCAGCCTCGTCGAGCAGTTTCTCAGCTTCCTTGACGTTCTCTCCGTAAAGCGCGCGGTCGACCTTGCCGTTGAAGTCGAGGACATTGGGCATCAGCATCGTCGAGGCCGGTTCGGCCAGGCCGAACGTCACCGCCTCGGCGATCGCCTTCTGGTCGACGGCGAGGTTCATCGCCTTGCGCACACGCACGTCGTTGACCAGTTCCTTGTCGACCTTGAAGCCGATGAAGTAGGTCCAGAAGAAGTTCTCGGCCTTGGTGACGGACAGCGACTTGTTGGCCTGCAGTTCCTTGATCGACCAGTAGGGCACGTACTGGCTCGCGTCGGCTTGGCCGGCTTGCAGCGCGGTGACGCGCGTATTCTCCTCGGGCACAACCTTCCAGATGACCTTGTCGACCTGCGCCTCGGTGGCATCATAGATGGGCGGTCCCCACTTGTAGCCCTTGTGCTTGACGAGCACGGTCGAATCGCGCGGAGTCCAGCTCTCGAAGCAGAAGGGGCCCGTGCCGTCGAAACCCTTCACGCCGAAGTCGGCGCCGAGCTTCTTGACCTCGTCGATATTGAGCACCGTGTGGAAGTACTGCGTCATCTGGTACAGCAGCTCGGAGAAGGGCTTCTTGAGCTTGTACTCGACCGTGTAGTCGTCGGGCGCCGTGATCTTGTCGACCTCGCCCATGCGCCACTTCACGAGCCCCTTG
This sequence comes from Pseudomonadota bacterium, assembly GCA_049323495.1. GTDB lineage: Bacteria > Pseudomonadota > Alphaproteobacteria > Reyranellales > Reyranellaceae > Reyranella. The sequence continues at coordinate 368,396 of JBMONG010000003.1, forward strand.
GTCTCGGGATCGAGCCAGCGCTCGTAGGTCGCCACGACGTCCTTGGCGGTCATCTTCTTGCCGCTGCAGAAGGTGACGTCGTCGCGCAGCTTGAACGTGTAGGTCAGGCCGTCGGGCGACACCGACCAGCTCTTGGCCAGGCCGGGCTTGAGCGTCTTCATGTCGAAGTCGAGGTTCACCATCGTGTCACCCATCATGTGGATGACCTCGGCGCCGGACCTCGCCGTCGACTTGTGCGGATCATAGCGATCGGTGTCGATCTCGCGCACGACCGTCACGACTTTCTGGGCCAGCGCAGGACCCGCGGTGCCCATAGCCGCCACGGCGGCCAGCGCCGCCCACATCACGCGTTTGCTCATTCCCACGCCTCCTTCCGTTGACCTCTATTGCCTGAGCTTGGGATCCAGGGCGTCACGCAGCGCGTCGCCCAGGACATTGAAAGCGAGGACGACCAGAAAGATCGCCGCGCAGGGAAGGGTGGAGACCCAAGGCGCGATCTGCATGAATTTGCGTCCGTCGGATGCCATGCTGCCGAGCTCCGCCGTCGGCGGTTGCGCACCCAGCCCGAGGAAGGACAGCGACGCTCCGAGCAGGATGGCCTGACCGAGCTGCAGGGTCATGTAGATCAGGATCGTCGGCCAGCAGTTGCGGGCGAGATAGCGCCAGATGAGGGCGGCGTCGCCCAGGCCGACTGCCCGGCCCGCCTCCATGTACTCCTGCTGCATCACCGACTGCGCGGCGCCACGCGCAATGCGCGCGATCGATGGCACGGCCGCCACGCTGAGCGCGATGCCGAGCGAGAAGAGGCCGGTTCCCAGGACGGCGGCGATGGCGAGGCCGAACAGGATGGAAGGGAAGGAAAGCAGCACGTCGACCAGGCGCATCAGCGGCGTGTCGAGTCTCTTGAAGTAGGCGGCGCTCAGCCCGATCAGCGCGCCCAGGCCGCCGCCAACGGCAACGGCGATCACGCCCAGGCCAAGGGTGGCCTGGAGGCCGAACATGATGCGGCTCAGCATGTCGCGGCCCTGATTGTCGGCGCCCAGCAGGTAGCCGGGGCAACGGTCGGCCAGCGGCGCACAGAAGCGCAGCCTCATGTTGTTGGTGTAGGGATCGTAGGGCGCGATCCAGGGGGCGAGGATCGCGGCAGCGAAGATGATGATCAGGAACAGGGTTGCGGCCGCTGCCGCGGGGTCGCGCAGGATGCGCCGCCACACGGCGTTCTTCCGCCGGATGGCGGCGATGGCGCGCCGGTCGGCCTCGCTCTGCAGGGAAAGGGCGGCGTCGGTCATGATCGGGCGATCCGGGGATCGAGGTAGGCGTAGAGCACGTCGACGGCGAGGTTGACGACCATGAAGCCCACAGCAAGGACGAGGATGGCGCCCTGCGCCAGCGGGAAGTCGCTCGACGTGATGGCGCCCACGGCCATCCGGCCGACGCCCGGCCACGCGAACATCGTTTCCGTCACGATCGAGCCGCCCAGCAGGAAGCCGATCTGGAGGCCGACCAGGGTGACCACGGGGATCATGGCGTTGCGCAGCGCATGCCTGACCGTCACCCGCCAGTCCGAGGCGCCCTTGGCGCGCGCGGTTCGGACGTAGTCCGCGCTGAGCGTCTCGAGCAGGGAGGTCCGGGTCATGCGCGCCACCGGACCGACGAACACGGCTCCCAGAGTGATCGCCGGCAGCACGATGCTGAGGAAGCCGGCCCCCGTCCAGATCGGTCCGGCCCGCCCCTGGAAGGGCAGGATCCCCGCGCCGCCGACATACTGGATCAGCAGGAGGCCGACCCAGAACACGGGTACCGAAACGCCCATGACCGACAATGCCATGATGGCGCGGTCGACCAGCGTGCCGCGACGTCGGGCCGCCAGGGTGCCCAGGGAAATCCCGAGCGGTACTGCCCAGACGAGGCAGGCCAGCATCAGCTCCACGGTCGGCCAGAAGGTCAGCGCGATCTCTTCAGAGACCGGGCGGTTCGAGATCATGGAGCGCCCGAGGTCGAGTTGCAGCACACGGCCCAGATAGCGGAGGAATTGCAGCCAAAGCGGCTGGTCGAGCCCCAGCTCGCTGCGGATCGCCTCGATCTCGGCCTTGCTCGCTGTCGGTCCCGCGACGATCGTGGCCGGATCGGTGGGCACGACCTGCAGAAGCAGGAAGCCGATCAGCAGAACGCCCAGCAACACGGGCAGCGAAATCATCAATCGGTGGGCGATATGCCGCGCCATCTGTGCAAACCTGCCCCAACTACACCGGGTCGGACACTCAACTGCGCCGCAGCGCTCGACAAGGCCGCCGCGGGTGGCATGATCGGTGCAAGAAGCGGGCCGAGGAGCAAGGTGCATGTCCACAGGAAAGCTGACCGAGCAGGCGAAAGGCGTTTTCATTATCGCGGCGACGCCGTTCACCGATGAAGGCGCGCTCGATCTGGCAAGCGTCGACGGCCTGACGGATTTCTATCTCGGCTGCGGGGTGCACGGATTCACCCTGCTCGGCATGATGGGCGAGGCCCACAAGCTCAGTGCCGACGAGTCCCTCATGGTGGTCAAGCGCGTGGTCGGACGCGCACAGGGCCGCCAGGTGATCGTCGGTGTCAGTCATGCCGGACTCGAGAATGTGCGTCGGCTGGCACACGAGGCCATGATGACGGGCGCCGCGGGCGTCATGGTCGCGCCGCCGCCCGGCCTGAAAGGCGACGAGGGCGTCTACAGCTATTATGCGCAGCTCTTTGGCGAGCTTGGCGGCGACATTCCCGTCGTCTACCAGGACTATCCGCAGAGCACGGGCATCTACCTGGCGCCCACCGTGTTCGAGCGGCTGGTCGACGACTTCAAGCAGTTGGTCATGCTCAAGCACGAGGACTGCCCGGGCCTGGCCAAACTCACGCGCATCCGCGAGGGAGAGAAGAAGCCGGGGCGCCGCCGCGTCTCGATCCTCGTCGGCAATGGTGGCCTCTACCTGCCACAGGAGCTGCGTCGCGGCGCCGATGGCGCGATGACCGGCTTCGCCTGGCCGGAGATGCTGGTCCAGGTCTGCGAGCTTTTTGCCGCGGGCAAGACCGACGAGGCCGAAGACCTGTTCGACCTCTATCTGCCGCTGGTACGGCACGAGCAGCAGCCGGGAATCGGCCTTGCGCTGCGCAAGGAGGTTCTGTTCCGGCGAGGTGCGATCAAGAGCCCCCGGCAGAGGGCGCCGGGGTCGTCCCTGACGGCGGCGGACCGTGCCGAACTCGATGGCCTGATCGCCCGACTGGACCGTCGCCTCGCGGCTGCCGGGCGTGGCGTGAAGGCTGCAGCGGAATGATATCGCCGTTGGCCGCCACATGCCGCGGCGCGCGTGCTATGTCGAACCTGTGCGCGGCCACGCCCACGCTTTCCCCGCCAGCCGAGAAGAAGAGAGAATGTCCGACTACGACCTGATCGTCCGCAACGCCAAGATCGTCACCGCCGAACGTCAGACCGAAGGCGATATCGCCGTGAAGGACGGCAAGGTCGCCGCGCTCGGGGCCGACGTGAAGGGCAGTGCCGGGCGCGAGATCGATGCGGCGGGCAAGTTCGTGCTGCCGGGTGGCGTCGACAGCCACTGCCACATCGAGCAGAAGTCCGGCATGGGCGTGATGTGTGCCGACGACTTCTATACGGGCACGGTTTCTGCCGCATTCGGCGGCACCACGACGGTCATCCCCTTCGCCGCCCAGCATCGCGGCATGTCCCTGCGCCAGGTCGTCAAGGACTACCACGAGGCGGCCGGCCCCAAGGCGGTGATCGACTACGCCTTCCATCTCATCGTGACCGACCCGACGCAGCAGGTGCTGGGGCAGGAGCTGCCGGCGCTGATCAAGGACGGCTATACGTCCTTCAAGATCTACATGACCTATGACGCGATGAAGGTCAGCGACTACCAGATGCTCGACATCCTGGCGCTGGCGCGCCGCGACGGCGCGCTTGTCATGGTGCATGCCGAGAACCACGACATGATCCAGTGGCTGGCGCATCATCTGGTCGACCAGGGCCATGTGGCACCCAAGTTCCACGCCATCGCGCATGCCCGCATCGCCGAGGCCGAGGCGACGAACCGGGCAATCTCGCTGGCTCGATTGATCGACGCGCCGCTGCTGCTGGTCCACATGTCCGAGGTCGAGGCGATCGAGACGCTGCGCCAGGCGCAGAAGAAGGGCCTGAAGATCTTCGGGGAGACCTGCCCGCAATACATCGCGCTCACCGCCGACGACATGGACAAGCCCGGTGTCGAGGGGGCGATGTGGTGCTGCAGCCCGCCTCCACGCGACTCGGAAGCACAGGAGGCGGTGTGGGCGGCCCTGAAGGACGGTACCTTCCAGACTTTCTCCTCCGACCACGCGCCCTACCAGTTCAACGAGAAGGGCAAGATCCCCAAGGGCGACAAGACGACGTTCAAGGAGATGGCCAACGGGGTGCCGGGTCTCGAGGTCCGCTTGCCGCTACTGTTCTCGGAAGGCGTCCAGAAGGGGCGCATCACCCTGCAGCAGTTCGTGGCGCTGACTTCGGCCAATCACGCGAAGCTCTACGGCCTCTATCCGCGCAAGGGCACGATCGCGGTCGGCTCCGATGCCGACTTCGCGATCTGGGACGCCGACAAGGATGTCACCATCCGCTGGAAGGACCTGCACGACAATGTTGGCTACACGCCGTATGAGGGGCGCGAGATCAAGGGCTGGCCAACCGTCGTGGTGAGCCGGGGTCGCGTCGTCGTCGAGGACGGCAAGCTCAACGCGGAACGCGGGTCAGGCGAGTTCCTGCCCTGTGCGTCGCCCGATTCCGCCAAGCCGCTGGGCCAGACGGCACCGGAGCTACAGGCAATGTCGCGGTTCGGCGCGAAGCCGCTGTTTTGATGAGAGTGTTCATGCGCCCGCCAGGAACAGCTCTGTGAGGATCGAGACGCCCTGGCGATTCTGAATAGCGCCGGCGCAATGTTCAAAGAGGAGTGCTGACTGTGTCCCGTCGTCTGAAAGTCTCCGCTGCCCAGCTCGGCCCCATCAACCGCGCCGACAGTCGCGCCAGCGTGGTCAAGCGGCTGGTCGAGATGCTGAAGGAGGCCGATTCGCGCGGCTCGAAGTTCGTCGTGTTCCCCGAACTGGCGCTGACGACCTTCTTTCCGCGCTGGTGGATGGAGGACCAGGCCGACATCGACAGGTACTTCGAGGCGCAGATGCCGAGCCCCGAGACACAGCCGCTGTTTGAGCTGGCGCGCTCCAAGGGTATCGGCTTCTACCTGGGCTATGCGGAGCTGACGGAGGAGGAGGGTGCCCCCCACCGTTTCAACACCTCGATCCTGGTCGGCCCTGACGGACGCCTGGTCGGGAAGTACCGCAAGGTGCATCTGCCTGGCCACGCCGAGCATCGGCCGTCCGCGCCATATCAGCACCTCGAGAAGAAATATTTCGAGGTCGGCAATCTCGGCTTCAATGTCTGGAGGATGTTCAAGGACGACATCGTCATCGGCCAGTGCATCTGCAACGACCGGCGCTGGCCCGAGACCTTCCGGGTCATGGGCCTGAAGGGCGCCGAGATGGTCGTGCTGGGCTACAACACCCCGACCGACAACGTCTACGCGCCCAAGGAACCGCCGTACCTGCGCGTCTTCCACCACAACCTCTCGATCCAGGCCGCTGCCTACCAGAACGGCATCTGGGTGGTGGCGACGGCCAAGGCGGGCAAGGAGGACGGCTTCAGCCTGCATGGCGGTTCGGCCATCGTGGCGCCGACCGGGGAGATCGTCTCCAAGAGCACGACCGAGGAGGACGAGGTCGTCTCCTACGATTGCGACATGGAACTGGGCGAGTACATCCGCAACACCACCTTCAACTTCGCCAAGCATCGCCGGCCCGAGCACTACAAGCTGATCGTCGAGCGTACCGGCGTGAAGCTCGAGCCGAGCAACTGAGGGGCATAGCATGCAGTACGCCGTCGGAGACGTGAACCATCACGACCGCTACAAGATCCTGACCGCCTTCGTACTGCCCCGGCCGATCGCCTGGGTGACCACGGTGGGGCCGGGCGGCATCGTCAACGCCGCACCCTTCAGCTTCTTCAACGTGTTCGCCGAGGACCCGCCGCTGGTGATGTTCGCCATCAACAAGCGACCCGACGGCCGCATCAAGGATAGCTGGTCCAACATCGAGCGTACCGGCGAGTTTGTCGTGAACCTCACCGACGAACCGCTGGCGCGCGCCATGCATGAGTCCAGTGGCGACTTTCCGCCGGACGTCGGGGAGCCCGACTATCTCGGCCTGAAGCTCGCCCCATCGGTCGACATAAGGACGCCGCGCCTCGCCGATGCCCCGTGGGCCATGGAGTGCAGGACGTGGCAGGTGATCAACGTCAAGAACGACCGTCAGCTGGTGATCGGCGAAGGCCTGCGCTTCCACATCCGCGACGAACTGTGGGACCCCAAGGCCATGCGCGTGCACATGGACAAGTACCATCCGATCGGCCGCATGTTCGCCGACCGGTACTGCCGCACTGACGACCGTGTCGTCTTTCCGGCGGCGGAAGGTCCGAGAAAGGCGACGGCGGCTGACTGATCGAGGCTGCTGACTGCTGCAGGTCAGTCATCGAACTGCCGCCGAAACTCTCCGGGTTCCGCAAGAACACGCCCGCGTCTACTGAGGTCGCCACCTTCAGCCGACCATACACCGCATGGTGTCGCCTTCGCACGACAGGCGCCCTGCAAAGGGCTCGACCCCGGCCAAGCGTGATTCTATCGTAGCCCCTGCATCGCTGTTGAACCAGGCAGCGAGACCAACCACATTCAGGTGGCGGCCGGTATCCACGGCGCCTTCGGCGTCGACTTTCCGCTCTCGCGTTTCGTCCGGATCGACAGCATCACGACCAGGCAGGTACGGAATGACTCGGCTGCACCCGATCGTTTTTCTTGTCGACGTGGACAACACGCTGCTCGACAACGATGCGATCCAGCAAGACCTGAAGGACCATCTCGCGGCGACCTACGGCACGGCCTCGCGCGACCGCTATTGGCGCATCCTGGAGGATCTGTTCGATGAGATGGGCTACCGCGACTACATCGGCGCGCTGCAGCGCTACCGCGGCGAGCACCCCATGGACGTCGAGCTGCTGTCGATGTCTCACTTCCTCATCGACTATCCGTTTGCCGATCGGCTTTTCCCGCGCGCCCTCGACGTATTGAAACGACTGCGCGGCATCGGACCGACCGTGATCCTGTCGGACGGCGACGTCGTCTTCCAGCCGCGCAAGGTCGAGCGCGCCGGCATCGCCGAGGCCGTGGACGGCCACGTGCTGATCTACATCCACAAGGAAGAGGCGCTGTACGACGTCGAGCGACGCTACCCGGCCGACCGTTACGTGCTCGTCGACGACAAGCTGCGCATCCTCACGGCGGTAAAGACGTTCTGGCGGGAACGTGTTACCACTGTGTTCCCGAGGCAGGGGAGCTACGCCCATGACGCCAAGGTTCTCAGCGCCCTGCCACCCGCCGACCTGACCATCGAGACCATCGGAGACCTGCTCGACGACGACGTGCTGCGGCCATGGATGCCACCGCATGTGATGAATGCCAAAGGAGGGTGACGCGATGAATCCGACAAAGGCGCTTCACGACATGGGCCAGAGCCTATGGCTCGACAACATCACCCGGGAGCTGCTCGACAGCGGAACGCTCCAACGCTACGTGGACGACCTCGCCGTTACCGGGCTCACCTCCAATCCGACGATCTTCGACAATGCGATCGGCAAGAGCGCGATCTACGACGCCGACATTGCGCATCGCGCGGAGGCGGGCAGGACGGGCGAGGCGCTGTTCTTCGACCTGGCACTGGCCGATCTGTCGCGCGCAGCCGAACTCTTCATGCCGGTCTTCACGCGGACCGACGGCGTGGATGGCTGGGTCTCGCTGGAGGTGTCGCCCCTGCTGGTTCGCAATGCCGACGAGACGCTCGCAGTGGCGACGGACCTGCACAGGCGGGCCGGGAAGCCTAACCTTTTCATCAAGATTCCGGGCACGCCGCAAGGGCTGCCCGCCATCGAGAAGGCGATCTTCGCCGGCATCCCCGTTAACGTCACGCTGTTGTTCTCTGCCGAGCAGTACGTGGCCGCGGCGGAGGCTTATCTGCGCGGCGTGGAGCGGCGCATCGAGGCCGGCCTCAATCCCGCCGTGGCATCGGTCGCCTCCCTGTTCGTCAGCCGCTGGGATGTCGCGGTGGCGGGAAAGGTGCCGGGCAGCCTGACGAACCGTCTGGGCATCGCGATCGCCCAGCGTGCGTACAAGGCGTACGTCGAGCTGCTTGCGTCGCCTCGCTTCCGGCGCGCCGCCAACGCGGGAGCGCGTGCCCAGCGGCTTCTATGGGCCAGCACGGGCACAAAGGATCCCCAGGCTTCGGACATACTCTACGTGAAGGCGCTGGCCGCGCCATTCACCGTGAACACCATGCCGGAAGGTACGCTCAAGGCCTTCGCCGACCATGGCGAGCTGGGCGACATGCTGGCCTCGGATGGTGGAGACTGCGAATCGGTGCTTGCCGAGTTCGCCAAGGCCGGCATCGATGTCGCCGCCCTCGCCGTGCGTCTGCAGGATGAAGGTGCCGACTCCTTCGTGAAGTCATGGAACGATCTGATGGCACGCGTCGCGACCAAGAGCGTGAAGATGCGCAAGGCGGGCTGACCGCGGGCGTACGCCCACGCCCTCGACGAAATGCAAGCGACGAAGGATCCAGAAATGAAGGTAAGAGCTTTGCGTCGGCGCCCGGCATGGGCTGCCCTCCGGAAGCACAGCCGTGAGATCGAGTCCCGAAATCTGCATCAGCTCTTCGCTGAAGATGCCAAGCGCGGTGAACGGTTCACGGCGGAGGCGGCAGGCATCTATCTGGACTACTCCAAGAACCGCGTGACGGATGAAACGCTCAGGCTTCTCCTTCAGCTTGCGGAGGAATCCGGACTGCGCGACCGCATCGAGGCGATGTTCCGTGGAGACAGGATCAACGTTTCGGAGAATCGTTCCGTGCTCCACGTGGCGCTTCGCGCGCCCAAGGGGGCATCGATCCTGCACGACGGCCAGAACGTGGTGCCGGACGTGCATGCTGTTCTCGACCGCATGGCTGCCTTTGCCGAACGTGTGCGCAGGGGAGACTGGCTCGGCCATACGGGCAAGCGGATCCGCAATGTCATCAATATCGGCATCGGCGGTTCCGATCTCGGGCCGGTCATGGCGTATGAGGCGCTGAGGCACTACAGCGAGCGGTCGATGACGTTCCGGTTCGTGTCCAACGTAGACGGCACGGACTTCGCCGAGGCGGTGCAGGGGCTCGATCCCGCGGAGACGCTCTTCATCGTCTCGTCCAAGACCTTCACCACCCTCGAGACCATGACCAACGCCCATACGGCGAGGGAATGGCTCCTCGCGGGGCTCGGCGGTGACAGCGCGGCGACGGCCAGGCACTTCGTCGCCGTATCGACCAATGCCGCCGAAGTCACGAAGTTCGGCATCGATACCGACAACATGTTCGGCTTCTGGGACTGGGTCGGCGGCCGCTATTCGATGGATTCGGCAATAGGGCTGTCGACGATGATCGCCATCGGCGCGGAGAACTTCCGCGCCATGCTGGGCGGCTTCCACGAGATGGACGAGCATTTCCGGACGGCGCCGTTCGAGCGGAACCTGCCCGTGCTGATGGGGCTGCTCGCTGTCTGGTACAGCAACTTCTTTGGGGCGCAGACCATCGCCGTGCTTCCCTACGAACAATACCTGAAGCGTTTTCCGGCCTATCTCCAGCAGCTCACCATGGAGAGCAACGGCAAGCATGTGACCCTGGATGGCCGGCCGGTCGACTACGACACGGGGCCGATCTACTGGGGAGAACCAGGTACGAACGGGCAGCATTCCTTCTACCAGCTGCTCCATCAGGGGACCCGGCTGGTGCCCTGCGACTTCATCGTGTTTGCGCGTTCTCTCAATGAGCTGGGCCGCCATCATGACATGCTGGTGGCCAACGTCATTGCGCAGAGCGAGGCACTGGCATTCGGCAAGGATGCGAAGCAGGTCGAGGCGGAGGGCACGCCCGAATGGCTCGTGCCGCACCGACTGTTCGCGGGGAATCGTCCATCCAACACCCTCATGCTCGATGAGCTGACGCCGGCCGCCCTCGGGAGGCTGGTGGCGCTCTACGAGCACAGCGTCTTCACCCAGGGGACGATCTGGCAGATCGACTCCTTCGATCAATGGGGCGTGGAGCTGGGCAAAGCGTTGGCGCAGCGCATCATCCCGGAGCTTGAGAACGCGGCAGAGCCTGCACTCGAGCATGACGGATCGACCAATGCCCTGATCCGACGCTATCGCAGGCTGAAGGGCCTCGTCTGATGCCGAGGGGATTCGATCGGCCCCTCTACATCCTGCCGTTCGATCATCGCGGCTCCTTCCAGAGCGGCCTCTTCGGCTGGAAGCCGCCGCTCGACGCCAGCCAGACGGCAGAGATCTCCGGCGCAAAGCAGATCATCTATGACGGCTTTTGTGCGGCACTGACGGCAGGCGTTCCGGTCGCAAAGGCGGGTATCCTTGTCGACGAGCAGTTCGGCGCCGCGATCCTGCACGACGCCGCCGGCCGCAACGTGGCAACGGCCTGTCCGGCAGAGAAGAGCGGCCAGGATGAATTCGATTTCGAGTACGGCGATGACTTCGCGCGTCACATCGAGGCTGTGGATCCGACCTTCTGCAAGGTCCTGGTCCGCTACAATCCGGAGGGCGACCGGGAGCTCAACCGGCGGCAGGCCGGCCGGCTGAAGCGCCTGTCGGACTGGCTTGCGGCGCAGGGCCGGAGTCGATTCATGTTCGAGCTGCTCGTGCCGCCGGAGCGCTCACAGCTCGACAGGCTCAAAGGCGATCGGAAGGCGTACGATCTGGAGCAGCGACCGCGCCTGATGATCGATGCGATGCGCGAGCTGCAGTCGGCTGGCGTGGAGCCCGACCTTTGGAAGATTGAAGGTCTGGACCGCACCGAGGACTGCGAGGCCATCGCTGCGACGGCCCGCAGAGAAGGTCGCGACCATGTCGGCTGCATCGTGCTTGGTCGGGGCGAGGACGAGGCCAAGGTCCGCGACTGGCTTCGCATCGCGGCGAGCGTTCCGGGATTCGTCGGCTTCGCCGTCGGCCGCACCGTCTTCTGGGATCCGCTGGTCGCCTGGCATGCCGGCAAGGCGAGCCGGGAGGAGGCCGCTGCCCGTATCGCCGGCCGATATCGGGAATTCGTGAATCTTTTCGAGGAGGGCTGACCATGCAGTTGGGAATGATCGGGCTCGGCCGGATGGGCGCGAACATGGTGCGGCGCCTGCTGAAGGGTGGGCACCAGTGCGTGGTCTTCGACATGTCGCCAAAAGCCGTTGCCGAGCTGGTGGAGGAGAAGGCCGTCGGATCCGGCTCGTTGGCCGAGTTCGTCAAGGCGCTCGAGAAGCCGCGTGCCGTCTGGCTGATGGTGCCGGCCGCGGTCGTGGACAAGACCATCGCCGATCTGCTGCCGCACCTCGAGGCAGGTGACATCGTGATCGACGGCGGCAATTCCTACTACATCGACGACATACGGCGAGCGCGCGAGCTGGCGCCGCGCAGCATCCACTACGTCGATGTCGGCACCAGCGGTGGCGTCTGGGGGCTCGAGCGCGGCTATTGCATGATGGTCGGGGGTGAGGTCGAAACGGTGAAGCGCCTGTCGCCGATCTTCGAGACGCTGGCCCCCGGGCGAGGCGACATTCCGCGTACGCCGGGCCGCGAGAAGAAGGCGGGCGGAACGTCCGAGGACGGCTGGCTGCATTGTGGACCGAACGGGGCCGGCCATTTCGTGAAGATGGTCCACAACGGCATCGAATATGGCGTCATGGCGGCCTACGCGGAGGGCATGGCGGTCCTCAAGGCTGCCAACATCGGCAACCGGTCGGGCGCCGTCGATGCGGAGACCACGCCGCTGCGCGATCCGGAGCACTATAGGTACGACTTCGACCTGCCCGAAGTCGCGGAAGTCTGGCGGCGCGGCAGCGTGATCGCTTCCTGGCTGCTCGACCTTACGGCCGCGGCGCTGATCGAGGATCCGGCCCTTTCGAAGTTCGGCGGACGGGTGTCGGACTCGGGTGAGGGCCGCTGGACGATCAAGGCGGCGATCGACGAAGGCGTGCCGGCCCACGTCCTTTCCTCGGCGCTCTACGAGCGATTCAGCTCGCGTGGTGAGTCGGATTTCGCCGACAAGCTGCTGTCGGCCATGCGTTACCAGTTCGGCGGACATCTCGAGAAGCCGGCGAAGTCCTGACCATGAAAGTGCGACGCTTCGAGGGAGCCGGAACATGACCAGCGAAGAGCTCGACCTACTGGCGATCAACACGATCCGTACCCTTTCGATCGACGCGGTGCAGCAGGCCAAGTCGGGCCATCCGGGTACGCCGATGGCGTTGGCACCCCTGGTCTATACTGTCTGGAATCGCGTCTTGAGGTTCGATCCCAAGGATCCGATCTGGCCCAACCGGGACCGCTTCGTGCTTTCCAATGGGCACGCCTCGATGCTGCTGTGGTCGATGCTCTACCTGACGCGCACGCGGGCAGTGAATGCCGAGTACGAACGCCTGGGCGAACCGTCCGTCACGCTGGACGACATCCGGCGCTTCCGCCAGTTGGACAGCAAGGCGCCCGGACATCCTGAGTATCACTGGGTGTCCGGCGTCGAGACCACGACAGGTCCGCTCGGGCAGGGCATCGCCACCAGCGTCGGCATGGCCATCGCGCGCAAGTGGCTCGCCAGTCGTTACAACAAGCCTGGCTTCGAGCTGTTCGACTACAATGTTTACGCCGTCTGCGGCGACGGCTGCCTGATGGAAGGCGTGGGATCGGAGGCAGCCTCGCTCGCGGGCCATCTCGAGCTCGATGATCTCTGCTGGATCTACGACAACAACCACATCACCATCGAAGGCAACACGCGGATCACCTTCACGGAGGACGTGGCGGCCCGCTTTCTCGCCTATCGATGGAACGTGCTGCGCGTCGGCGACGCGAACGACCTCACGCGTATCGAGGATGCCCTGGCGATCTTCCGGCAGACCAGGGGACGGCCGACGCTGATCATCCTCGACAGCCATATCGGCTACGGCTCGCCCAACAAGATCGATACGGCAGCGGCGCATGGCGAGCCCCTCGGCGAAGAGGAGGTGAAGCTCACCAAGCGTGCCTATGGCTGGCCGGAAGACGCGAAGTTTCTCGTGCCCGACGGCGTGCTGGACGTCTTCGACGCCGGTATCGGCGCGCGCGGTGCCCAGCTGCGTGGCCGCTGGGAGGAGCAGTTCGCCGAGTACCGAAAGCAGTTCCCCGAACTCGCGGCCGAGATCGAGCAGATGCAGCGCCGCGAGCTGCCGCAGGGTTGGGACCGCAACCTGCCGAGCTTCAAGGCCGATGCCAAGGGCATTGCGGGCCGCGATGCGTCGGGCGAGGTGCTGAACGCCCTGGCCCGGAACATTCCGTGGCTTCTCGGCGGCTCGGCGGATCTGGGCTCCTCCAATAAGACCACGCTGAAGTTCGATGGCGCCGGAGACTTCGAGCCGGGCACGCCGAGCGGGCGCAACTTCCATTTCGGCATCCGTGAGCACGCCATGGCAGCCATCGTCAATGGCATGTCGCTCTCGAAGCTTCGGGCGTTTGGCGCGACCTTCTTCATCTTCAGCGACTACGCCCGTCCGGCCATCCGCCTGTCGGCGCTCATGGAGCTGCCGACGATCTTCGTCTTCACGCACGATGCGATGGGAGATGGCGAGGACGGGCCGACGCATCAGCCGGTCGAGCAGCTCGTGTCGTTGCGCGCCATTCCCGGCCTTGTCGTCCTGCGGCCGGCCGACGCCAACGAGGTTGTCGAGGCGTACCGGCATGTCCTGCAGCTGCGCCATCAGCCCGCGGTCCTGACGCTTTCGCGTCAGCCGTTGCCGACATTCGACCGCACCAGGTACGCGTCGGCCGCCGGCGTGTCGCGGGGCGCCTACGTCATGGCCGATTCTCCGGACGGCGCGCCCGAGATCATCCTGATCGCCTCGGGCAGCGAGGTCGCGCTGATCGTCGAGGCGCATGAAGCGCTGCAGCGCAAGGGGGTCAGATCACGAGTTGTCTCGATGCCGTCCTGGGACATATTCGAGCACCAGCCGCAATCCTATCGCGAGGAGGTCCTGCCGCCTTCCATCAGAGCGCGTCTGGCGGTCGAGCAGGGCTCGGCCCTGGGGTGGGAACGCTATGTGGGCGACCAGGGACGCGTCATCGGCATGAAGGCCTTCGGCGCCTCGGCGCCGCTGAAGGAGCTGCAGCGCAAGTTCGGATTTGAGCCGGACAAGGTCGTTGCCGCCGCCCTCGACCTGCTTGGCCGCCGCTGATGAGCGCTGCTGAGAGAGAGACCTGGCCGTCCTAGATTTGGAAGAGGTATCCATGCCGTCCGAGAAAGCCAGAAGCCAGTCCGATCCCGCCATGATGGCGCCCCCCTGCGCCATGGCGCTGTTTGGTGCCGGTGGCGACCTCACCAAGCGCCTGGTCGTGCCGGCGCTCTACAACCTCGTCACGGCCCGTCGACTGCCCGACGGTTTCCGACTGATCGGCATCGACCACAACAGCAGGACCACGGACGAGTGGCGAGAAGGGCTGACCGAGACGATGAAGGGGTTCGTCGCCAGCCGGGGTGGCGGTGAGTTCCAGACGGACCATCTCGACGAGGCGGCGTGGCGGTGGCTGACGGAGCGCATGGTCTACCTGCAGGGGGATTTCACCGACGCGCAGACCTATGCGCGGTTGCGCGATCTCCTCGCGAAGCTCGATCAGACGGCAGGCACCTCCGGCAACCACCTGTTCTATCTCGCCGTGGCAGACCGCTTCTTCAGCACCATCGTGGCCGCGCTGGGCGAGGCCAACATGGTGACGGAAAACGACGGCAAGTGGCGGCGCGTCGTGATCGAGAAGCCGTTCGGTCATGACCTGGCGTCGGCCAAGGCGCTGAACGCGTCGATCCTGAGGACGCTGGACGAGAACCAGATCTTTCGCATGGACCACTTCCTCGGGAAGGAGACAGTCCAGAACATCATGGCGCTGCGCTTCTCGAACGGCCTGTTCGAGCCGTTGTGGAATCGCCAGCACATCGATCATATCCAGATCACGGCGGCAGAGACGGTGGGCGTCGAGCAGCGCGGGAAGTTCTATGAAGCGACCGGCGCGCTGCGGGACATGGTCCCAAATCATCTGTTCCAGCTCCTGTCGCTGACGGCCATGGAGCCGCCGATCTCGTTCGACGCCGATGCGGTCCGTGACAAGAAGGTGGAAGTCATCGAGGCGATCCGGCCTTTATCGCCGCGGCGGGCGCTGAAAGATGCGGTGCGGGGACAGTACGGAGCCGGCACGGTCCTGGGGAATTCCGTTCAGGCCTACCGAAATGAACCCAATGTTTCGCCGGAATCGAGGACGGAGACCTTCGTCGCGTGGAAGCTGCACATCGACAACTGGCGGTGGGCGGGCGTGCCATTCTATCTGCGCACGGGCAAGTACCTGAAAAGGCGCTGGACGGAGATCGCCATCCGCTTCCACCAGGCGCCGTACACGCTGTTCCGCGGAACGCACGTGGAGAAGATGAATCCCAACTGGATGGTGCTGCGGATCCAGCCGGACGAAGGCATTTCGCTGCAGTTCGCCGCCAAGCGCCCGGGACCCGACGTGATGCTTGAGAATGTGAGCATGGACTTCGCCTACAAATCCTACTTCGCCATGGCTCCCAACACCGGCTACGAGACGCTGCTGTACGATTGCATGACGGGCGACGCCACGCTGTTTCAGCGCGCGGACAATATCGAGGCTGGCTGGCGGGCTGTGCAGCCCATCCTCGATGCCTGGGCGGGCATCTCACCTGGAGGCTTTCCCAACTATGCCGCAGGCAGCGACGGACCCTCGGCGGCGGACGACCTGCTGGCGCGGGACGGACGTGCCTGGCGTCCGCTGGAATGACGGCAGACGAGGAAGGGAATGACACGGAGAAAGATCTCGCTGGTGCTGGCGGACGTCGACGGCACATTGGTCGACGAGCACAAGGTTCTGACGCCGCGTGCACAGGCGGCCGTGCACAGCCTGGGAGAGGCGGGCATCCGCTTTGCCGTTACCAGCGGCCGTCCTCCCAGGGGCATGGCCATGCTGCAGCAGCCGCTGCGCATCGATACACCGATTGCCGGCTTCAACGGCGGGTTGTTCATCAACCCGGATCTGACGATCCTCGATCAGAAGACGCTGCCGGCGGAGATTGCCGCCGAGTCCATCGAGCTGCTTCGCCGCCACGGGTTGGACGTCTGGGTCTATCGCGGCAATGAATGGCTCGTCGACAGGCCCGATGCGCCCCATGTGGCCCATGAAGCCTGGACGGTGAAGTTCGAACCACGGGTCGTCGCCGATGTTGCTGCGGACCTGGACGGGCTCGCCAAGGTCGTTGGCGTCAGCGACGATTTCGACAGGGTGCAACGCTGCGAGGGCACGGCGAAGGAGACGTTCGGGGAGCGGGCGACGGCCAACCGCTCGCAGCCCTACTATCTGGACGTCACGAACCGGGACGCCAACAAGGGCGCCGTCGCGGAGTTCCTGTCGAGGCACTTCTCCATCCCGCTGGAGGAGATCGCCACCATCGGCGATCAGCCGACGGACGTTCCCATGTTCAAGCGGTCCGGGTTGAGCATCGCGATGGGCAACGCTTCGGACCAGGTCAAGGCACAGGCGATGGTGGCGACCGACTCGTACAATGACGAAGGCTTTGCCAAGGCGATGGAGCGGTTCATTCTGAACGCGTCGGATTGAGGAGCACATGGAAGGCTTGAAGGGACGGGTCGAGACGCTGGCGGACCCCACCGCCCTTGCACAGCGCGTGGCGGAGTGGATGACGGCAGAGGCGCTGGCGGCGAAAGACATCTTTCGCGTGTCGCTTTCGGGGGGATCCACACCCAAGGCGCTGTTCACGCTGCTGGCGTCGGACGACTTCCTCGGCCGCTTCCCGTGGCGCAAGGTCGCCTGGTACTGGGGCGATGAGCGCTTCGTTCCCTACGATCATCCGGACAGCAACTACGGGATGACCCGCAAGGCGATGCTGTCCAGGGCCCCCGTGCCGCCGGAGAACATCCATCCGGTGCCGGTCGACGGTGAGCCGGAGCAGGCCGCCGCGCGGTACGAACAGACCCTGCAAGCCGCCTATGGGGCGCCATCGCTCGATCCCGCCAGGCCCCTCTTCGATGTCACGCTGCTGGGGCTGGGTCCGGACGGCCACACCGCCTCTCTGCTGCCGGGAGAGCCGGTCCTCGAGGAGCGCCGGCGCTGGGTGGCGCCCGTCGCACATGGGCGGCCGGAAGTGCGCATCACCATGACCTACCCCGCGATCGAGAGCAGCCGGCATGTCGCCTTCCTGGTGTCGGGCGGCGCCAAGGCGGGCATCCTGCGGACGATGCGCGCCGGTGGCAGCGACGTGCCGGCAGCGCGAGTCCGACCCCGCGGCGAGCTGATCTGGTTCGTCGACCGCGCGGCCTGGGCGGAAGGCTAGCCGTGGCGGGATCCATTCTGGTCGCGCCTTCCGTGCTGTCGGCGGATTTCTCCCGGCTCGGAGAGGAGGTTCGCGCGGTGGATGCCGCGGGCGCCGACTGGATCCACGTCGACGTGATGGATGGTCGCTTCGTGCCCAACATTACCATCGGGCCGCTCGTCGTCAGGGCGATACGCCGCTCGACGTCGAAGCCGCTCAACGTCCATTTGATGATCGTCGAGCCGGAACGCTACATTGCGGCCTTCGCCGAGGCCGGCGCCGATCACCTCCTGGTGCAGGCGGAACCCGGCTCGACCATCCATCTTCACCGGGTGCTCGGCCAGATCCGTGCCCTCGGCAGGAAGGCCGGTGTGGTGCTGGACCCGGCGAGTCCCCCCGAGCTCGTGGAATACGTGCTGCACCTCTGCGATATCATCCTGGTGATGACAGTCAATCCGGGATTCGGAGGGCAGAGCTTCCTCCCCGAGATGCTGCCGAAGATCAGACGCCTTCGCGACATGTGCCGGCAGCGGAACCTTTCCCCAGTGATCGAGGTCGACGGCGGAGAGAATGCCGGGACGGCTCGCCAGTCTGCCGCGGCGGGCGCCACCGCCATCGTCGCTGGATCGGCGATCTTCGGCAGTGGGGACTACAAGGCGGCCATCGCGGAGATTCGCGCGGCTGCCGAGGCGGGAGCAGCAGCGACATGACCGACGGACCCGGCGATACGGCACGGGACGCGCTCAAGCGCGCAGCGGCTAAGGCCGCCGTGGCGCTCGTGCAGGATGGCATGGTCGTCGGCCTCGGTACGGGATCGACGGCAGCGTTCGCCGTTGAGGCTCTGGCGCGGCGTTTTCGCGAGGGACTGCGTTTCGTCGGGATCCCGACGTCGGAACGAACCGCGGCACAGGCGAGGGAAGCGGGACTTCCCCTCACCACCTTCGCGGAGCATCGGCAGATCGACCTGACCATCGATGGCGCCGACGAAGTCGAGCGCGATAGCCTGAATCTGATCAAGGGACTGGGCGGTGCCCTGCTGCGGGAGAAGATCGTTGCCGCCGCCAGCCATCGCCTCGCCATCGTGGTCGACGAGGGCAAGCTGGTCGACAGGCTGGGCGCGCGCGCCCCGGTTCCGGTCGAGGTCGTTCCCTTCGGCGTGGAGGCCACTCGGTACGCCCTCGAGGCGCTCGGCGCGAGCGTCCGGCAGCGGCTGACTCCCGCAGGCGAGCCCTTCGTGACCGACGGCGGCAATGTCATTCTCGACTGCATCTTCGGTTCGATCGCTGGTCCGGCGCGCCTCGAGGAGCGCATCCGCCGCGTTGTCGGCGTCGTCGAATGCGGCCTGTTCATCGGCCGGGCCGACCAGGTATTCGTCGGCGGCGCGCGTGGCGTTCGGTGCTTGCGCAGCGTGCGCGCCCATCAGGGTCACCCACCGGTGCTGGTGGTCATGGGCGTGTCCGGCTCGGGCAAGACGACGATCGCCCGGGAGATCGCTGAACGCCTCGGCTGGCCGTTCGAGGAGGGGGATGCGCTCCATCCGGAAAGGAACGTTGCGAAGATGCACGCGGGCGTGCCGCTGACGGACGAAGATCGCGCGCCGTGGCTGGAGCGCGTGGCGGCCTGGATAGACCATCAGCGCGAGAGGGGAGAGCCTGGCGTCATCACATGCTCGGCGCTCAAGCGGGCCTATCGACGCATCGTTGCGGGAGATCGGCCGGAGGTTCGCGTCGTCTATCTGCGTGGGAGCCGGGATGTCATCGCCGAACGCCTGGCGGACCGAAAGGGCCACTTCATGCCTGCCGACCTGCTGCAGAGCCAGTTCGATGCACTCGAGGAGCCGTCGCCAGACGAGGACGCCCTGACGGTCGACATCGACCAGCCTCCCGACCGGGTCGCCGCTGAGGTGATCCGCCTGCTGGGGGCTGCCGCATCGGCGGGATGACGGGCGCTGCTGAGAGGGAGCTGACCATCGCATGACGACGAGCAATCCCGAAGCGCAACGCCTGCTCGAGGCAGACAATCATCATCAGCGGCCTTGGCGCCATTGGGGGCCCTATCTCAGCGAGCGCCAGTGGGGCACGGTGCGCGAGGATTACAGCGCGGACGGCGATGCCTGGAATTCCTTCCCTCACGACCATGCGCCCAGCCGCGCCTATCGCTGGGGGGAGGACGGTATCGGCGGCTTCTGCGACGCGAGGCAGCGGCTATGCCTCGCGGTCGCGTTGTGGAACGGCAGAGATCCCATCCTGAAGGAGCGGATGTTCGGCTTGGCCAATCGCCAGGGCAATCACGGCGAAGACGTCAAGGAACTCTACTACTATCTCGATGCGACGCCGACCTACAGCTATGCGCGGATGCTGTACAAGTATCCGCAATCCGAGTTCCCCTACCAGCGGCTGGTGCAGGAGAACGCCCGGCGCGACAAAGGTCAGTCCGAATTCGAGCTCCTCGACACGGGGATCTTCGACGAAGATCGGTATTTCGATGTCGAGATCGAATATGCGAAGGCCGACATCGAAGACATCCTCCTGCGTCTGACGGTGACGAACCGCGGCCCTGAGGCGGCGCCGATCCACATTCTGCCGCAAGTCTGGTTCCGCAATACCTGGAGCTGGCAGACGGACGCCCACAGGCCTACGCTCTGGCGCAACGGCGACAATGTCATCGTGGAGCACGAGGAAATCGGGGCGCATGCGGTGCAGTTCGATGGCCCCGACGAGATTCGGTTCTGCGAGAACGACACCAACGTGGCGAAGCTGTACGGATGCGACGGTGCCGACCGGCTTTACAAGGACGGTCTCCACGATTTCGTCGTGAGGGGACGCGAGCAGGCGGCCAACGACGTGAGAGGCACCAAGGCGGCGGGTATCTTCCGCCGGACCGTCCAGGCCGGGGAGTCCGTGACCGTGCGGGTCCGGCTGATTGCGGGGCGCCCCCAGGCGGCACCCTTCACCGGCTTCGATGCGATCGTGGCGCAACGCATGGCCGAGGCCGACGCCTTCTACGCCGAGCTGCAGGCCAAGATGCACGACGAGGATCTCCGGCTCATACAGCGGCAGGCCTTCGCGGGTGTCCTCTGGTCGAAGCAGTTCTACCACTACGACGTGACCGACTGGCTGGCGGGCGATCCGGGCCAGCCGAAGCCTCCGCGCAGCCGCCTTTCCGGCCGCAACAGCGACTGGTTGCACGCCAATATGGATGACGTCGTCTCCATGCCTGACAAGTGGGAGTTCCCCTGGTTCGCGGCCTGGGACTGGGCGTTCCATCTCACGACGCTCGGTCATCTGGATCTCGAGAACGCGAAGCACCAGCTGATCCTGCTCTGTCAGTCCTGGTACATGCATCCGAATGGGCAGCTGCCCGCGTACGAATGGAACTTCAGCGACGTCAATCCGCCCGTTCATGCCTGGGCCGCGTTGCGCCTCTTCGACATGGGGCGGCGCCGGGACGGGAAAGGCGATCGCAAGTTCCTGGGGACCGTCTTCACCAAGCTGTTGCTCAACTTCACCTGGTGGGTGAACCGCAAGGATCCGCACGGTCTCAATGTCTTCCAGGGTGGCTTCCTCGGCATGGACAATATCGGTGTCTTCGACCGGTCGGCGCCGCTGCCGGTGAAGGGTACGCTGGTGCAGTCCGACGGAACTTCCTGGATGGCGATGTACTGCCTGAACATGCTGCGCATCGCCATCGAGCTGGCGCAGGAGGACGACGTCTATCAGGACATCGCGACGAAGTTCTTCGAGCACTTCCTGATGATCGGCGGCGCCATGACCAATCTCGGCGGCGAAGGCATGAGCCTCTGGGACGATGCCGACAACTTCTTCTACGACTGGCTCGTCATGGAGGACGGGCCCGCGCGTCCGCTGCGCCTGCGGTCGCTGGTCGGCCTGATCCCGCTGTTCGCGGTGGAGGCGATCGACGCGGCCAAGCTCGAGCGGATGCCGCTGTTCGTGAAGCGGATGCAATGGTACCTGCACTACCGTCCGAAGCTTGCCTCGCTGGTTTCCCGCTGGAACGCGAGCGGCGCCGACGACACGCGGCTGCTCGCGATCGTGCGCGCCTTCCGCGCCTCGAAGCTGCTCGAGCGTATCCTGGACCCGAACGAGTTCCTGTCCGACTACGGCGTACGGTCGCTCTCGCGCCACTACAGGGAGCACCCGTACGTCTTCGAGGCGGACGGCTTTCGCGGCGAAGTCCGGTATGTCTCGGCCGAATCGGACACCGACCTGTTCGGCGGCAATTCCAACTGGCGCGGTCCGATCTGGATGCCCATCAACTATCTGCTCATCGAAAGCCTGATGAAGTTCCACAGGTTCTATGGCGAGGGCTTCCGGTTCGAATGCCCCGTCGGATCGGGCAACTTGCGTTCGCTGAAGGAGATCGCGGACGATCTGCGCAGCCGGCTGATTGGAACTTTCCGCCGGGACGCCGCGGGGCGACGCGCCGTCTTCGGCACCAACGAGAAGATGCAGCAGGACCCGAACTTCCGGGACTGCCTGCTCTTCCACGAATACTACTGCGGCGACACGGGCCGCGGGCTGGGCGCCTCGCACCAGACGGGATGGAGTGCGCTGGTCGCCAACATGATCGCCGAGCTCCATGACTAGGCAGGGAGCGGCACCGCGCTACCCGACGCTGCTGGAGATCAATGCGAGAGTCTGGCTGGCCCGCCTGTCGCGCGAGGCGGGCAGGAGCCTCGGCCTGGCGGACGTCGACGACGCGACGCTGGACGGGATCGCCGGTCAGGGATTCGACTGGGTCTGGTTGCTGGGTGTCTGGCGGACCGGGGCGGCGGGCCGGGCGGTCTCGCGCGGCCAGCCCGGATGGCAGAGCGACTTCGAAGCCGCTTTGCCCGATCTGACCCGAGCGGACATCTGCGGGTCGTGCTTTGCCGTCGTCGACTACGAAGTCGCTCCGCCGCTCGGCGGCGACGCGGCGTTGGCTTCCTTCCGCAACAGGCTCGCCCGCCGCGGCGTGCGGCTGATGCTGGACTTCGTGCCCAACCACACGGCCCTCGATCACCCATGGGTCGCGGCGCATCCAGACTTCTATGTCAGAGGCGACGAGCAGTCCCTGGCGTCGGCGCCGGGGAACTACACGAGGATGGCCACGGGGCAGGGAAGCGTCATCCTGGCTCATGGCCGCGACCCGAACTTCCCCGGCTGGCCCGACACGCTGCAGCTCGACTACGCCAACCCGGCATTGCAGGCGGCACAGAAGGACGAGCTCCTGACCGTTGCGGACCGCTGCGATGGCGTGCGGTGCGACATGGCGATGCTGCTGTTGCCTGGAATCTTCGAGCGCACCTGGTCGAGGACATCGGCCCCATTCTGGCCGGAGGCGATCGCGGCAGTGCGGCGCGAGCATCCCGGCTTCGTCTTCCTGGCCGAAGCCTACTGGGATCTCGAGTACGAGCTGCAACAGCAGGGCTTCGACTATTGCTACGACAAGCGGCTGTACGACCGCCTGCGGGATGGCGGTGCCGGCTCCATCCGCGCCCATCTGCAGGCAAGCCTGGACTACCAAGGCAGGTTGGCGCGCTTCCTGGAGAACCACGACGAGCCGCGCGCGGCGGCGAGCTTTCCCTGGCCGCGGCACCAGGCGGCAGCGGTCACGGCTTTTCTGACGCCCGGTCTGCGGCTCTTTCAGGAGGGGCAGTCGGACGGGGCGCGCGTGCGCGTTCCGGTCCATCTGTGCCGAGGTCCGGTCGAACCCGCCGACGCGGATACCGCCCGCTTCTATGGCAGGTTGCTGGACCTTCTCGGCCGGCGCCGTGTCCTCCGCGACGGCGACTGGACGCTGATTGCGCCGAGACCGGCCTGGAATGGCAACTTCACCTGGCAGGACTTTATTGCCTTCGCGTGGACCGGGGGCGAGGATCGATACCTCGTCGTGGTCAACTATTCGGATCACCAGGCGCAGTGCCGGCTCCGCCTGCCGTTCCCCGGACTGCAGGGCGTGCGGTGGCGGCTCGTCGACGAGATGGGTAGTGAGGTCTACGAGCGGGACGGCGGCGAACTGGTAGAGCCGGGCCTCTACATCGATCTCGAGGCCTGGCAATTCAATGTCTTCAACCTGCGGCCCGATTGATCACCGGCAACCGCCACGACTTTGCCCGATGGCAGAGTATGCTGTCGTGAAGCAACGGCCATCGAACCATGACTGAGCACTGTCCGTCAGGAGGTCCAGGGTGAGGCCCGTCGACATGGCCGCTCGGCCAGCGGAGGGCGGGACGCAATGGTTGGCGGCGCTGCTCATGGGCGCCCTGTTCGTCCTGGTGCTCCTGATCGCGTCCTGGCTGCTGCGGACATGCGTTCCCGCCGAACCGGCGATGCACGTCGCTGCCCTGGATGCCCCGGCACCGCCCGCGCCGCCAACGCCACCCGATCCGACGCCGGCGCTGACAGCGGCGCTGGAGCTGGCGGCGGCCGACGGAAGGAAGCTGGCGGCCGAGTTGGCTGCCATCGAGGCCGAGCTCAGGGCTCGGCTGGCGCACTGCAAGCGGCCGGAGCCGCCCAAACCGCGCGAGCCGCCGAAGCCGCCGGTCACCCAGGCACCGCCACCGCTGCCCGCCGACCGGTGGGCGCGCAAGGATCTCGGCATGCTGCAGGGCTGCTGGCGCCTTGGCCAGGATACCGAAGGCACCATCGGCTTCGGAGGCAGGTCCCAGCGCTGTTCGGTCCGGGCCGGCCGCATCTGCTTCGGCGCGGACGGCGGCGGCGAGCGGCGAACGACTGCCGTCTGCCCGGGAACCGGCACCATCACCTGCGCGGCGCCCATCACCGCGCGCTTCGGCAACGACAGCACGCTCGGCACGACGCAGCCTCCGGTGCGCTGCACGCCGGGGCAGGCGAGCTGGAACGGACCACCGAACAGCCTGACATGCCGGCGCGTCAGCGATACGCTGGCGCTGTGCCGTGACGGGCTGGGCTTCGAATACGAGTTCCGCCGGGAGTGATCGGCGCTCGGCTGCCGCGTCTTGATCTTTGCAATCGCGCTGGCGGATGAGATTCAGAAGAGGGCAGCAGCCGCTAGAGACGCCTGCGCCATGGGAGGTGATGGTGAAAGTCCGCGTTCATTCCGACATCCTGGCTCTGGAAAAGACGCCGCTGGCCGAGCGCATCCGGGCCGTGGGCGTGGAGGACCTGCTGAAGCAGGCCGCCATGGAGCACGGCGACGCAACGGCGATTCGCTATCTTGCCGGCACGACCCCTTCCGATGCCATACGCGATATCGGCTTCCGTGAACTCTATCGCCGGGTTGTGCAGACGGCCAACGCGCTGCGGGCGAACGGAGTCGGACCGCACGATACCGTGACGCTGCTGATGCCCAGCGTGCCGGAGACCTTCTTCGCTTTGTGGGGCGCCGAGATCGCGGCCGTGGCGAATCCGGTCAACTACTTTCTCGAAGCATCCCAGATCGTCGGCATCATGAAGCAGGCCGGCGCGCGGGCGCTGGTCGCGGCGGACTCCTCGATCTTTCCCGACATCTGGCCCAAGGTGGAGGCGATCCGCGCGGCAATGCCGGAGCTCAAGGTCTTCCGTGTAGGAAGGGGAGAGCCGATCGACGGCGTGATCGACTTCGACCAGGCCTGCGCCGACCAGCCGGGCGACAGGCTGGTATCTCCAAAGGACATCGGCCGCGACACGGTGGCCGCCCTGTTCCATACCGGCGGCACGACGGGGCTGCCCAAGCTCGCCAGGCACACGCACGGCGCGCTGGCGCTGATGGCCTGGACCAACACGCTGGTCTTCGATCTCGGACCAGGGACTGTGCTGCTCAACCCGATGCCACAGTTCCATGTGGGCGGCTCGCTGTTCGGCGCGCTGGCGCCGGTTGCCAATGGCTGGACTGCCGTGATCCCGACGCCGCTCGGCGCGCGCAATCCCAATGTCGTGCGCGACTGGTGGAGCATCGTCGAGCGCCATGGGGTGAACATCGCAGGTGCCGTGCCGACGACGCTGGCGGCGATCATGAACGTGCCGCGCGATGGGCAGGACCTCGGAACGCTGCGCACCTTCGTTTCCGGTGGCTCTACGGTGCCCGTCGAACTCATTCGACGTATCGAGCGGGAGATTGGTGTGCCGGTGGTCGAAGGCTACGGCATGACGGAAGTGCACTGCTATTCGACCATGAATCCCCTGCACGGCGAGCGTCGGCCGGGCTCGGTCGGTCTGCCCCTGCCGTACACCGAGTTGCGTATTGCGGATGTCGCGCCGGACGGCACGATCCGGCGTGATTGCGCGATCGGCGAGATCGGTCATGTGCTGATGCGCGGCCCGCAGGTCACGCCCGGCTACCTGGATCCGCGCCATGACAGGGGCACGGTCCTGGCGGACGGCTGGCTCGATTCGGGGGATCTTGGCCGCCTCGATGCCGACGGCTACGTATGGCTGACGGGCCGTTCCAAGGATCTCATCATCCGCGGCGGCCACAACATCGATCCCATCGTCATCGAGGAGGTGCTGAACCGGCATCCGGCGGTCGAGACCGCGGCGGCGGTGGGATTGCCGGACACCTATGCAGGCGAGCTGCCCATGGCGTTCGTTCAGTTGCGGCCGGGGGCCGTCGCCACGGCTGAGGAACTGCGCGAGTTCAGCCGGCGCGAGATTCCGGAGCGCGCGGCGGTGCCCGTGCAGGTGGTCGCGATCCCGACCATGCCGC
Source organism: Pseudomonadota bacterium (assembly GCA_049323495.1). GTDB lineage: Bacteria > Pseudomonadota > Alphaproteobacteria > Reyranellales > Reyranellaceae > Reyranella. The sequence continues at coordinate 394,604 of JBMONG010000003.1, forward strand.
TGACGGGCGTCGGCAAGATCTTCAAGCCGGCCCTGAGACGCCAGGCGGCGCAGCTCGCCTTCGAGGCCGCCCTCGCGCCCCTGAAGGACCAGGGTGCCGCTGCGGACGTATCGGTTCGGGACGATCCTGTCCACGGGACGCTGGCCGTGGTGCGCGTTGGCGAACGGGGTGCGTTGTCGCGCGAGGCGGTCGAGCAGCGATGCAAGGAACTGCTCGGCGGCTTCCAGGTCCGGTACGCGGTGGAGTTCGCCTGAGGCTGGCCGTCGATATCCGATCCAGCCGCGACGGTCAGGATTCCCAGCCGAGGCGAGAGCGGCCGATCGCCATGGACACGGCAGCCTGGCTCGGCTCGACGACCGGCAGGCCGACGTGGCGCTGCAGCCGCTCGCGATAACGCGCCATGCCGGCGCATCCCATGACGAGAACGTCGGCGCCGTCCTCGTCGCGCAGCTCGGCGGCGACCTCGGCCATGCGCGCGAAGGTGCGCGCCTCGTTCGCGAGCTCGACCACGCCCAAGCCGATCGCGCGGTCGCCGGCCATCCGGTCATTGAGGCCCATCTGGCCGACATACCGCAGGTGGCGCGGAATGGACTTGCGCAGGATCGAGATCACGCCGAAGCGCTGGCCGAGCGTCAGCGCCGTCAGGATCCCGCACTCGGCGATGCCCAGGACCGGCTTGGTCGTGATCTCGCGCGCCGCATGCAAACCGGGATCCGAATAGCAGGCGATGACGAAGGCCGAGCAGTCGTTGTCGCGTTTGCGCACCATCTCGCCGATCGGGCCCACGACCTGTTCGACATGCGCCTGGTTCTCGATGCCGGGAGGGCCTTCCTTCAGCGTGACGCATTCGATCGCCGGACCGCCCGGCATGCGCAGGGGCTCCATGGCGGCGTCGATGCCGCGTGTGACGGCCTCGGTCGAGTTCGGATTGATGACGAGGATGCGGCCGGCTGGGTCAGACATGGGCGCAACATGGCCTCAAAATTGCTATTCAACAATGGCTGATCTAGGTTGATGTCTTGGGGAATTTGGAAGGGAGGACGTCTTGACGACGCTTTATCGCCGCGCGGCCACGATGGCGCTCGCGGCTCTTGTTGTTGCGGGCACGGCGGTGGCGCAGGACAAGCAGCCGCCGCTGCGCACCGGTGTGGACGGAACATTCGCGCCGCACGCCATGCCCAAGATGGGCGGCGGCACGGAAGGGTTCCAGATCGATGTCTTCACGGAAGTCGCGCGCCGCATGAAGCGTGACATCGTCATCGATTCCGTGAGCTTCTCGACCCTCATCCCCGGCATGCAGGCCGGCCGCTACGACTTCATTGCCGCGCCGACCACCGTTACGAAGGAGCGGGCGGAGAACATGCTGTTCACCGCCGGCTATCTCTGGACGGCCTATCAGTTCGGCATCAAGAAGGGCTCGGCGCCGATCAAGGACTGGTCGGATCTCAAGGGCAAGTCGGTGGCGGTGAACAAGGGGACCCCCTACGAGCAGCTCGCCAAGAAGATGGGCGAGCAATATGGGTTCACCGTGCAGGTCTACGACACACAGCCGGACGCCATCCAGGCCGTGCTGTCGGGCCGCGCCTACGCGACGCTGGGCGGCAATACGACCATCGTCTATGCCGCCTCGAAGAACCCGATGTTCATCGCCGATCTCGAGCTCAAGGACACGCGCGCCCACTGGGCGGCACCCGTGCCGAAGGACAATCCGAAGCTCCGGGCGCAACTCCAGGATGCGCTGGACTGCATGAAGAAGGACGGCACGATGGCGAAGCTGTTCGAGAAGTGGTTCAAGAAGAAGCCCGACGCCGACGATCTCGCCGTCGTCGTCACGCCTGGCTATGGCGTGCCGGGGATGCCAGGCTACGATCCGACGCCGCACGAGCTGAACTGCGGCACCTGATATCGTCGGCTTGACCTGAAAACATCCTTGCCTCCCCGGTAACCACGGGGAGGCCATCGAGTCCATGAAACCAATCGTCAATGCGCGTGGGATCCACAAGCATTTCGGCGCGCTTCATGTCTTGAAGGGCGTCGATCTCGCTGTCGCCGAACGCGAGCTCGTATTCATCATAGGCCCTTCGGGCTCGGGAAAGTCGACGCTTCTGCGCTGTCTCAACCGGCTGGAGGAGCCTTCCTCGGGATCCGTTGTGGTCGACGGCATCGACATGCTCGATCCCAGGACCGACATCAACCATGCACGCCAGCGCATCGGCATGGTATTCCAGTCCTTCAATCTCTATCCGCACATGACGGCGCTCGGCAACGTTACGCTGGCCTTGCGCAAGGTGGCGGGCAAGTCGCGCGCCGAGGCCGACGCGCTGGGGCGGGCAGCCCTCGAGCGGGTCGGCCTGGCCGATCGCGCGGGTCATACGCCGGGCCAGCTCTCCGGCGGCCAGCAGCAGCGAGTGGCGATCGCTCGCGCCATCGCGTTGGAACCGAAGGTCATGCTGTTCGACGAGCCGACCTCGGCCCTCGATCCCGAGCTTGTCGGGTCGGTCCTGGAGGTCATGCGCGACCTGCGGGAGAGCGGCATGACCATGATCGTGGTCAGCCATGAGATGGGGTTTGCGCGGAATGCGGCGGACCGCATCGTGTTCATGGATCACGGCCTCATCGTCGAGCAGGGGCCGCCGGCGGCGATCTTCGGGAATCCGGCGCAGGATCGCACGCGGGCCTTCATCGGCCAGATCCAGAGGCATTGATCGTGGCTTGGAGCGGGCAACTCCAGTTGCGCATCCTCCTTTCCCGTGGACGAACGGCGGCCAGCTGCGGTCGTGCCGAGCGAAGAGCCGGGCCGTGAGCACCTGGGATCGTTTCGTCGAGACCTTCTTCAACGCCAGGGTCATGGCCAAGTACCTGCCGGACATCCTGTCGGGCATGGTGGTCACGATCCAGCTTGCCGTGCTGATCGTGCTGACCGGTCTCGCCGCCGGCCTGCTGCTGGCCCTTCTGCGGGCTCTGGGTTTCCGGCCGCTCAACTGGCTGATCGTCTTCGTCGTCGACCTGTTCCGGTCGTTGCCGCCGCTCGTGATCATCGTCCTGATCTACTTCGGTCTTCCGTCGGCTGGCCTCTCGCCTTCGGGCTTCGTCTCGACCTGGCTGTCGCTGGCGCTCGTGCTGATGGGGTTTTCGGAGGAGATCTACTGGGCCGGCATCACGTCGGTGCACAAGGGCCAATGGGAGGCGGCGCGTTCGACAGGTCTCGGCTACGGGCAGACCCTGCTGAGCGTCGTGCTGCCGCAGGCGCTGCGGCTCACCATCCCGCCGCTCACCAACCGTACCATCGCCATCACCAAGGGGACCGCGCTGGGCAGTGTGGTTGCCGTCACCGAGATCCTGGGCCAGGCCAGTTCGGCGGTGTCGAACTCCTACAATCCGTCGCCGCTGATGATGGGCGCGGCGGCCTATCTCGTCCTGTTCCTGCCGGTGGTCGTTGCGGCCCGCTGGATCGAGACGAAATTCGCGTGGAAGCGATGATCGAGACCTTCTTCAATCCCGAGATCATCGCGGCGATCTGGCCGATCGTCCTGGCCGGCCTGCTGAACACGGTGCTGCTGTCGCTGATCGTGGTGCCGCTCGGCTTCCTGGGCGGGCTGATCCTGGCGCTGCTCGCCACGGTGCATCATCCCTGGGTACGCTGGCCGCTGATCGCCTGGGTCGACTTCTTTCGCGCCTTCCCGCCACTGGTGCTGCTGATCCTGCTGTTCGCCGGGCTGCCGTTCGCCGGGCTGGAACTGGGCGGCTTCGCCTGCGTGGCCATCGCCTTCTTTCTGAACACGGGCGCCTACTACGGCGAAATCCTGCGGGCGGGCATAGATTCGGTCCCGACCGGCCAGGTCGAGGCGGCGCGCTCGACGGGGCTCTCGCGGCTGCAGGCGATGGGCTCCATCGTGCTGCCCCAGGCGGTCCGCAATGTCCTGCCCGACCTGATGTCGAACACGCTGGAAGTCGTGAAGCTCACTTCCCTGGGAAGCGTCGTCGCGGTGCCGGAACTTCTGTTTCAGGCGCGCCAAGCGCAAAGCGTCACGTATAGCCCGACGCCGATCGTGCTGGCGGCGATCATCTACTTCCTGATCCTCTGGCCGATGGTTCGCCTGTTGAGCCGTCTCGAGAACCGGGCGCTGGCGGTCCGCCGATAGTTCCCGTAGCCTCCCGGCAATAGGGAGGAAAAGAATGCAGCGTATCGTCGCCGCTCTTGCGGCGCTGTTCCTCGTTGCCGCGGCGGTCCCTGTCGCGGCCCAGACCAGCTGGCCCGAGAAACCCGTCAAGCTGATCGTCGGCTTCACGGCGGGCAGCGCCACCGATGTCACGGCCCGGATGTTCGCGCAGAAATTCCAGGAGGCGTGGGGCCAGCCGGTTGTCGTCGAGAACATCGCGGGCAACTCGGGCGCGATCGGCACCGACCGCGTGGCGAAAGCGGCGCCCGACGGCTACACGCTGATGTGGTCGGGCAACGCCTCGATCACCATCCTGCCCAGCCTGCAGACGCTGCCCTTCGACCCCAAGAAGGATTTCGCGCCGATCACGACCGCCCTGCGCATGCCGTCGATCCTGATGGTGAACAACGATCTCCCGGTCAAGTCGGTGGCCGAGCTTGTTGCCTATGGCAAGGCCAATCCCGGCAGGCTCAGCTATGGCACGCCGGGTGTCGGCACGCCCCAGCATATTGCGGGCGAGATGTTCGCCAACCTCGCAGGGATCAAGATGGAGCATATCCCATATCGCGGCGCGAACCTTGCCGATCTGATGAGCGGCGTGGTTCAGGTCGGCATTCAGAATGCCGGCGCGGCCTTGCCGCTGGTCCGCGACGGTCGCGTCCGCGGCATTGCGGTCACCTCGCTGCAGCGGTCGCCGAATGCACCGGACCTGCCGACCTTCGCGGAATCGGGCTTCCCCGGATTCGAAGCGACTTCATGGTTCGCGCTGCTGGCGCCGGCCGGCACGCCGAAGGCCATCATCGAAAAGGTGCGCGCGGAATCCCTCAAGGTCCTGGCCGATCCGGACCTCAAGAAGAAGTTCGCGGCACTCGGCCTCGATGCCGTCGGCAGCACGCCCGAGGAGACGAGGGAGGCGATCGCCGCCGACATCCCGAAGTGGGCGAAGGTCATCAAGGACGCCAACATCAAGCCGGGCAATTGAGCATGATGGCTTTCGACCGCCTGGCCGCCGTGCTGGAGGGCAATGCGGCCCTGCAGCGACGAGCCCGTCTCGCGGCGCTGTCGTTCGGCGTGCTGAGCGGCGAGGCCGCGCTCGCCGTGCAGGTGGGAGAGGCCGTCCTCGTGACGCGGGGACGCACCGGTGACGAAGCCTTCACCCTGGCGGCGTCGCCGGAGAGCTGGGCGGCGTATGCGCAGCCGGAGCCTGCCGTGGGTTTCCAGAGCCTCGTGGGCATGCAGCGTGTCGGCCATCTGCGGGTCGACGGTGACATGGTGGCCTATGGCCGCAACCTGCTGTTCCTGGAGCAGCTTTTCGAGGCCTTGCGCCCGCCGGCCGCTGCGGCACTGCCGGCGGCAGCCGCAGGTGCGGAGATCGAACCGATCGTCGGCCGCTACCTGCGTATGGATCTGCAGGGCCGTCCGCATCGCCTCTACTTCGAGGAGGCGGGGAGCGGCGTGCCGCTCCTCTGCTTGCATACTGCGGGCGCCGATGGTCGCCAGTATCGCGCGCTGCTGAACGACCGCGACGTAACCCGCCGGTTCCGGGTGATCGCGTTCGACCTGCCATGGCATGGCAAGTCGTCGCCGCCGCCGGGGTTCGAACGCGAGGCCTACCGCCTGAGCACGGATCTCTATGTCGACACGGTGATGGCGGTCTCGCGGGCGCTTGGGCTCGAACGGCCCGCGGTAGTCGGCTGCTCGATCGGCGGCCGGGCGGTGCTGCACCTGGCGCTGCGGCACGGGGCCCATTTCCGCGCCGCCGTGGGACTGCAGTCGGCGACGCATGCCGACCCGGGGGCCGATACGCGGCTGCGCGATCTCGGCGTGCTGTTCCGCCCGGACGTGCATGGTCAGGAGGCCGCGGCCGGATCGGTGGCGTGTCTGATGTCGCCGACCTCACCCCGAGCCGATCGGTGGGAGACACTGTGGCACTACATGCAGGGCGGGCCGTCGATCTTCCTGGGGGACCTGCACTACTACTTCGCTGATGGAGACCTGCGGAACGCCGAGCTGACTGGTCTCGATTCCAAGTGTCCGCTCTACCTGCTGACCGGCGAATACGACCTGTCGGCAACGCCCGACCTGACGGCCGAACTCGCGCGTCTGACGGGAGCCCGGCACTTCGAGGTCATGAAGGGAATGGGCCACTTTCCCATGTCCGAGAATCCGGCGGCCTTCCGGCGCTACCTGCTGCCGGTCCTCGAGCGCATCGCCGCGGAAACCTAAAGCATCTTCCTGTGAAACGTCGATCACCCGTGCGCGCGTTTCCACTATGACGGAACCGCTTGCAGTTCCATCATAGTGGTAGCCGCTCTAATATTCGCGCTCGATGCGGCCGTCCGGATGAATCGTGACCTTGCTCGGCACGCCCTGCGGGCGGGTCGGCACGGCGTTCCGCGTCACGTCCGCGTTCCACGAGCCGTCATTGTTCCGCTGCATCTGCCGTACTCGGTAGCCCTCCGATTCGACGCGATCGCGCGAGAGCGATTCGGTATTGGGATAGCGGCTGCCGTAGGAGATGGCGGGCGCACGCGTGGAAGGACTCGAACTTGCCGGGGGCGTGATCGGCAAGGGCGGCGGCAGGGCGCCGGGCGACATCGTCTCGGGCATGCGGCCCCCGTTTCCGATCGAGCCGGGCGCGTACTGAGCCAGGGCGATGCCAGGCAGGAGCGCCCCGGCCACGGCAAGGGCGAGAAGGAATGGGCGCATGGGCGGGATATGGTTCGGCGTGCCTGCGCTCGCAAGCCCATCCCTTCGTCTGCCCGGGCCGAGCGAATGGCAGGGCAGCACTGGCGGGACGCAAACGAGGAGAAACCGTCCCGCCAGGCCCCGGTGCCGAGGCCGGGCAGCTGCCCGTGGCCTACTGCTCCCGGATGTTGCCGTTGACGTCCATGATCACTGCCACCTCCGCGTTGTTGCGCATGGCCTTGGCAGCCCAGTTGCCGGCTGCATCTCGGGTCAGGCTGCGCACGCCAGTGTAGCCGCTGGCTTCCAGCTTCGACCTGACAGCCGCTTCTGCGGCGGTCGGGTTCTGCGGATTGGTCGGCAGGGCGGTGTTCGGATTGCTCGTTCCCCCCGGCATCGATCGGCTGTCGCGGCCCTGGGGCGTGCTCGGCGCCTGCATCTGGGCGTGCGCCACGCCGGCGGCGGCCACGAGGGCCAGGGCAGCAATTGTCGTACGTACCATTCTCGGTCCTCCTCCATGTCTGTGGACCGACAGTGAACGCGCATTGCCGCGAGGTGTTGCGCACCGCTACGTGGCGGCGCCGGTGCAACCTGTGGTTCACTTCTTCGTTGCTCGGCACCCTTCGTAGCTCACCGCGTGGCCGGGGCCTTCCTCGATGAAGGCCGTATCGCCCCTGCTCCAGAACACGACGGTCTCGTCGGCATTGGCATAGCGGATCCCCGACCCGGAAAGGGTCTGCGGCAACGTCAGGCGACGGCCGTCGTCCAGCGTCAGGACGACACGCCCTCCCGGGATCGGCCTCCCATCCGCTGCCGTGCGGGACGGACCTTGGAAATACTGCGCCGACAGCGACTTGCCGTGCGCGCAGGCATAGCCGACCGTCGCCACCGCAGGGGCCGTCTGGCCGAGGACCGCGCCGCTAGCGAGCGTCAAGACGGCAAGGCCCGGGAGGATCATCCGCTTCATCGTGGCAGGCTGCGACGGCGGCGACGGCTTGTCTACCGATGGCCGTCGAAGGTTGCTATCAACCGGGCATGAGTCTCGAATCCGTTCGCCTCTTCCTCGCCGGGAAGGCACCTGACCTCACGATCATCGAGCTGGACGGCAGCACGGCCACCGTCGAGCTGGCGGCGGCCGGCCACCGCGTGGCGCCGGCGCAGATCGCCAAGACCCTGGCATTCAGGGTGCGCGACCGCGATCTGCTGCTCGTGACCAGCGGCACCGCGCGTCTGGACAACAAGAAGGCCAAGGCCGTCTTCGGTGGCAAGCCGCGCATGCTGGCCGCGGAGGAAGTCGCGGCGCTGACGGGCCATCCGGTCGGCGGTGTTTGCCCGTTCGGCTTGGCCACGCCGCTGCCGGTCTATTGTGACGTCTCCCTCCGGGCCTTCGAGGAGGTCGTGCCCGCGGCCGGTTCGACGCACAGCGCCGTCCGCATCGGCCCCTTGCGCATGGCGGAGCTGGTGGGCGGAGAATGGGTCGATGTCTGCGAGGCGCGTCCCTGAGCCTCGCCAGCGTCAGGCGCTGTTGCGCCGGCCCCAGCGTTCCAGCAGGTCGATGCAGAAGTCCGCATCGGTCACGTCGACATAGCGGCGCCCTATGTCGCGCAGGTTGTCGTGATGGGGCTGCTCCTCGATATCGCCGACGCAATCCTCCGGCACCAGCGTGCGGAACCGGTGGCTGAACGCGTCGATGGCGCTGCCGCGGATGCAGCCCGAGGTGTTGCAGCCCGTCACGATCATCGTGTCGACCCGCTCCTTCATGAAGTAGTTGGCCACACCAGTCTCGAAGAAGATCGAGGGGCCCTTCTTGGTGACCTTCAGATCGTACGCAGGGTCGTAGATGCGAGGATCGAGAGCGGTGCTGGGATGGTCATGGAGGAACGTCTCCCTGACCGCGGTGATCTTCCAGTAGGGCATCTCGCGCTCGTTCATGTAGGCGGTGTTGCAGACCGCCACTGGAGCCCCGACGCGGCGCGCCACCTCGAGCAGACGTGCCGTGTTCTCGACCGCGCGCGCGACCAGCGGCGCACCGCCCAGAGGGTAGCGCGGGTCGGTGAAGCCGAGCTGGAAGTCGACCACGACGATGCCTGGCTTCTCGCCGGTCCCTACGGAGATCTCGCCATAGCTGCGTCGCTGGTAGTCGTCGGTCATGCTGTATCCCTCATGGCGATGCGGAGGCAGGGCTGGATCGCGCACCGCATGCGAGGATAGGCGGTGTTGCGCACAAGAAAAAGCCCGCTCCGTCGGGACGGAGCGGGCGCTGCTCGTTCGTGCAGTCTTACGGTCAGCGGGTGGGGCTGACCTGTCCTTGGCTGTCGACCACGACGGAGACCGCCGCGTTGTTCTGGTCGCGGGCTACGGCGCGCCAGGCGCCGTTGCCAGCGGGCTGCAGGCCACGCACCTGCGTGTACCCGACCTTCTCGATCTGGGTGCGGGCGACGGCTGCCGCGACGGTCGGCGTCGGGTTGCTGCGGGGACCGAGGGGATCGGAGTGCGCGGGATCGCGCGGCATCGTGGTGCCGCCGACCGGCGAAGCCGCATGGGCCTGCGCGGTGGCGCCCGCGAGAACGAGCACGAAGGCGATGAGGGGACGCTTCATTGATACATACTCCTGTTCAACACATGAACGGGTGCATTCGTGATCAGGATTGAGGCGGCATCGTGATCCATATGCGCATCATACCTGATGCGATCAGGCGGCGGTGACGCCGATCAGCGAATCGTGCAGCCACATCATCGCGACGTAGGCGACGCTTCCGAGCGCGACGACGATGACGTCGTTGCGGCCGAAGGACGCGACCCGCGGCGGCTCGGCGTCGCCGCGGCGCTTCACGGCGATCCGGTCGTACACGGCCCAGGCGAGCAGGGAGCCGAACAGCAGCAGCGAGCCGAGATCGCCGTTGACCAGCAGGTGCGACAGCGCCCACGCCTTGACGGCGACGAGCATGGGATGGCGCAGCAGCGTCTTGATGCGGCTGGGCGGGGCATAGGTCGCCGCCAACGCCACGAAGGCGAACCACAGCAGCACCAGCGCGACGGGGTGCAGCGTCGCGAAGGGCGGATGCCAGATCTGGATGTAGCCGGCATCGCGGTAGCGGCTGAAACCCCAGATGATCAGCACCAGGCCGAGGCCGGCGACGGCGGAGTAGAGGCCCTTGTAGGTGCCTTCGCCGAGACGGCCGATGACGGCGGCGCGCGCGCCGCGCAAGGTCGTGAAGACGTGGATGCCCAGGAACAGCGCCAGGCCGACAATGAGGATGCTCATCTGTTCATTTTACCATGCGCGCGGGTCGGGCGGCGCGCATCAGGGCGTCACATGCCGACCCAGTGCGCCAGCACGCCGACCAGGCCGGAGGCGACGATGGGGTAGGCGGGATTGATGCTGGTGCGCAGCAGCAGCAGGAAGACGACCGCGGCGATCACGACGTAGAGGACCTCCGTCAGCGCGCCGCGTCCCATGATGACGGCGCCGGCCAGGACCAAGCCCACCGAGACCGAGCCCAGGCCGGTCTGGATGGCCGGCCGCCACCGCCAGGTGGCGAGGTGACTCCATAGCCGGCCGATGGCGAAAGTGAGCAGGCCGGTCGGCAGGAAGAACGCGATCAGGGCGACGGCGGCGCCGGGCAGCCCGGCAACGACGGCGCCGATGGATGCCACCATCATCATGTTGGGGCCGGGGGAGAGCTGGCCCAGGCTGTAGAAGTGGATGAGGGTCGGGAAGTCGACCCAGTGATGGACGTTGACCGTGAGCGTCGTGAGCTCGGGAAACGCCGCCATGCCGCCGCCCACCGTCAGCAGCGAGAGGTAGGCGAAGACGCCCGCGATGTCGCCAAGCTGCTTCATTTCATGCTCCTGTCGCGCGGCCTGTGCCACCAGATGGCGATCGCGCCGGCGGCCAGCAGGGCATAGGGCACCTGCACCCCGAAACCGGCCACGGCGGCGGCGGTCGCGACGACGAAGACGTAGTCGGCGACGCCCTTGAGGACGCGCGAGCCGAGCTGCACCATCACCATGACGATCAGCCCGACGGCGCCGGCTGCGATGCCGTGCAGGAAGGCACGCGACCACGGATCGTCGCCGCCGATGCCATAGGCGAAGGCCGCGCCCGTCATCAGCGCTGCGCCCGGCAGGCACATGCCGAGAGTGGCCAGCAGCGCGCCCCAGCCGCCGCGCAGGCGGTCACCGACCAGGATTGACATGTTGGTCGCGTTCAGGCCCGGCAAGGTCTGGCTGATCGAGAGAAGCTCGACGAAGGTGAGGTCGTCCAGCCAGCGCTGGCGCACCACGAGGGCGGTGCGCAGGTAGCCGACCACGCCGCCGCCCAGGCTGGTGGCGCCCATCACGAGGAAGACCCAGAAGATTCGGCCGAGCGACGGCCGCGGCGGTTCGGATGGGGGCGTCTGTTGCGTCATTCGTGCGCCTGCGGTGGATTTCCCTTCAGCCGGTAGACGGCGCCGGTCTTGGTCGTCGTCAGGGCGAGCCATTCGGCCGCCGTCTGCTGCAACTCGAGGAAGAAGCGTTCGCACGTCTGTTGCGCCTTGTGGCCCAGCTCGTCGGGCCTGGCGAAGCGGAGCTGGAAGGCGAACTCGCCGACGAAGGCGCGGTGGTCGCCGCGCGAACGCCACAGCGCGAGGTTCGCCACGGAACGCGTGTGATGCCCGAAATCGAGCTCGCAGATGTCCTGCATCAGCTCCTCGACGATGCATTGGTTGACGAGCGCGACGTCGTCGGGTCCGTCGCAGGCGATGGTCTCGAGGGCCGGGAAGAGATGCTGGATCTCAGGCAGCGACAGATGGCCGAGCGAGGCCATGGCCAGGCGGTCGGCCTCGGGGGCCTGACTCAATCCGAACTCGACATTGTGGGCGAGCAGCCGGCGCACCCCGCCGATGCGCTCCTTGAGCGGCATCAGCTCGATCTTGAACTTGATGCGGTAGCTGCCCGAGATGCGGGGACGGACGTCCATGGTCTGGGCGCCCGCCATGTCCGTGGTCCGGAACTTGAAAACGATCTCCGGATCGGCGACGGGAAAGCCGTCCTCATAGGCGATGCGCCGGCGCAGGATGAAGCCGTGATTGTAGAGATGGAAGCCGGCGGTATCGAAGAAGAGCACCTCCCGCACCTTCGGCCGTTCATGGATCTGCCGCGTATGGCGGAAATCGACGCCCGTTGTCTCCGCAGCCTGCCGCACGAGTTGGGCGAATTCCTTGAACACGTGCGCTGAGGTGAAGCGGTCGGGCTTCAGGATCAGCTTGCATTGCAGGTAGCCCAGCTCGTCGAAGCGGCGTCCGTCGGCGTAGGCGCCGTCGCGCCGCTCGGCGAGCCACTGCGACAGCATCAGGCCTTGCTTCTCACCCTGCATGCACTCTCCCCGGCCGCAACGTATCCCGCGGCCGGAGATCTGTCATCCGGTGGTGGGCGAGTCCACCTTGCCGAACGACACGACCTTGTTTTCCTCGAAGCAGACATAGTATCGGTCCGACATGGACCACGGCACACGGCTCCAGAAGTCCTTCAGAAGGGTGTAGTAGGAGCATTGCTGCCCGGGAGCATGCGCGACCGTGTCCGGCTGCCCCATGATGGCCCGGACCTGGTCGCGGTCCATGCCCGCCCGCACACGGTCCATGTCGCCCGCCTGTGCGGCGCAGCCCGCAAGCAGGGCAGCGATCGGCAGGACATCAACGAAATGCTTCATCGTTCGTCTCCGTACCGTCATCTAGGGGGCCTGCCCGGCGTGGCTACCGATAAGGCAGGCTTGGTCTGGCCGGCAACAATTGTCGGGCAGATCGCCGTCTGGCGAAAGGCCGACCGATGCGCTACGTCCGAGGCATGCACAATGTTCCTCGCATTCAACCGGTCGGGCTGCAGGCAACGCTGAGCGGCGCCGTCGGCGGACTGCCCGAGACGCCGATCGCCGAGGTCGCGATGAGCGTGTTCGGCGATCCCGACGTCGTGCCCCTGTGGTTCGGCGAGAGCGACCTCGTGACGCCGGAATTCATCCGCGACGCCGCGGCCGACGGATTGCGTTCGGGCGAGACGTTCTACACCTGGCAGCGCGGCATTCCCGAGCTCCGGGCGGCGCTGTCGGCCTATACGGCGCGGCTCTATGGCATCGACTGCCCGATGGACCGCATCTCGGTGACCACCGGCGGCATGCAGGCGATCCTGCTGTCCTGTCAGCTTCTGGTCGACCCGGGCGACAACGTCGTGATCGTCTCGCCGATCTGGCCGAACATCACGTCGGCGACGAGGCTGGTGCGCGGCGAGCCGAGATACGTTGCGCTCGACCGCAAACGGGAAGGCGGCTGGACCCTCGACCTGCAGAAGATCTTCGATTCGGTCGACGAGCGGACGCGGGCGGTCTTCGTGAACTCGCCGGGCAATCCCACAGGCTGGACGATGAGCCGCGAGGAGCAGAAGGCGCTGCTCGAATTCGCGCGCGAACGCGGCATCTGGATCATGGCCGACGAGGTCTATGCGCGCCTCATCTACACGCGGCCTGTGGCGCCGTCCTTCCTCGAGATCGCCGAGCCCGAGGATCCGCTGATCGTGCTCAACTCCTTCTCCAAGCCATGGGCGATGACGGGCTGGCGCATCGGCTGGCTGACCCATCCGCCGGCCCTGGGCGACCAGTTCGCCAAGCTGGTGCAGATCAACACCTCGGGCCTGCCGCACTTCCTGCAGCGCGGCGCGATCGCCGCGCTGGAGAAGGGCGACGGCTTCGTGGCCGAAATGGTGGATCGCTGCCGCGCCGGCGGCGAGCTGGTGTTCCAGCGGCTGTCCGCCCGGCCGCGCGTCACGATCGACCGCCCGGAAGCGGCGTTCTACGCCTTCTTCTCGATCGACGGCGTGCAGGACACGCTGTCCTTCTGCAAGAAGCTGGCGAAGGAATACAAGGTCGGCCTGGCGCCGGGCGAAGCGTTCGGTCCGGGCGGCCAGGGCAATATCCGCCTCTGCTTTGCATCCAGTGCAGAGCGGCTCAGCAGGGGCCTCGACCGCATCGAAGCGGCGCTCGAGGCGTTGTAGTCTTCCGACCGCGGGCCATTGGCCCGCTCTTGATTCCCGACGGCGGGCCGGGAGGCCCGCGATCCCATGAGCACGACGCCCTCCATCGAAGTCCACCACCTGCGCAAGGTCTATGGCGAGGTGGTCGCCGTCGACGACCTCTCCTTCGTCGCACCACCCGGCATTGTCCTGGGGCTCCTGGGCGGCAATGGCGCGGGCAAGACCACGACCATCGCCATGCTGCTCGGCCTGCTCGAGCCCACGGCGGGGGAGATCCGCGTCCTGGGCATCGACATCAGGAAGCGCCGCTACGCCGCGCTGCCGCGCATGAACTTCTCGTCTCCTTACGTCGATCTCCCGCACCGCCTGACGGTGCGGCAGAACCTGCTGTTCTATGGTCGCCTCTATGGTGTGCCGGCACTCGGGAGGCGGATCGAGGAGATCGCCGAACATATGCAGGTGACACCCTTTCTCGATCGTCAGGCAGGCAAGCTGTCGGCCGGGCAGAAGACTCGCGTGGCGCTCGCCAAGGCGCTGATCAACAAGCCGGACGTGCTGCTCCTGGACGAGCCCACCGCATCGCTGGACCCCGACACGGCCGACTGGGTGCGCGGCTACCTCAAGGACTATCAGGCCGAAACGCATGCCACGATCCTGCTTGCGTCGCACAACATGGCCGAGGTCGAGCGGCTGTGCGACGACGTCATCCTGATGCAGCAGGGCAGGGTCTTCGAGCGCGGCAGCCCGCGGGAACTGATCGAACGTTTCGGCCGCGAAGACATGGAGGAGGTGTTCCTCGACATGGCGCGCGGCCGCGGGCGAGGGCTCGACGCGCTCAACCGCAGGGAGACCGTGTCGTGAGCGGCTCCCTGGGACGGATCCATGCGGTGGTGATGCGCCACATCCAGCTCTGGCGCAGCTCGGTGATGCGCCTGGTGGATTCGATCTACTGGCCGGCCGTGCAGATGGTGATGTGGGGCTTCCTCACGCAGTATCTGATGCCGCAGGCCTCGTTCGTCGCCCAGGCGGCCGGCGTGCTGCTGTCCGGCCTGCTGCTCTGGGAAGTCGTCGTCCGCGGCAACCTCTCGCTTAGCATCGCCTTCCTCGAGGAGATCTGGTCGCGCAATCTCGGACATCTGTTCGTGAGCCCGATCCGCTCCTGGGAACTGGCGGCCGGCATCGTCATCGCGGCCCTGCTGCGCACGCTGCTGGGGCTGGTGCCGGTGTCGCTGCTCGCCTGGGCCTTCTTCGGCTATTCGATCTATTCGCTGGGCCTGCCGCTGATCGCCTTCTTCTGCATCCTGCAGATGTTCTCCTGGTCGATCGGGCTCGCCATGTCGGGCCTCGTCATGCGCGTCGGCCAGAGCGCCGAGAGCTTTGCCTGGGCGGCCGTCTTCATCCTGATGCCCGTGAGCGGCGTCTACTACCCGATCTCGGTCCTGCCGCAGTGGCTGCAGGTCATCGCCCATGCCTTGCCGACGGCCTATGTCTTCGAGGGCATGCGTGGCATCATGACCGACAGGACCGTCCACTGGGACATGCTCGCCGTCGCCCTGGGCCTGTCGATCGTGTATCTGATCCTGGGCTTCCAGGTGTTCCAGTGGTTCTTCCGGTCCTCCCGACGCGCAGGAAGCTTGCTGGGGCAGGGGGAGTAGGTCGGGTTGGACCCAGGCGGAGGGTGAGATGGCGAGAGTTTCCCTGGCGTGTGCGGCCGTGCTCCTTGCGGCGGCCGGCTGCTCCAATCCGCAGGACCAGCCCAAGCCCGACGTCTGGAACGCCAACTTCAACGTGCCCTTCGCGACCATGGTCGCCTGCCTCTCGGCGCCACCCAGCGGCGCCTTCACCGCCTACCAGCCCGAGTATCCGTCGGCGGGCGTCGCGCGCATCGTCTACATGCCGGCCAACACGCCCCAGGCCCGCTCGGAATACGTCGTGACCCAGATGGTGGGTCCGGTCAGCCAGGTGAGCTGGCGGCGGTTCGGGAATGCGGGAGGCTACGACTGGTTCGACAACCAGGCGCGTCAGCGCGCGGAGGCATGCGCCCGGAACATGTGAGCCGGCGGGCGCCGGTCAAGGCGCGTTCAGCACGCTCCGGCAGGCCTCTGGCAGCTTGGGCCGGTAGGGCGGGAACTTGGTGCCCGGCGGCGGCAGCCGCACCGGCGGCCGCGTGAACCAGAGTTCGAGCGGCTCGCCGCAGCCGTCATCCTCGTAGTAGCCCGCCTGCGGCTGACACTGCGGATTGCCGGGCGGGCAGTGTAGCCGCACGTGGAAATGCTCGTCGTGCCCCGCCCAGACGACGAGCTTGCGCAGCCATGCGCGGTTGCCGGCCACGGTCTGGCACAGCCGCTGCTTGATCCACTTGTTGACGAAGATGCGATCGACCCCCGGTGCGGTGGCGGCGAGCCGCAGCAGGCTGGTGTGCTGGTCGGCGAAGACAGTGTCGTCGATGCCGCCGTCGTCGCTGCGCACCAGCGACCGCAGGCGTGGATTTTCGCGCTCGGCCGGCGGCCGGTGCGCCCCGGGCTGGCGCTCGAACCAGATGTCGACGTCCAGCCCGACTTGGTGGCTGGCGTGACCGAAGCTCATGGGGCCGCCGCGGGGCTGCCCGATATCGCCGATGTAGATCGGCGCCTGGCCGGCCGCGCGCACCTGCTGGCCAAGACGCTGGATGAACTCGATGGTGACAGGCTGGCCCCAGTAGCGGTTGCGGCTGATTCGGATGGCCTCGTAGCCGGGACCGTCGAGCGGCAGCGCCTGTGCGCCCTGCAGGCAGCCCGCGCTGTAGAAGCCGATCGACTGCGGGGGGCCCGCCGTGGGCGTCGTCACGCGGCCCCATTCCTGCGCTTGCGCACCGACCGCCAGCAGCGCCACCGCGAACAGCGAAACGAGGAAACGCGTCATCTTGGCGGCAGGATAGCCGGCCGCTAAGACTTTGCCCATGGCCGGCTATGCCAACATCAGGCTGGAGCGCGACGGCCCCGTGGCGCGACTGCTGCTCGATCGCGCGGACCGTCGCAACGCGCTCACCCATGGGATGATGCTCGAGCTGGAGGATGCCTTCGGTCGCATCCGGGCCGACGAGAGCTGCCGGGTGCTGGTGCTGCGGGGCGCCGGCGGCCATTTCTCTGCCGGCGGCGACCTCGACGCGATGGCCGACATGCCGCCGCCACCGGCGGAGGGCGAGGTCGATCCGCTGGTGCCCGCCTATCGCCAGTTCGGCGACGCGCTGCTCGCGCTGAACACCCTGCCGCAGGCGACCATCGCTGTGGTCGAGGGGGCGGCCGTCGGCGGCGGGTTCGGCATGGCCTGTTGCTCGGATGTCGTCATCCTGCACGAGAGCGCGCGCTTCGGCCTGCCGGAGCCCAAGGTCGGCTTCATCCCGTCGCAGATCCTGCCCTTCATCGTGCGGCGCATCGGGGAGGGGCCGACGCGCGACCTTGCCGTCACAGGCCGCATCGTCGACGCGGTGGAAGCACGGCGCATCGGGATCGGTGGACATCTCTGCGCGAACACTGCCGAGATCAATCGTACGCTGAAGGCTGTGCTGGACGACGTGCTGAAGCTCGAGCCCAGGTCCGTCGCCGAAGCCAAGCGGCTGGTCTTGTCCTGCGCCGTGCAGGACGATGCTGCCGTCCTCGATGATGCGGCGCGCAGCCTTGTCGGCCTGTTGCGCGCGCCGCAGGCGGCCGAGGGCATCCGCCATTTCAAGGCCAAGACGGCGCCGCCATGGGCGCGCCCCTAGAACGCAGGACCAGGAGACGCACCATGCGCAACTATCGCCACATCGAGGTCCGCCCGATCGCAGGCGCCCTGGGCGCTGAGGTCCACGGTGTGGACATGTCGGTGGATCTTGCGGATGAGGTGGTGGGCGAGGTCCGCCAGGCCTTCCTCGACCATCTCGTCATTTTCCTGCGGGGCCAGACGGCCACGCCGCCGCAGCAGCTGGCCTTCGCACGCCGCTTCGGCGAGCCCATGGAATACCCGCAGCTCAAGGGCCTGCCGGAAGCGCCGCTGATCACGCCCGTGGTCAAGCTCGAGCACGAACGCAACAATTTCGGCGGCATCTGGCACTCCGATACGACCTATCTCTCCGAACCGCCGATGGCCAGCATGCTGCTGGCACGCGAGGTGCCGCCCTATGGCGGCGACACGCTGTTCGCCAATCAGTACCTCGCCTACGACGCGCTCTCCGAGGGGCTCAAGGCGACGCTGGACGGGCTCCTGGGGGTGAGCTCATCGGCCAAGGCCGAGGTCACCCGGACGCGCGAGGACCGCATGAAGGCCGCCGGCGCGGAGCTGAAGGTCCTGGAAGCGGAGCATCCTCTCGTGCGCACCCATCCGGAGACCGGCCGGAAGGCCCTGTACACGTCGGAGGCGCATACGGCCTGCATCAAGGGCTGGACCGAGAAGGAAAGCCTGCCGCTGCTGGAGTTCCTTTGGCGTCACCAGGTCCGGCCGGAATTCACCTGCCGCTTCCGCTGGGAGCCGGGCTCGCTGGCCTTCTGGGACAATCGCTGCGCCATGCACAATCCCATCAATGACTATCACGGCCACCGACGGGTGATGCACCGCGTGACGCTGGCCGGCGACCGACCCAGATAGCCCGTTCGCCTCTGCCGCTTCTGCTCGCGCTGTCTTCTCGTATCGTGAAAATATATCAATCGTTTGACATTGTCTATCGATCGATATATTTCCTGCCGACGGAACGATACCCATGAGCATCACGGCAATGCGCAATCGGCCGGGGACGTATCTGCGGGGTGAGGAAACGCGCCGCCGCATCCTGAAGGCCGCCCTGGAGATGTTCGGGGAGCTTGGCTACGACGCCGCGAGCACGCGCCAGCTCGCCGAACGGGCCGGCGTGAACCTGCCGGCCATCCAGTACTATTTCGGCAGCAAGGAAGGCCTGCATCGGGCGGTCGTCGATTCCCTGATCGAATACAGCGAGACTTTTCTGGAGCCGGCCACGTCGAGGGCCCGGGCTCTGCTGGAACGCACCGATTCCCGCCGCGAAGACCTGGTCGACGCCCTGTGCGGGATCCTGGTCCGCTTCGTCGAGATGGTTTCAGCCGGAGAAGACGTCGACGCGCGGCGGCGCATGTGGGCGCGGGGCGAGGTAGAGCCGTCTCCGGCTCTTCTGGCGTTGCACGAGGAGGGCAGGCGCCTGGTGTTCGACCCCTGCATAGCGCTGGTCGCCCGCCTGTTCGGCCGTTCCGTCGAAGAACCCGAGATGATTTTGCGCACCCTGGCCCTGTTCGGCCAGGCGACGATCTTCTGCCATGCCGGTGTACAGCAGATGATGGGAGAAGCCGGCCTCTCCGGCAGCCGGAGGGCGATGGTGAACGCCCTGCTCACGTCACAGACCAAGGCCATCCTGGACGCGACCCCGGCAGGCGCGAATACCGTCAAGATTGAAGGCGACGACAGATGACGCGCGTATCATTGCATGCCCGGACGATCCGTCGTCTGGGCCTCCTGGCATTGGGTGCGGGGGCTCTGGCGGCCTGCACGTCCGGCCCGGACTTCAGCCGCCCCGACAAGCCCACGACCGACGGCTATACGCCCGAGAAGATGGCGCTGCGGACCGCGTCGGCGCCGGTGCATGGCGGCGAAGCGCAGATGCTGATCATGGGGGCCGACGTTCCCGGTCGCTGGTGGCAGCTCTACAATTCCCCCGAGCTCGATGCGTTGATCGATCAGGCGCTGCGCGCCAATCCCGACCTGGATGCCGCCCAGGCGGCCCTGCGGCGCTCCAACGAGCTGCTGTACGCGCAACAGGGCGCTCTCTTCCCAACGTTCAGCGGCGGCGCCAGCGGCTCCCAGCAGCTCTACAACGCCGCCCAGGCCGGCCAGGCGGGGACGACATCGCAGTTCGCGGTCAACTCGGCATCGCTCAGCGTCGCCTATGCGCCCGACCTGTGGGGCGGCGTGCGCCGGCAGGTCGAATCACAGGCGGCCTTGGCCGAGTACCAGCGGTTCCAGCTCGAGGCGGCGTACCTGACCCTCACGACGAACGTCGTCGTGGCCGCCGTCAATCTCGCCTCGCTGCGCGCCCAGATCGCGGCGACCGAAACGATTATCCGCCTTCAGAGCGAAGGGCTGACGCTCGTGCAGAGGCAGTTCGATGCCGGCTACGCCTCGCGTCCGGACGTGCTGGCGCAGCAGGCGGCGCTGACCCAGACCCAGGCGACGCTGCCGCCGCTGCAGAAGCAGCTCGCGCAGCAGCGTAACCAGCTCATGACGCTGCTCGGCAAGCCGCCGACCGACGATGCCGGGCAGGGGCTGCAACTGGCCACCCTTCACCTGCCGCAGAACCTGCCGGTCAGCCTGCCCTCGACCCTCGTCGAGCAGCGTCCCGACGTGCGGTCGGCGGAAGCGCGGCTGCACTCGGCCAGCGCCGACATCGGCGTGGCGGTGGCGGCCCAGCTTCCCCAGCTCAACATCACCGGCCAGCTCGGGGTGACATCGGCAGGGCTGGGCACGCTGTTCGGTCCGGGGACCGCGCTGTGGAGCATCGGCGCCAGCATCGCGCAGACCCTGATCGACGGCGGGCAGCTCGAGCACAAGAAGCGTGCCGCGGTCGCGGCGTTCGACCAGGCGGCCGCCCAGTACCGCAGCACCGTGCTGTCAGCCTTCCAGGACGTTGCCAACGCGTTGCGGGCGCTGCAGGCCGATGCCGACGCGCTGACGGCCACGACGGCCGCGGAACGCACGGCTCAGCAGAGCCTTGCGCTGTCACAGCAGCAGTATGCGCTGGGCACCGTCAACTATCTCATCCTGCTGAACGCGCAGCAGACCTATCAGACCGCGCTGGTCAACCGCATCAAGGCCCAGGCGGCGCGCTTCAGCGATACGGCCGCCCTGTTCCAGGCCCTGGGCGGCGGCTGGTGGAACCGCAGCGATGTGGCCCCGGGTTCGTTGGGCAAGCCGGACGTGTTCTGGCTGCCGCCCGTCCAGGACGTGAAGCTGCCTCGGGCCGGCCACTGAAATTTCACGGCCGCCGCGGCGGCCGAGATGGAGACCAAGTCGATGTTCAAGCGCATGCTCATCATGTTGATCGCCGTCGGCGTCGTGCTGGGAGGCGTGTTCGGTTTCAAGGCCTTCGTCGGCATGAAGATCAAGGAAGCCATGGCCGGCATGGCGAACATGCCCCAGACCGTGTCGACGATCACCGCGACCAGAACCGACTGGCAGGAGCGGATCGAAGCGGTCGGCACGCTGCGCGCCGTGCGCGGCGCCGACCTGTCGCTCGAGACGTCTGGCGTGGTCGAGGAGATCAACTTCCAGTCCGGCGACGACGTCGAGGAGGGCAAGCTCCTGCTCAGGCTGCGCGACACCGACGAGAACGCCAAGCTCAAGGCGCTGGAGGCGATGGAGCGGCTTTACGGCCTCACCTACGAACGCAACCTCAAGCTTTCCAAGACGCAGGCCGTCAGCCAGGCCGTCGTCGACAGCGACCGCGCGAACCTCGACAACTTCAAGGCGCAGGTGGCGCAGCAGAAGGCCATGCTCGACAAGAAGTCGCTGCGGGCGCCATTCGCCGGCAAGCTCGGCCTGCGGCAGGTCGACCTCGGCCAGTACCTGCCCGCCGGCACCGTGATCACCACCCTGCAGGCCCTGTCGCCGATCTTCGTCGACTTCTACCTGCCGCAGCAGGCGCTGAACCAGGTCAAGGTCGGCCAGGATGTCGTGGCCGAGGTCGACACCTATCCGGGGCGGCGCTTCACCGGAAAGATCACGGCCATCAGTCCCAAGATCGAGGCCACGACGCGCAATATCCAGATCCGGGCGACGATCGAGAATGCCGACAAGGCGCTGCTGCCGGGCATGCACGTCACCGTGCAGATCAGCATCGGCGAGCCGCAGAGCCTGGTGACGCTGCCGCAGACGGCGATCAGCTACAACCCTTACGGCAATCTGGTCTACCTCGTCGATTCGAAGAGCAAGGGTCCCGACGGGAAGGACCAGCTCGTCGCCGAGCAGACCTTCGTGACGCTGGGCGCGACGCGCGGCGATCAGGTGGCCGTGCTGAAGGGCGTCGAGGCGGGGCAGGTCGTGGTCACGGCCGGCCAGATGAAGCTGCGCAACGGGATCCCCGTCGCGGTCAACAACTCGGTGCAGCCGACCAACGACCCGCAGCCGCAGCCCGTCGACCGCTGACGCCGCCGGTGACGAGGAAGACGCCATGAAATTCACCGACATCTTCATCCGCCGGCCCGTGCTGGCGATGGTCGTCAGCCTGCTGATCCTCGTGGTCGGCCTGCGCGCCGCCGTCACTCTGCCGGTGCTGCAATATCCTCGCACCGAGAACGCCGTGGTCACCGTGACCACGACCTACTATGGCGCCGATCCGGACGTCATCGCGGGGTTCATCACCACGCCGCTGGAGGCCGCCATCGCCCAGGCCAACGGCATCGACTACATGACGTCCACCAGCACCAACGGCGTCAGCACGATCACCGTCAACCTGCGGCTGAACTACGATGCCAACAAGGCGCTGACCGAGATCAACACCAAGGTCAATTCGGTGCTGAACCGGCTGCCGGCCGCCGCCCAGCAGCCCGTGCTGACCGTCAAGGTCGGCGAGACCATCGACGCGATGTATATCGGCTTCAACAGCACCGAGCTCGCGCCCAACCAGATCACGGACTATCTCGTCCGCGTCGTGCAGCCGAAGCTCCAGGCGGTCGAGGGCGTTCAGACCGCCGAGCTGCTCGGCGCCAAGAACTTCGCGCTTCGGGCCTGGCTCGATCCGGACAAGCTGGCCGCCTACGGACTCACCGCCGCCGACGTGAGCCAGCAGCTCGCGAACAACGACTACATCGCCGGGCTGGGCACGACCAAGGGGCAGATGGTGCAGGTCACGCTGAAGGCCTCGACCAGCCTGCATACGCTCGAGGAATTCCGCAATCTCGTGCTCAAGCAGGAGAAGGGCGCCATCGTGCGCCTGAAGGACGTCGCCAACGTCACGCTGGGGTCTGACGACTACGAATCGGAAGTCGCCTTCGACGGTCAGCGGGCGGTCTATATCGGCATCCAGGTCGCGCCGGCGGCCAACCTGCTCGATGTCGTGGAGGGCGTGCGCAACGTCTTCCCCGACATCGTGGCCCAGCTGCCCAAGGGGCTCGACGCACGCATCGTGTACGATTCGACGGAATTCGTGAACAGCTCGATCAACGAGGTCGTCCACACCCTGGTCGAGGCGCTTGTCATCGTCACGCTGGTCGTCTTCCTCTTCCTGGGATCGATGCGTTCGGTCTTCATCCCGACGATCGCCATCCCGCTGTCCCTGGTCGGCACCTTCACGATGATGCTGGTGTTCGGCTTCTCCATCAATCTGCTGACCCTGCTGGCGCTGGTGCTGGCCATCGGTCTCGTCGTCGACGACGCCATCATCGTCGTGGAGAACGTCAACCGGCACCTGGAGGAAGGGATGGCTCCCTTGCCGGCCTCCATTCAGGCAGCGCGCGAGCTGGCCGGCCCGATCATCGCCATGACGGTGGTCCTGGTGGCGGTCTACGTGCCGATCGGCTTCCAGAAAGGACTGACGGGAGCCCTGTTCACCGAGTTCGCCTTCACGCTCGTCGGAGCGGTCACGGTGTCGGCCGTCGTCGCGCTCACCCTGTCGCCGATGATGTGCTCGCGCATGCTGAAGCCGCACGGCGAGGGGGCGGGACGTCTGGAACGGTGGCTGATCGCGTTCATCGACCGCAATTTCGAGCGTTTGCGGGCCGCCTATCTGCGGCGCCTCAGCGGCAGCTTGAACTACCTGCCGGTCACGGCCGTCTTCTCGGCGCTCGTGCTGGGCAGCATCTACTTCCTCTATTCCAGCACCAGCAGCGAGCTCGCGCCCAACGAGGACCAGGGGATCATCATTACGCTGGCGACGGCGGCGCCCAACGCGACCATCGACCAGCGCCTGATGTACAGCCGGCAGGTCTACGACGTCTTCAAGAGCCATCCGGAGACGGATCACGTGTTCCAGCTCGACGTGCCGGGCCAGTCGATCGCCGGCATGGTCCTGAAGCCGTGGGACCAGCGCACCAGGACAGCCGCGGAGCTCATGCCCGTCGTCCAGCAGGAGGTCAATCAGATCGCCGGCGCACAGGTCGTCGCCTTCCAGCCGCCGCCTCTGCCGGGCAGCCAGGGCCTGCCGATCCAGTTCGTGATCACGACCACCGGTGACTTCCAGCAGCTCAACCAGGTCGCGCAGGAGTTCCTGGAGGAGGCCCAGAAGAGCGGGATGTTCATCTTCCTCAACACCGACCTGAAGATCGACCAGCCCCAGGCCATGGTCGAGATCGACCGGGACCGTGCCGCCCAGCTCGGGCTGAAGATGAGCGATGTCGGCGGCGCCCTGGCCTGGATGTTGGGGGGCGGCTACGTCAACTACTTCAGCATGGAAGGGCGGTCCTACAAGGTCATCCCGCAGGTCCAGCAGGAAGCACGCCTCAATCCCAACCAGCTCCTGGACTACTACATCCGGGCTGCCGACGGGACGTCGGTGCCGGTCTCAACGGTGGCCAAGATCGTGACGAAGGTGATCCCGCAGTCGCTGAATCACTTCCAGCAGCTCAACAGCGCCACCATCCAGGGCGTCGCCATGCCGGGTGTCGCCCAAGCCGAGGCGCTGGCCTATCTGAAGGGGTTGGCGGCGCGGACCCTGCCGCAGGGCTACACCATCGACTACGGCGGCCTCTCGCGCCAGTACATCCAGGAATCGGGCGGGTTCGTGCTCACCTTCGCCTTCGCCCTGATCATCATCTTCCTGTCGCTTGCCGCGCTGTTCGAGAGCTTCCGCGATCCGCTGATCATCCTGTTCTCGGTGCCGATGTCGATCGCCGGTGCCCTGCTGTTCCTGGCGGTGCTGGGCACCGTCGGCATGCCCGGCGCCACGCTCAACATCTACACGCAGGTCGGTCTGGTGACGCTGATGGGCCTGATCAGCAAGCACGGCATTCTGATCGTGGAAGTGGCCAACGAGCTGCAGCGCGCCGGCAAGTCCAAGCGCGAGGCGATCCAGGAGGCGTCCTCGATCCGGCTGCGGCCGATCCTGATGACGACCGCGGCCATGGTGCTGGGCGTCGTGCCGCTGATCGTCGCGACGGGCGCGGGCGCGGTCTCCCGATTCAGCATGGGCCTGGTGATCGCGACGGGCATCGCGCTGGGCACGCTGTTCACGCTGTTCGTCGTGCCCGCCGTCTACCTCATGCTCGCCGCCGACCACTCGAAGGAAGGGCACGGCCGAGAGCATCGCGACGGGCAGGCGCCCGAAGCCTCGCCGGCGGAGTGACCTCCGCCGGCTTCGGGCTGGCTCGGCCGGAAATCGTGCTCGCATGCTCTTGGCGCAGGACGAGGCACGCTGATACGAATCGTCCGCGCACCGCCATCCTTGTCCCCGCTGCCGCGGGGAAGCGGCGGCACAGGGAGATGGCATGTTCGACCTTGGCGGCCTGCTGGCGGTTCTCGTCCTTGTGGCGGCGAATGGATATTTCGTCGCCGCCGAGTTCTCCCTCGTGGCCGTCCGCCGCAGCCGGGTCGCGGAGCTCGTCGCCGCCGGGCGCCTGAACGCCAAGGCGCTGGAGCATGCCCTCGATCATCTCGATTCGAACCTGGCGGCCACCCAGCTCGGCATCACCATCTCCTCGCTCGGCCTGGGCTGGATCGGCGAACCCGCGCTGGCGCATCTCATCGAGGCGCCGCTCACGCGCCTTGTCGGGCCGGTGGCGGCCGGCCTCAGCCCCTATGCGATCTCCGTGGCGATCGCGTTCATCGTCATCACGGCCTTGCATATCGTGCTCGGCGAGCTCGCGCCGAAGAGCCTCGCCCTGCAGCGTAGCGAAGGCACGGCATTGTGGGTCGTGCGGCCGCTCGGCGTGTTCCTCTGGCTGCTGCGGCCCGCGATCTTCGTCCTGAATGGCCTGGGCAATCTTGTCCTGCGCGCCGTCGGCCTGCAGCCCGGCGCCGGGGAGGGATCGCTGCATTCGGCCAGCGAGCTGAAGCTGCTCGTCGCCCAGAGCCAGGATGCCGGCCTGCTGCTGGACGCCCAGGAGGAGATCCTGGTGCGCGCGCTGGATATCGGCCACCGTACGGTCGGCGAGATCATGACGCCCCGCACGGATGTGGACTGGATCGACGCCGACGAGGATCGCGAGGCTGCCCGGCGCGTCATCGCGGAGAGCCGCCACAACCAGCTGCTGGTGGCGCGCGGCAGCATCGATGAGCTTCTGGGCGTGGTCTCGAAGCAGGATCTGCTCGACCAGGTGCTGGGCGGCCATGAATTCGATCCCGTGGCCGTGGTCGCCAAGCCGCTGCTGCTCCACGAGAACATGCCGATCTTCCGCGTGCTCGAGCTCTTCAAGCAGGCGCCGGTGCGGCTCGCCGTCGTCGTCGACGAATATGGCGGCCTCGAAGGCATCGTGAGTCAGGCCGACCTGCTGGAGGCGCTGGCCGGGGACCTGCCGGAAGCGGAAGGCGAGGCGCCGGACGTGGTCGAACGGAGCGACGGCACGCTCCTGATCGACGGGATGGCGTCGGCCCATGAGATCCTCGACCGGCTGGGAATCCGGCCGCGGCCGGGCGGCGCCCGCTTCCACACCATCGCGGGCTTCGCCCTGGCGGAATTCGGGCGCCTGCCGGCGACCGGCGATTCCTTCACCTGCGACGGCTGGTGCTTCGAGGTGGTCGACATGGACGGACGGCGGATCGACAAGCTGCTTGTCAGGCCGGCCTCGGTCTGAGGGCAGTCGTCGGCCGTCGGATCAACGCGACGGCGGCGTCAGGGAGATCGTGCCGGCGGCCGTCCGGCCCAGCTCGGCGCGGGTGCCGGCGATCTCGACATAGCTCAGATTCTGCCAGCGATGCAGGAAGTTGCGCGCCCATGGCGACAGCATGTTCCCCGACTGGCCGAGCGGCATCGCGAAGCGGCTGTTGTCGAGGTCGCTGAAGTCGTAGACGCCGCGGAAGCCCGCGCCGTGCAAGGCCTCGAAGGGATGGCTGCCGCGGTAGGAAGGCTGGGCGCGGTTGAGCGTCTGGGCCCCTCCGTCGGAAGGGAAGCGCACCGATGCGATATCGCGCAGCAACGGCACGGCGTCGAACATCGGATGACGGTGCGCGGCGACGTGTTCGCTGCCCCACTGCCAGGTGTCCATGTCCGGTCCGTGCCGACGGCTGATCCAGGCGAGAGCGCGGTCGAGCGCCAGCGCGATGGCATCCTCACAGCTTTCGATCCCGCGCGTGCCACCGTCATCGCACCAGGCCGGCTGCTCCTTGATGATGCGCAGCAGGAGCGGTACGTCCGGCGTGGCCATCGACTGGTAGAGAGTGTCCCCCAGTTCGTCGGCGAGGATGCCCCGCTGCAGCTCCCAGACCCACGCCGTGTAGATCAACGGTTCGGGCCGGCTCGCCAGCATGAAGCGGTTCCATCGGCTCAGGAGTGCATGAGCCTTGGCGGCTCGGGCGTTGCGCGGGGCTCCCTTCAGCAGGACGGGCAGCATGTCGTTGGCATCCAGCGTCATGTTGTCGGCCTGCATCACGATCATGCCGTAGACGGGATGTCGCTCGACCTCCCGTAGCAGCTGGCTGGCCCGCCGCTGGCGGTAGGGCTCGGCCCAGTCGAGACTGATGAGGTAGCGATAGTCGTCGGGCACCAGTCGGGCATTGGCGTTGACGATCAGCCCGCCGGGCGGATTGAAGACCCGAGGTAGGTCGTCGAACGGCACGAAGCCGGCCCAGTCGAATTCCGGAGTCCAGCCCGGCACCGGCATGGCGCCGTCGCCCTTGCGGCGGATCGGCACCCGCGCCGGCGAGATCAGGCCGATGTTCCCCGAGGTGTCCGCGTAGACCATGTTCTGCATGGGCGACACGATGTACCGTGCGGCCGCGAGGAACTCGTCCCAGTTCTGGGCGAGCCCGATGCGTCCGAATCCTTCCGCCGATGTGTCCGCACCGTCGAGCGCCGTGGCCTGCAGCGCCAGCACATGACCCTGCGGTGTCATGTTCTCCGCGCTGCGGACGAAGTCGTCGATCACCGGCCCGTGGCGTGTCTCGCGCACCCGCATGGTGACGGGATTGCCCCAGAGGACGTTGATCGTCTCCTCGCGCACGGCGAAGGCGCGCGCCCCGTCGGGCGTGATGTAGCGGTTCGGATCGGTGGGATCGATCCTCTCGATGAACAGGTCCTGGCTGTCGAGGTTGGTGGTCGTGAAGCCCCAGCCGATGGTGCCGTTGTGCCCGAGGACCACCGCCGGCGAGCCTGGCGACGTCGCGCCGCGGATGTCGAAGCCGGGTCCCATCAGGCGGGCGAGGTACCAGGTGCCGGGAGCGCTGAGCGAGAGATGCGGGTCGTTGGCGAGCAGCGGCTTGCCGGAGACCGAATGCGCTCCCGACAGAACCCATTCGTTCGAGGCCTCGCGCTTGCGCGTGGCGATGTTGTCCGTCTCGCGGTAGAGCCGGTCGAGATCGATCCCCTTCATGGCCTCGGCGGCCATGGTGAGCGTCGCGTCGCGATTGTCGCCGAGCGGCTGGATCAGGAACTTCACGGCATCGGTGCCGATGCGCTGGGCCAGCCGGAGGCGAAGCAGCTCGGCGCGCCAGTTGCCGTCGAGGCCCAGCGCCATGATCTTCGCCCACAGCAGCGAATCGGCCGGTTGCCACGGCTCTGGCCGGTAGACGCCTCCGCTCAGCAGCTTGATCAGCGTAAGCTCGAGCCCGAACTGCTGGTTGCCGCGGCCGATCCAGGCATTGACGCCGGCGGCGTAGGCCTCGATCTGGGCGCGCATCGCTGGCGACAGGGCATTCAGGCTCTCGCCGGCGCGGCGATAGATGCCCAGGCCGCGCATGGTGCGATCGGTTTCGATCAGGCCAGGCCCGAGCAGGGCGGGCGGCAGCAGCTCCGAGAGCCGGCCCTGGCCGAGGCGCCGCATCATCTCCATCTGCCAGAAGCGGTCCTGTGCATGGACATAGCCGAGGCCGAAGGCGGCATCCTCGATCGAGCCCGCGATGATGTGGGGAACGGCGTTGCTGTCGCGCAGGATCTCGACGGGCGCCTTCAGGCCGGCCGCCTCGACGTGGCCGCTGTAGGGCGGCAAGGCGCCGCGCACCTGGAAATAGGTGCCGATCAGGAACACGCCGATCGCGAGCGCGGCCCCGGCCAGGAACTTGGCCAGGCCCACGCCGATACGGAGCAGGGTGCGCAAAGGGCTTCCGCTCAGCCGCCGACGAACGAAAGGATCGCTTCCCGGTCGCTGTCGAGATCGGGCGCCGGGCGCCGCGTCTTCGGATCCTCGAAGGCCGTCATCTTGATCGGATTGCCGGCGAGCTTGAGCGTGCCGCCGCCGCCGTCGGGCACCTCGACCAGCATGTTGCGGGCCTCGACGTGGGGATGCTGCAGCGCCTGCTCGATGTTGTTGATGGGGCCGCACGGCACCCCGGCCTTGCCGATCACGGCCAGCCAGTGCGCGGTGGTATTGGTCCTGAGGACCGATTCCAGCTCGTGTTCGAGCTTCAGATGGTGCTTCAGGCGCAGCGCGTTGGTCTTGTAGTCGGGGGACGCCGCGAGGTCCGGCCGCCCGAGCGCGTCGCAGGTCTTGACGAACAGGCCGTCATTGCCGGCGGCGATGATGATCGAGCCGTCCGACGTCTTGAAGGCCTGGAAGGGCGTGATCGTGGGATGGCGTGCCCCGAGCGGGCCGGGGACCTCGCCCTCCACCGTGTAGCGCATGATCGCGTTCTCGAGCAGGGCGAGCTGGCAGTCGAACATGGCGATGTCGACCTTGGTCGATTCGCCTGTCTTGAGGCGATGGACCAGCGCGGCATTGACGGCGATCGCGGTGAACAGGCCGGCGCCGATGTCGCCGATCGACATGCCGACGCGCGACGGCGGCTGGCCCTCGTTGCCGGTGATGCTCATGATGCCGCCCATGCCCTGGACGACCATGTCGTAGGCGGGGTCCTTCGAGTTCGGGCCAGTATGGCCGAAGCCCGACGCCGAGGCGTAGATCAGCTTGGGGTACTTCTTGTGCAGCGTGTCCCAGCCGTAGCCCAGCTTCTCCATGGTGCCCGGCCGGAAGTTCTCGACCACGACGTCGGCCTTCTCCAGCAGCTTTTCGAAGATCGCCCGGTCGGCCTCGGCCTTCAGGTCCAGCGCGATGCTTTCCTTGCCGCGGTTGACCGAGGCGAAGTAGGTCGACCGGCCGTTGACGAACGGACCGTAGGCCCGGGCATCGTCGCCGCCCTTGGGAGGCTCGACCTTGATCACCCGCGCGCCCATCTCGGCCATGAGCAGCGTGCAGTACGGCCCGGCGAGAATGCGCGACAGGTCGATGACGACGACGCCCGCCAGCGGGCCCTTGGGAGCAGCATTGGTCATGCCCGGTTCTTAGCCAGTGACCCGGCGCGAATCCAGCCAGACGTTCGCCGCGGCGGCGGCGATCACGATGACGCCACCGAACAGCGTCAGGTCGTCCGGCTTTTCGCCATCGAACAGCCACACCCACACCGGTCCCAGCACGAGCTCGAGCAGGCCGAGCAGGGCCGCCTGGCCGGCGGGAATGCGTCTGAGGGCGGCCATGTAGAGCAGCAGCCCGCCGGCCAGCTGGCCGGGGCTGAGCGCCAGCAACCAGGGCAGCTGGTCCCAGGTGACATTCGACGGCTCGGCGAAGGGCAGGGCGACGGCGCCCGAGATGAGGCCGGCGAGCCAGATCGCGGGCGCCATGCCGACGTCGCGGCGATGGCGCACGACGACATAGTTGGCACTCATGCAGAGGACGACGATGGATGCCACCGCCATGCCCGCGAGCGCGCCGGCCTGCAGCGACCCGGCCACGCTGAGCGACAGGCCGAGCACAGCTGCCGCCATCGTGACGAGCGTGTGCAGGTGCAATGGCTCACCGAGGAAGAGCCGGGCCAGCAGTGCCGTGAGGAAAGGCGTCGCACCGAACATCAGCAGCACGTTCGCGACCGGCGCGAGCCCAAGTGCCAGGATGAAGCTCACGAAGGCTCCCGCCAGCAGCATCGCGCTTCCGACCAGCGCCATGCCGGCATTGCGGGCGTCGATGAGGACGGCGCGGCGCTGCCAGAAGAGCAGTGGCAGCATGGCGAGGACCAGGAACGCCGAGCGCCAGAAGGAGATATCCCACGCCGGCAGATCGATTCGACGAACGATCACGCCGGCCGTGCTGAACAGGGTCGCCGCGCAGGTGGCATAGAGCACGCCCAGCGCGGCGGAACTCGACGAAGTGATGTGCGTTTTCATGCCCGACGAAGGTGTGAACTCAATACGGATTCGCCGTGCCGCCGTCCATCGATTCCCTCGACCTGCCGCCGTTCCGACCAAGGTTTCCGTGGTGGAATGCCGATCTGCAGACGATCGCGGTGCTGCTGGCCGGCTACAGCATCGACCTCGCCCCGCACAGCAGCGAACGCCTCTGCTTCTGCATGTCCGATCGCAGCGGCGACATTCTCGTCGCCATGCTTGATCATCCCGCCGAGCCACGCGAGCGTTTGCCACTGGTCATCCTCGTCCACGGCCTGACGGGCTGCGAGAACAGCTCACACGTTGTCAATGGCGCGAGACATCTCCTCGATCGCGGCTATCGTGTCCTGCGACTGAACCTGCGTGGCTGCGGCGCCTCGCGGGCCTACTGCCGCGAGCACTACCATATCGGTCGGACCGCCGACTTCCGGCGCGTCCTGTCCCAGCTTCCTGAAGACCTTACGGTCGACGGTGTCGTGGCGGTGGGGTATTCCATGGGCGGTGCGATGCTGCTCAAGTATCTGGGCGAGGAGGGCTCGTTCTCTCCGTTACGCGCCGCGGCGACGATCTGCGCGCCGCTCGACCTGATGCAGACCGCCGAGCACATGATGCGGCCGCGCAACTGGCTCTATCACAGCTACCTGCTGAACGATGTGAAGAAGGAGACGCTGGCGCCCGGCGGCGAGCTGTCCGACGAGGAGCGCGATGTCGTCCGCACGGCGCGCAGCCTGCGCGAACTGGACGATCGCTTCATCTGCCCGCGATACGGTTTCCGCGACGCCGAGGACTACTACTCGCTGTGCTCGCCGCTGCATTACATGCCGGAGATCCGGGTGCCGACGATGGTGCTGGCCGCGAGCGACGATCCGTGGGTTCCATGCTCGTACTACCGTGGCTTCCGATGGTCGGAAAATCCGTCGCTCCTGGCCGTCATGGCCGAGGGCGGCGGTCATCTCGGTTTCCATGCCGCCGGAAGCGACCGGCCGTGGTGCGACACGGTCCTCGAGAAATTCCTGGAGCGCGTCTGACGGACGGATTGATAGACTGGGAACGTGAGTCGTCCGCCCTTCGATCCGCCGCCTTTTCGTCCTCGATTCCCGTGGTGGAGCGGTGACCTTCAGACCATCGCCAGCCGCCTGCAACCGGTGCAGCAGTCCCTTGCGCCGCATGTGAGCACGCGCCTCGCTTTCCCGCTCAACGACGGGACGGGGGACACGCTCCTGGCCAGCCTCGACCGGCCCGCCGCGCCGCTTGCCGGGCGGCCTTTGGTCATCCTGGTGCATGGGCTGACCGGCGACGAAGGCAGTCGCTACATGCTTTCGATGGCACGCCTGCTCCTCGACCGGGGCACGACGGTCCTGCGCCTGAACCTGCGCGGCGCCGGTCCGTCGCGTGCCTTGTGCGGTCAGCACTACTATGCCGGCCGCAGCCAGGACTTTCGCCTTCTGCTGTCGCTCCTGCCGGCCGACCTGACGCGCGACGGCATCATGGCGGTCGGCTATTCGCTGGGCGGCGCGATGCTCCTGAAGTACCTGGGCGAGGAGGGCACGGCGACGCCCCTGACGGCCGCGGCCACCGTGTGCGCGCCGATCGATCTCTCGCTCACTTGCCGCCATATGATGCGCCCGCGCAACCGGCTCTATCACCGCTACATTCTCGGCCTCATGAAGGTCGAGGCGACGGGCGGGGGCGCGGTGGTGTCACCGCAGGAGCATGCCGCGATCATGCAGGCACGAACGGTCTGGGAGTACGACGACGCCTTCATCGCTCCCCGCTACGGCTTCGCCGGTGCCGAGGACTATTACGACCGCTGCCGGCCGACCCGCTTCATGGGCGGCATCCGCGTTCGGACGCTGCTGCTCGCGGCGCTGGACGATCCGTGGGTTCCCGGCGTGGTCTATCGCGACTATGCTTGGCGCATGAACCCGTCGCTCGTGCCCCTGCTGCCATGCCACGGCGGGCATGTCGGTTTTCATGGGCGGGCAAGCCGCCAGCCCTGGAGCGATCTCGTGCTGGCGGAGTTTCTCGGCCATGCCTGAGGTCGAACCGATGGCAATGATCGTCGGCGTCGCCTGTTCTCTCGCGGCGCTCGTGCTCGCCTGGCGTGCCTATCGGTCCGCCGCTGCCGACCACGAGGCCCGCAAGCGCGAGAAGCGGGAACGCGAGCGCGACTGAACGCTGCCCATCTTTGGGCCAAGGCCTCTGCGTGGCGCTGCGACTCAGGACAGCGTGATCGGCTCCGGCGGAGGGCCGTCGCGCAGCAGCGCCTGGAGGTGCATGCCGAGATCGAGCGGTTCGAAGCGCTCGGAGGACGCGGCAATCTCGCTGGGAAGCCACCAGCGATGGCCCAGCGTCCAGCTCCGCTCGCGCTCGTCGAGCCCCGACGTGTCGATCTCCGTCCGCTGCGTGCGGGCCAGGAAGAAGCGCTCCTTGTGGAGCACATCCTTGCCGCGCCAGCTCATGCGGCGCTCGCGCTTCCAGACCCAGTGGACGGGACCTTCGACGACGAGCGCGGTCTCCTCGCGGGCCTCGCGGATCGCGGCGTCGGCAAAGTCCTCGCCGGGATCGACGAAGCCGCCGATCATCACCCAGAACGGGTCGAAGTGGGGCTTTGCGGGATCGAAGACGCCCGGATCGTGCACGTTGAACAGGAACAGGCGGTCTTCAGGGTCCAGCAGGACCAGCCGCGCCGAGGGCCGTTCGATCATGCGCCGCGATCACCGTACCTTGAGCAGCCGCGCGGCGTCGACGGCGCCGTAGGTCAGGATGCCGTCGCAGCCGGCGCGCTTGAACGAGGTCAGCGTCTCGATCAGCACCTTGTTCCAGTCGAGCCAGCCGCGGTCGGCCGCGCCGCGCAGCATCGCGTATTCGCCGCTCACCTGGTAGGCATAGGTCGGCACGCCGAACGTGTCCTTCACGCGCCGCACGATGTCGAGATAGGGCAGGCCGGGCTTCACCATCACCATGTCGGCGCCTTCCTCGAGGTCGAAACCGACCTCGCGCAGCGCCTCGTCGGAGTTGGCCGGGTCCATCTGGTAGGTCTTCTTGTCGCCCTTCAGCGCGCCCGAACTGCCGATGGCATCGCGGAAGGGATTGTAGAAGGCCGAGGCGTACTTGGCCGCATAGCTCATGATCTGGGCGTGCACATGGCCCTCTGCATCAAGCGCCTTCCGGATCGCGCCGATGCGGCCGTCCATCATGTCCGAGGGCGCCTGCACGTCGGCGCCGGCCTCGGTCTGGACCAGCGCCTGCTTGACCAGCGCCTCGAGCGATTCGTCGTTCTGCACGTAGCCGTCGCGCACGATGCCGTCGTGGCCGTCGCTGTTGAAGGGATCGAGCGCCACGTCGCAGACGATTCCGATGCCGGGAACATCCTTCTTCACCGCGCGGATCGCGCGGCAGACGAGGTTGTCGGGATTGTAGGCCTCGCGGGCGTCCGGGGTCTTGGCGGCCGGATCGGTCTCCGGGAAGATCGCGACGGCGGGAATGCCGAGATCGCGCGCTTGCTTGGCGGCCTCGACGAAAAGGTCGATGGTCAGCCGGTCGACGCCGGGCATCGAGGCGACGGGGGTGCGCTGGTTCGTGCCTTCCTGGACGAAGACGGGCCAGATCAGGTCATCGACGGAAAGCCTGGTCTCGGCGACCAGCCTGCGCGACCAGTCCTCGCGGCGATTGCGGCGCAGCCGCGTCGTCGGATAGCGGCCGAGGGTCGTGAAGCGGTTCCCCATGGGCGCGTCTTATCGCGCGAACCGCCGGGCCTCGCAATGCGGCTTGTTTGACTGCCTCCAGCCCCCCGATATGATCCCGCGCGCATGGATTTCCAACTTACCGAAGACCAGGAAGCGTTCCGCGATACGGCGCGGCAGTTCGCGGCGGACCGCATGCTGCCGCAGGCCGCGCGCTGGGACGCCGAGAAGATCTTTCCAGAGGAGACGCTGCGCGAGGCGGCGGCGCTCGGTTTCGGTGGCATCTATGTCCGCGACGATGTCGGCGGCAGCGGCCTGACGCGGCTCGACGCGGCCCTCATCATGGAGGAGCTGTCCGCCGCCTGTCCGAGCACAGCGGCCTACATCTCGATCCACAACATGGCCGCCTGGATGATCGACGCCTTCGGCGACGACGACCAGCGCCGCCGCTTCCTGCCGGCGCTCTGCTCGATGGAGCATTTCGCGAGCTACTGCCTGACCGAGCCGGGGGCGGGGTCGGATGCGGCGGGGCTGTCGACCCGCGCCGAGCTGGTGGGCGACCACTATGTCGTGAACGGGACCAAGGCCTTCATCTCCGGCGGCGGGCGCAGCGACGTCTATGTCGTCATGCTGCGGACCGGCGGTGCAGGGGCCGGGGGCATCTCGACGCTCGTGGTCGAGAACGGCACGCCTGGCCTGTCCTTCGGGAAGCAGGAGCAGAAGCTCGGCTGGAACAGCCAGCCCACCGCGGCGGTGATCTTCGAGAACTGCCGGGTTCCCGCCGCGAACCGGCTGGGGCCGGAAGGGCACGGCTTCAAGATCGCGATGGCCGGACTGGATGGAGGGCGCATCAATATCGGCGCCTGCTCGCTGGGCGGCGCGCGGGCCAGCCTCGAGACGGCCTCGCGCTACGTCGTGGAGCGCAAGCAGTTCGGCAAGCCGATCGCCGACTTCCAGGCCACCCAGTTCAAGCTGGCCGACATGGCCACCGAGCTCGACGCGGCGCGGCTGCTGATCTGGCGGGCCGCGACCCTGCTCGACGCGAAGTCGCCGGAGGCGACCCAGGCGGCGGCCATGGGCAAGCGCTTCGCCACCGATGTCGGCTTCAAGGTGGTCAACGAGGCGCTGCAACTGCATGGCGGCTACGGCTACTTGAAGGACTTTCCCATCGAGCGCTATCTGCGCGACCTGCGCGTGCATCAGATCCTCGAAGGCACCAACGAGATCATGCGGGTGATCATCTCGCGCCGGCTGTTGATGGGCTGAGGGAGTTTGGAGTTCGAATGTCCGAGTCTGAGATCCTGTTCGACGTCGTGAACGGCCTGGGAGTGATCACCCTCAACCGGCCGAAGGCCCTCAACGCCCTGACGCACGGCATGATGCTGGAGATGGAGAAGGTCATCCCGGGCTGGGAGAAGGACCCGGCCGTGAAGGCGGTGATCCTGCGCGGCGCCGGCGACCGGGCCTTCAGCGCCGGCGGCGACGTGGCCGGCCTCTATCGCGAGATGCGCGACAATCCGTCGGGCACGCTGCGCCGCGACTTCTTTCGCGACGAGTACATCATCAACCGTCGCATCTATCGCTACGCCAAGCCCTGGATCTCGCTGATCGACGGCATCGACATGGGCGGCGGCGTCGGCCTGTCGGCGCACGGCTCGCACTCGGTGGCGAGCGAGAAGTTCCTGTTCGCCATGCCCGAGACCACGATCGGCCTCTTCCCCGACGTCGGCGGCGGTTACTTCCTGACCCGCCTGCCGGGCGCGCTGGGCACCTTCCTGGCGTTGACCAGCCACCGGCTGAAGGCTGCCGACGCGCTGTGGGCCGGCATCGTCGATGCCTACGTGCCGAGCGCGAAGATTGCCGACCTGCAGGCGGCGCTCGGCGCGGCCGACCTCTCGGGTCCGGACGCCAACCGAAAGGTCGACGCGGTGATCGCCGGCTTCTCCGAGCATCCCGGCCCGGCGACCCTCCCGGCCATGATGACGGACATCGATCGCTGCTTCTCCGCCGAATCGGTGGCGGAGGTCGTCGACAAGCTGCGCCGCCATCCTGGCGAGTGGGCCCAGAAGCAGCTCGCCGCCCTGCTGAAGCTGTCGCCCCTCTCCATGGCCATCACCCTGGAGCAGCTCAAGCGCTGCGCCAACCGCTCGTTCGAGGATACGATGACCATCGAGTACCGCATGAGCCAGCGCTGCATGCAGGCGGGTCACGACTTCTTCGAGGGCGTGCGGGCGCTGCTGATCGACAAGGACCAGAAGCCGACCTGGAATCCGCCCACCATCGAGGGCGTGACGAGCGAAATGGTCGAGGAGCACTTCAGGCCCGTCGCGAACGATCTGTTCTTCGACTGATAACCGGAGGGAGGACGTCATGGCGAAGATCGCCTTCATTGGCCTCGGCAACATGGGCGGTCCGATGGCCGCGAACCTCGCCAAGGCCCAGCACCACGTGACGGCGTTCGACCTGTCGTCGTCGGCGCTCGAGGCGGCGGTGGAGAAGGGTGCCCACAAGGCGGCGTCGGCCGCCGAGGCGGTGAAGGGGGCGGAGGTCGTCGTGACCATGCTGCCCGCCGGCCGGCATGTGCGCGAAGTCTACGAGAAGGACGTGCTGCCCCACGCGGGCAAGGGCACGCTGCTGATCGACTGCTCGACCATCGACGTCGACAGCGCCCGGCATGTCGGGGCGCTGGCGGAGAAGGCGGGGCTCGCCATGGTCGACGCGCCGGTATCGGGCGGAGTCGGCGGGGCCACGGCCGGCACCTTGACCTTCATGGTCGGCGGCAGCGACGCCGCGGTCGCCAAGGCGCGGCCCGTGCTGGAGAAGATGGGCAAGAACATCGTCCATACCGGCGCGATGGGCGCGGGGCAGGCGGCGAAGATCTGCAACAACATGATCCTGGGCATCACCATGCTCGGCGTGTCGGAGGGCTTCCTGCTGGGCAAGCGGCTGGGGCTCGACATGCAGAAGCTGTTCGACGTCGTGTCGACCTCGTCGGGCAGCTGCTGGGCCGTGAACAACTACCTGCCCGTGCCGGGGCCGGTGCCGGGCTCGCCCGCCAACCGCGACTATCAGGCGGGCTTCACGGCCGACAACATGCTGAAGGATCTGAAGCTCGCGCAGCAGGCGGCCCAGAGCTCGGGGGCCAGCACGCCGATGGGCGCCGAGGCGGCGCAGCTCTTCAACCTGTTCGTCAATGCCGGCAACGGCGCCAAGGACTTCTCCGGCATCATCCGCATGCTCGACGGCAAGTGAGGACCGATGATCACCCTCTATGACCTCGTCGTGAAGGACGACCGGCGCCCCAGCCCGTTCTGCTGGCGCGTCAAGTATGCGCTTCGGCACAAGGGCCTGCCGTGGCGCGAGGAGCCGGTCGGCTTCACCGAGAAGCAGAAGATCGCCTTCGCCCAGTCGCAGACCGTGCCGGTCATCCAGGACGGCGGCAAGGCCGTCAAGGACAGCTGGGCGATCGCCCGCCATCTCGACCAGGCCTATCCCGACAAGCCGCTGTTCAAGGACGAGGATGGGCTCAACCTGGGCCGCTTCGTCGCCGGTTGGGTCGACACGGCCGTGCAGCCGGCCCTGTTCCCCATCATCATTGGCGACCTGCACGGCTGGGTGCGTCCCGACGACCGCGCCTACTTCGAGGAATCGCGCGGCAAGCGCCTCGGGACGACCGATTTCGCCGGCTTCCAGGAGAGGGCGCGGGAGAAGGGTGTCGCCGCCTTCCGGGCGGCCCTCGAGCCGGCGCGGCGCATGCTGCGCGACCAGCCCTACCTCTGCGGGCACGGTGCCGGCTACGCCGACTATGCGCTGATCGGCGCCTTCCTCTGGGCCCGCAGCGTCAGCCCGCTGGCGCTCCTCGCCGAGGATGATCCGGTCTACGCCTGGCGCGAGCGCATGCTCGATCTCCATGACGGACTGGGACGCGACGTGGCGGCGGCATAGCCTCTGAAGGGGGGAAGCGTGTCCGACGCAGCGCCGTTCAAGCCGGAAGACCATCGCTTCGGGCCGACCCACTGGTTCGAGGATCTGGCGGTCGGCCAGAAGTTCTACATCAACTCGCGGACGCAGACCGAGTCGATGTTTGCCGCCTTCCAGCTGGCCAGCGGCGACAATCACCCGATCCACTACGACCGCGAATACTGCCGGGCCCGCGGCCATCGCGACCTGCTGGCGCATGGGTTGCAGGTCGCCGTCCAGGGCGCGGCGGGTGCGGGCATCTTCCCGCATTTCATCGGCGATTCCCTGATCGGCTTCCTGGAGCAGTCTTCGCGTTTCCTGAAGCCGGTCTATTGCGGCGACACGCTCTATCCCATGCTGGAGGTGAGCAACCTGCAGCCCGGCAGGACGACCGGCGTCGTCGTCATGAAGCTCACGATCCACAACCAGTCCGGCGCGCTGGTCTGCGACGGCGAACACAAGTACCTTGTGCGCAAGCGCCCTCAGCAAGACTAGAAGGAAACGATCATGATCGGAGTCATTGCCAAGCTCACCATCAAGCCGGGCACCAACGCCGACTTCGAGGCGACGATGAAGGCGCTGCAGGCCAAGGTCCATGCCGACGAGCCGGGCAACAAGCTCTATGCGCTGCACAAGACCGACGATGTCAACATCTATGTCATGCTGGAGCGTTATCAGGACCAGGCTGCCCTGGAAGCGCATCGGGCGGCGCCGCACTTCAAGGAGCTGGGGCGCAAGCTGGGCGACTACCTGGCAGGCCGGCCCGAGGTCCAGGTGCTGCAGGAGATCTGACGGTCTCATGGACTGACGGGGGCGGCAACTGGGGTACATGGACGGCATCTTCCATCGGCACACCAAGCCGGGGACCGCGCCGGGCACGCTGGCCGGACGGGCGCCGCTGCCCGACGAGGCGCTCGACTTCACGCTGGTCGAGTATACGGGCGACGACGTCGAGGTGCTGCACGGCGTCGAGGTGGACGAGTGCCGCTTCCATCTCGGCACGCCGGCGCACACCTGGATCGACGTTGCCGGCCGTCCGAGCTCGGACATGCTGCGCGACCTGGGAGCGGCCTTCAACCTGCATCCGCTGGCGCTGGAGGACGTCTTCCATGCCAACCAGCGCAGCAAGCTCGATCTCTACGAAGGGCAGGGATTCATCGTCCTGAACGATCCCGCCTACGACAACGGCGTGCTGATCCCGCGCCAGGTCAGCATCTTCTTCGGCGAGAACTACGTCATCTCGTTCCACGATCACAAGATCGACATCTTCAAGCCGGTACGCGACCGCGTGCAGACGGCGGGATCGCGCCTGCGCACCTTCGGCATCGACTATCTCGTCTACGCCCTGATCGATCTCGTCGTGGATCGCAAGTTCCCGCTGATCGAGGCGCTGTCGACCCATCTCGAAGAGCTCGAGGACGAGGCGCTGGAGCATCCGACCGAGGACACGCTCTACCACATCCACCAGGCGCGGCGTGCGCTGGTGACCTTCCATCGCCTGCAGTGGGCGGAACGTGAGACCGTCCTGGCTGCGATGCGTCCGGACGTGCCCTTCATCATGCCCGAGACGCGCACCTACCTGCGCGACTGCTTCGACCACGCCGTGGCCGTGCTCGACCTGGTCGAGAGCTATCGCGAAATGACCAACGGCCTGATGGAAGTGTACCTCATGCAGGCATCGAACCGGATGTCCGAGGTCATGAAGACCATGGCCATCATCACCGTCTTCTTCATGCCGCTGAGCTTCCTGGCCGCGATCTACGGCATGAACTTCGAGCGCGACGTCGGCAACATGCCCGAGTTGGGCTGGAAGTACGGCTACCAGTTCTTCTGGGTCATGGTGGTGGTGATCGTCGCGGCCCTGTTCGTCTGGTTGAGACGCAAACGCTGGATCTGATTCGACATGAGCGACTATCGGCTGTTCGGTTCCGAACTTTCGCCCTATTCGGTCAAGGTGCGCTCCTACCTGCGCTACAAGGGCCTGCCCCATGCCTGGATCCCGCGCTCGCCGGCGGTACAGGCGGAGTTCCAGAAATACGCCAAGCTGCCCCTGATCCCGCTGCTGGTTACGCCGGCGGGCGAGGGCCTTCAGGATTCGACGCCCATCATCGAGAAGCTGGAGGCGCAGCACGCCGAGCCCTCGATCGTGCCGGCCGATGCGACGCTCGCCTTCCTGTCCGCGCTGCTCGAGGAGTACGGTGACGAGTGGGGCAACAAATGGATGTTCCACTACCGCTGGCGCTACCAGCCCGATGTCTGGGCGACGGCGGAGCGCATCGCGCGGCAAATGGCGGGCGAGCAGGGCACGCTCGCCGTCGCACAGGCACGCGCCGCCGTGGCCGAGCGCATGACCGGCCGCCTTGGCTTCGTCGGCTCCAACGCCACGACGGAACCGGCCATAGAGGCGTCGTTCAAGGGCGCGCTGGCGCTCCTCGAGGCGCACCTCCAGGGGCGTCCCTACCTGCTGGGCGGCCGGCCGGCCATGGCCGACTTCGGCCTGTGGGCGCAGTTCTACGAGGCTGCCACGGATCCGACGCCGGGCGCCGTCATGCGCGCTTCCGCCCCCAAGGTGATGGCGTGGGTGCAGCGTATGCTCGACCCCAGGGCGGAGGGCGCGTTCGAGGACTGGACGGCGCTTGCGCCGACGCTGATGCCGCTCCTGAAGCAGGAGGTGGCGGGCCTGTTCCTGCCCTGGTCAACGGCGAATGCCGCGGCGATCACCGCCGGCGAGAAGAGCTTCACGGTGACCCTCGCCGGTACGCGCTGGACGCAGGAGCCGCAGAAGTATCACGTCCGGTCGCTGGCCGAGCTGCGCCGCAAGCATGCGGCGGCCGCCAGCGCGCACGGACTCGCCGCCATCCTCGCCGAGAGCGGCTGCCTGCCGTTCCTGTCATGAAACGCAGCGGCCGC
Organism: Pseudomonadota bacterium; assembly: GCA_049323495.1. Taxonomy (GTDB): domain Bacteria; phylum Pseudomonadota; class Alphaproteobacteria; order Reyranellales; family Reyranellaceae; genus Reyranella. The sequence goes on from JBMONG010000003.1 coordinate 436,261, forward strand.
CTGCTGTCGGCGATGGCGGCCGTCGGCCTCTCCGCCGTCGCGGTGGACGCTTCGGCCAATGACACCTCGGCTGCGCTGGGGACCGGCGGCCTGCAGTTCGTGCAGAGCGACTCGGTCGAGATGCGGTCGGAGGACCTCTTCGTCTCCGAGAAGGAGATCCGCGTCCGCTACGTCTTCCGCAACAGGTCGGCGGCCGACGTCACCACCATCGTCGCCTTCCCGATGCCCGACATCACCTTCAGCGAAGGGATGGCGGTCGAGATTCCCGACCGAGGCTCCGACAATTTCCTCGACTTCCGGACGGTGGTCGACGGCACGCCGGTGCAGGCGGCCGTCGAGCGCAGGGTCTTCGCGCTCGGCCTCGATCGCACGCGATTGCTGGTGGACCACAAGGTGCCGCTGATGCCGTTCGGGGAGGCGACCGAGGCCGCGCTCGATGCCCTGCCCGAAGCCGTGAAGGCAGAGCTGGTGCGCAGCGGCGTCGCGCATGTCGAGGAGTACGACGCGGGCAAGGGGATGCAGAAGCATCTCTCGCCCCTGAACTGGACGCTCAAGACGACCTGGTACTGGACCCAGACCTTCCCCGCCGGCAAGGACCTCGTCATCGAGCACCGCTATCGCCCCAGCGTCGGCGGATCGGTCCAGACGCGCGTCGGCGTCGAGTCGAAGGATCGCTTCGACATCGAGCAGGAGCGCCGCATGGCGGAGGCCTACTGCATCGAGCGCGAGTTCAGGTCGGCCGTCGCGCGGGCGGGGAGCCGCTTCGCGGAGTCGCGGATCAGCTACATCCTGAAGACGGGATCGAACTGGCTGGGACCGATCGCCGACTTCACGCTGACGGTCGACAAGGGCGCGGCGGAGAACCTGATCAGCTTCTGCGGCAGCGGCGTGAAGAAGGTCGGGCCGACGACGTTCCAGATGAAGGCGAAGGACTTCTATCCGGAGCGCGACCTCGACGTTCTGATCCTGAAGCCGCTGCGCTGATCGACGCCCGCGCTGGTCAGACCGACGTCGCGATAAGGCTGACGCCCGACAGGGCGAGGAGCGCCAGAATTACATAGCGGAAGCCCACGTCGCTGATGCGGCCGTAGAGGGCGAGGCCGAGGCGGGCACCGACCAGCGTCGACGGGATGCTGATGGCGGCCCAGACCAGGAAGCGTCGGTCGAGGAATCCCGCGAGCGCGGCCGAGATCAGCGCGAGGGATAGGATCGCCATGTTGAAGGGCTGGTTGATGCCGCGTTGCTCGTTGCGCCCGTAGCCGCGCAGCTGGGACCAGATCGCCGGCGCAGGTCCGCTGAGGCTGGCCATGCCGCCCAGCAGTCCGCCGATGAAGCCCACGGCGCCATCGGCCGCGCGGCCGCCGCCCGTCACGATCGGCGGGCGGCGCACGAAGGCCATCCAGCCGCTGTACAGCAGCAGCAGCACGCCCACGCCCAGCTTGAGCGGCGGCGGATCGATGCGGTCCAGGAGCAGGATGCCCAGCGGCACGCCGGCGGCGCCGCCGGCCAGGAAAGGCCACAGCCGGGGCCAGTGGACGCCGGCCATGATGCGCGGCAGGGACTGGAGATGGCCGACGACGCTGCACAGGGCGACCAGCGGCGCGGCGGTCGCCGGCGGCATCGCCTGGAGCCAGAAGCCGAGCGCCACCAGGGCATACCCCATGCCGCTCAGCCCGTTGACGAAGCCTGCCGCGAGCGCGCCGGCGGCGACGAGCGCGATGTCGCCGGCCGCCGGCAGCGGCATGAGGTCAGCCCCCGGCGGTGAAGGCCTGGATGCCCGTCATGGCGCGGCCGAGGATCAGCGCATGGACGTCGTGCGTGCCCTCATAGGTGTTCACCGCCTCGAGATTCATGACATGGCGGATCACGTGATACTCGTCCGACACGCCGTTGCCGCCGTGCATGTCGCGGGCGACGCGCGCGATGTCGAGCGCCTTGCCGCAGTTGTTGCGCTTGATCAGCGAGATCATCTCGGGCTGGGCCTGGCCCTGGTCCTTCAGGCGGCCGACGCGCAGGCAGGCCTGCAGGCCGATCGCGATCTCGGTCTGCATGTCGGCGAGCTTCTTCTGGATCAGCTGGTTGGCGGCCAGCGGCCGGCCGAACTGCTTGCGCTCCAGCGTGTAGTTGCGCGCCTGCTTCCAGCAGAACTCCGCCGCGCCCAGGGCGCCCCAGGCGATGCCGTAGCGCGCATTGTTCAGGCACCCGAACGGGCCGCCGAGGCCCGACACGTTGGGCATCAGGTTCTCGACCGGCACGAAGACCTCGTCGAGCATGATGGCGCCCGTCACCGAGGCGCGCAGCGAGAACTTGCCCTCGATCTTGGGGGTCTCGATGCCCTTCCAGCCGCGCTCCAGGATGAAGCCGCGGATGGCGCCGCCGTCCAGCTTGGCCCACACCACCAGCACGTCGGCGATCGGCGAGTTGGTGATCCACATCTTGGAGCCCGAGACCTTGAAGCCCCCGGGCACCGTCGTGGCGCGCGTCTTCATGCCGCCCGGATCGGAACCGTGGTCGGGCTCGGTGAGGCCGAAGCAGCCCACCCACTCGCCCGAGGCGAGCTTGGGCAGGTACTTCATGCGCTGCTCCTCCGTCCCGTAGGCATGGATCGGATGCATGACCAGCGACGACTGCACGCTCATCGCCGAGCGGTAGCCGGAATCGACGCGCTCGACCTCGCGCGCCACCAGCCCGTAGGTCGTGTAGTTGGCGCCCGCGCAGCCATACTTCTCCGGCAGCGTGGAGCCCAGCAGGCCGAGGGCGCCCATCTCGTTCATGATCTCGCGATGGAACTTCTCGTGCCGGTTGGCCTCCAGCACGCGGCTCATCAGCTTGTCCTGGCAGTAGTCGCGCGCGACGTCGCGGATCGCGATCTCCTCCTCGGTGAGCTGGTCGTCGAGGAAGAAGGGATCCTCCCAGTCGAACGGCTTCGCATCGGCGGTGACGCCCTTGGCGGCGCTTTTCATCGGGGTGGCGGCGGGGGACATGTCCTTCTCCTGCTTTGTCGGCCGCGTCTTATCAGGGGATGCCGGCCGCGCCAACCGGCCGGCGAGAAAAGGCGGCCTTGCCGGAGCTAGCCGGCCACCGCGCCCGCGCCGCTGCGGCCGGTCAGGGCGCGGAAAATCTCGAGGCTCAGCCGCCCGAAAGCCTCGGAGGCCCGCAATTCCACGGTGCGGGGACGGGGCAGGTCGATCGCCAGGTCTGCCGCGATGCGGCCGGGGCGGGGGGACATGACGACCACCCGGTCAGACAGGAAGACGGCCTCGGGGATCGAATGGGTCACGAAAAGCACGGTCTTGCGCGCCTCGCGGGCGAGATCGCGCTCGCCCCAGATCCGCAGCAGCTCGAGCGCCATGTCGTCGCGCGTCATGGCGTCGAGGGCGCCGAAGGGCTCGTCCATGAGCAGCAGCGGCGGATCGAGCAGCAGGGCGCGGCAGAGGGCGGCGCGCTGCTGCATGCCGCCGGAAAGCTCGCGCGGCAGCTTGTCGCCGAAGCCCTTCAGCCCGGCCATCTCCAGGAGCTGCTCCGCCCGCCCGCGCAGGGTGCGGGGATCCCGGCCCGCGAGCTCGGCCGGCAACAGCACGTTCTCCAGGATCGACCGCCACTTCAGCAGGATCGGTGCCTGGAACACCATGCCGATGTCGGGAATGGGCGCGCGCACGGGCCGGCCGGCCACGGTCACGCCGCCCACGGTGGCCGGACGCAGGCCGGCCACGATGCGCAGCAGCGTGGACTTGCCGCAGCCGCTGGGGCCCACCAGCGAGACGAACTCGCCGGCGCCGACCGACAGCGAGATGCCGGCGAGGGCCTCGACCGGGCCGCTCGCCGCCTCGTACGTCATGCCGACCCGGTCGAGGCCGATCAGTTCCCGGTTCACGAGAGAAGCGTCGCGCCGTGATCGGTCTACTTCGGCATCTCGACCTTGGGCAGGAACTCGGAGGTGAAGACCGCCTTGCACTCCACCTTCTTGGGCAGGCCCATGTAGGTGTTCACCAGGTCCACCGAATCGCACATCTTCTTCTCGTCGATCCAGCCGATGCCGTTCTTCGCGTAGCGGTCGGTCTTCATGAGGCCGAGGCCGATCATCATGTTCGGCATCATCACCTCGACGTCGACCTCGGGCACCCGCTTCTTGAAGATCGCCATGGCGGCCTCGGGGTCGGCCATGACGTCGCGCCAGCCCATGTAGGATGCTTCGAGGAAGGCCTTCAGCGCGGCCGGCCGCTCCTTCATGGTCTTGGCGCTGGCGATGATCGACATGGAATACATGTCGAAGCCGAAGTCGGCCCACGGCATCATCACGACGTTGCCCTTGCCCGCGGCCTTCTCGTAGAGCGGCAGGCCCGTCGAGTAGTCGCCGACGCCGTCCATGCGCTTCTCGGCGACGGCGGCGATCTTGGCGGCCGGCTCGATGTTGACCCAGCTCACCTTTGCCGGATCGATGCCGTTCACCTTGGCGAAGGCGGGAAACATCTGGCGCTGGCTGTCGCCCGGAGGGGCACCCAGCGTCTTGCCCTCCAGGTCCTTGGGGCTCTTGAGGGGCTTTTCCTTCAGGCTGAAGATGTTGAGCGGCGTCTTGTCGAACACCATGCCGACGGTCTTGACGGTCGTGCCGCGGCCGATCGAGGCGATCACCACGGCGGCGTCGGCGAGGCCGGCGTCGGCGCGGCCGGTATCGACCTTGGCGATGGAATCGCCCGAACCCTTGGAATTCTCCAGGGTCACGTCCAGCCCCTTGGCCTTGTAGTAGCCCTTGTCGAGCGCCACCCAGTAGGCGGCATGGTCGCCGACGGCGAACCAGTTCAGCGCGAACGTGAACTTCTCCTGGGCCGAAGCGCTGCCGGCCGTCGCCAGCACGGCGGCGACTGCAAGTGACAATGTGCGTTTCATGATCACCTCCCTTTTCCTTCCCCGATCAGTCGATCCCTTCGGCCCACGGCGCCCACAGCTTCGCGGCCAGCACGACGGCTCCGTAGAGCAGCAGCCCCACGACGGAAATCCAGATCAGCGCGGCGAACGCGACCGACGTGTTCATGCTGCTCTGGGTGGTGACGATGACGTAGCCCAGCCCCTTCTGCGAGGCGACGAACTCGCCGACGATGGCGCCGACCACGGCGGCCGTCGCGGTGATCTTGAGCGCGCTCAGGATGTAGGGAAGGGCGTTGGGGATGCGGATCTTCACGAAGATCTTCCACTTGGGCGCATTGAACACGCGGCCGAGATCGAGCATGTCGGCCTCCACTTGGCTCAGCCCCACGGCCGTGTTGATCACCACCGGGAAGAAGCCGATCAGGGCGCCCATCAGCATGTTGGGGAAGATGCCGTAGCCCATCCAGATCAGGAACAGCGGCGCGATCGCCACCTTGGGCAGGGTGTTCACGAAGACGAGGAACGGCACCAGCGCGTTGGCGACCAGCGGCGACCAGGCGATGGCGACGCCGAGCGCCACGCCGACGCCCGCCGCGAGGAAGAACGCGCCCACGATCTCGAGCGACGTCACCCACAGGTGCTGGATCCAGGCGGTGTCGCCATGCCAGAGCGCGTTCCACACCGCGAGAGGGGAAGGCAGCAGATATTCGCGGATGCCGCCGACGCTGACGGCCACTTGCCAGCTCGCGAGCAGGAAGGCGAAGAGCACGACCGTCGGCCAGTACTGCCGCAGGAGAGGCTGGAATTTGATCATGCGCAGCCGCACATTGCGGCAGACTGGCGAAGCGTCGATATACCGTCAAGCTTGGGGATCATCGGTGAAACTGTCTCTGTGCAACGAGGTGATTCGCGAGCTTCCCTTCGAGCGCCAGTGCGCGCTGGCCGCCGGCCTCGGCTATCGCGGCCTGGAGCTGGCGCCCTTCACGTTCGGTGACGATGCATGGCGCATGCCGAACGCGCGGCGCGCCGGGATCCGCCGCGCCTGCGCCGACAGTGGCCTCGCGGTGAGCGGGCTGCACTGGCTGCTCGCCGCGCCGGCAGGCCTTTCCATCACGACGGCCGACCGCGCCGTCTGGCAGCGCAGCGTCGACGTCCTGCTGTCCTCGATCGATCTCTGCGCCGAATTGGGCGGCAGCTACCTGGTCCACGGCTCGCCGGCACAGCGCCGGGTTTCGGCGGCCGGCGACGCCGCGCGCGCCGAGGAGGCGTGGGCCCTTGCCGGCGATCGTGCGGCCGCGGCCGGCGTGGCCTACTGCCTGGAGCCGCTGGCCACTCCCGACTGCAATCTCGTCAACACGCTGGCCGAGGCCGCGGAGGTGGTCGGCCGGCTCGGCAAGCCTGCCCTGCGCGTCATGGTCGATACGCTGGCCGCCAGCCTGATGGAGCCGGAACCGGTCGCCGACGCCATCCGGCGCTGGATGCCGTCGGGCCTCGTTGCCCACGTCCAGTTCAACGACCGCAATCAGCGCGGGCCGGGCCAGGGCGAGGACCGCTTTGCGCCGGTCGTGCGGGCCCTGCGCGAAACCGGCTATGACGGCTGGATCGCCATGGAGCCATTCGTCTATGAGCCGGACGGCCCGACCTGCGCGGCGCGCATGATCGGCTACGTCGCGGGCCTGCTGGAGCCGAGCACATGAAGATCAGGCTGGAGGAAGTCGAGCGCTACGAGCGGCATGTGAAGATGCGGCTCGCCTTCCGCTTCGGCGTGATCACCGTCACCGACGCGACGCAGGCGGTCATCCGCGCGCGCATTTCCCTGCAAGACGGCCGCAGCAGCACGGGCGTCGCGGCCGAGGCGCTGGCCGCCAAGTGGTTCGAGAAGAGCCCGGCCTTCACCGACGAGCAGAACCTCGACCAGCTGCGCCAGTCGCTGGATCTGGCCATCGATCTCTATCGCACGCATGGCTTCGACCGGCCCTTCGGACTGTTCATCGAGACCTACCGGGAGCAGCAGAAGCGTGGCGCCGCGCTGGGCCTCAACCCGCTCGTGGCCGGCTATGGGCCGGCGCTGCTGGATCGCGCCATCCTGGATGCGCTGGGGCGCGCGACGGGGCAGTCCTTCGCCGCCATGATCGCCGCCAACGTTCCCGGCATCCGTGGCACCGACCTGACGCCCGACATCGACGATGCGCGGCTGACGCCGTTCCTGGCCGGCCTCGCGCCGGGTAAGACCATCGACCTGCGCCATACGGTCGGCCTCGTTGATCCCCTGACGGCGGCCGACCGGCCGGCCGAGGAACGGGTGAATGACGGGCTGCCGGAAACTCTCGAGGAGGTCGTCTCGTACTATCGCGGGCGCTACTACAAGCTGAAGGTGAGCGGCGACATCGCGGCCGACCTCGACCGGCTCGGCCGCATCGCCGCGGTGCTCGACGCCGGTGCCGGCGACTATCGCACGACGCTCGACGGCAACGAGCAGTACGACGACGTCGACGGCATCGTCGAACTGTGGCGCAAGGTGGAGGAGGCACCATCGCTGGCGAAGCTGGCGAAGTCGACCCTGTTCATCGAGCAGCCCATCAAGCGGGCAGTGGCGCTGTCGCGGTCCGTCGCGCCGCTGGCGAGGCACCGCGCGGTGATCATCGACGAATCCGACGCCGAGCTCTCGTCGCTCCCGGACGCGCTTCGGCTGGGCTATGCCGGCGTGTCGAGCAAGAACTGCAAGGGCTTCTACAAGTCGATCCTCAACGCGGCCCGCGTGGCGCGGCTCGGCGCCGGCTATTTCATGTCGGCCGAGGATCTCACGACCTGGCCCGGTGTCAGCGTGCAGCAGGACCTGGCGCTGGTCTCGCTGCTCGGCCTGACGCACGTCGAGCGCAACGCGCACCATTTCATCGACGGCATGGGCTTCGCGCCCGAGGCCGAGCAGCGTGCCTTCGTCGCCGCGCATCCCGACCTCTACGAAAAGCGGGACGGCCGGCCGGCGCGACTCAGGGCGGCGGGCGGCCGGCTGTCGCTGGGATCGCTGGACGTGCCGGGCTTCGCGGTGGGTGCGGAGATGGACTTCGGCTCGATGACACGGATGGCTGCAGGAGCACGGACATGACATTGCCGACGCGGTTCGACAGCGTGGAGGCCGTCGAGGATTTCATGACGGCGCCATCGGAGGCCCTGATCGCCGACCTGAAGCGGGCGCCGGGCGACATCATCGTGCTGGGCGTCGGGGGCAAGATGGGGCCGACTTTGGCCCGCCTCGCGAAAAGGGCGGCGCCGGACCGGCGTGTCATGGGCGTGGCGCGTTTCAGCGAGCCCGGCGTGAAGGAGGCGCTGGTGGAGGCCGGCGTCGAGCCGATCGCCGCCGATCTGCTGGACCGTAGCGCGATCGAGGCGCTGCCCAGGGCACCCAACGTCGTGTTCATGGCCGGCCGCAAGTTCGGCGCGACGGGCGACGTGCCGCTCACCTGGGCGATGAACGTGCTGGTGCCGGCGATGGTCGCCGAGGTCTTCCGGGACTCCCGGATCGTCGTCTTCTCGACGGGCTGCGTCTATCCGTTCGTGCCGACCGACGGCCATGGCGCGGACGAGGACGTGCCGCCGGTGCCGCCGTCCGGCGACTATGCCAACTCCTGCGTCGGTCGCGAACACATGTTCGCGTATTTCTCGAGGAAGTACGCGACGCCGGGCCGGCTGTTCCGCCTGAACTACGCCATCGACATGCGCTACGGCGTGCTGCACGACGTCGGCCGCAAGGTGCGCGACGGCGAGCCGATCGACCTGTCGATGGGCCATGTGAACGTCATCTGGCAGGGCGACGCGAATGCCGTCGCGCTGCGCTGCCTGGCGCATGCCACGACGCCCACCACACCGCTCAACGTCACCGGCCCCGAGACCATCGAGATCCGCTGGCTTGCCACCGAGTTCGGCAAGCTGCTGGGAACGCAGCCCCGCTTCGTCGGGAAGGAGGCGCCGACCGGCTGGCTGAACGATTCGCGCCGCATGGTGAAGTCGTTCGGCCCGCCCTCGGTGCCGCTGTCGAAGATGATCGAATGGACGGCCGACTGGCTGGCGCGCGACATGGCCACGCTCGACAAGCCCACCCACTACGAGGTGCGCGATGGCCAATACTGAGGCTAGTACTGACGTCCTGGATGCCCGGCCGATCGATCCGGACCAGGGCGAAGCGGTCTGGCCGCTGTCGATCGAGGCCGGCTGGAACCAGAACCTGGCCGACTGGCGCTTCATGCTGGCGGCCGGCCGCGGCTTCGGCTGCATGGGCCAGGACGGCAGGTGGCAGGCCAGCTCGCTGGTCCTGCCGCTCGGGCAGAAGCTCGCCTGGATCAGCATGGTCCTGGTCACGAAGGACCGCCGGCGCGGCGGCGTCGGCACGGGGCTGCTCAGGCGCTGCATCGAGGAGGTGCGGGCCGCCGGTGCGGTCGCCGGGCTCGATGCCACGGAGCAGGGGCGGCCGATCTACCTGCCGCTCGGCTTTCGCGATCTCTACCCGATCGCGCGCTGGCACTTCGATGCGACGGCGGAGCAGCCAACCGAGCCGCCCGGCGGCATCGTCCTGCGCCCGGCCGGGGTGGCGGACCTGCCGCGCCTGGCACTGTACGACCGGCCGCTGACCGGCATGGAGCGCCCCGCCATCCTGGCCCATCTCGCCCTGCGCCAGCCGTCCCGCGCCTGGCTTGCCGAGGATGGGGCAGGGAAGGTCGCGGGCTTCGTCCTCGGTCGCGAGGGCAGGGTGGCGACGTCCATCGGCCCGGTGGTGGCGGACAGCGAGCAGATCGCGCTCGCCCTGATCGCCCGGGCAGCGCGATCGGGGCCGGGTCCGTTCATCATGGACGTGCCCATCGCGCATCAGGAGGTCCGTGCCTGGCTGGAGAGGCAGGGCGCGACCTCGCCGCGCGGCTACATGCGCATGACGCTGGGCGAAGCCAAGCGCCTCGACGACCCCTCCCACGTCTTCGCCCTGGCCGGCCCGGAGCTTGGCTAGAGCGGTTTCCACTATGACGGAACCGCAAGCGGTTCCGTCATAGTGGAAGCGCGCACACGGGTGATCGAAATTTCACCAGGCATGTTCCGTTCGGCTGATTCCAGCCGAACGGAACATGCTTTAGGCCCAAACGCCGTCGTCCCGAGCGGAGCGAAGCGAAGTCGAGAGACCTTTCTTCGGCCGGGATGAGGGCTAGGATGCGACCATGACTCCCGACAAACCCCTCCATTGGAGCGACCTGCCGGCGCCGGTCCTGTCCCTGCTGCGGCAGGGTTCCGTCATCCCGGCCCATCCGCTGGCGCTCGGTCCCGACCGCAAGTTCGACGAGCGGTCGCAGCGGGCGATCAGCCGCTACTACGTGGATGCGGGCTCCGGCGGCCTGGCGGTGGGCGTCCACTCCACGCAGTTCGCGATCCGCGAGGTCGGCCTCTACCGGCCGGTCCTGGAGCTTGCCATCGAGACGGCGCGGGAATGGACCGACCGTCCGCTGGTCATGATCGCCGGCGCCGTCGGCCGGACGGCGCAGGCGGTCGAGGAGGCGCGCACGGCGCGGTCGCTGGGTTACCACGCCGTGCTGCTGTCGCTGGCGGTGCTCAAGGGCGCGGGCGAGGACGAGCTGATCGAGCATTGCACGGCGGTGGCGAAGGAGATGCCGCTGGTCGGCTTCTACCTGCAGACCGCCGTCGGCGGCATTCCGCTGTCACGATCGTTCTGGGCGCGCTTCGCGGCCATCGACAATGTCGTGGCGATCAAGGTGGCGCCGTTCAACCGGTACCGCACGCTGGACGTGGCCTTCGGCATCGCGCAGGCACAGGCCGAGGAACGCATCACCCTCTATACCGGCAACGACGACCACATCGTGGCCGACCTGCTCACGCCCATGGTGGTGCGCACCGGCAATCGCGAGGTCACCCTGCGCTTCCGCGGCGGACTGCTGGGCCATTGGAGCGTCTGGACGCGCGGCGCGGTCGAGATGCTGGAGAAGATCAGGCTCGCGGTCTCGGCCGGCGCGGTGCCGCCGCAGATCCTGGCGCTCGATTCCTTCGTGACGGACTGCAACGCCGTGGTGTTCGACGTCGAGCATGACTTCGCCGGCTGCATTCCCGGCTGCCACGAGATCCTGAGGCGGCAGGGATTGATGACTTCCATCGAATGCCTGGACCCGCACGAGACGCTGAGCCCCGGCCAGGGCGCAGGCATCGACCGGCTCTACGCGACCTATCCGGAGCTGCACGACGATGCCTTCGTCGCGGCCAACCTCGAGCGCTGGCGGAACTGAGTGGACGATCTCTTCGAAACCTATGACGCGCTGGCCGTCGGCCGGCTTGTGCGAACCGGCAGGGTGGGCGCGCGCGAGCTTCTCGACGCCACGCTCGCGCGGCTGCGCACGCTGAACGAATCGCTGAATGCGATCACCGATCTCTACGAGGGCGACCTGCTCGAGCAGTCGATGGCCCGCGCCGGCGACGGGCCGTTTTGCGGCGTGCCGTTCCTGGTCAAGCAGCTCATGGCCGATTGCGCCGGGACGCCGACGACGGCGGGTTCTCGTTTCTTCGCGAGGGAGCCGGTCGCGGCCGCGGACAGCGCCGCCATCGCCCGCATGCGCCGCGCCGGCCTCGTCATCGTGGGACGGACCAATACCAGCGAGTTCGGCCTGGTGCCCACGACCGAGCCTGCCTTCGGTGGTCCGACTCTCAACCCCTGGGGCGAGGGCCTGTCGCCGGGCGGATCGTCGGGCGGGTCCGCCGCCATCGTGGCGGCCCGCGGCCTGCCGATGGCGCACGCGACCGACGGCGGCGGCTCGATCCGCATACCCGCCTCCCTGTGCGGCCTGTTCGGGCTGAAGCCGTCGCGCGGCCGCGTCAGCCTGGCGCCGATCGGCGAGACGCTGGCCGGTGCCGGCGCGCAGCATTGCGTATCGATCTCCGTGCGCGACAGCGCTGCGCTGCTCGACGCCATCGCCGGCCCGGAGCCGGGCGACCCCTATGCCGCACCACGGGCCGGCTCGTTCCTGGCGGCGAGGCTGCGCCCGCCGGGCAAGCTGCGGGTGGCCTTCCTGCGCCAGCCGGTCGGCGGCGGGTCCCTCGATCCCGTGCTCGTTGGCGCCGTCGAGGAGACGGCCGCCCTGCTGGAGGAGCTTGGCCATTCGGTGGAGGAGGCGGCGCCCGGCTATGACGCCGCCGCTGTAGGCGAGGCGCTTGGCACCATCATGTCGGCCAACACTTGGACGAACATCCAGGTCCGCGCCGACGGGCGTGTGCCGGGCCCGGACGATCTCGAGCCGCTGACCAGGCTGGCGGCGGAGCAGGGCCGGTCGATCTCCGCCCACGACTACATCCGGGCAGTGCAGACCTTCCATCGCACAGGCCGCCAGCTCGGCGCGTTCTTCGAGGGCTACGACGTGCTGCTGTCGCCCACGATCGCAAGGGTCTCGCTGCCGCTGGGCACGGTGCGGACCGACGGTGGCATGGAAGAGTACCGGCAGGCGCTGGCGCCGATGGTGGCCTTCACGTCGGTCTGCAATGCCGCCGGCGTGCCGGCCATGTCCGTCCCGCTCGTCTGGACGGACGACGGTCTGCCGATCGGACTGCAATTCGTCGCCCGCTTCGGCGAGGAGGAGGTTCTCTTCTCGCTGGCCGGCCAGCTCGAGCAGGCGCGACCGTGGCGCAATCGCAGGCCCGCAGGCGGAGGTGCGAGATGAACCCAGTGACTCGCCGGGCGATCGCCGGCTTCGTGGCGGGTGCGGTCGGCGTGCTCGTCTTCCACCAGCTCGGCTTCTGGATCACGAACGAGCTCGGCCTGACGCGCGCGAGCCTCTACAGCATGCGCCCGGTGCCGCCCTTCGGCGCGCCGGTCATCGTGTCGGCCGCCTTCTGGGGCGGCCTCTGGGGGATCGCCGCCATGTTCCTGGTGCCGCGCCTGCCGGGGGCGCTGGGTGGCGTGCTGGGCTGGGTCCTGTTCGCGGCGGTAGTCGTCACGCTGGTGAACTGGTTCGTCGTGCTGCCGCTCAAGGGCCTCCCCATGGGGGGCGGCTTCCGCCTGCCCGGCGTGGTCGCCGTGCCGGCCGTCTACGCCCTGTGGGGCTTCGGAATGTGGCTGATCGCGACATTCCTGCGGCGGCGATGGCGCGTGTAGAAGGAAGATCCGTCTTTCCGTGCAACCTCCCGGGTATCGCAACGTTGTTTCCCTCCCGCGCAGCATTTGATGGAGGAAAGACATGTTCGGAACCCGTCGCAGCCTCCCGTTCTGGCGTCCGAAGCGGCGCTTGGTCAATGTGGAGCGCGCGCTGGCCTCGACCCAGCTGCCCGACCGGAAGGACGAGACCTTGTCTGCCGAGGAGGTGGCCACCACGCGCGCCCGCGGCCGGCTGGCAGCCGAAGCCAGGAAGAAGGCCCGCTTCGCCGAAGGCTGATCAGCGAATTCCCGACGTGGCGAAGGCGGCGACCAGTTGGCGCTGCGCCAGCAGGTAGAGCAGCACCACCGGCAGGGCGGCGAGCAGGGCGGTCGCCATCAGCGGCCCCCATTCGCCGCCTTGCTCGCCCGTCGTGGCGAACAGCTTGAGCCCGATCGACAGCGTCTTGTGCTCGGTCGCATCCAGGATGAGGTGCGGCCAGAGATAGAGGTTCCAGGCGCTCAGGAACGACAGCACCGCCATGGCCGCGACGGCGCCCCAGATGTTGGGCAGGGCGATGGTCAGCATCTGCCGCCACGGCCCGGCGCCGTCGATGCGCGCGGCCTCGAACAGCTCGCGCGGCAGCGCCTTGAAGGCCTGGCGGAGGAAGAAGACCACGAAGCCGCAATGGCCGATGGTCGGCACGATCACGCCGGTCAGCGTGTCATAGAGGCCGATGCCCGCGACCACGACGTATGTCGGCAGCAGCGTGATCACGTAGGGCACCGTCATCGTGCCGACGACCAGGGCGAAGGCTGCGTCGCGTCCCCGGAACGACAGGACGCCGAAGGCGAACGCTGCCGGCAACGACACCGCGAGCTTGCCCAGCGTGATGGCGCCGGCGACCACGACGGAATTGACGAACCAGATCCCGACCGGATGAAGCCGGAAGGCAGCAGCGAAGTTGCCGGCCGTAGGTTCTTCCGGCCAGAGGGAGAAGGTGGACCGGAAGACGTCGTCCGGCGGCGCGAAGGCCGTGCGCAGCATCCAGAGCAGCGGGAACAGCGTGACGATGCACGCGCCGAGGAACGCCAGGTGCAGGACGATCTGGCCGGCTTTCGCCGCAGCCGCGGCGCGCGCCCGTGCCGCGGGGCGGACGGTCCGCCGCTCCAGCGTGCGCTCCAGGGGCACGGCGTCAATCGTAGTGGACACGGCGCTCCCCGAAATGGAACTGCGCCCACGTCACGCCGGCGATGATGGCGGCGATCAGGACGGCGACGGCGGCGGCCTCGCCGAACTGGAAATGGCGGAAGCCGCGCTCGTAGAGGAAATACAGGAGATTGCTGGAGGTCCGGTATGGGCCGCCTTCGGTCAGCACGTCGACGGCGCCGACGATCTCGTCGAGCACGACGATGAAGGTGGTGACGACGGCGAAGAACAGGGCCGGGGAGATCAGGGGCAGCTCGATGTCGATGGCGCGCCGCCACGGACCGGCCCCGTCGATGCGTGCCGCCTCCACCACATCGCCAGGAACGTTGGCGAGGGCGGCGAGGAAGATCAGCAGGTTGAGCCCAAAACTCTTCCAGAAGGTGACGGCGATGACGCTCCACAGCGCGAGATCGGGGTCGCTCAGCCAGCGCTGCGGCGGCAGGCCGACCGCGCCCGTGAGGGTGTTCAGGAATCCGACCGTCGGATTGAACAGCCATAGCCAGACCACCGCCGCGACGGGGAACGACAGCACCGAGGGCGCGAACAGGGCGGTGCGATAGAGCCGGCCGGCCGCCTTCGCGGCGACCCGCATCAGCGCGAAGGCCAGCGCCAGCGGCACGCCGACCTGCAGCGGCAGCAGGGCGAGCAGGTACAGGCCGGTATTGACGAGCGCCAGATGGAAGTCGGGATTGGCCAGCGTGCCCCGGTAATGGTCGAGGCCGCGCCAGGTGGCCTCCTGGCGCAGCAGGCTCCAGTCGAAGAAGGACAGGCCGAAGGTCGCGGCCATCGGCAGCCAGACGAACAGGACGGCGGCGGCGACGGCGGGACCGGCGAACAGCCAGGGCGATTCGCCGAGCCGACGCCAGGGCGATTCGCCGAGCCGACGCCAGGGCGATTCGCGCAACCGACGCCCCACCGCGGTCATCATGCTACGGTGAGCGCCGCGATCATGCCGCGATCAGCTTCTCGATGGCCTGCCGGTCGGCGCGCAGTCCCTCCGGCACCGGCACGGCGCCGTTCACGATCTTGGTGATCCAGTCGATATGCACCGTGAGCGCTTCCAGGCCGCGCGCGCCCGGCCAGATCGTCTCGCTCGTGAGCCCGCCGTCCATCTGCGCATAGGCGGCCGCGTTGCCGGGCGGGACCGGGATGTCGTTGACGGTGACGTTGAGATAGCCGGTGGCCAGCCAGATCTCGAAGCCTTCCTTGCTGGAGACGAACTCCATGAACTTGTAGGCGCCGTCCTGCTGTTCCTTGATCTTGGAGTAGACCGCGAGGAAGTTGCCGCCCGAGTTCATGCGGCGCGGATGGCCGGCGAGGCCGGGCATCTGCGCCAGGCGCAGGTCGAACTTGACGGCCTGCCGCACGCCGGTCTGTCGGCCCGACGAGGACGCCATCACACCGATCGCGCCGGCCTGGAAGGCGGCCAGCATCTCGGGAATGGTCATGACGCGCCACAGGTTGTCGCGGCGCGGCTGCACGAAGGCCTCGATGCCCTTCACCGCCGCAGCGCTATCCATCACCGGCTTGCCGTCGGCATCGATCACGTCGCCGCCGGCATTCTGGATGAAGGCCTGCGGCAGCCACTCGTTGACCTCGTAGCAGAGGCCCTGCTTGCCGGTCTTCTCCTGCAGCTGGCGAACCATCGGATAGAGTTCTTCGACCGTCTTCGGCTCGGCCTTGGGATCGAGGCCGGCCTGGGTCCAGAGCGCCTGGTTGATGTAGAGGACGGGCGTGCTCATCGACCAGGGCAGGCCGATCGGCACGCCGCCGATGGAGGCCAGCGGCCGCACCGCCGGCCGGAACTTCGACAGCAGCGCCTCGGTGCGCTCGGGGCCGAAGATCTGGCGGAAGTCCTGGGCGCCCAGCGTCTTCTTCGCGAAGTCGCCCAGCTTCCAGCCGGTCGTCATGAGGGCCGGTCCGCGGCCGGCGGCGATCGCCGACATGGCCTTCTGGGTGATGGTCTCGTAGGTCGTGCCGTCCTGCCGGCTGACCACCGTCACGCCCGTGCCCTTGTCGTTGAAGGCCTTGATCAGCTTCTGGATGGGATGCTCGGCGCCCGAGAAGAGGTGCACCAGGTCGATCTTCGTATCGCTGGCCAGCGCCGTGCGCGGCAGGATCGCCGGCGCGGCGAGCGCCGTGCTGGCGGCCAGGGTGAAGGTGCGGCGGCTGACGGCGCGGGACATCGCGATCTCCGGGGAAGGGGAAAAGCCGCCGTCGATGTGGGCCGCCGTGATGTCAGGCAGATGACCGTGCGGTTAGCGTTCGGTTTCGGCCCTGTGCAAGTTCTTGGTCCTCCCCAGGCAGCTGGGGAGGTGGCGCCGTCACACGGCGCCAGAAGGGTCATGGGCTTGCGTTCGCTTGGCCGCACTCTCCCCGAGGCGGTGCCGCTTGATAATAGTTATTGGTCCCTCTAGATTTGTTGCAGAGGAGGCTTCATGGCGAGCAGCGTCGATCTGGGGCGGCAACTGGAGAAGGTCGTCACCTCGCTGGTTTCCAGCGGCCGGTTCAATTCCAAGAGCGAAGTGCTGCGCGAAGGCGTGCGGCTTCTCGAAGAGCGAGAGAAGCGCATCGCGGCACTGGATGTCGCCATTGCGCAGGGCAGGGCGGACATTGCTGCCGGGCACGCCAGGTCGGCTGACGACGTGCTGAAACGGCTGGATGCGAAGTATCGCAAGATGGGCAAGTCGCGTCCTTGAAGGTCGTTTTCTCCAGAAAGGCCGAACGCGACCTCGAGGAGATTGCCGACTGGATTGCGCAGGATAGTCCCCAACGGGCGCGCACGTTCGTCGCGAAGCTTATCCGGGCAGCCGCTTCGATCGGGCGGGCGCCGCGTAGCTATCCGCTCGTCGACAAGAACCGTGATTCGCAACTGCGGCGGCGCATTCAGGGAAACTACCTGATCTTCTTCGACATCGGACCCGATGCGGTCGAAATCCTGCACATCGTCCATGGCGCGCGCGACTATGCTCAGATCGTCTTTGCCGACGAAGAGCCCGAGTAGAGCGGGATGAACTCAGGCTCTGGCAGCTGGCTCTACAGCGCCCGCGTCACCGTCTGGGAGCCGCCGCCCCAGATCGGGAGGTAGGTCATCTTGTAGCCGGCGCCGCCCGTCAGGATCGGATGGATCGCATCGGGTGCGCTGGCCACGCCCTGGCCTTCGTCGAACAGGTAGCGCTGGACGCGCGGAAGGTCCCAGCCGTCGTGGCGCGCGATCTTCTCGACGATCTCCAGCGGCAGCAGCACGACCTGCTCGCCGCGCTCGTTCTTGCGATGGCTGCCCGACATCACGATGCCGGCGCGCATCGCTGACACGATAGGCGACAGGATCGCTTCTGGCGTGGCGCCCTCGCCGTCGGCCGGCAGCATCTCGGCCGTCCCGGAGACGCCCATCACCGTGATTGCGCTGGCGTCGGCGCCGAGCCCGCGGCGCGCGGTCAGGGTGGGGAAGGGGCCGTCCTCGCGCTCGGCGAAGCAGAAAGTGTACTTGCCCGGTTGGCCCATGGTCGCCATGTCGCCGGTCTCGGCGCGCGCGCCGCCGATGTTGCGCAGGCAGAGCTGCAGGGCGCGGCCGATGCTGGCGTTGGCGCGGTTGCCCGGTCCCAGGCAGTTGGTGCCGGCGTTCATGCCGAGCCGGCGCGCGACCGGCCCGTGCACGCAGAGCGCCACCGCCGCCGTGCCGGTCGTGGTCGCGATGCCCAGCAGATTGAAGTCGGGTTCGAGCGTGGCCGCCGCGGCCGCCAGCACGACCGGCAGTTCCGCCGGAAGGCAGCCGGCGATGACGCACTGATAGGCGACCGCCTCGGGCGTGATCTCGCCGAACAGGGGCGGCATCATGCCGAGGGAGTCGCTGCGGCCGGACAGGCCGGCTGTCATCGCCTCCAGCCGTCGCCGCGTCGGCGGCACCAGCGGCAGGCCGTCCGACAGCTCGGCGTCGGTCAGGATCTGCTGCGCGCTCTCCCAGCTCGCCGCGTCATCGACGACGGGCCATCCGCACCATTCCGTCATGCCAGGCTCGTCGCCAGGCCCGTCACCCGGCCCGTCATCCGGCACGTCATCCGGCGATCCGCACGCAGGAGACCGACGTGCCGCCGAACGACGGGATGAACGCCGAATGCTTGCCCGGCCCGCCCGCCACCGTGATGTGGATGTCGTCCGGCGAGCGCCCGATGGTGAACCAGTCGCCGTCGGGCTCGTGGCCCGTGCTGATGTAGGTGTCCTGGTTCTCCTTCGAGATGCGGGACGCATGCACGCGCGAGCGCTTGAACAGCTCCTGGCGGATGCTCTCGATGGTGAAGCCGTCGCGCTTCAGCGTCGCTGCGTGCTCCGGTCCGATGATGACCAGCATCGGACCCTTGCCGTAGATCGTGTTGGCGCCCGGCGTCGACATGCTGCCGGCGAAGGTCGTCAGGAGCCCGTCGCCCGTGGTGCTGCCATGGTCGTTGAGGTTGTGCGGGGCTTCGCCCGACATCACGGTCACCACGCTGTCGGTCGGCGCGAAACCGCGCTGGACGTGGTAGGGCGCCCAGGGATTCTCCTCCTCGTTCTCGCCGAAGCAGAACGTGTACTTGGCGGGGTTGCCCTGGGTGGAGCGGTCCATCTCGCCCGGCTTGGCGCCGGCGATGTTGAGCAGCATCAGGCCCAGCGCGCGCCCGATGGTGGCATTGGCGCGCCAGCCCTGGCCGAAGCAGTTGGAGCCGCAGTTGATGCCGAGCTGATGGCGGATCGGCCCGCTCACCATGATGGCGGGCGCGCAGGGATGGGTCGTCGCCAGCGTGCCGTGGAGATTGAACTCGGGGTCGAGCACCGCACGCAGGGCGGCCGTGACGACGGGGAAGTATTCCGGCTTGCAGCCGGCCATGACGGCGTTGGCCGCCATGCTCTGCAGGGTAGGGACGATCTGGCGCGGCGGGACCGGCGGGATCGGCCGGTTGTCGCCCCGCACCGTGTCGACGAACTTCGCCACCTTGTCTTCGGTGGGCACGTAGAGCGGCATGCCGTCGCTCCAGCCCTGCTCGAGGGCGAAGTCGTTGAAGGCCTCGACGTCCATGTCGCCGACGTCGATCGTTTCCTGATCGGCGATGTCCTTCATTTCGCGGCACTCGTCTTGTTGATCGTGGCCTCGGTCAGTCCCCTGGTCGCCGTCTCGATGCGCTCACGCAGCTCGTCCGCGTTGAGGCCGCCGATCGGATGCTTCACGACGATCAGCTTGGGCTCGACCTTGCGGGCCTTGGCCTGCGCGAGCACCAGCGGCTTGAACGTCTCGGTGGCGATCACGTAGGCCGTGATGCCCTGCTTCTCGAGTTCGATGCTGTCGTGGAAACTCCACGATGAACAGCTCCCTCAATCGGCTATGGCGAGCAGCGCTCCCCGGTAGTTGGCGGCGATCTTCTCGATGACGTCCTTGGGCGCCGGCTGGCTGGCGCTGTTCTTCGACAGGAAGTCGATGTTGTCGACGTTGCGCAGCGCGCTCAGCTTGTCGCGGATGCCGGCCAGCAGCTCGCGCGCATTCGGCTTGGAATTCGAGACCAGCGCGATGGCGTCGGTCATCCAGTTGATGGGCTTCAGGGCCACGGTCTCGCCGGACGTGGCCGAGTGGCCGAAAGTGGGATTGACGATGCGCATGGGAACTCCTCCTCAATTCTTCTTCAGGGCTGCGACGACCGCGCCGGCTGCGCGCTCGCCGTCGGCGATGGCGTCGGGCAGCCGATGCCGCGCGCCGCTGCGGACGTCGCCCGCGGCACAAACGCCGGCGATGGCCGTCCGGCCCTGCTCGTCGGTCACGATATGCCCGCCGGCGTCGCGTGCAAGCCCTTCCGGCGCGAATTCCGCAGCGGGAGACTGGCCGACATAGACGAACACTGCGCTGGCCGGAACGGTCTTCCGCATCCCGTCCGTCTCGACCACCACCGCCTCCAGGCCGTCGTCGCCCTGGAGCCCGACGATGCGGCCGGCGAGATGGGAGACGCCGCCGGGCAGGCCGGCGGCCGGCGGCCCCACGACGGTGACGTCACCTGCCACGACCTGCAGCTCTGCCGCCTCGCGCGGTGCCCAGCCCGCCGTGCCGGCCACCACGACCGGGCGGCCGGCATAGAGCGGTCCGTCGCAGGAAGCGCAGTGCGAGAGGCCCAGCCCTTCGTAGCGGCTCTCCTCCGCCAGCCCGAGCGTGCCCTTGTTCAGCCCGGTCGCGATCACCACGGCGCGGGCGGTATGCCGGTCGCCCTCGGCTGTCTCGATCGACCAGGCGCGAGCGTCGCCCGTCAGCTTCACGACCTCGCCGAACCCGAGCTCGACGCCGGCCTCGCTCGCCGCATCGGTCAGCTGCGCGGCGATCTGCGGCCCGTCGCCGTCGTGCTCGACCTCGTGCAGCTCCGCCAGGTTGATGAGGGCGCCGCCGGGCGCCAGCTTGTCGAGGCAGAGGGTCTTCAGCCCGGCGCGCGCCGTGCCCGTTGCTGCGGTAAGCCCGGCCGGGCCGGCGCCGACCACGATGACGTCGAATGATGCGATACTCATGCGCTCACTAACCTGTGTTCGCTGGGGAAGTGCAAGTGGCTTGACGCTGTCGGGCCGTATACCTAGTTATGCTAGGTATGGAAGCGGAAATGCTCAAAGGACACCTCGACGCCATCGTGCTGGCCGCCCTGGAAGCGGGCCCGGCGCATGGCTACGCCATCATCGAGACAATCAAACAGCGCAGCGCCGGCGCGTTCGATCTGCCGGAGGGCACGGTGTATCCCGCCCTGCACCGGCTCGAGCAGGCCGGCCTGTTGTCCAGCGCCTGGACGACGCCGCCAAACGGCCGTCGCCGCCGCGTGTATTCGATCACCAGGGCAGGGGCGTCCGCGCTCGGCGAGCGGCGCAGGGCCTGGAACCGCTTCTCGCAGGCGGTCGACACGGCGCTGGAAGGCGGGCGCGCATGAGCGGCGCGATCGACGATTACGTTGCCACCCTGCGCCGCGAGCTCGACTTCGATCCCAAGCTCGCCCGCCGTCTCGCCAGCGAGGTCGAGGACCATCTGCGCGAGGCCGCGGAGGCCGATCCCGCCTGGCCATCGCCCGACGCCGAGCGCCGCGCCGTGCAACGCTTCGGTCTCGGCCGCGAGATCGCCGCGCAATTCGCCGCCGACGCCGTCGACCGCCAGGCGCGCCGGGCATGGATCGCGCTCGCCGTCACGGTCGTGGTCACCTTCGTGGCCATGCGGCTGCGCGTGACGTGGCTGGACGACGACGTCCTTGCCGCCCCTGTGACGGTCATTGCGCCGCTGATCGACCGCTATGCCTTCATCGCCACCCTCGCGGTCGGTGTGATCGCCTGGTTCGCCTTCCGCCGGTCTATGGCCGCTCTTGCGATCTGTCTCGGCGGTCTTTTGGCCTCCATCGGCGCCGGCATCGTGCGCGCCGATCTGTTCGCCAGCGGCGCGCCGTTGCATGTCCTGCTGTCGGCGGCCGCTGAGATCGCCCTGCTGGGCGTGCTGTCGTTCCATGTCGTCAGATTGGGCCGGCGCCTCAGGCGTACGGCCTCCTTGCGGAGCCCCGACCTTCGGAGGACGGCGCCATGAACGGCTGGCGTTTGACCGGCATCCTGTCGCTGCTCATCGGCGTCATGACGCTCGCTCTCATGGCGGGCCATGGCTGGGACGTCGAAGGCATGCGGATGGCGATCCGGGCCACCGCGCGCACTTCCCTGGTCCTGTTCGCGCTCGCGTTCACCGCCGGCGCCGTGGTCGAGCTCTTGCCGTCCGGCGCGACGCGCTGGCAGCGCCGCAACCGGCGCTATCTCGGCGTCTCCTTCGCCGTCTCGCACTTCATCCATCTCGGGGCGATCCTCGCCCTGGCCGCGCTCGACCGCGAGGTGTTCTGGAAGCTCACCAACGTCATGACCATCGTGCTGGCCGGCGCCGCCTATCCGTTCATCGCCGCCATGGCGGCGACCTCGTTCGACCGCACAGCCGCCTGGCTCGCTCCGCGCAAGTGGCGGCTGCTGCACCTGGTCGGCGGTTGGTACATCTGGATCAGCTTCGCCGTGGCCGTCGGCAAGCGCGTGCCGCTCGACGCCTTCTATTGGCCGATGGCGGTCCTCGTCCTGGCGATCGCCGTCGTCCGCTTGATTGCCATGTTGCGGCGTAAGCGTCGGCAGATCACCGCAGGTGCGTCGAGAGTTCCGGCGTAGGTCGCCGGCGACCGCTTCTGGTCCGTCATGCCGAGCGACCCCACGCGAAGAGTAGCGATCGCCGTGACCGGCGCGGCTCGATAAGCGGAAGCGGATGCGCGCATGTGGTCCCAAGGCCGGGCGAGGCGCGCCGGCTGCCGGGTATTGTTCGATATATCGGTAAGTTGCCTTGAAGCGGGCGCCATACCGACGGGCAATGGCCAGCCCGCCGACCTGACCAAGTCTGGTCAGGATTTCACGGACATCGCGCCGAGCGGGCTCGGCAACGACGAGACGGACCATCAGCGGCGGAGGGCGGCCAGGGTTCGGTCGATGTCGCGTTCGGCTTCCTCGAGCGAAACGGCATCACCCCTTGCGACGGCTTCACGTGCCTCGGTGACCAGCGGCTCCGCCCACGCCATGTCGTCGTCATCCGTGAGCATCCGGTCGGCAATGAGCTGCCGGACGGCATCGCCGACCGAATGGAACTCGCCATTCGCGACCCGCTTCTTCAGCCAGCGCTCCTGTTCGGCGGAAAGGGTGACTTGCATGGCTGCCAGTATAGAGTTCTTCTGGTTCCATTTGAAGGCTGTCGCCGGCTGATACGGGCCTAGGTCTTGCCCTGATCGCGCAGGCTTTCATACAGCCCGGCATTGTTCAGCAGGACGTCCTTGAGCCCCTGCTGAACGTGGCTGGAATCAGGGCCTGGGTGCTCATGGCGGTATGCGCGTCGAGTGCGCCCAATGATCGCGTTGAGCAGCTCGGTCCTGAGGTCCGGCGAGTTGGCGAACTGCTCCTTGGTGTTGTTGGTCGCCTGCTGCCGCAGCCTCTCCGATTCCAGCAGCTTGCCCTTGATGACATTGTTTAGCGTGTCCTGGTCCGACAGGTCACCGTCGAACAGGTCGTTCACTTTCTCGATGATCTCGGCCAGGAAGGCCCTGGCCTGACTTCGGCCTGCTTGTAGTCACCCCGCAGGAGATCCGCGGCGGACCAGATGAAAGACGAAAGGTCCGGGTCGCTCATGGGTGCATCCTAGGGCGACTGCTTCGCCCCCTTGGGCAGCGCTACGATTGCCCAGATGACGGAGACCGTCGCTGCGAGGTGCTGGTCGGACAAGCCTCGAAGAGCTTGACTTCGTCACCGGAAGTTGTGGCGAATGCCCGCCGACGCTCCCCAGGAGGATCAGCGCGGTGACCGCTGACGACGGCCAGCAGATGAAGGCAGTGCTAGCAACCGTTACGTCCCCGCAGACGCCGAGGGGCGGCGGGGCGGAGGCGCGTTACCCGCTCGCGGGCCCGAAACCTTGTCCTCTCCATGTCCAACGTCTTCTCCACCCCCGGGGGCGGCGATTTTCCCGGCCCTCCCTACGGAGCGCAAAAAGTCCGAAGCCGGCGGCCCGCACCCGTCGAAAAGTCCGTAGCGGAAATTGCGATAATTGCGGAAACCCCCGCGGGCCGTCCCGCCTGGCGGCGGCGGCCGACGGCCCGACATGGTCCGCGACTTGCACGTGGCCGTGGATAGTTCGCTTGCGCGCGGCATTGGAAGCGTCTTAGGTCGCAGAGGCAGGGAATCGCACAAGGGAAATGGCGTACTTCACACAACAACTCGTCAACGCCATCACGCTGGGAGCCATCTACGGGCTGATCGCCATCGGCTACACCATGGTCTATGGCATCATCGGCATGATCAACTTCGCGCACGGCGAAGTCTTCATGATCGGTGCCTTCATCTCCCTGATCGGCTTCATGCTCTGCAGCATGGCCGGCATCGGTTCGGCCCCGGTGGCTATCGTGCTGGTGCTGCTCATGGCCATGGCCTTCACCTCCGTCTATGGCTGGGCGGTCGAACGAACGGCCTACCGCCCGCTGCGGGGTTCCTTCCGGCTCGCGCCGCTGATCTCGGCGATCGGCGTGTCGATAGCCCTGCAGAACTACGTGCAGCTCGTGCAGGGGGCGCGGCCCAAGCCGGGCGGGCAGGTGGTGTCCGGCGGCTTTACGCTGTTCAGCGTCGACGGCTTCGACGTCCGTGTCTCCTGGCTGCAGATCGTCATTGTCGTGGTCACCGTCGTGCTGATGGGCGGCTTCACCTGGCTGATCGCCAGCACGCCGCTCGGCCGCCGGCAGCGCGCCTGCGAACAGGACATGAAGATGGCCGCCCTGCTGGGCGTCGACGTCGACCGCACCATCTCGCTCACCTTCGTGCTGGGCGCCGCGCTGGCCGCCGTCGCCGGCATGCTGTTCCTGATGTATTACGGCATCATTGACTTCTTCATCGGCTTCCTGGCCGGCATCAAGGCCTTCACCGCCGCCGTGCTGGGCGGCATCGGCTCGCTGCCCGGGGCCATGCTGGGCGGCCTGCTGATCGGCATGATCGAGGTCTTCTGGGCCGCCTACTTCTCGAGCGAGTACAAGGACGTCGCGGCCTTCGCCATCCTGGTGCTGGTGCTGATCTTCCGGCCGACCGGCCTGCTGGGCAAGCCGGAGATCGAGAAGGTCTGACCGCATGGAGCCGCGCCTTTCCGCCATGTTCAAGGACGCGGCCCTGACCACGCTGGTCGCCGCCGCCCTGGGCGTCTTCATCGTCGGCTTCCGCACCGTTGACGTCGGCGCAAGCACGGGGCTGGGCTTCGACTACGAGTTCGTGGATCTGGGCGTCGCCCTGGTGGTGATCTTCCTCGGCCGGCTCGGCCTGTCGCTCGCCGCGCGCGGACAGCGCTGGCCGGCGATCGCGCTTGGCGCCGTCATGGTCGTGGCGGGCGCCTCGCCGATGGAGCTGCCCTCGGGCTTCCTGCACTGGTTCGTGGCACTGGGCGGCGCGCTGCTGGTCGTCCGCGGGATCTGGCCGTGGGCCAACCAGGCCACCGCCGCCGCCGCGCACAGCCCGGCGGGCCGCCGCCTCGGCCAGGTCGGCGGCAAGTGGCTGGGCTGGCTGCTGCTGGCCGCCGCCGTGGCGATGCCGTTCACGCCGGTCGCCGACCAGAAGACGATGGATCTCGCCGTTCTGATCCTCACCTACGTGATGCTGGGCTGGGGGCTGAACATCGTGGTGGGGCTGGCCGGCCTGCTCGACCTCGGCTACGTCGCCTTCTACGCCGTGGGCGCCTACGCCTATGCCCTGCTCAGCACGCAGCACGGGCTGGGTTTCTGGGCCGTGCTGCCGCTGGCCGGCATGCTGGCCGCGAGCTTCGGTCTCCTGCTGGGCTTTCCCGTGCTGCGCCTGCGCGGCGACTATCTCGCGATCGTCACGCTGGGCTTCGGCGAGATCATCCGCCTGATCCTGCTCAACTGGGTCGATTTCACGAACGGACCGTCGGGGATCGGTTCGATCCCGGGGCCGACGCTGTTCGGCGCCGTGTTCGCGGAGACCGCGCCGGCCGGCAAGCAGACCGTGGCCGAGATGCTGGGCATCCCGTTCAGCGGCATCCAGCGCCTGATCTTCCTCTATTACATCATCCTCGTCCTGGCGCTGATCACCAACCTGTTCACCCAGCGCATGCGCCGCCTGCCGGTGGGCCGGGCCTGGGAAGCGCTGCGCGAAGATGAGACCGCGTGCAAGGCGCTGGGCATCAACCCGACCAACACCAAGCTCACGGCCTTCGCCATCGGCGCCATGTTCGCGGGCTTCGCCGGCTCGTTCTTCGCCGCCAAGCAGCGATTCATCAGCCCCGAGAGCTTCACCTTCATCGAATCGGCCATCATCCTGGCCATCGTCGTGCTGGGCGGCATGGGCAGCCAGATCGGCGTCGTGCTGGCGGCCGTCCTGCTGATCGGGCTGCCGGAATGGTTCCGCGACCTCGGCAACTACCGCATGCTGGCCTTCGGGATGGCCATGGTGCTGATCATGGTCTTCCGGCCGCGCGGCCTCGTCGCGCATCGCGAGCCGTCGGTGCGGCTGCACCCGGTCGCCTCCGGAGGCAGCGGATGACCGTGTCCCGTCGTCTTCCCGTCTTCTTCCCGTCGTCTCGACCAAGGCCCGCAGGGCCGCGCGGAGCAACCGTCTTGTTTTCAGGCGGTACGAGGCTGCCATTGAGTGCCGTCCCTGACCATTGCGTTGAGAGTGACGATGAGGTTGCGCATGCA
The DNA here is from genome assembly GCA_049323495.1 of Pseudomonadota bacterium. Taxonomy (GTDB): domain Bacteria; phylum Pseudomonadota; class Alphaproteobacteria; order Reyranellales; family Reyranellaceae; genus Reyranella. Next base: position 462,671 of record JBMONG010000003.1, read on the forward strand.
GGCGACGAGGCGGACCTTGCCTGGCTTGCCGGCAAGGCGCTCGGCAAAGGTCCTGATCGCCGGGTTGTGCCTGCAGGCGACCATGGCCGCCATGTAGAGGACTTTGCGCACGTCCCCGCGCCCGGCCTGGCAACTCTTGCTGGCGATCTGCCGGCCCGAGCTGCGATCGAAGGGGGCGACGCCGA
>JBMONG010000004.1:0-42638 GCA_049323495.1 Pseudomonadota bacterium
ACCGCCGGCGACGGCCGGTCTCCACGACCTCAAGCCGCGATACCGCTCTGTCCGTAAGCACAGCCATAAGCGCTGTCTCTTACCCGATCCCGCCACCTCAACAAGGCGGCCCTCGGCGAAGGCTTACGTTCGTCTAAACATGCGACCTTTAGGAACGGAGCCTGCGAGGGAGTTTTGAAGAATCGATAAGCAGTCGCCCGCTACGGTTAATGCCATCAGCCGGGGCGCTGAAGTCTGCGATGGTCAATCCATTTCCCATGCGAGGATGCCACGCGTTCACCAGGCCTTGGCGGCGCTCTCCCGGTTCAGCGTAAATCACAAGTACGGAAAGGCCGCCAAGGCCTTGCATCCAAATCGCAAAGGCGACCGAGCCGTCCGGCCTACTTGCCACTTCAATGTTCGATATGCCGACGTGCGGTCTCCCAGCAAACTTAGCCCCATATCCGAACTTGAGATAAACGTTGGGATGGGCTGTTCCCGTCATTATCGCGTTTCTGAATGGTGCCAGATCGATTGGGACGTCAAAATCAACGATATGGCACCCAAACAACTTCACGAAGTACAGGTGTACGCCAAGCATCTGCTTGCTAGTGTCATATTGAAATACCCTGTTGGCCCTGAAAACTTGGGCCGCCTGCATTGACGCGAGCCTTCCTCGAAGCCCCCGCGACAATTGGGTCCAAGCATTATCGTGTGCTTGAGTACGGGTAGAATTGCAGATGGGGCAAATCTTGCCCCTAGATTTAAGCCTGTCTGCACGCCAGCTTTTAATTCGTTGGTTCGTCCGCTGAGTAGTGTGCAGAAGAATTGTCTTGCCTGGCGTTATTGGGCCGAACAAGTCTTTCAGGTCGGTGACCTTGATTTGATGTTCGCCAGTCAGTCGCTCCGTGGAGCTGCAAATCCAACACTGTCCGACATTAGTCATCGGTAGGCGCCTTTTTGTAGCAACTGACTGTGCTTGCCAGAGACATTGGGAAGCCGCATCAGCGCTAGATGAATGGGCTCTGCCAATTCTTGAGAAATCCAGGCCGAAATACGTTGTGCGGAGCGACACCCACAAATTTAGCCACTTCAGTAAAATCGCGTACTACAAACGCTTGGATGGCGAACGAAAGCCGGAACGCTATGAAGTGAGCCGAACGCGCGCCATTGTCCTCGACCCGGCTGGCGTACTCGAACTGGTCGCGAGCGCTGAACTTGCCCTGTTCTAGAGCTTCTGGCGGCCCCAGTAGCTGGATGAATTGGTCCGGGACGCCCTCCTCAACCAGGGTGTTATTTGAACGTGAGAAAGCGCAAACACCCCCGGTGCGCGGCACAATTTGATGCGTCTTCTCGTAGTGCAAGGCGAGCGCCAGGCGCGCGCCGAACGCGGCGATATAGGAGGCAGCGATTGGCCCGAACGTGAACACCGCCTTGGCGGCAGGAAAGGATTTGCGCACCGGATGATCAGCATCGCGCAAGACCTTTTCGACCTGCATCTCTTTGAGGACTTCAGGCTCGTTGTTGGCGATGCCGCGAAACAGTTTCCCTATCTCGCGGCGATGTTCACTGTTGCCGGGCGTGACCGAGTAAAAGCGGGCGAAGAGCGCGGCGACCTGATCGACGCGCCGGCTGCCATCTGCGCAGTCGTCGCACGACATGAATTCCAGACCCTTTGGTCGGCGTTTGGCATTGAACGCGATCCGGGGTGGCCCATGATCAGCGGACGTGCCGGGCGTGGTGCCGCCGCAGTAGACGCACCACGGTTGTTCAATCTGCATCTGCTGAAACCGGGTCAATTGGGGTTCGCGGATCTTCGCCTTGGGCATCTAGGCTCCGTCGGGCTGCATGCCCGCCGTCTATTGACACGGCTGTACTGTGGGCAACCACCGGATTTGGGTTGTATTGGCGCTCATAGGTATCGCAACACCAAGTGGCGCCGCCCGCAAAAGACGCTATTGCCGCTAGCAGCCGTAAAAGTTCGACGGCACCCGTTATAGCTAGTCGTCCACAGGCAAAGCACTCTAAACATACGGTCGTGAACCAGCCCACGGCCCCTCAGTCACCTCCCGTCTGGCCAACGCCAGAAGAATGGGAGCGCTTCGACGCCGCACTATTCCCGTATTTCGTGAAGCAGCGTGATCGGATGCGCGCAAGCGGAACTCCCTTCGTTCACTACACAAGCGGCGATGGAGCCGAAGGCATCCTCAAGGGCCGCTCCGTTTGGCTACGCAGCACAACGTGCATGAATGACTACTCCGAGGCCCGCCACGGCTACGACTGTCTCCACCGGGCCTGGCACGGCGAGAGCGGGCGGGCACTGCGAGACGCTCTAGATCGGTGCCATCAAGGCATTGCCGGCGACACGGCGCAGGAGTTCGACAAGCGCACCGCTGTGATCCTCAACGGTAGCTTCGTCGCGTGCTTGTCGGAGCACGACCCCAAGGAGGATCAGCATGGCCGCCTCTCGATGTGGCGCGCCTACTGCAATCCGACGGGCTTGGCGCTGGTGCTCAACTCGGCCCCTTTCTTCTCCAAGTCCGACGCCCTGAAGGCATATTCGAGCCCGGTGGCATATCTCAGCGATGTCGAGTTCAGCGAGATGATCCACAAGATCGCGGCGAACGTCGACTCCGAGCGGGACGCCCTGAGTTCGATGGACCGCGCGGTGATGCTGCATGGACTGCTCAACATGCTGAAGTCTGCCATCTTGTGCACGAAGCATCCCGCGTTTGCCGAGGAAAGGGAGTGGCGCGTCGTCTATACGCCGGGCCTCTTCTCCAGCGAACACCTCAAGCGCAACGTCCGCACCATCCGCGGCGTGACACAAACCGTCTACGATCTGCCGCTCAAGGACATCCCGGCCGAAGGCTTGGTCGGGATCGAGATCCCGCAACTCCTGCGCAAGATCATCATCGGCCCAACGCAGTATAGCTCCGCCACCCACACCGCTCTCTGGCATCTGCTGGTGGAGGCCGGCGTCACCGACCCGAGCGGTCGCATCCACGTCTCGGGGGTTCCGCTCAGGACGTAAATGGGAGCGCCGCGGCATGGGGCCACTTGATGTTCAGACGATCAACAAGCTCGACGCGGCGGTTCAGCAGGCCGAGGCTGCGATCGACCTCTTCTATGCCAAGAGGTACGCGCCGGCGATAACCCTTGCGGCGGCGGCAGAAGGCTGCTTAGCCCAGCCGGGCGATCGGGCTACCGACGCCAACGGTGATCTTCCCGGCCCGGAGCCGCTATTCCAGATGATGAAGCGGACTGCCGCGGAGCGTCACGACATCAGGGAGCGGGACGCCGTCGCCATCTTCAACGCGCTCGTCTACTGGCTGAAGCATGAGACGCGCGACGCACCGCGGACGGCGGAGGTCAGTAACTTCGACGCATGGACTATGATCGTCAGGGCACTAACCAAGATCGAGTCGGTCGCGCCGGGTAGAGAGACTCCTGCGATCGTGCAGTTCATCGAATTCTCGCGCGAGCACTATTCATCGATCCTCGGACGTTAAGGGAGGGCGAGCAAGCGGCTCCCGCGTCTATACACCTTATATGCACTTCAGGGATGTTACCCAGTTGTTAACCCCCCGTCGAGCCGAGCTAGGGAAAATTCGGAAAATCCTTATTTTCTTGGTGCCGGGTGAGGGATTTGAACCCCCGACCTTCGGTTTACAAAACCGCTGCACTACCGCTGTGCTAACCCGGCCTGGTCGACGTCGGCTCTCTTATCACGAAGTGCGCCGGCGTGCCCATTCATAGGCGGCGACCGCCGCCGCATTGGAGACATTGAGCGCCGCCAGCCGCGAATCGGTGGGGATCGTCACCAGGCGGTCGCATTTCTCGGCGGTCAGCCGGCGCAGGCCCTCGCCCTCCGCGCCCAGCACGATGCAGGCCCGCCCGGCGAGGTCGAGGTCGCCGATGGCGACGTCGCCGCGCTCCGCCAGCCCGTAGAGCCAGAAGCCGGCCGCCTTGAGGCTGTCGAGCGCACGGGCGAGGTTGACGGCGCGCACCAGCGGCACGATCTCGAGCGCGCCCGACGCCGCCTTGGCCAGCACGCCCGTGTCGGCCGGCGCGTGCCGCTCGGTCACGATCAGGCCGGCCACGCCGAAGGCCGCCGCCGAGCGCAGGATGGCGCCGACATTGTGCGGGTCGGTCACCTGGTCCAAGGCCAGGACCAGGGCGTGCTCGCCGCATCGGGCCAGGAGGTCGTCGAGCTGGGCTTCCTCGAGCGGCGCCGCCAGGGCGGCGATCCCCTGATGGACGGCTCCCGGCGGCAGGCGATGGGCAAGATCGTCGCGGGACAGCAGCTCGAGACGGCCGCCCGGCCGGCCCGCGGGCGGCAGGGCGGCAAGCTCCGCGGCATGGCGTTCGGCGAATTCCCGGGTGGCGAGAACGCGCTCGACCCGGCGTTCGGGATTGGCCAGCGCGGCCAGCACGGCGTGACGGCCATACAGCCATCCGGACTGGTGTCCGCCCCGGGACGGGCGGGCGGGACGCGGCGGGCGGGAACGCATCGCGCCTGTATAAGGGGATTTGCCCTTGACGTAACCCATTGGATTTGCGAGCAACGCGCGCCCGTTTCCGGGCTGAACAAGGCTTAATCTCGCGCCGCGTTTACCGCTGGTTCGGAGGGGTGGCCGAGCGGTCAATGGCAGCAGACTGTAAATCTGCCGACTTCGCGTCTACGAAGGTTCGAATCCTTCCCCCTCCACCACCGCGCCGCGCGCGCGGGGTTGGGCCTGTTCAGGATTTTGCGGGTGTAGCTCAATGGTAGAGCAGAAGCCTTCCAAGCTTATGACGAGGGTTCGATTCCCTTCACCCGCTCCAGTTCTGTGGGCCGTACTGTCGAAGAGCATCACGAGGGTCGCGACACCATGACGAAGGCGAAATTCGAGCGGAACAAGCCGCACTGCAACATCGGGACGATCGGCCATGTGGATCATGGGAAGACGTCTCTGACGGCGGCGATCACGAAGGTGTTGGCGAAGTCGGGCGGCGCGACGTTCACGGCGTACGACCAGATCGACAAGGCGCCGGAGGAGCGTGAGCGGGGGATCACGATCTCGACGGCGCATGTGGAGTACGAGACGGACAACCGCCACTACGCGCACGTGGATTGCCCCGGTCACGCGGACTACGTGAAGAACATGATCACGGGCGCGGCGCAGATGGATGGAGCGATCCTGGTGGTTTCTGCGGCGGACGGTCCGATGCCGCAGACGCGGGAGCACATCCTGCTGGCGCGCCAGGTGGGCGTTCCGGCGCTGGTTGTGTTCATGAACAAGTGCGACATGGTGGACGATCCGGAGCTCCTGGATCTGGTGGAGCTGGAGGTCCGCGAGCTTCTGAAGAGCTACCAGTTCCCGGGAGACGACATCCCGGTGATTCGTGGGTCGGCGCTGATGGCGCTGGAGGACAAGAACCCGGAGCTCGGCGAGCAGGCTGTGCTGAAGCTGATGGCGGAGGTGGACAAGTACATCCCGCAGCCGACGCGCGACAAGGACAAGCCGTTCCTGATGCCGATCGAGGACGTTTTCTCGATCTCGGGCCGCGGGACGGTGGTGACGGGCCGCGTGGAGCGTGGCGTGGTGAAGGTCGGCGAGGAGATCGAGATCGTCGGGCTGAAGGCGACGGCGAAGACGGTGGTGACGGGCGTTGAGATGTTCCGCAAGCTGCTGGACCAGGGCGAGGCGGGGGACAACATCGGCGCGCTGCTGCGCGGCGTTGGCCGCGAGGACGTGGAGCGGGGACAGGTTCTGGCGAAGCCGGGCTCGATCACGCCGCACACGAACTTCGAGGCGGAGGCCTACATCCTGACGAAGGAGGAGGGCGGCCGGCACACGCCGTTCTTCACGAACTACCGGCCGCAGTTCTACTTCCGGACGACGGACGTGACGGGGGTTGTGACGCTGCCGGAAGGCACGGAGATGGTGATGCCGGGCGACAATGCGCGCATGACGGTCGAGCTGATCCAGCCGATCGCCATGGACGAGGGCCTGCGCTTCGCCATCCGCGAGGGCGGCCGTACCGTCGGCGCCGGCGTCGTCACCAAGATCGTCAAGTAGCACTGCGCGAAGGCATGCTATAAGAAGGCGCGGCGCGCGGTTCCGACCGCGCGCCGTATCGTAGGAGTGTAGCTCAGTTGGTAGAGCATCGGTCTCCAAAACCGAGGGCCGGGGGTTCGAGTCCCTCCACTCCTGCCAATTCCTGAAGAACAGCGGAAAATGACCAAAAATCCGGTAGAGTTCGTGCGCGAGGTTCGCTCCGAGGTGGCCAAGGTCACCTGGCCGGGCCGGCGCGAGACCATGATCACCACGATCATGGTGTTCATCTTCGTCGTGATCGCCGCGCTGTTCTTCCTCGTGGCCGACAAGGTCATCGGCTTCGTCGTGAAGCTGCTGCTCGGGGTTTCCTGATGGCTCACCGCTGGTATGTCGTTCATGCCTATTCCGGCTTCGAGAACAAGGTCGCGGCCTCGATCCGCGAGCAGGCCGAGAAGAAGGGGCTGAACGAGGAGATCTCGCAGGTCATGGTGCCCACCGAGGAGGTGGTCGAGGTGCGCCGAGGCTCCAAGGTGCAGACTGAGCGCAAATTCTTCCCCGGCTACGTGCTGGTGAAGATGGAGCTGAACGACGACACCTGGCATCTGATCAAGAACACGGCCAAGGTCACCGGCTTCCTGGGCGGCGGCGGCCGCGGCAAGCCCGTACCGATCTCCGACGCCGAGGCCGGGCGTATCCTGCGGCAGGTCCAGGAAGGCGTGGAACGTCCCAAGCCCGCGGTCAGCTTCGAGATCGGCGAGCAGGTCAAGGTCGCCGACGGCCCCTTCGCCTCGTTCAACGGCACGGTGGAGGATGTCGACGAGGAGCGGGCGCGCCTCAAGGTCGCCGTCTCGATCTTCGGCCGCTCGACGCCCGTCGAGCTCGACTACGCGCAGGTGGAAAAGATCTGAAGGACTCCCCATCTCGGGGGACAAACAAAGGGGTTGTGGGGCGCCCGGCGATTTGCTAGACCGCGCGCCCTCAGGGCTGGCCCGTCGGTGCCGGCCTTTTCTCATGCGGTGGCCGACTCCGGAAATCCATAGGGATCAAGGACTTGGCCTTAACAGAGGGTGCGGGAGGCCGGCCATGGCCGTACCGCGCCGCCCAATGGAGGGGCAGGCATGGCCAAGAAGATACAGGCCTACGTCAAGCTGCAGGTGCCGGCCGGCAAGGCCAATCCGTCACCGCCGATCGGGCCCGCGCTCGGTCAGCAGGGCGTCAACATCATGGAATTCTGCAAGCAGTTCAATGCCCGGACCCAGAAGATGGAGCCCGGCATGCCGATCCCGGTGGTGATCACCGTGTTCCAGGATCGCAGCTTCAGCTTCGTGACCAAGACGCCTCCGGTGACCTACTTCCTCAAGAAGGCTGCCGGCATCGAATCGGGCGCCAAGACGGTCGGCACGCAGATCGTCGGCAAGGTGACGAAGGCGCAGGTCGAGGAGATCGCCAAGCAGAAGATGCCCGATCTCAACTGCGACTCGGTCGAATCGGCGATGGCCCAGGTGGTGGGTTCGGCCCGTTCGATGGGCCTCCAGGTGGTGGAGTGACGCGATGAGCCAGGGCAAGCGCTACAAGTCCGCCGTCGCCGCCGTCGACCGCGACAAGGCCTATCCGCTCGACGAGGCGATCAAGCTGGTCAAGGCCAACGCCAAGGCCAAGTTCGACGAGACCGTCGAGATCGCGATGAACCTGGGCATCGACCCCCGCCACGCCGACCAGGCGGTGCGCGGCATGGTCGAGCTGCCCAACGGGACCGGTAAGTCGGTGCGCGTGGCGGTGTTCGCCCGCGGCCCCAAGGCCGACGAGGCCAAGGCAGCCGGGGCCGACGTGGTCGGCGCCGAGGATCTGGCCGAGAAGATCAATGCCGGCGAGATGAACTTCGAGCGCTGCATCGCCACGCCCGACATGATGGGCGTAGTGGGACGCCTGGGTAAGGTGCTGGGCCCGCGCGGCCTGATGCCGAACCCCAAGCTCGGCACGGTGACGCAGGACGTCGCGGCCGCCGTGAAGGCGGCCAAGGCGGGCTCGATCGAGTTCCGCGCGGAGAAGGCTGGCATCGTTCATGCAGGCGTCGGCAAGGCCTCGTTCAGCGAGGACGCGCTGGCCGCCAACGTGAAGGCGCTGGTGAACGCCATCAACCGGGCCAAGCCGTCGGGTGCGAAGGGCACCTTCATCAAGAAGGTGTCGATCAGCTCGACCATGGGGCCGGGCGTCAAGCTCGACCCGGCCACCGCGCTCGGCTGAGCGCGGGCAAGAGTTTTCGAGTTTCGCCGTCGGTTTCGGCCGGTGGCGAAGGAGCGAAGGGGCCGCAAGGCCTTCAGCTCCGACCTGTCCGAGACCGCCGGTGCCTTGCCCTTCCGGGTGAGGCCTAAAGGGGAAACCCGCCAGCGCAGACGGGGGCAAGGGAATCGGCGCCGCTTCCTCACGAAGTATGCGCACGCGCCCGAACTTCCGGGGCAGGCGAACCGGGCTGCAAGGCCTCCGTTCGTGCTGAACCGCCAACGGAGGCTGCGCAGTCTGAAACGCAGCCGGTCCGCTCCGGATCCTCCGGGTCGGGCCTTAATTGGAGAAAGCTGTGAATCGTTCGGAAAAGGCCGAAGCGATCGCCGAGCTGAACCAGACCTTCAAGGACGCGAGCCTGGTGGTGATCACCCGCCAGTCCGGGCTGACCGTTCAGGAAGTGACGGACCTGCGCCGCAAGGTGCGGGCGGCCGGCGCAAGCTACAAGGTCGCCAAGAACAGGCTCACGCTGCGGGCTCTTGAAGGCACCCCCTACAAGGGCATCGGATCCATGTTCAAGGGTCCGACCGCCATCGCCTACTCCAAGGATCCGGTCGCTGCGGCGAAGGTCATCGCGGCCTTCGCCAAGGACAACGAGAAGCTGACCATCGTCGGTGGGGCGATGGGCGAGAACACGCTGGACGTCGCAGGCGTCCAGGCTCTCGCCACGCTGCCCTCCCTCGATGCTCTGCGCGCCACGATCATCGGTCTTCTGCAGGCTCCGGCGACCAAGGTCGCGGGCGTGCTGCAGGCGCCAGCCGGTCAGGTCGCTCGTGTCTTCGGCGCCTATGGAGCCAAGGAGGACGGTGCTCAGGCGGCGTAAGCCTCTGACGTATCCACAAGTCGTTCGACGAAGTTCGGGAATCAGGAGATAGACAATGGCCAATCTGGAAAAGCTGGTCGAGGAGCTCTCGGCCCTGACGGTCCTCGAGGCCGCTCAGCTGAGCAAGCTGCTTGAAGAGAAGTGGGGCGTGAGCGCCGCCGCCCCCGTCGCGGTCGCCGCCGCGCCGGGTGCCGCCGCCGCGGGCGCGCCGGCCGCCGAGGCCAAGGACGAGTTCACCGTCGTTCTGGCCGCCGCGGGCGACAAGAAGATCAACGTCATCAAGGCCGTGCGCGAGATCACGGGCCTCGGCCTCAAGGAGGCCAAGGACCTGGTCGAGGGCGCGCCGAAGCCGGTCAAGGAAGCCGTGCCGAAGGCGGACGCCGAGAAGCTCAAGGCCAAGCTCGAGGCCGAGGGCGCCAAGGTCGAGCTCAAGTAGGCAGTCGTTCGGGTTCCTCTCCCTCCAGCCGGAGGGAGAGGAGCTTGAATGCCGAGGAAGGCTCCTTATCTGAGCGGACCCGTGATGGTCCGCTCCGACAAGTGGCCCTCTGCGACGGATGGGGCGAACGGCTGGCGGGCCGGAAGCTCCGAGAAAGCAGCGGGTATTTTCTCCGCCCTTGAACCTTCGAGGACGCAGGATGGCCACGGCCTTCAACACGCGCAAACGGATCCGTCGTTTCTTCGGCCACATCGAATCCGTGGCCCCGATGCCCAATCTCATCGAGGTGCAGAAGAGCTCCTACGAGACTTTCCTGCAGCGCATGACGGCGCCGGCAAACCGGACCCAGAGCGGCCTGCAGGAGGTTTTCCGTTCGGTTTTCCCGATCAAGGATTTCGCCGAGCGTGCCAGCCTCGAATTCGTGAAGTACGAGTTCGAGGAGCCCAAGTACGACGTCGAGGAGTGCCAGCAGCGCGGCATCACCTATGCCGCGCCGCTGAAGGTGACGCTGCAGCTCGTGGTGTGGGACATCGACGAGGAGGCCGGCTCCCGCTCGATCCGCGACATCAAGGAGCAGGACGTCTACATGGGCGACATGCCGCTCATGACGGACAACGGCACCTTCATCGTCAACGGCACCGAGCGTGTGATCGTCAGCCAGATGCACCGCTCGCCCGGCGTCTTCTTCGATCATGACAAGGGCAAGACGCACAGCTCGGGCAAGTACCTGTTCGCGGCCCGCATCATTCCCTATCGCGGCTCGTGGCTGGACTTCGAATTCGACGCGAAGGACCTGATCCATGTGCGCATCGATCGTCGCCGCAAGATTCCGGTGACGACCCTTCTGCTGGCGCTCGACAACGACGCGACCTGGAAGAAGCGCGCGTCGGCCAATGCCAAGGGCCAGGTGCTCGATCCGGCGGAGGCGCAGGGCCTGTCGCCGGAGGAGATCCTGGCGGCCTTCTACGGTCAGGTGATCTACAACCGCGATGAGGACGGCTGGAACACCCAGTTCGACGCCGAATCGATGCGCGGCGTGAAGCTGACGCACGATCTGATCAACGCCAAGACCGGCAAGGCGGTGGCCGAGGCCGGCGCCAAGCTGACGCCGCGCCTGCTCAATCGCCTCAAGGAACAGGGCTTGAAGGAGATCCGCGTCTCCGCGGAGGAGCTGATCGGCCGCTATGCGGCGGTCGACGTGATCAACGAGAAGACGGGCGAGATCTACGTCGAGGCCGGCCAGGAGATCACCCAGGCCGTGCTCGACCTGTTCGACGAGAACGGCATCGACACGCTGCCGACGCTGGCCATCGACCACGTCAATGTCGGCCCCTACATCCGCAACACGCTGGCCGCCGACAAGAACTCCAACCGCGAGGAGGCCCTCCTCGACATCTACCGCGTGATGCGGCCGGGCGAGCCGCCGACGCTGGAGCAGGCCGAGACGCTGTTCAACGGGCTGCTGTTCGACATCGAGCGCTACGACCTGTCGCCGGTTGGCCGCGTCAAGATGAACATGCGCCTGGGCTTCGAAGGGGTCCCCGACACCCAGCGCACGCTGCGCCGCGAGGACATCCTGGCGGTGGTCAAGGTGCTGCACGACCTCAAGGACGGCCGCGGCGAGATCGACGACATCGACCATCTCGGCAACCGCCGCGTCCGCTCGGTCGGCGAGCTGATGGAAAACCAGTACCGCGTCGGACTGCTGCGCATGGAGCGGGCGATCCGCGAGCGCATGAGCTCGATCGACATCGACACGGTGATGCCGCACGACCTCATCAACGCCAAGCCCGCGGCGGCGGCGGTGCGCGAGTTCTTCGGCTCGAGCCAGCTCAGCCAGTTCATGGACCAGACCAACCCGCTGTCCGAGGTGACGCACAAGCGCCGCCTGTCGGCGCTGGGACCGGGCGGCCTGACGCGCGAGCGTGCGGGCTTCGAGGTCCGTGACGTGCATCCGACGCATTACGGCCGCATCTGCCCGATCGAGACGCCCGAAGGCCCGAACATCGGCCTGATCAACTCGCTGGCGACCTACGCGCGGGTCAACCAGTACGGCTTCATCGAGAGCCCCTACCGCAAGGTCGCGGGCGCCCGCGTCACCGACGAGGTGGTCTACCTGTCGGCGATGGAGGAAGGCCGCTACACGGTGGCCCAGGCCAATGCCGAGATCGATCCCAAGGGCAAGTTCGTGTCGGAGCTGGTGCAGTGCCGCAAGGGCGGCGAATACATCCTGGCCCGGCCGGACACGATCGACTTCGTCGACGTGTCGCCCAAGCAGATCGTGTCGGTCGCCGCGGCGCTGATCCCGTTCCTCGAGAACGACGACGCCAACCGCGCGCTGATGGGCTCCAACATGCAGCGCCAGGCGGTGCCGCTGATCCAGGCCGAATCGCCGCTGGTCGGCACCGGCATGGAGGAGGTCGTGGCGCGCGATTCGGGCGTGGCCATCGCCGCGCGCCGCACCGGCATCGTCGACCAGGTCGACGCCATGCGCATCGTGGTGCGCGCCACGGAGGATGTCGGCCCCAACCGGCCGGCCGTCGACATCTACAACCTGCTGAAGTTCCAGCGGTCCAACCAGAGCACCTGCATCACGCAGAAGCCGCTCGTGCGGGTCGGCGACCAGGTGAAGAAGGGCGACATCATCGCGGACGGCCCGTCGACGCGGGACGGCGAGCTTGCGCTCGGCCGCAACGTGCTCGTCGCCTTCATGCCCTGGAACGGCTACAACTTCGAGGACTCGATCCTGCTCTCCGAGCGCATCGTGCGCGATGACGTCTTCACCTCGATCCATATCGAGGAGTTCGAGGTCATGGCGCGCGACACCAAGCTCGGCCAGGAGGAGATCAGCCGCGACATCCCGAACGTCGGCGAGGAGGCGCTCAAGAACCTCGACGAGGCGGGCATCGTCTACATCGGCGCCGAGGTGAAGGCCGGCGACATCCTGGTCGGCAAGGTCACGCCCAAGGGCGAGAGCCCGATGACGCCGGAGGAGAAGCTGCTGCGCGCCATCTTCGGCGAGAAGGCGGCCGACGTGCGCGACACCTCGCTCAAGGTGCCGCCGGGCGTCGAGGGCACCGTCGTCGAGGTCCGCGTCTTCAATCGCCGCGGCGTCGACAAGGACGAGCGCGCGCTCGCGATCGAGCGCGACGAGATCGAGCGCCTGGCCAAGGACCGCGACGACGAGAAGGCGATCCTGGAGCGCAGCTTCTACGGCCAGCTCCAGGAAATGCTGATGAACCAGGTCGTGGCCGGCGGGCTCAAGGGCCTGAAGCCGGGCACCCGCATCGTCGACAAGGTGCTGGGCGAGTACACGCCCGGCCAGTGGCGGCAGATTGCGGTCAAGGCCGACAAGCGGCAGGCGGAGATCGAGGCGCTGAACAAGCAGTTCGACGAGTCGATGAAGCGCCTCCAGGACCGCTTCGACAGCAAGGTCGACAAGCTGCAGCGCGGTGACGAGCTGCCGCCGGGCGTGATGAAGATGGTCAAGGTCTTCGTCGCGACCAAGCGCAAGCTGCAGCCGGGCGACAAGATGGCCGGCCGCCACGGCAACAAGGGCGTGATCTCGCGCATCATGCCGCTCGAGGACATGCCGTACCTCGAGGACGGCATGCCGGTCGACATCGTGCTCAATCCGCTGGGCGTGCCCAGCCGCATGAACGTCGGCCAGATCCTCGAGACGCATCTCGGATGGGCGGCCGCCGGACTGGGGCGGCGCATCGCCGAGGTGATCGAGGGCGCACGCGACGGCGCGATCGCCCAGGTGCGCAAGCAGCTGCGCGACGTCTACGGCGAGAAGGCCTACAAGGCCGAGATCGCCGATCTCGACGACGAGCGCACGCTCGAGCTGGCGCGGAACCTCGGCCGTGGCGTGCCCTTCGCCTCGCCGGTGTTCGACGGCGCGCACGAGGCCGACATCGTGGGCATGCTCGAGATGGCCGGGCTCGACCGCTCGGGGCAGGTCACCCTGACCGACGGCCGCACCGGCGAGCCCTTCGACCGCAAGGTCACGGTGGGCTACATCTACATGCTGAAGCTGCACCATCTGGTGGACGACAAGATCCACGCCCGCTCGATCGGCCCCTACAGCCTCGTTACCCAGCAGCCGCTGGGCGGCAAGGCGCAGTTCGGCGGCCAGCGCTTCGGCGAGATGGAGGTGTGGGCGCTCGAGGCCTATGGCGCGGCCTACACCCTGCAGGAGATCCTCACCGTGAAGTCGGACGACGTGGCCGGCCGCACCAAGGTCTACGAGGCCATCGTGCGCGGCGACGACACCTTCGAGGCGGGCATCCCCGAATCCTTCAACGTGCTGGTCAAGGAGCTGCGCTCCCTCGGCCTGAACGTCGAGCTCAACCAGTCGATCACCTGAGGGTGATCGGCTGCCGACCTTCCGCCATTCACGTCCACTTTCCTAGGACACCAAGATGACCGACCTCATCAACGTACTGGGCCAGCCGCAGGGCACGCCGACCTTCGACGAGATCCGCATCTCGATCGCCAGCCCGGATCGCATCCGCGCCTGGAGCCACGGCGAGATCAAGAAGCCCGAGACGATCAACTACCGCACCTTCAAGCCGGAGCGGGACGGCCTGTTCTGCGCCCGCATCTTCGGGCCGATCAAGGACTACGAGTGCCTGTGCGGCAAGTACAAGCGCATGAAGTTCCGTGGCATCACCTGCGAGAAGTGCGGCGTCGAGGTGACGCTGACCAAGGTGCGCCGCGAGCGCATGGGCCACATCGAGCTCGCCTCGCCGGTGGCGCACATCTGGTTCCTGAAGTCGCTGCCGTCGCGCATCGGCCTCCTGCTCGACATGACGCTGCGCGATCTCGAGAAGATCCTGTACTTCGAGAACTACGTCGTGACTGAGCCGGGCCTGACGCCCCTCAAGTACCGCGAGCTGCTGAACGAGGAGCAGTACCTCAACGCGCTCGACGAGTACGGCGATGATTCCTTCCGTGCCGACATCGGCGCCGAGGCGATCCGCGCCATGCTGTCGGCGATCAATCTCGAGGACGAGCGGCCGCGCCTGCGCGAGGAGCTGCGCGAGACGACCTCGGAGGCCAAGCGCAAGAAGCTGGTAAAGCGCCTGAAGCTGGTGGAGAACTTCATCGAATCGGGCGCCCGTCCCGAGTGGATGATCCTCGAGCTGGTGCCGGTGATCCCGCCCGAGCTGCGCCCGCTGGTGCCGCTCGATGGCGGCCGCTTCGCGACGTCGGACCTGAACGACCTGTACCGGCGCGTCATCAACCGCAACAACCGCCTGAAGCGCCTGATGGAGCTGCGCGCGCCCGACATCATCGTGCGCAACGAGAAGCGCATGCTGCAGGAGTCGGTCGATGCGCTGTTCGACAACGGCCGCCGCGGCCGCGTCATCACCGGCGCCAACAAGCGCCCGCTGAAGTCGCTCAGCGACATGCTGAAGGGCAAGCAGGGCCGCTTCCGCCAGAACCTGCTCGGCAAGCGTGTCGACTATTCCGGCCGCTCGGTCATCGTGGTCGGGCCGGAGCTCAAGCTGCACCAGTGCGGCCTGCCGAAGAAGATGGCGCTCGAGCTGTTCAAGCCGTTCATCTACTCGCGCCTGCAGGCCTACGGCATGGCCAACACCATCAAGGCGGCCAAGCGCATGGTCGAGAAGGAGCGGCCGGAGGTGTGGGACATCCTCGAGGAGGTCATCCGCGAGCATCCCGTGCTGCTGAACCGCGCGCCGACGCTGCACCGCCTCGGCATCCAGGCCTTCGAGCCGGTGCTGATCGAGGGCAAGGCGATCCAGCTGCACCCGCTGGTCTGCACCGCCTTCAACGCCGACTTCGACGGCGACCAGATGGCGGTGCACGTGCCGCTGTCGCTCGAGGCCCAGCTCGAGGCCCGCGTGCTCATGATGTCGACCAACAACATCCTGAGCCCCGCGAGCGGCAAGCCGATCATCGTGCCCAGCCAGGACATCGTGCTCGGCATCTACTACATCACGCTCGAGCGCGAGGGCGAGCGCGGCGAGGGTTCGCTGTTCGCCAGCATCGGCGAGCTCGAGCACGCCCTGCACCAGGGTTCGCTCTCCATGCACGCCAGGATCAAGGCGCGCCTCGAAACCTATGACGACAAGGGCGTGCTGGCGACGCGCGTGGTCGAGACCACGCCGGGCCGCATCCTGCTGGCGCAGATCCTGCCCCGGCATCCCAACCTGCCCTTCTCGCTGATCAACCGGCTGCTGACCAAGAAGGACCTGCAGAACGTCATCGACTCCGTCTACCGCCACTGCGGCCAGAAGGAGACGGTGATCTTCGCCGACCGCCTGATGGGGCTGGGCTTCTATCACGCCTGCCGCGCCGGCATCTCCTTCGGCAAGGACGACCTCGTCATCCCCGCCGCCAAGGAGAAGCTGGTCCAGCAGACGCAGAAGGAGGTCAAGGAGTACGAGCAGCAGTACCAGGACGGCCTGATCACCTCGGGCGAGAAGTACAACAAGGTGGTCGACGCCTGGTCGCGCTGCTCCGACCGGGTCGCCGAGGAGATGATGAAGGGCATTTCAACGCCGAAGCCGGGCAACCCGGTCAACGCGGTGTGGATGATGGCCCATTCGGGTGCACGCGGTTCGGCGACGCAGATGAAGCAGCTCGCCGGCATGCGCGGCCTCATGACCAAGCCCTCGGGCGAGATCATCGAGACGCCGATCATCTCCAACTTCAAGGAAGGCTTGTCGGTGCTGGAGTACTTCAACTCCACCCACGGCGCCCGCAAGGGCCTGGCCGACACCGCGCTGAAGACGGCCAACTCGGGCTACCTGACGCGTCGTCTGGTCGACGTCGCCCAGGACTGCATCATCGCCGAGGAGGATTGCGGCACCGAGCGCGGCCTCACCATGCGCGCGGTGGTCGATGGTGGCGACGTGATCGAGCCGCTGTCGGAGCGCGTGCTGGGCCGCACCGCGCTCGACGACATCGTCGATCCGCTGAACGGCACGCTGATCTGCAAGGCCGGCGAGCTGATCGACGAGGTCAGGGTCGAGCAGATCGAGAAGGCGGGTATCGAGGAGCTGCGCATCCGGTCGGTGCTGACCTGCGACACCAAGCTGGGCGTCTGCGGCAAGTGCTACGGCCGCGACCTGGCGCGCGGCACGCCGGTCAATATCGGCGAGGCGGTCGGCGTCATCGCCGCCCAGTCGATCGGAGAGCCGGGCACGCAGCTCACGATGCGCACCTTCCACATCGGCGGCGCGGCCCAGCGCGGCGCCGAGCAGTCGAGCATCGAGGCGAGCCATGACGGCCGCATCCAGGTGCGCAATCGCAACGTCGTGATGAACAGCCAGGGCGTGCCGGTCGTGATGGGCCGCAACACCGAACTGGTGCTGATCGACGGCGCCGAGCGCGAACGTGCCAAGCATCGCGTGCCCTACGGCGCGCGCCTGCTGGTCGACAACGACGCGCCCGTCGCCAAGGGCCAGAAGCTCGCCGAGTGGGATCCCTACACCCTGCCGATCATCACCGAGAAGGCGGGCAAGGCGGTCTATGTCGACCTCGTCGAGGGCGTGTCGATGCGCGAGGTGATCGACGAGTCGACCGGCATCTCCAACCGCGTCGTGGTCGACTGGAAGGGCCAGCCGCGTGGTGGCGACCTGCGTCCGCGCATCGCCATCCAGGACGCCGACGGCAATCCGGTCATGCTGGCCAACGGCCAGGAGGCTCGCTACCTGCTGTCTCTCGACTCGGTCCTTTCGGTCGAGAACGGCCAGCAGGTCCATGCGGGCGACATCCTGGCGCGCATCCCGCGCGAGGGCGGCAAGAACCGCGACATCACCGGCGGTCTGCCGCGGGTGGCGGAGCTGTTCGAGGCGCGCAAGCCCAAGGACTTCGCGATCATCTGCGACATCGCGGGCCGCATCGAATTCGGCAAGGACTACAAGAACAAGCGCCGCGTCCTGATCGTGCCTGAAGGAGAGGGCGCGGAGCCGGTCGAGTACCTGATCCCGAAGGGCAAGCGCATCGCCGTCCAGGAGGGCGACTACGTGGAGCGTGGCGATCTGCTGATCGACGGCAACCCGGTGCCGCACGACATCCTGCGCGTTCTCGGCATCGAGAAGCTGGCCGAGTATCTCGTCAACGAGATCCAGGAGGTCTATCGGCTGCAGGGCGTGAAGATCAACGACAAGCACATCGAGACGATCGCGCGCCAGATGCTGCAGAAGGTCGAGATCACCGATCCGGGCGATTCGACGTTCCTGATCGGCGAGCAGGTCGACAAGCAGGAGTTCGATCACGAGAACGCCAAGCTCGCGGTCGAGAAGCTGCGCAGCGCCAAGGCCGACCCGGTCCTGCTGGGCATCACCAAGGCATCGCTGCAGACCAAGTCGTTCATCTCGGCGGCGTCCTTCCAGGAGACCACGCGTGTGCTGACGGAGGCGGCCGTGTCCGGTCGCGTCGACACCCTGCAGGGCCTAAAGGAGAACGTCATCGTCGGCCGCCTGATCCCGGCCGGTACCGGCGGCGTCGTGAACCGCCTGAAGGCGATCGCTGCCCAGCGGGACCGGGCGATCCTGGCTGCCGGTGCGGACGGCGAGGACCAGCCGATGCCGACGCTGGAGCAGGAGCAGGAGCACGCGGCCGACGACTGATCGGGCGCTAGCCGTACAAATCGAAAGGCCGTCGCCCCCGGGCGGCGGCCTTCTTCTTTTCAGGCCCGCCTGGCCAGCCAGGCCTCGCGTTCGAGCAGCCATACCATGCGGAGGCGGTTTCCCTCGACGCACCGGAACGGCTCGCGGGCGACGAGCCGTGCCCCCTGCTTTTCCTTGATGCGCGCCGACGCGGCGTTCTGCTCGGCATTGCTGAGCCACAGGTGCGGCCAGCAGAGATCGCGGAAGGCGTATTCGGTCACCCGCTCGGCGGCCTCCGTCATCAGGCCGCGTCCCTGGAACGCCGGATCGAGCCAGAAGCCGCGCATGTCCCGGCTCTGGCCGTCGTCGGGCCACAGGTCGATGCAGCCGATCAGCTCGTCCAGCCCCTGCTTGAGGCGAATGGACCAGTGGTGCTTCTCGCCCGTGGCCATCTCCTCCCGGCAGAGCGCGACATGGGCACGCGCCCCGTCCGCGGGGTAGGGCCAGGGCACTCGTGCGCTGAGATGCCGGACGACTTCCCATTGCGGGAAGCGGCGCTGCAGGGCGGGCGCGTCGGCCGGAACGATCGGTTTCAGGACCAGGCGGCTGGTCTCGAGTGTGGGCGTTTCGGGCAGCGGGTGTGCGGCGGCGGGCATGGACCAATCCGGGTTCGGGCCGTCAAATTCGACGCGTCCGACGTCTATGATGTACTTGGTAGGGCTGCCTCCGGAAGGCCACAATATGTTGTTGATCGATTCTTGCGCACGCTGCCGGACGCGCGTCAGGAACGACACGTTTGGGCGCTCAGGGATTTCCCAAGAATATCAATGAGAAAACCGTTGCAGCGCGCTTGACGACGATAGTGTCGCGGCCATATAAGCGCGCCACCTCGCCGGGGGGCTGGCGGTAGGCGAAAGCCTAGACGCAGCCTGACGTCGAGGACCGCTACAAGTCAGGCCGTCGGGCCGCAGAGTTTATCGCGCGGGCGTTGCGCTCAAGTCGCTTTGCCCGCGCATCGCTTTGCGCCGACAGCCCGGCATGGCGTGACCCGAGACGGCGATTAGGAAACCGGAAGTCGATGCCGACCATCAACCAGCTGATCAGCAAGGGCCGCCGCCCGCTCACCTCGCGCAACAAGGTGCCGGCCCTGCAGGCTTGCCCGCAGAAGCGCGGCGTCTGCACGCGCGTCTACACGACCACGCCGAAGAAGCCGAACTCGGCGCTGCGCAAGGTCGCCAAGGTGCGCCTCACCAATGCCTACGAGGTGGTGAGCTACATCCCGGGCGAGGGCCACAATCTGCAGGAGCACTCGGTCGTCATGATCCGCGGCGGCCGCGTCAAGGATCTGCCCGGCGTCCGCTATCACATCATCCGCGGCACCCTCGACACCCAGGGCGTCAAGGACCGCAAGCAGCGCCGGTCGAAGTACGGCGCCAAGCGTCCGAAGTAAGGCGGAGGATCCCATGTCCCGTCGTCGCGCAGCCGAGAAACGCGAAGTCCTGCCGGACGCCAAGTACGGCGATGTCGTGCTGTCCAAGTTCATGAACACGCTCATGGAGCGCGGCAAGAAGTCCGTCGCCGAGAGCGTCGTGTACGGTGCCCTGGACGAGATCGAGGCCAAGCTCAAGCAGGATCCGGTCCCGGCGTTCCATGAGGCGCTGGAGAACGTGAAGCCGGCCATCGAGGTCCGCTCGCGCCGCGTCGGCGGCGCCACCTACCAGGTGCCGGTCGAGGTTCGTCCGGAGCGCCGGCAGGCGCTGGCCATCCGCTGGATCATCCAGGCGGCGCGCGACCGGTCGGGCCACAGCATGCGCGAGAAGCTCTCGGCCGAGCTGCTGGACGCCTTCAACCGCCGCGGCAGCGCGGTGAAGAAGCGCGAGGACACCCACAAGATGGCCGACGCCAACAAGGCGTTCGCCCATTACCGCTGGTAAGCGGCCGCGTAACCACCGAGAGAGTCCCTCCCATGGCCCGCACCACTCCCATCGCGCATTACCGCAACATCGGTATCATGGCGCATATCGACGCCGGCAAGACGACGACGACCGAGCGCATCCTGTACTACACCGGCAAGTCGCATAAGATCGGCGAAGTGCACGACGGTGCTGCGACGATGGACTGGATGGAGCAGGAGCAGGAGCGCGGCATCACCATCACGTCGGCGGCGACGACCTGCTTCTGGAAGAACGAAGCCGGGCCGTTTGCGGGGCCGACCTACCGCATCAACATCATCGACACGCCGGGCCACGTCGACTTCACCATCGAGGTGGAGCGCAGCCTGCGCGTCCTCGACGGCGCTGTGTGCGTGTTCGACAGCGTCGCCGGCGTCGAGCCGCAGTCGGAGACGGTGTGGCGCCAGGCCGACAAGTACGGCGTGCCGCGCATCTGCTTCGTCAACAAGATGGACCGGACGGGCGCCAACTACTGGCGCACGATCGACATGATCGTGGACCGTCTGGGCAGCAAGCCGCTGGTCACGCAGATCCCGATCGGCGCCGAGGCGGACTACAAGGGCCTGATCGACCTGGTGTCGAACAAGGCGATCATCTGGCTCGAGGAGACGCTCGGCGCCAAGTACGAGGTCGTCGAGATCCCCGCCGAGTTCCAGGAGCAGGCTGCCGAGTACCGCACCAAGCTGATCGAGATGGCCGTCGAGCAGGACGACGTTGCGCTCGAGAAGTACCTGGGCGGCGAGGAGCCGGACTACGACACGCTGATCAAGTGCATCCGCAAGGGCACGATCTCCTACGCGTTCGTGCCCGTCCTGTGCGGTTCGGCCTTCAAGAACAAGGGCGTGCAGCCCATGCTTGACGCCGTGGTCAACTACCTGCCGGGCCCGACGGACGTGCCGGACGTCAAGGGCGTGAAGATGGGCAGCGACGAGGCCATCACGCTGCCGTCGAGCGACGACGCGCCGCTCAGCGCCCTCGCGTTCAAGATCATGACCGACCCGTTCGTCGGATCGCTCACCTTTGCGCGCGTGTACTCGGGCGTCCTGGAATCGGGCACGGGCGTGCTGAACAGCACGAAGGACCGCAAGGAGCGCATCGGCCGCATGCTGCTGATGCATGCGAACAACCGCGAGGACATCAAGGAAGCGCGCGCCGGCGACATCGTCGCGCTGGCTGGTCTCAAGACCGTCACGACCGGCGACACGCTGTGCACCTCGGAGTTCCCGGTGGTGCTGGAGAAGATGGACTTCCCGGACCCGGTCATCGAGCTCGCCATCGAGCCCAAGTCGAAGGCGGACCAGGAGAAGATGGGCCAGGCGCTGGGCCGGCTTGTCCAGGAGGACCCGACCTTCCGCGTCACGACGGACCAGGAGACGGGGCAGACCGTCATCAAGGGCATGGGCGAGCTCCATCTCGAGATCAAGGTCGACATCCTGCGCCGCACCTACAAGGTCGACGCCAATGTCGGCGCCCCGCAGGTGGCCTATCGCGAGACTCTGGGCCGTCGCGCCGAGATCGACTACACGCACAAGAAGCAGAGCGGCGGCTCGGGCCAGTTCGCCCGCGTCAAGCTGATCTTCGAACCGGGCGAGCCCGGGTCGGGATACAGCTTCTCGAGCCAGATCGTCGGCGGCTCGGTGCCCAAGGAGTACATCCCGGGCGTCGAGAAGGGCCTCGAAGCTTCGCGCGAAAGCGGCGTGCTGGCCGGGTTCCCGGTGATCGACTTCAAGGTCACCCTGGTGGACGGCGCCTATCATGACGTCGATTCGAGCGTCCTGGCCTTCGAGATCGCCGCGCGCGCGGCCTTCAAGGAAGGGCTCCAGAAGGCGCAGTGCAAGCTGCTCGAGCCGATCATGAAGGTCGAGGTGGTGACGCCCGAGGACTACATGGGCGACTGCATCGGCGACCTCAACAGCCGGCGCGGCCAGATCCAGGGCATGGAGGCGCGCGGCAACGCGCAGGTCATCAATGCCATGGTGCCGCTGGCCAACATGTTCGGCTACGTGAACACGTTGCGCTCGATGACCCAGGGGCGCGCCGCCTACACCATGACCTTCGACCACTACGCGCCTGTGCCGCAGGCCGAGGCGGAGAAGGTCGTCTCCAAGCTGGCGGGCTGACCGCTACCGATCGAACCAGACGGATTGAATCAGGGACCAGGATCATGACGAAGGCGAAATTCGAGCGGAACAAGCCGCACTGCAACATCGGGACGATCGGCCATGTGGATCATGGGAAGACGTCTCTGACGGCGGCGATCACGAAGGTGTTGGCGAAGTCGGGCGGAGCGACGTTCACGGCGTACGACCAGATCGACAAGGCGCCGGAGGAGCGTGAGCGCGGGATCACGATCTCGACGGCGCATGTGGAGTACGAGACGGACAACCGCCACTACGCGCACGTGGATTGCCCCGGTCACGCGGACTACGTGAAGAACATGATCACGGGCGCGGCGCAGATGGATGGAGCGATCCTGGTGGTTTCTGCGGCGGACGGTCCGATGCCGCAGACGCGGGAGCACATCCTGCTGGCGCGCCAGGTGGGCGTTCCGGCGCTGGTTGTGTTCATGAACAAGTGCGACATGGTGGACGATCCGGAGCTCCTGGATCTGGTGGAGCTGGAGGTCCGCGAGCTTCTGAAGAGCTACCAGTTCCCGGGAGACGACATCCCGGTGATTCGTGGGTCGGCGCTGATGGCGCTGGAGGACAAGAACCCGGAGCTCGGCGAGCAGGCTGTGCTGAAGCTGATGGCGGAGGTGGACAAGTACATCCCGCAGCCGACGCGCGACAAGGACAAGCCGTTCCTGATGCCGATCGAGGACGTTTTCTCGATCTCGGGCCGCGGGACGGTGGTGACGGGCCGCGTGGAGCGTGGCGTGGTGAAGGTCGGCGAGGAGATCGAGATCGTCGGGCTGAAGGCGACGGCGAAGACGGTGGTGACGGGCGTTGAGATGTTCCGCAAGCTGCTGGACCAGGGCGAGGCGGGGGACAACATCGGCGCGCTGCTGCGCGGCGTTGGCCGCGAGGACGTGGAGCGGGGACAGGTTCTGGCGAAGCCGGGCTCGATCACGCCGCACACGAACTTCGAGGCGGAGGCCTACATCCTGACGAAGGAGGAGGGCGGCCGGCACACGCCGTTCTTCACGAACTACCGGCCGCAGTTCTACTTCCGGACGACGGACGTGACGGGGGTTGTGACGCTGCCGGAAGGCACGGAGATGGTGATGCCGGGCGACAATGCGCGCATGACGGTCGAGCTCATCCAGCCGATCGCCATGGACGAGGGCCTGCGCTTCGCCATCCGCGAGGGCGGCCGTACCGTCGGCGCCGGCGTCGTCACCAAGATCGTCAAATAACGCACCGCCAGGCGTTCAGCGAGCATAGATCATGGACAGCACCAATATCCGAATCCGGCTCAAGGCCTTCGATCACCGCGTGCTCGACACGTCGACCAGCGAGATCGTGAGCACGGCCAAGCGGACGGGCGCTCAAGTGCGCGGCCCCATCCCGCTGCCGACCGGCATCGAGAAGTTCACGGTCAACCGCTCGCCGCACATCGACAAGAAGTCGCGCGAGCAGTTCGAAATCCGTACGCACAAGCGCGTGCTCGACATCATCGACCCCACCCCGCAGACCGTCGACGCTCTGATGAAGCTCGACCTCGCCTCGGGCGTGGACGTCGAGATCAAGCTCGGCGCCTAGGCGGACGCAAGCGGGAAGAAGGAACAGGACCATGCGTTGCGGTCTCCTCACCCAGAAGGTCGGCATGACCCGCGTCTTCAATGACGCGGGCGAGCACGTGCCCGTGACCGTTCTGAAGGTGGATCAGCTCCAGGTTGTCGCCGTCCGCTCGGACGAGAAGGACAAGTACACCGCCGTGCAGCTCGGCTACGGCAAGGCCAAGGTGAAGAACGTGACCCAGCCGATGCGCGGTCACTTCGCCAAGGCCAAGGTCGAGCCCAAGAAGAAGCTGGTCGAGTTCCGCGTCGCCAAGGACGCGGTGCTCGAGGTCGGCGCCGAGCTGGTGCCGAGCCACTTCGTGCCCGGCCAGTTCGTCGACGTGGTCGGCACCACGATCGGCCGCGGCTTCACCGGTGCCATGGTGCGCTGGAACTTCGGCGGCCTCGAAGCCAGTCACGGCGTGTCGGTCTCCCACCGCAGCCACGGCTCGACCGGTAACCGTCAGGATCCCGGCCGCACCTTCCCCGGCAAGAAGATGGCCGGCCACTACGGCCACGAGCGGGTGACGACGCAGAACCTGAAGGTCGTCGCCGCGGACGACGAAAAGGGCCTGCTGCTGGTGTCGGGCGCCGTGCCCGGGCCGCGCGGCGGCTACGTCATCGTCAAGGATGCTTCCAAGCGTGCCCGTCCCAAGGACGCTCCCTATCCGGCCGGCCTGCGCAAGGCTGCCGAGGCGGCTGCTCCTGCAGCGGATGCTCCCGCGGCCGAAGGGCCGGCGGCCTGAGGACTGAACCATGAAGATCGCGGTCAAGACCATCGAGGGTGGCAGCGCCGGCGAGATCGATCTCGCCGACGCGGTGTTCGCCGTTCCCGTCCGCAAGGACATCCTGCAGCGCTGCGTGGTGTGGCAGCTCGCCCGCCGCCAGCAGGGCACCCACAAGACCAAGGGACGCTCCGAGGTCACGGCGACGGCCAAGAAGATGTATGCCCAGAAGGGCACCGGCCGGGCCCGCCACGGCAACGAGGCGGCGCCGCAGTTCCGCGGCGGCGGCAAGGCGTTCGGGCCCGTCGTGCGCAGCCATGCCAGCGACCTGCCCAAGAAGGTGCGCAAGCTCGCCCTGCGCACCGCGCTGTCGGCGAAGGCGGCGGAGGGCAAGCTGATCATCGTCGAGGCGGCGGCGCTGGCCGAGCCGAAGACGGTGAAGCTCAAGGCCCATCTCGGCGATCTCGGCATCTCGAGCGCCCTGGTCATCGCGGGCGCCGAGGTCGATACCAACTTCGCGCGTGCTGCCGCGAACATCGCCCACGTCGACGTGCTGCCGCAGCAGGGCGCCAACGTCTACGACATCCTGCGCCGCGACACGCTGGTGCTCACCAAGGATGCCGTGAAGCATCTCGAGGAGCGCCTGCAATGAGCGTCAAGGCGAATAGGGCTGCCGTCGGGGCGACCGTCTCGCGGGCACGCATGTACGAGGTGATCCGCTCGCCGCTGATCACGGAGAAGACCACCAACGGGTCGGAGCACGGCCAGGTGACCTTCCGTGTCGCGTCGGACGCCACCAAGCCCGAGATCAAGCAGGCGATCGAAGGCCTGTTCAAGGTCAAGGTGAAGGCAGTCAACACCGTCACCGTGAAGGGCAAGAAGAAGATCTTCCGCGGCCGTCCCGGCGTGCGGAGCGACTGGAAGAAGGCGATCGTCTCGCTCGCCGATGGTCACAAGATCGACGTGACCACGGGCCTGTGAGACGGGGGACAGGACAATGGCTCTGAAGAATTACAAGCCGATCACGCCGTCACTGCGGCAGCTGGTCATCGTCGACCGCACGGGCCTCTGGAAGGGCAAGCCCGTGAAGTCGCTGACGCGGGGCAAGAAGAAGTCCGGCGGCCGCAACAACCACGGCCGCATCACCAGCAACCACATGGGCGGTGGCCACAAGCAGCGGCTGCGGCTGATCGATTTCCGGCGCCGCAAGTTCGGCGTGACGGCGACAGTCGAGCGGCTGGAGTACGATCCCAACCGCACGGCCTTCATCGCGCTGATCAAGTACGCCGACGGCGAGCTGTCCTACATCCTCGCGCCGCAGCGGCTGAAGGCGGGCGACGAGGTCGTGTCGGGCGAGCGCGTCGACATCAAGCCGGGCAACGCCATGCCGCTGGCGAACATGCCGGTCGGCACGATCGTGCACAATGTCGAGCTCAAGAAGGGCAAGGGCGGCCAGATCGCCCGGTCGGCGGGCACCTACGCCCAGCTGGTCGGCAAGGACGCCGGGTATGCCCAGATCAAGCTGAACTCGGGTGAGCTGCGCGTCGTGTCGGGCGAGTGCCTGGCGACGGTGGGCGCGGTTTCCAATCCCGACAACCAGAACATCGTGATCGGCAAGGCCGGACGCAGCCGTTGGCTCGGCCGGCGGCCCGTGGTGCGCGGCGTCGCCATGAACCCGGTCGACCATCCGCACGGCGGCGGCGAAGGCCGCACGTCGGGTGGCCGCCATCCGGTGACGCCGTGGGGCAAGCCGACCAAGGGCAAGAAGACCCGCAAGAACAAGGCGACGGACAAGTTCATCATCCGTCGTCGTCACGCGGCGCGCTGACGAGGAGATAGGCAGTGGCACGTTCCGTTTGGAAAGGTCCGTTCGTCGAGGCGAGCCTGATCAAGAAGGCCGAGAAGGCGAGCCAGACCATGCGCAGCGAGGTCATCAAGACCTGGTCGCGGCGTTCGACGATCCTGCCGCAGTTCGTCGGCCTGACGTTCGGCGTCTACAACGGCAGGAAGTTCATCCCGGTGAACGTCACGGAAGAGATGGTCGGTCACAAGCTCGGCGAGTTCTCGCCGACCCGCACCTTCGCCGGCCATGCGGGCGACAAGAAAGTGTCGAAGGGCTAACCCATGAGCAAGCCATCCGCTCCTCGCCGCGAGGCCGACAACGAGGCCAAGGCCGTGCTGCGCACCATCCGCGTCAGCCCGCGCAAGCTCGATCTCGTGGCCGCCACGATTCGCGGCAAGAAGGCCGCCTCGGCGGTCAATGAGCTCACCTTCTCCAAGAAGCGCATCGCGCGCGACGTGAAGAAGGCGTTGAACTCGGCCATCGCCAACGCCGAGAACAACCACAACCTCGACGTCGACCGCCTGGTCGTTGCCGAGGCGTCGGTCGGCAAGGGCTTGGTCATGAAGCGCTTCCACACGCGCGGCCGCGGCCGGGCAGCCAGCGTCAGGAAGCCGTTCAGCCATCTCACCATCGTGGTGCGCGAGCGCGCCGAGGCGGAGGACAAGTAATGGGTCAGAAGGTCAACCCGATCGGCCTCAGGCTCGGCATCAACCGCACCTGGGATTCGCGCTGGTACGCCGAAGGCGCCGAATATTCCAAGATGCTCCACGAGGACATCCACATCCGCAAGGTGCTGCGCGAGCGGCTGGCCCAGGCGGGCGTGGCGAAGGTCGTCATCGAGCGGCCCGCGAAGCGCGCCCGAGTGACCATCCACACGGCCCGGCCCGGCGTGGTGATCGGCAAGAAGGGCGCCGACATCGAGAAGCTGCGCTCCGACCTCGGCAGGATGACCAAGGGCGAGGTGGCCCTGAACATCGTCGAGATCCGCAAACCCGAGATCGACGCCACGCTGATCGCCGAGAACATCGCCCAGCAGCTCGAGCGGCGCGTCGCCTTCCGCCGCGCCATGAAGCGCGCCGTGCAGTCGGCCATGCGTCTGGGCGCCCAGGGCATCCGCATCAACTGCTCGGGCCGCCTGGGCGGCGCGGAAATCGCCCGCATGGAATGGTACCGCGAAGGTCGCGTGCCGCTGCACACGCTGCGCGCAGACATCGACTACGGCACCGCCACCGCCTTCACCACCTTCGGCACCTGCGGCGTCAAGGTCTGGGTGTTCAAGGGCGAGATCATGGCGCACGACCCGATGGCGCACGATAAGCGCGCCGAGGAAGCCGCCCCGCAGCGCACCCCCGCCCGGGTCGAGCGCTCGGAGCAGAGGGACGCGTAGGAATCATGCTGCAACCCAAGCGCACAAAGTACCGCAAGGCCTTCAAGGGCCGCATTCACGGCGTCGCCAAGGGCGGCTTCAACCTCGACTTCGGGGCCTACGGCCTGAAGGCGCTGGAGCCCGAGCGTCTGACGGCACGCCAGATCGAAGCGGCGCGACGCGCCATCACGCGTCACATGAAGCGCGCCGGCCGCGTCTGGATCCGCGTGTTCCCCGACGTCCCGGTCTCGAAGAAGCCGGCCGAGGTCCGCATGGGCTCCGGCAAGGGCGCGCCCGAGTTCTGGGCCGCCAGGGTGAAGCCGGGGCGCATGCTGTTCGAACTCGATGGCGTGCCGGCGAACATCGCGCGCGAGGCCCTCGCGCTCGGTGCGGCGAAGCTGCCGATCAAGACGCGCTTCGTGGCGCGCGTGAGCGCCTGAGGCGGAGGAGAGAGCGATGAAGGCCAGCGATCTGCGCCCCAAGACCCAGGATCAGCTCAAGGACGAGCTGAGCAACCTGCGCAAGGAAGCTTTCAACCTGCGTTTCCAGAAGGCCGGCGGTCAGCTCGGCAAGACCGCTCGCGTGCGCCAGGTGCGCCGCGACATCGCCCGCATCAAGACGGTGCTGGGCGAGAAGGCCGCCGGTTAAGGAGTCATCGATGCCGAAGCGAATTCTCGAGGGCGTCGTCGTCAGCGACAAGATGGACAAGACCATCGTCGTCAAGGTCGAACGGCGCGTCCAGCACCCGATCTACAAGAAGTTCATCCGGCGCTCGAAGAAGTACCATGCGCACGACGAGGCCAATGCCTTCAAGGGCAAGATTGGCGCGAATGTCCGCATCCGCGAGTGCCGTCCGCTGTCCAAGACCAAGAGCTGGGAAGTTCTGGTCGAGGAAGCCAAGGCCTAGGGACGGAGCCCGGTCATGATCCAGATGCGTACCAATCTCGAGGTCGCGGACAACTCCGGCGCCCGCCGGGTCCAGTGCATCAAGGTGCTGGGCGGCTCGCGCCGCAAGTATGCCAGCGTCGGCGATGTCATCGTCGTCTCCATCAAGGAGGCCATCCCGCGCGGCCGCGTGAAGAAGGGCGAGGTCCATCGCGCCGTCGTCGTGCGGACGTCGTTCCCGCTGCGCCGTGTCGACGGCAGCGCGATCCGCTTCGATCGCAACGCCGCGGTCCTGATCAGCAAGCAG
This sequence comes from Pseudomonadota bacterium, assembly GCA_049323495.1. Lineage (GTDB taxonomy): Bacteria > Pseudomonadota > Alphaproteobacteria > Reyranellales > Reyranellaceae > Reyranella. Next base: position 28,944 of record JBMONG010000004.1, read on the forward strand.
GACGAGCCGATCGGCACCCGTATCTTCGGACCGGTGACGCGCGAGCTGCGCGCCAAGAAGTTCATGAAGATCATCTCGCTTGCGCCGGAGGTCCTCTAAGACCATGACGAACAAGCTCAAGATCAGGAAGGGCGACCGCGTGAAGATCATCGCCGGCCGCAGCAAGGGCAAGGTCGGCGACGTCCTGCGCGTGCTTCCCGCGGAGCAGCGCGTGGTCGTGGCGGGCGTGAACGTCATCAAGCGCCACACCAAGCCCAGCCGGACGGATGCCGGCGGCATCATCGAGCGCGAGGCCGCGATCCACGTGTCCAACGTGGCGCTGCTCGATCCCAAGACCGACAAGCCGACCAAGATCGGCTTCAAGTTCCTCGAAGACGGCCGGAAAGTGCGCTTCGCGCGTGCCTCCGGCGAGACAATCGACCGTTAGGAGAACGGGCCATGCCCGCGCGACTGCAAGAGCACTACACCAAGTCGGTCCGAGAGGCCCTCATCAAGGAGTTCTCCTACGGGAACCCCTTCGAGGTGCCGCGCCTGGACAAGATCGTGATCAACATGGGCGTCGGCGAGGCGGTCAACGACCGCAAAGCCGTCGAGGGCGCCGCCGCCGACCTGGCGGCCATCACCGGCCAGAAGCCGGTGCTGACCAAGTCGCGCAAGTCGATCGCGACGTTCAAGTTGCGCGAGGGCATGGCGATCGGCGCCAAGGTCACGCTGCGCCGCGACCGCATGTACGAGTTCATGGATCGCCTGATCAACATCGCGCTGCCCCGCGTGCGGGATTTCCGCGGCCTGAACGGCAAGTCGTTCGACGGCAACGGAAACTACGCCATGGGGCTCAAGGAGCAGATCGTGTTCCCGGAGATCGACTACGACAAGGTCGACCAGGTACGCGGCATGGACATCATCATCTGCACGACGGCGAAGACGGATGCGGAAGCCAAGGCGCTTCTCCGTGCATTCGACTTTCCCTTCGTGAACTGAGGCCGGAGAAAGACATGGCCAAGACGAGCTCAGTCGAGAAGAACAACCGGCGCGCCAAGATGGCGAAGCAGTACGCTGCCAAGCGCGCCAAGCTGAAGGCGGCGGCGGTCGACGACAAGCTGACGCCGGAGGAGCGGTTCACCGCGCGCCTCAAGCTCGCCAAGCTGCCGCGCAACTCCTCGCCGACCCGGATCCGGAATCGCTGTGAGCTGACCGGCCGACCGCGCGCGGTCTATCGCAAGTTCAAGCTGTCGCGCGTCGCGCTGCGCCAGCTTGCCTCGCTGGGCGCCTTGCCCGGCGTCGTGAAGTCGAGCTGGTAACGGGGGACCGTAGACCATGGCGATGACAGATCCTGTCGGTGATTTGCTCACCCGTATCCGCAACGGCCAGGCGGCGCGCCTCGACAGCGTGACCGTGCCGGCCTCGCGGCTGCGGTCCAACGTTCTCGACGTGCTCCAGCGCGAGGGCTATATCCGGGGCTGGTTCGAGGAAGAGCTGCGGCCGGGCATCAAGGAGCTCCGCGTCGAGCTCAAGTACGACAACGGCCGCCCGGTGATCCGCGAGATCAAGCGCGTCTCGACCCCCGGCCGTCGCGTCTACTCGAAGATCCGCGAGCTGCCGCGCCACTTCAACGGGCTCGGCATCTCGATCCTGTCCACGCCGCGCGGCGTCATGTCGGATGCCGAGGCGCGTGCCGCCAATGTCGGCGGCGAAGTCATCTGCAAGGTGTTCTGACCATGTCGCGCGTCGGCAAGCATCCCGTTCCCATCCCGGCCGGAGTCACGGTCGACCTCAAGGGCCAGCATCTCAAGGCCAAGGGCAAGAGGGGCGAGCTGGAGTTCACCGTGCACGACGATGTCTCCGTCGTGCGCGAGGGCGAGGCGCTCGTCTTCAAGCCGCGTGGCGAGAGCCGTCGCGCGCGCATGCAGTGGGGCACGGCGCGCAATCTCGCCAGCAACCTGGTGCGGGGCGTGTCCGAGGGCTTCACCATCAACCTCGAGATCAACGGCGTGGGCTATCGCGCCCAGGCGGACGCCAAGAACCTGAAGCTGCAGCTCGGCTTCAGCCACGACGTCGAGATCCCGATCCCTGCCGGCATCCAGATCAAGGCGGTGAAGCCGACCGAGATCGAGATCAGCGGCGCGGACCGCCAGCGCGTCGGCCAGATCGCGGCCGAGATCAGGAGCCTGCGTCCGCCCGAGCCGTACAAGGGCAAGGGCATCAAGTACTCGACGGAGACGATCCGGCGCAAAGAAGGCAAGAAGAAGTAGAGGCGAACCATGTCGAACCGCAACGCCCTTTTTGCCCGTCGCCAGCGGCGCACGCGCCACGGCCTGCGCCAGGCGGCCAACGGCCGCCCGCGGCTCAGCGTCTTCCGCTCGGGCAAACACATCTACGCGCAGGTCATCGACGACCGGAAGGGAGCGACGCTGGCGTCTGCCTCGTCGCTCGACACCGACGTCAAGGGCAAGATCAAGACCGGTGCGGACAAGAACGCCGCGAGCGAGGTCGGCAAGCTCATCGCCCAGCGGGCGCTGGCCGCCGGCGTCAAGGAAGTGGTCTTCGACCGCGGCGGTTACCTGTTCCATGGCCGCGTCGCGGCGCTGGCCAATGCCGCCCGCGAGGGCGGCCTGTCGTTCTGAGGAGTTGAGAGATGGCTCGTTCACCCGGAGGTTCCGGCCGTGGCCCGCGCGAGCGGGGGCGTGATCGGGAGCGCGACGAGGAAAACGAACTGACCGACAAGCTGGTCACCATCAACCGCGTCGCGAAGGTGGTGAAGGGTGGCCGGCGATTCGCCTTCGCGGCGATCGTCGTGGTCGGTGACCAGCGCGGCCGTGTCGGCCACGGCGCCGGCAAGGCGCGCGAGGTGCCGGAGGCGATCCGCAAGGCGACGGAAGCGGCCAAGCGCGGCCTCATCCGCGTGCCGCTGCGCGACGGCCGGACCCTGCATCACGACGTCAAGGGCCGCTTCGGTGCCGGCAGGGTCACCCTGCGCGCCGCCCCGGCGGGCACCGGCATCATCGCGGGCGGTCCGATGCGCGCGGTGTTCGAGACGCTGGGGATCAAGGACATCGTCGCCAAGTCGGTCGGCACGTCCAATCCCCACAACATGATCAAGGCGACCTTCGCGGCGCTGACCCAGCTCAATTCGCCGCGTATGGTCGCCACCCGCCGCGGCAAGAAGGTCGGTGACCTGCTCGGCCGTCGCGACGACACCGCCACCGCGGAAGCGGCGGCCTAAGGGGGCAGGGCGATGTCTGACGGCAAGAAGAAGATCCGGATCACCCAGACCGGCAGCCCGATCGGCCGTACGCAGGACCAGCGGGCGACGCTGGTGGGGCTGGGGCTGAACAAGCGCCATCGCAGCCGCGAGCTCGTGGATACGCCCGAGGTGCGCGGCATGATTAACAAGGTCCGCCACCTCGTGCGAGTCGAGGACGAGCCGGCGGCCTAAAAGGGACTGACGATGAAACTCAACGAGATCTCCGACAACCCGGGAGCCCGCAAGGCGCGCTTGCGCGTCGGCCGCGGCATCGGCTCGGGCAAGGGCAAGACCTCGGGACGCGGCGTCAAGGGCCAGAAGTCCCGCACCGGCGTCGCCATCAAGGGCTTCGAAGGCGGCCAGATGCCGCTTTACCGCCGCATGCCCAAGCGCGGCTTCCTGCCGCCCCATCAGAAGGCGTGGCAGGTGGTCAACCTGGGCGCGCTGCAGAAGGCGATCGACGAGAACCGTCTCGATGCCGGCAAGCCGATCGACGCCGCCGCCATGCAGGCCGCCGGCCTGTTCAAGAAGGCCCTCGACGGCGTTCGCCTCCTGGGCAAGGGCGAGATCAAGACCAGGATCGAAGTGAAGGTCGCCGGCGCCTCGGCGTCGGCGGTCGCCGCGGTCGAGAAGGCCGGCGGCAAGGTCGAGCTGCCGCCCAAGCCCGTGGCCGAGGCGGCCTAGGGTCGACGGCGTTGTCGAAGGGGGCGGCCATGGCTGCCCCCGCGTGCGTCGTTTCAGCGTGAGGTCCCATGGCATCCGCCGCCGAGCAACTTGCATCCAATCTGAACTGGGGCGCGATCGGTAAGGCGACCGAGCTGAAGAAGCGCCTGTGGTTCACCGTGGGCGCGCTCGTGGTCTTCCGCATCGGCGCCTACATCCCGGTACCGGGTGTCGATCCGCACGCCTTGGCCGAGATCTTCGCCCAGAACGCCGGCGGCATCGCCGGCCTGCTGGACGTGTTCTCCGGCGGCTCGATTGGCCGCATGTCGGTGCTGGCCCTGTCGATCATGCCGTACATCTCGGCATCCATCATCATGCAGATCCTGACGACGGTCGTGCCGTCGCTCGAGGCACTGAAGAAGGAAGGCGAGGCCGGCCGCAAGAAGATCAACCAGTACACGCGCTACGGTACGGTGCTGCTGGCCGCCTTCCAGGCCTACGGCATCGCGGTCGGGCTGGAGAGCCAGGTGGCGTCGGCCGGACCCGTGGTGGTGGATCCGGGCCTGTTCTTCCGTTTCGTGACGGTGGTCACCCTGGTCGGCGGCACGCTCTTCTTGATGTGGCTGGGCGAGCAGATCACGGCACGCGGCGTCGGCAACGGCATCTCGCTGATCATCTTCGCGGGTATCGTGGCGGCCCTGCCGGGCGCGCTGATCCAGACGCTCGAGCTCGGCCGCACTGGCGCGCTGTCGGCGCTGTTCATCATCGCGCTGGCGGCCGGCGTGGTGATCGTGGTGGCGCTGGTGGTGTTCGTCGAAACGGCCCAGCGGCGCATCGTGGTGCAATATCCCAAGCGCCAGGTGGGGAACCGCATGTATGGCGGCGAGGCGTCCCACCTGCCGCTGAAGATCAACACAGCCGGCGTGATCCCGCCGATCTTCGCATCGTCCCTGCTGCTGTTCCCGGCCACCATCGCATCGTTCCAGGGCAGTGCCGGCGAGCCGGGCTGGCTGCAGTGGATCGCGACTTATCTCGGCCATGGCCAGCCGCTGTACCTGCTGGCCTATATCGGCCTGATCGTCTTCTTCTGCTTCTTCTATACGACGGTCGTCTTCAATCCGGCCGAGACTGCCGACAATCTGAAGAAGAACGGCGGCTTCGTGCCGGGCATCCGGCCCGGCAAGAACACGGCGGAGTACCTGGAGTACATCCTCAACCGGCTGACCGTGATCGGCGCGATCTATCTCTCGGCAGTCTGCATCCTGCCCGAGCTGCTGATCGCCCGGGGGGGCGTGCCGTTCTATTTCGGCGGCACCAGCCTGCTGATCGTCGTGTCGGTCACCCTGGACACGGTCACGCAGGTGCAGGCGCATCTGCTGGCCCACCAGTATGAAGGCCTGATCAAGAAGGCCCGCCTGAGAGGTCGTGGTCGATGAACATCATCCTTCTGGGACCGCCCGGGGCCGGCAAGGGCACGCAGGCGCAGCGCCTGCAGCAGGAACGCGGCATGGTCCAGCTTTCGACGGGCGACATGCTGCGGGCGGCGGTCGCCTCCGGCAGCGAGCTCGGCAAGAAGGCCAAGGGCATCATGGAGCGCGGCGAGCTCGTTCCGGATGCCCTGATGGTCGGCCTGATCGAGGACCGCATCGCCCAGCCTGACTGCGCCAAGGGCTTCATTCTGGACGGCTTTCCGCGCACGGAGGCCCAGGCCGAGGCACTCGACCAGATGCTGGCCAAGACCGGCCGGCAGCTCGATCGGGTGATCGAGATGCAGGTCGACGAGGCGGCGCTGACCGAGCGCATCGTCGGCCGGTATTCCTGCGCGAAGTGTGGGGCGGGTTACCACGACAAGTTCAAGCGTCCCAAGGTCGAGGGAGTCTGCGATGTCTGCGGCGCGACGGAGTTCACGCGCCGCAAGGATGATAATGCAGAGACCATGAAGACGCGGATGGCCGCCTACCGGGCCCAGACGGAGCCCCTGCTGCCCTACTACCGGGCGCGCGGGGTGCTGCGGACGGTCGACGGGATGGCGCCCATGGACGAGGTGTACCGTCAGATCCTGTCCATATTGGATGGGGCTTGACAAGTTCGAGTTCCGTTGACTCGGGCGCGCGCATCCCTATAATCGCGCGCTTTTCCGGGGCCAGCGGAACGTGTTGCAGGCGCGCTGAGGCGTGCCATAAGCCATTGAAGGAGTTGGAACTTTGGCTCGTATAGCCGGCGTGAACATCCCCACCGCCAAGCGCGTGATCGTGGGGCTGCAATACATCCACGGGATCGGCCAGGCCAAGGCCAAGGAGATCCTGGGGAAGGTGGGGATCGACGAATCGCGGCGGGTCAACACCTTGACCGACGACGAGGTCATCCGCATCCGCGAAACGATCGATCGCGACTACACGGTCGAGGGCGACCTGCGGCGCGAGGTGGCGATGAACATCAAACGTCTGATGGACCTCGCCTGCTATCGCGGCCTGCGGCATCGTCGCGGCCTGCCGGTCCACGGCCAGCGCACGCATACCAACGCGCGCACCCGCAAGGGACCGGCGAAGCCGATCGCCGGCAAGAAGAAAGTCACGAAGTAAGCCCAGGGGAATCGGATCATGGCCAAAGCTGCTGCTGCCGCGGGTACCGCCGGCGCGCGTCCCCGTCGCAAGGAACGCAAGAACATCATCGCGGGCGTCGCGCACGTGAACGCCTCCTTCAACAACACGATCGTCACGATCACCGACGCGCAGGGCAACACCATCGCCTGGTCGTCGTCGGGCCAGCAGGGCTTCAAGGGCTCGCGCAAGTCGACGCCGTTCGCGGCCCAGATGGCGGCCGAGAATGCCGGTCGCAAGGCGATGGAGCACGGCATGCGCACGCTGGAGATCGAGGTGCGTGGCCCGGGCTCCGGCCGAGAATCGGCGCTGCGGGCCCTGCAGGCCGTCGGACTGGCCGTCACCGCCATCCGCGACGTGACGCCGATCCCGCACAACGGCTGCCGTCCGCCGAAGCGTCGTCGCGTCTGAGTTCGGTGGCGGTGTGTTTCCCGCACCGCCCAAGGAATTGTTGCGGCGGGTCCCCTGCGGGCCTGCCTGAACCAACCGGTCTAGAGAGGTAGCCCCCGTGCTTCAGAAGAACTGGCAGGACCTGATCAAGCCGGAGAAGCTTGTCACCGAAGCCGGCGTCGATCCTGGTCGCACCGCGACGATCGTCGCCGAGCCGCTGGAGCGCGGCTTCGGTCTCACGCTCGGCAACGCGCTGCGGCGCGTGCTGCTCTCCTCGCTGCAGGGCGCCGCCGTCACGTCGATCAAGATCGACAACGTGCTGCACGAGTTCTCGTCCATCCCCGGCGTCCGCGAGGATGTCGTCGACATCGTGCTGAACATCAAGGCGATGGCCGTCAAGATGCAGGGTGACCGCCCGCAGCGCCTCTATCTGCGCGCCGTCGGCCCCGGCGAGGTCACGGCCGGCATGATCGAGCTGCCGGGCGACGTGCAGATCATGGATCCCAAGCACCTGATCTGCACCCTCGACGACGGCGCCTCGATCTCGATGGAGCTGATGGTGGCCACCGGCAAGGGCTATGTCCCGGCCGCGGCCAACCGCTCGGAGGATGCGCCGATCGGCCTGATCCCGATCGATTCGGTGTTCAGCCCGGTGAAGCGCGTCTCCTACAAGATCGAGAACAGCCGCGTCGGCCAGGTGACCGACTACGACAAGCTGTCGATGACGGTCGAGACCAACGGGACCACCCGTCCGGACGACGCCGTGGCGCTGGCCGCACGCATCCTGCAGGACCAGCTGCAGCTCTTCATCAACTTCGAGGAGCCGCGCGAGGTCCGCAAGGAAGAGCAGCCGGACGACTTCCCGTTCAACCGGAACCTGCTGCGCAAGGTCGACGAGCTCGAGCTGTCGGTGCGTTCGGCCAACTGCCTGAAGAACGACAACATCATCTACATCGGCGACCTCGTGCAGAAGACCGAGGCCGAGATGCTGCGCACGCCGAACTTCGGCCGGAAGTCGCTGAACGAGATCAAGGAAGTGCTGGCCGGCATGGGGCTGCACCTGGGCATGGAGATCCCGGGCTGGCCGCCGGACAACATCGAGGAAATGGCCAAGCGGCTGGAAGAGCCGTACTAGGCCCTCCTTCCAGTCTTCCCCCACCGGGTGGGGGAAGGTGGGCGCGAAGCGCCGGAGGGGGCAAGGCAGAAGCGAAGGGATTTAGGTCATGCGTCACGGAAATCGCGGTCGGAAGTTCCACCGCACGGCGGAACATCGGAAGGCGATGTTCTCCAATCTGGCCGGTGCTCTCATCAAGCACGAACAGATCACGACCACGCTGCACAAGGCGAAGGACCTGCGTCCGATCGTCGAGAAGCTGGTCACGCTGGGCAAGCGCGGCGGCCTGCATGCGCGCCGTCAGGCCATCGGCTTCCTGCGCGATCCCTATGTCGCGGACAAGCTGTTCACGACCTTGGGCCCGCGCTACGCCAAGCGTCCCGGCGGCTATCTGCGCGTGCTGAAGGCCGGCTTCCGCTTCGGCGACGCCGCCCCCATGGCCGTGATCGAGTTCGTCGAGCGCGATACCTCTGCCAAGGGCCAGGACAGCGGCCCGTCGGCCGAGCCGGCGGAGCAGCAGGAAGCAGCCTGAGCCGCCAAGCCCTGGGGAGGGGAGAGGCCCGCTCCACACCAGACGCCCGGTCGATGACCGGGCGTTTTTCGTGGGAGCCGGTTTCGCCATGTTGTCAGGGTGCGTTCGAACGCCCCCTGCTGCGGAGCGCAAAAACTCGGCGTGCGGTGTGCGCAGGGCAGGGTGCACACCAAGGTTATTATCTATTGACTTAAGTTCTTGATCGAGGTACAAGGACGGCATCGCCAAGGATGCCGCTGCCAGATGGCTTGCCTTTCAGAGCTGCCCTTCGTCCAGCGCGAACACCGTGCGGCCGGCCGCCTTCAGCGGACCGAGCTGCGCCAGAGCAGGTGGCACGATGACCTCGGCGTAGAAGCGCGCCGTCACCACCTTGGCCTCGAGGAAGGCCGGATCGCCATCGCGCGCGGCGAGCTTGCCCTGAGCCACCAGGGCGCCCTTGGCGAGCAGCCAGCCGCCCAAAGCGGTGCCGGCCAGCCGCAGGAAGGGCACCGAGCCCGCGAGCGCCGCCACCAGCTCGCCTTTCACCGCCTGCGCCACCCAGCGTGTGGCGTCCTCCAGCGCCTCGGCGGAGGCCGCCAGGGCCGTCCGGATCGCGGCGATGTCGTCGCCCGGCGCCGCCGTCATCTCCTCGGCCAGCTCCCGCATCTCGGCGACCAGGGCCAGCATGGCCTCGCCGCCGTCCTTGGCGACCTTGCGTCCGACGAGGTCGCGCGCCTGGATGCCGTTTGTGCCTTCGTAGATCGGCAGGATGCGCGCGTCGCGCAGGTGCTGGGCGGCCCCCGTCTCCTCGATGAAGCCCATGCCGCCGTGGATCTGCACGCCTGTCGAGGCGATCTCGTTCCCGAGGTCGGTGAACCAGGCCTTCACGATGGGGATCAGGAGGTCGACGCGGTCCTGGGTGCGCCGGGCCGCGCCGCGATCGGGGTGCTTGAGGGCGCCGTCGATGCCGGCCGCCGTGTAATAGCCCAGCGCCCGCATGGCCTCGATCTGGGCGCGCATGCTCATCAGCATGCGGCGCACGTCGGCATGGTGGACGATGGACACGGGCTGCGGGTTGTCGCTGCCGTCATCCTTGGACTGAACGCGCGTCTTGGCGAAGGCCGCAGCCTGCTGATAGGCGCGCTCGGCGACGGCCAAACCCTGGATGCCGACCGAGAGCCGCGCGTTGTTCATCATCGTGAACATGTAGGACAGGCCACGGCCTTCCTCGCCGACCAGGTAGCCGACCGCGCCGCCATCGTCGCCGTAGGACATGACGCAGGTCGGGCTGGCGTGGATGCCGAGCTTGTGTTCCAGCGACACGCAGCGCAGGTCGTTGCGCTTGCCGGGCTTGCCGTCGGCATCGACCAGGAATTTCGGGACGATGAACAGCGAGATGCCGCGCACGCCCGGCGGCGCGTCGGGGGTGCGTGCCAGCACCAGGTGCACGATGTTCTCGGCCATGTCGTGCTCGCCGTAGGTGATGAAGATCTTCTGGCCGGTGATGAGGTAATGGTCGCCGCTGCGGACGGCGCGCGCCTTGAGCTGGCCGAGATCCGAACCGGCCTGGGGCTCGGTGAGGTTCATCGTGCCGGTCCACTCGCCCGAGATCATCCTGGGCAGGTAGGTCGTCTTCTGCTCGGCGGAGCCGTGGTGATGGATGGCGTCGATGGCGCCCTGGTTCAGCAGCAGCACCAGGCCGAAGCCCATGTTCGCGGCCTGCCACATCTCCTGGACGGTGACGGCAAGCAGCCAGGGCATGCCCTGGCCGCCGAACGCCGGGTCGAAGGGCAGGGAATTCCAGCCGCCGTCGACGAACTCCTTGTAGATCGCGGCGAAGCCGGGCGCCGTGCGCACGACGCCGTTCTCCAGCCGGGCGCCGACCTTGTCGCCGTCGCGGTTCAGCGGCGCCAGGCCGTTGCCGGCAAGCTTGGCGGCCTCCTCGAGCACCGCGTCGATTGTATCGTCTGTAGCGTGCTCGTAGCCGGGCAGGGCGGCGACCCCGTGCAGGCCGGCCAATTCGCGCAACGCGAAACGCATGTCGGCGAGGGGCGCGGTATACGTCATATGCTGTCCTCCGGGCGCGCAATATGCCGTGCTCAGTCGCTTTTGGCGACCGGCTCGGCTATTTTCCGGGCCATGACCGACACCGTCCTGCTGTCCATCTCCGGCCCGCGAGCCACGATCACCCTCAACGATCCGGCCAAGCACAACCGGCTGGATCCGGCCGGCCTGGCGTCGCTGCTCGACGCGGTCGAGAAGGCCGATGCTGCTCCGGACGTGCGCGTCACGGTGATCACCGGTGCCGGTGACAAGACCTTCTGCTCGGGCTACGACCTCGGTTCCATTCCGGCCGGCGGTCGGCAGGACAATGGCCAGCAGCAGAATGGCCAGCAGCAGAACGGCCAGCAGCAGAACGGCCACCGCGAGAGTGCCTTCGAGACGGTCATGGACCGCATCGAGGCCATGCGCATGCCGACCCTGTGCGCGCTGAACGGCGGCGTCTATGGCGGCGCCACGGACCTGGCGCTGGCCTGCGATTTCAGGCTGGGCGTCAAGGGCATGCGGTTCTTCATGCCGGCGGCGCGGTTCGGTCTGCACTACTATCCGAGCGGACTCAGGCGCTACACCCAGAAGGTGAGTCCGAGCTTCGCCAAGCGCGCCTTCCTGCTGTCCGAGGACTTCTCGGACACGGAGCTGCTGGCCGTCGGCTATCTCGATTGGCTCGTCGACCGTGTGGCGTTTCCCACAAAGATCGATGAAATCGCCGGCCGCCTTGCCACTTTGGCGCCGCTTTCGATGCTGAACATGAAGCGAGCGATAGAGCAGTTCGCCCAGGCAGAGCCCGACATTCCCGCCATCAGACAATCCATGCGCGAGTGCGCCACCTCCGAGGATCTGCGCGAGGGGCTGTCGGCGCTGCGCGAGCGCCGGCAGCCCGCCTTCAAAGGGCGCTGACAAGAGACCGAGATGCAACGCCGTCTAGCCGCCATCGTCCACGCCGACCTCGCGGGCTTTACCCGCATGATGGAGGGCGCGGAGACCCGTACGTTCCGCCATCTGAAGTCGGCCCAGATCGAGGTCTGGCGTCCGGCGATCGACGCCTCCAGGGGACGGCTGGTCGGTACAGCGGGCGACGCGATGCTGGCCGAATTCGGCTCCGCGGTGACGGCGGTCGGCGCGGCCATCGATATCCAGGAGCGCATGGCGCGCTTCAACGAGGCGCTCGACGAGACGCAGCGCATGCTGTTCAGAATCGGCGTGCATCTCGGCGAGGTCATCGTCGACGACGAGGACGAGAACATCTTCGGCGACGGCGTGAACCTCGCGGCGCGCATCCAGGCGCTGGCCGAGCCGGGCGGCATCGCCGTCTCCCGCGCCGTGCGCGACCTGGTCGAGCTGCGCGTCGAATATGCCTTCGTGGACGGCGGCGAGCACCAGCTCAAGAACGTCAGCCGCTCCGTGCAGGTCTTCCATGTGCGCCCATCGAAGCCCGCCGCGGCGTCAGTGGGTACGACGACGCGCATGGTGCCGCAGATCACGCTGCGGTTCGAAGGCGCGGACTCGACGAGGAACAAGCATGCCTTCGAGGTCACCCTGGAGAAGCTGATGAGCCGCCAGGAAGGCATGGTGATCGGCCGGGCCGTCGATCAGTGCGACTTCGTCATTGCCCATCCGACGGTGTCGCGCCGGCATGCCCGGCTGCGCGTCGCCGGCGAGGCGCTGCAGGTCGAGGACCTCGGGTCGACCAACGGCACGAGACTCGGCGACCAGCCGCTGCGCGCAGGCGAACCGGTCGCACTGCATGCCGGGGCCCGGCTGCAGCTCGGCGACGTCGAGCTTCACGTGCGCCAGGTCTGAGGCCATGACCGGTCCAACCCAGATGTCCGGACAGGACGGCGGACCGACCGCAGGGTCGGGCGCGGGCACCGTGCCGGACGTCGACTATGCCGCGCTGCAGCCGGGGCAGATGATCGGCCGCTACGAGATCCTGGCCGTGCTGGGCCAGGGGGGCTTCGGCATCACCTACCGCGCCCGCGACGTGCAGCTCGGCCGCGACGTCGCCATCAAGGAGTACCTGCCGACGGCGCTTGCGATCAGGCAGGACGGCGCCACGGTGTTGCCGCGCACCACCAAGATGGCCGACGATTTCGGCTGGGGCCGCGACCGCTTCGTCACGGAGGGCCGCACCCTCGCAAGCCTCCATCGCGTGCCGGCGATCGTGCAGGTCTTCGACTACCTGGAGACCAATGGCACCGCCTACATCGTGATGGAGCTGCTGAGCGGCGTCACGCTCGAGGACCGGATCAATCGCGATGGGCGTCTGGGACCGGAAGACGTCGACCGCGTGCTGTGGCCCCTGCTGGATGGGCTGGAGCAAGTCCACAATGCGGGCTTCCTTCATCGCGATATCAAGCCGGCCAACATCCTGCTCGATGCGGCCGGCAATCCGACGCTGATCGATTTCGGCGCCTCCCGCGCAGCGATGGCCGGACGCAGCGCGGCGCTGACCGCCATCTTCACGCCCGGCTACGCGGCGGCCGAGCAGATGACCTCGGCCAAGCAGGGGCCTTGGACCGACATCTACGGCCTCGCGGCCACGCTCTATCACGCCATCACGGGCAAGGCGCCGCCGAACGCCTTCGACCGCATGCTCGAGGATACCTACGAGCCGCTGACCCAGCAGAAGCCCGCAGGCTTTTCGCCGGGCGTGCTGGCCGGCGTCGACGCGGGCCTCGCCGTCGCCGCGCGCGACCGGCCGCAGAGCATCGCGGGCTGGCGGCCGATCCTCGGCATGGCAGAGGCGCCGGCCGCCGATGCCACGATGGTGATCGCCAAGAGCGGCCCGCCGGGCAGGAGCGGCGCGCCGGAGGCGAAATCCTCGCAGCACGTTTCGACGCTTTCCGCGCCGCCTCCTTCATCGTCGCCGGCAAAGCGGACAGGACTGTGGGCCGCGTCCGCCGTCGTCCTGCTGGCGCTGCTGGGTGGCGGCGGATACTACGCCATCGCTTCGCGCGGGCCTGATCCAGAGATGGTGAGGGCTCGTCAGGCGGCCGAGGAGGCGGAGGCTCGCCGCCTCAAGGCGGAGGAGGAAGCGGCCAAGCTGCGGGCCGAAGCGGAACAGCGGCAGAAGGCCGAAGAGGAGCGCCAGAAGGCCGAGGCCGAGCGGCAG
>JBMONG010000004.1:42648-140138 GCA_049323495.1 Pseudomonadota bacterium
GCCCAGGAGGAGGCCGATGCTGCTGCCCGGAAGCAGCTCGAGGAAGAGACCCGGCGCAAGATCGAAGCCGAGCTCGCCGCGCAGAAGCACGCCGAAGAGGAAGCGAAGCGCAAGGCTGACGAAGAAGCCGCAGCCCGCCGCAAGGCCGTGGAGGAGGCCCGCAAGGCCGTCGAGTTCGTGTCGGGCGCCTTCGACCATTTCGGCAAGACGCTGATGATGATCGGCATCAAGGACAAGGCCGACGAGGTCCGGCTGCAGGGCGTCGATGTCGTGAACGATCCGGCTCTGCACAAGGTTGCGGTCGATGCCCTGGCCGCCCAGCCGCGCGACCTGCGCTGCCGACAGACCGATCGCCTCACCGACGGCACCCCCCTCTATCGCTGCCTCGTCACCCCGCTCAACGCCAAGCCGCCGCTGGCGGACATACCGGACTCCGACCGCATAGACCTTGCCCTGGCGCTGGTGCGCAACGGGCTGGTTCTGGCCTCGTGCGATGCGCCCCGCTCCTACGCGGACGCCGAGGACGACGCCCGTGGTCGCAAACAGGCCCTGTGGGGTAGAGTAACCGTTCAAGACTACAAACGGAGATGCACCAAATGACTGCATTGATTGCCCGGCCCATGCCATGGCGGGCCGGCCGTCGGCTAGCCGCTCGCGCGGCCGGCGTCGTGGCGGCTCTCGGGCTGGCGACGGCCTGCATGACCAACGAAAGCGGCGGACCGTCGAACCAGGCGATGGGCACGTTCATGGGCGCCGCCGTCGGCGGTGCGGTGGGCGGCCTCGCCTTCGGCTCGGCCGGGGGCATCGTGGGTGGTGCGCTGGTCGGCGCGCTGGCTGGCAATCTGGTGGGCCGCGCGCTCGATCAGCAGGAGCGCGCCCGTCTCGCCCAGGCGACGCAGACCGCCTTCACCGCCGAGACCAACGTGCCGACGACCTATTCGGTCGAACCGACGACGCCGCCGGCCGCCGGCACGACGGCCCCGCCGCCGACCGTGGTTGCCGCCAAGCCGGTGGCGCCGGCGACACGCCGCGCCGACGGCAGCACCTGCCGTCCGATCGAGCTCACGGCAACCAAGAACGGGCAGACGACGACCGAGACCACGACTTTCTGCAAGTCGGCGAGTTCCGACGAGCTGAAGCCCGTTTCCGTCTGAGGCGCCGCCTCCGCACGCGAAACGGCATGGCCCTCCGCTCTTGCGATATTGCGTCCAGTCGGGCGCAATATCATCGGACGCGACCGACGGAGGGATTGGATCATGGCGGGCAACGACAAGGCGGCTGCGCTGCGCGCACATCTGGCCAACGGTGAGTTCATCCTGGCGCCAGGCGTCTATGACGGCATATCGGCGCGCGTGGCCGACAGGATGGGCTTCCCGGCCCTTTACATGACGGGCTACGGCGCCACCGCCTCGATGCTGGGACTGCCCGACGCCGGCCTTGCCACCTACTCCGACATGGTCGGACGTGCCGAAATGATCTGCTCGGTGGTTCGAACACCGGTGATCGCCGACGCGGACACGGGCTATGGCGGCCTGCTCAACGTGCAGCGCACGGTCCGAGGCTACGAGGCGGCCGGGGTCGCGGGCATCCAGATCGAGGATCAGGAGATGCCGAAGAAGTGTGGGCACACGCCGGGACGCCGGGTGGTTCCGGCCGAGGAGATGGCGCTCAAGATAAAGGTCGCGGCCGAGGCGCGCCGCCATGCGGAGACGTTGATCGTGGCGCGTACCGATGCCCGCACCGCCCACGGGCTGGACGAGGCGCTGCGCCGCGCCAGCCTCTATGCCGAGGCGGGCGCGGACGTGATCTTCGTCGAATCGCCGGAGAGCGAGGCCGAACTCGAGCGCATCGGGCGTGAGGTCGAGAAGCCGCTGCTGGCCAACATGGTGGAGTTCGGCAAGACGCCGCGCGTCGAGGTCGACCGCCTCCAGAAATGGGGCTTCGACATCGCCATCTATCCCGGCCTGGGCTTCAGCGTCGCCGCCGAAGCGATGCGCGAGGCCTGGGCCTACCTCAAGGAAAAGGGCACCAGCGCGGGCATCGAAGTGCCACAATACCATGGCATGCACGAACTCATGGGATTTCCGGAGGTCTGGGACTTCGAGAAGCGCTGGGCGACATGAACGGAAAACAGTTCCTCGAAATGCTGTCGCGCCTGCCCGCGCGCGTGTGGCTGCAGGCGGTGCTGGGCCTGATCGGCTTCATCGTGCTGGCCGTGCTGGGCTTTGCCGTGATCGCCGGCGTCGCCGCGGTGGTGCTGCTCGCCATTCTCGCCTTCAAGGCGCGCGACTGGCTCGCCGGGCTGTTCGGCCGCAAGCCGCCGGCCGACCCGTCCCGGCCGGAGCGCAAGGTGATCGACGTGCAGTACGAGATCGTCGATCGCCGCAACGAGAACGATCGCCGCTAGCCAGACCTAGACCTGCAGGACCTTGCCCGGGTTCATCAGATTCTGGGGGTCGAGGGCGCGCTTGATCGAACGCATCGTGTCGAGCTCGATCTTGCTGCGATAGTGCGTCAGCTCCTCGACCTTCAGCCGCCCGATTCCGTGCTCGGCCGAGATCGAGCCGCCGTAGCCCACGACCAGATCGTAGACCGCGCCGCTGATCGCCTCGCCGTACGCCATGAAGCGCGGCTTGTCCCAGCCGGGCGGCGACTGGCAATTGAAGTGCAGGTTGCCGTCGCCGACATGGCCGAACGGCACCGGCCGGCAGTCGGGCAGCACCTTCTTCATCGCGGCCAGCCCTTCCTTCACGAAGGCGGGCAGCTTGCTGACGGACACGGAGATGTCGTGCTTGATGGACGGACCCTCCCGCTTCTGGCCCTCGGAGTGGTTCTCGCGCAGTGCCCAGAAGGCGCGGGCCTGCGTCTCGTTCTGCGCCAGCGCGGCGTCGAGCACGAGGCCCTGCTCCATCGCCTCGCCGAGATAGGCCTCCATCTTCTCCGCCAGCCCGCCCGCGTTGTCGCCGTCGCGGCGGGGCCGGGTGGAGGACCATTCGAGCAGCACATACCAGTCGTGCCGCCCGGCGAGCGGATCGACGGACCCCGCGATGTGGCTCAGCACGAAGTCGATCCCCTGCCGGCCCATCAGCTCGCAGGACGTCACATTGTCCTCGCTGGCCGCATGCGCGCCGCTTAGCAGCGCCACGGCGGCCTCGGGCGAGGGCACGGCGATCCAGGAGGTCGCCACATCCTTGGGCTTGGGCCAGAGCTTGAGCACGGCCCTGGTGATGATGCCGAGCGTGCCCTCGGCGCCGAGATAGAGGTCGCGCAGGTCGTAGCCGGTATTGTCCTTCTTGAGCGCACGCAGGCCGTTCCAGATTTCGCCCTGTGGCGTCACGACCTCGAGTCCCAGCACGAGCTGGCGGGCATTGCCGTAGTGCAGCACCTGCACCCCGCCGGCGTTGGTCGAAAGGTTGCCGCCGATGGTGCAGCTTCCTTCGGCACCCAGGCTCAGCGGGAAGAGGCGGTCGTGCTGCGCGGCCGTTTCCTGGATGGTCTTCAGCACGACGCCGGCCTCGACCGTCATCGTGTAGCCGATGGGATCGACGTCGAGGATGCGGTTCATGCGGTTGAGCGACAGCACGATCTCGCGGCCGGATTCGTCCGGCGTGCCGCCGCCCACCATGCCGGTGTTGCCGCCCTGCGGCACGATCGCGACCTTCTCGGCGGCGCACAGCCGCACGACGGCCGCGACCTCCTCCGTACTGGCGGGCCGCACGATCGCCTGCGCCGCACCGAGATAGTTCTCGCGCCAGTCGGTCAGGTAGGGATGCTTGCCCTGGCCGTCGGTGATCAGGCCACGCTCGCCCACGATGGCGCCAAGCTTGTCGATGAAGTCGCTCACAGCCGCAGGATCTTTCCGGGGTTCATGATGTTCTTCGGGTCGAGGGCGCGCTTGATCGAGCGCATCGTGTCGAGCTCGATCCTGCTGCGGTAGTGCGCCAGTTCGTCGATCTTGTCGATGCCGATGCCGTGCTCGGCCGAGATCGAGCCGGCCATGTCGCGCACCAGGTCGTTCACGGCACGCGTGATGGCGGGCGAGTACTGATGCAGTGTCTGGCGGTCCATGCCCTTTGGCCCCATGAAGGAGAAGTGCAGGTTGCCGTCGCCGATATGGCCCAGCGGATAGGGCCGGATGCTGGGCAGGATCTCGAGCGCCGCCGCCACGCCCTTCTCGATGAAGGCGGGGATCTTCGAGATCGGCACGGAGATGTCGTAGCTCAGCCCCGGCCCTTCGGCGCGCGATGCGGGCGCCACGGATTCGCGGATGGTCCACATGTTGCGCGCCTGCGCTTCGTTCTGGGCGATCACCGCATCGAGCACGCGGCCGGCCTCCATCTGGTCGGCCAGGAACTGCTCCATCTTCTCCGACATGCCTTCGGCGCCGTCGACACGGGGCCGCGACGAGGACCATTCGAGCAGCAGGAACCATGGCGTTTCGGCCTTGAGCGGATCCTGCGTGCCGGGGATGTGGCGCAGGACCATGTCGGTGCAGGCGCGGCTCATAAGCTCGCAGGAGCCGACATTGTCCTCCGACGCCGCATGCGCCTCCGACAGGATCTCGATCGCCGCCTGCGGATCGCGGATAGCGAGCCACGCCGTGGCGACGTCCTTGGGGGCTGGCCAGAGCTTCAGCACGGCCTTGGTGATGATGCCGAGCGTGCCTTCGGCTCCCATGAAGAGGTGCTTGAGGTCGTAGCCGGTGTTGTCCTTCTTCAGTGAGCGCAGCCCGTTCCAGACATCGCCGCTGGGCAGCACGACCTCGAGCCCCAGCACGAGGTTGCGCGCATTGCCGTAGCGCAGCACCTGCACGCCGCCGGCATTGGTCGAGAGATTGCCGCCGATCATGCACGAGCCCTGGGCGCCGAGGCTGAGCGGAAAGAACCGGTCGTGGCTCGATGCAGTCTCCTGAAGCGTCTGCAGGATGCAGCCAGCCTCCACGGTCATGGTGTAGCCCACGGGATCGATCTCGATCACCCGGTTCATCCGGCCGAGCGAGAGCACGATGCCGCTGTGCGTCGGCCACGGGGTGGCGCCACCCATCAGGCCGGTATTGCCGCCCTGGGGTACGATAGCAATTCCGTGTTCGAAGCAGAGCCGCACGACCTTCGACACTTCCTCCGTCGAGGCCGGGCGCACCACGACGGCCGCCGTGCCGACCAGCGAGCCGCGCCAGTCGCGCACAAAGGGTTCCTTGCCCTGATCGTCCAGGATCAGGCCCTTGTCGCCAACGATGGCGCGCAGCCCGTCGAGCATGGCAGGCGTCACCGGAGTGGTGGGAATGTCGGGAAGGACGGTGTCCGGCATCGTTTCCTCTCTTTGCGGCAGCTTGCCGCTTGCGGCCCGCGCCGTCGTCGCCGCCTTGCCTGGCTGCCGGAAGGGATCATCGCCGACGGAGGCGATACTTTCCAGAGTGATGTATCCGGCCACAGGAGATGTGCGCTCCACCACAGACCCCATGCAGCATGCACGGCATTCTCTCATCGTTGATTGGGATCCGACGCAGGCACGAGGCGCCCAACTCGGCTCCTGATCGGATCACGCTGATGCGCAGAAGAAGGATAGCGCCATGCCCCAGGTCTTGGTCATCCGACTTGTTCCTGAAGAGCCGGTCGACGGTGCGGCGTTCAGCAGCTATCTGCCCGGCTTGAAGATCGAGGCATGGGACGCCTCCTTCGCCAAGCCGAAGGTGAATGTCGCGGTCGATCCTCCGATCGGTGCGGCACAGTTCGATGCCGACCCGGCGATCACCCGTATCGCGCAGCACTGGGTGCCGACCCTGACCTTTCCACCGGCCGCAGTCGCGACCGCACTGCTGGAGATCACTGCGCCGCCCGCGACGGAATATTCCGATGTCGATATCCTTCTGCGCGTGACGCGCGGCGGCACGTCGCTGGGTTCCTTCGTCGTCGAATACAATGCCAGCACGGTCAACCTGCCGCTCGTTCCGCCGGCCGTCCTGCCACCGGCTGCATCGCCCTTTCCCGTCGGGGCACCGACCATTCATCTGACCCTGCCGCCGCCCGGCTCGGCGGCCGATCCGAACGATGCCGTCGTCGTGCTGCCCAAGGACGGCTCGCCGCCTTCCTTCGCCGACCTGAAGGGGGCGGTGCAGAAGGTCCTGTCGCAGGATCCCGGCGGATCGCCCGCTCTCGAATCGCTCACGCCTTCGCAATGCCGCCACATCGCCTACGAGATCGCCTGGAACCGCCATATCGATCCGTTGCCCACGCCGACTCCCGACCTTGAAGTGATGTACACGGCGGACGCGGCCGGTTTCGACGCCCAGGCATATCAGATCTTCCAGGCGGAACTGCTCAAGCACCGGGCGGCCCACGACGCCAAGGCCGAGATGCTGGCGAGCTACATCTACGCGATGGTCGCGGCACTGGTGTGCGAGCGAAAGAGCATCGATGCCATGGCCGCCGGACTGCGCTTCCCGGTGCAGCCGGGCGTCGCGACGCCCGGTGGCAAGATCAACGAATTCGAAGTGATCCTTCGGAACTAGGTACCGGAGCCGCCGGCCCGGATTGGCCGTTCGTGCCCGAACGGGAGAGGACCTTCCCATGAATCCCAGCTTTGTGGTGCCAGCCCAGTATTTCTATGCACTGGGTTCACATCTGCCGCCGGACGTCAGCGCCGACACGCGATACCGGATGGCCTGCCTCCAGGGCGAACGTGCCGTACGCGAGATCATGGCCTCTTCGATCGAGCGTGGCACGATCGACGCGTTGCCTGCCCCGGAGCTGGTAGCCGGCTCGGGGATCACGCCGGCACAGGCCGGTCGACGTCTGGTTGCGCTCGGACGCACCAAGGGGCGGCCCCCGTGCCAGGTCGCAGGCGCCTCCGATCTCGCGGCGCTGATCGAAGCGTGGTTGGCCTTCGCCAACGCCGCACCAAACGATGATCCCGACCTCGACATCGCACCCTTCTGGACCGGGCTCACCGGCGCGCCGGCTCATCCCGCTGGGCACTTGCGTCTGGTGCTCTGCGGGGCGACCGAGATGGCCGACGTCGAGCCGCTGGTCGCGGCGATCGGCGCCGTCGTCGGCTCGATAGGCACGGTCGCCGATCTGGTCGCGGTCACGGCAGCGCAGTGGCACCAGATCTTCGCCGCCAATCCTGCGCTCCTCCCGGCCTTCACCAAGCCCGGTACGGTCGAGGAGCGGACAGACGCCTTCATCCGCCATCTCGAACGGTTCTTCGACATCACGGTGCAGGCGAACACCTATGTGCCGGCGGCTGCCGAACCGGTTGCCGGCTTCGGCATGCCTTCCGGGGATCCGCTCTCGCTGTTCCTCCAGCGTTATGCCGTGCATGCGGGGGCAGCCTTCGCGTTCGGTGCGCCGCCCGTCGCAGCGGCGGTCGAAGCCGCCGCGGCCGATGTCTTCCCTGACGACCTGCGCGGCCGGCAATGGCTGATCGCGGCCGTCGGCAGCCTGAACGACCTTTTCGCCTTGACCGACATCGGCGTGTCCGACGAGCTGCGCATCTCCCTGATGGAGGCGCTGTATTCACGAGGATTCCGTCGCATGGAGGGCGTCGCCGCACTGGTCGCCGCGGATTTCCGGGACGCCCTCACCGGAACGGTGGCCTACGAGCATAGCGACGCCATCCACGCCAAGGCGGGAGGAGGGTCGGCTGCGGGCGGTTCAGGCGCCGGACCGTCGAAGCCGGTCAATCCTGACGGCTCGCTCGTCAACTGCGTCCCACCGCCCCATCTGTCGCCGCTCGGGCCGGTGGCCTACCTGCAGGAGATGCTGCGGGTCTCGGCCAGCTCGACCTGCGATCAGGTCGAGATGCAGGATCCATCCACGCTGGCGCTGGCGCTCGCGAAGCGGCGAGGGCCTCTCGGCGATCTCCACGCGACGCGAGCCAATCTCGAGACGCCGCTGCCTCTGGTGGACCTGGCCAACGAATGCCTCGAGGCGATGGCGGCCGATGTGCCCGGCAGCGTCTCCGGGGTCGTGCACGACACGGCAGGCGCCGAGCTCGGCGGGCATGCGCTGGCTGGCGCAACCGCCGCGACCGGGCACGATCCTGCGGTCCTGTTCGGTGCCCTGCCGGAGCATTCCTCGCCGGCCACGCCCGTGAAGAAGCCCGTCGCCTACGACGCCCTGGCCGGTGCCTTTTCCGCATCCGTGCTGCCCTACGACCAGCCGCTCGACGTCAATCGCGCGAACCTGCGGGCGCTCGGCACGACCCGCTACGCGACGATGCGCCGTTTCCGAAAGGAGATCACCGAGTTCGTCCTCGATCCGGCGAACGAGCCGGCCTCCTTCCGATCGCACCTGTGGCGCTATCCGGTACGCTTCGAGATCGCTCGCGAGTATCTCGGGATCGACCCCGCGGAAGATGCGATCTTCATGAAGGACCTCGGCGATGCGCTGCTGGCCGAGCTGTTCGGCCTGTCGGCCGCCGATCCTCAATGGCTGTCGATGGCCGTGAAGCTTCCGGTCTTTCTAAAGCAGACGGGCCTGGAATATTGCGAGCTGTTCGCGCTGTGGCAGACGAAGTTCGTCGAGTTCTCGCTGCGCGAGGCGATACCCGGCGCCGGGCCGACGGACACGGTCGTGACCGGCCGGCGTGCCCAGGGTGCGGCCGCCGCCACGCGCGACCGTACCAGCCGCCGCGTCCAGGAGCGTGACCGCGACGATGCATCTGCGCGGCCTGTAGAGTTTCCGCAATGCCCGCCATGCTGCCTCGACGACTACACCATCGTGTTCCAGACGCCGCAGGCTACCAAGGAAGGCTTGAAGCGGCTTGCCGTGTTCGTGCGGCTGTGGCGCAAGCTGCAAGCCCTGCCGGGCGCGGGCTACTCGCTCGCCGAGCTCAGTGACATCTGCACGGTTCTGACGCTCTTCGATGCCGCCGGCAACATCAATCCCGACTTCGTGCGCCAGCTCGCGGCCTTCCAAATTCTGCGCGATCATTTCGCGCTCGTGCTGGCCGAGCGGTTCATGACGCCGGCAGGGACCGGGGCCGACCGCACGCATCTGCTCGCCTTGTGGGCCGGACCCGCGGCTGCCAAGTGGGGCTGGGCGGTCGATCAGCTGCTCGACCAGATTCGCCACTATGCAGAGGCCCGTCACCATTGCCGGGCACGGACGCCCGAGTTCCTGAAGCTCCTGGCGGCCAACCTCGATCCGCTGTCTCGGCTGGCCGGCTTCGATCCGGCAGTGCCCGCCGAGACTTGGCACGCCCATCCGACCCATACGCTGAGATTCGTCGAGGTGCTTGCGAAGATCTACGCCTCGGATTTTGCCATCGGGGAGATCTTGTTCCTCTTCACGACAGCCGATCATCTGGGGGGTGACGACCCGTTTGCATTGCAGCCGCCGAACGAGGCGGTCGATGACCCGCTGCAGTATCCCGACGACGACCAGCGGCATTCGCTATGGCACCTGAGGACAAAGCTGCTGGCTCTGTCGGCGACCGACCAGGACGCCGCGGCGTGGACATGGGAACGCATCGTGGCCTCGCTGCGCGAGGAGTTCGGCTTTCCCAGCAGTGCGCCCGACCCATTACGTGCGCTCGGTGCGCACTTCTTCCCGGGTATTCTGGCGGCGGCCGGCCAGCCGGCCAACGTGCAGGAGCAGCAATACCGGGCGCCGCTCAACACGACATCGCCGCTCATGTGGAACACCCCGGCAGACGGGCCGTTCCGCTACGATCAGGACGCCAACAGGCTCTATTCGGTGATCCCGCTCGCCGATGCCGCGGTGATCCAGAAGATCGGCCGCATCAAGCCTCTCGGCACGGCCGAGCAGGAGGCGGTGCGCGACCTCTACTTCATGCCGCGGAAGGAGCTCGCACGCTTCGCGGCGATCTTCCCTAGCTTCCAGGAGGCGGACGAGCATCTGATCCAGGAGGCCGACGAGGGCAAGCGCTGGGCCTACTTCCAGCGCGCCTTCGCGACGTTCCATGTGCGCTGTCGCGCGATTGCGGAACATCTCGCGGCCCATGTCGCGGCCCAGACCGGCCGGGAATCGACGGAAGGACATGGCCTTGCCTGGCGCCTGCTGCGCCATCTCTTCGCCGACGAGAATCTGGCGCTGTCGACGTGGGAGGCCAACTCCGGCAAGCCGCCCGACGTGACCTGGACTCCGCCGCCCAGCGGCGGCGCCTTCGCGGCGCTGCTCGGGCTGGTCGGCACGGGTCTGCTCGGCGAAGTCCGCGCCGAAGGCAGCGACGACATCGTATCGCGCGAGCTGCGTGGTCCGCTCGACGCCTTCGGATCGGTACGCAACGACTGGAATGCGCCGCTGCCGCCCCTCGTGCCGTCGGCGGGGCTGACCCTGAGCGCAGCCCAGCTGCGCCACATCGGCATCCGCAACGGCTTCGCCTTGAAGAATGCGGACGGCCTCGCGCTCGGCGGCGGCCAGGGCTTTTCCGTCACATGGAGCGGCGTGCTGCTGGTCGAGGCCGCCGGCAACCATGCCTTCCATGCCGGCCTGCCGACGCCGGACGGCGAGCAGCCAGGCTGGGACTGCGCGGAACACCAGCGCTGGCGCATCACCTTGACCCGCGGCCAGCGCAAGTACGTCGTGCTGAGCCACCGCTGGCCCGGCGAAACCGCGCCGGCGCGTCGTTCCGAGCCGATGCCGCTGCGCCGCGGCGCCTACGACATCACCGTGGAATTTGTCGAGTGCGCGCCGGAGTTCGACGATCCGGAGGATATCACGCGCCAGAGGACGGGCTTCCAGCTCAAATATGTGGGGCCGGATACGGCCGATCGGCTGATCGCCGTGCCGGCCGATCGGCTGTTCGTGCGCGCCAAGGACGGCACGCTCGCGCTTGGCCTGTCGTCGCAGGCCCAGGGCGAAGCCGCCGAATACCTCCGCCTGCGCTTCGTCAGCACGGTGCGCGATGTGCGGCGTACCTATCAGCGCGCGTTCAAGGCGCTTCTGTTCGCCCATCGCTTCGGCCTGTCTGCCAAGCCCGCTTCCGACGATCTGCAGTCGGAGGTCGGCTACATGCTCGCCCATGCCGAGGACTTCGCCGGCATGTCCTTCTACACACAAGCGGGGAGCCATCAGCCGCACCGCGCCTGGTTCGACTTCAACCTGCTGCCTGTAGGAGACAACTATTTCTCCCCGCCGGCCGCTCAGGACAAGCGTGTCCAGCCGGCCATTCGCCGCCAGCGCGCTCTGTTCGACGCCTGGGAGAGGATATTCGACTACGCCGAACTCAGGACACGGGCGGACACCGCCCCCGAGCAGCCCGCCTGGTTGCTCTTCCACGAGGCGGCCGAGCGCCATCCGGATGACCCGGCGCAGACGCTGCGCCATATCGGCATCGATCTGTCACATGCCGACCTGGTGCTGCGCTACTACAAGCAGTTCGAGGTCGGCAGCGATCTCCTGGAAGACGAGCAATGGGCGATCCGGGCCTGGCGCGCCGATACCTGGCTGGAGCGCCTGAGGGCATCGTTCACGTGCCTCGATGTGCGGTCGGCGCGACCGGACCTCTGGGCGTCCGCTTCGCCGGCCACGATCGAGGCGCCGGAGACCAGCTCCGGCAACGAAATGCTGACCCGCTTCGTGCGCGACGGCTACATCGAGACGGAGCACCCGCGCCGCTACGACGAGCTCAAGCGGCTCAACGACGGCCTGCGGCAACGGGCGCGCACGGCGCTCATCGCGTTCCTGTGCAGCATGGACCGTGTCGTGCTGCCTTGGGGTGGTCACGCTCGCGAGCCGCGCGATCTCAGTGAGCTGTTGCTGCTCGACGTCGAGGCCGACCTGTGCCAGCGCGCCAGCCGTATCCAGGAGGCGGTCACCGCGCTCCAGACCTTCGTCCAGTACGTACGCCTGCGGCTCGATGGGTCGTGGTTGCCGGGGCCGGAGCTGCCGCTGCTGTGGGACCGCAAGTTCGCCAGCTTCGCGGTCTGGGAGACCTGCAAGCGGCGCGACATCTACGGTGAGAACTGGATCGAATGGGAGGAGCTTGCCCGGGCGCGCGCCTCGGAGAGCTTCCGTTTCCTCGAGGATCAGTTGCGCAGCGCGACGCTCACCGTGCCCGCGCCGGCCGGCCTCGCGCTTTGGACCGGCAAGCGTCCGCCGGCGCACCCCGGCCTGCAGCTCCTCCAGGCAGTCGAGCCGTCCTCGCTTGCGGCGGTCAAGCCGCCGCGTGAAGGGCTTGGCCTGCTCGGCACCGAAGAACGGCATGCCCGTCCGTCCTGGCTGGCGGCTGGCCTGCAACGTAGCGATCGTGCCGGGAACGGCGGCGATCGGCCGACCGACACGCCAGGCATCGCCGCGTCAGTTCGTTCGGCGGTCCGGCCGTCATTCCCGCCGACCGCCCACGGCGAGCTGCCGTGGTGGATCGAGGCGGCGATCCGGCTGGGCGTCCGCTTCGTGCGCGTTGCCGCATCGGGCCTGCCGATGGGAGCGGCGACGTTCCAGAGCGGCGGCGCACCCGATGCGGAACAGTGCGTGTCCTGCTGCACGGAGTGCGGCGTCGCTCACCCGCCGTTCGTGGACGAGTACTACTTCTGGCTGATGGATTCGCGCTTCTTCGAGAAGCAGGTACAGGACGCCAACGTGAAGGCGCCGACCCTGTCGACCGACGAGGCGCCATGGCACGACGAGGCGGCGCTGCCGAAGCTGCTGCACTGGCCGTCGCAGCCCACGGTCCATCTGGCATGGACGCGCGTGCACAACGGCGAGCTCAAGCAGACGCGTCGCTCGCAGCACGGGGTGCCGCTCAGCCCCGGCACCGCTCCCGACCTCGTCTTCGTCGGCCGCTTCGCCGACTCGCTGCGCTTCGAGGTGACCGGAGGCACGGCGCCGGTCGGCCATGAAGCTGCGCCGAATCCAGGCTTCCGTTACGATCTCGCCAGTGATTCGGCGGACGCGTTGCCTTCCATCGTCGCCGATCCGCTCGTGCCGGGTCCGTTCCTGGCCAGCTTCGCGGCCTATCCCTATTTCCTCTACTTCACGCCAGGCGCCCCGCTGGTGCCGCCCACCTTCTTCAGCCAGGCCATCGTCACAGCAGGCTGGCTGCGTAGCCATTGCCGCTTCGAGGCTGCCCTGAAATGGTACGAGGAGGCGTTCGATCCGCTTCACGGCGATGCCGCCTGGTGCCGCGGCGAGCATGGCAAGGACGAGCCGCCGGCCAGCACATCGGGCCACGGCGGCAGCACCGGCGACAGCACTGGCGACGGCACGGTCGTCGCAGGGCGTCGGCAGGCAGCCGCTCGCTTCGTTGATGCCGACACTGCGCAACTGACCGTGCCGCCGCGAACGGCCCCGGACGGATGCTGCAAGGGCGGGGAGGTATCCTGCGAAGTCGCGCGCCAGCGCGCGATTACCCTGGCCTATCTCGAGACCATGCTCGACTGGGGTGACGCGCTGATGCGCCGCAACTCACCCGAAGCGTTCCATCAGGCGCGGCCGGTGTTCGACGCGATGGCGCGCATCCTGGGCGAGGCGCCGCCGACCATCCTCTATCATGAGGAGGACGGCCTGCCGCAGACCGTCGCCGATCTCAAGCCGCTGGCGCCACCGCTCAATCCTCGCCTGCTCAGCCTGTACGAACGCGTCGAGGACCGCCGCTCGCTGATCCACAATTGCCTGAACGATCGCCGGCTGCGCAACGGTCGGCCTGGCGTCGACATGCCCTATTTCGGCAATCCGACGTTCCGCGACGGCTGGAAGGCGGTACAGGATAGCTGCTCCGACGACGGCGACTGGTGCACGCCGGCCAGTCCCTACCGCTTCCTGTTCCTCGTCCAGAAGAGCCTGGAGCTGGCGGGCGAGGTGCGCAGCTTCGGCGCGAACCTGCTGGCGGCGTTCGAGAAGGGCGATGCCGAATATCTGGCGTCGCTGCGAGCCGCCCACGAGCGCCAGCTCCTGACGCTGGGACTCTCGGTCCGGCAGAACCAGTGGCGCGACGCCGACTGGCAGGTGCAGGCGCTGCGCAAGACCAAGGAGATCGCCCAGACGCGGCGGGCCTACTATCAGGTTCTGATCGACAACGGCCTGAATGGCGGCGAGATCGACTATCGCGATCTCACCAATGCTTCGACCGGGGTGAAGGCGGCAGGCAATGTCTCCGAGGCGATCGCGCAGCTCATGCATCTCATTCCCGACGTATTCGTCGGCACCGTCAACTTTGCCCAGCTTCCGGTCGGCAGCAAGCTGGCCAGCGTCTTCTCCGCTGTCGCTCGCGTCTCCAACACCGTCGGCGACATCCTGGCGACCACCGGCTCGGTGCGGCTGACCGAAGGAGGGTGGGACAGGCGGGAGGAGGAATGGCGGCATCAGGTCGAGGTGCTCGACATCGAAATCGAACAGGTCGAGCGCCAGATCCTGGGCGCCGAGCGCCGGCGCGACATGGCGCTGCGTGAACTGAACATCCAGCAGCGCCAGATCGAGCAGGCGGCCGAGATGCAGGATTTCCTGCGGGACAAGTTCACGAACCACGAACTGTACCTGTGGCTGCAGCGCGAGACGACGGCGCTGCACTACCAGATGTACGAGCTCGCTCTGCTGTCTGCCCGCCAGACGCAGCGGGCCTTCAACTACGAGCGTGGCCACACTGCCCGGTCGTTCCTGCCGGCCGCGGCGTGGGACGACCTCCACGAGGGGTTGCTGGCCGGCGAGCGGCTGGCCCTGGCGCTGCGGCAGATGGAAAAGACGTACCTCGACGAGAACGTACGCGAATACGAGCTGACGAAGCACCTCTCGCTGCGCCAGCTCTTCCCACTGCAGTTCCTGCAGCTCAAGATCACGGGCTGCTGCGAGGTCGACATCCCGGAATGGCTGTTCGATCTCGACTATCCGGGGCACTTCATGCGCCGCATCCGGAACGTGACGATGACGGTGCCGGCCACGCTCGGGCCCTATGCCGGCCTGCATTGCCGGCTGACGCTGTTGTCGTCGGTCACCCGTATCGATCCCAGGCTGCGCGGGCCGGCGGAGATTTGCTGCGAGACGCCACTTCCGGCGCCGCCGCTCGAGCCCTGCGCCTGCGGCGACGAGGACGTTCCGGCAAAGGCCAAAGGGTCGCCTGCCGCGACCGGCTACGGGGCGGTGGCCGACGATCCCCGCCTGGTCAGGCAATATGCCGCGCGCGAGGCCATCGCGACGTCGAGCGGCCAGGCCGATTCGGGCCTGTTCGAGCTCAGCTTCCGGGACGAGCGCTACCTGCCGTTCGAGTTCGCCGGCGCGGTCAGCCGCTGGCGCATCGAGCTGCCACACGAGAACAACTACTTCGACATGGACACGCTGAGCGACCTCGTCCTTCACCTGAACTATACCGCCCGCGAGGGAGGCCGCGTGCTGGCCGACGCGGCGACGGCGTCCGTGCAGAGCGGGCTGCCGGACGCCGGTCGTCGCGCCTTCGACGTGCAGTCGGAGTTTCCCGACGCCTGGCGCCAGCTCGGACACGAGCTGCGTTGCGACGGCGACAGGGCGCGCCTCGAGGTCTGTCTCGATCGAAACCTGTTCGCCTTCGTCCCCGGCAATCGGGCCGTGGAGGTGCGCCGGGTCGAGCTGCTGCTGGAAATCGAGCCGCTGCATCATGCCGAGCCGTCGCCGGCCCATCATCCGGTCGCGCTCGCCATGCCGCCGCCGCGCGGCTGCAAGCACGGCCATGAGCCCTGCATCGAGCGCACTTTCGAATGCGTTGCGAGCTCGGCCTGGCGAGGCCTGTACCATGGCGGGATCGACATCGATCTCGGGCCGTTGCGCGGCGACGTAAACGGTCCGCTGACCTTCATCCTGCCGAAGGCGATCGGCCGTCTGCGTCGTCTGTTCGTCATGTGCGAGTACGAGCTCGCCGAGCACGAGCATCCACCGCTCGCCGCCCATTGGCAGGGCCACGGATCGGCCCCGATCGCGAAGGTCTGGTAGATGCCGCCCGTCCTCTCCGAAACACGGCAGCAGGCGGACAGGCGCGGCCCTGCCGCAGCCCAGGGCACGCCACCGGGCGCGACGGAAGGGCAGACGCGCATGCCATCCGACGCGAAGCAGGGCCAGCCGTCGGCCTCGCCATCCATCAAGCCGCCGGCGATCGCGCTGCCCAAAGGCGGCGGAGCGCTGCGTGGCATCGGCGAGACGTTCAGGACCGATCCGTCGCGTGGTACGGCCTCGCTTTCCGTTCCGATCGCGATCAGTCCCGGTCGCGGCGGCGCCGCGCCCGAGCTCGCCCTGGGGTACGATTCGGGATCGGGTGCCGGAGTCTTCGGCCTGGGCTGGACGCTGTCGCTTCCCGCCATTTCCCGGCGCACGGACAGGGGCATCCCGTTGTATGCGCCGGCCGGAGCGCCGGCGCCGCCCGAAGCCGACGTCTTCGTCCTGTCCGGGGCCGAAGATCTCGTAGCCGTCCTCGACCAGCGCGGGCCTGCGCTGCTGCCCCGCGTCGAATGGCGAAGCTGGCAGGGCCGCCGCCATCGCGTGGACCACTACCGGCCCCGTATCGAAGGTCTATTCGCACGGATCGAACACTGGTCCGATCCGCACTCCGGCGAAAGCCACTGGCGGACGATCTCGCGCGACAATGTCACCACCTTGTACGGCACGAACGGGTCGAGCCGGATCGCCGATCCCGACGATCCGCGCCGCATCTTCTCGTGGCTGATCAGCGAAAGCCGTGATCCCAAGGGCCATCTCGTGCTGTACGAGTACAAGCCCGAGGATTCCGCCGGCGTGCGGCTCGACGCCCACGCCGAAGGGAACCGCACGGCGCGGATGCGGACCGCCAACCGCTACCCGAAGCGCATCCGCTACGGGAATCGAGTCTCCATGCTGGTCGATCCGCAGCAGGCGCGGGACGATTTCATGTTCGAGCTGGTGCTCGACTACGGCGAGCACGACGACGACGCACCGACGGCGCAGGAGACAAGGCCGTGGCACGCACGGCAGGATCCATTCTCCGAGCGTCGTGCCGGATTCGAGATCCGAACCTATCGGCTGTGCCGCCGCCTGCTGATGTTTCACCATTTCCCGGAGGAGCCGGCGATCGGCCGTGATTGTCTCGTGGCGGCCACTGAGCTGGCGTACGGTCCGGCGGGCGGCGATCTCGACAAGGGCCTTTCCTGCCTGCGCGCGGTGACGCATGCACGTTTCCGCCGCCGAACCGGCGGCTACCTGCGCAAGGCGTTGCCGGCCGTCGAGTTCGAGTACAGCCCGCCGGTCCTGTCGGGCGAAGTGCGCGAGATCCCGGCGGAGAGCCTGGAGAACCTGCCGCAGGGCCTGGCGGCGATACCCGGCTGGATCGACCTCGACGGCGAGGGGCTGGCCGGCCTGCTCGTGCAGCAGGGAGCCGGCTGGTTCTACAAGCGCAATCTCGGCGAAGGCCGGCTGGGACCGCTCGAGATCCTGCGCGAGAGCCCATCGACCGCGCGGCTGGGCTCGGCCAACCAGCAGCTTCTCGACCTGGACGGCGACGGCAGGCTGGAACTGGTGGATCTCGAGGGGCCGGCGCCGGGCTACTATGCGAGCGACGAGCGACTGCGCTGGTCACGGTTCTCGCCTTTCCGGAGCCTGCCCAACCTCGACTGGAGCGATCCGAACCTCCGCTTCCTCGATCTGGACGGCGACGGCTTCGCCGATGTGCTGATCACGGCCGACGATGCGCTGGTGTGGCATCGCTCGTGCCGCCGCGACGGCTTCGCCGCCGCTGAGCGTCGTGCCAAGCCGCACGACGAGGAGGACGGGCCGCGCATCGTCTTCAGCGGAGCCGGCCAGTCGATCTTCCTGGCCGACATGACGGGCGACGGCCTGACGGATCTGGTGCGGATCACGCACCGCGAAGTTTGCTACTGGCCGAGCCTCGGCCACGGGCGGTTCGGCCGCCGGATCGTCATGGACCATGCGCCGCACCTGGCATCGCTCGAGGCGTTCGACGCGCGCCGGGTGCGCCTGGCCGACATCGACGGCAGCGGCCCTGCCGACCTCATCTATCTCGGCAGCGACGGCGTGCGCCTGTTCCCCAACCGCCAGGGCGATGCCTGGGGAACGGAGCAGCGCCTGCCGCCGCTGCCGCAGCTCGACAACCTGTCCGAGATCGCCGTCGTCGACCTGCTGGGCCGGGGGGCGGCCTGCCTCGTCTGGTCTTCGCGCAACCCAGCCGATGCCGGGCGGCATGTCCGCTATGTCGACCTGATGCCGGCCGGCAAGCCGCATCTCCTCACGGCGGTGCGCAACAACCTCGGGGCCGAGACCCGCGTCGGCTATGCACCGTCGACGCGTTTCTACCTCGATGACCGTGCCGCCGGCCGGCCTTGGATGACCCGCCTGCCGTTTCCGGTGCAGGTTGTCGAACGGGTCGAGACCTTCGACCACGTCTCGGGCTCGCTGTTCGTCAGCCGCTATGCCTATCATCATGGCTACTTCGACGGTCGCGAGCGCGAATTCCGCGGCTTCGCCATGGTCGAACGCTGGGACACCGAGACCTACGCGCTGCTGGCCTCGCCGCAGCGTCTACCGGCCGAAGCCTGCAACCTCGATGCCGC
The DNA here is from genome assembly GCA_049323495.1 of Pseudomonadota bacterium. Taxonomy (GTDB): domain Bacteria; phylum Pseudomonadota; class Alphaproteobacteria; order Reyranellales; family Reyranellaceae; genus Reyranella. Next base: position 61,112 of record JBMONG010000004.1, read on the forward strand.
CTCGCACCGCCCCCCGGTGCTGACGCGTACCTGGTTCCAGGTCGGCAGCCTGGAGCAGGCGGCACCTGGATGCCTGCCGCTGGCGATGCTGCCCGCAAATCTGTCGCTGGACGAGCGGCGTGAGGCTTGCCGTGCCCTCAAGGGGGCAGTCCTGCGCGAGGAGGTCTATGCACTCGACGGATCGACCGTGGAGCACAGGCCCTACAGCGTCAGCGACAGGAACTTCACGGTTCGGACGGTGCAGCGGCGAGGTCCAAACCCGCACGCTGTCTTCCTGGTCCACCCGCGGGAGACGCTTGACAGCGCCGGCGAGCGCCGATCCGACGACCCACGGCTGTCGCACTCGGTGGTTCTGGCCGTCGACGACTTCGGCAACCCGCTGAGCGCACTGACCATCGCCTATGGGCGTCGCCACGAGGTTGAGCCGCTGCTGGCGGACGCCGATCGGCTGCGGCAGAGGCGCAGCCATGCCATCCACACGATCAGCGCCTACACGGCGGCCCTCGACGGACCCGACGACCATCTGGCGCCATTGCCGGCGGGCAGCGACGGGTTCGAGATCGTGGCGGAGATCGGGGCGGCGCCGCTGACCTTCGAGCAGGCGGCGGCGTTGGTGAGCAAGGCTGCCACCACGACCGAGCTCGCCTTCGGCGACGAGGAGGAGGGCGAGGATGCCGCGCCGGCCGAGCCGCGCCGACGGCTGATCGCCAGCAGCATCAGCCTCTACCGGTCCAACGATCTCGAAAGCGTGCTGCCGCCGGGGGCGGCGCAATCTCTGGCATTGCCGTACGAAAGCTATGCGCTCGCCTTCACCGACGATCTGGCGAACCGCGTCTGGGGCGAAAAGCTCGGCAACGCGCTGGAAGAGATTCTGGCGACGGAGGGCGGCTATGTCCGGCTCGCCGGCAAGGCGGGCTGGTGGGCGCCATCCGGGCGCGCCTTCCTTTCCGCTGGCGGCGAGGATGCCGCCGCCGAGCTCGAGCAGGCGCGCCGAGGTTTCTTCCTGGCGCGCCGGTTTCTCGACCCCTTCGGCGCCGAGACCGTCGTCACCTACGATCCCTATCATCTGCTGACGCTGGAGACCCGGGATGCGCTGGGCAACCGGGTGACCGCCGGCGAGCGGACAGCCGAGGGCGAGGTCTCGTCGCGCCTCGACTATCGCGTGCTGGAGCCGGCGCTGGTGACCGACATCAACCGCAACCGCACCGCCGTCGCCTTCGACGTGCTCGGGATGGCGGCCGGCGTGGCCGTCATGGGCAAGCTCGGCGAATCGCTGGGCGACACGCTGGACGGCTTCGAGGCCGACCTCGACGACGATGCGGTCGCCACGCTGCTGGCCGATCCGAAGGCCGGGGCGGCGGCCGCCCTGGCCGGAGCGACGATGCGCTATGTGCACGACCTGTCCGCCTTCGGCTACCGTCGCGGGATCGGCCGCGGCGAGCCGGCCGCGATTCTGGCGCTGGCGCGTGAAATCCATGCAAGCGATCTCGCCCCGGGGGCAACCTCGCCGGTTCGCGTCTCGCTGTCGTACTTCGACGGATTCAGCCGCCAGATCCAGGCCAAGGCGGAGGCCGAGCCCGGCCCGATCGATCCTGTCGATCCGGATGCGCCCGTGGTGGCCGATCGCTGGGCGACAACGGGCTGGACGGTCTTTGACAACAAGGGTGAACCGGTCCGCCGCTACGAACCGTTCTTCGACGACACCCACAAGTTCCGCTTCGGCCGCATCGCGGGGGCGAGTTCGATCCTGCTCCGCGACCCCCTGGGGCGCGTCATCGGTACGCTCCATCCCGATCACAGCTTCGAGAAGACACGTTTCGAGGCCTGGTCGCAGGAGAATTGGGATGCCAACGATACCTGTCTCATCGAGGATCCGCGCGAGGACGAGGATGTCGGTGGCCATTTCCGGCGGCTGGGCGAGGAGGAGTTCCTGCCGACCTGGCGGGCGGCGCGCATTGCAGGCGGGCTCGGCCCGCATGAGCGCGACAGCGCGCTGAAGGCAACCGGCCATGCCGGCACGCCGGACCGCGTGTTCGTCGACGCGTTGGGCCGGGCCATCTGCAGCATCAGCCACAACCGGGTCGATCAGGACCCCTCGCCTTTGGAAGAGTTTGCCACCGTGCGGACCTTCTACGATGCGCTGGGCAACGTGCGCCGCACGCTCGATCCGATGGGGCGCGTGTTCGCCCGGCATGTCGTCGACCTTCTGGGGCGCCGATTGGCCGACCACACCCTCGACAGGTCCTGGCGTCGCACGCTGCCTGACATTGAAGGATCGCCATTGCGGGCCTGGGATTCGCGCGGCCACGCCTTCCGCAACACCTACGACGCCCTGCGACGGCCCATCGCCTCCTGGGTGACCGGCGCGCATGGCCGACCAGGCGAGATCCTGTTCGAGCGCGTCCACTATGGTGATGGACCGGACGGTCTCGACGACGCGCCGCCCGAGGCGCGCAATCTGCGCGGCAAGGCCTGGCGTCGGCGCGACACGGCCGGCGAGCTCACCTCCGCCTACGACTTCAAGGGCAATGCGCTGAGCGAGCAACGCCAGCTGGCGCGCGACTATCGGCAGGCGCCGGACTGGTCGGGCGAGGTCGTACTGGAGGACGAGAGCCATGTCACCGTCATGGCCTACGATGCTCTGAACCGCATGGTCCAGGTCGTGCCGGGACACCGCGCCGGCGCGCCATCGAGCGTGCTGCGTCTCCTCTACAACGAGGCGCGCCTGCTGGAGCAAGTGGCGGTCGGGCTCGACCTTGCCGAGCCGCCGTCGGGGCTCATCGATCCCGCCGCCGCGACGATCCGGGCGGTGACGCGGGTCGAGTACGACGCGCACGGTCGACGCATCGCCATCGGGTACGGCAACGAGGTCGAAAGCCGCTACGTCTACGACGATCGCAGCTTCCGCCTGCGCCGCATCCTCACCACGCGTCGGGCGGTGGAGAAACATCCCGAGACGCTGCAGGACCTCGCTTTCACATACGATGCGATCGGCAACGTCACCCACATCGCCGATGCGGCCCAGCCCGTCGCATTCTTCCGCAATCTCCGCGTCACGGCGGAGCAGGACTACCTCTACGACGCCCTGTACCGGCTGGTGAGCGCGACCGGTCGTGAGCATCTGGGCCAGATGGCGCCGGGGCCGGTCACGGACCCGTCCGTCGGACTCGCCGGGCGCGGTCGCGCCGGTCTGCCGTTGGCGGGCGACGAGCAGGCGATGGGCCGGTACGAGGAGCGCTACGTCTACGATGTGGTCGGCAACATACTGCGTCTCGTGCATCGCACCGACGCCGCGGTTGGCGGTTGGACGCGCCACTATCACTACGATGTCGAGGCCGGGAACCGCCTGGTCGCCACCGCGATCGGCGATGCGCCGCACACCCGCTACGGCTACGACACGCATGGCAACACCACGGCCATGCCTCATCTGTCGCACCTCGGCTGGGACTTCGAGGATCGCCTGGCCTCCAGCGCACGCCAGGTGGTGGAGGAGGGCACGCCGGAAACGACGTACTATGTCTACGATTCGACAGGCCAGCGGCTGCGCAAGGTGACCGAGCGCGCCGCGCGGCCCGGCGAGGCGCCGCGCCGCGTGCAGGAGCGGCTCTATCTCGGCGGTATGGAGATCCTGAGACGCTACGAGGCCGATGGCGAAACCCTGGCGCTGGAACGTGAGAGCCTGCATGTGATGGATGGCGAGCAGCGGATCGCGCTGGTCGAGACGCACACGAGGGGTGAGGCGCCGGCGGGGGCCGTGAGCGGGCGGCTCGTCCGCTATCAGCTCGCCAACCAGGTGGGATCGGCGACGCTCGAGCTCGACGAAACGGCGGCGGTGATCTCCTATGAGGAGTTCCATCCATTCGGGTCGACCGCCTACGAGATGGCACGGCAAGGCTTGGAAAGCGCCAAGCGCTACAGGTTCCTCGGCAAGGAGCGCGACGAGGAGAGCGGACTGTCGTATCACGGCGCACGCTACTACGCGCCCTGGCTGACACGATGGCTGAGTGTCGATCCGGCGCTCGCGGAAGGGCCGAATACGCCCTATGCCTACGCGCTCAATCCCATCCATCTGGCCGATACCGACGGCGAGGCGCCGGAGAACGCGGTCGACAAGCTGCTGTCGCGGGCGCGCGAGAACGTCAAGGATATCGAGGTCCGCTTCAAGGCCGACGTGAACGACATCGCGCCCTACAGCGCTCAGGGCCGCTCGCGGTGGTCCTCGATCTGGAGCTCCTGGAAGAAGGGAATCCGGCTCACCGAGAACGAGCACATCATCGCCGGCGGCGGCTTGAAGCGCCTCGATCCGCGATTCATCTACCGCAAGGCCATCACTCTGATCGTCGACCGCGAGTATGCCGTTGGCAAGACGCTGGGGGATCGGCGGCTGATCGGCTTGCTGAAGCGGGGAGCGATCGACGCCGGGGAATTCCTGAATCTTTCAAAGGCCAATGCGCTGAGGGCGTACGACAACATGGTCGCCCAGAAGGGCATCTTCGGTGCGCCGATGGTGAGCCGCGAGAGCATCGCCAAGGTCGCCGACCTGCAGATCGCCGAGACCTTGAAGAGCATCCCGGCCACCACGCGGGTGAGCAAGTTCTCGGCGACCATGGCCAAGGTGGGCGATGCGCTGGGCGACGTGGCCAAGGTGGGCAAGCCGCTGCTCAAGGTCGTCAAGCCCCTGGGCAAGGTGGTGAAGCCGGTGGCGGTCGGTCTCGCGGTGTTCAGTATCGGCATCAAGGCCGCGCATGCCGCCGAAGCTGGTCCCGAGCCGGCGGCCGACGACAAGATCGATCGCTGGGACAAGACGGCAAAGAAAGTCGAAGAGGGCCTTGATGTCGGTCTGGCCGTGGTCGGCTTGAGCGGCCCTGCCGGCCTCGTGGTGCTGGGAGGCGAGGCGACCGTTGCGATCATGCCGCACATCGGTGCCGACAAGCGCATCGTGGATGCCGGAAAAGGCACGGAGGACTTGGCGCGCAATCTCGGCTCGGACAATCCAGAGGCCTGGGGTGCGGCCGCCGCCGGCACGACGAGCGTCATCGAGGGAGCGAGCGTCTTTGCCCAGCTCAGCAATCCGATCGGCTGGGCGAGCCTCGGAGTCCAGTACTACCTGCACAAGAAATGACCGGCATCATCGCACGGCGGCGCGGCGCAGCCGGTCGTTGATCGCCAGGCCCAGCCCCGCTTCGGGAATAGGCATGACCGCGATGCATGCGATGTCGGGTTGGTCGAGGGTGCGCAGGTGGGCAAACAGGTTGGCTGCCGCCTCGGTGAGGTCGCCGGACGGGCTGAGGTTGAGCATGTGCCGCGCGCCGGCCGGCGCGTGGGGGCCAAAGGCGAGCAGCGCCTCGGCGGGAGAGACGGCCGTCGCTTCCAACCGCACTGGCCGCGAGGGCGCATAGTGGCTGGCGAGCTGGCCCGGCGACTTCAGCGGTGCGTCGCCGGCCGGCAGGGCGTGGCTGAGCGCGACCGGGCCGATCACGGCCTCGACGGCCTCGCGCGTCGCGCCGCCCGGACGCAGCAGGACCGGCGTCCCCGAAGTGAGATCCAGTACCGTCGATTCCAGGCCGACACGGCAGGGCCCGCCATCGAGGATCAGCTTGACCTTGTCGCCCAGCGACTGGGCGACGTGCTCGGCCCGCGTCGGACTGACGCCGCCGCTGCGGTTGGCCGACGGTGCTGCGATCGGCCGGCCGGCGGCGCGGATCAGCGCCTGCGCGATGGGGTGGTCGGGCGCGCGGATCGCCGCCGTGTCCAGTCCGGCCGTCGTCAGCAGGGCGAGAGGCGAGCCCTCGGCCTTCGGCAGCACCAGGGTAAGCGGTCCGGGCCAGAAATGCGCCGCGAGCTTGTCGGCGAGGTCGTTCCAGCGCACCAGCCGGCGCGCGCCTTCGGCGTCCGCGACGTGGGAGATCAGCGGATTGAAGTGCGGCCGGCCCTTGGCCTCGAAGATCCTGGCCACGGCGCGCTCGTTGGTCGCGTCGGCGCCGAGGCCATAGACGGTCTCCGTTGGAAAGGCGACGAGCTCGCCTGCGCGGATCAGCCGGGCGGCCTCTTCGATGTTCACCATGCCGCTTTGCTGCGGGCGATGAAGTGGGGGTTCTTGAAGCCCGGCTTGCCGTAGGCGAGAGGCGTGCCGTCGGTGGTGACGACCTCGCCGCCCGCCGCTTCGAGCACGGCATGGCCGGCCGCCGTGTCCCATTCGCTGGTCGGCCCGAAGCGCGGATAGATGTCCGCCTTGCCCTCGGCGATGAGGCAGAACTTGAGAGAGGATCCCGCCTGCACGCGCTCGGCGACGGTGAGGTCGTTGTTGCGGAACCAGATGTCGAGATCGCTGTAGACGGCGTGGCTGCGGCTGGCGCAGGCGGTGAGACCGCCGGCCGGGAGCGGCCGCGTATGGATGGCCGCGAAGCTGCCGTCCGGCTGGCGCTTGTCGGCACCCAGCCCGACGACGCCGCGCCACAGAGTGTCGGTCGCCGGGGCCAGCACGACGCCGATGGTCGGCCTGCCGTTCTCGACGAGGGCGATGTTCACGGTGAACTCGCCGTTCCTCTTGATGAATTCCTTGGTGCCGTCGAGCGGATCGACCAGCCAGAACGGACCGCTGTCGAGCACGGGAACGCGACCTGCCGCCATCTCCTCCTCGGCGACGATGGGTATGCCGGGCGTCAGCGCGTTCAGCCCCGCCAGGATGATCGCCTCCGCGGCATGGTCGGCATCGGTCACCGGGCTGCGGTCGGCCTTGTCGCGCACGCCGAGATCGCCGGCATAGATGCGCATGATTTCGCGCGCGGCCTGGTCGGCGATCTCGGTGCAGGCCTGGCGCAGGACGTCTCGGGAGGGGAGGGGCTGGGGCACGGGACTCATTGCGTTGGGGGCGGCGACCTTATAACCGATTCATCCATGGCAAACAGGCTTCTGGGCGTCATATCGGCCCTGCCCGAGGAACTCGCCCATTTATCCGACCGGTCCGGCGAAACTCACGAGATCGGCGGACTGGCGTTCTGGCGCGGCGAGATCGCTGGCCGCGAGGCCGTGTTCGTGGAGTCCGGTGCCGGCAAGGTGAATGCCGCGGTTGCCACGGCGCTGCTGCTCGACCGCTTCGAATGCCGGGCGTTGCTGCTTTGCGGCGCGGCGGGGGGCCTCGATCCGGCGCTGGGGGTCGGCGACGTCGTGGTGGCCACGAGCAACATCCAGCACGACTACGGCGTGCACCGCGAGGAAGGGTTTCGCACCATCCAGCCCGGTAGCCGCCCCTCGTTGGGAGAGGACGGCACGCCGGGCTATCGGCTGTCCGATGCCTTGGCGGCGCGGTTGGCTGACGCGATCGAAGGACTGGTGCTGGAGCCGCTGCCGGAAGCCGTCGGCGTTGGACGGCGGCTGCCCGCGGTACGGCTCGGCGCCATCCTGACCGGCGATGCCTTCGTCAATTCCGACCCATTGAGGCGGCGGCTGCACGCCCGCTTCGGCGCACAGGCGGTGGAGATGGAAGGCGGGGCCGTCGCACAGGTCGCCTACCGCTGGGGCCGCGACATACCCTTCGTCAATGTGCGCTGCCTCAGCGATCTGGCCGGCGACGGCAGCCAACTCGACTTTCGAGCCTTCCTGCCGGTCGCCTCGCGCTACGCCTCGCTCGTCGCCCACAGGGTGGCGCCCGTGCTCTGAAGGGCCGCGGTGGGGTTCAGGCCCTCAGCACGCGGCCGGCGACGGCGTCCAGCTTCGCGATCATCTCCTTCGACCGCGCGGTCGGCGCCGTGATCAGCGCGTGTTCGAGGGCGCGGTCGCAGCCCGACGGGCACGGGGTGGGGCGGGACTCCTTCAGCAGTGGCGCGACCATGGTGACCAGCGCCTTCGCCCTCTCCGCATTGTCATGCAGCACGCGCACGATGTCGGCGACCTGCACGTGTCCATGATCGGGATGCCAGCAGTCGAAGTCGGTGACCATGGCGACGGTGACGTAACAGATCTCCGCTTCGCGGGCGAGCTTGGCCTCGGGCATGTTGGTCATGCCGATGACGTCGCAGCCCCAGCTCCTGTAGAGCTGTGATTCGGCGAGACTCGAGAATTGGGGCCCCTCCATCGCGAGATAGGTGCCGCCGAACTTGATCGGGTAGCCGGCATTGCGCGCACAGTCGTGCACGGCGCGGGCCAGCCGGTTGCAGGTCGGGTGCGCCATCGATACGTGCGCCACGAGGCCGTCGCCGAAGAAGCTCTTCTCGCGCGCGAAGGTGCGGTCGATGAACTGGTCGACCACGACGAAGTGGCCCGGCGGGAGATCCTCCTTCAGCGAACCGCAGGCGGACAGGGAGAGGATGTCGGTCACGCCGGCGCGCTTCAGGGCGTCGATGTTGGCGCGATAGTTGATCGAGGTCGGCGAATGGCGGTGGCCGCGGCCGTGGCGCGGCACGAACACGAGCTGCAGCCCGTCGAGCTCCCCGAACAGGAACTCGTCCGACGTTTCCCCGAACGGGGAGGCGATCCGCCGCCATTCCGCATTCTTCAGGCCCGCGATCTCGTACAGGCCGCTGCCACCCAGGATTCCCAACATAGTCATCTGCCGCTCCTCGTTGCCGGTGGTGTATCATCCCGGCTGTGCAAAAGGGAGACACGCATGGGCAGGCTCGACGGCAAGGTCGCCATCGTCACGGGAGCGACCAGTGGAATCGGCCGCCGCACCGTGGAGATATTCGTCCGGGAAGGCGCCAGGGTCGTGGCGACCGGCCGCCGCGAGGAGCTGGGCCGGACGCTCGAAGCGGCGCTTGGCAAGGAAAGCTGCCTCTTCGTCAAGGCCGACGCGACGCAGGAGGCCGATGTGAAGGCGATGATCGAGTCGTGCCTGTCCAGGTGGGGGCGGCTCGACTGCCTGTTCAACAATGCGGGTGGACCCGCGCCGGTCGGCGGCATCGAAACGATCCCCGTCGAGGGATTCGACGCGGCGATGGCGACCCTGGTGCGGTCGGTCATGCTGGGCATGAAGCACGCCGCGCCGATCATGATGAAACAGGGGTCAGGCAGCATCATCAACAACGGCAGCGTCGCCGGCCGGCGCGCCGGCTATTCGACATCGATGATCTACGGCGCTGCCAAGGCGGCGGTGAACCATCTGACGGTCTGTGCTGCCATGCAGCTCGGCGAGAAGAACGTCCGCTGCAACTCGATCTCTCCTGGAGGCATTGCCACGGGCATCTTCGCCAAGGCGCTAGGCCTGCCGCCCGACAAGGCCGATGCCTTCGCCGAAGCGATGAAGGCCAGCATGGCGAAGAACCAGCCGATTCCCCGCGCCGGCAGCGTCGACGATATCGCCAACGCGGCCGTCTTCCTCGCCTCCGACGAGTCGTCCTTCGTCAACGGCCATGACCTGGTGGTCGATGGCGGGCTGGTTGGCGGCCGGATGTGGACGCCGCACCAGGAAGGGGTGAAAGCCATGCGCCAGGCATTCGGCGTGGACGAGATGTAGATGGGCAAGGAGTTCCGGAAGTCGGCCTGTCCGCATGACTGTCCCAGTGCCTGTTCGCTGGAGGTCGAGCGGCTGTCCTCGACGCGCATCGGCCGCATCCGCGGGGCCGCCGCCAACAGCTACACGGACGGCGTGGTCTGCGCCAAGGTCGCGCGCTATGCCGAGCGCGTGCACCATCCCGATCGCCTCAAGCAGCCGCTGCAGCGGGTGGGCGAGAAGGGAGGCGGCAGCTTCCGTCCGATCTCCTGGGAGGATGCGCTCGACGAGATCGCGGCGGCTTTCTCGAGGACGACGGAGCGGTCCGGCGCCGAAGCGGTATGGCCCTATCACTCGGGCGGCACGATGGGTGTCGTGCAGCGCTGGGGGCTCGATCGGTTGCGCAACGCGTTCGGCTATTCGCGGCAGAAGACGACGATCTGCATGACGCCGGCCGAATCCGGCTGGCGGGCCGGCGTCGGCAAGCTCCTGGGGCCCGATCCGCGCGAGATGGCGCAATCGGACCTCATCGTGGTGTGGGGCGGCAATCCTGTCTCCACGCAGGTGAATGCGATGACCCACATCGCCAAGGCCCGCAAGCAGCGCGGCGCCAAGCTCGCCGTGGTCGACGTCTACCGTACGCCGACGGTCGAGGCCGCCGATATCGGCCTGGTGCTGCGGCCGGGCACCGACGGCGCGCTGGCGCTGGCGATGATGCATATCCTCCTGAAGGAGGGCTTTGCGGACAGATCCTATCTCGCGCGCCACACCGATTTCGGCGCCGACGTCGAGGCTCATCTCGCCGACAAGACACCGGCCTGGGCGGCCGCGATCACCGGGCTGCCGGTGGAGGACATCATCAACTTCGCGCGGCTCTATGGCGGCACCAGGCGCAGCTTCCTGCGGCTGGGCTTCGGCTTCACGCGGAGGCGCAACGGCTCTGCCGCCATGCACGCCGTGACCTGCCTGCCGTCGATCACCGGCGCCTGGCAGCATCCGGGCGGCGGCGCCTTCTTCCTCAACTGGGACAACTGGCGGCTCGACACGACTCTGGCGCACGGCCTCGATCTCATCGATCCGGCGACGCGGGTGCTCGATCAGTCGCGCATCGGCCCCATCCTGTGCGGCGAGGTCGATGCACTGGCCGGCGGCCCGCCGGTCACGGCGATGATCATGCAGAACGCCAACTCGGCCAACGTCGCGCCGGACAGCGCATCCGTCGCGCGCGGGCTCGGTCGCGAGGACCTCTTCCTCTGCGTGCACGAGCAGTTCATGACGGCGACGGCGAAGTACGCCGACATCCTGCTGCCTGCGGCGATGTTCCTGGAGTACGACGACATCTACTACGGGCTCGGCCATACGCACCTGACGGTCGGCCCTGCCGTGCTCGATCGCTATCACGACTGCCGCACGAACCATGAGGTCGTCTGCCAGATTGCCCGACGGCTGGGGTCCAATCATCCGAGCTTCGGCATGAGTGCCATAGAGCTGCTCGATGCCACGCTGCACGCCTCGGGACGCGGCACTTGGGACGAGGCGGCCGCGCGCGGCTGGATCGACTGCGACGAGGGCTTCGAGGCCTCGCACTTCGCCGAGGGATTTCCGTCGTCGGATGGCCGCTTCCACTTCAAGCCGGATTGGGCCTCGGTCGGCCCCTATCATGCCGGGTTGCGGTCGCTGCCCGACCATCTGGAAAACTACGAGCGGGAGACCGATGAACTGCCGTTCCGTCTGGTCGTTCCGCCGGCACGGGCCTTCCTGAACACCACCTTCACGGAGACGCCCGGATCGGTCGCCCGGGAGGGGGAGCCACGCGCCCTGATCCACGAGCAGGATGCGGAGCGGCTCGGGCTCGCCGAGGACGGCATGGTCCGCCTCGGCAATGCGCGCGGCGAGGTCAGGCTGCGCGCGCGGCCCTCGACGACGGCGCGTCCGGGCGTTGTCGTCGTCGAAGGCAATTGGCCCAGCGATGCCTTTCCCGATCGTGTCGGCATCAATGTCCTGATCGGCGCGGATCCCGTGCCGCCCAATGGCGGCGCGGCCTTCCACGACACCGCGGTGTGGATGCGCGCCGCCTGACGTCGTGTGGCGCTACTCTGCCGCCTGCTTGCCCTTGCCTTTGCCCAGTTCCTTCGGCACCTGGGCGCCAGCCGCGGCGAAGCGGGGCGAGTCGGTCACCTTGAGGGCCTCGGCGGCCGACTTGTTCTCCATGATCTTGGCCATGATCGCCTGGCCTGCGCGGTCGAACACGGCGCGGTTCTCGATCAGGAAGGTCTGCGATTCCCGCAGCTTGCTCACGTAGCCATTGACCTCCGGGATGACGTAGCGCGCCACCAGATCCCAGCTGCGGAAGGTGTTCTCGGGATTGGCCCAGTCGTGGACGAAGCCGACGACGGTGCCGAAGCCGCCGCTCTTCTCATGCACCGACTTGATCATCTTCACGAGATCATCGGGCGTGCCGATGACGGCCGCCGCGCCCGGGGCGAAGGCGGTCTTGTCGACGGCCTCGTCAGGCGAGGAGAAGGGGACGGAACCCGGCCGCTGCAAGGTGCCGGTGATGTACTCGTTATGCCAGCGCAACAGGCCGTGCTTGGCCTCCTCGCGGGCCTTCTCGCGCGTCTCGGCGATGTGCCAGTTCAGCAGCACGCGCCACTGCTTGCGGTTCACCGTCGTGCCGTGCTTCTTCGCCGCTTCCTCGGCGAAGCCCCATTGCGTGGGGAGCGACAACAGTCCCTGCTCCGACATCGAGCCCAGCGAGATGATGCCGATGCCATATTTGCCGGCCAGGGTCATGCCCGACGGGCTGATCTGCGAGGCGACCACGAACTCCATATCCTCCTGGAGGGGGAGGATCTGCAGGGCTGCGTCCTGCAGGGTGTACCAGTCGGTCTTCTTCGTGACCCGCTCTCCCCGCATCAGGCGACGGATGACGTCGATCGCATCGTCCTGGCGGTCGCGCTGGACCATCGGATCGATGCCGAGCGTATGGGCGTCGGATGGCAGCGCACCTGGACCGGAACCGAAGATCGCGCGCCCGCCGGTCATGTGGTCGAGCTGCACCATCCGCTGCGCGACGTTGTAGGGATGGTGATAGGGCAGCGAGATCACACCCGTGCCGAGCTTGATCCGCTTCGTGCGCTCTCCGGCCGCGGCCAGGAACATTTCCGGCGAGGCGATCGTCTCCCAGCCGGAAGAATGATGCTCGCCGCACCAGAATTCATCGTAACCGAGCTCATCGAGATGCTCGACGAACTTCAGGTCGCGGCGGAACTGCAGGGTGGGATTCTCGCCGATCGGGTGATGGGGCGCGAGGAACGCGCCGAAGCCGAGCCGAGGCATGTTGATGCTCCTATGTCACGGGAAACGGGTAACATGCCGAGGCAGCGGGGTCGATACGCGGAGGCGAGATTGACGGACCTTACAGGCAAGGTTGCACTGGTGACGGGCGGTTCGCGCGGAATCGGCCGGGCCATCACCGTTTCGCTGTCCGATGCCGGAGCCGCCGTGGCGGTGAATTATTTGCAGCAGGCGGGTCAGGCGCACGAGCTTGTGGAGGAGATTAGAGGCCGCGGCGGTCGTGCGACGGCTGTCGCCGCCGACGTCTCCCAGGGAACGGCCGTGGCCGGCATGGTTGCCGCCGTCGGGGCTGCGCTCGGACCGGTCGACATCCTGGTCAACAATGCGGGCATCGGTCTGGTGCGCGGCATCGACGAGCTCACCGAGGCGGATTTCGATCGTACGATCGCCGTGAACCTGAAATCCGTCTTCCTCTGCACGCAAGCTGTCCTGCCCGGCATGCGGGCGCGGGGATGGGGACGCATCGTCAATGTTTCCTCGGGGGCGGCGCGCGGAGCCGGCGCCGTCGGACCGCACTACAATGCCTCCAAGGCCGGGCTCGAGGGCCTGACGCGTGGCTATGCGGCACGTCTCGCCAAGGACGGCGTCACGGTCAATGCCGTGGCACCGTCTCTGATCGAGACCGACATGGTGCGTGGCGGCGTCGCCTCGTCGCCGGCCCGCATTCCCCTGGGCCGCTTCGGCACGCCGGAGGAATGCGCGCAGGTCGTGATGATGCTGATCGGCAACGCCTACATGACGGGACAGACCGTCGCGCTGAGCGGCGGTCTGTCCTTCATATGAGTTGAGCATGGAGCGACGCATGAAGAGACTGCTTTGGATCTTCGCCGCCGTGATGCTGGCGGTCCCGGCCGCGGCATCGGACAGGAAAATCAGGCCCTTGCCGTCGGAGGCCTGCAAGGCGATCGGCGACACGATCGGCAAGGCGGCGGGCATTCCGCTCTCCGCGACAGTCGGAAAGTCCGAGCTCTTGCGGGGCGTGGCTGGCGATGCCTGCCTGCTCTCTGGGAAGGCGACGGGCCTCACGATCGGCTTCGCCGAAGCCGAGAGCAAGATCGACCGCGCCCTCGCGGGATGGAAGCTACGATGCCGATGGTCCGTTCGGCACCGTCAAGGGCCTCACCAAGGGCACGCAGACGGTCGTCTACCACCTCGAGACCGAGCCGCCGGCCGGCACCTGCGACAACATCGTCATCGCGGACTGCAAGGTGCCGCGCCGCCTGTGGGGCTGGACCCTCGAAGTCGCGGCCTTTGTCCAGTAGGATTTCGGATGCAACGGCTCCCTCGAGGAGGGAAGGAAGGACACCCATGGGCTATACGCTGGAGCAGCTCGCCGCCGACATTCGCGGCGCCCTCAAGGCAGATCCTGGCATTGGCGGCAAGCAGGCCGTCTGCGGCCTGGTTTCCAAGGTCCTGCTGGACAAGGAATTCGTCGCCAAGCACCTCACGGCGGAGCAGTGCAAGCCGCGCAAGGTGCTGTACGAGGACCCGGAGCTGGGCTTCTGCATCTGCGGCCATGTCTACGAGAAGCCCGCGCATGGCGAACCGCACGACCACGGTTCGAGCTGGGCGATCTACGGTCTTGCCGAAGGCGATACCGAGATGACCGACTGGCGCATCGTCCGCAAGGGCGACGGCACGACGCCGACACTGGTCGAGCCGGAGAGGGCGTACGTGCTCAAGCCAGGCGATGCCCACTTCTACGATGTCGGCGTCGTCCACTCGCCCAAACGCGACGGATTGACCAGGCTGGTGCGCATTGAAGGTGCCAACCTGGATCGTATCAAGCGGTCCAACATCAAGGCGGCGGAACGCATGAACGCCTGACGTCACGGCGTCTGGAATAAGGGAGGAAACAAATGAAGACGATCAGGCGCGCCGCCATTGCGGCGGCAGTCGCAGCGTTGTGCCTGGGCCCGATGGCCCAGGCGGCGGACTATCCCGCGAAGCCGATCAAGATCGTCGTCCCTTACGCGCCCGGCGGTGGCGCCGATTCCGTGGCGCGGATCGTCGCCAAGAAGGCGAGCGAGGGGCTGGGGCAGGGCATCGTGATCGAGAACAAGGGCGGGGCCGGAGCGATCCTGGGCACCGAGCAGGTCGCCAAGGCGGAGCCTGACGGTTACACGCTGCTGCTTGGGCAGTCGGGGCCGATTTCCATCAACCCCGCAGTCTACAAGGACCTGCCGTACGATCCGGTGAAGGACTTCGCGCCGATCACCATGACGACGGGATATCCCTACGTAATGGTGGTCAACGCCGAGCTGCCGGCCAAGACTCTCCAGGAATTCGTCGCTCTCGCCAAGAGCAAGCCCGGCGCGCTGAACTACGGCTCGACGGGCGTCGGGGCGGCCAATCATCTCGTCGCCGAGCTGTTCAACAGCAAGGCGGGCATCCAGATGACGCACGTTCCTTATCGCGGTACGGCGCCGGCGGTGGCGGATCTCGTCGGAGGCCAGCTCTCCGTCGTGTTCGCGGATCCGGTGAGCGCCTTGCCGCACATCAAGTCGGGCAAGCTGCGCCCGCTTGCCGTCACCAGCCTCGAGCGCTCGCCGGTCGCGCCCGAGATACCGACCGTGGCGGAGAGCGGCTATCCCGGCTTCGAGGCGCTCGCCTGGCATGGCATCCTGGCGCCGGCCAAGACACCGCCGGCGGTGATCACGAAGCTCAACGAGGAATTCGTGAAGGCGCTGGCCGACCCGGCCACCCGCGAGCTGCTGGCCAAGCAGGCCATGCAGCCGGTCGGCAACACGCCCGAGGCCTTCGCCGCCTTCATCGGCAAGGACCTTGCAACCTGGAAGGCCGTCGCGGCGGCGGCGAACGTCAAGGTGGAGTAGCGGCCGCCCGTCGCTCCGGCCTCAGCCGGGCACGGTCATGCGGGCGAGCGCCGACACGTCGTCGCTCCGGTCCAGCGACCAGACCGCCTCGATCAGCGGCCGGATGTCATGATCCGGCCGCCAGCTCTTCGCTTCGTCGATCAGTTTCCGCTCGATCTCGGCGTCCTTCAGGGGATTGGCCGAGCTGCCGCGTGCCGCCTGGGTGGAGGCGTGGTGCTTGCGGCCGTCGGACGTCCAGAAGTCCACCTCGATCGCGATGGTCGAGATCGACGGATCACTCGCGACCTCGACCTTCCGCCTCAGCGCTTGCACCGCAGGGTCATTGACGCAGGCGTCGGTGAACTGGCCCAGGCCGGCCTTGCCGGTCACCAGCGCCGCCGCCACGGCGTGCTGCAGGCTTACCTGCGATTCGCGGCCGGTCGCGACCTCGGGCCGGTCGGTGCGCTGCAGCAGAAGGGGATTGCCGCGCACGGCGACTCGCTCGACCGCCGCGTCAGGATGTGCGCTGCGCCAGTCGAGGGCACAGTCGAGCAGCGGATGGATGACGAAGCCCGCCGGGTACGGCTTGATCGAATTGTTCGCGACCTCCCAGGTCTCGCCCAGGCCGTCCAGAAGTCCGGCCCAGTTCGGCGGTTCGCCCATGGCGGCGAGGAAGCCCTGGGCGCCGGCGATGGGTTCGGCGGGGCCTGAAAATCCTCGTTCGGCCAACAAGGCCGAAAACAGGCCGTTGCGTGCCGCGTTGCCCACGCTGACGCTCTTGGCCGGCCAGCCCAGGCATTCGCAGAGACCGGCCGACTGGGTCGCGGCAGAGCCGAGCGCCCATACGAGGCGTTGGGCATCCAGCCCCAGCAGCTTGCCTGCACCGGCTGCGGAGCCGAAGACTCCGCACGTCGAGGTGATGTGCCAGCCCTTTGGATAGTGGCCTGGCGAGAGCGCGGCACCGACGCGGCACTCGATCTCGAAGCCCAGGGCGAAGGCGGCCAGAAGCTGCGGCCCCGTCACGCGGCGCAGCTCGGCCAGCGCCAGCAGCGCGGGCGCGAGCGGCGCGGTCGGATGCACGACCGTCGGCAGGTGGGTGTCGCAGTAGTCGAAGACGTTCGCCCCGGCGCCGTTGAGGAAGGCCGCGTTGAGTGCATCGATGCGCTCGCTGCGGCCGACGACGGTCGCCTGCCTGCCGCCCGAGAAGTCTGCCAGCGTCGCGAGCGCCAGCTCGATCGGCTCCGTGCGGCAGCCGGCAAGCGCCACAGCGAAGAAGTTGAGCAGCGCCCGCTTGGCTTCGTGCTGCACCGACGGCGGTATGTCTTCCGGCTGCGTATCGGCGACGAAGCGGGCGAGCGTATCCGTTACGCCTGGTCTTGGAAGTTCGGTCAACGCAGTACATCCTTTTCGTTGAACTCTGCGCCGCGCACGACGTCGGCAGCGGTGCCGTCATATTCGACCTTGCGCAGCTGGGCGCGTCGGATCTTGCCGGAGATCGTCTTGGGCAGCTCCTGGACGAACTCGAGGCGCCGGATGCGCTTGAAAGGGGCAAGACGCTGGTGCGTGTATTCGAGGATGGACCGCGCCGTCTCCCGGGTGGCGGGCGTGCCGGCCGTCAGCAGGATGTAGGCCTTGGGCACGCTCAGCCGGATGTCGTCGGGCGTCGGCACGATGGCCGCCTCGGCGACCGCCTCGTGCTCGATCAGCACGCTCTCCAGCTCGAAGGGGCTGATGCGGTAGTCCGACGACTTGAAGACGTCGTCGGCGCGCCCGACGAAGGTGAGATAGCCGTCCTCGTCGAGGCTGGCGACGTCGCCGGTGCGATAGACCTCGTCATTGGCGCCGGTGAGGCGGCCGGAGGCGTCGGCGTAACCCTGCATCAGGCCGGCCGGCTTCTCCTCGTTGAGGTCGAGGCAGATCTCGCCCTCATCCGTGGGCATGCCGGCGGGATCGAGCACGCGCACGCGATAGCCGGGCATCGGGCGGCCCATGGCGCCGGGCTTGACCTTCTGTCCTGGCGAATTGGCGATCTGCGCGGTGGTCTCGGTCTGCCCGTAGCCGTCGCGGATGGTGAGGCCCCAGGCCTCCTCGACCTTGTTGATGACCTCGGGGTTGAGCGGCTCGCCCGCGCCGCACACCTCGCGCAGGGCAACCTTGCAGGCGGCAAGGTCCTCCTGGATCAGGAGCCGCCAGACGGTGGGCGGCGCGCAGAAGGTGGTGACCTTGCAGCGCTCCAGCACGTCGAGCAGCGCCTTGGCATTGAACGGCGCCTGGTTGACGATCAGCACGGTCGCGCCGGCGTTCCACGGTGCGAAGAACGTGCTCCAGGCGTGCTTGGCCCAGCCGGGCGAGGAGATGTTGAGATGCACGTCGCCCGGCTGCAGTCCCAGCCAGTACATGGTCGACAGCGCGCCGACGGGATAGGAGCGATGGCTGTGCCGCACCAGCTTGGGCTTGGCCGTGGTGCCCGACGTGAAATAGAGCAGCAGCGGATCGTCGGCATTGGTCGGCCCGTCCGGCGTGAACGTGTCCGGGCAGTCATAGGCGTCGGCGAGCGACAGCCAGCCGGACTGCGGTGACGCGCCGATGGTGACGAACGTGACGCCGTCGCGCGGCAGGCCGGCACATTTCGCGACCTGATCGTCGTCGGTGAGGATCATCTTCGCGCGGCCGCGTTCGACTCGGTCGGCGAGCTCCTCGGTGGTGAGCAGCGTGGTGGCCGGGATGACGACGATGCCGACCTTCATCGCCGCCAGCATGATCTCCCACAGCGGCGCGACGTTGTTCAGCACCAGCAGCAGGTGATCGCCGCGCTTCAGGCCCCGCCGCTGCAGCCAATTGGCGATCATGTTGGAGCGCTTGCTAAGGTCGGAGAAGGTGAGCCGCGTCTCGCGGCCGCTCGCCACGTCGACGATCCAGAGCGCGCAACGGTCGCGGCTCTCCGGCGCGGCCGCCAGCTCGGCGTCGAACCAGTCGATCGCCCAGTTGAAGGGGACCGGATCGGGCCAGCGGAAACCGGCGACCGCGCCGTCGTAGTCGGTGCGATGGGTCAGCAGGAAATCGCGGGACTCGCGAAAGCTGGGCATGGTCCTTCCTCCGTGCTTCTTGTCCTTGTTCGCCTCATTCGCGCACCGGTCCGCCCTCGAGGCGCAGCGGCGCATCGGGTTTGGGCGGCACGGTCTCGTCGAGCCTGAAGCAACCGGCGTTCAGGCCGTCGCCCGGCGCCTTCTCGACGGGCGCGATGAACAGGGCGGTGATCTTCATGTCTCCGGCCACGAGCCGCGCTTCCGTCAACCAGCGCGTGGCACGGATCGAGTTGCCGCCCTTGTCGAGGCGCACCCAGCCGCAGATGACCGTGCGCTCGCCCGACGAATCGATCCTGACATGGGCGGTATCGCTGCCGGTGAACGATCCGGCGGCGCTGGTCACGCGCCATTCGAACGGAACCGCGCGATAGAGCTTGGCGTCCTCGGCCGAGACCTCGACCGTACCGATGTAGTCTCCTTTCGCCAACGCAGGATCGCGCAGCCAGCCCATGTGGGCGGCGATGCCGAGCAGCACGATGGCCGCGCCCAGCACCAGCATCGCCCAGCGCGGAATCGACGGCATGGCGTCAGGCCAGGATGGTGGTGAGGCCGCCGTCGACCACCAGCGTGTGCCCCGTCATGTAGGCGCCGGCGTCCGAGGCGAGCAGCAGCAGCGGGCCGCGCAGGTCGTCTGGCTTGCCCCAGCGATGCGCCGCCGTGCGCTGCTCGAGCATGGCGTTGAAGGCCTTGTCGCGCTGCAGGGCGACGTTGAGCTCGGTGCGGATGTAGCCGGGGGCGATGGCGTTGGCGGTCACGTGCGGGCCGAACTCGGCGGCGAGGTTCTTGGTGAGGCCGATCAGGCCATGCTTGGCGGAGACGTAGCCGGCTACGGTGTTGCGGCCGAGGATGCCCATCACGGAGGAGATGTTGACGATGCGGCCGTATCGCCGCGCCAGCATGTGGCGGCCGACCTCGCGGGCCACGACGAACTGCGCGACCAGGTCGGTCTCGACCACCTTGCGGAAATCGGCGGTCGGGGTGTCGACGATGGCTTCGCGATGGACGATGCCGGCATTGTTGACCAGCACGTCGATGCGCCGGTGCCGGCGCACGATCACGGCGACCTGTTCGCGCACCGCCGCCTCGTCGTTGATGTCGAGGACCACGACCTCGGCCTTGCCGCCCTTGCGCGCGATCGCGCGCGCCGTCGCGTCGAGCTCCTTGACCGTCCGCCCGGCGCACAGGACCTTGGCGCCGGCAGCCGCCAGCGTCAGCGCCATGTCGCGTCCAAGCCCGCGCGACGCCCCCGTGAGCAGCGCCACGCGCCCCTTCATCGAAAAAAGATCGGCCATGCGCCCGCCTCTGCGTCCCCGTTTTGCCTTGGGCACCGATCCTAGCCTATGAAGGGCGCCTCGAGGTACCGGGGAGGCATGCATGGCGAAATCGGGCAAGGTGGCGATCGTGACGGGCTCGGCGACGGGACTCGGCGCTTCCTGTGCGATCGATCTGGCCGGGCGCGGCTGGAACGTCGCGATCAACTACACGAAGAGCAAGAAGGAAGCCGACGAGACCTACCAGGCGGTGACGGCCAAGGGGGTCGAGGCGATCCTGGTGCAGGCCGACATGAGCCAGGACGCCGACTGCCGCCGGCTCGCGGCCGAGACGCTCCAGAAGTGGGGACGCATCGACGGGCTGATCAACAACGCCGGCACGACCAAGTTCCAGAACCAGGGCGACCTCGACGGCGTGACGCCCGAGGACTTCGACCGCATCCTGCGTGTCAACGTGACCGGCCCCTACATGATGAGCCGGGCCGTCTTTCCGACCATGAAGAAGCAATGGGAGGAGAAGCAGGAGCGCGGCTCGATCGTGAACATCTCCTCGATCGCCGGCGTCATGGGCGTGGGAAGCTCGGTGCCTTACGCCTGCTCCAAGGGGGCTCTCAACACCTTGACGCTGACACTGGCGCGCTGGCTGTCGCCGGCCGCGCGCGTCAATACCGTATGCCCCGGCTTCATCCAGACCCGCTGGCTGCTGGGCGGCCTGGGAGAGGAGAACTACAACAAGCTGAAGCAGAACCAGGAGCAGACGACGCCGCTCCGCCAGGCCGGCACGCCCGAGCAGATGGCCGAGGCGGCGCTGTTCTTCCTGACCAGCGCATCGAACATCACGGGTGAATTCCTGATCGTCGATGCCGGCCAGCACCTCGGGGGCCTGCCGCTGAAGCCCCGCTGAACGTCATCAGGAGAAGACATTTTCTCTCGGCGCTGCAGCGGGAGAATGCCTTTCCATTTCGCATGAAGTCCGCTCATGGAGAAGGGCACATCTTCTCCATGGCGGCCCGGCCGTCGCGCTCCGACATTCCAGGCAACAGGAATGGAGACGTGCCATGAGTCTGCAGTCGAACGTCATCGCCAACCTGGCGACGGTCCAGGCCGAGCTGAACTACATCGCTCCGATGTTGGAGCGTCCGCGCAACTACACTTTCGAGCCGCCCGCGGGTGTGCCGCGCAGCAACGTGCAGAACGAGACGCGGCGCGTCGCCGTCCACGATGCCCGTGCCGTCGCCGATCTCGTGTCGCTCGACGCCAATGGTTTCGCGGTGGTGAACCATCGCAGCCTCGTCCGCGACTTCTTCGACGACGAGGAGGTGCGGCGCGTCTACTATCCGGAGGTCGAGCGGGTTGTCCGCAAGGCCACGGGTGCCGACCGCGTCCACATCTTCGACCACACGACGCGCCGCCGCGTGCCGGGAGCCCAGGACCGCGGCGATGCACCGCGCCAGCCGGTGCAGCGAGTCCACATCGACCACACGGCGCGGTCAGGCCCTCAGCGCGTGCGAGACCTGCTGCCGGACGAGGCCGAGGAGCTGCTGAAGGGACGTGTCCAGGTGGTGAACCTATGGCGCCCGATCCGCGGACCCCTTCAGGACTCGCCCCTGGCCGTATGCGACGCGACGACGATCGATCTGGCCGACCTCGTGCCGTCCGATCTGGTCTATCCCGATCGCGTCGGCGAGACGTACTCGGTCAGATACAATCCCGATCACCGCTGGTTCTACGTCCCGCAGATGCGCGTCGACGAGGCGCTGCTCATCAAGTGCTGTGACACGGCGACCGACGTCCCGGCGCGCTTCACGCCGCATTCCGCCTTCGTCGATCCGACGACCCCGCCCGATGCGCCGCCGCGCGAGAGCATCGAGGTCCGCACGCTGGTGTTCCACCGGTAGGGTCCCGGCGGGCGGCGGTCAGTCCGGCAGCTCGTGGCCTCGCCCAATGTTGCGGATGATCTCGCGAAGATGCGGCTTCTCGAGCAGGAGGGCGCGGCGATAGGCGACCAGGCCGCGCAGCATGGCGCCGTCGCGCCCCAGCAGGGTATCGGCGAACTCGACCATGCGCGTGTTGGGCCAGCCGTGCTTGCGCAGGGCGAGCAGCCTGAGAAAGGCCTCTTCCTCGTGGCCGGGCGCGTGCTGGCACATCAGGATCGCCGCCGCCGCCGTGGAGCGCGACACGCCGGCATGACAGTGCACCAGGACGTGGCTGGCGGGGCGCGCATGCACCCGCTCGCCGAAAGCCAGGACCTTCTCGATGTGGGCCGCCGTGCAGGCCGCGAAGCCGGGATATTCCGCAACGACGTCGTCGAAACGGACCAGCTCGTGGTCGACGTCGAAATAGTCGTCGAGGGCGGGCGGGCGCGGCTCGTGGGTGTCGATGATCGACAGGACGTGGCTGACGCCGACCGAGCAATGCTGCGGCAGTTCGGGGATGCCGCAGATCGTGACCTTGTGACTTGGCAGGGGCATGTTGGGACGACCCTACAGCAAGCGCGATGCCATTTGCAGCCCGATGGCCAGCATGCCGAGCAGGAAGGCGCGGCGGAACGTCTCGGCCGAGATGGCACGGCGCGCGTGCTGGCCGATCCAGACGCCGAGAAAGGTCGGGACGAGAGCGCCAAAGCCCCCGACGACGTTCGCGGGTGTGAAGATGCCCTGCAGGGCCAGCGCCAGCGTGAGGGCGCCCGTGATGGCCACGAACATGATGCCGAGCGCCTGGACCAGGTCGTTGCGGTCAATGTCGAGCGACTGCATGTAGGGCAGGAAGGGCACGGCGGCGACACCCGTGACGCCCGCCACCGCGCCGCTGGCGATGCCGGCCAGGGGATTGGCCCAGCGCTCCGCCGCCCGCGGCACGCGCGGCCGCCACGCCGTCAGGGCCAGCGCGGCGTACACGGCCAGAATGATCCCGACCCAGGCCGTCGCCTTCGGCGTGCCCAGCGTGCCGAAGACCACGGAGACGAGCAGCAGTGCCGCGATGGCGGCCGCGGCCATGGTGGCGAAGCGGCGCCCGAGGCGGGCGAGGCCGTGGCCGGCGATCGCCTGCCAGACGTTCGTGGCGATCGTCGGGACCACCATCATGGCGAGGATGTCCGCCAGAGGCACCGAGAAGCTCATCAGGGCCAGGGCGACGGGCGGCAGTCCCATGCCGATGGCCCCCTTGGCCAGGCCGGCCACGATGAAGGCGCCGGCCACCACCGCGATCTGGAGGGTCGTCATCTGTCGAGCACGCCTCTCGCCAGGCGGTCGAACGCCTCCCAGAAAAGCGCGCGCAACTCATCCGTCTCCATCATCACCTCATGCTTGGCCTCTGCGATCGTGAAATGCTCCCCATGGCGCAGCCGGGCAGCCACCGGGGCATGCGAGCGCGAATCCACCAGAGGATCCTGGCCGGCGCTGATCAGCACCAGCGGGAGCTCGATCCGCTCGAGGTATCCTGGCGCCACCGCCGCCGACATCGAGCGTACGGCCTGGCGCGCCCACCCCAGCGTCGGACCACCCAGCGAAAGGCGCGGGTCGGCAGCGAACCACTGTTCGGTGAAGCGGTAGCGCCTCTCGTCATGCGTCACGAAATTGCTGTTGAACTCGCGCTCGAGGCCGACGAACGGTCCGGTGCCGAATAGATAGCGCTCCTCGACGGCAGGCACCTCGGGCATCAGCATCAGAACCGATCGCAGCATCCTTTCACGCCGCAACCCGGTCATCGGCGCCGTCAGCACGCCGGCGGCAAACGGTGCCGATCCGTGTTCGGCAAGGTAGCGCATGACGATATGCGCGCCCATCGAATGGCACAGCACGATGACAGGGGGCGGCGCCGCCGGAATCACGACCTGTTCCAGGAAGAGCTGCAGGTCACCGATGTAGGTGTCGAACCGGTCGATATGGCCCTTCTCACGGTCCGCCAAGGGGCGGTCGGACAGGCCCTGTCCACGCCAATCCATCGCGAACACCGAAAGGTCACGACCGAGCAGCTCGCCCACGATCTCGGTGGCGTACTTCTCGACGAACTCGCCGCGGCCGGTCAGCAGCACGACGCTGCCGGCAGGGCGGCGCCGAGCGGACCAGCAGGCGTAGCGCAGGTGGGCGCCGGCAGCGGCCAGGAAGCCGTAGCGGTCAGCGGGAACGTAGAACTGGTCCAGCTCGTTTGGTACGGCGGCGGGGGCCGCGGTCGGATCGATCATGCCTGCGCTTGTTGTGGCGCAGGGACCGTGGCGAGGCTAGGGGATTTGGGCATTTTGGCCATCATCAGAGGCGCTCCCTTTACCCTTTCCGAGGGCGCGGCTATAGATCGTCCCGGACGCCGCATCGTTTGCGAAGGGTCGCACGCGAGGAAATCGGGCGCGAGGAAACCTCCAAGAGGTCTGCCGCACTGCGTGGTTGTCGGCTCGTCGGGTGAGTCGATCCGGCACGGTCCTTGCGCTGACGGGAAACGTCCGCAGGAGACATGCGACGGCCTCACCGACGTCTGCATGGGCCATCGGCGGCTTGCCGGAGCGATCGCGTTTCTATGATCCGTCACGGATTGGTCCTTCTGGTAGTTGCGGCGGCGACGTTCCTGGGATGGCGTTCGCTGGACGGTCGGCTCACGGCGGCGGACATCGAGCTTCCGCTGCACGGCGTCACCTATGCTCCCTGGGCCAAGGACCAGGACCCCCTCGATTCGAAGACGAGCGGCGTCTTCAGCTTCCTGCGGACCGCGTTTGGCGACGCGTCGCCGCCGGTCATCAAGCCGCGCAAGGAGCAGATCGAACGCGACTTCGCCCTGCTGGCCGGGAAGGTGAACTACGTCCGCACCTACCGCGCATCCGACGGCGGGGATGTCATGCCCGAGATCGCCGCGCGCCATGGCTTGAAGCTTGTGCCTGGCGCCTGGATCTACAGCCCGAACGAGGCGCGCCAGCAGTTCGGGCGCGAGGCAAGCGAGGTCAATGCCGAGGAGACCCGGGCGCTGATCCGCATGGCCAACCAGAACCCGAACATCGAGCGTGTGCTGGTCGGCAACGAGAACATCCTGCGCTGGGACGGCCAGAAGGATCTGCGCGATCCCAACGCCACCAGCCCCGCCCAGCTCATTCGCGAGATTCGCAACGTCAAGCGCAACGTGAAGGTGCCGGTCAGCACCGCCGAGCCCTGGCATGTCTGGCTGCACTATCCCGAGCTCGCGCGCGAGGTGGACTACCTCGCCGTCCATGTCCTGCCCTATTGGGACGAGAAGTCGGACGAAACGCCGCTTGAATATCTGAAGAACCGGATCGGCATGCTGAAGCAGGCCTATCCGAACAAGAACATCATCGTCACCGAGATCGGCTGGCCTTCGAACGGGGCCTCGCGGCGCAGCCCGGGCAGCGGCCTGGTCAAGCATGCCACGCCCGCCGACCAGGCCAAGAACATCCGCGACGCGATCGCCTGGCTGCGCAGCCAGAACATCGACCATTTCGTGGTCGAAGCGGTCGATCAGCCTTGGAAGTCGTACGATCTCGAAGGCAAGGCAGGCGGCTACTGGGGGCTGTGGAACGCGGATCGCCAGCCGAAGTTCGCCTGGGCAGGGCCCATCGACACGTTCCCGCAGTGGCCGGCGGCTGCGGCGTGGTCGATGGTTCTGGCGCTGCCGCTGATACTGCTGTTCCTGTGGCGCTGGCCGGATCTCGGCATGGCGGGGCAGGCGGGCTTCTGCGGCCTCGTCGCCCTGTCTGCGAGCGCGCTGGTCTACGGAGCCTATTCGGCCGCCGGCACCTACATGCTGGCTTCGGAGATGATCGGCTGGGCGGCGCTCGCCTTCTTCCTGACGCTCAGCCTCGCCATGGCGCTGGTCCAGGCGCTCGAGATGGCCGAGACGATCTGGCGGCGGCGCTGGCGGCGCGAGGCGCTGCCGGCGGCCGAGATGATCGCTCGGCAGCCGGTCGATCGCGTTTGGCCCAAGGTGTCGCTGCATCTTGCGATCTGCAACGAGCCGCCGGCGATGGTGATCCAGACCCTCGATTCCCTGGCGGCACTCGACTACCCGGCCTTCGAGGTCATCGTCATCGACAACAACACCAAGGACCCCGCGGTGTGGCGCCCGGTGCAGGACTACTGCGCGCAGCTCGGCGAGCGGTTCCGGTTCTTCCACTTCGACGTCATGAAGGGCTTCAAGGCCGGCGCGCTCAACTACGTGCTCAGCCAGACCGCACCCGACGCGAAGATCATCGGCGTGATCGACAGCGACTATGTCGTGCGGCCGGATTGGCTCAAGGCGCTGATACCCTATTTCGACGACGGCAGGATCGCCTACGTGCAGGCGCCGCAGGACCATCGCGACTGGCGCGGCGACCGCTTCAAGGAGATGCTGAACTGGGAGTATGCCGGCTTCTTCGACATCGGTATGTGCCTGCGCAACGAGTATGACGCGATCATCCAGCACGGCACGATGACCTTGGTACGCCGCGACCGCATGGAGGAGATGGACGGCTGGGCGACCTGGTGCATCACCGAGGACACGGAGCTCGGCCTGCGGCTGATGGAGAAGGGCTACGGCGCCATGTACAGCCGCGAGCGCTTCGGCCATGGCCTCACGCCCGACCACTTCGCCGGCTACAAGAAGCAGAGGTTCCGCTGGGCCTACGGCGCCATGCAGATCATGAAGGCGCATGTCGGCAAGATGCTGGGCAACAGCACCCGGCTCACCTTCTGGCAGAAGTACCATTTCGTCGCGGGCTGGCTGCCCTGGTTCGCCGATGCGCTGAATCTCGTTTTCACCTGGGCAGGGCTCGCCTGGCTTGTGGCGGTTGTCGTGCCGCCGCTGTTTGGAATCAAGCCGGTCGGCCTGCCGCCGGCCGAGTTCATCGTGCCCACGATCGGCATCTTCGTCTTCAAGCTGCTCTATTCCTTCGGCCTCTATTTCGACCGGGTGCGCTGCACCTTCCGGCAGAGCGTCGGTGCGTCGCTGGCGGGGCTGGCGCTGACTTACACGGTGGGTCGCGCCGTCATCTATGGCCTGTGTACCAGCCGGCTGCCGTTCATGCGCACGCCCAAGATGGACGAGCGTCCGACGCTGGGCATGGCGCTCGGCATGGCCCGCGGCGAGGCGGTGCTGACGGTCCTGCTCTGGCTGGGGGCTATCGTGCTGTGGTCCACCACCGGCGCCGTCAATCCCGAGGCCCGGCTGTGGTCCCTCTTCATGGTCGTGCAGTCGCTGCCCTATGCCGCCGCCGTCTACGTCTCGGTGGTGAATGCGCTGGAGCAGATGCGGCAGGCGCGGGCGGTGTTCGAAGCGCCGGCCTCTCCTCCGGTGTCCGGCGGCCCGGCAATGCAGCCGGCGCAGTAGCGCTCGTCGCAGTCGCCATGTGCCGGGTGCCGTTTGCCTCATTAGCCGAACGTCGGCGATGCGCCGAAAGGCCGGTCGCTTGGAACCGGGTGGTTCCCTGCGCGCCGATTCCGCTTTAGCCTCCCGCCATGCCCACGGTTGAGCCTGCCGGCACGGCCCTGTTCCTCAAGCGCTGGTTGCGCCGCCCATTTTCCACGGGCGCCGTCATGCCCAGCGGACGGCTGCTGGCGGAGGCGATGGCGGGTGCAGCGCGAAGGGAGATGCAGGGGCGCGACGGCCACGTCATCGAGCTGGGCGCGGGCACGGGGGAGGTCACCAAGGCATTGCTGGCGCAAGGCCTGCCGCCTGACCGGCTCGTGCTCGTCGAGCGCGATCCCGAATTTGCGGCTTTCCTGCGTCGCCATTTCGACGGCCCGCGCATCCTGGAGGGCGACGCCGCGCATCTGCCGCGGCTGCTGGCGGCACACGGCATAGCGCCCGTCGGGACGGTCGTGTCCAGCCTGCCGCTGCTGTCGCTACCGACCGAGGCGGTGCAGGGCATCGTCACGGGTGTGTTCGAGGCGCTGCCGCGCGGCGCCGGCCTGGTGCAGTTCACCTATGGTCCCAGTCCGCCGGTGCCGCGCATGCTCCGCCAGCGGCTCGGCCTCAAGGGCTCGCGCAGCCGGCGCATCTGGCGCAACGTGCCGCCGGCCGTCGTCTGGACCTTCAGACGGCCGTGAAGCCGATCCGCTTCGACGACTCGCTGCGGCGCAACATGACCGAGCGGCTGAGCCGGTTCGAGCTGCGCCGGCGCGTCGATACTGGCGGGCTCAAGCGTGCTGCCGTGGCGATCGTGGTCGTCGAAGGCGAAACCGAAGGGGCGCGCGACGAGCAGGAGGCGGCTTTCCTGCTCACCCGCCGTACGCCGAAGCTACGCTCACATGGAGGTCAGTGGGCGCTGCCGGGCGGTCGGGTCGATGCCGGCGAGACGATCGAGCAGACGGCGCTGCGCGAACTGCACGAGGAGCTCGGCGTGCTTGCGTCGACCGACGATATCCTGGGCGCGCTCGACGACTACCCGACGCGGTCGGGCTATCTCATTGCGCCCGTGGTGGTGTGGTTGCGTCAGGTCGCGATCATGCCGAATCCGGCGGAGGTCGCCGCGGCCTACCGCATCGACTGCCGGGAGCTGTTCCGCGAGGGCTCGCCCGAGATCGTGCCCATTCCCGAGTCGGACCGGCCGATCATCCGCCTGCCATTGCCAGTCGCCAACGTGAACGCCCCGACGGCAGCGGTGCTCTACCAGTTCCGCGAAGTGGCGCTCGCCGGTCGCGACACGCGCGTTGATCATTTCGAGCAGCCGGTCTTCGCTTGGCGTTAGAGCGCCTGCCCTACAGGGCCAGCTCCATGAAGGCGGTGCCGGGTATCGGGCTGGGATAGTAGGGGGGAATCGCCACGAATCCCATGGACCGATAGAGGCCCACGGCGGCGGTCATCCTGTCGGAGATGGTATCCAGCCTGAGACGCCGGTATCCCAACGCTCGCGCTTCGTCGACCACTCGATAGGCGAGGGCGCGCCCGATGGAAAGGCCTTCGCGGGTGCGCAGGCCACGGAAGGCCGGTGCCACATACAGCCGCTTCATCTCGCAGATGTCCGTCTCGAGGCGGCGCAGCGCGACCGTCCCCGCAGCCTGTTCGTCGGCGCGCGCCAGCAGCAGCGTGCCGTCCGGAGGGGCGTACTTGCCGGGCAACCCCGCGAGTTCCTCTTCGAAACGCTGGTAGGCCAGTGAGAAGCCGAGCGACTCGGCGTAGGCGCGGAACAGCGTCCGGATGGCTTCCAGATCGGCCGCGTCCCGCGGCGGTCCCATCACGATCGTTGCCGGTCCTTGCATGGCCTCATTCTCGGTCTGCTGTGCTACAGCGGTTCCCGGCATGGTGGACCGGCCCGCGATTCCATCATATCGGGAGCGTGCGCAGGGGCGACCGGGGTTTTTGCAGGCACTGCCGTTCGGCCGATTCCCGCCGAGCGCAATGTGCTTTAGCCTGTTCCCTGCAAGAACTGGAGGTTTCATGCGGAGGATTCTGACCCGGAGGCGCGCCCTGGTCGCGGCCGGGGCCCTGGCCGGAAGCGCTGCCGCAGGTGTTGCCGCGCCGGCGGTGGCCCAGGCGTCGTGGCCCGTCAAGCCTGTACGCTTCATCGTGCCGTTTCCGCCTGGGCAGGCCGCCGACATCTTCGCGCGCCTGATGGCGGAGAAGCTGACGGAAGTGTGGAAGCAGCAGGTCATCGTCGAGAACAAGGCCGGGGGAAGCGGCATCCCTGCGACGGAGTATGGCAAGGCTGCGCCGCCCGACGGCTACACGCTCATGGTCGTGTCGAGTGGCACCTTCGGTGTGAATCCCAGCCTCTATCCCGACCTGCCGTACCGGCCGCTGGTCGACTTCCTCCCGATCAGCAACATCTTCCTCGTGCCCCTCGTCATCGTGGCTCACCCCAGCTTTCCTGCCGACACGCTTGAGGGCCTGATCAAGCTGGCGCGCAATGAGCCGGGCAAGCTCTCCTACGCGTCGGCCGGACCCGGCACGTCCCAGCACCTGGCGATGGAGCTGTTCAAGCTGCGGGCCAAGCTGGACATCGTCCACATCCCCTACAAGGGGAGCGGCCCGGCCATGGCCGACCTCCTGGGCGGGCATGTCACGCTGATGATGGACAGCACCGCCTCGGCCCTGTCGCCGATCGTCGACGGACGTATCAAGGCCCTGGCCGTGACCACGTCGCGTCGCGCGGCGCCGCCGCTCGACAATATCCCGACAATCGCGGAGACGATCCCGGGCTTCAATGCTGCGGGGTGGGCCGGCCTTGCCGCACCTGCGCGTACGCCGCTGGAGATCGTCGCCAAGATCAATCGCGACATCCAGGCCCAGCTGGAGGATGCCGCCGTGGTGCGGCAGATCGAGCAGCGCGCGGCCATTCCGGCCCCGGGATCGCCCATCCAGTTCGCCGACTTCATAAAGAAGGAAATGGACACCTGGGCCGAGGTCGTACGGGCGACCGGACTCAAACCGGGCAACTGACGGGCAGGAAAGCAGTGCAATGAAGCTCTACAGTCTGAAGAACGGCGTGAATCCGCGCCGCGTGCGCATATTTCTGGCTGAAAAGCGGATATCCGTGCCGGTCGAGGAGTTCGACATGGAGAGCGCCGGCCACAAGGCGCCGGCCTTCCTTTCCAAGAACCCGCTCGGCACCCTGCCGCTTCTCGAGTTGGACGACGGCACGGTTATCTCCGAGTCGGTTGCGATCTGCCGCTACTTCGAGGAGATGGTGCCTGAACCGCCGCTGTTCGGGCGGTCGACCCTCGAGCGCGCCCAGATCGAGATGTGGAACCGCCGCATGGAGCTCGAGCTGCTGCTGCCCGTGATCGATGTCTTCGTGCACACGAATCCCTTCTGGAAGGGCAGGCGGGTTCAGGTCGGCCCATGGGGCGACGCGCGGCGCGCGCAGGTGATCGAGCGCATGGGCTGGCTCGACCGCGAGCTCGAAGGCCGGCCTTTCATCGGCATCGACCGATACAACATCTCAGACATCACCGCCCAGGTGGCGCTGCTGACCGCCCGCGGCGCGCTGAAGCTGCCGATCCCCGAAGATCATCGCAACCTGGCACGCTGGTGGGCAGCGGTGTCGTCACGGCCGACCGCGCGGGCGTGAACGAAATTCGCGATCGACCGGCCGGCGGCGCGCCTCAGAGCCCGGCCGCCGACAGCCCGTAGATCAGGCCGACGACCAGCGCGCCGACGAAGGCCGTTTCCGTGATCAGCAGCATGACGGGGGCGACCCCGATGCGCGCGAGGGCCAGCAGCGAGGTCTTTATGCCCAGCGCCGCGATGGCGGCGATGATGAGGAAGGACGAGATCTCGGCCACGGCGGCCTTGATGGCGGCCGGCACGACGCCCAGCGAATTGAGGAGTACCAGCGCGACGAAGCCGAACAGGAAGACCGGCGGCGAGGGCCGCGCCTGGCCGGCCGATGCGCCTCCCCTGGCGACCCACCAGGCGATGCCGGCGATCGCCGGCAACAGGAAGGCCACGCGCAGCAGCTTGGTGATGAGCGCGTCGGCCAGCACCTGCGGGCCCATCGTCTGGCCGGCGCCCGCCACCTGTGCGACGTCGTGGATGGCGCCGCCGAGAAAGACGCCCATCTCGAAGCGGGAAAAGCCCAGCATGTCATGCAGGGCCGGATAGACGACCATCACCACGGTGCTGAGGAAATTGACCCCCATCACGGTGAAGGCAAGGTCGCGGTCGGAGTGCGGATCCTTGGGCAGCACGGCTGAGGCGGCCATCGCTGCTGCGGCGCCGCACACGCCGGTGGCGCAGCCGGTCAGCAGTCCGAAATCGCGGCTGAGCCCGTACATCCGTGCCGCCCAGGCGCCGAAAGCGATCGTGCAGGCGACCGCCGAAAGGGCGACCAGCACCGGCAGCGCGCCGCCATCGACGAGATTGCCCAGCGTCAGGCGTGCGCCATACAGCGCGACCCCGACGCGCAGCAGTGTGCGTCCGGCGAACTCGATGCCAGGCCTCAACGCCTTCCTGTTCGAGAGCGGCTGCAGCGCCATGCCGATGACCAGCGTCAGGATGAGCGGCGGTATCCAGAGGGAGCCGTAGCGCAGCAGGCCCTGCTTGTCGGCAACGAAGGCGATGGCGGCGATGGCGACGCACAGCGCCAGGCCGGGCGCTGCCCGGCGCAGATTGCCCGGCGACCACAGACGAACGATCTCGACCGCGACTGTCCCGCTAAGCATCAAGGATGGCGACGAGCTGCCCTTCTTCGATCCCTTCCCCTTCGCTGACCTTGATTTCCCGGATGGTGCCCGCCTTTGGCGACAGCACGGGAATTTCCATCTTCATGGATTCGAGAATCATGATCTCGCCGTCGGCCTCGACGTGATCGCCCGGCTTGGCCTGGATCTTCCAGACATTGCCGGCAATCTCCGATTTCACATTGACGACGGCCATTCCTGTCCATCCTCGCGGCGTGCGTTGCTCTATGCGACCTTTTCTGCCACGGCGAGAGCGAAGGCAAGCGCGGATCGGCCGATGCGGGCGCCGAGCCGATATGCAGCTTCGTTCACTTCGGAGATGAAGCCGTCGAGCAGGGTGGAGCGGCCGTCGCCGATGCGCGCTGACATGGTCGACACCGTCACCGCCGGGATGGACGCCTTCTCCAGCAGCGCGAGGCCGGCAATGCCGGCGTCCTCCATGCCAAATCCTGCGTCATTGAACAGCGCCAGCGCCGGGCCGAATGCCCGTGCCGCCTCGCCCGCCGGGACGCCGCCATGACTGCCGCTCGCCACTACCTTGCCGCGGTCGCGCAGACCGGCCAGCGAAATCGAATCGACGCAGATGACGCGCCCCGCGTGGGTGCGGCCTTCGGTCATCGGGGACGGCTTGGGATGCGGCCACGGCGCCCCTTTCAGCAGCTCGGCGGCTTCCTTCGCGGACTGTCCGGGGACCACACCGCAGGCCTCCGCGAGCTGGTTGGCACGGCTGATGACGCCACGCCGCAGCATGTCGTCGCCGTCGCCGATACGGGCGCTGCCGCTCAGGACGGCGGCCATCGCCATGCCGTGCGCCTCCGCCCAGGCCAATCCGCTGATCCCAGCACAGTCGCGGCCAACGCCGGCATCGTTGTGGATCGCGGCGCGCACCCCGGCTGCGGCGGAGAGATAGGCGGCATAGACGGCGCCGTGGGAGCCGCCCACGACGACGGCTCCGTCGGCTGCGGGAGGGAGCTTGGTGACGCTGGGCGCGGTGACGATGGCAACGGTCATGGCGACAATCCTGGGCCAGGCGATCTATACGTATGAGCATGCCCCCGCGTGCCGAGGAAGGAGCCTGCCCTTGCGGACGACCGCCCGCGCTGTGTGTTTGTCCGCCGGCCCCTATTGTCGACAACAGGGTGGCAATTCTTGTCCTGCAGCACCCCCAGGAGCAGGACCGCATCCTGGGAACTGCGCGCCTGCTCGTGCGCACGCTCCGACACTGCCGGCTCAAAGTGGGCCTTTCATGGCGCAATTTGGCTCATGCACTCGAAAGCGGTGGGACTGAACAACGTCAGCCAGACGCGCGTCAATGGGGTGTGCTCTATCTTGGTTCCGCGAAGATCGATGAAGGTTCCATGTCTGGAGCGCCGCTGGTGGCGGTCGACCGCAACGGCGAGCCGTTGGGCGACCA
This sequence comes from Pseudomonadota bacterium, assembly GCA_049323495.1. Lineage (GTDB taxonomy): Bacteria > Pseudomonadota > Alphaproteobacteria > Reyranellales > Reyranellaceae > Reyranella. The sequence goes on from JBMONG010000004.1 coordinate 94,578, forward strand.
GACCGCAGCCCTGGCCGGGCTGGCGGGCGTGGTCGTGCTCGACGGCAACTGGGCGCAGGCAAAGGCGCTGTGGTGGCGCAATCCGTGGCTCACCCGGCTGCGTCGCCTGGTGGCGGTGCCGGATGGCCCCTCTCTCTACGGCAACTTGCGCCGAGAGGCGCGCCGCGACGCGCTGTCGACCCTCGAGGCGGTGGCGCTGACGCTGTCGGCGCTGGAGGACGATCCAGGGGTGCGCGAGAGGGTCCTTGGTCCCTTCCGCGAGCTGTTGCGGCGGGCCAAGGCGGCCGGCATCCGGGACTCCAAACGGGATCGTCGGTCGCGCCGGTAGCCTTTATACTGGGATCATGCTCGACCAGCCGGCCGCCCAGCTTCCGATCGCCCAGCGGACCAATCCGGAACGCTCCTTCAAGGAGGAGGTCCGCGCCCTGCGCCTTGGAGACGGTGAGATCTTTCGCGGCGAGGGTATCCTGGCCGTGACCAAGGCGATCCTGCAGTCGGGCGTGGCCTATGTCGGCGGCTACCAGGGGGCGCCGGTCTCCCATCTCGTCGACGTGCTGGTCGAATCCCAGGACCTGCTCGACGAGCTGGGCGTGCACCTGGAGACCTGCACCAACGAGTCCTCCGCGGCCGCCATGCTGGGCGCCTCGATCAACTATCCCTTGCGCGGCTGCGTGACCTGGAAGTCGATCGTCGGTACCAACGTGGCGGCGGATGCCCTGTCCAACCTCGCCTCGCCGGGCGTCATCGGCGGCGCGCTGATCGTGGTCGGCGAGGACTACGGCGAGGGCGCGTCGATCATCCAGGAACGCGCCCACGCCTATGCGTTGAAGTCGTCGGTCTGGCTGATGGACCCGCGGCCCAACCTGCCGTCGATCGTGCGCTGCACCGAGAAGGCCTTCGAACTGTCGGAGGCCAGCAACACGCCGGTGATGATGGAGCTGCGCATCCGCGCCTGCCACGTGACGGGCGAATTCGTGGCCAAGGACAACCGGCCGCCACCCGTCTCGCGCAACCATCGGCTGGCAGAACCCGCGATCCACGACTACGACCGTATCTCGCATCCGCCGTCGACCTACGTGCATGAGAAGAAGAAGGTCGAGGTGCGCCAGCCGGCGGCCGAGCGCTTCATCGTCGAGCAGGGGATGAACGAGCTGCTGCCCGGCGAGCGCAGCGATCTCGGCATCATCGTGCAGGGCGGCATCACCAATGTCCTGCTGCGCGGTCTCGATCGTCTCGAAGTGGCGGGCCGCATCCCGACCCTCGTGCTGAACGTCACGCATCCGCTGGTGCCCGACCAGATCGCCGATTTCTGCAAGGGCAAGCGCGCCGTCCTGGTCGTCGAGGAGGGCAGTCCGGACTATATCGAGCAGGCGATCCACGCCATCCTGCGCAAACGGGACATCGACACGCATGTCCACGGCAAGGGTGTGCTGCCGATGGCCGGGGAATACACCGCCGAGGTCGTCACCGAAGGCTTGCTGACCTTCTTCTCGCGCTCGGCCAACGACATCGATCTCAGCGGACCGCGCGAGCGCTTCGAGGCGGCGCGTGCCGGCCGTGCCGAGGCCCAGCGCCTGCTGGGCGGCCCGCTGCCGCTCAGGCCGCCGGGCTTCTGCGTCGGCTGCCCGGAGCGGCCGGTCTTCTCGGCCATCAAGCTGCTCGAACGTGAGGTCGGCAAGGTCCACATCTCCAGTGACATCGGCTGCCATTCCTTCGCGACGCTGGCACCTTTCAACCTCGGCAACTCCATCCTGGGATTCGGCATGTCGCTGGCCGCCGCGGGCGCCGTGGCGCCCGTGATGCAGAAGCGGACCATCTCCGTGATGGGTGACGGCGGCTTCTGGCACAACGGGCTGCTGAGCGGCGTCGCCTCGGCGATGTTCAATCGCGGCGACCGCGTGCTGGTCATCATGCAGAACGGCTACACCTCCGCGACGGGCGCGCAGTTCATCCCGAACACCGCGGGCAATCGTCGCGACGGTGAGCCGACTTCCGACATCGCCGCGACTCTCAAGGCCATGGGCGTGAAATGGCTGCGCACCATCCGCACCTACAATGTCGGCACCATGCTGAAGACGCTGCGCGAAGCGATGAGCACCGACGAGCAGGGGCTGAAGGTGATCGTGGCCGACGGCGAATGTCAGCTGGCGCGCCAGCGGCGCATCCGCCCGCAGATGGCGGCCCAGCTCAAGCGCGGGGAGCGTGTCGTGCGCACGCGGTATGGTGTCGACGACGAGGTCTGCACCGGCGATCACTCGTGCATCCGCCTGTCAGGCTGCCCGTCGCTGGTGGTCAAGCCGAGCCCCGATCCGCTGCGGAGCGACCCCGTGGCGCATGTCAACAACGGCTGCGTGGGCTGCGGCCTGTGCGGCGAAGTGGCGGATGCAGCCGTGCTCTGCCCGTCCTTCTACAAGGCCGAGATCGTCCAGAATCCGGGGTGGTGGGACCGACTCAAGTGGCGAGTCCGCTCGGCCGTCATCGGAGCGCTGGCGTGATTCGCGGCATGGCATGCCGGCGGCCGAGGACGCGCGCCGCCGGACTGGCGCGCGCCCGGCGATGAAGCCGATCACCATCCTCGTCGGTGCGCTGGGCGGCGATGGCGGGGGTGTGCTTTGCGACTGGATCGTGACGGCGGCGCAGAGCAGGGCGCTTGCTGTGCAGGCGACGCAGATTCCCGGCGTTGCCCAGCGTACCGGCGCCACGACCTACTATCTCGAGGTCATGCCGGCCCCGGGCGCCGCGTCGGCGGCGCTGGCGCTCAATCCGGCGATCGGCGAGGTGGATGTGGCGCTGGCCACGGAACTCCTCGAAGCCGGTCGCATGATCTACAACGGGTTCGTGACGCCCGACCGCACGACGCTGATCGCCTCTACGCATCGCGTGCTGGCCATCGGGGAGCGCATGGCCATGGGCGACGGATCCTTCGACGTCGGCCGGCTGCTCCGCGCCGTGAAGGAGCGCAGCCGCGAGCAGATCCTGTTCGACATGGACCAGGCGGCGGAGGAATCCGGCGGCGTGATCAATGCCGTCCTTCTGGGAGCGCTGGCGGGATCGGGCCGGCTGCCGATTCCCGACAGCGCCTTCGAGGATGCCATCCGCCACGGTGGCAAGGCGGTGGATACGAACCTCGCGGCCTTTTCCTTCGGACGCGGCCACGCGCGCGGAGAGCTGGCGCAGGTCGTGCGCGAGCATCAGAAGCGGCAGGCTGCCGCACAGGGCATCGAGGACCTGCTGGCGCGGGTGCGCAGCGCCTATCCGGTCGCGGCGCATGACGTGATCGAAGAGGGTGTTCGCCGCCTGACGCAGTATCAGCACCGCTGGTACGCGGAATGGTACATGCGGCGGCTGGATACGGTGCACGCGCTGGGTTCGGCGGAGCTGCTGCGCGACACGGCACGGCACCTGGCCGTGCGCATGTCGTTCGAGGACGTCATTCGGGTCGCGCAGGTCAAGTCCTCCCCCGAGCGCCTGGCGCGGGTCCGTGCCGAGGTGCGGGCGCGCGAACACGAGCCCGTCGAGGTCACCGAGCATTTCAAGCCCGGCCTCGAGGAGATTGCCGCCGTGCTGCCGGCGGCGTGGGGGCGCCGCTTGCTGGCCTGGGCCGGGCGCACCGGGCGTCTGGGCAAGACCTATTTCTCCATGCACCTGCGCTCGACCACGATCCTGGGCTTCCTGCGGCTGCGCCTGCTGGCCGGCTTGCGCTCGTATCGGCCGCGTACCTTGCGTTTCGTGGAAGAGCAGGAGGAGATCGACTGCTGGCTCGACCAGATTCGCGATGCCGCCCGCACCAATGTCCCGCTGGCGCGGGAGATTGCCGAATGTGCGCGCCTGATCAAGGGTTATGGTGACACCTACAAGCGCGGTCAGGCGAACTATCGGCGTATCGCGGAGCAGGTCATCGCGCCGGCATTGGCCCGCCGCATGCCGCCAAGGGCTGCGGCCGATGCGGTGGCCAATGCGCGGGTCGCCGCACTGGCCGATCCGGAGGGCGAGAGCCTGTCCAGGGCCTTGGCGGCCATTGCCGCTGCCATGCACATCCGGCACGCGGCCGAGTGACGGGTCGGCATGGATAGGGAGCGGGCGCCTGCCCGGGTCGACGTCGCCGCGCTGGCTCGCGACGACGTCTTCTCGCGGGCGCTCGGCCTCGAACTCGTCGAAGCCTCCCTCGGCCGCGCCGTGTGCCGCCTGCGGCTGGAGCCGCGGCACATGAATTTCAATGGCGTGACGCATGGCGGCGTCACCTTCACGCTCGCGGATGCTGCGTTCGGCTTTGCCTGCAACTCGCAGGGTGCGGTGTCGGCCGGCGTCGATGCCCATATCGTCTACAGCCTGCCCGTCAGCGCAGGTGACGTGCTGACGGCCACGGCCGTCGAGATCTCCCGGTCGAAGCGCCTCTCGAGCTACCGCGTGGACGTGGTACGCGGCGACGGCCGGTTGGCGGCGGCCATGACCGGCACGGCTTTCATCTCCGACAAGCAGCGGGTGAAGGAATAGGCATGGCGTTGCATTCAATCCATGAGGTCACCGTCGAATGGGGCGACTGCGACCCTGCCGGCATCGTCTACTATCCGGCCTACTTCCGCTGGTGCGACCAGTCGACCTTCCGCCTGTTCCTCAAGGCCGGTCTCACGCGTGACGACATGAGCGGCGGCCAGTGGCGTGAAGGACCGCCACTGGTGGCGGCGGAGTGCTCGTTCCGGCGCGCCTCCCAGACCGGTGAGAAGCTGGTGGTCGAGAGCCATGTCTCGCGCTTCGGCAACAGCTCCTTCACCATAACGCATGTCTTCCGCGACGCCACCGGCGCGATCGCCGCCGAGGGAAGCGAGACGCGGATCTGGGCCCGCAAGCAGGGCGACGCCCGCACGTTGAAGGCCGTGCCAATCCCGGACGACGTTCGCCGAAAGCTTGGCGGCTAGAGAACTATGCGACCTTCCGGTCGACGAAGCGGACGGAGAGAAGGGGGTAGCGGCCCATCTTGGGATCTTCGCTCAGCGATCTGCCCGCTTCTCCATCTGCGGGCCCGGCGCCGTCCCGGAGCTCCTGGATGGCGCGGTAGATGATCTCGCCGATGTCGTTGTGATAGAGCCACAGGCTGTTGGCCTGACCGTTGAAGCTCGGCTCTCCCCCCATGCTCGCCGGCAGGCGGTAGCCGGTACCCAAGCCGATGCCAAAGAGGTTGTGCAGGCTCGTGCCATCGCTCGCCAGCAGCCGACAGTGGTCCTCCACCGCGATGCCGCCGGTATCGGCCTGGAGCGCCAGTCGCTCGCCCGAGGCGTCGAATACCGGCAGGGTCGACGAGTGGTAGCCGAAGCAGGGGACCACCAGCGCAGCCTCTTCGATCATCCTGCGCAACTCCTCGGGCGAATGGTCCTGCAGCCGCAGCACGGCCACGCGCGGCTCGGGTAGCGTCTCAGGCCGACGGGCGATGCGTCGCCAAATCTCGCGTCCGTGGCCGCGCAGGCCTCCCATGCGGTTCACGCGATGGGTGCGGGGGCAGATGTCGCCGTCGGCGACATCGTAGAGATCCGCGGCCGCGGCGGCGCGATCGGGATAGAAGATGCGAGGCTCCCGGCGTTGCACGATGGCAATCTGCCCATTGCTGAGCGTCGCCGCCGCGGGCAGCTGGAGTAGGGCTCCGGCCGCGGAGTAGGCACTGTGCGCGCCGCCGAGGATGAGGACACGTCGTCCTTGGGCCTGGGTCAGCAGGCGATCGGCTTCCCGAAGACCCGCGCTCGACAGCAGCCGGTCGGACGGCATGACCTGCCGCAGGCGGCAGTGCCCCAGAGTCAGCCCCGGCCGCACCTCCAGCTGCGTCCACGATTGCCGTCCCCCCAGTGCCATGATCGCCGAACGGGCAACAAGCGTACCGGGGGCGCCGTCCGGCCCGACGATGTCCACCGCGATGCTGCCGCCATCCTGCAGGTGGATGGCGGTCGCCTCGGTGCAGAGATGAAGGCGCGATCTGTCGCTCTCGCCCAGCATGGCCGAAAGAGCGAGACCTATTCGATGCATGTAGTAGTCGACGAGGGTGAGCGGCGGAAAAGTGTCCCGGTAGCGTTCCATTTCCAGGGTGACCGGATCGGTACGCAGCGAACGCAGCCGCTTCGGCAAGTCCGGCGCCTCCAGGCATTCCAGGTAGGAGCGACCGAGCGAATCCGAATGGATGCCGAAGCGACCCAGCGTGCCGCCGAGCCGGGTCCGCCGCTCGACGACGGCGATTCCCTGATCGAGCCAGCCCTCGAGTCGACCGTGCTGGGCCGCCCAGATCAGCGGTCCCAGTCCGCCGGGACCGCCTCCGATGATGATGCAAGACAACATGCGCGCCTCCACCGTCAACCCAGCACGTCACGGAACACCCGCGCGACGCGGTCGACGATCTGGTCGTCGATCGCCGCGGAGGTCGGCAGATTGATACCGGTGGCCGCAAGCTCGAGGCTGTTTGAACAATGCCGCGCATATCGGGCATATGGCGGCATCACCGACAGCGGATGGAAGAACGGCCGCATCTCGACATTGGCTTCGCGCGCGGCGCGCAGGATCGCCTCGCGCTCGTCGGCCGGCACCAGGACCGATGCCAGCCATACCACCGGTTCATACACATCGGGCATGCTTGGCGGAAAGCGTACGCCCTGTATACCGTGGAGAGCCTCGCGATAGGCTCCTGCAACGCCTGCATTGCGCTTCAGAGTGCCTTCTATGCGCTGGAGCTGGGCTTCGCCCATCGCCGCCTGAAGGTTGGTGATCCGGTAGTTGAAGCCCACCATATCGTGCCAGTAGGCTTGTCCCGGCGCCATGCCATGGTCGCGCAGACGTCTGAGCATTGCCGCCAGCTCCGAGGAGTCGGTCAGACACATGCCGCCCTCTCCGGTCGTGACGATCTTGTTGGCATAGAACGAGAAGCAGCCGACCTCGCCGAACCGGCCGACCGGACGGCCGGCATAGCGTGCGCCATGAGCCTCGGCGCAATCCTCGACGACGGCGACGCCGCGTTCCGCCGCGAAGTCGGCTATGGGACCGATCTCGGCCGGGCGTCCGTAGAGATGCACCGGGATGATGGCCTTGGTTCGCGCCGTGCAGGCCTGAACCACGTTCTCCAGCGTCATGCTCCAGGTGTGGCGGTCGATGTCGGCGATCACGGGTGTGGCACCGCAATGCAGGACGGCGTTGATGGTGGCTGCGAAGGTGAGGTCGGGCACGATCACCTCATCGCCCGGCCCAACCCCGAGAGCGGTCAAGGCCAGGTGCAGCGCCACCGTCCCGTTGGCGACGGCGATGCCGTGCCGGCTGCCGACGAAGTCGCTGAAATCGTCCTCGAATTTCTGGACATATGGGCCCTTGCTCGAGATCCACCCCGACAGAAAGGCATCGAGAAGGGAGCGGAACTCGGCGCATGTCAGATGCGGCCGCGCGATCTGCACGAACTCCGTCGAGCGGTCAACCCTCACGCCTGTCAGCAGGCCGGCGGGGTCGAGTATCGGCTGCAGGCTGGCTTCGTCTGTGGTGTCGTTGCGCAACTGCCGCATTGCCGGCACGCTGGCTGTGGCGGCGAGGTGCCATCCCACCGTCGGATCGGTCAGCGCCGTGCCGTCGCGCAGACCCCTCCTTATGTCGTCGAGCGAGATGCGACCCACCAGCCGCTGGTCATCCTCGACGATGAGGCAACTTCCCACTCCGTTATCCAGACACTTCTCGATGACCGACAGCACGTTCTCCGATTTGCTGCAGACAAAGGAACTGCCGGAAGACGTCCTCTCCGGCTCGGCCAAAAACATCTTGCCTCCCTTCGCGAGCCACCCCTCACGCGTCACTCGGCTCAGGCGAGCATTGTCGGGATGACGTCTGTGTACCTGCCAGTGCTCAGTTTGTGTCTGTGCGTAGTGCCTCATCGGTGTGGCATGGCCGCCACGGAACCGGCACAGGTTGATCACTGGTGACGATGTGATGCGGTCCGCATTTTCGGTGACCGGAGGCACCGATGCATTTTCTGTGGCTAACGCTGGCCGAACCCGATCCTGCGACGAACGGACAGCTCATCTATTCGAAGGGGCTCATCGATGCGGTGCGCAAAGCCGGCGCGTCGCTGCGCGTGATCGGGCTTGCGCGGCGAGAGAGTACGCAGGCGCTATGCGATGCGCCTGGTATCGAGTGGCGTCTCGCGGATGAGCACCCAAGGCGATCGTGGAACAGATTCCTGTCGCCGCTGCCCGTGGTTGCGCAACGTGGCGATTCAGCCGACATGAAGCGTCTGGTCGACGCAGCGTTCGACGAGCGTTCCTGGGATGCTGTTGTATTCGACAGCATCTGCAGCGGCTGGGCCCTGGCGCGCGTGCTGGACCGGTGCCGTCGAGGCGGGCAGCGCCCGCGCCTCGTCTACCTCGCGCACAATCACGAGCTCACCGTCTCGCGGCATATTGCCGGTACGGCTCGGGGCCTTCGCCGGATCGTCAAGTCCATCGATGGCGTGAAGGTGCAGCGGCTGGAGCAAAACCTCGTCCACTCCGCCGATCTCGTCACTGCCAACACGCCGGAGGACTGCAGACTGTTCGCGGCGCAGGCGCGATGTCCGGTAGAGCACCTGCCGCCGGGATATGACGGCACGCGCCTCGAGCGACGCACGATCGATGCCAAATTGCCGCGGCGCGCCATCGTCGTGAGCAGTCTCGATTGGCCACCCAAGCGATTCGCGGTGGAGTCCTTCCTCGAGGCAGGCGCCGCCATGTTTGCCCAGGCTGGCATCGAGCTTCAGATCGTGGGCGAAGCCGAACCTGCCTATCTCGCGGGACTGCGCCAACGCTTTCCGACGGTGCAGTTCGTCGGGCGCGTCGACGACGTTCGGCCGTTCATGCGGCAGGCGCGGCTGGCGCTGGTTCCCGACGTGCTGGGGGGATTCAAGCTCAAGGGCCTGGACTACGTCTTTCACCGCCTGCCCATCCTCGCCTTGCGGTCGGGCCTGCCGGGCATGCCGCTGGTGGAAGGGCAAGGAATCGGCCTGTTTGACGATCACGCTGCCCTTGCACGCGGTGTGCTCGCGATCGTCGACGATCTGCCGCGGCTCAATGCTTGGCAGGAAACAGCCTATGCGGCCTGTGCCGATTGCTTCGATTGGTCCCGGATCGGCAGACACCTCCTGGAGAAGATCGGACAGGAGACGAGTCGCAGGGTCACAGGCGCGACAAGCGTTCCGCCATTCTCCGCAGCGTCGCAGACGGTTCCTCTTTCGGCAGGAAGATGAAGTTGTAGATGTAGCGTCCGAACCGCTCGCGCTGCTGCAGTGGTGCCGTCAGATCGGGCAGGTCACGACCGTTTTGCATGGTCTGCGGCGCGAACGACGCCATGGGCTTGATCGTGCCCGCGTGGATGAAGAAGCCTTGGTAGCCCAGCGGCCGAAAGAAGCCGCGGGCGCGCGCCAGACCGCGAGGCGACAGGCGCTCGTCGATCTCGACGAGTAGTCGCGGACGGCAGCGGCGGATAGTTTCGATAGCGCCGTCGAGCACGGCCTGCTCATGGCCTTCGACGTCGATCTTGATGAAGCCCACGTCGCCGTCATACTCGTCGTCGAGCCTGGCGATCGGCACCTTGATGGCGCGGTATTTCGGGTAGGTGGCCGAAGCCGTCGCAGAGACCGTGGCGCACCCTGTCACCGTCACGCCGTCGACGACCGGCATGTGCAGCTCGACGGTGCCGGCACGATCCGAGAGGGCGATAGGCCGGACGACGATGCCGGTCCCCGGCCTGGGTGTGAACTTGCGGACCAGCGCATCGGCCAGGTTGGGCATCGGCTCAAAGGCGATCACGCGCCGGGCGTGACGGCGCAGATGATGCACGTAGCTGCCGTCGTTGGCGCCGACGTCGATCGCATCCTGGTCACGCCGGCAGAGGAACTCGAGCACGTGCAGCTCGACTTCGCCGTATCGGGCGTAGAAGCGCGCCTCACGCCAGTTAAGTAGCGGCTGAGGGCAGAGTGACCGCAACGCCTGCCGCGCCTCCCTGTAGAGACTACCGTCGGGCACACCACTTCCTTCCGCCCTGGCGGTCACGCTCATGACACCCCTCACGTTGCGGTCTGGCGAAACCGTAGGGGGAGTTGGACGACGCGTCGCGTGACCAGCGCGTGATGCGGGGTGGGGGCGAGCTCCCGTGGCCCGCGCCTCTCGAAGCGAGATCAGGTCGCCGCCTTCAGGAGATCCGCAGCCTTTTCGCCAACCATGATGGAAGGAGCATTGGTGTTCCCGGAGGGCATCGTCGGAAAAATGGAGGCGTCGGCGACACGCAACCCTTCCATGCCATGAACCCTGAGCTTGTCGTCCACCACCGTCTTCGGCCCGGCCGGTCCCATGCGGCAGGTGCCGATCGGATGATAGGCGGTCTGCGAGTTGTGACGAATCCAGGTCAGGATCTCGTCGTCGCTTTGGACCGAGGCCCCGGGCGAGAACTCCTCTCCGCGGTAAGGATCCATCGGCGGTGCGTCCACGATCCTGCGCATCATCCGGAATCCTTCCACCATGGCCGCCTGGTCGATCGGATCGGCCAGGAAGTTGAAGCGAATCGCCGGGTGGTCCTTGGGATCGGCCGAACGGATGTGGATGGAACCGAGACTCTCTGGCCGGAGCTGGTAGCAGGCGATCGTCATCGACGGAAAGTCCTGCAGCTTGCGCGTCTTTGGATCCTTGATGGCATAGGGCACCAGGTGCATCTGGACGTCTGGCGTCTCCAGCTCCGGGCGCGTCTTCAGGAAGGCGAGGAGCGGTGCCGAAGGCAGGCTCATGAAGCCGCCGCCCGTCGTCACGTACTTCAACATCTGCGTCGCGGCGCCGATGCCGCGTGCCATGTGATTGTAGGAGACGCGCGGGTCCTTTACGCGCCAGATGATGCGGGCGTTGATGTGATCGCGGAAATTCTCGCCCACGCCGGGCAGCTCGTGCTTCACCTCGATGCCGTATCTGCGCAGCAGCGCGGGCTGCCCGATCCCCGACAGCTCCAGGATCTGGGGCGAGGCCACGCCGCCGGCCGAGAGGATCGTCTCGCGGGCGCCGGCCCGAACGATCTGCCCGCCCTTCTCGTATTCAACGCCGACGCAGCGCTTGCCATCGAGGAGGACACGCAGCGTATGGGCATCCGTGACGACCTGGAGGTTGCGCGAGCGCTTCATCGCCGGTTCAATGTAGCAGTGGGCGACGCTCATGCGCCGGCCCTTGTAGATCGAGGTCTGCGTCTTGACGACGCCTTCCTGGTCCTCGCTGTTGTAGTCGGGGTTGAGCTTGTAGCCAGCCGATTTGGCGGCAGCGAAGAGCGCGTCGTAAAGCGGGTTCCGGTCAGGGACCGTGGATACCTTGAGAGGACCGGACGTGCCTCGCCCGTTGCTGCCGTCACCGTCGACGTAGTTCTCGATGCGCGTGAAGATCGGTGCCACGTCGCGCCAGCTCCAGCCACGGCACCCCATCTGGGCCCAGGTGTCGAAGTCCAGCGGCTGGCCGCGCACCCAGACCAGGCCGTTGATCGAGCTGGACCCGCCCAGCAGCTTCCCGCGCGGCACAGGGATCTGGCGATTGTTGGTGTTGGGCTCCGGTTCGGACTGGTAGCACCAGTTGGCCGTAGGGTGCTCGATCAGGAGGCCGAAGGACAGTGGCATGCGGGAATAGGGATGGCTGCGGGCACCGGCCTCCAGCAGCAGGATCCTGGTCGCGGGATTTTCGCTCAGCCGCGCGGCCAGCGCCCCGCCGGCCGATCCGGCGCCGACGATGATGTAGTCGTACTGCTCCATGGCGTTTTCCCCCTTGGCCCGAAAGTATCCGCGATGTTCCAAGCCGTCGACAAGGACCCGCATGGACGGCGGCGCGGGCGCCGGATAGGAGGAGGAACAGGATCTTCGGGGGAGATGGCGATGATCGGCACGGAGAAGGGCAGGGCGGAGCTTTCGCGGTTCGTGATCGACCTCGCCGTCAGGATTTCCCTGATCGCCGGCGTCGCCTATGTGAGCTTGGCGCTGCTGCGCCCGGTGGCGGCCCTGCTGCTCTGGGCCGTCATCCTCGCGGTGGCGTCGTTCCCACTCTATGCAATCCTCCACCGTCGCATGGGCTTGCGACCGGGGCTGGCCGGAACCCTGCTTTCGATCCTGCTCCTGGTGATCCTGCTCACGCCGGTGTTGCTGCTGTCGGTTTCGGCAGTGGATACGCTGGACGCCTACGGCAGGATGCTGCTGCGCGGCGAGCATATAATTCCGCCGCCGCCGGAATCGGTCCGCGCCTGGCCGATGGTCGGCGGCAGGACCTATGACTTCTGGCTTTCCGCCGCCAACGACTCACGCAGCCTGTTGGCCACCCACGTTGCGCAGATCGCCTCGGTCGGGCGCTGGATCGGACGAGTCGCCGCGGGTGTTGCTTTCGAGGTGCTGCAGTTTGCCGGCGCCATCATCGTGGCCGGCGTGCTGCTGGCCTACTCCGATACCCTTGGTCGCACGCTCACCGGTCTGGCGAGCCGCATTGCCGATGCGCGCGGCCGGCACTTCGTGGAGATCGCCGGCTCGACCATCCGCAACGTCTCGCAGGGGGTGATCGGGGTCGCGCTGCTGCAGTCGGCGCTCCTGGGGCTTGGCATGCTCGTGGCCGGCGTGCCTTTCGCCGGCGCCCTGACCTTCGTCTGCCTCGTTCTGGCGATCGTTCAGGTGGGACCGAACATCGTCATGTTGCCGGTGATCATTTGGGTCTGGGTCGACAAGTCGGTCGGCACCGCGGCGCTGTTCACTGCCTATTCGGCACCCCTGCTGCTGCTCGACAACGTGCTGCGTCCGATCCTGATGGCGCGGGGCCTGCAGACGCCCATGGCGGTCATCCTGGCTGGAGTCATCTGCGGGACGCTGGCCGGCGGCCTTATCGGCCTGTTCGTGGGCCCGGTGGTGCTGGCCGTCTTCTACGACCTCGTATCCTCGTGGATGAAGACAGAGCCGATGCCGGACGCCGCGACGCCTGTTCCCGGACCGCCTCCCATGGGTGAAGGCGCTTTGACCACCGGGCCTTCAGCCCAGCCGTGAGCCGTTCGCGAGCGGCGCCTCTGCTACGCACGCTTGTCGGCGCAGGTCATTTCCTCCTTGGACGAATGGCCTCCCACTGCTCGTCGGTCCAGTCGAGCATCGCCTGGGTGCCGGCTCCGCCGCCGCCCGACTGAAGCATCTTGCCGCCATCGATCACGATGGCGTCGCCGTTGATGTAGGCCGCCCCGTCGCTGACCAGGAAGGCGGCCAGGTTGGCGAGTTCGGCGTGCTCACCGACGCGGCGGAGCGGAATGGTCTTGACGAGCGCCTCGTTGCCGCCGCGCTCCGCGGGCATCAGCCGGCTCCAGGCGCCTTCGGTGGGGAAGGGGCCCGGCACGATGGCGCAGGTGCGGATTCCTTTGGGCCCCCATTCGACCGCAAGGCTCTTGGTCATGGCGAGCACGCCGGCCTTGGCCATGGCCGACGGCACGGTGAAGGGGGCGCCGGTCAACGAGGATACGGTCAGGATGGACATCACGACCTTCCCGCGCTGGCCCGCCTCGATCCAGCGGCGCCCGGCGGCGACGGTGCAGTAGGCAGCGCCGTGCAGCACGATGCCCAGAACGGCATCGACGGCGCGCGGCGACAGCTTGTGCGTCTGTGCCAGGATCTGGCCCGCGGCATTGTTGACCAGGATGTCGAGCGGGCGTTTGGCCCAGATCGTGTCCATCATGGCCTCGACGGCATCCGGGATGCGCACGTCGCAGGGCACCGTTTCGATCTCGCCGCCGGTTGCGCTCGCGAGCTCACGGGCAGTCTGATGCAGCACCTCTTCTCGGCGCCCGCAGATCACCACATTGGCGCCGAGCTCGAGGAAGCGGTGTGTCATCGAACGGCCCAGGCCGGTTCCGCCGCCGGTGACCAGGATGCGTTTCCCCTTCAGCAGGTCGGGCTGGAACATGGCGGTGCCTACTTGCGGATCTCGGTGAAGGCGACGCCCGAGGCGAGCAGTCCATTGACCTCGTCCTTCGAGTAGCCGAGCTCCTCGAGCACCGACTTGGTGTCGGCGCCGAAGGTCCTCGGCTTGCTGCGCGGCTCCGCTGGCGTGCGCGACAGCTTCACCGGATTGCCGACGTTCCGCCAGCCATCCTTCTCCCAGACCATGTTGCGGTGCCGCGTGTGGGGATGCTCCATGACGTCGGGCACCTCCATCACCGCGCCCGAAGGTACGCCGTTGCGCATCAGCTCGTTGGCGAAGGTCTCGCCGTCGCGGTCCTTCGTCAGGGCGCGCAGTTCCGCCTCCAGCTCCTCGCGATGGGCGACGCGGTCCTTGTTCGTCTTGAAGCGCGGATCGCTCGCCAGCTCCGGCTTGCCCAGCAGCTGGGTCAGCTTGCGGAACTGTCCATCGTTGCCGGCGCCGATCACGATGTTGCGTCCCTTGGTCGGGAAGTTGGCGTAGGGCGCCAGGTTGCCGTGGCTGTTGCCATACAGCTTGGGCTTGAGGCCGGCCATGAAGTAGTTGGGGGCGTGCGGCTGGTGCAGCGCGATGGCGCTGTCATAGAGCGTAGCGTCGATGAACTGGCCCTTGTCCGAGCGGTTGCGTTCGTAGAGCGCCATCAGGATTCCCATGCAGGCGTTCATGCCGGTCGAGAGATCGACGACCGGCACGCCGATGCGCACGGGACCGGCTTCCGGAGCGCCGTTGACCGAAACCAGGCCGGCAGAGGCCTGCACCATGGCGTCGTAGCCCGGGAAGCCGCCCAGCGGGCCATCGGCGCCGAAGCCCGACACGCGGGCATGGACCAGACGCGGGAACTTCTTCGAGAGCGTGTCGTAGCCGATGCCCCACTTCTCCATCGTGCCCGTCTTGAAGTTCTCGATCAGCACGTCGGCGTTCTCGAGCAGCCTCATGAGGACGTCGCGGCCCTCGGGCTTCGAGAGGTCGAGCGCCACGGTGCGCTTGTTGCGGTTGATACCGGCGAAGTAGGCCGAGATGCCTTCCTGGTCGAACGGAGGGCCCCACAGCCGCGTCTCGTCGCCCTGCGGCGGCTCGACCTTGATCACTTCCGCACCGTGATCGCCCAGCATCTGCCCGCAGTACGGACCGCCCAGCACGCGCGACAGGTCCACGACCTTCAGCCCTTCCAATGCCCCCGGCATTTCCCGCCACTCCTCCGCTTTCTTGAAACGCCGCGGTTATAGACCATGCTCCGGGGTGTCGATACGGTCTTGCCCGGAAGGCGAGGAAACACATGCTGAACGGTATCCACGGTCACCAGGACATCGAGCGTGTCGTGTACGGCCGGCCGGCCGGGGCTGCATTGCGCGCCGAGGCGGAGCGGCTGGGTGTGCGGCGCGTCTTCGTGACCACGTCGAGATCCGTCGCGCAGAGTGCGCTGCTGGCCGACATCGTGCGCGAGCTGGGCGATCGCTATGCGGGCGTCTATCCCGGTGTCACGGCGCACTCGCCGCGGCCCTGCGTCGTCGAGGGGGCGAGGCTGGCCCGCGAGGCCGGCGCGGACCTGATCGTGGCCGTCGGCGGCGGGTCGGTGATCGATGCCACGAAGGTGATGCTGATCGCCCTGTGGCAGGACGTGACCACGGTCGAGGCGCTCGATCTTTATCGCGCCGGCAGGCCGAAGGAAGGGCAGGCGCCGCCGTCCGAGGCGATCAGGCCGCCGGACGGGGCGATCCGCATGATCGCGGTGCCCACTACCTTGTCGGCGGCCGAGTTCAACGCCTATGCCGGGATTACCGATCCGCGGCACGGCATCAAGGAGAGCTTCGGACATCGCCTCGTTGTGCCGCGGGTCATCGTGCTCGACCCGGCCGCGACGCTCGCGACGCCCCTGGAGCTGATGCTGTCCACGGGCCTGAAGGCGGTCGATCACGCCGTGGAGCGGCTGTGCTCGCAGCAGGCCCATCCCTTCGTCCTCGGGACGGCGACGGAGGCGCTCAAGCTCCTGTCGCATGCGCTGCCCGCGCACAAGGCCCGACCCGACGACATGGCGACGCGCCTCGACCTGCAGTTCGGCATGTGGCTGTCGATCGGCGCCGGCACGTCGGGCGTGGGCGTGGGCGCGAGCCACGGCATCGGCCACGTGCTGGGCGCCGCCTGCCATGTGCCGCATGGCCACACGTCCTGCGTCATGCTGCCCTCGGTGCTGCGCTGGAACCTGCCGGCCAATGCCGATCGACAGAAGCGCGTGAGCGAGGCCTTCGGCCAGCCCGCTGTGCCCGCTGCCGATCTCGTTGCCGGCCTCGTGCGGACGCTGGGCCTGCCGCAGCGCCTGTCGGACGTCGGCGTCGGCCGTGACCGGTTCCGCGAGGTCGCCGAGAAGTCGATGCACGACCGCGCCGTGCTGAACAATCCGCGGCCGATCGAGCGGCCGGAGCAGGTGATGGAGATCCTCGAGCTGGCGGCGTAGCGGCATCGACAAGGTTTCCCGTCGAGGGCATGAGGTCTTTTCATGAAGCGATGCTCTCGAAAGGCGTAGTGTCGGGGCCGATCTTCCGGTGAGGAGGTGTCCCATGCCTGCCGTCAACAGCATTCGCCAGACGCGTTCCCAGCCGCCGCTTACAGCCTGGGTCGAGGCCGAGGTTCCCTATCTCGCCGATCTCAGCGTCAAGCCGGTGACCTACAACCCGCCGGTCGGCACCGGCGTGCCGCGGCGCGACGGGAACTATCGCGACTTCGCGGTGCGCATCCACGATGCGCGGCCGATCGCGCGGGACCTGTCGCTCGACCGCCAGGCCTTCATCCTGACGCCGCACGAGACCGCTGTGCGCGACTTCTACAACAAGGAGGAGATCCGGCGGGTCTACGAGCCCGAGGTCGAGGCGCTGGTGAAACGCCGGACCGGCGCTTCCAAGGTGGTTGTCTTCGACCACACGATCCGCGCCGCCGACCAGGGCGTCGAGCGCGGCCATCGCGCGCCCGTGCGCAGCGTCCACAACGACTACACGGAGAAGTCTGGGCCGCAGCGCGTGCGCGATCTGCTGCCGCCGGACGAGGCCGCGGCGCGCCTCGCGAGGCGCTTCGTGGAGATCAACGTCTGGCGCAACATCTCGCGGCATCCGGTCGAGATGTCGCCGCTCGGCTTCGTGGATTCCGAGAGCATCGCGCCGCGCGACCTCGCGGTCTGCGATCTCGTCTATGCCGACCGGACGGGCGAGATCTATATCGGCGTCTACAACGCCGATCATCGCTGGTACTACTTTCCGCGCATGACCCGCGACGAGGCCGTGCTCATCAAGTGCTACGATTCGGCGCGCGACGGACGCGCGCGCTTCTCGTTGCATTCCGCGTTCGACGATCCGACGTCGCCGCCAAACGCACGCCCGCGCGAAAGCCTCGAGACGCGGACCTTCGCGTTCTTCGACTGAGACAGCCGTCAGGCGTTCGCGATCGCCTCGAGGTGCTCCACCAGCTCCTCGGGGTTGGAATAGAAGGGCGAGTGGCCGCAATCCATGCTGATGACCGTGCAGGGCGTCATCTTCACCATTGCGCGCTGCAGATTCAGGCGAATGGCGTCATCGAACTTGCACTCGATGTACCAGCGCGGCACCGAGCCAAAGCGTTCCTCGGTCAGCGTCACGGGCGTCGTCGAGATGGCAAGCGGCTGCGGCCGCAGCCGCTCCATCGCGCGGTAGCGATCCTCGGGCGACACGTCGGCATAGAACAGCGCCGGCAGCTTGTCGCGCGCGAAGGTGTAGGTGAGGCCGTCGGGGCTGACCTGACGGGACAGGCGGAACATGGCGTCAGGCTCGAGCGAGGTCATGTCCCGGCCCGTCTTGCCTGACGGCGGCAGCAGGGCGCAGACATAGACCAGCGCCTTGATCTTGCGCCGCCTGGCCTCTGCGAGCTGGCTGATCGTGACGCCGCCCAGCGAGTGGCCGACCAGCACGACCTGTCCGTCGGTCCTGTCGAGAATCCGAGCCAGCTTGTCGACATTGTCCGCGAGGGTGACGTTCGCGGGTGGCGTCGGGTCATCGCCGAGGCCCGGCAGATCAGGAGCACAGGCCTTGTGGCCATGTGCTTCGAGCAGAGGCACGACCTTCTCCCAGCACCAGCCGCCGGTGCAGGCGCCATGGACGAGCAGGAACGTCGCCACGCCTTAGCCCCTTCCGACGAGCGTGCGCGCGCCCTCGGCGGGCACGAAGAAATCGGGCATCAGCGGCGTGCCCGGGGAGACGGCATACTTGTCGAAGTCCGTCTCGCCCGCCTCGCGCAGCACCTCGTCGTCGATGAAGAAATTGCCGCTGCAGTCGCGCGCAGGGCGCGTGAGGATCGCGTGGGCGGCGTCGGCCATGATCTCGGGCTTGCGGCAGCGCTTCATGCCTTCGTCGCCGCCCAGGATGTTCTGGATCGCCGACGTGGCGATGCCCGTCCGCGGCCACAGGCAGTTGAAGGCGATCTTGTCCTTGAACTCCTCGGCCATGGCCCAGGCATAGACCGACATGCCGTACTTGGCGAGCGTGTAGGCGGCGTGGTTGGCGAACCACTTCACGTCGAAGTCGAGCGGCGGCGACAGGTTCAGCACGTGCGGGTTGGCGGCCTTGAGCAGATGCGGGATGCATTTCTGCGAGACCAGGTAGGTGCCGCGCGCGTTGATCTGGTGCATCAGGTCGTAGCGCTTCATCGGCGTGGCAAGCGTGCCGGTGAGGCTGATCGCGCTGGCGTTGTTCACGAGGATGTCGATGCCACCGAACTTCGCGACGGTCTCCGCCACCGATTTCTCGACGCTCTGCTCGTCGCGAATGTCGCAAGCCAGCGGCAGCGCCTTGCCGCCGGCCTTCTCGATCTCTTCGGCTGCCGTGAAGATCGTGCCGGGCAGGCGCGGATCGGGCTTCACGGTCTTGGCGGCGACGGCGACGTTGGCGCCGTCGCGTGCCGCGCGCAATGCGATGGCAAGTCCGATGCCGCGGCTTGCGCCGGTCACGAACAAGGTCTTGCGAGCCAAACTCATGGCGCCCCCGAAAGCAATTCGGGTTTCTATAGCCGGGCACGCCCAGTGCGGCTAGCCTCGCTGCGACGCAGGGGAGACATGCGCGAATCGGCTCCTTCCCCCATGATGATCTATTCGATCTTCACACCTGCGGCTTCGAGGATGGGTTTCCATTTGGCGTACTCTGCCTTCTGGAACGCCGCGAAGGCGGCGGGCTTCATCTCCTCCAGGGTCGGCAGATCCTGGCCGAGCTCCTCCATGCGTTTGCGCACGGCCGGGTCGTTCAGGGCGGCGACCGCCGCGGCATTGAGCTTGTCGACGATCGCGGCGGGCGTTCCCTTGGGCGCCCACAGGCCGTTCCAGATCGTCACCTCCATCGGATAGCCGGCTTCGGCCGCGGTCGGAATGTCCGGCATGGCAGACGAGCGCTTGGCCGAGGTGACGGCGTAGGCGCGGATCTTCCCGGCCTGCGCCTGCGGCAGGGAATTCGACGACTGGTCGACCATGACCTGGATCTGGTTGGAGATCAGGTCCTGCATCGCCGGCCCGGTGCCGCGATAAGGCACGAGCTGGTACGTCGCGCCGGTCGCCTTGTTGAAGGCGAGGGCGCCCAGATGCGAGCCCGAGCCCATGCCGGCGGTGCCGCCCGACACCTTGCCGGCGTTGGCCTTCAGGTAGTCGACCAGCTCCTTCAGCGTCTTCGCCGGCACATTGTTCGACGACACGACGAGCATCGGATTGGCCGGCAGGCGCACGATGGGCACGAGGTCGTTCACCAGATCGAAGCCGAGCTTGGTGTAGATGGCGGCGTTCGCCACGTTCGTGCCGAGATGGCCGATGCCGATCGTGTAGCCGTCCGGAGCGGACCGCGCGAGCTTGGCCATGGCGATGGTCCCCGCCGCGCCGGTCACGTTCTCGATGATGATCTGCTGGCCGAGCTCCCGGGCCATGCGCTCGCCCATGATGCGCGCGAGCAGGTCGGTCGGACCACCGGCCGCGAAGGGCACGATCATGGTGATCGGCTTTGTCGGATAGGCCTGGCCAAAGGCCGGAGCGGCCAGAAGCGTGATACTCGATGCGAGCAGGACACGGCGCAGCATCGTTGTTCCTCCCATAGTTGTTCTTACCGCCACCGGAGCACGAAACGCTCCAGGCTGCCAAGCCCCCAGGAGACCAGCAGGCCGAGCACCGACAGCATGACGACGCCGGCCAGGAGCTGGTCGGTCTGCATCAGGTTGCCCGCGGTCAGCACGAATGCACCGATGCCGTGTTCGGCGCCGATCATCTCGGCGGCGACGACCAGCAGCAGCGCCACCGAAGCGGAGATGCGGAATCCGGCCAGAATGCCCGGCATGGCACCCGGCAGCACGATCTTGGCGACGATGTCGGTCGCCGGCAGGCCGAAGCTCTGGCCCATGCGGATGAGATTGCGCGGAACGGAATCGCAGGCGCTGTAGGCCGAGATCACGGTTGGAAAGAACACGCCAAGCGCGATGGTCGCGATCTTCGACGGCTCGCCGATGCCGAACCACAGGATCAGCAGCGGCAGCAGGGCGATCTTGGGAATGGGGAACAGCGCCGCGACGATCGGCAGGCCGGCGGCGCGTGCGGCCGAGAAGATGCCCATCGCGAGCCCGACCGCCAGTCCGGCCGCGGTGCCGATGATCCAGCCGGGAATGATGCGGCCCAGCGATGCCGATACATGCAGGACCAGCGTGCCGTCCGCCCAGAGGTCGGCCAGGGCGTGCAGGACGGCGGCAGGGCTCGGCATGAAGAGTGGTGGCAGCAGCCCGATGGTCGAGGCCGCCTGCCAGGCCGCGATCAGGAAGAGGAACACGAGCCACGGCAGCAGCCGGCGCGGCAGTGGATCGAAGCCGCCGCCGCGGAAGCGCACAGGCCGGCGCCGGCCCGCCTCAGACATGCTGCATCTCCCGATCTGCCGTGACGGCCTCGTCGCGGATCAGCGACCACAGCCGGCGATGCACGCCGAGCAGCAGCGCGGCATGCTGCGGCTGCCCGCGTTCGGCCACGGGCACGTCGATCGCCAGCACATCACGGATGCGGCCGGGCCGGCGGGACAGCACGACGACGCGGTCGGCCAGCCGCGCGGCTTCCTCGAGGTTGTGCGTGACATAGATCCGCGTGCTGCGCTCGCGCGCCCAGATCGCCAGCAGGTCCTCCATCAGCAGCGCGCGTGTCTGCGCGTCGAGCGCCGACAGCGGCTCGTCGAGCAGCAGCACGGCCGGACGGACCACCAGAGCCCGGGCGATGCCGACGCGCTGGCGCATGCCGCCGGAGAGCTGCTTCGGATAGGCGCCGGCGAACTCGCCGAGGCCGGTCAACGCCAACGCCGCCGCGACGCGCTCGCGCCGCTCGGCAGCGGAGAGCGGCCGATGCTCCAGCGCCAGCGCCACGTTGGCCTCGACGCTGCGCCAGGGCAGCAGTGCAAAGTCCTGGAAGACGTAGGTGAAAGGGTTGAGCGATTCGGCCGGCGGCGGGCCGGAGAGCGTGACGCGCCCGCTGGTGGGCTGCAGCAGGCCGCCCACGATGCCGAGAAGAGTGGACTTGCCGCAGCCCGACGGGCCGATCAGGGCGACGGTCTCTCCGTCCGCGACGTCGAGCGAGAGGTCGGCCAGTGCCTCGACGCTGCCGTAGCGGTGGCTGACGCTCTCAATGTGCAGCGGCATCGGCCGCCCCGTCCTCGGCATTCATCGTCACCAGGATCGTGCGGCTGGAGACCTGCTGGCCTTCCTGCACGGCAACCGACTCGACGGTGGCGTCGACCCCGGCCTTGAGCTGGTGCTGGATCTTCATGGCCTCCAGCACGATCAGGGTCTGGCCCTTGGCGACGCTGTCGCCGGCCGCGACCTTGATGGCGACGATGCGGCCGTCCATGGGCGCGCGCAGCTTGCCGTCGCTGCCGGCCGCCGCAGCGGCTGGCGGCGCGTAGGTCCGGTCGGCGAAGCGCACGGTGAAGGCGTCGAGATCGACCACGATGTCGTCGCCGTCGACATGATACCGCACGCCATCGGCGACAGGCTCGCTTCCCGTTACCTGCAGTACGCGCTCGGTGGTGCCGACGGCCAGCCGGATCGGCGTCGGCTCCCGATTGGAGTTGCGCCAGCCGCGCAGCGCCGCGGGGTAGCGCGCCGCGGACTGTTGCCACAGCAGAGCCGCGGCAGCCTGCCAGTGGGCATCGCAGATGGCAGGAGCGGGGAAGGCGTGCCTGGTGAGGAACGCGGTCGTCGCTTCGCCGGCGGCAAACTCTGGGTGCTCGAGCAGCCTGATCAGGAAATGGCGGTTGGTGGTCGGCCCCAGCACCACCGTGTCGCGCAGTGCCTCCGCAAGCCGCGTGCGCGCCTGGTCGCGGGTGGCGCCATGGGCGATCACCTTGGCGATCATGGGGTCGTAGAAGGGCGAGATGACGAGCCCTTCCTTCATGCCATGGTCCACGCGCACCCCCGGTCCATTGGCAGGCCGCCAGACGTCGATGCGGCCCGTCTGCGGCAGGAAGCCGGCATAGGCATCTTCGGCGTAGAGCCGCACCTCGATCGCGTGGCCCGAAAGCGACACCTGCTCCTGCGACAGCGGCAGGCGCTCGCCGGCTGCGACCTTGAGCTGCCACGAGACGAGATCCTGGCCGGTGATCATCTCCGTCACCGGATGCTCGACCTGCAGGCGGGTGTTCATCTCCAGGAAGTAGAAGGCGCCATCCGCGCCCAGCAGGAACTCGACCGTTCCGGCGCCGCGATAGCCGATGGCCCGGGCGGCGGCGACGGCGGCCGCCCCCATGCGCGCGCGCAGGCCGGCATCGACGGCTGGCGAGGGGGCCTCCTCGACGACCTTCTGGTGCCGGCGCTGCACCGAGCAGTCGCGCTCGCCGAGATGGATGACCGCGCCGTGCGCGTCGGCGAAGACCTGGATCTCCACATGGCGCGCGTCGATCACGGCCTTCTCCAGGATCAGCTCGCCCGAGCCGAAGGCGCTCTCGGCCTCGGTGCGGGCGGTGCGGATCGCCTCGGCGAGATCGGCGTCGCGCTCGACCAGGCGCATGCCGCGCCCGCCGCCGCCGGCGGCAGCCTTCACCATCACCGGCAGGCCGATGCGGCGCGCTTCCTTCTCCAGCGTGGCGTCGCTCTGGTCGGCGCCCTGGTATCCCGGCACGCAAGGCACGCCGGCATCGATCATCCGCCGCTTGGCGGCGGCCTTGTTGCCCATCGCGGCGATCGCGGCGGGCGGCGGGCCGATGAAGACCAGGCCGGCCTTCCCGCAGGCGGCGGCGAAGGCTTCGTTTTCGGACAGGAAGCCGTAGCCGGGATGGATGGCGTCGGCGCCCGACCTGTGCGCCGCTTCCAGGATGCGGTCGATGCTGAGATAGCTCTCACCCACCGCCGATGGCCCGATATGGACGGCCTCGTCCGCGAACGCCACGTGCGGCGCCTCGCGGTCGGCGTCCGAATAGACCGCGACGGTGCGGTAGCCCATCGCCTTCGCCGTGCGCATGACGCGCCAGGCGATCTCGCCGCGATTGGCGACCAGGACCTTCGAGAAGGTGGTCATTCGAGCGTCCATTTCGGCGGGCGCTTCTCGGCGAAGGCGCGCAGCCCCTCGGCGGCCTCGGGGCTGCGCCGGGCCTGGGCGAAGCAGTCGGCCGCGAAATCGAGCACCGATGACAGCGGCTCGGTGCCGACCTTCATCACGACGGCCTTGGTCAGGGCATTGGCCAGCGGTGCGCAGCGATCGACCTGCTTCAGCACTTCCTCGAGCTTGGCATCGAGGGCGGCAGAATCCTTCACCAGGTAGTGTGCAATGCCCAGCCTCAGCGCCTCCGGCCCCTTGAAGCGGGCGGCGGTCAGCGCGAGATGGCGCGTCTGCGGCACGCCGATGCGCGCGGCGACGAAGGGCGCGATCTGCGCCGGCACGATGCCGATGGCGGTCTCGCTCATGGCGAAGCCGGCATCCTCGGTGCAGATCGCCACGTCGGAGACGCAGAGCAGCCCGAAGCCGCCGGCGATGGCGTAGCCTTCGACCGCGGCGATCACGACCTGCGGCGCCGCGTTCACCATCTCGAGAAAGGTGCCGTATTCGCGGTTGTTGAGCGCGATGGGGTCCTTCTCGCCCGGCCGGGGCGGCTCGGCGAAGCTCTTCTCCATGTTCTTGAGATCGGCGCCGGCGCAGAACGTGCCGCCCGCGCCCCGCAGGATCACGGCCTTGATGTCGCGTCGCTCCTGCAGCACGCGGAAGACCTCGCGCAGCTCGCCGATCAGGGTCGGGTTCAGCGCGTTCTTCACCTCGGGCCGGTTGAGCGTGACGTGAAGGCGCGAACGCTCGCGGCGCAGCAGCAGTGTTTCGTACCTTTGAGCAAAATCAGTCATCTCCCACCTTCCCGTCACCCCGAGCGAAGCCGAGGGGCCTGTCTTCCTGCGACGTCAAGAAAAGTCCCTCCGCTACGCTTCGCTCCGGTCGGGATGACGGAAACGCCATCATCGATTCTCCAGCCGGGGCAGGGTGCCCATCAGCTTCGCAATGATCTGCAGCATGACCTCGTCGGCGCCGCCGCCGATGGAAGCGAGGCGGGAATCGCGGAAGGAGCGGGCCGTCGGCGATTCCCAGAGATAGCCGGCACCGCCCCAGTATTGCAGGCAGCCGTCGGTCACCAGCCGCACCATGCGGCCGGCCTTCAGCTTGGCCATCGAGGCCAGCATCGTGACGTCCTGGCCGTCGAGATACTCCTCGCAGGCGCGGTAGCAGAGCGAGCGCACCAGCTCGACCTCGGTCCGGAGCTCGGCGAGCTTGAAGTGGATCACCTGGTTGTCCAGCAGCGGCCGGCCGAACACCTTGCGTTCCCGGGTGTACTCGATCGTCTGGTCGATCAGCCGCTCCATGCCGACCACGGCGCTGATGGCGCCCCACAGCCGCTCCTCCTGGAACTGCTGCATCTGGTAGACGAAGCCCATGCCTTCCTGGCCGATCGTGTTGCGGACCGGGACCTTCACCTCGTCGAAGAAGATCTGGGCGGTGTCGGAGCTGCGCATGCCGAGCTTGTCGAGCTTCTTCACCACCTGCACGCCCTTGGTCTTCATCGGGACCACGATCAGCGACTTGTTCTTGTGGATCGGGCCCTCGCCGGTATTGGCGAGCAGGCACATCCAGTCGGCCTGCGTGCCGTTGGTCGTCCACATCTTTCCGCCGCTGATCACCCAGTCGCCGCCGACCCTCTTCGCCGTCGTCTTGATCGAGGCGACGTCGGAACCGGCCCCGACTTCCGAGACGCCCAGGCAGGCGACGTAGTCGCCGGCAATGGATGGTGCCAGGAACTCGGCCCGCAGCTCGTCGCTGCCATAGCGGGCCAGCGCCGGGGTCGCCATGTCGGTCTGCACGCCGATCGCCATCGGGACCGAGCCGCAGTTGATATGGCCCAGCTCCTCGGCCATCACCATCGCGTAGGAATAGTCGAGCGCCATGCCGCCATACGCGGCCGGCTTGTTGATGCCGAGCAGCCCGGCGTCGCCCAGCTTCTTGAAGACTTCGTGGGCCGGGAAGATGCCGTCCTCCTCCCACTTGTCGACATGCGGATTGATGTCCTTGTCGATGATGGCCCGCAGCGTGCGGCGGATCTCGGCGTGTTCAGGCGTGAATTGCACGGCCCGTCTCCTAGCGGTTGCCCAGCCGGGGCAGGGTGCCCATCAGCTTGGAGATGATCTGCAGCATGACCTCGTCGGCGCCGCCGCCGATCGAGCCCAGGCGACCGTCGCGGTAGCTGCGCGCGACGGGATTGTCCCACAGGTAGCCGGCGCCGCCCCAGTATTGCAGGCAGGCGTCGGAGACTTCGCGGCGCAGGCGGCCTGCCTTCAGCTTGGCCATCGAGGCCAGCATCGTGACGTCCTTGCCGGCGAGATATTCCTCGCAGGCGCGATAGACCAGCGAGCGCAGGGCCTCGACCTCGCTCTTGAGCTCGGCCAGGCGGAAGTGGACCACCTGGTTGTCGAGCAGGGGGCGGCCGAACACCTTGCGCTCGCGCGTGTACTCGATGGTGGCGTTGATGATGCGGTCGCAGCCCATCAGCGTGCCGGCGCCGGCCCACAGCCGCTCCTCCTGGAACTGCTGCATCTGGTAGATGAAGCCCGATCCCGGCTCGCCGATCGTGTAGCGCACCGGCACCTTCACCTCGTCGAAGAAGGTCTGCACGGTGTCGGAGGCGCGCATGCCGAGCTTGTCCAGCTTCTTCACGATCTGCACGCCCCTGGTCTTCATGGGCACGACGATCAGCGACTTGTTTTTGTGCGCCTGGCCGTCACCTGTGTTGGCGAGCAGGCACATCCAGTCGGCCTGGGCGCCGTTGGTCGTCCACATCTTGCCGCCGTTGATCACCCAGTCTCCGCCGACGCGGCGCGCCGTGGTCTTGATCGAGGCGACGTCGGATCCCGCGCCGGTCTCGGACACGCCAAGGCAGGCCACGTAATCGCCGCTGATCGACGGTGCGAGGAATTCCTGCCGCAACTCGTCGCTGCCGTAGCGGGCGAGCGCCGGAGTCGCCATCGAGATCTGCACGCCCGTCGCCATGGGGATCGAGCCGCCATTCACGAGGCCGAGAGATTCGGAGCAGACCATGGCATAGGAGAAGTCGAGGCCCGAGCCGCCGAACTCGACGGGCTTGTCCACGCCCAGCAGACCGGCCTTGCCCATCTTCTTGAAGAGCTCATGGGCCGGGAAGGCGCCGGCCTGTTCCCATTCGTCGACATGCGGATTGATCTCGCGGTCGATCAGCGTCTTCCAGGTCTGGCGCAGCGCTTCATGCTCGGGCGTGAACTTCATCTCTACATCCTCGCAACGCCGAAGGTGATGGGATTGAGCGGTCGCACCATCGATTCGCGGGCGATCGACAGCGTGAAGGCGAGCACGCGGCGCGTGTCGCGCGGGTCGATGATGCCGTCGTCCCACAGATGGGCCGTGCCGTAGAGCGCCGTCGACTCGCGCTCGAACTGGTCGACGATGGCCCTGAACATCTTGTCGATCTGCTCGCGCGGCGGTTCCTTGCCCTCGCGCAGGAACTTCTGCTCGGTGACCGTCTTCATGACGCCGGCCGCCTGCTCGCCGCCCATGACGGCGGTGCGGCTGTTCGGCCAGGCGAAGATGAAGCGCGGATCGTAGGCGCGGCCGCACATCCCGTAGTTGCCGGCGCCGAAGCTGCCGCCGATCACGATGGTGATCTGCGGCACGGTGGCGTTGGCCACCGCCTGGATCATCTTCGAGCCGTGCTTGACGATGCCGCCGCGCTCCGCCTCGGTGCCCACCATGTAGCCGGTCGTGTTCTGCAGATAGACGATCGGCGTGCCCTGCTGGCAGCAGAGCTGGATGAACTGGGCGGCCTTGACGGCGCCCTTCGTGGTGATGGGCCCGTTGTTGCCGATGAACGCCACGGGCTCGCCTTCGATCTCGGCCCAGCCGCAGATCGTCTGCTGGTCGTAGAGTCCCTTGAACTCCAGGAAGTCGGAGCCGTCGACCAGGCGGGCGATGACCTCGCGGACGTCGTAGGGATCCTTGTGCGAAGGCGGCACCACGCCGCACAGCTCGTCGATATCGTACAGCGGCTCCTTGAACGGCTTCGGCGCCCTGGGAGGCAGGCGGTCGTTCCAGTGCCACTTGGCGATGACCTCGCGGGCCAGGCGGATGCCGTCGGCATCGTCCTCGGCCATCCATTCGGCGACGCCGGACACGGTGGCGTGCATCTCGGCGCCCCCCAGCTCCTCGTCGGTCGCGATCTCGCCGGTCGCGGCCTTGAGCAGGGGCGGGCCGGCCAGGAATACCTTGGCCTGGTTGCGCACCATGATCACGTAGTCGGACAGGCCGGGCAGGTAGGCGCCGCCCGCGGTCGAGGAGCCGTGCACGACGGTGACCTGCGGGATGCCGCGCGCCGACATGCGCGCCTGGTTGGCGAAGCCGCGGCCGCCCGGCACGAAGATCTCGGCCTGGTAGAGCAGGTTGGCGCCGCCCGATTCCACGAGGTTCACGACCGGCAGCTTGTTCTCCAGCACGATCTGCTGGACCCGCTGGCCCTTGCGCTGGCCCGACGGCGCCACGGTGCCGCCCTTGATGGCGCTGTTGGAGGCCGTCACGACGCAGCGCACGCCCTCGACATAGCCGATGCCGGCGACGGAGCCGCCGCCGGCGCTCGAGCCGTCCTTGTCGTCGTGCATGCGGTAGCCGGCCAGCGGCATCAGCTCGAGGAAGGGCGCGCCGCGGTCGAGCAGCAGCGCGACGCGCTCGCGCGGCATGAGCTGCTTGCGCTTGACGAAGCGCTCGCGCGCCTTCTCCGAGGTGGCCTGCACGCTCGCCTCGGCATCGCGGAACTCGGCGATGGAAGCGAGCATGCGCTCGCGGTTCCGTCGGTAGTCGTCGCCGTTGCGGTCGATCTGGCTTTCGATGATCGGCATGACCTCAGCCGCCCAGGACCTTTGGGGTGACGGCGAGATGGAAGCCGTCGAACTGCTGAAGCCGTTCCGGCGGGCGCAGCGCCATCGACCGGTTGCCCAGCGGGACGCCGCCGTCGATCCGGATCTCCGTGCCGGTGATGTACGCGGCGGCATCGCTCATCAGGAAGCAGACGGCGCCGGAGACCTCGCTCTCGGTGCCCAGGCGGCCGAGCGGACAGAAGCCCTTCAGCTTGGGGATCTGCTCCTTGAACTCGCCCTGATAGGTGTCCATCCCGGACGAGGCGATCCAGCCTGGCGACACCGCATTCACGCGCACGGCGGCGTAGGCCCATTCATGCGCCAGCGTCATGGTGAGGTTCACCATGCCGGCGCGGGCGGCGCCCGTATGCGCCATGTTGGGGAAGCCGTTGCGGAAATCCGCGGCCATGTTGACGATCGCGCCGCCGTGCCTCTCCATCGACTGGGTGAAGACCTCTCGGCTGACGATGAAGCCGCCGGTGAGGTTGTTGCGCACCACGACATCGAAGCCCTTGGCGGAAAGCGTGGCGGCAGGCGAGGGGAACTGGCCGCCGGCATTGTTGAACAGGCCGTGGATGCGGCCGTTCTTCGCCACCATCGCCGCGACCGCCTCCTTGACCTGTGCTTCCTCGCGGATGTCGAAGGCATGCGTCTCGCAGGAACCGCCGGACGCCTCTATCTCCCCCTTCACCTTGTCGAGCTTTTCGGCCTTGCGCCCGGTGATGACGACATGGGCGCCGAGCGACGCCAGCTCGTGCGCGGTGCAGCGGCCGATGCCGCTGCCGCCACCCGTGACAAGGATGGTCTGGCCCTCGAACAGACCCGGCCTGAAGACCGACCGGTACGCCATGTTTCCTCCTGCCCTGAACGGCCGTTTATGGGCCTCTAGTTGACGTTTACGTAAAGGTCAAGTAAGCCCCGACCCCACTAGCCGACTGGAGGAACCGTCATGACCCTGACTGAACTGACCGAAAAAATGAAGGAAGGGGCTTCGAAGAAGACCGCCTTCGGCAACACCGTCAAGTTCGCGACCGATCAGGGCGTTGTCTATATCGACGGCACCCAGAATCCACCGACCGTCAGCAACGACGACAAGGCTGCCGACTGCACGCTGAAGATGGATTTCGGCGACTTCGCCGACCTGATCGGCGGCAAGCTCGACGGCATGACGGCCTTCATGACGGGCAAGCTCAAGATCGAAGGCGACATGGGCGTCGCCATGAAGCTGCAGAACATCCTGCGCTGACCTCCGGGCTGGCCAAGGCGGCCCCATGGCCACCTTGGCGTCAGCTCGGATGGAAGATAATCTAAGTTATTGAACTCGTCAACGGGAGTTATCGTCTCCCGTGTCAGATGTGCGGGTGGACTTTTTGCGCTCCGCAGGGGCCTCGCGGAAAGCTACTTTTCCCGGCTCCGATGATAATGACGGCGCGCCTTGGCACGATTGCCGCACGCCTGCATCGAGCACCAGCGTCGCTTGCCCGCGCGGCTGTCGTCGAAGAACAGCCAGCCGCACTCGGGGTTGGCGCAGCGCTTCACCTTGTCCAGCCGGCCGCCGGTGAGCAGGTCGCCCGCCGACCACAGGATCGGCGCGAGCTGGGCCAGGGCGGTCGATCCGCGCATGTCTATGTCCCAGGCGAAGCCGCCGCGCTCGCGCCGCAATGAGGATCGCGCCGGGGCGGCTGCGAGCAGGGCGTTGAGATCCTCGAGGTCCTGGGCGGCCGGCGGCTTGCCGCGCGCCGCTGCATCGAACACTCGATAGATGGTCTCGCGCGCGTCGACCGCGTGCTCGAAATCCCGCCGCGCCAGCGGCCGCGCTTCCTTCGTCACATTTCCCGACAGCCAGGCAGCCAGGTCCTCCGGCGCCTTCAGCGTCTCGGTTGGCGAAGCCTGGCCGCGCCAATACCGCGTGTTGGCGAATTCGAGGCAGAGGTCCGGGCGGGCCATCGATTGCACTTAATAACCGGTTGACCGGTTGACAAGGATGACGACTTGCTTAACCATATAACCGGTTAACAAGTTATGAGGATGCCATCATGTTCGACCATGTCTCGATCGGCGTCGCCGACATCGGGCGCTCGCGGGCGTTCTACGATGCCGCCCTCGCCCCGCTGGGCTACAAGCGGCTGAGCGACGGCGACGCTTCGCTGGGCTATGGCGACAAGTCCGTCGCTCTCTGGCTCGGCTCCACCAGGAAACCCGTGAAGCCCGACATGGAATCGGGGCTGCACTTCTGCTTCGCCGCCAGGAGCCGCGCCGCGGTTGACGCCTTCCACGCAGCCGCGCTGAAGGCGGGCGGCAAGGACAACGGCAAGCCGGGAATCCGTGCCGACTACGGGCCGAAATACTACGCCGCGTTTGCTATCGATCCGGATGGTTACCGCATCGAGGCCTATACGGATTCCGCGCGATAGCGCAGGACGCCCGGACGGGCAGGAGGCCAGGCTGAGCGCAGACGGACTTCGTCCAGCTCAGGCGCCGCAGGCATAGAAGCCGCGATAGCCGACGGTGAGACCCTGATCGAGTCGAAAGACCAGCTCGGCGTTGGCGTGCCAGTCGGCGTCATCGCCGAGGCTGCGGACCGCTATCGTTGTGCCCGGGGCCGAGAAGTCCGCGCGACCGCCGTGCATATCGCCAGCGGCGTCGAGCCTGATGAGGACGTCGTTCAGCTTCACGGCCGCGTCCTTGCCATCGCGCGCCGCCCAGAGGATGGGATCGGCGTTCCGGCTCCGATTGAAGGTACAGCGTACATTTGCTGGGAGCACGCGGTCGGCCTCGGCCTTCGCCATCGGCGAGAGGTCGAGCCGACTGATCAACACCTTCGACAGGGCGTCCTCGACGGTACCGGGTCGCGGAGGCGGGTCGCGATAGACGCCTTCCACGCCACGTCCGGACGTGACCTCGGCGGTGAGGTACTCCATCTCGGAGATCTCCCGACGCTGAGCCTCGATGATCTCGTCAGCCAGCTTGCGCACCCGCGGATCGCGGATCTGCGCCCGTTCGGAGGTCATGATCGCGATCGAATGGTGCGGAATCATCGCCCGCATGTAGCTTGGCCCCGATACCGTGACCTGGCTGCGGACCAGCCAGAGGGAGAAGGCGAAGACGACCACGGCGCCGGCGAAGATGGCGATGTTCAGCGGCATCCTGTCATACATGCCCAGCATGAAGGCGAGCATGACCATCGCCATGGCCGCACCCATGACGATCGCCATGTAAGTGCGCGTCTCCGAGTAGAAGACATGCTCCAGGGCATAGGTGTTCAGGTACATCAGGATGAACATCAGCACCGTGGAGGTGAGAATCATCAGGCCGAAGCGGACGTACATGGCTGGTATCCTCCGATCGCGGCTATCGGATGTCCGGCTTGCCGTGCGCGTCCTCTGCGGCGGGCGAACGCTGGTCGTCGGCCTGTCCCTGGGCGGAGCCGGTCAGGGTTGCATAGTCGTCGGCGGAGAGCGCCGGAAGGGCACTGACGAACGCCGTGAGCGCCTGGATCTCGTCGCGGGTATGATGGCCGCCAAACGCCGGCATCCCCGTCATCTTGATGCCGTTGGTCACGATCCAGAGAATCTCCTGGCCGGTCCATTCCTTCGCCGCCTCCACAAGATGGGGTGGCTGCGGCCGCATTCCTCTCGACCAAGCCGCAGGCTTCCGGCCGGGGGCCCCATGGCAATAGGCGCAGCTCTCGGCGTAATGCGCCGCGCCTTCGGCCAGGACGGCCCGGCTCGCCTCGGGGAGCGCCACGTCATCGGCCCGCCGCGCGATCGACCGGTGCATCGTTGTGTCGAGGGTCCAGCGCACCGCGTCGGCGTGCTGGTCGGACGCGGCCACATTGTAGGCGCCGGTATAGACGACAGTGGCCCAGGCCGCGACGGCCACCAGGATCGTGCCGACGACACCAAGCGCGATGCCGATTCCAAGTTGCTTTGTCATGTGTCGCTCCCGCGCTGGGCAGAATGCGCCGGCCGTGGCGACCGCCTGGGCCGTGTGGCCCGCATGGCCGTGGGGTATCCGTGGAACGACGGCGAGCCATGGGTGTTCCGCCACCAGGGCAGGGATTTCATCGGGAAGCGGTCGAGACCGGGGGTGGACCTTGCGGTCGAGAACGCCATCGTCGATCCTGATCCGATGACGCATCACACCGTGACCGGCGCGACAGCGGCGGACGAGGCCGCAATCCTCGCGATCCTGACGCTTGCTTTCAGCGCGGATCCTGCCACGCGCTGGACCTGGCCTGAGCCGAAGGCCTATCTCGACGCGTTCCCGCAATTCGCAAAGGCCTTCGGCGGCGCAGCCTTCGGCAGCGGTGGCGCGCATCGCGTCGGCACGGCGGGCGCTGCGCTCTGGCTGCCTCCTGGCGTAGAGCCGGACGACGCGGCGATGGGCGCCCTGATGCAGCGCACGGCCGACATCCAGACCGCCGTGGACGGGCCGAAGGTCATGGAGCAGATGGCCAGCTATCATCCCAAGGAACCGCACTGGTATCTGCCGCTCATCGGCATCGACCCGGCGCATCAGGGCACAGGCGTGGGCAGCGCCCTGCTCAGGCATGCCACCGAGATCTTCGACCGTGACCGCGTCGCCGCCTATCTGGAATCTTCCAACCCGAGAAACATCCCTCTCTATGAACGGCACGGCTTCGAGGTCCTGGGATCGATCCAGTCGGGATCGTCGCCAACCATCGTTCCCATGCTGCGTCGGCCTGGATCGCGATGATCGCGACGGACGGCAGCGTCGGAGCACGGTGCCCGCGAACTGCCGAAGACACAATTTGATCACCTCTGCCGGGGCGGGACGAGCGCGAGACTCCCTGGAAAGACGGCCCAGGCCGTGGAAAAGGGGGGGAGATGCAGGCCGGTCCGCAGGCGCACACCTTCGATCTCGGGCTGGTCATGGCCGGCGCCATTTCCGCGGGCGCGTACACCGCCGGCGTGATGGATTTCCTCATCCAGGCGCTGGATTCCTGGCAGGAGCAAAAGTCGCAGCCGAATGCCGGCGGCCTGCGCCATGAAGTCACGATCCGCGTGATCTCAGGGGCTTCCGCGGGTGCGATGACTTCGGCGCTGTCCGCGGTGTCGTTCAACAGCCGTATCGAGCCGGTAGCGGAACCGGATCACCCGCCGGCGCCCGAAGCCAATCGCTTGTACGATGCCTGGGTCCGCCAGATCGACATTGCCCGCCTTCTCACCACCTCCGACATCGAGGAGAGGGGGAAGGTCAGAAGTCTGCTGAACGCCGATCCCCTCCAGGCGATCGCCACGGAGGCGCTGACGACACCGCAGCGCGAATCGAAGCGGCAATATGTCAGCGATCCGCTGGCCCTGGTGCTGTCCATCGCCAACCTTCGCGGCGTACCCTATGGCTTCGACGTCCACGGCGACCCGGCTCGCGGGACGTACGGCATGTACGAGCACATGGATCACCTGTGGTTCGCATCGACCTGGACGGGACAGGCGCTGGCAGGAGCGAGGACGCTCCTTCAGGCGGAAGCTCCCGGAGGCGAATGGCCAGCCCTGCTGTCTGCGGCGCTCGCAAGTGGGGCTTTCCCGATCGGACTCGCGCCGCAGCGCCTCTTCCGGCCACGCCAGGATTATCTGCAGCGGCACGCCCATCCGCCGCTCTTTCCCACGGGAGACGCACGGTACGAGTTCCTCTGCGTCGACGGCGGGCTCATGAACAATGAACCCTTCGAGCTGGCGCGGCGCTACCTGGCCGGCGGCCTCGAAAGCCGCAATCCACGGGCGGGCGACGAGGCGACCCGCGCCGTCATCCTCATCGATCCTTTTCCCAACGATGCGCCGCTCGCGGAACCTTACGAGCCGGGGGAGACCATGACCGCCGTCGCACTCGGGATCTTCAGGGCTCTCAAGAACCAGGCTCGCTTCAAGGCGGAGGAACTCGATCTGGCATTGCGCCCCGATGTCTACAGCCGGTTCATGATCTCGCCATCGAGGCACGACGGCGCAGGACGGCAGGTCGAACCCGCCATCGCGTCAGGCCTGCTGAATGGCTTCGGCGGCTTTCTCCACGAATCCTTCCGACGGCACGACTTCCAGCTGGGCCGGCGCAACTGTCAAGCCTTCCTCAAGTGGCATTTCTGCCTTCCCGAGAACAATCGGCTGTTTGCCGGAACGGACGAGGCGACGCGGAAGCAGCTTCATGTTCGCGAGCGCGACGGCACTCAGGCGACGTACGAGAATGCCAGCGGATCGACCGTCAACTTCCTGCCGATCATCCCCCTCGTCGGGAGTGCGGCAGCCGAGGTTCCCGAGCCCCCGGTGCCATCGGCGGCGGTGGTGGACTTCGACGCGCTCGAGGACATGATTGCCAAGCGATTGAGGCTGGTCGGGAACACGCTGATCCGCTCGGAGCTCAAGCAGGTCGTGGGCGTGGTCGGGGCCGTGGCGCTGGAGAAGGCGTGGTCCTGGCACTATGCGGGGCGGATGACGGCGAAGATGGTCGCCGCCATCAGAGACCAAGTGCTTCATTTCAAGTGATCGCCACCAGGGTGGGCGGCAGGAGCAGGCGTGATGGGCGACGTGAAGACAACTCCGTTGCAGGGGGGCTGCCTCTGCGGCGAGGTGCGTTACGAAGTCGATGCACCTGCCACGCATCGGACAGCCTGCCACTGCACGATCTGCCGGCGTGCCAGTGCCGCTCCGTTCGTGGCGTGGTTCAGCGTGCCGACGAACGCCTTCCGCTTGCTCGCAGGGGAACCGGCGCGCTTCAGCTCGTCCGCGCACGGCGTGCGCACCTTCTGCGCGTCGTGCGGGTCGCCGCTGACCTTTCAATCATCGCGCTCGCCCGAGCAGATCGACGTCACGACGTGCTCGCTCGACACGCCGGATGCGGCGGCACCGCGCGACCACACGTATGTGCGCTCGAAGCTTTCGTGGGTGGTCATCGGCGACGGCGTGTCAGCCTACAACACCGAGCGAACATCCCGGCCTTGATCGGCGGCTGCGCCGATCGGGGCGCCTGACGGCATTCCACCTTCCGGAAACGCTCCCGGTCCACGGTTTGACTTGCCGTTTTTAATTATCTTATTGTCATGACAATAGAAGAGCCTTTGCGTTCTGCGGAGGCCCCATAGCCCGGGAGGGAACCATGAAGCCGCTCAAGGCTGTCGTTCGAGCCTTTGCGCTCGCCTGTGCAGGATTGATGTCGCTGTCGTCCGCGCGTGCCGAGGATATCGTCGTGACGCACTACGGCTCCCTCCTCTATGGCGTGCCCTATGCCATCGCGATGGAGAAGGGATGGTTCAAGGATGCCGGCGTCGATGTCAGCGGCATCCTCACCTCTAAGGGCGGCGGCACCAGCGTGCGCAACATGATGGCGGGCGACACGCTGTTCGCCGAGGTCGCGCTGCCGGCAGCGCTGAGCGCGATCAAGGAAGGATTCAAGATCAAGATCCTGAGCGGCGGCACCGACGGGTCGAGCGGCTTCTGGGTGACACGCGTAGGCGAAGCCATCGACAAGCCCGAGGACCTGAAGGGCAAGCGCTTCGTCTATTCCCGGCCGAAGTCGGTCAGCGAAAGCATCATCCTGGCAGTCCTGAAGTCGTTCAACATCCCGGCCGGCGACGTGAAGATGGTGGCGATCGGTGATTTCGGCGCAGGCCTCACGGCGCTCGAGCACAATAAGGTCGATGTCGCCATCATCCCCGAGCCGATCTTCTCCCAGAAGGAGAAGGCGGGTGTGAAGTACAAGGTGCTGAACTGGCTCGACAAACGCATCCCGCGCTACACGCAGACGGTCACGATCGCCACCGACGAGATGATTGCCCAGCAGCCCGGCAAATTGCGCGCCGTCATCGAGGCGCGGCGCAAGGGCGTGGAATTCCTCTATGCCAATCCCAAGGAAGCCGCAGCGATCCTCGCCAAGGCCTACAACCTGCCGCCGGATGTCGCGACCAATGCGCTGGAGAACATCCTCAAGCAGAACCCGACCTGGTGGAGCAGGGGCGAGCTGCAGCAGCCGCTCATGGAACAGATGGCCGAGGCCCTGGCGTCGGTCGGTGCGCTGAAGCTGCCGATCGACTGGAAGGCCGCCATCCAGCCCGGTTTCCAGCCCGCAGCGCGGACGCAGTGACGGCGGCGATGGCAACGAGCGCACCGCGGCTGGCTGCCGTTCCAAGCGACGCAGCACACAGGATCCATGCACGGCTCGACGGCGTCACCCGCGTCTACCCGCCGCGTGCCGGGCACGGAGAGGTGCATGCGTTGGGGCCGCTGTCGCTGGAGCTGCGGGCCGGGGAATTCTTCAGCGTCGTCGGCCCGTCCGGTTGCGGAAAGTCGACGCTGCTCGATGTGCTGTCGGGGCTGGCCGCTCCTTCGGCCGGGACCGTCGAATTCGAGGGCAACCCGATCCGCGGCGAGGTGCCGGACGGCGTCGGGGTGGTCTTCCAGGAGGACGCGAGCTTCCCCTGGCTCTCTGTCGAGGACAATGTGGCGTTCGGGCTGCGCCGCTCGGGCGTCGATGCGGCCGAGATCCGGCGGCGCGTGGATTTCGCCATCGGCTTCATGGGGCTGAAGGACTTCCGCCGCGCCTATCCCAGCCAGCTCTCGGGCGGCATGCGGCAGCGTGTCTGCATTGCCCGGACCCTCGTGCTGCAGCCTCGCCTGATCCTGCTCGACGAGCCGTTCGGTGCGCTCGACCAGCAGACGCGCCTGCTGATGGGCGACGAACTGCTCCGGCTGTGGCGCGAGACCGCGGCCACGGTGCTGCTGATCACCCACGCGCTCGACGAGGCGAACCTGCTATCCGATCGCATCGGCGTCATGTCCGCCCGTCCGGGCCGCTTCATCGATATCGTCGAGACCGGCTGGCCGCGCGAGCGGGATTCCAAGCTGGCCGAACGCTCCGATTTCGGTGCGGTCACGGGCCGCCTATGGGGGTACCTGCGCGGCGAGTCGCTGCGCGCGCTGGGTCAGGGCGCGACGCAGGGAAGGGCGCATCCATGACCGCGAAGGCGACCGTCATTCGCACCGTCGTGCTGGTCGGTGCCGTCGCCGCACTGGAGATCGCCTGTCGAAGCGGCGCCATCGCGCCGAGCATGATCATCCCGCCCTCGGCCATGGTCATGGCGCTGATCGAGGCGGTGCGCTCCGATGATTTCGGCATGCATGTGCGCCAGACGCTGTCTGCGGTCGCGATCGCCATGAGCCTGTCGATCGTCGGCGGCTTCGTCATCGGCTCGGTGCTGCACTGGATTCCCTTCCTGCGCCGTGCCTTCAACCCTTTCCTCGCC
Organism: Pseudomonadota bacterium; assembly: GCA_049323495.1. GTDB lineage: Bacteria > Pseudomonadota > Alphaproteobacteria > Reyranellales > Reyranellaceae > Reyranella. Next base: position 132,198 of record JBMONG010000004.1, read on the forward strand.
GCCTACTACGCCATTCCGCATTTTGCGTTCTATCCCCTGCTGATCGTGATCTTCGGCCTGGGGCCGGCGCCACTGATCGTGCTGGCGACACTGTTCGCCATGGTCGCGATGATCGTGGCGACCATGGCCGGTCTCGACCGAGTGCCCAAGGTCCTGCTCAAGACTGCGCGCATCCATCGCCTGTCGCTGTTGCAGGAGATCTGGCGCATCCGGCTGCCGGCGGCCGCGCCTCACATCCTGTCCGGCCTGAAGCTCGCTGTGGCCTACTCCTTCATCGGCGTCATCGCCGGCGAGTTCATCCTGTCGACCAGCGGCATCGGGCATGAGATCGCCTATGCCTACGACAATTTCGACAATCCCCGCATGTACGCGCTGATCCTGTTCGTGCTGGGCATCGTCACGACTTTCAACATGGCGGTGTACGCCTACGAGCGCCGCCTGGCGCGGCGGCGAGGCCTGGCATGACAAGCAGGTACGTCATGGCGGGGAGGCCGCCGACATGACCCTCACGCTTCGTGCCTGGCGCGATCCCGTCCTGGTCGCCATCTCCCTGGTCGCGCTGTGGCAGGTGCTGCACCAGATCGCCGGCGATTCGGCGGTCACGGCGCCGGCGCCCACGCTCGCCCATCTCTGGGAGATGATCGGACAGGCACGCTTCCTGCCGCACCTGCAGGAGACGGGGCTGGCCTTCCTCCAGGCACTGGCGATCTCCTGGGGCGCGGGCATCCTCGTCGGAATCGTGCTCGGCGGGCATCGGCTCACCGGCGAGGTCGCCGAGCCGATCCTGGTCGGGCTGTACTCCATTCCGAAGATCACCCTCTACCCGGTGATCCTGCTGCTGTTCGGCCTCGGCATGCCGGCAAAGGTGGCATTCGGCGCCCTGCACGGCATCATCCCGGTGATCCTGTTCACCATAAACGCCGTGCGCAACGTCAACCGCGCCTGGCTGCGCACCGGGCGCGCGATGAGGCTCTCGCCGGCGCAGACGGCATGGCATGTCCTCGTTCCGGCGACGTTGCCGGAAATCTTCTCGGGACTGCGTATCGGCTTCTCGCTGACGCTGCTCGGCACGATGCTGGGCGAACTGTTCGCTTCCCAGCGCGGCCTCGGCTTCCTCCTGATGACCGCCATCGACCTGCATGACGTGAAGACCATCCTGGCGATCGCGATCCTGATCTCGGCATTTGCCGTCGTTGCCAACGCGATCCTTCTGGCCATCGACAAGCGCCTGCATCGCGGCGCCGCGGCGGAGAGCTCGGAGAAAGCATGAACCGCATCGCCGTCGCGCGCGAACTGGGGTCGCCGCTGCATCACCAGATCTACCTCGTTCTCGCCGACGGCATCTCGAGCGGCCGCTATGCGCCCGGCGACCCGCTGCCCACCGAAGAAGAGCTCACGCGCATGTTCAGCGTGTCGCGCATCACTGTGCGGCGAGCCATGACGAGCCTGCAGGACGCCGGGATGATCGACCGCGGCGCCGGCCGGCGCACTGTCGTCAAGCCGCGCATCGGACAGACCATGCGCATGCCGATGTCGTCGGTCATCGAGAACATCGTCGCCTACGGCGCCGAGACCGTCGCCAAGGTGCTGGAGTTCGGCTACGAGCCGGCCCGCGGCGTCGCGCGCGAGCGGCTGTGGGACGCCGCGGAGCGGCCGGTGCAGCGCGCGGTGCGCGTGCGCTCGCAGAACGGCGTGCCGGTCATGCATCTTACGAGCTACGTGCCGGAGGTGCTGGGCCGCACCTTCACCGCCGACGAGCTCAATCGTATCCCGCTCTACGTTCTCCTGGCGCGTGCCGGGGTGAAGGTGGCCGGCGCCCAACAGCTCGTCTCGGCAGCCCTCGCCGATCCGTTGATCGCGTCGCGGCTGGGCGTGAAGGTCGGCGCCGCGTTGATCGACCTGCGCAGCCTGATGATCGACAGCGAAGGCCGTGCCGTCGAGTACGTCGAGATGCTAGCCGTCCCCGAGCATCTGAAGCTCCGTTACGACATGCAGCCGGACCAGTTCAAGCCAACCAAACCCGGGCGTCGAAGGCGGAAGCCGTGACCCTGCGAGGTGAGCTCGCGGGCACGCCTCGCGCTGAGATGTATCTGTTGAAGGAGGTTTCCATGTCCAATGCCGCCAAGTTCCGGTCGCTGCTCGCCGGCAAGAAGATGATCGTGGCTCCGGGCGCGATCGACGGCATCACCGGCCGCGCCATCGACCAGGCGGGCTTCAGCGCGGCCTACATGACCGGCGCCGGCACGGCCATGACGCTGGGCTATCCCGACTACGGGCTGACCACGATGACCGAGATGGTGGCCAATGCCGCGCGTATCGTGAACTCGATCTCCATTCCCCTCATCAGCGACAGCGACACGGGATTCGGCAACGAGCTCAACGTCTTCCGCACCGTGCAGGAGTTCGAGCGCGCCGGCGTCGCCGCCATCCATATCGAAGACCAGGCGTTCCCCAAGAAGTGCGGGCATCTCGACGACAAGGAACTGGTGAGCCGCGAGGATTTCATCGCCAAGATCCGCGCCGCGGCCGCCGCCCGCCGGTCGGGCGACTTCTGCATCATCGCGCGCACCGATTCGCGCGCGGTGGCCGGCCTTGACGAGGCGGTGGAGCGTGCCAACGCGGCCCTGGCCAACGGCGCGGACGTGGCCTTCGTCGAGGCGCCGCAGACCATGGCGGAAATCGAGGCCGTGCCGAAGCGGGTGAACGGGCCGTGCCTGCTGAACGTCGTGCGCGGCGGCAAGACCCCCGAGATCGAGCTCGCGACCGCCGAACGCATGGGCTACGCCATCGCCATCGTCCCTGGCCTGCTGCTGGGCGGCATCATCCAGACCTGCGACCGGCTGCTGGCCGATCTCAGGGAGGGAAAGTTCCCCCCGGTGAGCGGTTCGCCGGGCAAGACCTTCGCCCGCTTCGGCGCCGCGGAGTGGGACGCGCGCCGCACCGCCTTCCGGGAGCCGCTGAAGGCCGCCGCCGAGTAGGGCGGCGGTCGAACGGATGGCATACATCGCAGCAATCGAGGAGTCGTGACATGGCCGCCGCAGCCACGATGTTCGAGAAGATCTGGCAGCGACACGTCGTCGTCGACCGTGATGACGGCTACACGCTGCTCTATGTCGACCGTCACCTGATGCACGACGGCTCGGCCGCAGGTTTCGCCCGCCTACGCGAGCGTGGCATCAGGCTGCGGCGACCGGATCGCGCCTTCGCCACGCCCGACCACTATGTGCTGAGCAGCAGCCGCAAGGTATCGGACATTCCCGATCCGCAGCATCGCAGGCTGGTGGAGCAGATCGCGGAGAACACCGCCGAGAGCGGCGTCACGCTGTTCGACCTCGGCGACGAGCGGCAGGGCATCGCGCATGTGGTGGGGCCCGAGCAGGGCATCACGCAGCCCGGCATCACCCTGGTGTGCGGCGATTCCCATACGTCGACGCACGGGGCACTGGGGGCGCTCGCCTTCGGCATCGGCACGTCCGAGGTCGCGCACGTCATGGCGACGCAATGCCTGTGGCAGCGGAAGCCCAAGGCCATGCGGGTGAGCGTCGACGGCAAGCTAGGCGAGGGCGTGACCGCAAAGGACGTCATCCTGGCCATCATCGCCCGCATCGGCGCCGCGGGGGCCGTCGGCCATGTGGTCGAGTATGCCGGCAGTGCGATCCGCAACCTGTCGATCGAAGGGCGGCTGACGGTCTGCAACATGTCGATCGAGGCCGGCGCCAAGGCGGGCATGGTGGCGCCGGACGACATCACCATCGGCTACCTGCAGGGCCGACCGTTCGCGCCGCAGGGCGCGGCGTGGGACAGGGCGGTCGCCTTCTGGCGAAGCCTGCCGAGCGAAGAAGGCGCCGCGTTCGATCGCGAGGTCGATCTCGACGCGGCGGCGATCGTGCCGATGGTGACCTGGGGCACCAGCCCGGAGGACGCCTTGCCCATCACGGGGCGCGTTCCCGAGCCGTCGAGCGCTGCCGATGCGGCCAAGAAGGACAGCATGGCGCGCGCGCTCGACTACATGGGGCTGGTGCCGGGAACACCGCTCGAACAGGTCGCCGTCGACCGCGTCTTCATCGGGTCCTGCACCAACAGCCGCATCGAGGACCTGCGCGAGGCCGCACGGGTCGTGCGCGGCCGCAAGACCGTGATCCCGTCGTGGGTGGTCGCGGGCTCCGGCCTCGTGAAGAAGCAGGCCGAGGCGGAAGGACTCGACCGGGTGTTTCGAGCCGCTGGTTTCGACTGGCGCGAGCCGGGCTGTTCCATGTGCGTCGGCATGAACGGCGATACCGGCATGCCCGGCCAGCGCATCGCCTCGACCTCCAACCGCAACTTCGTCGGCCGCCAGGGGCCAGGCGTGCGCACGCATCTCGTGAGTCCGGCGATGGCCGCTGCCGCGGCCGTTACCGGCCGCTTCACCGATGTCCGCCGCCTGATCAGCTAGGAACTCATCCCATGGAAGCCTTCACGACGCTGACCGCGGCCGCCATGCCGATCGACCAGCCCAACGTCGACACCGACCAGATCATCCCGGCGCGCTTTCTCGGACGGCCGCGCGACACGCAGGTCGGCGCCCTGTTCCACGACCTGCGCTTCGATCCCGACGGCAGGCCGCGATCTGACTTCGTCATGAACGACCCGGCCTACGGCAGCGCCCGGATCATCGTCGCCGAGCGCAACTTCGGCTGCGGATCGTCGCGCGAGAACGCCGTGACCGTGATGGTGGACAACGGCTTTCGCGCCTTCATCGCCCCGAGCTTCGGCGACATCTTCTTCAACAACTGCTTCCAGAACGGCGCTCTTCCGATCCGCCTCGATGCGGCACGGGGGGCCGAGCTGCGGGCGCTTGTTCATGCGAAGCCGGGTGCCACGATCGCCATCGATCTTGCGGCGCAGACGGTCACCGGCCCAGACGGAAAGGTCGATCGCTTCGAGATCGATTCCTTCCGCAAAGACTGCCTGCTCAAGGGCGTGGACGACGTGAGCCTGACGCTGAGCTACCAGGCCGAGATCGCGGCCTTCGAAAAGCAGCAGCACACGGAGATGGGCTGGCTCGACGGCCGGCCGTGACGAAAACGGGCAAGCCTACGGAGCCGGCACCACGCGGCCATCGGACGTGGTGACTGCGCACCGCTTCCTCTCGGAAGCCATTTGCCCGTTGTGATTGCTCCCCATCGAACGGCGGACGCTGCGGGCGAGGGCGCCCGCCATCGCCGGATCGTCGATATCGAAGCTCTGACAAAGCTGTGACGAAAGCGCCCGCAGCGACGGCCATCGCACACTGCTCGGTCACGCTGCCGGCGCCCTCAGCCGTGATACCTCTGCCTCAGCTGTCAGCCCCCATTCCAAGCTGAAGATCGGAGAGCCGCTCGCGTGGGCGGCTTGGCGGCGAGGTCGTCGTTCCAGAGATGCCTCCGGCTTGCGTGGAGCGTTTTCGCGTTCGCTCGGGAGCCCCGATCAGATGGCTGTTTCCTTCACATCCCAGGCAGTGTTGAGTGGCCTCTCCAACCCGACCACGTTGCAGTTCGGCCCGGATGGACGCCTCTACGTCGCTCAGCAGGACGGGCTGATCACGATCTACGACGTCACGCAGCCCGAGCCGGGGCAGTGGTCGGCGGTCGAGGTCGAGACACTGGACATCATCAGGGCGATCCCCAACCACGACGACGATGGAGCGCTCAACGCATCGATCACCGACCGCCAGGTCACCGGGCTGCTCGTCGCCGGCACGGCCGACGATCCCGTCATCTATGTGACCTCGAGCGATCCGCGCATCGGGAACTTCTCCGACCTCAATCTCGACACGAACTCCGGAATCCTTTCGAAGCTGACCTGGGACGGCAGCGACTGGAACAAGGTCGACCTCATTCGCGGTCTGCCTCGATCGGAGGAGAACCATTCTCCCAACGGCATGACGCTCAGCGCGGACGGGACCACGCTCTACCTGGCGCAGGGCGGAAACACGAACAATGGTGCGCCGTCCCACTTCTTTGCCAACACGGCCGAATATGGCTTGGCCGCCGCCGTGCTCGAGATCGATCTGGCGGCTCTGGACGCCATGGCCGACAAGGTCTTCACCTACGAATCCGGTGCCACCAGCGTCTACAAGTACGACCTGCCCACGCTGGACGATCCCACCGTGGCCAATGACGGTGCGACCGGCAACGAGACAGCGGACGGGCTGGACGTCACCGACCCGTTCGGGGGCAATGACGGGCTGAACCAGGCGATCCTGCCCGCCGATGCGCCGCTGCGAATCTTCGCGACCGGGCTGCGCAATGCCTATGATCTGGTGCTGACCCAGTCCGGCCGTCTTTTCACCGTCGACAATGGTGGCAACGAGGGGCTCGGCGGCGCCCCCATCCTCGACGCCAGCGGCAATCCGACCAACCAGTTCAACAATGGCGGCATCGGCAGCTCCGATTTCCTCTACCTGGTGACGGAGGGAAACTACTACGGGCATCCCGACCCGACGCGCGCGAACCAGACCGGTGCAATTCTGTCCTATGGTGACGGGGCGGAGCCGGTGGTCATTGCGACAACCCAGGACGCGGCGGCTGCCGTGCCGGAGGGCGTGCAGATCGAGCCGGGTTTCATCATCGATCCTTCAAAGTTCACGGCCGATGCAGCACGGCTGGCGCAGGAAGGCCAGTTCTCTCCCGGGCAGCAATCGCTCGCGCAGTTCGTCGCCTCCACCAACGGGCTGATGGAATACAGGGCCGGCTCGTTCGATGGCGAAATTCAGGGGGATCTGATCACCGCCTCCTTCGATGGCACCCTGAAGCTCATCCACCTCGCAGCGGACGGCGTCACCGTCGAGAGCGTGACGACCCTTGCGACGCCCGGCGGGACACCACTGGACCTGGTGGAGGGGCCGGGCGGCTCCATCTGGGTCGCACAGATCGGATCCGGACAGATCACGGTTCTCACGCCGAGCGAGTCTGGCTCGGCCACCGACCCGGATATGGACGATGATGGTTTGCCCAACACCGTGGATCCCTTTCAGGCCGATGCCGCCAACGGATTCGGCACCTATCTCGCCGGCAACGCGAGCCTGAACTGGAATTTCCAGTTCGGCGCCGGGGACAGTGCACCGGGGCCAAACGGGCTCTTTCTCGGTCTCACCGGCCACATGGTGAATGGCATCCGCGATTTCGTGGCGCCGGTCGCCGAGGGCGGCTTGGACCTCGGCAACGTCAAGATCGGGACCGCCGCGGGTGGCGGCCTCGTCGTGGTCGAGGAAGTCTCGACCGGAACGGCGAGCGGCAGCGCCGACACCGGCGAATTCATCTTCCAGACGGGCGTGGCCGTGGCGCCCGACGTCGATGCCTTCACTGTAAAATGGACGGCGGTCAATCCATATCCCGGCCTGGCTTCGGCGCCGACCGTGCGGGAGATCGGCGGCTTCATCGGCACCGGCGACCAGGCCAATTTCCTGAAGGTCGTGGCCGGGCCGGACGGCATGCTGTTCCAGCTCGAGAGCGACGGCGCGGTCGTGGCCTCGCAAACTCTGAGCGCACCCCAGATCTCCACGGCGCCCGCCGACAGCGGCCTGGTGTTCGAGCTCGTGGTCGATCGCACCACGGCGCTGGCCACGCCGTCGGTGACCTACGCCAGCAGCGGCGGCCCGGTGACGATGACCGGCGACGCCATCGACCTCACCGGCACCGCCATCCTGGCGGCGATCGACGGGGATCATCAGGTGCAGGGCAGGGCCAGCGGCCTTGCCGTCGGCCTGTGGTCCAGCAACACGGGAGAGGGCAGCCAGAATACTTTCCAGGCGGCGTTCGACGAGATCTCGATCACGTCGACGGGCACCGGCGGCGCGCTGGTGAAGGCGGTGAATGTCGGCGGCGGGCAGGTGACGGCGAGCAGCGGCATCGTGTTCGAGGCGGATGCCGGGCCTGCGACGGGGGGTGCCGGGAGCGAGGTCTTCTCGACGACGGCGGGGAT
>JBMONG010000004.1:140238-173214 GCA_049323495.1 Pseudomonadota bacterium
CGCGGCCTACACGATCAGCCAGCAGGTGACGGTGAGCGACGGGTCGCTGACGATCGAGGTGGGGCCCGGCAGCTCGTCGCCCGGCAATGTGGAGAATGCCAAGCTCAACGCCTTCGCCGTGTACAGCGTGGCGGCACAGACATCGCCGACCCTTTCGCTCGCGACTCCCAGCGTCAGCCGCAACGAAGGCAACAGCAGCAATACGGCGTTCATCTTCACGGTGACGCGCACAGGGGATACCTCGGGGACGTCAACGGCGAACTACGTCGTGGCGGGCAGCGGGACGAATCCGGCGACGGCGGCCGACTTTGCGGGCGGCGCCTTCCCGAGCGGCGCGGTGTCCTTTGCCCCGGGTGAGACGAGCAAGACGATCACGGTGAACGTCGCCGGAGACACTGTCGTCGAGTCGAGCGAAGGCTTCAGCCTCACTCTGTTCAATCCCAGCGTCGGCACGGTCATCGGCACGGCAACGGCGACCGGCACGATCGTGAACGACGACGCGCCGGTCTCCTCGACCCTGGCGATCTCCGCCAACAACGCCAGCCTCAGCGAAGGCGATGGCGGTGCGACGGCGTTCACCTTCACCGTAACGCGCACGGGAGACACCTCGGTGGCCTCGACGGCGAGCTACGCCGTGACGGGCAGCGGCGCCAGCCCGGCCACCGGCGCCGACTTCACGGGCGGCACGTTCCCGAGCGGCATCGTGAGCTTCGCAGCCGGCGAGACGAGCAAGACCATCACCGTGAACGTTGCCGGTGACAGCAGCGTGGAAGCCGACGAGGGCTTCACGGTGACCCTGTCCAATCCGAGCGCGGGCACCGTGATCGGCACGGCGGCGGCAACCAGCACCATCCTGAACGACGACAGCAGCGGCAGCAGCGCGTCGGCGCAACTGCTGATCACACCCGGCACCGACCTCAACGCCAGTACCTATACGGAACCGGCCTACGAGCTCACGAACACCGGCACGACCGCCATCAGGACCCTCAGCATCGATCTCCACCACAGTCTCATCGCCGGCATGGTGTTCGATCCGTTTGGCACGTTCGGCGATACCACGGCCCTCGACTTCACGCCGTACGGCGCCATTCCGGTGAGCGCGACGTGGGCATACGGTCCCAATCCCGTCACCGACGGTGGCTACAAGACGCTCCTGGTCACGTTCGGCGACGCCGGGCTCACCGCGGGGGAGACGTTCGCATTCCGTCTCGACGCCGATCCAGCCAGCATCGAGGGGCCATCGCCCGGTCCGAACGAGTCCGGCTCGATCTCGGGGTTCGAGCATGTCGGCGCCTCCGTGACCGTCGGCTTCGTCGATGGCTCCTCGCTGGGCGGGGAGGTGTTCACCCAGGGCAGCGCCGGCGGCGGCATGGCGACGCTCACCGCGGGCCTGCAGGCGGCGCCGCTCCTGTCGATGTCGACGGCAGGCGGCACGCCGCTGGTCACGGACTCCGTGGGCGGCATCCTCAAGGCGAACCTGCCGGGCCTCGACGCGCTCGCGGGGACCCCGGGCGACGATGTCATCGTCACCGTCACCGGCACGGCCGGGCAGACCGTTCGGCTGTCCATCGCCGAGATCGGCGGCGTGGGCATGGACATCGCGCTGCGCAGCCACGAGGGCAACACGGTGCTGCAGGATCCGTCGTTCGTCGACGTCGTCATCGGCGTGGGCGGAACGGCCAGCGTGGCCCTCGCGCTGCCGGCGGAGACGCCGGCGGGCACCTTGGCCGCAGGCTCCGTCTCCGGCCGTTTCGCCGTGACGGCCGCCGCGATCGACCCTGCGACCGGTGCGGCGACCAGCCTTGTCTCCGACACGATCGTCGTGAAGGACGCCCCCAACAGCTTCACGTCGGAGGCGGCGAGCGACACGTTCGTCTTCCGCCAGGGCTTCGTCACGACCGATATCTTCGAATTCTCCCTCACGGGCACCGACCATGACCTGATCGGTCTGGACCAGAATCTATTCCCCGGGATGACCGTGCAGCAGTTCCTCGACAGCGACGCGGTGCAGGCGGGCGCGGGAGCCGGAGACGTCGATATCGTTCCCGCTTCGGGCGGGGAGATCCATCTGCATGACAGCTCGGGACAGCTGACGGTGGAGCTGCTGCGCGCCCATGCAGACGCCTTCTTCTTCGTGTGACGGCCCTGGCGCCGAGGCTGCAATCAGCCCGGCGCCACGTGTGCGGTGCAGGAAGCGGCGCCGACGCTGCCGTCCGCAAGGCGGGGCGGCGGCGTCACGCGCAGTTTCAGTCCCCAGGGGAAGCCGCTGCCGAAATGGAGGAGCCCGGCCGTCGCCGATCCGATGCCCATGCGGTTGCGGGCGAGATACCAGGCCGTGCGCGACAAGTGGGTCGCCGAAAGTCCGTCGAAGCGCAGAGCATACGCCGTGAACACGGCCGCCTGCACGCGCATGGCCACCTTCATGTGCCGCACGAACTGCTCGCGTTCCATCCAGTTGTCGTGTTCGACCACGGGCGCCGGCGAGTAGATCAGCCGGCAGTGCCGATGCAGCAGCCGGTAGGCGAACTCGGTATCCTCGCCCGTACCAATGCGTGAACCGGGACCGAGCATCTCGTTGAACAGGCCGACCTGTCGGAAGGCTTCCTTGCGGAACGACATGTTGTTGCCGCCGCCCAGCGCCAGATGCGGGATGGCCGGGCGATCGACGACGCGGCGCGTCGTCGACTGGATCAGCGCCGGGCAGATCATCCCGTCCACTTCGCTGACGCAGTCGAGGGTCGTCGAGCCCGCGCCATGCGGGATCACGCGTCCGTAGACGCCGAGGGCCTGGGAATCCGCCGCGAACTCGGCGACGACCGCCTGCAACCAGTCTCGGTCACAAATGCAATCATCGTCGGTGAAGGCCACGATATCGGCGGCAGCTTCACGGATGGCGATGTTGCGCGAGATGGCGACGCCCACCGTCTTGGTCGGAATGTACCGCACCCGCGCGTCAGGAATGGCGGCCAGTGCCCGACGCGTGGCATCGTCGGTGCTCTGGTCGACGACGATCAACTCGAAATTGGCGTACGAGCCGCCGAGGATGCTGGCGGCGGCACGCTGGGCTTTCGCCGCGCGGTTCCGCGTGCACAGCAGCACGGAAATCGAAGGTTTCATGTCTTCCCACACTTCTCGGCGGCATTGCCGGCCGCACGGCCTTCACGTGACCTCCCACAGGTTCTTTTCGCGGGTTCCCAGGCCCGCGAAACATCCCAAGCTCGACGCAGCATGAACCCCCCGCCGGGAGCGTCGCCAGTGTCCTTTCCGTGCTCTGCCAGGTGCGACTATCCGGTCGCGTCTACAATTGCATCACGGCTGCGATTGCGATGCGTTCGAGCGCTCGCGCGCCGGCGTCGTGCGGCCGGCGCGGGACGAGACCGTCGGCGAAGCCGTTCCGTCAGAACCCGACGGCGGCGCCGTCGCGGCGGCTTTCCGAGGCTCCGAGATAGGGCCCACCCTCGGCCGGCCGCCAGATGATCTGGCTCGAGCCGAAATCGAAGCTCGGCCATTTCGTGCGCGTGAGCTTGTGGCCCCGGGCCTCGAGGCCCCCGAGCGTGTCGGCCGCCATGTGCTCCTCGGTCCAGACTGTGCCGTCGCTTTCATGCACGCGCCAGCGCGGCCCGTCGATCGCGGCCTGCGGATTCTGTCCGAAATCGACGATGCGCGAGAAGACCTGCATGTGGCCCTGCGGCTGCATGGCGCCGCCCATCAGGCCGAATGTGGCGACCGGACGGCCGTCCTTGGTGATGAAGGCGGGGATGATGGTGTGGAACGGCCGCTTGCCCGGGCCGACCTCGTTGGGATGGCCCTTGTCCGTCACGAAGCCGGTCGCACGGTTCTGCAACGCGATGCCCGTGCCGGGGATCACGATGCCGGAGCCGAAGCCGGTGTAGTTCGACTGGATCAGCGACACCATCATGCCGGAGGCATCGGCCGTGCCGAGATAGATCGTGCCGCCGTCCTTGGGGGTGCCCGGGCCGAATTGCTGGGCCTTCTTCGGGTCGATCAGCCGGGCGCGGTTCTTCAGGTAGTGCTTGTCGAGCAGCTGCGCCGGGGTCACATCCATGAAGCGCGGGTCGGCGACGTAGCGCCAGATGTCGGCAAAGGCGAGCTTCATCGCCTCGATGCGCAGATGGGCGACCTCGGGGCCGTCGCAATCGTGGCCCGCGATGTCGAAGTTCTCCAGGATGCCGAGCGCCATGCAGGCGGCGATGCCCTGGCCCGAGGGCGGGATCTCGTGCAGCGTCGTGCCGCGGTAGGTGAGGCCGATGGGATCGACCCAGTGCGCCTCGTGCGCGGCGAGGTCCTCCTTGCGCAGCGCGCCGCCGGTCTCCCGGGCGAACCGGTCCATCGCCTCGGCCAGCTCACCGCGATAGAAGGACTCGCCCTTGCTCTCGGCGATCTTGGCGAGCGTCTTCGCCTGGTCGGGGAACTTCCAGATCTCGCCCGGCCTCGGCGCGCGGCCGTGGGGCAGGAACGCCTTCACCCAGCTCTCCTGGCCCTTCAGGCGATCGATCGCGCGCTCCCACTGCCGCGCCACCATGTAAGAGACGCGAAAGCCGTCGGTGGCGTACTTGATCGCGGGCTCGAACAGGTCTGCAAACGGCAGCTTGCCGTAGCGCCCGTGCAGGGTCATCCAGAGCGAAACCGCGCCGGGCGTGGTCACGCTGCCCCAGCCCACGCTCGGCATGGCGGGCTGGCCGGCATACTTGTCCGGCGTCATCAGTGCGGGTGAATGGCCGGAGGCGTTCATGCCAACCAGCTTGGTGCCGTCCCACAGGATGCAGAAGGCGTCGGCGCCGATGCCGTTCATGGTCGGCTCGACTACCGTGATGGCTATGGCGGTGGCGATCGCGGCATCCACCGCGTTGCCGCCCTTGGCCAGCATGCGCAGGCCGGCGGTGGCGGCAAGGTGCTGGGAGGTGGCGACGACGTTCTCGGCGAAGATGGGGAGCTTGCGGCTCGCGTAAGGGAAATCGTAGGTGAAGGTCGGCACCACAGGTCCTTTCTATTTCTTTCTCTCGACCGTCAGCGCCTCGATGCGCGCCACGAAACGGGGCGCCTGCAGGAACTGGCGGTGCTCGGCCTCGCCCTTGCCGAAGAGGCGGGACAGATCGAAAAGGCCCGAACCCGCGATCTGTCCCATGCGGCCTGACAGCGACACACGTTCACCGAGACGCAGGGCTTTTAGCGCCGCAATGGCCGCCTCGGAAAGGCCCGGCGGCGGCGGTTCGCGCGACCGTGTGGAGAAGAGGTCGAGGACCGAGCCCGCGAAGGCCAGCGTCCAGTCGTTGAAGGCGTAGAGCGACACCTGCCGGCCGACATCCACGGTGACGGCGACATTCTCGGCGGTGCCCTCGATGCGGGTGAGGGTGCCGCACCAGTCGGAGAAAGCGCCCACCTTCTCCGCCAGCGCAAGGCTCTGCCTGGCCGCCTCCTCGATCTGCAGCGGGTTGCCTGACGCAAGCGCAGGCTTCGCCAGCGACGTCAGCCCGTCGAGAAAGGCCTTCTGCGCCGGATTGCGCTCCTCGCAGGGCCTGTCGAAGCAGCCGGCGAGGGCGAGGGAAGGGGCGCCGAGAATGACGAGGCGACGTGAGGGGGTCATGAAATCAGGAGGGGATGGTCATGCCGCCCTGGCCTGGGCGGCCTTGGCGCGTTCCTCTTCCTTCAGTTCCTTCTTGGAGAGCTTGCCGACGGGCGTCTTGGGCAGTTCGGGTCGGATCTCGAGGGCGACCGGCATCTCGTGCTTGCCGATCTTTCCGTCGAGGTGCTTCAGGAGCTCCTCGAAGGTGAGCGAAGCGCCGGGCTTCAGCTTGACGAACGCCTTTGGCGCTTCCTGGCGATAGGGATCGGGGATGCCGATGACGATGCACTCGTCGACCGCGGGATGCTCGTAGATCGCCTCCTCGATCATGCGCGGATAGACATTGTAGCCCGAGGACAGGATCAGGTCCTTGGAGCGGTCGACCAGGTAGACCCAGCCGTCGGCGTCCATGTAGCCCATGTCGCCGGTACGCAGGCCCTTCCAGTTGCTGGCCGGATGGCTGAACAGGACCTTTTCCGTCTCCTCCGGCTTCTTCCAGTAGCCCTTCATGACCTGCGGACCGATGATGCACACCTCGCCGACATGCTCCTTGCCCGGCGGCAGCACGCGGTCGCCGTGCTCCATGTCGCGGATCTCGATGATGGTGCCTGGCATCGGCACGCCGCACGAGCCGACACGGCGCACGCTCCTATCCACCGGACAGATCGCGCCGGTGGGCGAGGTCTCGGTCAGGCCGTAGCCCTCGATCAGGGTCGCGCCGGTCAGCTTCTCGAACGCCTGCTGCACCTCGACCGGCAGGGGCGCGCCGCCCGACATGCAGATCTTGAGCGACTTCAGGTCCAGGCCCTGCGCCTTGGGGTGCTTGTTGATGGCTGTGTAGAGCGTCGGCACGCCGGGCAGGAAGGTCGGCTTCTTCTTCGCCAGGTCGTTCACGATCATGTCGATGTCGGGCCGGGGGTAGAGGATGAGCTGGTTGCCGTTGCGCACCGCGCCCAGCATGATTCCCGACAGGGCGTAGATATGGAACAGCGGCAGCACGCACACGACCTTCTCGGTCCCGGGCGTCGTGTACGGCGTGGTCCAGGCCTGCCCCTGGCTCATCGCGGCCATGATGCAGCCATGGGTCAGCATGGCGGCCTTCGGCAGGCCGGTCGTGCCGCCGGTGTACTGCAGCAGCGCCACCTCGTCCCACAGGTCCGCCCCGACGGGGTGGGGCGTGTACCGGCCGTCGTTGGCCAGCAGGTCCTTGAAGGACATGTGCCAGTCGTCGCGCGGCCAGGCGGAGATCTCCTTCTTCTTGGCGAGCGGATACAGCCAGTTCTTGGGCCACGGCAGGTAGTCGGCGATGGAGCCCACGATCAGCTTCCGGAGTCGCGTCTTGCCGCGCATCGCCGCCATCTTCGGATAGAGCGCCGCGACGTCGAGCGTCACCAGAATGTCGGTCTCCGAATCGCCGATCTTGAATTCGAGCTCTCGCGCGGCGTCGAGCGGACTGTAGTTCACGACTCGCCCGCCGGCCTTGAGGATGCCGAAGAAGGCGATCAGGTAGTGCGGCGTGTTCGGCAGGTAGAGGCCGACATTGACTCCCGGTTTGACGCCGAGCTTCTGGAAGCCCGCCGCCGCACGGTCGGATGCCTCCTTGTAGTCACGGAAGCTCATCACCTTGTCGAGGAAGTCCGTGAAGGGCCGGTCGCCGTACTGGGCGCAGCTCTCCTCGAAGACCTGGTGGATGGTCTTGCTCGGGACCTCCAGCTCCCATTTGACGCCCGGCGGATAGCTCTTTTCCCACGCATAGTTCGCCATCGACGTTCCTCCCGTCCGGACTATTGATGGGCGCGGGCCGGGGGGTCAAGCGGACGCGGCCTGCCCGGCCGCTGCGACCATTGGGCAACACCGGGGTCGGACAAATCTGATGACGGTGGTGCTCGGCCCGATATTATTCGGTTGGGGAGCATCTGCCGTTACTGCGCGCCGACCGACGTCGGCCCGGAGGCGGCGCCGCGTATTGGGGGCCAGCCAATGGCGACGTTGACCGTCAATCTCAGCACAACGCTGCAGACCACGCTCAATCAGCAGGGTGTCTATGCCTGGGCCGTGCTGTTCAACGGCGAGACGGGGGCCTTCGAGAACTCCTACCAGCTGGCAGGCTGGAACGGGACGTCCCAGGTCGTCACCCCTTCCACGCCAATCTCGCTGGCCGAGCCGGTCAACGGGGGCAAGCTCTACCTGATCATCCAGAGCGTCGATCCGAGCGGCGCCGGCATCGCCCCGCTGACCTTCGGCACCGGCAATACGATCACCCAGGAATCCGACCTCAACTGGGGGAACGCCGACTCACTCGACTTCCGGTACGACAGCTTCGAGTTCTCCCTGCTGGGCTATGCCGGCGACGCCGGCAACCTGACGGACGTCAACGCCTTCGGCATCCCGATGTCGGTCGAGGTGGCCTATCCCAACGGCGCCACGACGCAGACGCGCGGCTATGCGGTGAACGGCTCGACGATCTTCTCCGACATCGGCTCGAACGTCAGCAACTCGCTGCTGTACCCCTACTCGCAGGGGCCGCTCGCAGGCGACAATCGCATGGCGGCCTCGCCGGCGACGGCCGTTTCCGAATCGCTGCCCGGTCCTTCCGCCAACGACTGGAACGGCTATGTGCAATCGCTGGGGGCGAATGCCGCCAGCAGCGTGCGGATCGCGGGATACTTCAATGGTGCGCCCAGCGTCGAATGGACCACCTACAACGGCACGGCGTACCAGTACCTCGAGTATCACAATCCCGGCTTCTACTCCTACACCCTGACCTACCAGCCCGGCACCGGGACGGCGGGCACCTACGTCTTCACGCCGGATTCGAACAGCCAGATCCAGGGCACGGTCAGCATCTCGACGGCCGACCTCGCCAACAGCATCTACTCGACGCTGGGCAATGCCACCGTCACCTCGCCCGGGGGCGCCCAGTACCAGTTCAGCTCCTATTCGGCCGGCACCGTCAGCTACGGCCCCGACATGAACACGGGCGCCAACAACCAGTGGGGCGCCTTCTTCGTCAAGCTTCTGACAGGCTTCATCGGCGGGTATCTTGGCGGCACGACGACGGCGCAGAATTCCCTGCTCGGCTCCCAGGCGATCAGCCTCAGCGAGACCTGGAATTTCGACCCGACCTTCGCGTTCGGCGGCGAGATCGCTTCCGGGCAGCCGGGTGCCGTGACGCCGTGGACCTGGAATACGACGACCTACGGCACCGGCGTTTCATATGACCCGTATGCCGAGATCTTCTTCCAGCACACCAATTCCTACGGCAACGGCTACTCCGACGCGTTGATGAGCCTGTTCCAGCAGGGCGGACCGCTGGTCGCGACGGGATACAGCAGCACGTTGGGCACTGATCCGTTCTCGGTCACCAGCGGCTCGAATGTCGTGACCGTCACGGATCCAGATGCCGGCGACTATCAGGTGGGAGACCTGGTCACCTTCAGCGGCGTCAGCACGGTCGGCGGATTGAACTTGAACGGGCAGTTCACGATCGCCTCCATCGGCGCCGGGAGCTATACCTTCACGGCGAGCGGCAACGCCAGCGCGACGGCAACGGGCGGCGGCAGCGGCGTCGTCTTCCAGAAGAACGTCCAGGACATCACGCTGACGCTGTTCGACGACAACGAGTCGGGGACGGGCGGGCAGACGCTGCCCGACATCCAGGGCTACACGCCGACCGAGATCTTCGACACCAGCAGCGGGCCCTTCGTGGCGCCGCTGGGCTCGACGGGGGCACCCAATCTCAGCCTGATCGTCAGCCTCGGGCTGGGGCAGATGCGGCCTGATCCGGACTCGACCGTGAAGATCGGCTTCTACACGGGCACGAGCGGCGGCGTCGCCCAGTTCGAGTACGTGACGATTCCATCGTCCAGCACGCAGAGCCTTTACCAGACCTGGGTCTATTCCAACGGGGCGTTCACGGCGGGCGGAGGGGCCAGCCCGACCGGGTCGATCCTCCAGCTGAACGGCCTGCCCTACGATACGGGCATCAACTGGTACCAGATCCAGATCTCGAACAACGGCGTCTCGCGGACGTTCAACCTGTACGCCAACGCCGTTGCGAACAGCGGGCTGCTCAATCCCTATTATGATCAGGGCGGCGTCAATCAGTCGGGATCGCTCGCCATCGACGGCCTGGCCCAGATCCCCGCCGCGACCCTGCCGTCGACGCAGCAGTATACGACCAGCCTGAACATCGCGGCCTTCAGCGGTGGCACGCTGTCGATTGACCCCGACCTGCTGACCCTGATCACCGACTGGTCGGTGATCAGCAATTCCTCGAACAGTGCGACCTGGCCCGCGCCCCAGGCGCCGGTCCTGGGGACGCTCTCCGGCGGAGACTTCACCAACTGGGGCGGCTCGGAGACCTTGAGCACGCCCAACAGCCAGCTGGGCAACGTCACGAGCGGCAGCCTGGTCCTGGGCTGGACCGGCGCCGACATGGACTGGGTCGGCTACAACGTGTCCCAGTCGACGCCGATCCAGGTGATCCAGGGCTACACCAACAAGGTGAGCGGCCTCGACGTCGCGCTGATCAAGTTCACCGGCACCGCCCACAACCCGATCTCGATCCAGGCCGACATTGACGGCAAGTGGGTGATGGCGACGCCGTCGCAGTTCGGCAACGGCACCTACACCGCGACCATGACGGAGTACCTGGCGAGCGACACGTCCTTCACGACGCCGATCGCCAACACGAGCGCGGCCCTGACCTTCACCGTCAACATCGACCAGCTCTCCTTCGCGAACACCGGCGGCAGCTTCATCCAGCTCGACGGCTCCAGCGGCAACGCCGACGGCAACTGGATCCGCCTGGATGCGATCAGCTCGACGATGTTGAACGGCACGCTGGTGGCGTACCTGACCGACCTCGCCGGCAACCTGGTCGGACGTGACGGCGAGACCGGCGGGGGCGTGACCTTCGACGAGGCCATCGTCGCGAAGATCGGGTCGGTCGCGACGGACGGCGGCGCCGTCATCTTCCAGGGCGGGCAGTCGGTCTTCCTGTCCGTCGGCCAGCAGCTGCACTTCGCCGTACAGAGCGGCAACGGCGCGATCCAGCAGCTCCCCAATGTGCTCGTCACGGGCACCGACACGCTGAACGTGAAGGTCGACGGCGCCGGCGGGACGCTGAACCTCACGGCCCACGTCGACAACACGCTGTCGGCGTCGGCGGCGCTGGCCGCCACGCAGCGCGACTATGACGAGCCATGGGTGTTCCTGACGCAGGGGCAGGAGGTGCAGGTGCAGATCGCCGGCAGCGCGCAGAACGTGAACACCCTCCACATCGTTCGCATAGACGTGGACACTTCCGGCAACTGGAGCGTGGGGGGAGTTGCCTATGGCGACACCGACGCCTTCCGGGATGCCGTGCAGTCGAACTGGGATCCGGGCTTCGCCTGGACTGGCGGCGGCCGCAGCTTCAACGACTCGCTGACTTGGACGGCACCGACCGGGACGGGGTTCTACGTGCCCGTCCTGATCACCCAGTCGGGTGAGGTTTTCCTCCCCGGCAACGCCAATCCGGGCGGCCAGGAATACATCCGGATCTTCGGCGAGAACACCTTCGGCTTCGAGGACCTGACCGCCGCCCAGGGCAGCGACTTCGACTACAACGATCTCGTCATGAAGCTGGTGCCCTTCGCCTGACGGGATGCGTCTGCACCGCCGGGCCCAGTCAGACCGGCGGGATGCGGTATTCGTATTCGTAGACCGTGCGAAATCCCTGCGCGGCGTAGAGGGGCATGGCCGCCGCATTGGTCGCCACGACCTGCAGGTAGGCGAAGCGGGCACCCTGGCGCCACGCCCACGCATACAGGCTTTCGGTGACCCGCCGCGCCAAGCCGCGCCGGCGGGCCTCGGGCATCACCAGGACATCGAACAAGCCCATGTGATCGTCCTGCACGGCGCCGATCGCCATCGCTGCCGGCCGGCCGTCCTCCTGCACGAAGGCAAACCCTGCGGGGGCGGCAATGGATTCGAGCATGCGCTGCATTGCGGGGCGATGCTCCGGCTTCACCGGGCTGTGGGCGGCGAAGGTCGCCAGCCAGTCCGGCGTGGGCCGCTCCGAGATGACGACATCCGGAGAAGCAGCGAAGCTTCGCTGCAGAGGGCAGACTTGGAGCAGGCTGCGCTCGATCTGCCGGTAGCCCCGCCCCGCCAGGAGGGGCGCGATGGACGGCGGGGCAAGGGGACTGAGGCGCCAGATCGGCGGTTGGCCGCGCTCCCGATAGGTTGATTCCAGCACCTCGACCGTCTGAACGTCGGTCGCAGCATCCGGTGCCAAGGCATTGATCGAATTCGCTCTTTTGGTGTAGCCATCAGCGAAGCGCAGCCGCCAGCCGGCGACGTCCCGCATCTCCAAGGCTGGCCAGCCGGCGAAGGCCAGGTCTTCGAGTCGCCTGACGTCATCAAGATGCAGGGACGGGCGTGACATCATGCAGAATGAGTGATAGGATTTCTTCAATAAATAACAACCATTTATTTTACCTACTGCAAGTCATACATGAATCTCGACTGCCTCCTCGTCGACGTTCGTGTTTGCTGGCAGCCGCCCGCACCGCGTTCCTCCCGCGCGTTCGGTCCCCGGCTGCCAGCGATCCTCGCAATCGTCCTTATGATCCCTTGGCTGCTCTCGGGATGCGGCAGCAGTTCGAGCACGGGCTATGCGGACAGGCCGCCCTCCGATCGTGTCGCCTACACCGCCTGGCAGGAATGGACGCGCTTCGGCCGGTCGACGGTGGTCTATGGCGGTCAGGCCAACGGCTACATCAACCGGCGTGGCGTGAGCGAACGCAGCGAGCCGCTGTCCAGCAAGATCGGCGACTATTGGCAGAGCTGCGGCCGCTCAGACTGGAACGGCCGGACATCGAGCAAGCCATGGTCCGGCGCCTTCGTCTCCTGGGTGATGGGCCACTCCGGCGTGAGCGCCGCGGACTTCCCGCGCAACGGACGCCACGGGGGCTACCTTGCCGCGCTCTATGATCGCCAGCGCCGCGGCGGCCGCGTTCCCTTCGTCCTGCACGCGCCGAACGAGTACGCCCCGAAGGCGGGCGACCTGGTCTGCACCGGCTCGGCCGGCTCGAGTTGGCGCCACGCCGATTCGCGCACGGCGCGTCGGCGCATAGACCATACGGCCAACCATTGCGACGTCGTCACCGACGTGCGCGGCGGCTTCGTCCATGCCATCGGCGGCAACGTGAAGGACAGCGTGACGATGAGCCTCTACCCCGTCGATTCCCGCGGCCGGCTGCGGCAGGTCCCCGGCAAGAGCTGGCTCGTGGTGGTCGAGAAGCGGATCTGAGGACGTCTAGGCCTCCTTCATGAAGGCGGCTACCCGTTCGGCGATCATGATGGTGGGTGCGTTGGTGTTGCCGCCGACCAGCGTGGGCATAACGGAGGCATCGACCACGCGCAGTCCCTGCAGACCGCGCACGCGGCAGCGGTTGTCGACGACCGCCATCGGGTCATTGTCGGGGCCCATCCTGCAGGTGCCCACCGGATGGTAGATCGTCTCGCACTTGGCGCGGATCCACTGCTCGATCTCGGCGTCGGCCTTCACCGCTGAGCCGGGCTGGAACTCCTCGCTGCGGTACGGGTCGAAGGCCGAACCGGCGAGGATGTCGCGGCCGATCTTCACGCCGGCGACCAGAGTGTCGAGGTCGCTGCGCTCGGCGAGGTAGTTGGCGTCGATGAGCGGATGTTCCTTGGGGTCCCTGCTCTTCAGACGAATGGTGCCGCGGCTCTCGGGGCGCAGAGCGCAGACGTGCAGGCTGTAGCCGTTGCGCCGGATGCGCGTGCGGCCGTGATCGACGACCAGCACGGGCAGGAAGTGGAACTGTATATCGGGCGCCGACAGGCCGGGGCGTGTGCGGACGAACCCACCCGATTCGGCGATGGGCGACGTGCCCGGCCCCTTCTTCTTGGCCGCGTATTGGTACAGCGCCCAGAGCTGGTTCGCCCGGTCGTAGGTGTCGCGCGTCCGGCAGAACTGCAGGAGCGCCGCGTCGAGATGGTCCTGCAGGTTCGCGCCGACGCCGGGCAGGTCGTGCAGCGGCCGGATGCCCAGCGACTTCAGGTGATCGGCGGGGCCGATGCCGGACAGCATGAGGAGCTGCGGCGAGTTCACGGCACCGCCGCACAGGATGATCTCGCGGCTGCAGCGAGCAACCTCGTCGCGCCCGTCTACCACGTAGCGCACGCCCATGGCGCGATCCTTGTCGAGGATGATGCGCTCGACGAGGGCGTTGGAGATGACATGGACGTTGTTCTTGTTGCGCTCGACCGCCGGCCGCAAATAGGCGCTGGCCGCGCTCCAGCGCTGCCTGTCCTTCTGCGTCACCTGATAGTAGCCGACCCCGTCCTGTTCGGCGCCGTTGAAGTCGTCGTTCCGCTTGTAGCCCGCCTGGATCGCGCCGTTCAGGAAGGCTTCGTTGATGGCTAGCGGGCTGGCCTGATCGGCGACGTTCAGCGGCCCGTCGACGCCGTGGAACTCGTTCGGCCCACGCTCATTGTGCTCGGCCTTCTTGAAGAAGGGCAGGACCTCGTCGTAGCTCCAGCCCTCGTTGCCGAGCTGGCGCCAGTGGTCGTAATCGGACGCATGCCCGCGCACGTAGAGCATGGCATTGATCGACGATGACCCGCCCAGCGTCTTGCCGCGCGGCCAGTACATCCGCCGGTCGTTGCAGTGCTTCTGAGGCGTCGTTTCATAGCGCCAGTTGTAGGGCGACGCCTCGCCGAGACTGGCAAAGCCGGCGGGCATCTTCAGTTTGAAGGAATCGTCGGGCGGTCCTGCCTCGATGACGAGGATGCGCAGCGCGAGATCCTCGGCAAGCCGGTTGGCGATGGTACAGCCGGCGGAGCCGGCGCCAATGATGACATAGTCGTACGGCCAGGACATTCTCTCGACACCTACGGCAGTCTGTTCTCGATCACGGTAAATACGGGCCGACCGGATAAGGGCGTCAAAAAGCCATTCTCGTCCAGTGGAAAGACTTTGCGGCTGACGGAGTCCTCGACGTTGCCGCCGATGGCGGCGAGCCAGCCCGGCTTGACCTCGACCACGAGGTCGCAGTGGCCGGCGCCGCGGTTGAGGTTGTCGAGCGTCGTGTCGCTGCCGTCCCGCGAGACGCAGACGATGTCACCAACCTTTGGGGCCCGTTCCTCGGGCCGGCGCGGCACGAGCGCTGCACCCGGATGGCGTGCCCGCTCGACGAGGCGCTCGACGTAGATCGTATGCCGCTGGTCGGGACAGAACTGGCTGCGCGGAACGCCGGCACTGGCGATGTCCCACGAGATGAAGGCCGCCGACCAGGGGATGTCGTCCGCGCCGGTGCGTTGCGGGTGGCCGACGCTTGCCCAGTAATCCCGGATGCGCTGCGGGGCGTCGCGCTCCTTGAGACCCGCGATCTCCGTGCGCGGCGGCGTATCGGTGGAATAGACCAGGGTCTGCCGGCCGAAGCGCGCCCATTCGCCGACCGCCAGGAGAACCATCGAGACCTTCTCGCTCGCGGTCGGCGGCGGCGCCTCCGGGCGCCAGCCGGAGGTCGGGCAGGGGCCGAGCGGCGGCAGATCGGCCGCCTTCACGACCGGCCGGGGTGGGGGCCGTGCCGGCCCGGAAGGCGCGGCGCAGGCCGCCGTGGCGAGCATCGCCGCAAGCGTTATGGGCCGGCGGGCGAGGACGGAAAGCCGACGCATGCCGGTGCTACCATCGCCCGACGCCGGCGATCACCAGGGTCGGCACGCCTTCGGTGCCGTCGCGCACCGTGAACACATGGCTGCCGGGCCGGCGGCCCGGGCGCGGCTCCGTGAGGTCGAGGCCCGCGGCGGCGAGGCGAGCGTGCGCCTTGGCGATGTCGGGCACGCGCCAGCTCAAGCCCCAGAGCCGATCGGGCCGATCGGAGACGCCTTGCTTCAGGTCGTGCGCGATCTCGACGACGAGGTCGCCGCAGCGGAAGAACAACAGGCGCGCGCCCCAGTCGGGATTGCTGCGATCCAGCCGGAGGTCGAGACCGAGACGGCCGGCATAGAAGGCGATGGCCCGTTCGGGATTGGGCGAACGGATGACGACGTGGTCGAGCGACGAGACCACGGAGTCCTCGTCGACCGCGGCGGGCGAGGGCGGCAGCGTCTGGTCGCGCTCGACCAGCACGATGGGCACGCCGTGGGTCGCATCGGGCGAAAGAACGAGCCGGCTGTCGGACGGCGTCGCCACGACGGCGCGCCGCTCGAGCAGGCGTGCCGCCTTGTCGAGCGCGGGCGTCGCAAAGGCTAGCGCCGACAGCGGTCCGCCGTCCGCTCCGAACGTCAGGCCGACATTGCCGGTCTGCAGCCGTCCGTCGCTCGCGCGCCGGCCGAGCAGGATCTCGTAGGCGGCGGCCCCGCCGGACAGGGCGAGGTGGTCAAGAGCGGTGATCATGATGCGGCGTTTCCGGCCGGCTGCACCGCTAGCCGATCCGTTTCAGGCTGGTCTTGTACTGGGCGCCGCGCCGGACGTAGCTCTCGGCGCTCATGCGCAGCCGCACCACGTTGTCCTCGCTGATCTCGCGCAGGACCTTGGCCGGCGTGCCGACGATCATCGACCGGTCCGGGAAGGACTTGCCTTCCGTGACGACCGCGCCTGCGCCGACCAGGCAGTCCTTGCCGACGACGGCGTGATTCAGGACGACGGCCGCGATGCCGACCAGCGTGCCGTCGCCGATCGTGCAGCCATGCAGCATGACCTGGTGGCCGATGGTGACGCCCTTGCCGATGGTGAGCGGCGCCCCGGGGTCGGTGTGCAGCACCGAGTTCTCCTGCACGTTGCTGTCGTCGCCGATCACGATCGGATCGTTGTCGCCGCGCAGCACGGCGCCGGGCAGGATGCTGACGCGCTCGCCCAGCACGACGGATCCGATGATGGTGGCTTCGGGCGAGATGTAGCAGGAGGCCGGGATGACCGGCACCTTGTCGTCGAGCTGGTAGATGGGCATGGCGTTTCCTTCAGATGATCGGCTCAGTCTCTCCCCGAAGCAGGCCGGTCGGACAACAGCTAATTTCCAGCGTTAGTTCCGCACCGGCGCCGCGGTGACGAGCGTCAGGAAATCTTCCAGCGACGCCACCGTGGGCGACGCGCTGCACCAGCCGATATGGCCGTCCGGCCGGACCAGCCAAGCCGTGCCCGGCCGCGCCTCGTAGGCCGCGGCGAACTCCCCGGCGGCGTCGATCATCATCGACAGTTCCTCGCGCGGCATGATCGGCTTGTCGGCGGACCGGACAGCGAAACCGACAGCGCCGTCTCCGAAACGGTCACGCAGCGACTTCAGCACGTCGAGGAAAGCTGAAGCCTGCGCCTCGTCCGTGACGAAGCCGATCAGCACATGGCGGCCTCGGCCGAGGCGCTCGTGGAGCCGGCTGGCATGGCCGACATAGTCCTGGCGCAGGCCGCCCGCATCGGGAGCACGGTCACCGGCCGCAAGCGGCGCCGTCGCCGCCACCTCCCTCTCATCGCGCACGATGGGGCTGCCGCGATAGCTCACCAGCAGCTGGGTCTCGCGCATGCCCGGCAGGTTGACGCGCTGTGCCAACACGTCGTTCAGGGCGCGGCTGGTGTTGGCCACCACGTCGAGACCGACAGCGCGTCGTTCCGACGAGTAGCTCTCCAGCAGGCCGGGCGCAGCCAACCCGCGATGGGCCTGCACGAGCTTCCAGGCCAGGTTGTGCGCGTCCTGCAACCCCGTGTTCATGCCCTGGCCGCCCACCGGTGGATGCAGATGCGCCGCGTCGCCGGCCAGGAAGACGTCACCCTTGGAATAGGCCGGCACGATGAGATGGGAGACGCGGTAGACCGACGACCAGTGCAGCGCCGAGAGGGCCGTGCCTCGGGGCAGCAGCGGCGACATGAAACCGGTGATCTGGTCGAGATCGGGATGGCCGGGGCCGTCGCTCCCAGGCTTCAGGCGGGCCGCCGCCTCGGGCGGCAGCACCATGGAAAGGCGATAGCGCCGGCCGCTGCTGTGGATGGGGACCGCCACCAGCGACGCGCCCTCCGCGGTGCCGGCCGCCCGCTGGATGAAACGGTAGAACTGGCCGCGCGTCAGGTCCCAGTCGACCTCGAGATCGGCCAACATGAAGGTCTGAGGAAACTGGCCGCCCTCGTAGGCGAGGCCGATCCCCGAGCGGACGATGCTGTGCGCGCCGTCGCAGCCCACCAACCAGCGGCAATCGATGTCGTGCGTTCCACCCGCGGCATCGGCGATCCGGGCGCGGATACCGTCCGTGCCGGTCGCGAAGCCGGCCAGGCTGCGGCCATAGCCGACGGCGCCGCCGTGCCGGCGCAGACATGCCTCCAGCAGCCGCTCCGTCTCCGATTGGGCGAGCGACAGGCTGCCGAAGGGCAGGTCCGTCGGGATCGGCATGGAGCCCGCCCGTTCGCCATCGACATAGGTGGTGACGGCCCTCAGCCAGACGCCGGCGTCGATCGCATCCTGCGCGATGCCGAGATCGTCGAAGATCTCGAGCGTACGCGGCGTGATGCCCAGCGCCTTGCAGAAGAACGAGCGCTCGCGCAGCGGATCGACGAGGAGGACATCGAGGCCATCGCGCAGGAGTTCCGTTGCCAGCAGGAGGCCCACCGGGCCCGCTCCGGCGACCACGACATCCACCTCTTTCGCCATGCCGCGCGCGCTCCACCCCTACCCAAGCATCGTCATTGACGTTTACGTAAACGTCAACTATGACGCTTCCATTATGTCCGCCGCCGCTCCTCCGGCCGCCTCGACGGCCAAAGGTTCAGCACAGCGCGATAGCCAGCGCATCTATAGCATTGCCGAACTGTCCCGCGAGTTCGCGATCACGCCGCGCACGATCCGCTTCTACGAGGAAGAGGGGCTGATCAAGCCGCGGCGCCAGGGCCTGACCCGCCTGTACAGCGCCGGCGACCGGACGCGGCTGTCCTGGATCCGCCGCGGTACGCGCCTGGGCTTCTCGCTGGCCGAGATCCGCGAGCTGCTCGATCTCTACCAGGTCGACCGCACAGGGGTGCAGCAGCTGCGCGAGCTGCTGCGGCGCAGCCGGCAGCACATCACGGAACTGGAAAGGAAGCGTCGCGATCTCGACGCACACATCAACGAATTCAGGGAAGTCGAGGCCCAGGTCAGCGCCGAGCTTCGTCAGCGCGGCCTCGACATCGAAAGCGACTAGGCCCCGACCGGATCAGGGAGGCAACGATGGCCGTCTACAAGGCGCCGCTCAAGGACATCAATTTCGTGCTGAACGAGGTGCTCGACGCTTCCAAGCTCGCCGAGCTCCCAGGCTATCAGGATGCGACGCCGGACACGATCCAGGCCATCCTCGAGGAGGCGGCGAAGCTCTGCGAGAACGTGCTGTTCCCGCTCAACCGCTCGGGTGACGAGGAGGGCTGCACCTACGAGAATGGCGTCGTTCAGACGCCGAAGGGCTTCAAGCACGCCTATGACATGTTCCGCGAGGGTGGCTGGACGGCGGTGACCTGCGATCCCGCGTATGGCGGGCAAGGCCTGCCGGCCACGATCGGGTTCGCTCTGCAGGAGCTGTTCACGGCGTCCAACCAGGCCTTTGCCATGTATCCCGGCCTGAGCCACGGCGCCTACGAGGCGCTGTCCCGGCACGGCTCCGAGGAGCTGAAGACGCTTTACCTGCCCAAGCTCACCGACGGCACCTGGTCGGGCACCATGTGCCTCACCGAGCCCCATTGCGGCACCGACCTCGGCATGCTGCGCACCAAGGCCGAGCCGCAGGCCGACGGCAGCTACGCGATCACCGGCACCAAGATCTTCATCTCGGCCGGGGAGCACGACCTCACGGAGAACATCATCCACCTCGTGCTGGCGCGCCTGCCGGACGCGCCGGGCGGCACCAAGGGCATCTCGCTGTTCCTGGTGCCGAAGTTCCTGCCCAGGGCCGACGGGAGCGTCGGCGAGCGCAACGGCATCCGCTGCGGCGCCATCGAGCACAAGATGGGCATCAAGGCCAACGCGACCTGCGTCATGAACCTCGACGGCGCCAAGGGCTGGCTGGTCGGTGAAGCCAACAAGGGCATGCCGGCGATGTTCGTGATGATGAACGCCGCGCGCCTCGGCGTCGGCATGCAGGGGCTGGGCATTGCCGAGGCGGCCTATCAGAGTGCTGTCGCCTATGCGCGCGATCGCCTGCAGGGCCGGTCTCTGACCGGGCCGAAGAACGCCAACGGCCCCGCCGATCCGATCATCGTGCATCCCGACGTGCGCCGCATGCTCATGATCCAGAAGTCGTTCACCGAGGCCGCGCGGGCGCTGTCGCTGTGGGTGGGCATGCTGATCGACGAGGCGCACCGCCATCCCGACGCCGAGAAGCGCGCGGCCGCCGACGATCTGATCCAGCTGCTGACCCCGATCATCAAGGCATACTTCACCGACATGGGCAGCGAATGCGCCAACCTTGCCGTGCAGACCTACGGCGGCCACGGCTTCATCCGCGAGAACGGCGTCGAGCAGCTCGTGCGCGACGCGCGCATCACCCAGCTCTACGAGGGGACCAACGGCATCCAGGCGCTCGATCTGGTCGGCCGCAAGCTGCCGATGAAGGGCGGGCAGGCGGCGCAGCGCCTGCTGGGCGAGATCAGCGGCTTCGTCGCGGCGCACAAGGGCGACGATGCGATGAAGGAGTTCGTCGAGCCGCTCGAGAAGGCGCTGGGCCGGGTGCAGGACGCCGTGCTGTTCCTGATGCAGAACGCCATGAAGAACCCGGACGAGGCGGGGGCGGCGGCGACCGATCTGCTGCGTCTGATGGCGCTCACCGCCATGACCTACATGTGGAACCGAATCGTGGTCGCCGCCCGCAAGGGGCTTGCGACGGGCGGGGACAACGCATTCTACGAGGCCAAGCTCGCCACGGCGCGCTTCTACATCGCGCGCGTGCTGCCGCAGACGACCTCGCTCAACCACCAGATCAAGGCGGGAGCGGCCACGCTGATGGCGCTGCCTGCCGAGGCGTTCTGATGCCGCCGGCGCACCACTCCCGTGGCGCGATCGGCTGATGCGATGAAGGCGCGCGACGGTGGTCGCGCGTCTCTGGCGCAGGACGGCGCCATTCCGTCCGCACGGGATTTGTTGGCGTTGCAGGCGTTCGAGCTGGCCGCGCGCGGCGGATCGTTCAAGGCTGCCGCAGAGGCGCTGCATGTCACGGCTTCGGCGGTGAGCCATCGCATCGCAGGCCTCGAGAAAGCACTGGGTGCCCGCCTGTTCGACCGCGGCCCGCGCGGCGTCGAGCTGTCGCCCGCGGGGCGCGCTCTTTTCTCCGCGACAGGCCGGGCCTTCGGTGACCTTGCCCGCAGTCTGGCGCGTCAGTCTGCCGGAACGCACCGGCTGCGCGTCTCCGCGGTCCCGATCTTCGCGTCGCACTGGCTGCTGCCCAGGCTGGGGCAGTTCCTCGCCGAGCATCCCGAGATCGAGCTGCAGGTCGAGGCGAGCTCGCGCATGGCCGACATGGAGGCGGGGCTTGTCGATGTGGCGTTGCGCTACGGTGACGGCAATTGGCCTGACGTCGTTGCCGACCGCATCATGAATCTCTCCGTGGTGCCCGTGGCTGCGCCGGCACTGGTGCCACGCCTGCGGCTGCGCGAACCGTGCGACCTGCATCGCGCCCCGCTGATCCGGGTCTCGCCGTTCGGCGTTTCCTGGGCGGAATGGGCAGCGGCGGCGGGACTCGATACGGTTCGGTTCGAGGGCCATCGCCAGGAACCGAAAGGGCTGCAGGTCGATAGCATGGGGGCGGCGCTCCGCGCCGCGGTCCACGGGCTGGGCATTGCGCTCGCGTTCGATCCCATCGTCGACGGTGAGATCAGGGCAGGAAGCCTGGAGCGCGTCGGGCCAAAGGTCCCGGCGCGCGGCCAGATCTGGCTGGTCTCCCGCCGCCATGAGCGTGGCGTGCCGTCGATTCGAGCGTTGAGGCGGTGGCTGTTGGCGGAGAGCGGTCTTCCTCTCTAGTTTGCGCTCGATGAAGTCCGTCCTCGCCTATGTCGGTGCCGCCTTCCTCGAGATCGCCGGCTGCTTCGCCTTCTGGTCGTGGTTGCGTTTGGGCGCGTCACCGTGGTGGCTGATCCCGGGAATGGCAGCACTCGCGCTGTTCGCCTGGCTGCTGACCTTCATAGCGGTCGATGCGGCCGGGCGTGCCTATGCTGCCTATGGCGGCATCTATATCGCTGCGACGCTCGTATGGCTCTGGGTGGTCGAAGGTACACGTCCGGACCGCTGGGACATCGTCGGCGTGGCCGTATGCCTGGTCGGCGCAGCTATCATCCTGTTCGCGCCACATCGCTCGCCGGGCTGAGCGTCATTCACGACGCAGCCGAGCGGTTGCGTTTGCCTCCGGGCTGCAGCAGTTCGATAGCATCGACGATGGACATGATGCTGCCTGCACGGGACGGCGCCACGCTGGCGGCGACCCTCTTCGAGCCCGCCGGAAGTGCGTGTCGCGGCGCGGTGCTGCTGAACAGCGGCACCGGCATTCCGCGGCAATTCTACGCCGCCTTCGCGACGCACCTCGCCACGCACGGGCTTGCCGTGCTGGCCTACGACTACCGTGGCGTCGGAGGATCACCCAAGGCACCGAACTCGACCATGGAGCAATGGGGCGCCATCGATCAGGCATCGATGCTCGAGCATCTTGCGCGGCTCTGTCCCGGCGCGCCGCTCGGTTTGATCGGTCATTCGTTCGGCGGGCAGGTGCTGGGGCTTGCCGACAATATCGGCAGCGTGCGCGCTGCCGTGCTGCTGACCAGCCAGAGCGGTCACTGGCGCGATTGGCCGGCCGGCAGAGCGCGACTGCGCATGCTCGCCCTGTGGTGGCTGCTGATTCCCGGCCTCACGGCGATCACGGGCCGTTTTCCAGGCTCGTGGATCGGCACGGCCGATCTGCCGGCGGACATCGCGCGGAGCTGGGCGCGCTGGGGGCGCTCGCGGCACTATGTCTGTGACGATCGCGGCCAGCCCCTGCGGCCGCACAATCATGCCGTCACCTTTCCGATTCGCTGGATCAGTTTCGCCGACGATCCGGTGGCGCCGCTCTCCGCGGTCGAGGCGTTGCGCTCGTACTACCCTGCTGCAGCCGTCGAACGGCTGCATCTCGCGCCGGCCGATCTCGGCGTGCCGGCGGTCGGCCACTTCGGCTTCTTCCGCAAGTCGATGCCGCGGCCGGCCTGGGACGAGCTCGCAACCTGGCTCAATGTGCGGTTGCAGGAAACGCCAGCGGATGGGCAGACTGCGCGCCGACACGAATTGGAGGATGGATACGCATGTCGGCACCCCATGTGCTCGCCGAGGTCAAGGACGGCATCGGCTGGCTGACGCTCAACCGCCCAGACTCCTTGAACGCCCTGTCGTTCGAGATGACCGACCTGCTGATCCGGTACACCGCGGAGTTCGAGAAGGATCCCGCAGTGCGATGCGTGGTGGTGCGCGGGGCGGGTACCCACTTCATGGCCGGCGGCGACATCAAGGGATTCCACAAGTCGCTGACCGAGAACCGGGCGCAACACCTGGCCGGGTTCGAGATGCGCGTCGTCAAGGCGCACCAGACGATCTACCAGATCCGCCGCATGGCGAAGCCGGTGCTGGCCTCCGTGCAGGGTGCGGCGGCCGGCTTCGGCCTGTCGCTCATCCTGAACTGCGACCTGGCGATCGCGAGCGAAGACGCGTTCTTCACCCTGGCCTATCGTCATATCGGCCTCTCGGCGGACGGTGGCGCCACCTACTTCCTGCCGCGCATCGTGGGCGAGCGGAAGGCGCTGGAGATCGCGCTGCTGGGCGAACGCTTCACGGCGCAGGAAGCGAAGGACAACAACATCCTCAACTGGGTGGTGCCGACGGACAAGCTGGCTGGTGAGACCGAGAAGATGGCGCGCAGGCTCGCCGACGGACCGACCTTCGCGCTCGCGATCGCCAAGCGCCTGATCCGCAACTCCTTCGACAATTCGTGGGACGAACACTCGCATCGGGAGGCCGAGGGCCTTGCCGCCTGCGCGGCAACGGAGGATCATTTCGAAGGGCTCAGCGCCTTCCTGCAAAAGCGGAAGGCGGCATTCAAGGGGAGATAGAGGATGCGCGACGGGGGGTGGCCGGGCGTCCTGGCGGCGTGCACCCTGCTCACGGGTTGCCTTGACGACCAGCAGGTCCCCCACGGCGCGGAGCCGCTCTACACCATGGTGTTCTTCGCCTCGGGCAGCACCGTGGTGAGCCCGCGGGCGCGCCAACAGATCGCCGGCTTCATTTCAAATCCCGTCAGCCCAGCCAGGACAATGCCTGAAGCCAAGCTCTGCGTCGCCGGCCATTCCGACAACACCGGGCCGGAGCCGCAGAACCGCGCAGTCGCCCAGAAGCGCGCCGACGCCGTCGCGAAGGTCCTCGTCGAGCTCGGCGTGCCGCAGGAGAGGATCGTCACCGCGAGCATGGGCAGCGCGAAGCCATTGGTCGTTACGGGGCCGAACACGCCGGAAATCGCCAACCGGCGCGTCGAGGTCGTCGTCGGCGGATGCTGATCGCGTTCGGCCGGCAGGAGCCGGCGGGTCGAATCGGCTTGCATTGATGTGTTCGGCCCGGCCATCGTGCTTGGCAAAGAGGGAACGCCAAATGCAAGACCGACACATAGGCGACGTCCGAGTAACGCGTATCGAGGAGCAGATGGGACCGGGTTTCCCGGCCAAGGACTTCTTTCCGGAGTTCGATGCCGAAACCTTCGACGCCGAACGGCACTGGCTGGCGCCGAGCTACTATCAGCCGGAGAGCGGGCGGCTGATGACTTCCATCCACTCGTGGCTGCTGCGCACGGGCAAGTACACGATCCTGGTGGACGCCTGCAGCGGCAACCACAAGCCGCGCCCGGGCATGCCGCGCTTCGACATGCTGGACACGAAGTACCTCGATCGCCTGCGCGAGGCCGGCGTGCAGCCCGAGGAGGTCGACTTCGTGATGTGTACGCACCTTCATGTGGACCATGTCGGCTGGAACACGCGGCTCGAAAACGGCCGCTGGGTGCCGACCTTCCCCAACGCCAAGTACGTGATGTCGCGTACCGACCACGAGCATTGGGCGGCCGCGGCGAAGAAGCCGGACACCGAGCAATACCAGATCAACACCTACAACGATTCCGTCCTGCCGATCGTCGAGGCCCGGATGGCGGAGTTCGTGTCGGGCGAGCACGGCATGTGCGGCTGCCTGACCCTGAAGCCGGCGCCCGGACATACGCCGGGACAGGTTCGCGTCGATCTGGATTCGCGCGGCAAGCGCGCCATCTTCGCCGGCGATGCCCTGCACAACCCGGTGCAGGTGCCTCTATGGAAGTGGAACAGCCGCTTCTGCGAGGATCGCGATCTTGCCCGGAAAAGCCGCCACGCGCTTCTGGCGGACTGCGTGGAGCAGGGCGCGCTGCTCATGCCGGCGCACTTCGCGCCACCGCATGCTGCCTACGTCAGGGACACGGGTGCAGGAAGGGGCGGCGATCGCTTCGAACTCGACTGGGACTGGGACAATGTCCGCGGTCGCTGACGCAAGTTCCATGACAATTGCAAGAATCGGATCGAGTGACAGGGCCGGCTACTGACTTGCCAGTCGAAATTGCATAAAATCTTTGTGATGAAGGTGAAGCAGCAAATCGACGAGCTTTTTCCGACCCCGCTATGGCAGCTTGATATTCATCCGTCCGACGCCGCGGCATTCAATGCCAAGCTGAAGGGTGAGATCGAGAAGATCGTGGCGGCGCGGCCCAAGGTTCCGAGCGGCAGCAACTGGCAGACGCCGCAGGACCTTCACGTCCGTCCTGCCTTCGCCGATTTCGCCCGGCTGGTGGAGATCGCGTCGCGCAGCGTGGCCCAGTACCTGGGGATGGATCAGTATCCCATGATGGTTACGGGCTGCTGGGCCAACGTCAACCCGCCCGGCAGCTATCATCCCACGCACAATCACCCGAACAACTACCTGAGCGGCGTCTATTATGTTGCCGTACCCGAGACCGGCACCCATCTCGTCTTCCAGGATCCGCGGCCGGTCCTGATCGCGCCGGCGACCAGAACGCTCAACCGCATCACGTCGAACGCTTCGGTGGCCCAACCGAAACCGGGGCGCATGGTGATCTTCCCGTCCTGGCTGCGGCACCACGTTCCTTCCAACGAGGGCACGACGGACCGCATCAGCATTGCCTTCAACCTGATGTTCAAGAACTTCGCCGAGGAGATGGCAGCCCCTCGTTGGAAGCCGTCGGCAGGCTAGTACAGGGAGGCCTGCGCGAGGCGGGCCCTCCAGTCTGCGCAGCAGCGGCCGCAGGCCATGCCCGTTACTGGGTGGTGATGCTGGCCGCCTCCACCACGCCTTTCCACTTCGGCACCTCGGCGCCGATCAGCGCTGCGAATTCCTCTGGCGTGCTAGCTGTGGCAATGCACCCGTATCCCAGGAATTTCTTCTGCACGTCGGCCTGGGCAAGCACCTCGCGGATTGCGGCATTGAGCTTGGCGATCACGGCCTTCGGGGTCTTCGCGGGCGCCAGGATGCCGAACCACACGCTGGCTTCGTAGCCCGGCAGGGATTCGCCGATGGTTGGCGTGCCGGGCATGAGAGGTGATGGCTTGGCCGTCGACACGCCCAGCAACCGAAGCTTGCCGGCCTTCACGGCTGCATCCTGGCTGTCCGACGATGTCGTGATCAGCAGCTTCACCTCTCCGTTCAGCACGCCCATCGTCGAGAGCGCCTGGCCCTTGTAGGGGACATGCACCAGCTTGATGCCAGCCTCCTTGCCGAACAGCTCGGTCGCGAGATGACCGAGGGATCCAGCGCCCGCCGTTCCGTATTCAAGACCGTCGGGCTGTTTCCGGGCGTAGGCGATCAGTTCGTTGACGGTGCTGGCAGGGACGCTCGGGTGCACGACGAGCGTCATGGGCGCGACCGACACCAGGGATACCGGCGCAAAATCCTTCACCGGATCATACCCGACACCCTTCTGGATCAAGGGCACGATGGCGCTGGGACCGTTGTTCCCGAAGATCAGCGTGTAGCCGTCGGGAGGAGCGTTGGCGACCTGGGCGGTGCCGATCGCTCCGGCGGCGCCTGCCTTGTTGTCGACGATGACGGGCTGGCCGAGCGCCTTCGAAAGAGGTTCCTGAAGGGTGCGTGCCATGATGTCCGTCGTACCGCCAGGGGCGTAGGGAACGACCAGGCGTATCGGCTTGTCGGGATACTGTTGCGCCATTGCGGGTGCCGCAACGGCCCCCAGCAATAGGACTGCGCTACCCAGTACGCCTCTTCGTCTCGTGATCATTGGTTCCTCCCAGGATTGTGGCGAGCACTTCTTTTGTATCGGCACCCAGCGCCGGGACCGTCGCCGCCACGGACACGGTCGAATCGGCGAATTGAAAGGGCGGATTGGGAACGAGGAAGCTGCCGGCGCCGTCGGCGACCTGGGCCAGCGTGCCGCGTGCCGCGAGCTGCGGATCGGCCATGGCCTCCGCGACGCTGAGATAGCGGGAACAGGGGACACCCGCTGTCATCAGAATGTCCTCGCAGTCGCGCGCCCCGCGGGCGGCCGTCCACGCCTCGATCGCCGCCATCAGGTCGTCCCAGTTCGCGACGCGTGCGTCGACGGTGGCGAAACGGGCGTCGGACTTCCATTCGGGCCGGCCGATCGCGTCCGCGAGCTGCTCGAAATTGCGCTGGTTGACCGGTGCCACGATGACGAAGCCGTCGCGCGCCTGCATCGGCACATAGAGGGGGCGCCGCGTCTTCTCCGGGAACTGGGCTTCCTGGCATTCGAAGACCAGCAGGTTGATCATCGAATCCATCAAGGCCACGTCGATGAACTGTCCTCCGCCATGGCGGAGACGGCCGATCAGGGCCGTCTGGACGGCACCGAACGCATACACGGCGGCGAGCACGTCGGCGACGAAGATGCCGGTTTTCGCCGGCTTGGCCTGGTCGCCCTGGTACAGGAACTGCGTATGGTCGAATCCACTCGCGGCATGCACCACGGGCGCATAGGCTGGTTGTTCGGCGCGCGGTCCTGATTGCCCGAAACCCGAGATGGAGCAGTAGACGAGGTCGCTCCGCGACTTGGAAAGGCGGCGATAGTCGAGGCCGAGACGCTTCATGACGCCGGGGCGGAAGTTCTCGACGACGATGTCTGACGCGGCGACCAGCCCTTGCGCTGCATCGCGGCCGCTGGCGCTCTTCAGGTCGAGGACGACGCTCTTCTTGCCGGCATTGAGATGACCGAAATAGGTGCTGTGCCCGTCGCGCAGCGGCGGCCGTGTGCGCATGTGATCGCCGTGCGGTTCCTCGATCTTCAGCACCTCGGCCCCGCAGTCCGCCAGCAGCCGCGTGCAGTAGGGACCGGCGATCATGCTGGTGAAGTCGACGACGCGGATACCGGAAAGAGGCTTCATCAGTTCATGCCGTTCGCGATGCCGGGAGGGCGCAGGCGGTCGCGATAGCGCTCGCGCAGACTCTCGAGATGTTCGGTTATGGCCGCGACGGCCGCCTCGGCGTCGCGTCGCCGCAATGCTTCGAGCAGGCGGCGTCGCGCCTTGAAGGTGAGGTCGTTGCGTTCGCCGCCGGCGGCATGGGCGAAGTCGCGCATGACCTCCATGACCGCGCTCATCATCATCGCCATGACGGCGTTGCGCGTGCAGCGCGCCAGCAGATTGTGGAATTCGATGTGGATGTCGATCTTGTCGTCGTAGCGGCCAGCATGAAAGAGGCGCTCGGCTTCGTCGACGTTGGCGGTGAGGGCGGCCAGGTCGGCCTCGGTCGCCCGGGCGCAGGCGATGCGCACGACCGTGGAGGCAAGCCATAGCCGCGCCTCGGTCAGGTCGTCGATCGATACGGTGCCGAGCTGATAGAGATTGCGGAAGCTGTCGCCGATCAGGCCGGGATTGCCGTCGCCGATGAAGGCGCCGCCGCGCGCGCCGGCCTGCAGGGAGACGAGGCCGGTGCGCTCGAGATTGCGCAGCGCCTCGCGAACGGCTCCCCGGCTGACGCCGAACGACTCCGCGAGCTCGCGTTCGGGCGGCAGCTTGTCGCCGGACCTGAGCTCGCCCGAGGCGATACGGACCTGGATCTCGGCCGAGACCTGGTCCGACAGGCGCCGCCGCTTGAGAGGCTCGAAGCCGGAACTCATGCCGCCTCTCCGGCCGTGAGGCTCGCGAGCTGCGTGGTGCCGATCCGGGCGCGATAAGCGTCTTCCCCGTCGCGGGCATGCTGGGCCAGATAGGCGTCGAAGCTCGCCTGGTCGCGGCTCGCGGCGACGTAGGCCCGGAGATGCTTCTCGTCCTGCGCATAGAGGCCGGGGCTGCAGCCCGGATGGGCGCCAAAGGGCGCGACCACGATGCAATCGACGAACGCCGACGGAATCTTCGTGAGCCGCGCCGACTGGCGAACGGTGCTGGTCGGCACGATGCGGTCGACGGAGCAGATCACGTGCCGCGCGGCCTGGGCCATCAGCAGGTCGAAGTAGCCGGCGCCGAAATACTGCACGTTGCCTTCTTCGTCCGCCTGCTGGCCGTGCAGCAGAACGACGTCGGGCTTGATCGCCGGCACCTCGAGCAGGGGCCGTTGGCCTTCCTGTATGCGGGCCCTTCGGTAGACCGCCGGATTGACCTTCGGCAGGTCCGTGCCGAGATCGGGGATCAGCCCGTAGGGCAGGTCGCAGGCGCCGGCACGCAGGCCGCCGGCGATGCCGGGGCCGTCCATCTCCAACACCTTCACCGCGCCTGTCTGAGCGGCGCGGCGGAAGTTCGGTGCGAGCCCCAGATGCTCGAAGCTGATGAAGACGCAGCCGGTCTCCTTCACGCAGCCGGCGCCGATCAGCATGTCGGGGGCGACGCTGCCGGGAGCGGGCACCAGCGTGAGGTCGCGCACGCCGCGACGCACGAGGCCACGAATCAGGGCCATCGGCTGACCGTGAAAGATCCAGCCGCCGATTCCCACCGTCATGCCGTCCTCGACGGCGGACAGCGCCGCGTCGAGATCGATGAGCTTCCCGGTCCTGCTCATCATGCGGCCCGCAGCATGTGGCGGGCGATCACCAGCCGCTGGATCTGGTTGGTGCCCTCGAAGATCTGGTTGATCTTGGCGTCGCGCATGTAGCGCTCGACGGGGAAGTCTCGCATGTAGCCGGCACCGCCGAAGATCTGCACGGCGTCGGTCGTGACCTTCATGGCCGTGTCGCTGCAGAAGCACTTGACCATGGAGGCCTTCGCCGAGAAGCCGTCCCAATCGCCGCGATCGGCCATGCGCGCACAGTCATAGAGCAGGCAGCGCGCCGCCTCGGTCTGCATCTGCATGTCGGCCAGCATGAACTGGATGCCCTGGAACTCGGCGATGGCCTGCCCGAACTGCTTGCGCTCGCGGCCATAGGCCGTCGCCTGGTCGATGGCGCCCTGCGCCAGCCCGACCGAGATCGCCCCGATGGTCGGGCGGTTGAGGTCGAGGATGCGCATGCAGGTCCTGAAGGCCTGGCCTTCGGGGCCGATCATGTTCTCCGCAGGGACGCGGACATTGTCGAAGTAGATCGGCACGTTCGGGACGCCGCGAATGCCCATCTTCCGGTCTTCCTTGCCGTAGGAGAACCCTTTGGACTTCGTGTCGACGATGAAAGCGGAAATTCCGTTGGCGCCGCGCCCTTCGCTGGTCCGGGCGAACACCATGATGAAATGGGCGACCGACCCGAAGGTGATGTAGATCTTGCCGCCGTTCAGCACCCAGCTGTCGCCGTCCCTGACGGCGCGCGTCTTCATCGAGGAGACGTCCGAACCGGTGCCGGGCTCCGTGATCGCGACGGCGGTGATGGTGCGGCCCTTCGCGGCGAGGCCGAGATAGTGGCGCTTCTGCTCCTCCGAGCCGAAGTTCAGGATCGGCAGGATCAATCCGAAGGAATTGTTCGCCGCGAGGAGGGCTGCCGATTCGGAGACCTTCGCGATCTCCTCCTTGACGATGCATACCGACGTGAGATCGGCGCCGGGGCCACCGTACTCCTGCGGCACCCAGAGCTGCAGCAGCCCCATGTCGCCGAACACTTCCACGAGTTCCTCGGGGAAGCGGTTGTTCTCGTCGATCTCGGAGGCGATCGGCGCCACGTGCTTCTCCACCATGCGGCGCACCTGGTCGCGCAGCAGCAGGTGATGCTCTTCGAAATGATAGTTGTTCATCCGCGTTTCCTTCAGTTGGCCGCCGGCCAGGGGAACTTGCGCGCCAGGACGCCGGTCGAATCGACGGCCCGACGCAGCACGAACAGTTCCTCGGCATCGGGCGGCTTCGTGCGCGGGATATCGTCGGGAACGACGAGGTCGAACCCGGTATTGTCGCGCACTTCCTCCAGCGTCACGCCATCGTGCAGAGACCGGATGCGCATCGCCCTGGTCGCCGGGTCGAAGTCGAAGACGCCCAGCGGGGTCACGGCGAGGCGCGGGCCGCCTTCGGGGAGCCCGGCATCGACACGGGAGGTGCCACCGTCGAGATGGCCGGCGCCGCACACGAAGTCGACCTTGGGCACGAAGGCGCCGCGGTCGTGACGCGTCATCATGATGTAGAAGCGTTTCGATAGTCCGCAGAGAGCGCTGATGCCGACAGTGCCGGGTCCACGCAGGCGCGGCCGCGCATGGTCGCCGACGCAGACCGTGTTGATGTTGCCGAAGCGATCGGTCTG
This sequence comes from Pseudomonadota bacterium, assembly GCA_049323495.1. GTDB lineage: Bacteria > Pseudomonadota > Alphaproteobacteria > Reyranellales > Reyranellaceae > Reyranella. The sequence continues at coordinate 171,497 of JBMONG010000004.1, forward strand.
CAGGGCGCCGAGAATCGCGAAGTCGAAGAAGTGCACCTGCCAATCGATGAAGTCGATCATCTGGGGCAGGTCCATCACGGCCTGGGCGACAGCGATGTTCTCGGCGTCGGCAGCGGGCCGGACGATGCCTTCCGTCGGATTCGTCATCCCGCCCGGCCCCGACACCCACCACAGGCGAGGCGCGTGGCGCTGCCGCGCCAGATTGCAGGCGGCGACCTGGATGTCGGAGTTGGTCCCGACAATCGCCTTTTCGCCATCGGCCAAGTCCCGGGCCAGCAGGACGGCCAGCATCTCGCCGAGGGCGTAGTCGCAAGGCGCAACAGGCATTTCCCCACCTTCGTTCGTATTGGTCCTGTGTTTTATTGGTCCGACCAATATCGGTCAAGCACTCATGCACCGCCCCCAACGCTCCTCCGAGTCCGGAGGTGGCCCCTAGCGTCCCTTCCAGTTTGGCTTGCGCTTCTCCGCGAACGCCTTCGGTCCTTCGACCGTGTCCTCGCTCTTTGCCATGGCGACGAACGCCGGATAGTGGAGATTGCGGTTCGCGATCTCGAGCGACGGCACGTCGAGGGAGCGCATCACGACCTGCTTGGTGGCGCGGACAGACATCGGCGAGCAGGCGAGGATATCGTCTGCCCAGCGGCGGGCTTCCTTCAGCAGGTCAGCATGCGGCACCACGGCGGTGACGAAGCCGAGCTCGTGCCCCTCCTTGGCAGAGACATGGCGACCGGTCAGCATCATGCCCATGGCCTTCTTCAGCGGGATCATGCGCGACAGGCGTTGCATGCCGCCAGCGCCGGCGGCGAGGCCGACCTTCGGTTCGGGAAGTGCGAAGGTGGCCTTGTCCGAGGCGACGATGATGTCGCAGGCCAGTGCGATCTCGAAGCCGCCGCCCATGGCCACGCCGTTCACTGCCGCGATCACCGGCTTGTCGAGATCGTAGCGGTTGGTCAGCCCACCGAAGCCCTTGGCCGGATGGACCGGGCGCTTGCCCGTCTTGGCCTGGATCTCGGCGTGATATTTGAGGTCGTTCCCGGCGCAGAAGGCCTTGTCGCCTGCACCGGTGATGATGGCGACCCACAGGTCAGGATTGGCATCGAATTCGTCGAACGCCGCCACCAGCTCCTCGTTCGCCATCGGGTGGCAGGCGTTATAGACCTCCGGCCGGTCGATGGTGACGATCATCAGGCGCCCGTCGATCTCGACCTTGCTGTACTTTCCCATGGCGTTCCTCGTTCCGTGATGAATGGGGATTTACCTCAAATGGCGGGAAACCAAAACAGGAGGGTAAAGTATCGTAAAGCAACTATTGATGTTTCTTATGCGAACCTTCCCTTGGGCAGCGGCAGGCAGTCACCCCGCGTGCCGCACCGCCTGACGCCAGGTGCGTCTACCCTGAGGCTGCGCGCCTCGCGCAGGGCGTATCGGACAGAGTGTGGCGTTCCCGCCACAGGTTGCCTCCTAGTCGCCTCGCGCCGGTCGCTTTCCTTGCACGGTGCGGGTTGCGGCGTGTATATTTTCCTCGGAGTTGGTGAAAAGACCCCAGCCCCGCCAACGCTCGTAAGGTTTCGAATAACGAGGGGAAGAACTCATGAAGAAGGCTTTGATGGCCGCCGCTGCGATGATCGCGCTGCCGGCCATTGCCCAGGCGCAGTCTCCGTCGCCGGGCGTTTATATCGGTGCGGAAGGCGGTCTGAACTGGCTGCTGAACTTCAACG
>JBMONG010000005.1:0-173167 GCA_049323495.1 Pseudomonadota bacterium
CGTGCCGCGGCCGCCGCGCCGTTCCGGCACCGACACCGACGACGTACTGCCGCGCTGGGGCGTCGATGCCGACACGATCGGCCGCCTGCGCGCCGCCAACGTCCTCGCCTGACGCAACGGAGCTGCCATGCAGCCTTACCCGACCTATCCCGATATCGGCGTGTCGCTCGCCGACCGCGTCGCCGTCGTCGAGCTGCGCCGGCCGCCCAACAACTTCTTCGACCGCGCCCTTATCCAGCAGCTGCGCGAAGCGTTCGAGCTGTTCGACGGCGATGACGCCTGCCGCGCTCTGGTGCTGTGCGCCGAGGGCAAGAATTTCTGCTCCGGCGCTGACTTCTCCAAGGACGGGCGGGCCCAAGAGCGCACGCCGGCGCAACCGCTGCAGGTTGGCTCGAACAACCTCTACAAGGAGGCGGTACGGCTATTCCGCTTTTCCAAGCCGATCGTCGCCGCGATCCAGGGCGCCGCGGTGGGCGGCGGGCTGGGGCTGGCAATGGTCGCCGACTTCCGCGTCGCCTGCCCGGAAGCGCGCTTCGTCGCCAACTTCACGCGACTCGGCACGCATCCCGGCTTCGGCCTCACCGTCACCCTGCCGCGGCTGATCGGCACGATGCAAGCCGAGATGATGTTTTACACCGGTGACCGCATCCCCGGTGAGAAGGCCGTCGAGATGGGGCTCGCCAACCTGCTGGTGCCACTCGTTCAGGTACGTTCCGTGGCCATCGAGCTGGCGACCCGGATCGCGCAAAATGCGCCCCTGGCGCTCAGCGCCACGCGCGCCACCATGCGGCGCGGTCTTGCCGACGCGGTCGAAGCGGCGACCGACCACGAGTTCGTCGAGCAGGACTGGCTGTTCCGCACCCGCGACTTCCGCGAGGGGGTGCGGGCAATGGCGGCGCGCGAGATCCCCGACTTCCAGGGCCACTGAGGAAGCCACGATGGCCGGGGCGCCGGTGATGTACATCTTGCTACCCGCCAGCCGCCAGCCTTCGTTGGTGCGCGTAGCCCTGGTCTTCATGGCAAGCACGTCCGATCCGGCTTCCGATGCACGGAGGCCGCCGCGGGGTTCCTCTTTTCCAGGAGGGCGATCGCCGCGTCGCGCGTGTCCAGGACGAGTTGGCGGGCGGTGCGTTCGGCCTCGGCCGCCCTGCCTCCCGTGATGGCCGCGACCAGCCTGCGCCAGTTGGCCAGGGATCGGCGGCGGCGCCCGGCCGTTGACAGGCTGAGCCTGGTGTAACGCGCGGTCTGGCGCGCGAACGACAGGACGAGATCGGCGAGCCGTGCGCTGTCAGCATTGCGCACGCAGAACTCGCTGATCGCGAAGCTGGCGCAGGCGTAGAGGTCGCCTTTGTTGCGGGTGGCCTCGAGATCCCGGAGCAGGACGGCGAGCTGGCGGCGGAGAACGGCGGACGGCACCGCGGCGAGTCGGCGGCAGGCCAAACCCATAAGATACGAGCGGATCTCGAAGACGTCCCGGACTTCCTGGGTGGAAAGGGTTGTAACTCGGGCGCCGCGCTGTGGTCGGATGGTCACCAGACCTTCGCGTTCGACCATACGCAAGGCCTCGCGTACCGTCGCCCGGCTGACGCCGAAGGCGGCCGCGAGATCGACTTCGCGCAGCCGCTGGCCCGGCTCGAACTCGCCCTCGACGATGGCGTTGCCGACGCGGGCCGCGATCTGCGCGGGCAGGGTGGCGAACAGGGAGAAGACGGAAGGGGCAGGCATCGGCGGATGCTTTATCGGTATTGCTGACCTGCATCCAGCGGGACTTTGCACGGCCGCTCGCCGTCCGTAATGTCGACATTCCGACAAAATGGACAGGAGCGGAGATGAAGGAACTGGCATTCGAGGAGGTCGGTCACGCGGTCCGCGTGGCTCGGCCGGGACCTCCAGGCGCGCGACGATTGGATGTATCGTCTGCCGGATGCCGAGGTTGCCGAGATCGACGCGGCCCTCCGCCATCTCCAGTCGACAGGCCGCCAGATCCCGGAATTCGGCCGTGAGCACTTCCCGCTGGGTCGTTTCGCCCGCACCTTGCGATTGCTGCAGACGGAGATCGAGAACGGGCTGGGAATCATGGTGGTGCGCGGCCTGCCGCGCGACCGTTACAGCGCCGAGGAGATAGGCCTGATCTACTGGGGCATCGGCGCTCACATGGGGCGTGCCGTGGCGCAGAATGCGCAGGGCGACGTCCTCGGCCACGTCCGCGACCTTGGTCGCGACCAGTATCGGGACATGCACGCGCGCGGCTACCAGACGGCCTCGTTGCTGCCCTTCCACAACGACTCCTGCGACATCGTCGGCCTGTGCTGCCTCGAGACGGCCAAGAGCGGCGGTCTTTCGTCGGTAGTGAGCTCGGTGTCGGTCTACAACGCCCTGGTTCGCTCGCGGCCCGATCTAGCGAAGGTCCTGGCCCAGCCGTTCCATGCCGACCGTCGTGGCGAGGAGTCGGAGGGCCAGAAGCCTTATTATGTCACGCCAGTCTTCACCTGGCACAAAGGCCGCATGTTCAACCGGTTCAACCGCACCTTCATCGATTCGGCACAGCGCTTCGCCGAAGTGCCGCGGCTGTCGCCGCTGCAGATCGAGGCGCTCGATGCGGTGGCTGCGCTGTGCCAGGATCCGCAGTTCCGGCTCGACTTAAAGCTCGAACGCGGCGACATGCAGTTCGTCAACAACTACTGCGTCCTTCATTCGCGCACGGCCTACGAGGACCACGCCGAGGAATGGAGGAAGCGGCACCTGCTGCGCTTGTGGCTGCGCACCGACGCGTTCGCCGACTATCCGGCCGCCCTGCGCGACCGCTATGAGGATATGGACAAGTGGCGTGCCAATCCACGCTCGCCGTCCTACCGCTTTGTCGACATGGCCGAGGTTGCGATCCACTGATCGCTGCCAGCTGCGGTCCAACGCGGCCAAGCGAAACATAAGACGGAAAAGGGAGGCAACAATGAAGTTAATTGTGCGCGTGCTGGCCGGCGCCTTCGCCATAGCCATGGCGGCCAGCGCCGCTTCGGCGCAGTACCCGGACAAGCCGGTCAGGCTCGTGGTCCCGTTCCCTCCGGGCGGTCCGACCGACGTCTTCGCCCGGGTGTTGGCGACGGGCTTGGCCGGCCAGCTCGGCCAACAGGTCGTGATCGAGAACAAGGCCGGAGCCGGCGGCACGGTCGGCAGCGAGATGGTCGCCAAGGCGAGACCCGACGGCTACACGCTGCTGTTCGGCACCGCCGCCACGCACGGCATCAACGTTTCGCTATACTCCAACCTGCCTTACGATCCGCTGAGGGACTTCGAGCTCGTGGCGGTGGCGGGCCTGGTTCCCATGGTGCTGCTGGTGCCGCCGGGGCAGCCGCAGACCTTGAGCGGCCTGATCGTCGAGTTGAAAGCCCAGCCGGGCAAGTGGAGCTACGCTTCCTCGGGCAACGGCACGACCAACCATCTGGCGGGCGAGCTCTTCAAGAAGAAGGCGGGCCTCGAGGTCGTGCACGTGCCTTATCGCGGCTCAGCCCCCGCGCTGCAAGATCTGATGGCTGGCCGCGTCGCCTTCATGTTCGATTCGTTCGGCACCACGCTCGAGCAGATCAAGGCGGGCAAGCTCCATGCCGTGGCGGTGATGGCCGACAAACGCAGCCAGGTGATGAGCCACGTGCCGACGACCGCAGAGGCCGGTCTGGCTGACTTCGTCGGCGGCACCTGGAACGTGGTTGCCGCGCCGGCCGGCACGCCCGGGGAGATCGTCTACAGGCTCAACGCAGCGGTGAACAAGGCCTTGGCCGATCCTGCCGTCGCCGACCGGCTCCGCCAGCTCGGCATCGAGGCCGTGACCGACTCCACGCCGGCCAGCACCCGTGCCTTCGTGACGGCGGAGATCGCCAAATGGCGCGACGTGGTGCTGCTCGCCGGCGCGAAGGTCGACTGACATGCCCCGTCTGCCTTTGTTGCCGATCGCCGTCGCGTCGTGGCTGGCTCTGACCTGCAGCGCTCTTGCACAGTATCCCGACAAGCCCATCCGCATGGTGGTGCCGTTCCCGCCCGGCGGGCCGACCGATCTCATCGCCCGCGTGGTTGCCGTCGGCATGGCGGCCGATCTCGGCCAGCAAGTGGTGATCGACAACAAGGGCGGCGCCGGCGGCAACGTCGGTAGCGACCTGGTCGCCAAGTCGAAGCCTGACGGCTACACGATCCTGTTCGGGAAAGCCGCCACCCACGGCATCAACATCTCCCTCTACAACGACCTGCCATACGATCCCGTGCGCGACTTCGAGGCGGTCGCTCTCATCGGGCTGGCGCCGCTCGCGCTGCTGGTGCCGCTGGGGCAGCCCTCGACCTTGAGAGGCCTGATCGCCAAGCTGAAAGCCGAGCCGGGCAAGTGGAGCTATCCTTCGTCAGGCAACGGCACGACCAATCACCTGGCCGGCGAGATGTTCAAGCGGCGGGCCGGCGTCGACGTGCTGCACGTCCCCTATCGCCGCACCGGGCCGGCGCTGCAGGATCTGCTGGCTGGCCGCCATGCTTTCATGTTCGGAACGCTGGGACCGGTGATGGAGAACATCCGGGCCGGGCAACTCGTGCCGGTCGGGCTGATGGCCGACCGGCGTAGCACGGTGATGCCGCAGATCCCGACTATGGCCGAGGCCGGCCTTCCGGATTTCGTCGGCGGGACGTGGAACGTCGTGGCGGCCCCCGCCGGGACGTCCAAGGAGATCGTCGACAGGCTCAATGCCGCCGTCGGCAAGGCGCTGGCCGATCCGGCGCTGGCGGAGCGCCTGAAGAACCTCAATCTTGAAGCCAGCCAATCATCGACACCCGCCGGCACCAAGGCGTTCATCGAAGCGGAGATCGTGAAGTGGCGTCAAGTCGTCGAGGTCGCGGGGCCAAGGTGGACTGACTGGGCGGCCGGCCGCAACTCTTGTCCGTTCGTTTGGGAGGTGAGCATGGGTTCGGAGCGAGGTTCATCCAGGATTCGCGCAACACTCAAGCATCCTGTGGTCGATGGCGACGGTCATGTCGTCGAGTTCGTTCCGCTGTTCGAGGACTACCTGAAGGAGGTCGCGGGCCCGGAGCTGCGCGACCGCTGGGCGCGACACCATCGTCCGACGACAGGGGACGGCAGCCGGAACTCGACGGCCAGCGGCTGGTACGCGCAGGCGCCCGAGGAACGCCGCGACCGGCGCACGACGCGCCCGCCCTTCTGGGCAATAGCCACCCGCAACACCCGCGATCTCGCCACGGCCATGATGCCGGAGCTTCTGGTCGATCGAATGGACGAGATCGGCATCGACTTCTCGATCGTCTATCCGACGTTCGGGTTGACCATGCCGCGCGATCCGAGCGCCGAACTGAGGCGTGCCGCCTGCCGCGCCTTGAACCGCATGCTGGCGGATCTCTTTCGCCCGCACGGGCGCCGTCTCACGCCGGCCGCCGCCATTCCCATGCATACGCCGGAAGAAGGGATCGAGGAACTCGAGCACTGCGTTGGCGCGCTGGGCTTCAAGGTCGCCATGATTGCCGGCCATGTCCGCCGCCCGATCCCCACGGTCGCCCGAGAGATGCCGGACCTCGCTCCGCTGGCGGAATGGGTCGACAATCTGGCGCTCGACAGCGCCCATGACTACGATCCGTTCTGGCGCAAGTGCATCGAGCTCAAGATCGCGCCCACCGTCCATACCGGCAGCATGGGCTGGGGCAGCCGCATCTCGATCAGCAACTACAATTTCAACCACATCGGTCATTTTGCCGCCGCCAACGAAGCGTCGGCGAAGGCGTTGTTCTTCGGCGGGGTGACGCGACGCTTTCCCGGCCTCAAGTTCGGCTTCCTCGAAGGGGGCGTCGGATGGGCGGTGAGCCTCTATGCCGACTTGATCGGCCACTGGCACAAGAGAAGCCGCGTCGCGCTCGATCGCCTCGCCCCTGCAAGCCTCGACATGCCCGCCTTTCTCGAGCTCGTCGAGCGCTACGGCAGCGGGCGGTTCCGCGCCAAGATGCGCGAGAATGGACAAGACCGGCGGTGGATAGAGCGTTTCGCGGAGGATCCCGCCATGATCGACGAATGGGCCCGATGCCGTATCGAGTCGGACGAGGACTTCAAGGCGCTGTTCGTCGATCCCTTCTACTTCGGCTGCGAGGCGGATGACGCCACCGTGCCGGGCGCCTTCGATACCGGGCTCAATCCCATGGGCAGCAAGCTGAAGGCGATGTTCAGCTCGGACATCGGGCATTGGGACGTGGACGACATCGCCGGAGTCCTCGAGGAGGCCTACGAGCTGGTCGAGCGCGGGCACATCGATCTCGACGACTTCCGCGCCTTCACCTTCGACAACGTCGTCGAGCTGCACAGCAGCCTCAACCCGGCTTCTTCGCAGGGACGACGGTGGAGGCGGCAGTGGAAGCCCGGGCCGGCGAAACCGAGACGGTTCAGCGGGCGAAAGCTTTGCGGCCCGCGTGACCCTCGTCCCGAACTCAGGCCGCCGCGATCTTGGACGACGTGGCCATCGCGAGCTGCCGCACGACTTCGTCGCGCGAGCACTCGACGCGCTCGACCACCAAGTCACCCGCCCGCTTGGCGTCGCCCGCCTTCATCGCGGTCAGCGCCTCGCGCCAGAGCTTGAGCGACTGCTTGCGCCTCGCTGCCGAGGCGAGTCCCAGCCGCGTGTAACGCAGCGTCTGGAGGGAGAGCGACGTGAGCACATTGGTGAGCGTCGCGTTGCCGACGAGACGCACCGCGCTGAGGGCCAGTCGAAAGGTCGTGTCCGCATAGAGGCGACCGGACGCCGGATTGGCGGCATATCGTTCGAGTTCGGCGACGCCCTTCTCGAGCAGCGCGATCGCGGCCGGGGAGCGCGATTGCACGAGGCGCTCCGAGACGATGCGCAGCAAGGCCGCGCGGACCTCGAAGACGTCTCGGACTTCCTGCTCCGTCAGCATCGTCACCTGGGCGCCGCGCCTGGCGTGGATGCGAACCAGACCCTCGCGTTCGAGGATGCGCAGCGCCTCGCGAACCGGGCCGCGCGACGTCGCGAACTCGTGGGCGAGATCCTGCTCGACAATGCGGACTCCCGGCGCGTAGACGTCGCCGAAGATCCTCTCGCCGATCTCCGCCGCGATCTGCTCTGGAAGCGTGAGGGTGAGCGGCGCCCGGTCGCCCAGCAATTTATACGCGAAGGCGGAGCCCTCCCAGGCTCTGGCCGCTGTTGGCGAATTCACGCGCTCCTCTGCGTAGTGGAGGTGGACAATTGACCCAGCTCGAACAAAGGAACGCTACAGTGCGAAACGTCCATTGACAATCGGATTGTTGACAATCGCCATCGGCTTGGGAAGATGCCTGAAAAACCGGCGCGAAAGCCACATCAGGGTGCCCGTTTGCAGTTCAAGGGGTGGCAAGCCGTTGTTGCTCGCGATCCTCGCAATCGCATTTGGGGCGGCGAGCGGACCGGGTGTGGCGGAATCGCCCAAGCGCGGCGGCACCCTGACGCTCGCTCTCGAAGCGGACTTTCCAAGCCTCGACCCGTTACGCGTGACGGCGTTGGTCGAGCGCCAGGTCGGGCTCGCTGTCATGGATCCGCTGTTCGACTTCGACGACAAGGGCAACATCGTTCCCGTGCTGGCCGAGGGCTACGAAGTGCGCGAGGGTGGCAAGATCTATCTCATCAAGCTGCGCGAAGGCATCAAGTTCCACGACGGAACGCCGTTCGACGCCGACGCCGTGGTCTTCAACCTCGAGCGGGTGCGTGATCCCAAGAATGCGTGCCGTTGTCTCGCCAACCTCGACAGCATCGTCGGCGTCAAGGCTCTCGATCCGCGTACGGTCGAGTTCACACTCAATCGTCCCGATGCAGTGTTGCCTGCCATCCTCTCGGACGCAGCCGGCCTGATGATTTCCCCGACTGCGGCCAAGTCCGACGAGAAATCGATCGCGCAACGTCCAGTCGGCACTGGGCCGTTCGTAATGAAAGAGTGGCAGCAGGGCCATAAGATCGTGGTCGAGCGCAATCCCGCCTACTGGCGCGAGCAGCAGCCCTATCTCGATCGCGTGGTCTTCCTACCTCTGGCGAATGAAGAGAGCCGTCAGACCTCGCTTCTGTCCGGCACGATCGACGCGATCCAGTCGCCCAGCCCTCGCTTCGTCGTGCAGGCGAAAGCCAACAAGAAGCTGAAGGTAATGACCGGTGCCGGCTTGGGTACGAACTTCCTGATGATGAACACGCGGACGCCTCCTTTCGACGACGTCCGGGTTCGGCGTGCGGTAGCTCACGCCACTGACCGGCGGCTGTTCATCAAGGCGATCTATCAGGACCAGTATCCGATCGCCGACAGCCTCATCGGACCGGGCATGTGGGCGCACGGGCCTGTCGACAATTTCCCGAAGTACGACGTCGCCAAGGCGCGTTCCCTGTTGAAGGAGTACGGCAAGCCGGTGTCCTTCGCGCTCGGTGTGTCGGCGTCCCCCCACAATGCCCTGGCGGCGCAGGCGCTGCAGGAAATGTGGAAGGAGGTCGGGATCGACGTCGAAATCAAGCAGATCGAGCAGGCGCGGTTCATTCGCGATTCCATCAATCATTCGTTCCAGATGTCCTTGTTTCGATGGGCGGGTCGTCCTGATCCTGATCTAAACCTATACAGAGCCTTTCACTCGTCCTTCGCCAACCAAGTCTCGTCGAACTACACGCAGTTCACCAATCCGCGCATGGACGAGCTCCTGGAGAAGGGCCGCACGACGCTTGATAGGGACCAGCGCAAGAAGATCTACGACGAGGCCTCGAGACTGCTCGCCGACGAAGTGCCCTACCTCTTTCTCTTCTACGCGACCTTCCACACCGTGATGTCGACCAGGGTGCATGCCGGCCCCAACGTCGCCGACGGGGTCATGAGGTTGCACACCGCCTGGGTGGAATAGGTGGCTGCGAAGCTGCTGCGCCAGTTCGGAGCGTTGGCGGGTATCCTTCTGGCGGTTTCCTTGGTCGCGTTCCTGCTGATGAACCTGGCGCCGGGCGATCCGGCGCTGGCCATTCTCGGCGAAACGGCCACCGTCGAGTCGATCGCGGCGATGCGGGCTCGCCTCGGCCTCGACCTGCCGCTTTCGCAACGCTACCTGGACTGGCTCGGCAACGTCCTGCGGGGCGACCTCGGCCAGTCGTTCCGCGCCAATGAGCCGGTGCTGGGGGCTATCCTGGGGCGCTTTCCCGTCACCCTCGAGCTTCTGATCGGCGCCCAGGTCGTGGCGCTCGGCCTTGCCGTTCCGGTCGGCATCTACACCGCCTATCGCGCGCGAGGCCTGGCCGACCGCGGCGCCCTCGCCGCTGCCCTGGCGCTCATCTCCACGCCGCCCTTCCTGATCGGCATCATCCTGATCTACATCTTCGCCCTGCATCTCAACCTGTTTCCGGCGACCGGTTACGTGCCGCTGAGCGAAGGCGTCTGGCGCAACCTGCACACCATGCTGCCGCCGATCCTGACACTCGGGCTGTTCGAGTTCCCGCTCTATATGCGGCTGCTGCGCAGCGACATGATCCAGACTCTCCAGCAGAATTTCATTTCGCTGGCTCGCGCCATCGGCCTGCCGCCGTGGAGAATCCTGCTCGGGCATGCGCTCCGGCCGTCCTCGTTCAGCCTGATTACCGTCGTCGGCATCAACATGGGCCGTCTGATCGGCGGCGCGGTGATCGTCGAGGTCCTGTTCGGCTTGCCCGGCATCGGTCAGCTTCTGGTCGACGGCATTTATCAGCGCGAGTACCTGGTTGTTCAGGGGGTGGTGCTGTTCGTCGGCGTGTTCTTCGTGCTGATCAATTTCGCCGTCGACGTCCTTTACGTCATGCTGGATCCGAGGGTGAGAATTGACCACGCAAGCCGCTGAAACGCCGGTTGCTGCATCGGGGGCCTTCCGGCGCTCCCGCCCGTCCTTGTCGGTGTCGCTGCCCGTGTTCTGGCTGGGCGCCGCCGTGCTGACGACGATCTTCTCCGCCTACCTGCCGTTGCCGGACCCATTCCGCCAGTCCCTGTTGCGCACGCTGCAGCCACCGTCGCCGGCGAACCTCTTCGGCACCGATTCGCTGGGCCGCGACGTGCTCGCCCGCTCGATCCTGGGACTGCGCGTGTCGCTCGTCGTCGGCCTGGGCTCGGTGCTTTTCGGGTTCGCGTTGGGCGGCGCGCTCGGCCTTGTCTCCGGCTTTTTCCGCGGGCGGGTCGATTTTTGGATCTCCGCGGTGATGACTCTGATCCTGTCGTTCCCGCCGCTGGTGCTTGCCATCGCCATCATGTCCTTCGCGGGCCCGTCCCTGGGGCTGGTGATCTTCACGCTCGGCCTGCTGTTCGTGCCGGCCTTCGCACGCATCACCCGAGCCAACACGTTGAGCCTGGCCGATCGCGAGTTCGTGCTGGCGGCCCGTGCCATGGGCATGCGGAACGGCCGGATCCTGATGCAGGAGATTCTGCCCAATCTCGTGGCCCCGCTGATCGCCTACGGCACGCTGATGGTGGCGGTGGCGATCATCGGCGAGGCGGCGCTGAGTTTCCTTGGGCTCAGCGTCCCGCCGCCGCAGCCGACCCTGGGTGGAATGGTGGCGGCCGAGCGCGCCAACCTGCTCGACGCTCCCTGGGCCGTGTTCGGGCCATCGCTCTTCCTCTTCCTCACCGTGCTGTCGCTCAACGTAGCGGGCGACCAGCTCCAGCGTCGTATCGATCAGCGTGAGGCCGCGCTTTGACCGCCGAAACGCTGCTGTCGATCCGCGGGCTCAAGAGCTACCTCCGAACGCCGCGCGGGCTGGTACGAGCGGTCGATGGCGTGTCCGTCGATCTCGCCGCCGGACGCACGCTCGGCTTGGTGGGCGAGTCCGGCTGCGGCAAGTCGATCCTCGCCCGGTCGATCATGGGCCTGATCCCCGACGCGGTCCTCGACAAGGTGGGCGGGCAGATCCTGTTCGACGGGCGCGACTTGCGGGGCCTGTCGGAAAAAGAGATGCAGCGACTGCGTGGCCGGGAGATCGCCATGATCTTCCAGGATCCGATGACGTCGCTCAATCCGGTGATGCGGGTGGGCGACCAGATCGGCCAGGTGCTCCGCCTGCACTTCGGGTCGGGCAAGGCCGAGGCGCAACGCCGTGCCGTCGAGCTGCTGGCCTCCGTCGGCATCCCCTCGCCCGAGCGGAGGGTGCGGTCCTTCCCCCACGAGCTTTCGGGCGGCATGCGCCAGCGCGTCATGATCGCCATCGCGCTTGCCTGCGATCCCAAGCTCCTGATTGCCGACGAGCCGACGACGGCGCTCGACGTCACCGTGCAGGCGCAGATTCTGCGACTGCTGCGCGAGCAGCGGGAGAAACGCGGCATGGCCCTGATTCTCATCACCCACAATCTCGGCGTCGTGGCGGGAGTCGCCGACGAGGTCGCCGTGATGTACGCCGGGCGCATCGTCGAGCATGGCCCGACCGCCGACCTTCTGCTGGCTCCGCGCATGCCCTATACGGCGGCGCTGATGCAGTCGGCGCCGCGCCTCGCCGACCCGCCGCATACCCGCCTCCAGGCCATCCAGGGGCGGCCGCCCATGCTGATCGATCCGTCGGCGGGCTGCCGCTTCGCGCCGCGCTGCGCGCGCGCCACCGAAATTTGTCATCGCGAGCCGGTCGAGACCAGGGAGGTTTCGCGCGCCCGCCGTTGGACCTGCTGGCGTCCGCTCCAGGTGGACCATGCCTGATCGGACGGTCCCTTCGGTCTCGCCGCGGAGCGACGCGAGGGTGCTGGAGGTGCGAGACCTTACCAAGACGTTCGCGCTGGCCGGCGGTCATCGGTTGCAGGCCGTCGCCGGCATCAGTTTCGAGATTGCCCCGGGCGAGACGCTGGGCCTGGTGGGTGAATCGGGCTGCGGCAAGACCACGGTCGGCCGCGCCCTGATGGCCCTGCCGCCGCCCTCCTCGGGCGAGGTGATCCTCGAGGGGACGCTTCTCTCAAGTCTCTCGGCCGCCGAACTACGCGCCGTGCGACCGCGGATGCAGATGGTGTTTCAGGATCCTATCTCGTCGCTTAACCCCAAGCGCACCATCGCCGACATCGTGGCAGCCCCGCTCGTCGTCACGGGCGGCTCGAGTCGGCGGCAGCGCGATGAACGGGTCCGCGACCTGCTCCATTCGGTAGGGCTGGATCCAGGGACGGTCTGGGATCGCCGGCCACACGAATTGTCGGGCGGGCAATGCCAGCGTGTGAGCATCGCCCGCGCGCTCATCCTGAACCCGCGCCTTCTTGTCTGCGACGAGCCCGTCTCGTCGCTCGACGTCTCGGTGCAGGCCCAGATCCTGAACCTGCTGGAGGACGCCAAGGCTCGGTTCGGCCTGACCATGCTGTTCATCGCCCACGACCTTGCGGTGGTGAAGAACATCAGCGACCGGGTCGCCGTCATGTACCTGGGCAAGATCTGCGAGGTCGCGCCGGCCGCCCGGCTCTACAGCCAGGCCGCTCATCCCTACACCGTGGCGCTGCTGGCCTCCGTGCCCGATCCCGACACCGACTTCGGCCAGCGCCTCGGGCAGGTGATCGAGGGCGAGATCCCGTCGCCCCTCGATCCGCCGACCGGCTGCCGTTTCCGCACGCGCTGCCCCAAGGCGACGGCGCAATGTGCCGAGCAAGAGCCGCAAATGCGCGAACTAGAACCCGGGCATCATGTGGCGTGTCACTACCCGCACAATTTCGGGCTGAGACAGGCAGCCGCCCCGTAAGACAATAGAACGATGCGCCCTGTCGCCTCCGCAGAGACAATGGCGCTCTGCCGAGGTAGCGACCATCGGATGGGCGCTGCCAGCACGTCTTGCCCCAAACTACTGTCGAGATCGAGCGTGCTGCCGGCATTTGGATTTCAAGCACCGGGCCGACCCGCGAGAGAAGAGTCTCGGCCAATTCGCGGAGGCGGAAGACCTCGACTTCCTCCGTGCCAGCGGTGCGGGGCAGGCTGTTCACAGCGAAAACGCGTGCCGGCAGCTTGACGGACGCCAGGCGGGGCCTCAGATACTCCAGCAGTTCGTCCTCGGCGACTTTCATTCCTGGGCGCTCCACCAAGAAGGCAACGCCAATCTCGCCTTTCGCGGGACATGGCATTTCGACGACGGCGGCTACGCCCAGAAAGACGCCCGCTGCGGTCATAGCAGGGGCAATATCTCGTCGATAAACAAACCGAGATCCTCTTCGTAGTCGTAGAAGGTGAAGAGCAGGCCGTCGAGTCCGGTGGCGAAATAAGCGCGGAGATCGGCGGCGATTTCCTCTGGCGATCCGATGAAGGCCTAGGTTCCGAGCGACAGGACGATGCTTTTCAGCTCTTCAGGGTTCTCGTGCGACGGACCCCATCCGCGCTGTCGTCCCATGTTGCGTGCGGCTTCCTGATCGCCGGCCGCCAAGATCGCGTCGCGTGCACGCAAGGCGTCCTCGCTCGTCCGGCGCGGCAGGATGAACCCGTAAGACAAGACCTTGACGCGCCGGCCGATCTGCGCTGCGTCCGCCTTCAGCGCTTGCACGCGAGAGCGCAGTTCGTCGGCGGTGTAGGGAAGCTGAATGAAAAGCCAATCAGCTTCGCGGATCACCAGCTCGCGGCTTTCGGCGGACTCCCCTGCTTTCGAGATCGTCGGCAAAGGGACGGGCTTGGGGCGAAGATAGCCGTTGCGCGACTGGAAATCGGCGCCGTCGAACTCGAAATTGTCCTCGGTCCACGCGAGCTTGAGCAGCCGCAGCCATTCGGTGTTGTACAGCAGCCGCTCGGCGGGAGGCCGCGGGGTCACGCCGAACATCGCGAAATCCGACTGAACCCAGCCCGACACCACGTTGATGCCGCATCGCCCTCCGCTGATCCGGTTGATGTCGTTGACCATGCGGGCGGCGAGCAGCGGGTGAAAGACAAAGGTATGGACGGTGGGGAAGAGCTGCACGCGGGTGGTGACTGCTGCGAGGGCCGTGATGAAGGTCATGGACTCCAACCGAAGGCCTTGGAAGTCCTTGCGACCGCCGAGCGTGGACCACCGGGCGCCAGCCAGGAGGAAGTCGAAGCCCGCAGCTTCCGCTCGCAGGGCGACGGCCCGGTTGTATTCCCATGTCGGCACGGTGGAACGCGGATGCGTGCTGATCGAGAACGCGCCCGACCCTGTCGGCATGAAGATACCGAGCATTGGTCGAGCGGGTCGGGATGTATCGGCGGTCATGGCAGTCGGTCCGAGATCGGGCACGGCATGTCTCCACGGCAGTGGGCGCAAAGGGTGCTGCAATCGAAGCGGATGGGCACGTGGACCGCCAACGGGCGGTGGGTGGCGAGGGGCGCGCGGCGAGTAGGCGAAGCCCATGTCGACGGTGCCCTCTACCAAGACCAGCCCCGCTGGTAAGGGCTGACCCAGACGCCCGCTTCGGCGAGCAGCGGCAGGATCTTGAGCATCGTGGCCCACACCTCGTCCGGGCTCCATAGCGGAAAGGAGAAGGCGAGGGCCCGGCAGCCGCGGGCTGGAGCACCGTCCTTCGACGACGAACTTGCGCTGAGCCGCCCGTCGGTCAGAACTCCAACATCCTGTCGCGCAGGGTCGCGACGTTGCCGTACCCTGTTCTCAGCATGCCGCGGCGCTGAAGCTCCGGAACGAGGAGATCGACGATGTCGGCGTAGAAGTCCGGCGCATAGTAGGAGGGCGTGATCTGAAAACCGTCGCCGCCGCCTTCCTGGATCAGGTACGCGAAATAGTCCGCCACCTGCTTGGGTGTTCCTACCATCGGGCTGTTGTCGCTGCTGGAGAGATAGGTGCTGGCGATGCGTCGCAGAGTGACGGCGGGGTCGCCGCGCATGTAGCTTTCGAGCATGCCCCGCGTCCCCTCGACCTTCAGCGCGAGCTCCTGGATCGGCATGTCGAGCGGCAGCTTGCTGACGTCGTAGTTGAAGTGCGCCGACATCAGAGCAAGTTGCGCTTCCAAGGGAATCCGTCCGCGGATCTCGGCATGTCGACTGCGCGCCTCCTGCTCGGAGGTGGCAACTAGCGGCTGCGCGGACCACACGAACTTGATGTGATTGGGATCCCGGCCATACCGCTCGGCGCGCGTCCTGATGTCGTCGACAAGCTCGCGCATGCATGCCGTACCTGCCGCCGCCCCGAACACGCATTCGGCGTGCCGGGCTGCGAACTCACGGCCCCGATCCGAACTGCCGGCCTGGAACAGATAGGGGACGCGCTGTGGCGACGGCAGAACGGCTAAAGGGCCCTGGACCTTGAACCATTTCCCCTTGAAGTCGATTTTCCTGATCTTGTCAGGATCGGCAAATACGCCGTTTTCGTGGTCCATCAGCAGCGCATCGTCGTCCCAGCTCCGCCATAAGGCTTGCACGACGTCCATGAACTCGTCGGCTCGATCGTAGCGTTCGTCGTGCGGCGGCAGGGTGTCCATGCCAAAGTTGCGCGCTTCGCCCGACGCGATCGAGGAAACGATGTTCCAACCGATCCGTCCTTTGGTGACGTGGTCGAGGCTGGTCAGCTTTCGGGCGAGCAGGTAGGGGGGATAGAAGGTGGTCGACATCGTGGCAGCAAAGCAGAGCCGGTCGGTCACTGCGGCGAGATAGGGGATCAGCGTCAGCGGATCGTGGGTCGGGAACTGGATGGCGTAGCGGACGCTCGCGCGATTCGTGCCGCCGCCGAGCCCATCGGCGAAGAACATCATGTCGAAGCAGCCGCGCTCCAACGTGCGGGCGATTTCCGACCAGTATTCGACCTCGTGCCATTGGTGCCGGATCTTCGCCCTGGGATAAACCCACGACATGATCATGTGTGGCGCCGGGCTGTAGAGCATGAAACCGGTGAGATGGATCATTCGGGTCATGGATCAGCCGCCGCGAGGTCGTAGTCGGCCACCGTGCGCACCCGCATCTCGCGCCGCAGGCGTCCCAGCGTGCCAGGGTAGAAGCTGAGAATGCGACCCAAAGAATCCCGGTAGAAGTTGGGACAGTCGTCCGCCCAGCTCATCGACTGCAGCTCTGCCTGGACCTCCTCGCTGAAGCGCTGCACGACGTCGCTCCTGATCTCGATGGAGCGCAGCCTGCGCTGCGTCAGGTCGCGGATGCGGCGGGCGATGTATTCGGCATGCACCTCGGCCGAGGACGTTACGGAGGCGTAAGCGACCACGCCGTTGATGCCGCAGACCGTGAAATAGTTGGGGAATCCCGGGATAGCGACGCCGTAGAAGGCCTGCGGTCGCGCGCCGAGGACGTCGCGCAACCTGCGGCCGGCGCGGCCCACCACGTCGACCGCCGGTCCACCCTCGGCGCGCCCGCCGAGCTTGTAGCCAGTGCAGAAGATCACGACGTCGACGTTGAAGGCCGAGCCGTCTGTCGCGACTATGCCGGTCTCGCTCAGGCGGTCGAGACCTGCGGCGACGAGCTGCACGTGCTTCTTTACCAGCGCGGGATAGTAATCGTCCGACACCAGCAGGCGCTTGCACCCCGGCGTGTAGCGGGGCGTCAGCTTCTCGATCAGCGCCGGATCGCCGATATGGGCCTGCAGGTGGTCAAGGGTTGCGGCGCGCAGCCAGTCTTGGGCCGCCGGGCTCTTCTTGAACACTTGGTAAGAGCGCAGGGAGCGGCGGTACAGCCACCGTCGATGGTTGCCGAGGGCTTGCGTGGCCGGCCGCTTGAACTCGTCCTTTTGATCCGGACGATAGGCCAGGTTGCGGCGCGGCAGCACGTAGTTGGGCGTCCGCTGCAGCACGAAGACTTGGCGCGCCAAGCCGGCGACATGCGGGACGACCTGGACCGCACTCGCTGCGCTGCCGACGACGGCCACCCGCTTGCCAGACAGGTCGTGGCCGTGGTCCCAGGCGCCGGAATGCCACCAGCGACCCTTGAAGACGTCGTAACCCTTGATCTTCGGCAAGTTGGGCGCGGTCAGCCCGCCGGTGGCGCTTACCACCACGCGATGCTGGACGGTTCGGCCGTCGCCGGTCGAGAGCGTCCAGCTACCGTCGTCCTCGTCGTAGCAGGCACGCTCGATCGAGGTACCCAGCTGCAGATGTCGCGCGAGCCCGTGTTTGTCGGCGCAATCCTGCAGGTACGCCTTGATTTCCGGCTGGCCGGCGAAGGTCTGGCTCCAATCAGGATTGAGCTCGAACGAGTAGCAGTACAGATGGGACGGTACGTCGCAATGCAGGCCCGGATACGTGTTCTCCCGCCAAGTGCCTCCGACCTCGTCTGCCTTTTCGTAGATCGTGAAGTTCTCGAAGCCGGCGCGCTTGAGATGGATCCCCATCGCGATTCCGCTCACCCCGGCTCCGACTATCCCGATGCTGGTCTTGTCGTCCTGCGGCATGGCCGACCTTTCGTTGCGCGGCCTCCCATCAATAGCCGACCGCGTGGCGCGGCAAAGACGAGCCGCAGCCTTTCAAGGTATCGCCCACGAGTGAGCGTTGGTGGAGACCCACTCGCAATGGATGAGCGTGACTCCGCCACGCCTCGACGGGCAAGGAAGTGCCAGCCCTTCGGCTAGGCAGTCGCCTTGTAGAACGGCTTGTCGCCGCAGATCGTCACGCGCCGGCCGGCGCGGCGATGCGGGTAATAGTCCCACAGGGCGTGATGCTGGGCGCAGCGATTGTCCCAGCAGGCGAGCGACTTCGGCTGCCACTTGAACCGAACGCAGAGCTCGGGCGTCTCGATGTGCCGATAGAGCATTTCGAGGATGGCGTTGCTCTCGTTCTTGGACATTCCGACGATGCGGGTCGTGAAACCCCGATTGACGAACAGCGCCTGCCTGCCTGTGACT
This sequence comes from Pseudomonadota bacterium, assembly GCA_049323495.1. Taxonomy (GTDB): domain Bacteria; phylum Pseudomonadota; class Alphaproteobacteria; order Reyranellales; family Reyranellaceae; genus Reyranella. The sequence goes on from JBMONG010000005.1 coordinate 17,745, forward strand.
GGATGCGTGCGCACGATCGGATGCTCCGAGCGCGGATATTGTGCGCCTTCGCGGTAGCCGGGCCGCTCGTAGACGTGCTTGCCATCATGGATCGCCGTCAGGCCGGTGATCATCTTGCGGACCGGCTCCGACAGGGTTTCGTAGGCGCGATACATGTTGGCGAACATGGTGTCACCGCCGCCGTCAGGCGGCACCTCGGTCAGATAGAGCATCGATCCCATGGGCGGCTCGGGATCACACGACACGTCCGAATGCCATTCCTCGCCGGCGACGCGCTTGGAGTTCTCGTCGGCCTTGATCACCAGTATCTCTGGGTGGTCCTTGGGTTGGTGGGCGGCCGGGTGCAGGTGCAGCTTGCCGAAGCGGCGGCCGAAATCGAGATGCTGTTCCACGCTGAGATCCTGGTCGCGGAAGAAAATCGCCAGGTTCTCCATCCACGCGTCGTGGATCTCCTTGAACTGCTGGTTGCCCAGGGGCTTGGACAAGTCGACCCCCGAGATTTCGGCGCCGATCACCGGTGTCAGCTTGCGCACTTCGATCGTCTCGTACTTCATCCCCTTCCTCCTTGACTTCGTTTTCTCGCAACTCTGGAATCCTAGGGGGCTAAGGGCAGATCTGCTTCATTGAATCTTTCAAGATTCCGTATTACGGAAAAGGCATGCCAAACCACTCCGCCGCTGTTATCGAACCCGTCGTGCGGGCGCTCGCCGTCCTCGCAGCGTTGAATTTGCGTCCGCTATCGCGCTTGGACGATCTCCACCAAGCCACCGGATTGCCCAAGCCGACGCTGGTGCGGCTGCTGCAAACCCTCGTCTCCGCCGGCTATGCCGCCCATGTCGGGCCACGGGCCGGCTATCGCATCACCGAACGCGTGCTGTCCCTGGCGAGCGGCGTTCGTTTTGTCGATCGTCTGGTCGACGCCGCCATGGAGCCAATGAGCGCTTTCACGCGCGATCATGGCTGGCCACTGGTATTGGGAAAGGTACGCGACGGTGTCGTCGTCGTGCTGCACAGCACGACACCCGAGAGCCATTTATCTTTCGAGAAGGCCGCCTACAGTCGCACCTTTCCTCTTCTCGCAAGCGCACTCGGACAGGCCTATATGGCGTTCTGTCCGGCCGAGGAAAGGAAACGTTTGATCCGCGGCCTGATGGTCGAATCAAAGTCGGAGGCCGTCGCAGCGGAGAATGTACGTGGCATCGAGGCAGGCCTCCGACTCGTTCGGCGCTGCGGCTACGCCATCACGATGGAGCGGCGCCCCAGCCGCGTTCTGGGCATCGCGGTTCCCATTCAGCGATCGCGCAGCGTGCTTGGAAGCCTTTCATTGCGCTTTGCACGCTCGGCGCTGACCCCGGAACAAGCGGCTGCGCGGTATCTCACTCCGCTCACCGCGACCGCCCGGTCGATTGCCTTTGCGGTCCCGGTAGGTGCCGATACGAAATAGCCTGCTGACGACCTTGCTCGGGCGTTATAGTCCGACGCCCTCGGCGTGGCATCTAGCCTCGCCCCCGCTAGCCTCTCCCCAGCCAACGCTGGGCGACCCACATGTTCGGCGAAGAACGCAATGCGATATTGGATGGCCCGTACACAATGTGTCGCCGGCAGAGATCAATCATGTCGCGCAAGGCAGCGCCGGCGGCGCCTCTGAAGCGCCGCCGATCCAAGCTGGTTGCGCGGCATGACCAGCGCCGTGGCCGTGACTTGGCTGCAGCGCAGCCAAACACGCTGCCCGATCGGGACCAACAAGGCTGAACCCAAGCAGCTCGCGCCGCAACTGCCGTCAATTAATGTACCTTCATTATTGACTCCTTAGTCGGAGAGGCCGACACTTTCCTTGCGCGGCGATGCGCGCGCAGGGAAGGAACGCCGATGCAACGGGCGAAACGGAAGTTTTCCGTCGAGATCGATGCGAAGCGCTGCCGATCGTGTGCGGTGTGCTGGGATGAGAAGATTTGCGAACCGAAGGTTCTCGGCTTCCAACCACCGTTCAACAAGGCAATCGTCGTTGATATTGAGGCTTGCACGGGCTGCCGTCATTGCGAATGGCTGTGTCCGGACTGGGCTATCGTAGTGCGCGACGTGCCGGCAGGAGGATCATAACCGTGACGCGCCGTTTGCTATTTGGGAACGAGGCGTTTTGCGAGGGCGCCATCGCTGCTGGCGTCCGCTTCTACGCTGGCTATCCAATCACACCCGCAACGGAAATCGCAGAGACCATGTCGCGGCGTATGCCTGAAGTCGGCGGAACGTATATCCAGATGGAAGACGAACTGGGTGCGGCGGCGGCGTTGATGGGCGCTTCGGCCGCCGGTGTTAAGTCGGCCACGGCATCGGCCGGACCGGGAATGGCGCTAATCCAGAACGAGATTGGCCAGAGCATCGCGGCGGAGTGCCCGATGGTGGTTATCAACGTCCAGCGGGCTGGCCCTGGCATCGGCAATGCCACCCGGTCCGGCCAGATGGAGTTCATGCAAGCCCGCTACGGCACCAATGGCGAGGCACCGGCTGTCGCGCTGGCACCGTCGACCGTGGCAGAGGCGTTCTGGTTCACGGTCAAGGCCGTCAATCTCTCGGAAATGCTGCGCACCGTCGTGATTGTCCTCGGTGACGGGTTGCTGGGGCTGCAACGCGCCGTGGTCGACCTGCCCGACGGCTACGACACCGTCGAGAAGATCCATCGCCCAAGGGCCTCCGGACCTCCCGAGCTGTGGCGAGGCAACTACACCGCAAACGAGCTTCACGAAGTCCCGCCGATCGCGGACTTCGGTTCACCCTACAAAAGCGTGATCAGCACGGTTGGCCTATTTAAGCGCGGCGGCGGTGACTCCACAGTTCAGGGGCTCGACGTCAACGACCAGGATTTTACGATCCATCGCCTCCATCAGAAGATCCTTTCTCGCCGCCATGAGTTCACAATCACCGAGCGGTTGAATACCGAAGATGCCGACGTAATCTACATCGCCTATGGCACTCAGGCTCTGTCGGCGATCGCGGCCATGCAAGAGGCGCGCGCTGCCGGCATCCGGGCTGGTGTCCTGCGCCTTGTCACGGTGTGGCCCTTTCCCGCCGATGAAGTCAGGGCCGCCTGCGCCAATGCACGCGCCGTCGTGGTGCCTGAAATGAATCTGGGCCAGGCACAGCTCATGGTGGCACATGCGCTCGCTGATACTTCCATCCGGGTCGGCGGCGTGAATCATGTCGACAGCAACTTCATCACTCCGGCCGAAATTCTTTCAAAGAGCAGGGAGATGCTGAAATGACTGCGATGCTCAAGACGGAGGGCGTACACAGTGCGCGTCAGCGCAAGCAGATCGACACGCCAATGGACGAAATGGTCCGCATCTATGCCGATGTGCCCGACAAGAGCTTTCGCTACTGTCCAGGCTGTGGTTTGGGCATGGCACAAAGTGCGATCCTGCGCGCCTTCGACAGACTCGGCCTCGACATCTCCAAGGTAGCAACCGCAGGAGGCAGCGGTTGCTATGCGCCGATGGCGCACTATTTCAAATCTCACCATATTCACGGCTCACATGGCCGGGCGTGTGCCTATGCCACCGGTCTCAAGCTCGCGCGGCCGGAGTTGACTGTGCTGACGCTGCAGGGCGACGGCGACGCTTTGTCAATCGGCGGTAACCATTTCATCCACGCCGCGCGGCGAAACATCGATATCACGGTGATTTGCTTCAACAATTTCGGCTTCGGCGACACCGGAGGACAATTCGGGCCGACCACGCCCTTGGGCAGCGTGACCGAAACGTCGAGTGCTGGCATGCCCGAAGCCGCTTTCGACGCATGCAAGCTGGCAATCGGAGCGGGCGCCTCCTTCGTGGCGCGCAGTACGGTGGCCCACCCGGCGCATCTCACAAAAATGATCGCCGATGCGATCCACTGGAAGGGTTTCTCGTTCGTCGAGGTGCTGCAGCACTGCCACGTCTTCTGGGGCAAGCGCAACGGTATGCCCCAGCCGATGGACATGCTCAACTTCTACAAGGACCATGCGGTCCGCAGCGCCGATACACCCGAAGAGGATTGGTTCGACATTCCCGTCTACGCGCGCGACCAAAAGAACATCAAGTTCGTGCTTGGCGTGCTGCATAGTGAGCGGCGGCCGGAATATGCCGAGGAATACGCCAAGCTGCGTGCCTCGGTGATGGCTCGTGCCAAGTCTCGGATGCCGTCGTGAGCACCGAGATCCGCTTTGCCGGTGTCGGAAGCCAGGGGTTGGTGTCGGCCAGCGTCATTCTGGCGGAGGCGCTGGGGATCGTGCGCCGCTACGAAGTCGTGCAGACTCAGTTTTATGCCGCGAGCATCCAAGGAGGGGCATCGTGCGGCGATGTGATCTTCTCTACCGGCAAGATCGTCTTCCCGTGGGTGTTGAAGCCCGACGTTCTGGTGGCACTGGCGCAAGACGCCGTACGCGCCCACGCCGCGGCCATGTGCTCCGGCAGCCGTGTCCTGGTTGATGACACGATGGTCAACGACACGTCGCCGTTCGGCTCCGACATCGCCGTCTACAGAGCGCCGCTGATGTCCATTGCCGACTCCCTCGGCGTGCGCAAGTGCATGAACATTGTGGCCTTGGGTGCGTTTGCCAGGCTCACCGGCTTTCTGACGCTTGAGGAAATGGCCAAAGCGGTGGCAGCCCGAGCTCCGGGCCAGGCCAAGGTCAACCAGGAAGCGGTCCGGCGCGGCTACGAAGCTTCCATCGAGCCTGCCGGTGCGCGTGTTTCCGCCTGAACCGCGGTCGCGCGGGGGGAACAGCGAAACACGCGGAGACTGACTGCGTCATGGCCGGATCTATCTCGTTCCCTCCGGCAGATTTGCCGCGTGAGGCGCAGCGCCTCAGGCAAGATGTGCGTGAATTTCTCGCCGCCGAGAAGCCGGCCGGCAGTCACTACACACAGTCCTCGCGAGACTTCAGTCGCAAGCTCGGCGCGCGCGGCTGGATCGGGATGACCTGGCCGACGCGCTTGGGTGGCGCCGGGCGCACGCCATTGGAGCGTCACGTCGTGATCGAGGAGCTGCTCGCGGCCGGAGCACCGATCTTCTACCATTGGGTTGCCGACCGGCAGAGCGGCCCCCTCATCCTGCGCTTCGGGACGGATGCTCAGCGGGATCACTTCATTCCCGCCATCGCCCGCGGCGAATGTGGCTTCGCTATCGGCCTTAGCGAACCCAATGCCGGCTCGGACCTGTCTGCGCTAGAAACCCGTGCGGTACGCGCCGACGGAGGATGGCGTGTAACGGGCACCAAGGTCTGGACGAGCAACGCTCATGTCGCTGAATACATGATCGTGTTGTGCCGCACCTCGCCCCGCGGTGACGATCGACGCGCTGGGCTCACCCAGCTCATCGTCGATCTCAGCGCGCCGGGCGTCACCGTGAATCCCATCCTCAACCTCGCCCGCCAGCATGAGTTCAACGAGGTCGTTTTCGACGGCGCCTTCGTGCCCGACGAGATGGTGCTGGGCGTCGTCGGCCGGGGCTGGAACCAACTGATGACCGAGCTGGCGCTGGAGCGCAGCGGGCCCGATCGTTTCCTGAGTGCATTCCGGCTGTTCGAGTGCTTCGTTCAAGAAGCCGGCTGCAACCCCAACAATGCCGAGGCAGACTTGATCGGGCGGTTTGCCGCACATCTGTGGACCCTTCGGCACATGTCCCTATCGGTGTCGCACATGCTGCACGAGCGGGATCCCAGTGTCGAAGCCGCCATCGTGAAGGACCTCGGGACACGCTTCGAACAGGAAGTGGTCGAAGGATGCCGCGCCCTGCGCCCACCGACTTGGGAGGCCAGCGACGACTACAGGAGGGCCTGCCTCGATGCGCTCCTCTACATGCCGCGAGTCACGATTCAGGGTGGAACGCCGCAGATCCTGCGCAACGCCATAGCCCGGGGACTCGGTCTCAGATGAGCGAGCTTGGGCGGATGCTGCAGGATTTGATCCACCGCCTGTTCGGCGAGGCCTGTACTTCCGCCGTCCGGACAGCGGTGGAACGCGGCGAGTGGTGCGAGAGACTTTGGCACCGAAGCGAGGAAGCCGGGTTGACGCTCGCGGCGGTTCCTGAACTGCTCGACGGCGCAGGCGCCCCCTTGGCCGAGGCTGCCTTCGCATTGCGCTCCCTCGGCTACCATGCAGTGCCCATTCCCCTGGCGGAGACGATCGTCGGCAATTGGCTGCTGGGCGTCGCCGGCATTGCACCGCCAAAGGGGCCGCTCTCGATTGTTTCCGGACAGTCCGGGCCGATCCGGATGGTCGACACGGGCAGCACCCGGACGTTGAGCGGCACGGCCGGTAACGTGCCCTGGGGCCGCGCCGTGCACCATGTTGTTGCGGTCGTGCAGGCCGAAGAAGGCAAGCAAGCCGTCGTCCTGATCCCAACCGCCGACGTCCTGATCGAGGAAGGCACTAACTTGGCCGGGGAACCGCGCGATGAGGTCGTTTTCCACGGAACAGCCGTGGCTGCCTCGCAGGCCCGCTTTCTCCCGGACGGCGTGGCGGCGGAAGACCTGCTGCTTCGCCTCGGCGCGTATTGCCGATGCCAACAGATGGCCGGCGCCATGGAGTGGATCCTCGAGCGCTGCGTGGGCTATGCCGCCGAGCGGCGGCAGTTCGGGCGGCCAATCGGTGGCTTTCAGGCTGTGCAGCAAATGATGGCGGTGCTCGCCGGCCAGGTCGGCGCCGCCGTGGCCGCTGCCGGCGCCGCATTGGCAGCCCCTCAAGAAAAGTCGAGCGGTGTTTCTATTGGGTTCGCAAAATCGCGCATCGGGGCTGCTGCCGGTGAAGTTGCTGCACTCGCCCATCAGCTGCATGGCGCAATGGGCTACACTTATGAGTATCCGCTGAATTTCCGAACCCGACGCCTGCTAGCTTGGCGCGACGAATTCGGCAGCGAAAGATTCTGGCAGATCCGCGCAGGACAGGCCATTGCCCAACGCGGTGCAAGCCTGCTCTGGCACGACCTCACGGTCTGAAAGACGAAAGGCAGGACAAGAAGAATCGTTTCGGCACAAGGAGGAGACGAAGATGGGCAAGGCAGGTCGCAGAAGATTTCTGGCCAATGCAGCTGTCAGCACGGCAGCTTTGGTGCCCGTCGCTGGCTCGTGGGGGCAGGTGTCCTACCCGTCGCGGCCAATTGACCTCGTGCTTCCGTTCCCGCCGGGAGGGCCGACCGACGTTTTCGGCCGATTGTTCGCAGCACGGCTATCGGAGGTGCTCGGCCAGACCATAGTTGTGGACAATCGTGCGGGCGCCGGCAGCGCCATCGGTGCGTCGTCAGTGGCTAAGGCAGCACCCAATGGCTATACGGTGCTATTCGGAACAGCCTCCATTGCCACGGGCGCAGCCACGACCAAGTTGCCGTACGATCCGCGCAAGGACATCGTGCCCGTCGCCTTGCTCGGCATCGTACCGCTGGTCGTCCTGGCGGCCCCCAATATGCCGAAGACGTTCTCCGCCCTCGTGGCGCTACTGAAGAGCGCGCCGGGCAAATACAACTACGGCTCCGCGGGTCCCGGCACCACGACCCACTTGGCCGGCGAGATGCTCAAACTCAAGGCAGGGCTGGACGTTGTTCATGTTCCATACCGAGGCTCGGGGCCGGCGCTTCAGGATACGGTTGCGAGTCGCAACGCCTTTCTGTTCGAGACCATCACCGCCTCCCAGGCCCTCTACTCCTCAGGAAAGCTGCAGTTGCTCGCGATCGGAACGAAAAGCCGGTCCATGCTGCTGCCGAACGTGCCCACGATTGCCGAAAGCGGCGTGCCCGGGATGGTCGCCTACACGTGGAACGTTCTTTACGTCCCAGCCGGTACACCGAATACAATCGTGGAGCGACTCAACGCCGCCTCGAACAAGGTACTCGGCGACCCAGCCTTCGCCAACAAGATGGCGAGCCTTGCTACCGAGGTGGTGCCCGACTCGACGCCGGCTTCGGCGAAGGCATTCTACTTTGAAGAACTCGACACTTGGAACAAGGTCGTCAAGGACGCTGGCATCAAGCTCGAATAGCTCTTTGGAGAGAATCACCAGACCGATGTCATCTTCTGCAAGTGCTCCATCAGCCCGGACGTCGCGTGGTGACATTGCCCGCGACCGTCTCCTCGATCTTGCCGAAAGGCTGTTTGCTGAAAAAGGGATCGATGCCGTCTCGCTGAATAGCATCGCACGCTACGCCAATCAGCTGAACGGCTCGGTAATTCAATATCACTTCGGTTCGAAAATCGGCCTTATTCAGGCGATTCTCGAACGGCGGATGGCGGTGCTCAACAATCGTCGCAACGAGCTGATTGCAACCATCGACATTTCCAACCGCCTCGTCGCGCTGAGGCAAATCGGCGAAGCCATGGTGCTCCCTTTCGCTGAATACCTGATCGCCGAAAATGGCAGCAGCTATCTGCGGTTCGTTGCGCAGGTCACGTTCAACTGCGACCAGAGCGTATTCGAGATGGTTCGCGGGCGGCACGATACCGCCGTGCGACGCATCGTCGACCTGGTCCGGCAAATCCTTTCCGATGTTCCGCCGGATATCGTGCGGCATCGACTCGCAGTGGTCACAAACCTAGTTCTCTTCAGCATCGGTGAACGCGAAAAGCTGAGGATGGCGGGACGTCGAACGGGCGTCGCCCGACTAGGTGGGCGAGAGTTCATCGACGATCTGGTCCAAATCATTATCGGTGCCCTCACCGCGCCGGCGTCTCACTCTGCCGGGGCCGCCATTCCTGATGGGCTATTGCCGGCGGCTACTAACCCAACTTGCGCAGTTTGAGGGTAGATTTATCTCTTTTCGACAGAGGGGCTGAGTGCGATCAGGGGTTTGGGTGACGCGAGAAGCCCGGAGCGGCGTGTAGTGCCAGCCATCCCCATTTTCTGGGTCTTCAGGGATTCGAGTGGGCGATCCGAGGCGATCATAGCGCCGGAAGCATGCAGGTGAGGACCTTGAGACGGAGATACTCTTGGTCACGCAGACCGTAGGCGCGGCGCTGGAAGACGCGGATCTTGTTGTTGAGGCCCTCGACGAAGCCGAGCGAGACCTTGTTATCGGGCTTGCAGTAGGCGGCGATACCGTCCCAGTGGCGCTCGATCATGTCGGCGAAGCGCTCGTAGGGCTTCAGCCGCTGCCACTTGAGGCTTTGGCGCCAGTTGTCGAAGAAGCGGCGCGCCCAGCCCTCGTGACGGTAGTCCCAAAGCTGGCCGAAGCTCTCTTTCAAGAGGTAGGCGGTGTTGAGCCGCTTGTTGGCAGCCAGCAGCAGCTCGAGCGACCGTTTGCCGTCGAGGCTGAGGTTCTCACGGCGCGACAACAGGGTGTACTTCTGGCCCTTGATGAAGCGCCTCGCCGAGGTGGCGCATGACGTGGAACTTGTCGAACAGGATTGCCGCCTGCGGGCGCCAGGGTAGCGTTGCGGAAGGCCTTCCACATGTCCATCACCGCCAGGCGGATGCCCTGGCTCTTGCGCGGGCCCAGCCAGGCGTAGAACTGGGCCAGGCTCGCCTCCGAGCGATCCTCGCCGCCGAACCAGATCGGTCGCTTGCGCTCGAGGTCGCTGGCCACGATGCGGTAGCTGTGCCCCTTGCGAATCGAGATCTCGTCGATGCCGATCGCCTTCGGCCCGGGACCACCGGCACGCTCGAGCTGCGTGCGCATGTACTGCATCTCCAGCGTCTTGACCGTCTCCCAATCCAGTCGCATCTCCTTGGCCACGTCGCGGATCGAGGCCTGACGACAGCGCCGCCCAACATAGAAGGCAAAGCGCTTCGTGTAGCGCGGATTGTCGGCCAACCAATCCAGCCGCTCGCGCTTCACCGCCCCGCATCTGCGGCACTGAACGCGCCGCACCTCCAGTTCCAGCATGATCCGAAACGGGCCACACGGCAGATCTCGAACCTGCCGCACGCGCCGGTCGTACCACCCTCTCTGCGCTTCGCCGCAACAACCGCACACCGTTTTTTTGAGCGTCGAGTCAAGGTGACGATGCGTACGTCCGGATAGCCGAACATCCCGCGCACCGTTCCGCGCGCACGAAATCCTGCAAACGAATACCCATCCGACAGACGACGCTGTCGCTTCCGTCTTCTCCCCATTCCTTACTGTGCCAAATTGCAGGCGATCCCAAAGTGCCTTCAGCCCGCTATCCACAAGTACTTCCAGCGCTATGATCGCCTCGGATCACCCACTCGAATCCCTGAAGACCCCATTTTCTTTTGATCGTGGTTGAGTTGTGATGAGCGCACGTGCTTGCGCTACACGACGCTAAAGAAGGACGGGAAAGTCCATCGTTACTGGCGTCTTGTGCGCAGTGGTGAGGGTTGGCTGTCGTGTCATCCAGCAGACGGTGGCGCAACTTGGTAAGCTCGACGAGCGGGGACGGCTCCAGGCGCGGGCGCTGACGCTCCATCTGATCGGTACGCCCGAACAGGCTGGTCTGTTCGACGACGGCAAGCAGCACATGACGGTGCCGGTGCGGCTGAAGGGCGCGCGGATCAACCGCTCGCGGCAGTTCGGCGATGTCTATCTGGCGCTGGCGCTGTGGCGCGGCACGGGGCTGGCCGATCTGTGCGAGACGCTGCTGCCCTCGGGCAAGGAAGCGATGCCGTGGGCGAAGATGGCGGCGGTGCTGGTGGCGGCCCGGCTGTGCGAGCCGTCGAGCGAGCTGCACATCGCTGAGGATTGCCGACTCTACCCCGTGCGGATTCCAGCCTCCGGGCCTTGCACGCTTTACCCGGCTGCTGACGTCGGCTCTTCTTGTGAGGTCAATTGGTACTCGTGAATTTGCCACGTAACAGGCACGATTCTCATGGTACCCGTTGGTCACCAAGGTGTTCGCCACCCGCGTACCTCTAGGGAAGGTCCGACCAAGTCCCCCAGCCTGCCGGTGGCGCTCCGATAATTGGCGTCGTATCGCCTGATTTTTTTGTCGGGAGGCGGTCGCGATTGGGCGCCGGACTTGCGGTTGAGCGCGGCATTCTCGCTGTCTTTGCCCTCCTCGGACGCAGCTATCCCGCTGCGAGCAACTGCCGGCGCACCATCCAGATGTTTGCGAGCGCAAACAGCGTGTGCAGCTGCGCGGTGTTCTTGGTCAGTCCCCGGTAGCGGACCTTGAGATGGCCGAACTGGCGCTTGATCACCCGGAAGGCATGCTCGCCGCGAGCGCGGACCTGGGCCTTGAGATGCTCAATCCGTTCACGCAGTCGGCCCGCTTCGTTTTGCGTAGCGCCCGCCGCTTGCCCGGCTTCATCGCTACCTGCCACTCGACACAACCGTGGTGCTCGGGCCGTTGCTCGACGCCGATGTAGCCGGCGTCACCGAACGCCACCGCCTCGCCGCCGTGCAGCAGCGCACGCGCCTTCGTCACATCGGCCACGTTGGCCGGCGTGCCGATCGCACTGTGTACCAAGCCACTCTCGGCATCGACCCCGACATGGGCCTTCATACCGAAGTACCACTGGTTACCCTTCCGGGTCTGGTGCATCTCCGGGTCGCGTTTGCCCGTGCTGTTCTTGGTCGAACTCGGCGCCGCGATGATCTTCGCATCGACGATCGTGCCCTGCCGCAGCAGTAACCCAGCCGCCTGAAGGTGCGCCTTCACCGTGTCGAAGATCTCTCGCGCCAGGCCATGCTGTTCCGGCAGATGGCGGAAGTTCAGGATCGTCGTCGCATCCGGCACCGTGCCACGGGCCAGCGACAATCCCGCGAACTGCCGCATCGAGGCGATCTCGTACAGTTCCTCCTCCATCGCCGGGTCGCTCAACCCGTACCACTGCTGCAGGCAGTGGATCCGCAGCATCGTCGACAGAGGGTACGGTCGACGACCGCCGCCGGCCTTCGGATAGTGCGGCCCGATCAGCGCCTCCAGCTCGGCCCATGGCACTGCCCGCTGCATCTCCGCCAGAAACACCTCGCGGCGGGTTCGCTTCCGCTTACCGCCGTACTCCGCATCCGAAAAACTAAGCTGCTTCAACCGACCATCTCAAACCACCTGCGCGGTCGGCGACTTGTTCAGGGAATCCCTAGCACAATGTTAGTTCTTTTGGAGTACATCTGCCATCAAACCCCACCGAATGGTCGTGCGCACCTCGATGGGGCGCAACAATAGCCGGTCCATGATCAGCCAGACGATGCCGATCGCCAGCATTCCGACGACGATGCGTGCCGATTGGAAGTATTGCTGCGCGTTGAAGATCGCGTAGCCCATACCGTTGGTGCTGGCGATCATCTCGCCGCCGACCAGCGAGCGGAAGCCAAAGGCGATGCCGAGCCGGATGCCGGTCATCAGGTTAGGCAGCGTGGCGGGGAAGATGACGTGCCGGATCACGTCGACCCGACGCGCGCCCAGGGTCTGGACGGCTTCGATCAGCACCGGCTGAACCATCCGGATGCCGGTGAGCAGGTTGTGCAGCACCGGAAAGAACACCGACATCACGATGATGAAAACCACCGCGCCCTGGCCGAGCCCGAACCACAGGATGGCGAAGGGGATCCAGGCCAGTCCGGGGATGGCCTGAAGCAAATTGACCAGCGGATCGAAGAAATTGCGGCTGATCCTGTGCAGGCCCATCAGATAGCCGAGCGGGATGGCGACGGCGCAGCCTGCAAAGAAACCGAGCGCCAGGCTTTTCAGGCTGACGCCGAGATTGACGAGGAGGACGCCTGAGAGCGTGTCCTCGGCGAAGGCCCGCGCCACTTCCGAAGGCGAGGGGAAGAGCACCCGCGGCCAGATGTTGGCATCGGACAACGCCTGCCAGAGGCCAATCGCCGCGACATAGGGGGCGAGGTGGACAAGCCACGCGCCGAGGCGGCGCGGTGCCGGGCGGTTTGCGGGCGCGGTCGGCCGCGAGGCGGACTCCGTGGCGCTCATGCCGACCCGGTTTCGATGCTGCGGGTGAGCCGGTCGCGATACTCGGCGAAGCGCGCATCGTGCACGATGGTGTCCCACTTACGCGGCCGAGGCAGATCGATGGGGACGTTGGCGATGATGCGCCCAGGCCGTCTCGAGAGCGCGATCACCCGGTCGGAGAGGAATACCGCTTCGTCGATGGCATGGGTGATGAATAGCACCGTGGTGCGTTCCAGCGCGGTGATCGCCGTCAACTCCTCCTGCAGACGCTGGCGCGTCATGGCGTCGACGGCAGCAAACGGCTCGTCCATCAGCAGCATGGCGGGATTGTTGGCCAATACGCGCGCTACGGCGGCGCGCTGGCGCATGCCGCCGGAAAGCTGGTGCGGGTATTTCTTTTCGAACCCGGTAAGGCCGACGAGGTCGATGAAGCGCTGAGTGACGGCCCGCCGTTCCCCGCCCGGCATCTTCTTCAGCCGCAGGCCGAACTCGACGTTCGCCTCTGTCGTCTTCCACGGCAATAGCGCGTATTCTTGGAAGACCATGCCGCGGTCCGCGCCGGGGCCCGTGACCTTGCGCCCTCTGACCGCGACCTCGCCGGAGGTCGGGCGGTCCAGGCCGGCGACAATGCGCAGAAAGGTGGACTTGCCGCAGCCGGACGGTCCGATCACCGAGACGAACTCATGCGCCCGCACCGTGAGCGACACGTCGTTCAGGGCTAGCACGTCGTTGCCCTCGACGGTGTCGAAATAGGTCTTCGACACCGCGCTGGCAACCAGGATATCGGACGCGTCGGCCATGCTCACTCGAGGAACTTGCCGTACTTGGCCTTCACTTCCTTCGTCACCCTGTTCAGGTCGGCCAGGTGCGGCTCGAGCTTGATCGGCGCGGGGATGAACTTCTCCGCGGCGAGATAGTCGGCCGTGGTTTGCAACGACTTCGCCGTGAAGTCGTCGACCAGCGGATCGTAGGTCAGCCACTTCATGGCGCCCTCGGCGATGTGCGGGTCGACCTTGAGGAAGGCGGCATCGATCTCCGCCGCTTCCTTGGTGTGCTGGCGCACCCACTGCTGGGACTCCCAAAGCGCCGCGACGGCATCCGCCACCTTGTCGGGATGCGCTGCCGCCCACTTGTCGCTGATCAGGAAAAACCCGCCGCCCTGCACGTACTTGCCGAGCCGTGCCAGGATCGTGGCCTGCTCCGCCATCTTCTCCTGCGTAATGCTGACATATGGCTCGAGTCCCGCCATTGCGTCGACGGCGCCGGAAGCCAGCATCTGTCCCATGTTGGCGAAGGTGGCGTTGACGCGCTTGACCGAGTCGGCCGGCAGGCCGGCTTCCTTCAGTACCTGATTCAGTCCTTGCGCTGGCGCCGTGCCCTGCGGTACCGCGACCTTCTTGCCCTTGAGATCCTTGGGCGTGGCGATGTGGGCCTCGTTGCGCACGAGGATCGCGTAGGAATCGCCACCTTTGGCGTACATCGCGTAGGCCTTGAACGGCAACCCGGTCGCCCAGGCGACGATGGTCGATTCGACGCCGCCGCCCGCCCAGTCGGCCTGGCCCGAGGCCAGCGCCTGGTTGGCCTGCACGCCGGTGGCGAGCGGCTGTACCGTGGCATCGAAGCCGTACTTGGCGAAGATGCCCTGCTTGACGCCGACATAGAACGCCGCCTGCGAGGCGGTGGTGAGTATGCCGAAATTCACCTTAACCTTGTCTTGTGCCGCGGCGGCACCGCTGAGCAGAGACGCGCATGCGATCGTCAGGGCGGCCCGACGAGCGATTCTCATTCTGGTCATTTTCCCAATCCTCCCTTCACGTTGATCGTCGGCGTTTCGTCTCAGGGGCGTACGCCGTACTTTGCTTTTGGCCCCACCGTGGTGCGCAGCTTCCCCTGGACTGCGTCGATGAAGCGACAGAGGTAAGGTCGTGTCTCTCTCGGATCGATGATCTCCTCTACACCGAAGGCTTCTGCCGTCCGGAACGGCGAGGCCATGGCGCGCAGCTCGTCTTCGAGCTCGCGCTCGCGAAGTTTGGCATCGGCTGCGGCGGCGATGTCGCGCCGGAAGGCCGCAGCCACGCCGCCTTCGATCGGCAGCGAGCCCCATTCCGCCGACGGCCAGGCGATCTTGAATTCCAGGCCGTTCTTCTCGGTCGTGCCCATGCCCGCCATGCCGTAGCACTTGCGGATCACGACGGTGTAGGTCGGCACCGTGGCCTGCAGGCCGACATAGACCGCGCGTACGCCCTCGCGCAGGGTTGCTGCCGCCTCGGCGTCCTTGCCGACCATGAAGCCCGGCACGTCGACCAGGAAGACCAGCGGGACGTGGAAACAGTCGCACATTTCGACGAAGTGGATCTGCTTGCGCGCCGCCTTCACGTCCATCGCGCCGCCATAGATCATGGGATTGTTGGCGACGACGCCCACCACCTTGCCGTTCATGCGGGCGAGCACGGTGATCAGCGCCTTGCCGTAGGTCGGCTGGATCTCGAAGATCGAGCCGCGGTCGACGATGTGCTCGATCAGCTTGCGCATGTTGTAGGGCTTGCGGCGGTCGCGCGGCACGATGCGCAGCAGCTCCTCGTCGCAGCGGTCGGCCGGATCGCTGCTCGCGACCCCTGGCGGCAGCTCCCATACATTGGACGGCATGTAGGACAGGAAGCGGCGAATCTCGGCGAAGCAGGCGTCCTCGCTGTCGACGCGATTGTCGATCGTACCGGCATGATCGACTGCAATCGGTGGGCCCCCCAGATCTTCCTTGCTGATCTTTTGGCCAAGCGAGCGCTCGACCACGGGAGGGCCCGCGGCAAAGACGTGGCTCGTGCCATCGACCATCACCGACCAGTGCGAGAAGATGGCGCGGGCGGCCGGGCCGCCCGCCGCCGTGCCTAGCACCGCGGACACGACGGGTACCTTGCCCAATAGCTCGACCGAGCGCTCGAAGCCGTGCACGCCGGGAAATGTCGAATGACCGCGCTTGTTGATCGAGGTGACGCTGCCCCCCGATCCGTCGATCAGGTTGACGAGCGGGATGCGGTAGCTCGCCGCCATGTCCTCGATGAAGCCCCCCTGGCCGCCCTTCTTGCGATCGCCTGACCAACTCGAACCGCCGCGGATGGTAAAATCCTCGCCCCCTACCGCGACAGGACGCCCGTCGATGCTCGCCAGGCCCATGACATAAGGCGCAGGCGTGACGCTCTTCAGGGTTGGACCGTCGTACTTGCCCTGCCCGGTAAGCGTGCCGACTTCGCTGAACGAGCCCTTGTCAACCAGGCGCTCCACCCGCTCGCGGATGGTGAGGCGGCCGCGTTCATGATGCTTGGCCACCGCCTCGGGCCCGCCCAGGCCGTGTGCGTCGCGCCGTCGCCGGCGCAATTCCTCGACCTCCGGAATCCAGCCATCTGGGGATGCCGCGGTCGGGTTGGACTTGTCGTTCATCGCGACAGCACGGCCACGGCCTGGCCTTCGTTCACCGGCGACGACTCGTCGACCAGGAACTTCTGCACCGTGCCGCCCTGCTCGCAGATCACCGGGATTTCCATCTTCATCGATTCGATGATCATCAGCGTGTCGCCCGGCTCGATCTTCTGGCCGACCTCGGTGACGATCTTCCAGACCGATCCCGATACTTCCGTCTTCGCCTCGTAATTCGCCATCTTTCTTCCCTCAGAAACCGTCCTTTAGAAGCTGCACGGCCAGGCGTGCATCAAGTGCTGGCCGACGCCGTTCGTCAGGCGCTGGCGGTGCACGTCGAGCGAGCGGATCAGGTAGTCGCGGGTTTCGTGCGGCTGGATGATCGACTGGACGGTGAACATCGCGGCGGCATCCCACGGCTCGCTGTCCTTGTTCATCTGTTGGAAAGCCTCGTCGAAGCCCGGCTCGCCGGGGGCGAGTCCGTGCACGATCTTCACCGCGAAGGTCGGATCCATGAAGCTCACCTCGGCGGTGGGCCATGCCGCGACCTCGTCTGAGTTCCGGCCGCCGCCCATGTTGAGATAGGCTTGGCCGTAGGTCTTGCGCAGGATGACCGAGAGCTTTGGCACCGTGCAGAGCTGCAAGGCCTGCATGAAGTTCATGATCTTGCCCGGCGCGCGGCGGCGCTCGGCCTCGATGCCGATCAGGAAGCCCGGCGTGTCGACCAGCAGCACGACCGGGATATTGAAGCTGTCGCACAGCACCAGGAAGCTCGCGGCCTTCTCGCAGGCGTCGGTGTCCATGGCGCCGCCGCGAAACAGCGGGTTGTTAGCGAGGATGCCGACGGTGCGACCAGCGAGGCGGGCGAGCCCGGTGCTGACGACCTTGCCGAAGCGGGCCTTCAGCTCGAAGAAGGAGTCGGCGTCGACGATGGCACGGATGACGCGGCGCACGTCGTAGACCTGCGTGCGTTTCTCCGGCAGGAGCTTGGCTATGTCGGCCATGCCGCTGCCCGATCCCGCCGGTGCGGAGCGCACCGGCGGCGCCTCGCGATGGTGCGACGGCAGATAGGAGAGGAATGTGCGGATGAGGTCGATCGCTTCCTCGTCGGTCTCGGCCACGGCGTCGGCGAAGCCGGTCACCTCGGCGTGGACCTGCCAGCCTCCCATCTCCTCGGGATCGACCTTTTCCTTGATGGCGAGCGAGGCGAGCTGCGCACTCGACACGGCGAGCACGGCGCCCTTGCGGATGACATTGAAGTCGGACAGGACCGAATACCAGGACGACGAGCCGTAGGAGAGGCCGAGCGTGGCCGCCGCCCACGGCACCTCGCGCAGGCGCACGTACTGCAGGGGATCGCTGCCCAGCAACGCCCCCATGCCGCGTGCGCCCATGTGATCGGGCATGCGCGCCCCGGAGGATTCCCCCAGGAACACGATCGGCATGCCGCGGCTGGTGGCGACGCGCTTGATGTGGCCGATCTTGCGGCCGTTGGTGGCGGCCGAAGACGCGCCCATCACGGTGAAGTCGTTGGCGACGGCGGCCACGTCGCGGCTTTCGATCTTTCCGAAGTCTGCGATCTTGCCGTCGGCCGCCGATTTGCCGGGATCGGTGAGCGAGGCGCCGAACAGCCCGCTCTCGACGAAACTGCCCTTGTCGAACAGGCGGTCGATGCGTTCGCGCGCGTTGAGGACGCCCGCCGCCTTGCGCTTGGCAAGTCTCTCGGGGCCGCCCATGGCGAGCGCCTTGGCCTTGCGGGCTTCATAGGTGCTGGTGGTCATGCCGCGACGATGCCTTCCCTGGTGAGCGCGTCGATGCGCTCGTCGTTCATATTCAGCACCTCGCGCAGCACGGCGCGAGAGTCCTGGCCGACGTCGTGGCCGGCGTGCCGCACGACGCCCGGCGTCTCGGACAGGCGCGGCACGACGGCCGGCATGGCGACGGTGCCGAGATGCTGGTCGGGCGCCTCGATGATCGAGTGGCGCGCCTTGTAGTGCGGATCGGCGAAGATGTCAGCCACGGTGAAGATGCGCGTGGCCGGCACCGAGGCCTTCTCGAGAATGGCCTCGATCTCGGCGAGCGGCAGGTTTTCGGTCCAGCGCGAGATGATCGCGTCCAGCGCCTCGTGCGCGCCGTTGCGCGTCCTGGCCTCGGCGAAGCGCGGGTCGCCCGCCAGCTCGGGCTGGCCCATCGCCTCGCACAGGCGGCGGAACAGGCTGTCGGCCATGGCGGTGATGTGGATGTAGCTGCCGTCGGCCGTCGGATAGAGATTGTTGGGCGTGCTGCCGATCAGGCGCGAGCCCTCGCGGTTAGGCACGAAGCCCAGCTTCTGGTAGGCGCCGATCCACACTTCCATGAAGTTGAAGGCGCTTTCGTAGAGCGCGGCATCGATCACCTGGCCGCGGCCAGTCCGCTCACGCGCCATCAGCGCCATGACCGCACCGTAGGCACCGTGCAGGCCGGCGATATAGTCGGTCATCGACACGCCGACGCGGGCGGGCGCACGGTCGGGATCGCCGGTGAGATGGCGCAGCCCGCTCACCGCCTCGCACACCACGCCGTAACCCGGCCGCTGGGAGTAGGGGCCGTCCTGGCCGAAGCCCGAGATACGCACCATGACGAGACGCGGATTGAGCGCGGAGAGCTGCTCCCAGCCGAGGCCCCATTTTTCCAGGGTGCCCGGCTTGAAGTTCTCGATCAGCACGTCGCTTATGGCGGCGAGCTCGCGGATCAGGTCGCGGCCCTCCTGGCGGCGCAGGTCAATCGCTACCAGCCGCTTGTTGCGGAAGATCGAGGCGGCGTAGAGCGAGTGGCCGTCGACCGACTTGCCCATGGTGCGCACGGGATCGCCCTCGGCCGGCTCGACCTTGATCACCTCGGCGCCGAAATCGGCCAGCATGCGGCCGCAGAAGGGACCGGCGACGGTCGAGCCGATCTCGAGCACGCGATACCTGGCGAGCGGCCCGCTGCGCCGGGTGGTGTCGTCGCTCACGGGCATTCTCAGATCACGTATTTCTGGAAGCGCCGCAGCGTTTCCTTGGCGTTGTGGAGGTTCTTGCGCTTGGCTCGCTCGGCCGCCTCGCCATCGCCCGCGCGCATCGCCGCCACGACGGCGCGGTGCTCGCCCAGTCCCTCCAGAGCGCGGCCGGGCAGGATGACGATGCGGCGGATCACAACGTTGGTCTTCTCGTAGATGCTGTCGAGCATGCGCGCGGCCACCGGATTGCGCGCCCATTCGATGATCCGCCGGCGGAAGCGCTCGTAGACCACGAGGAAGGAATCGAAATCGCCCTTGCGCACGTACTCGTCCATCGGCGCGCCGAACAGCTCGACGAACTCGTCCCACGTTTCGGGTGGGGCGTTCTCGGTGGCGAGCCGCACGCAGAGTCCCTCGAGGACGGCGCGCACCTCGTAGAGATGGAAGACCTGCTCGAGTTCGAGCCGCGACACGACGGCGCCGCGGTTGGGGATGCGCTCGATCAGGCCGCGGCTTTCGAGCGTGCCGAAGACCTCGCGGATGCGCGTGCGCGGCACGCCGAACTCGGCCGCCAGCTCCTGCTCGCCGAGCTTGGCACCGGGCGCGATGTCCTGGCGGGCGATGCGCTCGCGCAGCACCTGCACGATGTCTGCTACCGACGGGTTGCCGCGTCCGGTGTTGCCGCCTCCGCCGCTCCTGCGGCCGCGCGCTTTCGTCTTGAGGGTGACGACCCTGCCCGACATTTCCGTCCCACTTGCAGTTCTTCTGAATTGGAACCGATAGGACAGTCACGGCGGAGAAGTGTCAACAATATTGTTGCCAATTTTGTGCGAGAAAAGCGTGTGGGAGAAGGCGGCCAGCCGGTCTCGATCACACTTCGATCGCAGCAGCATTGTAGGTCGCGCGCAGGGCGTTGTGAACGATCATGCGCGCGCCATCTCCACCCTGATGCGCGATAAAGGGCGTGCCTCCAACTCCCGTGTCCGTTCTGTCCAATTAAATGACTTGCCAACTATTTCTGCATCATTCAATTGGAGGCATGTCCCGTTCCGGTTCGGGCCGCGCCGCCTTCAGCGCCGTGCTGTCGCGCGCCTACCGCCAATGGCGCCGCGCAGCCGATCTTCGATTGCAGCCCTACGATCTCACCGAGGCGACTTGGCTGCCGCTGCTCCGCATCTCGCGCGCGCCGATCCCGCTCCGACAGAAGGACCTCGCCTCCTCGCTGTTCGTGGACAATTCCTCGGTGGTGCGCCTGCTCGACAGTCTCGAGGCGGCGGGTCTGGTGAAGCGCCGGGAGGGCGAGGACCGCCGTGCCAGGATCATCGTGCTCACGGCGCGCGGCCGGGCGATCGCCGACAAGGTCGAGACAGTGGCGCGCAAGGTCCGCATCGATGCGCTTGCCGGGCTCAGCGACAAGGACATCGAGACTGCGATCCGCGTGCTCGAGCACGTCTGCCGCGCTCTCGATGCGGCCGAGGAAATGGCGTGACTGCACCACTGTGGCAGCTCACGGTGATCGCGTTCAGCGGCACACTCGCCATGCACATCTTGGTACCGGCGTTGCCCAAGGCCGCCCGCGCGCTCAGCGCTAGCATCGGCGAGATGCAGCTCACCATGAGTGTCTACGTCTTCGGCTTCGCGGTGGGCCAGCACGCCTACGGCCCCTTGTCTGACCGCTACGGCCGGCGCCGCGATACTCATCGCGGGATTGGTGCTCTACACCCTGGCGGGGCTCCCCGCCTGCTTTGTGGCCGACGTGTATCAGCTGATCGTGCTGCAGCTGTTGCAGGCTCTGGGTGGTTGCGCCGGCATGGTGATCGGACGCGCCATAGTGCGCGACACCACCCTGCCCCAGGAGGCCGCGCGCCGGCTCGCCACCATGAACCTGATGGTCGTGCTTGGCCTAGGGTTGGCGCCGCTACTGGGCGGCGCGCTGACGGCCGCGTTCGGCTGGCGCTCGATCTTCTATGTCCTGTCGCTGCTTGGGGTCTTTGACGTGCTATTCGCGCTGTGGCTGCTGCCCGAGAGTCACGCGCCAACGAGCGGCGTCAGAGCCGCGGGGCTGGCCCGCAACTACGGCAAGCTTCTGACGTCGCCCGTATTCCTAGGCGTCTCAGTCGGCGGTGGCTGCACCACCCCAGGTCACCGCTGGGCTCGCCGCGAAGCCGGACGGCGTCCTACCCATCGGGATCGCCACGCAGCTCGTGCCGGTCGTGCGCGAACTCCACACCCGCAACTACAAGGGTCAGGTTTTCGGCATCAGCGATCTGGGCGGCGTCGTCTCGACCGGCAACGCCAATGGCGCGTCCTGCGCCGGGTCGGCCTTGGTGTAGCTGCGGCGCCATCCACTCGGTGCGCGGGTGCGCCGTCATTTCGACTTCGCGCCGGACGCGAGCCTCGAGGGCCAGGAGATCGTCGGACGCCATACCGGACGACCAGCAAGTCGTGTGCCATTGGCGCGCATGTTGCTTCGTCAAATGCACAAATCCCGAACGGGAGACCATCAAGTCTAGAAATGCCTGTCGCACCGGCCGTCAGTGCCACTTTGGTTAACAACGACCGCCACGTTTGCGCCTCTGGCATCCAAAGCGGTGCAACAAAAAACCCACCGCACGCGGTGGGGTCACTAAGACCTCCCACCACATGGTTCAAACACAGTAGGAGTCATCAGCCACGAGGCAATTAAAGGGAGACTCCATTCCCTTGACCCGAAGGGTAGGGTCGAGCGGACGGAAGGTCAACGCCAACATGCGACGTTTGTTGCGTGCAGCCCACGGTATTCGCAATCACCTGATTGCCCCGCGATCGCCATGGCAAAATGGATGTGTCGGCCGATCGATCGGATCAATCCGCCGCTAGCCCCTCGCGTTGCCTTCGCTTTCGCTACGTCGCACGACGGACCAAGAACCCTTGTCGTTGCCATACAGGCCTGGTCAGCGAGAGTGAGAGGGCCGCGCCGAGTTCCATGACGGATTTGGAGGTCGAGAGAGGGTCTCTCGGCCGTCCGTCACGGAGTGACCGACATGGCCAAGACTGTACAGAAGATCACGCTCAGCACCTCGCGCGACATTCCCTTCAACAAGCTCCTCCTCAGCCAGTCGAACGTCCGGCGTGTGAAGGCTGGCCTCTCGATCGAGGAGCTGGCCGAAGACATCGCACGACGCGGGCTCCTGCAGAGCCTCAACGTCCGACCGGTGCTCGACACCCAGGGCAAGGAGACCGGCACGTTCGAAGTCCCGGCGGGCGGGCGCCGTTTTCGCGCGCTGGCGCTGCTCGTGGACCAGAAGCGCCTCGCCAAGACTGCACCTGTTCCTTGCGTGGTCAGTAGTGCCGCTTCCGACATCCTCGCCGAGGACGATTCGCTGGCCGAGAACGTCCAGCGCGTCCCGCTGCATCCCCTCGACCAGTTTCGTGCTTTCCGAGCTCTGCGCGAGAAGGGACGATCGGAGGAAGACATTGCCGCAGCCTTTTTCGTCAGCGTCAACGTCGTGAGGCAGCGGCTGCGCCTAGCCTCCGTCTCACCCAAGCTGCTCGACCTCTATGCCGAAGACGGCATCTCGCTTGAGCAACTCATGGCCTTCACTGTGACCAGCGACCAGGCACGGCAAGAGCAGGTCTGGGAGGTGGTGCAGGACTCGTACAACCAGGATCCCTACCAGATCCGCCGCATGCTGACGGAACGCGCAGTCCGCGCCTCCGACAAGCGCGTGCGCTTCGTCGGCGTCGACGCCTACGAGGCGGCAGGCGGTGTCGTCCTGCGCGACCTGTTCGAGCAGGATCACGGCGGCTGGCTGGAGGACGTCGGCCTGCTCGACGGCCTGGTCGCCGAGAAGCTGAAGGCCGACGCCCAGGCTATCGCCGGCGAGGGCTGGAAGTGGATCGAGGTCGCCGTGGACTTCCCCTACGGCCACACGCACCGAATGCGCAAGCTCAAGGGCGCGCAAGCCAACCTCTCCGCCGACGAGCTGGCCACCATCGACGCCCTGAATGCCGAACACGCCCGGCTCGAGGCCGAATACGACAACGCCGACGAACTGCCGGACGACGTAGATCAGCGGCTGGGCGAGATCGAGACGGAGCTGACCGCCTTCGACGACCGGCCAGTGACCTACGATCCCGCCGAGATCGCCCGAGCCGGTGCCTTCATCAGCGTCGACAGTGAGGGCCGACTTTTGGTCGACCGCGGCTACGTTCGGCCTGAGGACGAGCATCGAGAAGACGCCGATGGGCAGGAAACCGAAGATGCAGACTCCAGTGCGTCATCTACGCAATCGCCGTGCACGACGGTCGATCAGGGCACGGTGATCACCTTTGGGCACCAGTCGGACGTCGAAGCCGAGGACGACGAATCCATCCGGCCATTGCCGGAGCGGCTCTTGATGGAGCTGACGGCGCACCGCACGCTTGCCCTGCGCAACGCCGTCGCCAACGATTCGCACGTCGCCATGACCGCGCTGCTGCACAAGCTATGCCTGGATGCCTTTCAGCACAGCTCGACCCCTGCCTGTCTCGAGGCCTCGGTCGGCCATGTCTTCTTCGCCGTCCAGGCCTCCGACCTCGGGGACACCGCGGCGGCGAGGGCTGTGGCCGAGCGGCACGAGGCATGGAAGGCCGAGCTGCCGACAGAGGAGGACGTCCTCTGGGATTGGCTTGCAGCCCTCGACGACGACAGGCGGACTCGGCTCCTGGCCCATTGCGTATCGTTCGGCGTCAACGCTCTCTACGAGCGGGCGAGCCGCTATGGTACCGGTCTCACCGACCACGGCTTGCGCTGTCGCCTGGCCCAGGCCGACAGGCTGGCTGCGGCCGTCGGCCTCGACATGGTGGCGGCCGGCTGGCGACCGACCGTCGAGAACTACCTTGGCCGCGTGACCAAGCCGCGCATCCTCGAAGCGGTGCGCGAGGCGAGGGGCGAGCAGGCGGCCGGGCTCATCGATCATCTGAAGAAAGCCGACATGGCGAAAGAGGCCGAGCGCCTGCTCGATGGCACCGGCTGGCTGCCCGAGCCGCTGCGCATCGCCATCGTCGTGCCAGAGGCCGACGAGCCGTCCGCACAAGGCGAGGCGTTGCCAGAGTTCCTGACCAGCGACGACGCCACGGCCGATGCATCGGAGCAGCGACCTCAGCAAGCGGCCGAATAACGATCACACCGGGCGGCGTCCACCGTCCTTGGTTCTTCGACAATCCATACTTTGGCGCCCGGCCATGTGCCGGGCGCCTTGGCTTGAGGGCAGTGACTGCCGCCACAGAGGGAGAGGCCTGCCGGGAAGGGAGTGAGCCGGTTCAGGTCGAGAGAGAGCGCCGACCGGCTTGTCCGTTCCCGGCTCTCCCGAGGTCTTCCCAATGACTGTTGTCGTCACCACAGCGGCCGCTTGCGCGGCCGCATCCGCTCGAGTCGCCCCTGCGCTCGATTCCGCCAAGTGCGTCGCCGAGGCGGCGCAGCGTCCTCGTCCCGGTCGCCAACGTGGCCGGCGCATCGACGCCGGCGTGCAGCGCGCCGTCATGGAAGACGCTTATCGTCACAGCGATACGGAAGGCGGGCGCGACCCTTCATCCACGACAGAATCCACACCAGCGCAGGCGCGTGTCCGCGGTGGCCAAAGTTGTGTCCAGGACGGCAGCGTTGTTGCCCTGACGACGGAAGAGATCGCAGACCAGGACCTGCTCGCGGGATTGCTGACCTCTTCGCAAGGTACGGCGTGCGCATCTGCCCTCTTGCAGCACTTTCCCAGCATCGGGCATGTGATCTCGGCTGAAGCGTCACAGCTTCGCGCATTCGGTTTGAGCCGACGCGACATCGCCATCTTGCATCTTGTCCACGAAATCGCCTGCCGCATGGCCAAAGCCGAAGTGCGCAGCCGTCCCGTCCTCGGCAATTGGCAGGCGCTGATCGCCTACTTGCAGACGGCGATGGCGTACCAGCAGATCGAGCAATTTCGGATCCTGTTCCTTGATCGCAAGAACACGCTCATCGCCGACGAGGTGCAGCAGCGCGGCACGGTCAATCACACGCCCGTCTACCCGCGCGAGGTGATGAAGCGCACCTTGATGCTCAACGCCTCGGCTCTCATCGTTGTGCACAATCATCCGTCGGGCGATTCCAAGCCGTCCCGGGAAGACATCGAGACCACGCGTCAATTGAAGGCAGCGGCCGATGCTCTCGAGATTGAACTGCACGACCATGTCGTGATCGGTCACGGCAAGCACGCGTCGTTCAAGTCTCTTGGATTGCTTTGATGTAGACCCGTACCACTTCGAGCGGCCCGGCCGCTACGGCGCAGCTTTGTGTCGGGCACTTTTTGTTTAGGAGCGGTGATCGCGTTGCGACGAGAGGGAGAGGCCTGCCGCGAAGGGAATGAGCCGGTCGGGTCCAAGAGAGAGCGCCCGTCGGCTCGACCCGTTCGCGCTCTCCCGAGGTCTCCCCATGACGACTCCCGTCCAAGCGGCCAGCGTGGTTGCCACTTCGATAACGTCTGCCTCTAGTACCGCCACCCAGCTTCTCAGCGCCGCCGAGCACCTCCTGCCTCATCTCACCCGGGGCCGGCGCATCGACGCCGCGGCCCTGCGGGCTGCGATGGAGGAGGCCTTCCGCGGCTCCGATGCCGAAGGCCTTTGGGACTGGAAGGCCGCCTACGATGCCTGCGAGGTGGCGACGATGCTCTTCCTGCGCCGCTTCGGCCCGGCCATGCGGGCGCGCGCGGCGTCGCCGGCGGCACAGCTCGCCATGCTGGACAAGATCGCGGCCCTCCTGCCCAGCCACACCCGCCGCTCGCAGGAGAGCCAGTCACTCCAGCAGTTCTCCACGCCAATTGCGCTTGGCCTTGCGGTGAGCACTGCGGCCGCCATCACGCCGGCCGACCATGTGCTAGAACCATCAGCCGGCACGGGCCTGCTCGCCATCTTTGCCGAGCTGGCGGACGCGGGGCTTTCCCTGAACGAGCTCGCCGGCACGCGCGCGGGCCTCCTCGATCTTCTCTTTCCGGCAATCTCTGTCACTCGCTTCGACGCGGCGCACATTGACGACCATCTCGATGCCGGCGTGCAGCCGAGCGTCGTGCTGATGAACCCGCCATTCTCGACTGGCGCGCACGTCGACGGCCGCGTCGCCGATGCCGCGCTGCGTCACGTCCGCTCGGCGCTGGCGCGCCTCAGCGAGGGTGGGCGCCTGGTCGCCATCACCGGCGCCAATCTGTCCCCTGACCATCCTGCCTGGCGCGACGCCTTCGTGCGCCTGCAGGAGCGGGCCCGCCTCGTCTTCACGGCGGCAGTCGATGGCGCTGTCTACGCGCGACACGGCACGACCATGCCGACGCGCCTTATCGTTATCGATAAGCGGCCGGCCGACGATCCAATCACCTTTCCAGCGTCGCCCGGTATGGCGAAGGACGTAGCGACCCTGCTGGCCTGGGTGCTCGCCTCGGTGCCGGCCCGGCTGCCTGTCAGCGGCGCTGTCGCCCCTGTGCCCACATCACGCACTGGACCCATGCGCAGCGCCCGCGTGGCTGCTCCGCGCTCGGTTTCGTTTGCCGTCGCCGACATCGAGTTCGAGGAGGTCGCCTACGAGACCACCGATTGGCGGCCGACCGAGACTGGCCGGCTCACGGAGTCGCTCTATGAAACCTATTCGCTCCAATCGATCCGGATTGCCGGTGCTCAGCCGCATCCGACGCCGCTGGTGCAGTCGGCCGCGATGGCATCAGTCGCGCCCCCTCAGCCCTCCTACCGGCCGCGGCTGGCGCGCGGTCTTGTGGCCAAAGGTGTGCTGTCCGACGCCCAGCTCGAGACCGTGATCTATGCCGGCGAGGCCCATTCGGGCCTGCTCGCCGGCGCCTGGGCGGTGGACGAGACCTTCGACACGCTCTCGGCCGCGCCCGAGGGGGCGGAGCATGCCGTCCGCTTCCGCCGCGGCTTCTTCCTCGGCGACGGCACCGGCTGCGGCAAGGGCCGCCAGGTCGCTGCCATCATCCTCGACCACTGGCTGCGCGGTCGCCGCCGTGCGCTCTGGATCTCCAAGTCCGATGCCCTGATCGAGGACGCCCGGCGCGACTGGTCGGCGCTCGGCCAGGAACGCCTGCGGGTGCAGCCCCTGTCGCGTTTCCGTCCCGGCACGACCATCCGGCTGCACGAGGGCATCCTGTTCCTGACCTATGCCACGCTGCGCTCCGCCGGGCGCGACGGCAAGCTGTCGCGGCTCGACCAGATCCTCGCCTGGCTGGGCCGGGACTTCGACGGCGTGGTCGTGTTCGATGAGGCGCACGCCATGGCGAACGCCGCGGCCGACAGGGGCGAGCGCAGCGAGCAGGCGCCGTCCCAGCAGGGCCGCGCCGGCCTGCGCCTGCAGCACGCGCTGCCCGACGCTCGCGTGCTCTACGTCTCGGCGACCGGCGCCACCACGGTGCGCAACCTCGCCTATGCCCAGCGGCTCGGCCTGTGGGGCGGTGACGACTTCCCGTTCGCCACCCGTGCGGAGTTCGTCCAGGCGATCGAGGCGGGCGGGGTGGCGGCGATGGAGGTGCTGGCGCGCGACCTCAAGAGCCTCGGCCTCTACGCCGCGCGGTCGCTCAGCTATGCCGGCATCGAGTATGAGCTCCTGGAGCATACGCTGAGCGACGAGCAGCGGCGCGTCTACGACGCCTATGCCGGCGCCTTCGAGATCATCCACAACAACCTCAATGCCGCGCTCGAGGCGGCCAACATCACGGGCGCCGGCGAGGGCGGGTCGCGCACGCTCAACGCGCCGGCCAGGTCGGCGGCACGCTCGGCCTTCGAGGCGGCCAAGCAGCGCTTCTTCGGCCATCTGCTCACCAGCATGAAGATCCCGACCCTGGTGCGCTCGATCGAGCGCGATCTCGCCCAGGGCCACGCGGCCGTCGTGCAGCTCGTGTCGACCGGCGAAGCGCTGATGGAGCGGCGGCTGGCCGAGATCCCGACGTCGGAGTGGAACGACATCGCCGTCGACATCACGCCGCGCGAGTACGTGCTCGACTATCTTGCCCATTCCTTCCCGACCCGGCTGTTCGAGGAGTACACCGACGACGAGGGCAACCTTCTATCGCGGCCGGTGTTTCGCGACGGCCAGCCGGTGCAGTGCCGCGAGGCGATCGATCGGCGCGATCGATTGATCGAGAGACTCGCCGCCCTGCCGCCGGTGCCCGGCGCGCTCGACCAGATCGTGCAGCGCTTCGGTACCGACCACGTGGCCGAGGTCACGGGCCGGACCCGCCGCATCGTGCGCCAGGGCGATCGCCTCGCCGTGGAGACGCGCGCACCATCTGCGAACCTCGCCGAGGCGGCAGCGTTCCAGGACGACAAGAAGCGCATCCTGGTGTTCTCCGAGGCTGGCGGCACAGGCCGCAGCTATCATGCCGATGTCGGCGCTCTCAATCGGCGTCTGCGCGTCCACTATCTGCTGGAGGCCGGCTGGAAGGCCGATGCCGCCATCCAGGGGCTGGGCCGCACCAACCGTACCGCCCAGCTGCGGGCGCCGCTGTTTCGGCCGATCGCCACCGACGTTGCCGCCGAGAAGCGGTTTCTCAGCACCATCGCGCGGCGCCTCGATACGCTGGGCGCCATCACGCGCGGCCAGCGGCAGACCGGCGGGCAGGGCCTGTTCCGGCCCGAGGACAATCTCGAGAGCCCCTATGCCCGCGCGGCGCTGCGCCAGCTCTATACGCTACTCTACGCCGGCAAGGTCGAGGGCTGCTCCTTGCAGCGCTTCGAAGCTGCGACCGCGCTGTCGCTCACCGACCGCGACGGCTCGCTGCGCGAGGAACTGCCCTTGATCGCGCAGTTCCTGAATCGCCTGCTCGCCCTCACGATCGACCTGCAGAACACCCTGTTCGAGGCCTTCGAGGCGCTGCTGCGTGCCAAGATCGAGGGCGCCATCGCTTCCGGTACCTATGATCGGGGCGTCGAGACGATCATCGCGGAGCAGCTGAGCATTGTGGACCAACGCACCATCTACAGCCATGCCGGCACGGGCGCCGAGACTGAGGTGCTCACCATCCTGCGCCGCGATCGCAACCAGCCGCTGGCCCTCGACGAGGCCCTCGACCTTGCCCGCGAACGGGGCCGCCTGCTGGTCAATGCCAAGTCCCACCGTGCTGCCGTTCAGGTCTCCGCGCCGAGCGTGATGCTAGACGACGGTGCCATCGAGCGGCGGGTGCGCCTCGTGCGACCGATGGAGCGCCCGGCTCTCGCTGCTGACTCGCTCGCAACGTCAGCCTGGGAGGAGGCTGACAAGGCCGCGTTCGCCGACGCGTGGCACGCCGAGGTCGCCGAGCTGCCGGCGTTCACCGAGAGCCACCTGTACGTGGTGACCGGCCTGCTCCTGCCGATCTGGCGACGCCTGCCCGAGGAGAGCTGTCGCGTCTGGCGTCTTGAGACCGATGACGGCCAGCGCATCATTGGCCGGCAGGTCTCGGCGGCCTGGATGGCCGACGCTGTCGGCGAGACGCCGCAGCTTCCCGCCGAAGAGGCGTGGACCGCCGTCTTCGAGCGCGGCGCGGTGCTGACGCTCGCCGACCACCTGTCGCTGCGGCGTGCAACGGTCATGGGTGGGCGTCGTGTCGAGGTCGAAGGATTCAGCGACGGCATGCTCGACCGGCTGAAGGCGATGGGGCTGATGTCGGAGATCATCGCCTGGAAACTTCGGCTGTTCGTGCCGACCGGCGCGAACGGGCCCGCCATCCTCGAGGCCTTGCTTGAGCGGCATCCGCTGCGGCGGATCGCCGAGCGTGCGGCAGCGTGAGGAGGCGATCATGGCCCAATCCGCCGCCGATCTGGCGCGCCACCTCGCGCGCGACGCCGAGGCCGTGTGCCGCCACTATCTCTCCAACGGCCGTCGCCAAGGCCGCTATTGGTTGGTCGGCGACGTGCACAATGCACCGGGCCGCTCGATGTTCGTCCGGCTCAGCGGACCGGAATCCGGTCCCGGCGCTGCGGGGCATTGGACAGATGCCGCATCGGCCGAATATGGCGATCTGCTCGACGTGATCCGCGAGAGCTGCGGTCTCGTCGATTTCCGCGATGTCGCCGAGGAGGCACGACGCTTCCTTGGCCTGCCCAAGTCCGAACACCGACTCGTGTCGCAAGGCACGAAGCCAGCACCCCGTGGCTCGCCCGAATCCGCCCGACGGCTGTTCGCGATGTCACGGCCGATCGCGGGCACGCTCGCGGAGGCATACTTGCACGAGCGAGGCATCGTCACCGTGCACCATGCCGGAGCCCTGCGCTTCCATCCGCGCTGCTACTATCGTCCCGACGAGCACGCCCCGACCGAGGCCTGGCCGGCCATGGTCGCCTGTGTCACCGATCTGGACGGTCGCGTCACCGGGGTGCATCGCACCTGGCTCGATCCGTCCGGCCGCAGCAAGGCCCCGATCGATACGCCACGCCGGGCCATGGGCGAACTCTTGGGCAATGCCGTGCGATTCGGCACAGCCGACGACGTGCTCGCCGCCGGTGAGGGCATCGAGACCATGCTGTCGCTGCGATACGCCCTGCCGACCATGCCAATGGCGGCCGCACTCTCGGCCAATCACCTCGCCGCCCTGCTGCTTCCTGCAACGCTGCAGCGGCTCTACATCGCGCGCGACGCCGACCCAGCCGGCGACCGCGCGGCGGCGACGCTGAGCAGGCGCGCCCACAAGGTCGGGATCGAGGCGATCACACTCTCGCCCAGGCTCGGCGACTTCAACGACGACCTGCGCGCTTTCGGCGTTGACGATCTGCGGACAGCCTTGCGGCTTCAACTCGCGCCGCCCAGCACTTCTGCGATCCGATGATGGCCGGGACGGGGTGACAGGCGGGCAAGGCCACAATCGTCGCGGTCGGCAACGATGAGGTCCCGGGCCGCCACGAACGGCCGCGCCGCCCTTCTCGTGGGCGATCGGACGGCAGGCGGTCCGGCTCCTGCAACGGCGGCGCGCGGCTATTTTCCGCCGGCGCTGACGCGCCTTTGCATCGCGAAGCAAAATAGCCGCGCTCTGCCGTCCTCCGCTGACGCTTCGGCCGCTCCGCGGTGCAGTCCCGGTCCGCCTGCCGTCTCTCGTCGCCCACGAAGGCCGCGATGGGCGCGGCCGATCTGGCAAAGGACCTCATCATGACTACCAACGACGATCTCGAACCCGCCGACACCGCCTCCCCGACCGAGCATGTTCTCAGCGAGCTGCAGCTTTACGGCTGGCGCCCCTTCGACGATGCGCCCGACCCGCGGCCGCTGCCCGAGGGCAACGCCGTCACCGGCGCCGTTGCCGACATCTTCGACGCCCTGGTCGCGACGCTGAGCGACACCCGCCTCGAGCCCGACCTCGAAGACCTGCTGTGGTCCACCGTCAACCTCTTCCACCGTGCCGTCGACCGCATCGAGCGCGAGCTCGACGACAACGAGCAGGCGCAGCACAAGAGCCAGCGCGAGCAGAACGGCTCGGAGGTGCGCTCGGTCGAGCTCGAACGGCTGACCGCCCAGGGCATCACGCTGATCGAGCGGCGCAACGCCATGGAACTGTTTCGCGATCAGGCCGCCGAGCAGTTCGAGCGTCACACCGGCTCAGCCTGGCGGCCGCGCATCGGCTCGATGGTCAGCCGCAGCACGCTCACCGCCGCGATGATCGACAGCCGCGACTTCCTCGCCGCCCGTCGTCGCGCCGACACCGAGGTCCTCCTGCCCAAGGGTCCCAAGATCGCGCTCAGCGGCGGCCTCGACTACAACGACCATCGCCTGATCTGGGCCAAGCTCGATCAGGCCCACGCCAAGCATCCCGACATGGTGCTGCTGCACGGCGGCTCGCCGAAAGGCGCCGAGCGCATCGCTGCCCGCTGGGCCGACCATCGCAAGGTGCCGCAGATCGCCTTCAAGCCCGACTGGCACCGCCACGCCAAGGCGGCACCGTTCAAGCGCAACGACGCCATGCTCGAGGTGCTGCCGATCGGCGTCATGGTGTTCGCGGGCAGCGGCATCCAGGCGAACCTGGCCGACAAGGCCAGAAAGCTCGGCATTCCGGTGTGGCAATTCGGCGAGGGCGGCGCGTGACAGGCTGTGTGAAAACGTCAGCGCGTCGCCTCAGCGGAGCACCGCCTTCCGAGGCGACGCCGGGCTGATCTCAGCTCGGCGTTGGTCGGAGGTTGATGCTCCGGATCATGTTGAAGGCGAGTACGGAGAGCGCCATTTCGGTGCTTGTTCCTGCAATCCCGCGGGTAAGGAAGCGCCCCATCATCATCCGTTTCATTGTTCCGAACGGATGTTCCACCGAGCATCTTCGGAGCCGCATCAGCTCCGGGCGATTTGCGACGCGCGCGGTCATGCGATCGAGGGCGTCTTCGTGGACATGCCGCGTCACCGATCGACGCGTCGCTGTCGTACAACGAGATTTGAGCGCGCAACCGCTGCAATCCCGCGACACATAGAAGATGCTCTGGGGATGAACTCGTTGGGTCCGTGCAAGCACCCGCCCGGCCGGACATCTAAAGCTGTCATCGTCGGCAATGTAGACGAAGTCGGAGCGCTCAAATTCGTCGCCGCTGCCCCGATTGTTGACGGAACGCTTCACAGGTACACAGGCCGTGATGTTGTCCGCTTCGCACGCCGCTGCTGCATTGCCGTTCGAGTAGCCGGTGTCGGCAACAACGGTTAAGTGCTCGCGGTCCAGTAGCTCCTTCACGGCCTTTGACACCGGGTGCAGCATCCTCAGGTCGTTAACCTCGTCGGTCACGGCGTGGTGAATGATGAGGCCCGTGTCGGCATCGACTGCGATTTGGATGTTGTAGGACGGTGGCTTGCCGCCCCGGCCGAAGCCCATCGGTCGCGCGTCCAGTTCACCATCGACGACCAAACTGCGATCGTCTTGCTCGAGGTGGCCCGCCAACCGATCCAGTTCGGCGCGGCGTGTCTTCAACGCCGCGAGCGCCTCCATGGTCGATCCGTCGCTGTCGCCGAGCTCGGCGGCATCTCTTTCGTCGAGCTCGGCAAGGTACTGAGCAACACGGGCGTCAATTTTCTCGGCTTCCTCGGCGATCCGCTGCCGATCGAGCACCCTATTCTGACTTGCCGCCGCGCGGAACTTCGCGCCGTCGATCGAGACCAGCGTGGCAGCGAACACACCCTGATCTCGGCAGAACAAGACGAACGCACGGCAAGCCCCCACGATTGCGGGCCCGTTATCGCGCCGGAAGTCGGCGACCGTCTTATGGTCGGGCGCGAGCCGTCGGACCAGCCACATCACTTCGATGTTGCGCTTGCACTCGCGCTCGAGCCGGCGGGACGAGCGAACCTCGTTGAGATAGCCATAGATGTATAGCTTCAACAGGTCGCGCGGGTCATATCCGGGTCTGCCAGTGGATGCAGGCGCTGCACGCTCAAACCCGAGGGCTGTGAAGTCGAGGCCATCGACGAAGGCATCTACGACACGAACAGATGATTCGTCGTCTACATAATCGTCGAGAACTGGAGGAAACAACGTCGCCTGATGGCGATCTTCTCCAGCTACATACGCCATAACTGCACTCCAGCACCGCGATGTGCTGGAGCTCTACACCGCTTCGGTGACCGCTTCACGCAGAAAGAGCCTCGCTTGAGGCGAGGCTCTCTCGGCAGTTTTCACACAGCCTGGTGAGCGTCGCCTACCAGCAACCGGGTGGGACGAAGGACCTTATCAACCACGTTCAAATTGGCCGATCCGGCAAGCTGGCCGATTTGGCAATTGCACGGGTCGTGCCCTGGAAGCGATAAATGTACGTGAGGTGAGGGGAGAAAGATGGCGAGATCACACCCGGTCGACGTTCATGTTGGTCTGCGGATGCGCCAGCGCCGGGCGCTGCTTGGGATGAGCCAGACTGCACTCGGAAATTCTGTCGGGCTGACGTTCCAGCAAGTGCAGAAATACGAGCGCGGCTCCAATCGCATGGGCTCGAGCCGCTTATACGAATTCGCTAAGGTGCTCGACGTGCCGGTGTCGTATTTCTTCGACGAAATGCCGTCGAACGCCCTGGTCGGCCGGCCGATGTCCGGCCGTGGTCGCAAGGATGGCTTCGGCGAGGCCGGCACGCCGTTCAAGCAAGACAAGGATCCACTGATCAAGCGCGAGGCTCGAGCTTGTGCGCGCCTACTACAAAATTCGCGAAGGCAGGGTCCGCAAACTCATCTACCAGACGATCAAGGCTCTTGGGGCTACCAGCCATGCCGAGATGTTGGGCAGGCAGAAACGCCGTCGTTGAAGCAAGCGCTCATCCAGTTCGCCAAGGTGCGCCAGTCGCACCGCCGCGCCTTCGGAGCTGGACCTACTCGCCACTCGATCGGCGGCGCGACCAGATCAGGAAGTAGCCCTCGCCGGACTCGTCGTTGAACAGGTTGGCGAAGATCGGGCTGGCGAAGCTCGGGTCGTCGAGTTTGACCGAGGGATAGTCTCGGCCCTGATTCGAGCGCTTCGGCCAGGCAGCGCCGATCTCGACCCGCCGGACATAGACGCAATGGCTGGGCGCCTTGTCGTTCGACATACTGGCTTTCGGACAACCGGCCCTTATCTACGCTCTGCTGTCCTTCTCATCGCCCTTTGTTCTCCGACCTCTTGTGAATGACCGAGATTGGCCACGTCTTTTCCTCACCATGCTGTTCAGCTCGCGACACGCAGGGCCTCGTTATGGCGAATCTGGCCGCAGACCGGCTGCGCCTCGATCGCCTGAGCCGCAACGCCCTCGCCTCGACTTTCTTCCCCTGGGCTTCGCCCATTCCTCGCGAGGCAAGAAAGTCTCCCCGAGGGCATCCTCCGCTGCGCTCCGGCCCGCAGGCGGGTGCGTCGGCGATCGTCTCCGGCCTGCAGATCGCCATCGAGGCCGCGATGGTCGCGGGCCCGAACAGCAAGGAGAAGTGACATGGCCAACATCGGTTCCTTCAAGAAGGTCAACGACGAGTACCAGGGCGAGATCGTCACGCTGAGCGTTCAGACCAAGGGTGTCCGCATTGTCCCGGAGGCCAACAGGTCCAGCGACAAGGCACCCAGCCATCGCGTCTATGTCCGGCGGGCCGAGATTGGCGCCGCTTGGCCCAAGCGGTCGAACGAAGGCCGCGACTACCTCTCGGTCAAGCTCGACGATCCAAGCTTCGCCAGCCCGATCTTCGCCAACCTGTTCAACGACGAGTCCGGCGAGGGCTACTCCCTGATCTGGTCGCGCCGCCGCCCGAGTGGCGAGTAGGTCCGGCTCCGAAGGCCCCGCCCGGGCAATCCGGGCGGGGCCT
Organism: Pseudomonadota bacterium; assembly: GCA_049323495.1. GTDB lineage: Bacteria > Pseudomonadota > Alphaproteobacteria > Reyranellales > Reyranellaceae > Reyranella. Next base: position 53,196 of record JBMONG010000005.1, read on the forward strand.
CTCGCATGTTCGCTGTCACACGCAGCAAGAGCCTAACGACGGCCGTTCAAAGTTGCGAGCAACATCGCAGAACTGCGCGAAGGCCGGCTTCGGCGGGTGACAAACCTCGCGCGCCGAGCGGCTGGATGGCTGCACGCCTCGGAAAGACCATTCATGCAGCGCGACGGATCACAAAGCTTTGCGAAGAGCAGCACCGCGAAGTGCTCAGCACGATGACCCCTTCGTCGCCACACGCATCGAACATCGCGTGAACGTCTCCCCACGTTTCCCCACGCATCTCCATCCATCTCACAACATCTTGGTCCATTTCGGACCACTGATGCTCATGCTGGGGATAAAAGGCCCGATTTCAAACTCAATGAAATCGGGCCTTTTTCGCGGTCGGACTGGTGCTGCCGGACAGGATTGAACTGTCGACCTCTCCCTTACCAAGGGAGTGCTCTACCACTGAGCTACGGCAGCGTCCTGTAGCTTCGGCGGGGCGGGATATGCCACAGGGCCGAGGAGGGTTCAACCGCCGGCCGCCACCCGGAACCGGCCGCCCGCGGTGCCTTGTCGCGGGCGCGGCGCCTGCCTAGGCTTGGGGCAAGACAAGACAGGAGGAAAGCCCATGGACTGGCGTCCGATCTCGGCCGATTCGCACATCACCGAGCCGCCGAACTGCTACGTCGACCATATCGATCCGGGCTGGCGCGACAGGGCTCCGCACGTGGTTCACAAGGACGGCATGGGCGACATCTATGTCGTGGACGGCATGAAGACGCCGGTGCCGATGGGCCTGATCGCCGCGGCGGGTGTGGAGCCCAAGGACATCAGGATCGGCGGTGCCCGCTTCGAGGATCTGCACCGCAGCGGCTGGGATCCCACCACGCGCTTGGCCGATCAGGACCGGGACGGGGTTGCCGCCGAGATCATCTACCCCACGGTCGGCATGCTGATCTGCAATCATCCCGACTTCGCCTACAAGAAGGCCTGCTTCGACGCCTACAACAGGTGGCTCCAGACCTATGTCGCCCACGATCCCGGGCGGCTGATCGGGCTTGGCCAGACGGCGATGCGGACGGTGCAGGAGGGCATCGAGGACCTCGAGCGCATCAAGGCCATGGGGTTCCGCGGCGTCATGATGCCCGGCAATCCCGGCGAGAAGGACTATGACGACCCGGCCTACGATGCGTTCTGGGAGGCCGCCGTCGCGCTGGAGCTGCCGCTCTCCTTCCACATCCTGACCTCGAGCGGCGACACCGGCCTGACGAAGCCCCGCGGCCCGAAGATCAACGGCTTCCTGTCGATCATCCGCGGCTGCCAGGACATCATGGGCATGCTGGTCTATTCGGGCGTCTTCGAGCGCCACCCCCGCCTGCGCGTCGTCTGCGTCGAAGCCGATGCCGGCTGGGCGCCGCATTTCATGTATCGCATGGACCATGCCTACAAGCGGCATCGCTACTGGATGAAGGGGCAGGAACTCCAGCGCCTGCCGTCGGAGTACTTCCGGGAACACATCGCGCTCACCTTCCAGGACGACTGGACGGCGTTCCAGTTCGCCGATCAGCTCGATCCGCATCAGCTCATGTGGGCCAACGACTTCCCGCACAGCGATTCGACCTGGCCGTGGAGCCGCGAGGTCATCGACCGCCAGGCGGCGCATCTCGATCCCGTGCTGAAGAAGCGGATTCTGCGGGACAATGTCGCGGAGCTCTACGGGATCGCGGCCTGACGCCGGCGCCTCCTATTTCCCGCCACGCTCGACCAGCCGGTCGAGGAAGGGCTGTTGCGCCGGGTTGATGCGCCGGCGCGCCTCCTCCATGGAGAACCAGGCCGCGCGGTCGACCTCGGGGAATGACTGGAGCTTGCCGCTGCGCGGCGGCCACTCCATTCGGAACGAGCCGCCCAGGATGGTGGCTGGGTCGAAGTCGGCTTCCAGGGCGAATGCCTCCACCATCTTGCCGCCGCGCTGCCTGATCTCGCCCAGAGGGATCAGGGGGCCATGCGGCAGCGGCCCGAGTTCTTCCTCGAATTCCCGTCGGGCAGCGGCTTGCGGGTTCTCTTCCGGCCCGTGCTCGCCCTTGGGAATCGTCCAGGCGCCGACATCCTTGTGCCGCCAGAAGGGGCCGCCAGGATGCACAAGCAGGACCTGGAGCGCGTTGTCGCCTCGCCTGTACAGCAGGATGCCGGCGCTCCTCGCGGCCATCGCTTCCCTTCCTTTGCATCGTTACGGTGGATAGTTCGGCACCCGCGGTTGGCTTTCAACAGGCACGATTTTTTTCGGGAACCTTCTGTCCCGTCGTGCGTTCGCCCCCAATGCCTGACAGCGAGTCCCTTGCCCGGCTCGCAGAGGACTTGTCGTGGCTGCCGGACTGGCTGGTCGCGACGATCCTGCTGCTTGCCGCCGTTGGCGTTGCCCTCCTGGGGCACCGTATCGTCCTTCGCACGGTGCGCCGGTTCGTGCCGGCGCGTCATGCCTTCCTTCACGCCCTGCTGGACGCCACGCAGGGGATCACGCGGCTGGCGCTCGTGATCGTCGTGATGGGCGCCGTGCTGCCGGCCGCGCCGCTCGATCCATCCGTGCGGGGGGCCTTCGGCCACGGGCTGATCGTGGCCTTCATCGTGCTGCTGGGCTGGAGCGCGACGGCGGCCATCACGCTGGCGTCGGAATACTACCTGCGGCGGTCGCAGTTCGACACCAGCGCCGATCCCGTGGCGCGCAAGCACCTGACGCAGGTCCGGGTTCTGCGGCGCGTCGCCGGCACGCTGGTCGTCATCATCACGATCGCCGCGGCGCTGATGACCTTCGAATCGGTCAAGAGCTACGGCGTGAGCCTGATCGCCTCGGCCGGAGCGGCTGGCCTGATCGTCGGCCTTGCGGCGCGGCCGCTGCTAACCAACCTGTTCGCGGGCATCCAGATCGCCATCACGCAGCCGATCCGGATCGGCGATGCGGTGATCGTCGAGAACGAATGGGGCTGGGTCGAGGAGATCACCGGCACCTACGTCGTGATCAAGATATGGGACTGGCGCCGGCTGGTCGTGCCGCTGTCGTATTTCCTCGAGAAGCCGTTCCAGAACTGGACTCGCCAGAGCACCGACCTGATCGGCTCCGTTCTCCTCTGGGTCGACTATACCGTTCCCGTGGCGCGGGTCCGCACCAGGCTGGAAGAGTTCGTGCGCGAGAGCAAGCTGTGGGACGGGCAGGTGGTGAACCTCCAGGTCGTCGATTCGAACGACCGCGCCGTCCAGCTGCGGGCCCTCGTGAGCGCCCGCACCTCGCCCGAAGCCTGGGACCTGCGTTGCGAGGTGCGCGAGAAGCTGATCGCCTTCCTGCAGCAGGAGTTCCCGGCGGCCCTGCCCAAGCAGCGTGCGGTGCTGGCCGACACCGGCCTGCCGAGCCTGGCCAGCGACTGATCCTGTCGCCCGCCGACCGTCTCAGGAGCAGCGCGGCAGGCCGATCGTGACGGCGAAGCCGCCGCGCGCCCTGTTGGCGGCGGTGACGCGGCCGCCCAGCGCCTCGACATTGCGCCGAACCAGCCACAGCCCGATGCCGGCATGCTCCGACGAGGATGTGTCGGAAGGCTCGCCCGGACGCGAGGAGAAGTAGCGTTCGAAAAGGTGCGGAAGCAGGGACGGATCGACTCCGGGGCCTTCGTCCTCCACCCGCAGCTCGACGACGCTGTCGGCCGCTTCCACGGTGATGCGGATCGTGCCGCCGCGCGGCGAGAAGCTGAGGGCGTTCTCCAGGACGCACTGGATCACCTCCTCGAGCATGCCGCGTCCCGCCCGCACGATCGCCCCCTGATCGAACTGCCGGACAAAGCGGATCTCCCGGCTCGCGGCGAGCTCGCGGAAATGCAGCACGGCGTCGCCGGCAAGCAGGGCGACATCCACCGGCACGCGCGGTGCCTCGATCAGGTCGGCGGTGCTGATGTCCTGCCGCTGCGCCGCGATCACCAGCGCCAGCAGGCGGTCGAGCGCCGAATCCACGATCTCCAGCGACCGCTGTGCGCGGGCACTGTCGGCCGGCACCGCGCGCCGGACGGGCTCGAGGGCCGAACGGATGGTCGCGAGCGGCGTCTTGAAGGAATGCGCCTTGTCCTCGGCCGACTGGCGGATCTGCTGCGACACGCCGTGCAGCTCGTGGACCAGCTTGTCGAAATCCCGCGCGACGCTCGACAGCTCGGGCACGACGTTGCGATTGGCGAAGGCGTTGTCGCCGATGCGGCCCTGCCCGATCTCGGCGGCGACGGACCGGAAGCGGCGCAGGCTGAGCCGGATGCTGACGGCGATGAGAAGGGTCACGACGACCAGCACCAGGTAGATCGCGGCGGCGATGCGGATCTCGCGCGTTTCCCAGTAGGGACGTCCGATCGACGTGTTGAGGAAGTCCGAGGTCCGGTGCGTCGAGGTCAGCACCCAGCAGCCGCGGGGCGAGCGGATCGGGATGATTGAGGTCAGGAGCTCGACGGCGCCGGAGGCCTGCTTGTAACGCAGCTCATGCGGTGCATCCCACATGCAGGCATCGGACAGGCGCTGGAGGATGCCGCGGTTGCCGAGCTCGTCGAGCTCGGCCGCAACTTCGTCGGCGCGGATCTGCGGGGCGGAGGCCACGAAGTAGAACCGACCGTCGTGCCGCTGCTCCGACGGCTGGAAGATCAGCTTCAGCACGGTGCCGTCGCTGCCGTAGCGCGCCAGCTCGTCGTTGAACGCGACTTGGCTCGACGGATCGGCCCCGCGCAGCTTGGGCGCGAGGGCGTCGGCGATCAGCGCGCTGCGATTCTGGATCGCCCGCGTCACGAGCTCCCGCATCTGCCGGTCGGCGCTCTCGAACTGCCCGTAGAGCACGACGGGCAGGGCGATGAAGATCACGATCACCGCCACCAGCTTGAGCGTCAGCGACGCGGCCAGTCGGCGCATCGTGCGCCGCCATCCCGTCCGCGGCAGACTAGGTCCGGCCCCAGCGGTAGCCGAACGACTGGTAGTTGTCGATTTCCGCGAAATCGGGATCGACGGCGCGGAACTTGTTGCGGATCCGCTTGATGCAAGAGCGGACGTTGGTTCGGTAGCCATGCTCGCCGCTCCCCGCGATGAACCCCACATAATGCATGCAGTCGTAGACCTCGCGATAGGCCACGTAGCTGCCGATGTTGGAGACGAGCAAGTGGACGATCTTGAACTCGGTCAGCGTCAGGCCGAGATCGACGTCGTCCCACAGGGCGCGGCTGATCTTCGGCTTCAGCAGCAGCCGGCCATGCTGGATGTCTTCGGCGGGCACCGGTTCGGCGGACTTCTTGGCGGAATCGGCGATCAGCCGCAGGCGATGCGCCAGGATGGGAACGCCGCGCGCCTTGTCGACGAAGTCGAGCGCGCCGCGGTCGAAGGCAAGCTTCTCGTAGGCCGGCTGCGAGCGGCCGGTCAGGAAGACGACCGGCAGGGCGATGCCGTTGCGGCGCAGCCGCGGCAGCAGGTCGATGCCCGAGACACTGGGCAGGTTCCAGTCGAGGATGATGATCTCCGGATCGGAGCCGGCGGACAGCGACGCCAGCAGGCTCGCGCCGTCGGCGAAGCCCATGACATCGAAGCCGAGGTCGCTCAGCTCGCCGCTCACCACCTCGCGGTAGTTCTCGTCGTCCTCGACGAAGGCGACGCGGATCCTGTGATCCTTCGACACGTCAGTGGGAGCGCAGGCGGGATTCGAGTTCGGCCATGCACCGCCGCTTTCCTTCATCTGAGTTGTCATCACTTCGTACCTCGTAGGCCAGGGTACCAAATTGCTTCGTCCGCACGTCGGGAAACAGTTGCACGTCCACGGTGCATGTCCCCAGACGGTAGTGCCACTGCTTGCCCGGCGGCCGCTCATCCTCGCGCTGGGGAGGACCCAGCAACGACCGCACCTCGCTTTCGCTCCGGCCGGCAAGGCCCTTCGTAGGTTTCGGGACGTCGGACGCCAAGGTTGCCTGCGCCGCGCCGGGCACGGCCTGGCTGGGCACCTCTGTCGATACGGCAGGCTGGGAATCCGCCGGCACGCGCATCGGGGTCGGGCGGGCCGCCGGCCTGGGGGCCGGGGCGGGGCTGGGGGCGGGCTTCGCCGCCGTGAGACGGGCCAGGTCGTCGCGCATGCTGTTCGCCACCTCGCAACCCGACAGCATCAACGAGCTGCCTGCCAGGGCAAGTCGCATCAGTCCGCCGATCTTCATGCCTTCAACCGCGGCCAGCGCCCACACTCCTAATGGAAGGCTCGTGATCGCCCGCCGGCGCACGACCCCTGGACGTGTCAACGATCGCACACCCAAATGGTTCCACCGGAAGAACCCGTTCCGGAAGGGGCGGAAGCGATGCTCTATTTCAGTCCGCTGCGACGGCATTTGGCAAGGGTTTCGCCCACGATCGGCCGGCAGTCACCAACTTGCCACCGCCGCCACGAGATGGTCACGGCACCCTGCCGGCGACCATCCTAGCCCTGATCCAGGAAGCTGCGCAGCATGCGCGAACGGCTGGGATGCTTGAGCTTGCGCAGCGCCTTGGCCTCGATCTGGCGAATGCGCTCGCGCGTCACCGAGAATTGCTGCCCGACCTCCTCGAGCGTGTGGTCGGTGTTCATGCCGATTCCGAATCGCATGCGCAGCACGCGCTCTTCGCGCGGCGTCAGCGTGGCCAGCACGCGCGTCGTGCTCTCGCGCAAGTTCCCCTGGATCGCCGCTTCGAGCGGAATCACGGCGTTCTTGTCCTCGATGAAGTCGCCGAGGTGGCTGTCCTCCTCGTCGCCGATCGGCGTTTCGAGGCTGATCGGCTCCTTGGCGATCTTGAGCACCTTGCGCACCTTCTCGAGCGGCATGCCGAGCTTCTCGGCCAGCTCCTCGGGCTGCGGCTCGCGCCCGATCTCATGCAGCATCTGGCGGCTGGTGCGCACCAGCTTGTTGATCGTCTCGATCATGTGGACCGGGATGCGGATCGTGCGCGCCTGATCGGCGATCGAGCGGGTGATCGCCTGCCGAATCCACCAGGTGGCGTAGGTCGAGAACTTGTAGCCGCGGCGGTACTCGAACTTGTCGACGGCCTTCATCAGGCCGATGTTGCCTTCCTGGATCAGGTCGAGGAACTGCAGACCGCGGTTGGTGTACTTCTTGGCGATGGAGATCACGAGACGCAGGTTGGCCTCGATCATCTCCTTCTTGGCGCGCATCATCTCGCGCTCGCCGTCCTGCACGGTCTTGCACATGCGGCGGAACTCGAAGATCGGCGCCCCCGCCGCGTCGGAGATCACCTTGATCTCGGCGCGCAGCTTCTCGATCTCCACAGTCCTCTTCTTGGCGAAGTCCTTCCAGCCGCGGCCGGACAGCTTGCCGACCTTGTCGAGCCAGTTCGGGTCGATCTCGTGCGTCAGATAGTTGTCGAGGAACTCCTGCCGCGGGATGCGGAACCCTTCCGCCAGCCGCAGCAGCTTGCCCTCCAGCATCATCAGCTGCCGGTTCAGGTCGTAGAGCGACAGCTTGAGCTGCTCGATGCGGTTGGCGTTGATGTGCACCGTGCGCACCAGCTCGACGATCTTCTTGCGGTGCTTCTCGTAGCTCCTCTCGAACTCGGCGCTGGGCTTCTGGCCGCGGGCCAGCGTCGACAGGCGCCGGTTCTGCACCTTCGACATCTCGGCGTAGACCTTGGCGATGCGCGTGAGGTTGCGCAGCACCTCGGGCTTGAGCTTTTCTTCGAGGGCCGAGAGCGACAGCGCGTTCTCGTCATCCTCCTCGCCGGCCTCGACCTGGACCTCCACGGTCGTCTCGCCGTTCACGGTCGTCGGCGCCGAGATCGGGCGCACCAGCTTGGGCAGCGACGGCCGTGGCGCCGCCGGCGCCGGGACCGCCCCGCCGGCCATCGCCGCCGCACCCTTGCCTTCGCCCGGCGCACCGCCGCCCTGGGTGGCTTCGAGATCGATCACGTCGCGCAGCAGCATGCGGCCTTCGTTAATGGCGTCACGCCACGTCAGCAGCGCCGTGATCGTCATGGGGCTCTCGCAGATGCCGCCGATCATCTTGTCCTGGCCGGCTTCGATCCGCTTGGCGATCTCGATCTCGCCCTCGCGGCTCAGCAGCTCGACGCTGCCCATCTCCCGCAGGTACATGCGCACCGGGTCGTCGGTCCGGCCCAGCTCCTCATCCTCACCGGTCGCCTCGGCGGCGACGACGGCGGTCTTGGCAGGCTCCGCGGCCGCCGAAGACGTGTCTTCCTGCTCCTCGGCCTCCACGACGTTGACACCGGCCTCGGACAGCATGGCCATCGTGTCCTCGATCTGCTCCGAGGACACCTCGTCCGGGGGCAGCGCGGCGTTCAGCTCGTCATAGGTGATGTAGCCGCGCTCCTTGCCCTTCTGGACAAGCTTCTTGAGCTCTGCGCCCAGAGAATCGAGCAGCGGGGCGTCGGGACCCTCCTCGCGGGGATCGGTGGCTTCGGTCTGTGCTACGGGCGCGGTCTTGGTCGCCATTTCTGTTCCTTGAACGTGCGACAAACGGGATCAACGGCCAAGCATGGCCGCGGAATTGGCTGCAAGAAGGGAAAGCGGGCGGTCCCGCATCTCCCTTCTACTATATGGGACTTAAATTCAAGCGGCGATAGGGAAGATGCTCGAATAATGCCCATGTTGCCTAACCTGGACCAGGTTCGGCGTTTTCGCGGCGCATCCGGTCAAGGATGGCCTGCAATCGACGCAAATTCTCCTCGCTCATATCCTCGGCAAGCGCCTCTTCGGCCCGCTTCAGCTCTTCCGGATCGGCCGTGAGCTGGCTGAGATGCCGGGCCGCCCGGCGCCACTGGCCGACCCACCCTTCGGCATCGGCCGGATCGTTGCGGAACGCCTCCCGGGCCTTCAGCCGGGCAGCCTCCGCCACCCTGCCCAGTCCCGAGCGCTCCAGATGCTCCTCGATGAGCCGTCCTTCAAGGGGAGGTGCGTCGATTCCTCCCCCCAAAGCCTCCTCGACGGCCGGATCGATGCCTGCCGAAACGATCGACAGGGCATCCAGCAGGGCACCGCGCAAGCGGCCCAGCTCGCCGTTGGCGATGGGCAGCGCCGCGACGTCCTCGGCCAGGACGTGCAGCATGGCGGGGCGCTCGATCAGGGCGCCCAGAAGCGCCCGTTCCTGCCGCGAACCATCGAGATCGAGGCCGGCCTGCCGCGCCGCCGCGCCAGCCGCGAACGGCGACGGATCCGGGGCGGGGCCGCGGGCGGAGCGCCGGAAGCCGCCCGGCCGCCAGGCCGGGGCGGGCGGCCGCCGCAGGCGGTTCAGCCGGTCGCGCATCTCGCTCCGGTAGTAGTCGCGCACGACCGGGTCGGCGATCTCGCCGACGCGGCGCTCGATCGCCCGTTGCAGGCTTGCCCGGCGTTCCGGCGTGTCGATCGGCCGGCCTTCGGACTCCAGCGACCAGACGAGATCCGAGAGCGGCCGGGCCAGGTCGAGGATGCGCCGGATCGCCTCGGCCCCGCGGCTGCGGATGAGGCTGTCGGGATCCTCGCCCGCCGGCAGCGCCAGGAAGCGCAGGCTCTTGCCGGGACGCAGCAGCGGCAGGGCCCGCTCGGCGGCCCGGGCCGCGGCGCGCCGGCCGGCATTGTCGCCGTCGAAGCAGAGATAGGGCTCGTCGGCAAGCTTCCAGAGCTCGGCGAGCTGGCCCTCGGTGAGGGCGGTGCCCAGGGGGGCGACGGCGCCCGTGAAGCCCGCGCGGTGCAGGGCGATCACGTCCATGTAGCCTTCGGCCACGATCACCGGCTGATCGGCCGCCGCGGCCTGCCGGGCGCGGTCGAGGCAGTAGAGATTGGCGCCCTTGTGGAAGAGGGGCGTCTCGGGCGAATTCAGGTACTTGGGCTCGCCCGGGCCGAGCACGCGGCCGCCGAAGGCGATGACGCGGCCGCGCCGGTCGCAGATCGGGAACATGACGCGGCCGCGGAAGCGGTCATAGGCCTCGCGCCGGTCCTCGGGCTGTATGGCGAGCCCCGCCTCGACGATCTTGTCGGCCGGCAGGCCGTCACGCTTCAGCGCGCCCAGCAGGCCGTCGCGCAAATCGGGTGCGAAGCCGAGGCGGAACGCCTCGATCGCGTCGTCGTCGAGCCCGCGCCCGCGCAGGTAGTCCAGACCGTGGCGGCCCGCGGGCAGGCGCAGCTGCTTCTGGAACCAGCGCGCCGCCTCCTCGGCCACCTGCTGCAGGCTCGCAACGCGTTCGGCGCGCTCGCGCTCCGCCGGCGTCGCCCGCGGCACCGGCAGGTTGACCTCGCGCGCCAGCTTCTCCACCGCCTCGGGAAAGGTCAGGCCCTCGGTCTTCATGACGAAGCCCACGGCGTCGCCGTGCTCGCCGCAGCCGAAGCAGTGGAAGAAGCCCTTCTTGTCGTTGACCGTGAAGGAGGGCGTCTTTTCGTTGTGGAAGGGGCACAACCCCGCATATTCGGAGCCCGATCGCCGCTTCAGCGTGACTTTGCGTCCGACGACGTCGGACAGGCTCAGGCGCGCGCGCAGCTCGTCCAGGAATCCCGGCGGGAAAGCCATGACGCTAGGATGATCCTCGCGACCGATGCGCGCCAGCGGGGATAGCGGGGATCAAGCTTCTCCGGCGCGACATGATTTCAGCATAAGCGGGATAATTACCAAAGTAAACAACAATAGTAATTCACCAGGCCAAAATCACCGCAAGGGGACTTTTTGCGCTCCGCAGGGGCCTGCCAAAACGGCCTTCCCATGCGCAAACGTGCATCATGCGTGCAATTTAACTGCTCAAGGCGAAAGTGCCTTCTTCACGGCCGCTGACGCCTTGGCGAAGTCCATCTGGCCGGTGTACTTCGCCTTCAGGGCCGCCATGACCCCACCCATGTCCTTCACCGACTTGGCGCCGGTGGCGGAGATGGCCTCGGAGACGGCGGCAGCGACCGCCGCCTCGTCCATCTGTCGGGGCAGGAAGCGCTCGATCACGGCGATCTCGGCCTTTTCCTTCTCGGCCAGGTCGGGCCGGTTGCCTTTCTCGTAGAGGGCCACCGATTCGTTGCGCTGCTTGATCATGCTCTGCAGCATCGCGAGGATCCGGTCGTCGGCCACGCCCTCGCGGCTGGCTTCGGTGCGCGCCGCAATGTCGACTTCCTTCAACTTGGCGAGGATGAGCCGGACGGCGTTCACGGTGGCCATGTCGCGCGCCCGCATGGCCTCCTTGAGCGCCTCGTTCAGTCGGTCGCGCAGCATGGCATCCTGTCCCGATAGGAGAAAGGCGTGACGTTAATCGGCTGCGTCGTTCTTGGCAAAGCAAATAAGGTATTGAAAACGCTACATTATCTGGGGAACGGGATGGCTTGACCCTCTGCAACCGCTTGGTTACAAACCGCCCGGCTTGCGAGGGTCGCCTTTCCGGCTGTCCCGGTCAGGCCGCAAGAACGGACACATTATCATGGCTTCTCCTGAGACCGCCGGCGCGAACGACGCCGCGCCGCGCTGGGCCACGGCCGCCCTGGTGCTGGCGGATGGCGCGGTCTTTTGGGGCAAGGGCGTCGGCGCTGCGCGCCACGCGGTGGGCGAGGTGTGCTTCAACACCTCCATGACCGGCTATCAGGAGATCATCACCGATCCGTCCTACGCCGGCCAGATCATCACCTTCACGTTTCCCCACATCGGCAATGTCGGGACCAATCCCGAGGACATAGAGACCGTCACCCCCGTCGCGCGGGGTGTCGTGCTGCGCGGCGACATCACCGAGCCGGCGAACTGGCGCGCGGCCAGGCACCTGGACGAGTGGCTCAAGAGCTATGATCTGCCCGGAATCTGCGATGTCGACACGCGCGCCATCACGCGGCGCATCCGCGACAACGGCCCACCCAACGGCGTCGTGGTCCATGCCCCGGACGGCAAGTTCGACATTCCCCGGATGCGCAAGATCGCCCAGGACTGGCCGGGTCTCGACGGCATGGATCTCGCGATCGAGGTCACGACCAAGCAGACCTACCAGTGGGACGAGACCACCTGGGCGCTGGGCAAGGGCTACGGCAAACTCGACGCGCCGAAATACCATGTCGTCGCCGTGGACTACGGCGCCAAGCGCAACATCCTGCGGTGCCTGGCCAATGCCGGCTGCCGGGTGACGGTGGTGCCTGCCACGGCGAGTGCCGAGGACATCCTGCGCCACAAGCCGGACGGCGTGTTCCTGTCGAACGGTCCCGGCGATCCGGCCGCGACGGTGGGCTACACCGTGCCGGCCATCCAGGGAGTGCTGGACAGCAAGGTGCCGCTGTTCGGCATCTGTCTCGGCCACCAGCTTCTCGCGCTCACCATCGGCGGCAAGACCCGCAAGATGGAGCGGGGGCATCGCGGCGCCAACCAGCCGGTCAAGGACCTGACCACGGGCAAGGTCGAGATCACCTCACAGAACCACGGCTTCTGCGTCATTCCCGAATCCCTGCCCGAGAACGCCGAGGTGACGCACGTCTCGCTGTTCGACGGCATCAACGAAGGGCTGCGCTGTACCGACAGGCCGGCCTTCTCCGTGCAGTACCATCCCGAGGCCTCGCCCGGCCCGACCGACAGCCACTACCTCTTCGATCGCTTCGTGGAGATGATCGAGAAGAGCAAGGGCAAGTAGGAACCGCATGCCCAAGCGCACAGATATCAAGAGCATCCTCGTCATCGGCGCCGGGCCGATCGTGATCGGCCAGGCCTGCGAGTTCGACTACTCCGGCGTCCAGGCCTGCAAGGCGCTGAAGGACGAGGGCTATCGCGTCATCCTGGTGAACTCCAACCCCGCCACGATCATGACCGATCCGGGGCTGGCCGACGCCACCTATGTCGAGCCGATCACGCCCGACATGGTCGCGCGCATCATCGAGAAGGAGAAGCCCGACGCCGTCCTGCCGACCATGGGCGGCCAGACGGCGCTCAATACCGCGATGGCGCTGCATCGCGACGGCCGTCTCGCCAAGCTGGGCGTCGAGCTGATCGGTGCCAACGCCGAGGCCATCGACAAGGCCGAGGATCGCCTGCTGTTCCGCGAGGCCATGACGAAGATCGGGCTGGAATGCCCCAAGAGCGAGGTCGTGCACAATCGCGAGGAGGCGATCAACGCGCTCGACCAAGTCGGCCTGCCGGCGATCATCCGGCCCTCATTTACCTTGGGCGGCACCGGCGGCGGCATAGCCTACAACCGCGACGAGTACTTCGAGATCGTCCAGGGCGGCATCGACGCCTCGCCGGTGGGCGAGGTGCTGGTCGAGGAATCGGTGCTGGGCTGGAAGGAGTACGAGATGGAGGTCGTGCGCGACCGGCGCGACAACTGCATCATCATCTGCTCCATCGAGAACGTCGACCCGATGGGCATCCACACCGGCGATTCGGTCACCGTCGCGCCGGCGCTGACGCTCACGGACAAGGAATACCAGATCATGCGGGATGCGTCGATCGCGTGCCTGCGCGAGATCGGCGTCGATACCGGCGGGTCGAACGTGCAGTTCGCCGTCGATCCGGCGACCGGCCGGATGGTCGTGATCGAGATGAACCCGCGCGTGTCGCGTTCGTCGGCCCTGGCGTCCAAGGCGACCGGATTCCCGATCGCCAAGGTCGCGGCGCGGCTGGCCGTGGGCTACACGCTCGACGAACTGCTGAACGACATCACCGGAACGACGCCGGCCTCGTTCGAGCCGACGATCGACTACGTCGTCACCAAGATGCCGCGCTTCGCCTTCGAGAAGTTTCCGGGAGCGGAGGCGCTCCTCACCACCTCCATGAAGAGCGTGGGCGAGGCGATGTCGATCGGCCGCACGTTCCAGGAGTCGCTGCAGAAGGCGCTGCGCTCCATGGAGACCGGCCTGACGGGCCTGAACGAGATCGAGATCAAGGGCGCGCCCGACAAGGGTGCCATCATCGGCGCGCTGTCCCGGCCGACTCCGGACCGCGTGCTCGTGATCGCGCAGGCGTTCCGCTTCGGCCTCGGCGTGGAGGAGATTGCGCACGCCTCGAAGTACGAGCCATGGTTCCTGCGCCAGATCGAGCAGCTGGTGAAGATCGAAGCCGGGCTGCGGGCCAACGGACTGCCCGAGGATTGCAAGGAGCTGATCGATCTCAAGAAGAAGGGCTTCTCCGACGAGCGCCTGGGAGAGCTCACCGGCCAGTCCGCGGCGGATGTCGCGCGCAAGCGGCGGGCGCTCGGCGTCCGCCCGGTATTCAAGCGCATCGACACCTGCGCCGCCGAGTTCGCCTCGCGCACGCCCTATCTCTATTCCTGCTACGAAGGCGACGGCCTCCGTCCGGCGGAGTGCGAGGCCGAGCCCACCGAACGGCGCAAGGTCATCATCCTGGGAGGTGGACCCAACCGCATCGGTCAGGGCATCGAGTTCGACTATTGCTGCGTCCATGCCGTCTATGCGCTGCGCGAGGCGGGCTACGAGACCATCATGGTCAACTGCAACCCCGAGACCGTATCGACGGACTACGACACGGCCGACCGGCTCTATTTCGAGCCGCTGACCGCCGAGGACGTGATCGAGCTGGTCGAGGTGGAACGCAGCCGGGGCGAGCTGCTGGGCCTCATCGTGCAGTTCGGTGGCCAGACGCCCCTCAAGCTCGCCAAGCCGCTCGAGGCGGCCGGTATCCCGATCCTCGGCACCTCGCCCGATGCGATCGATCTCGCCGAGGATCGCGAGCGCTTCCAGAAGCTGATCCGCGAGCTCGGCTTGCGCCAGCCCGAGAACGGCACGGCGACCTCGCAGGAGCAGGCCATCGCGGTGGCCGGGAAGATCGGCTATCCGGTCGTCATCCGGCCGTCCTACGTGCTGGGCGGGCGGGCCATGCAGATCGTCTACGACCGCGAGGGGCTGGAGCGCTACATGCGCGACGCGGTCAAGGTCTCGGGCGCCAATCCGGTGCTGATCGATTCGTACCTGCGCGACGCGATCGAGGTCGATGTCGATGCGTTGGCCGACAAGGACCAGAACGTCTTCGTCGCCGGCATCATGGAGCACATCGAGGAGGCGGGCATCCATTCGGGCGATTCGGCCTGCTCGCTGCCGCCCTATTCGCTGCCGTCCAAGATCCTGACCGAGATCGGCCGGCAGACCGAAGCCATGGCCCGGGCGCTGAAGGTTGTCGGCCTGATGAACGTGCAGTACGCGGTGAAGAACGGCGACGTCTATGTGCTCGAGGTCAATCCTCGCGCGAGCCGCACCGTTCCCTTCGTGGCCAAGGCGACCGGCCAGCCCATCGCCAAGTTCGCGGCCCGCCTGATGGTCGGCGAGGCGCTGAAGTCGCTGGCCATCAAGAAGGCCAGGGGCAAGCACATCGCGGTCAAGGAAGCCGTGTTCCCCTTCGCCCGCTTCCCCGGGGTGGACGTGATCCTGGGACCGGAAATGCGATCGACGGGAGAGGTCATGGGGCTGGACTCCGACTTCGGCCGCGCCTTCGCGAAATCGCAGCTTGGGGCGGGTAGCCGGATGCCGGTGGAAGGCGCGGTGTTCGTCTCCGTCAAGGATCCCGACAAGCAGGCCATGGTGAAGCCGGTCAAGCGGCTGGTCGAACTTGGCTTCAAGGTCGTGGCCACGTCCGGCACGGCCGATTTCCTCGGCCGGCATGGCATCGAGGCCCAGCGGGTGAACAAGGTGCTCGAGGGCCGGCCGCACATCGTCGACCTGATGAAGGATGGCAAGGTCCAGCTCGTCTTCAACACCGTCGACGGGTCGGCGGCTCTGACCGACAGCTTCACGCTGCGCCGGACGGCGCTGATGCACAAGATCGCCTACTACACGACGGTGGCGGGCGCCAAGGCGGCGGTCGAAGGCATCGTGGCCCTTCGCGGTGGCGCGTTGGACGTGGCACCGCTGCAATCCTACTTCAAGACAGCGTTCTAACCCTCTCGCGGCCGCAACCTGTCGATCCGCCGGCCGTTCGGGGCCGGTTGGGCGTTGACGGCGTGCGAATCATTAAGGACGATCAAGCGATGGAACGGGTTCCAATGACAGCCGAGGGGCTCAAGGGCCTCGAGGACGAGCTGAAGCAGCTGAAGAGCGTGGAGCGGCCGGCGATCATCAAGGCGATCGCGGCGGCGCGCGAGCATGGCGATCTTTCGGAGAACGCCGAGTATACGTCCGCGCGCGAGAAGCAGGGTTTCATCGAAGGCCGCATCGCCGAGGTGGAGGACATCATCTCGCGGGCCGAGGTCATCGACTTCAGCAAGCTGTCAGGCGACATCGTCAAGTTCGGCGCCACGGTGAAGCTGGCCGACGAGGACACCGACGAGAAGGTGAAGTACCAGATTGTCGGACCCTATGAAGCCGACCTGGCCAAGGGCCGGATCTCCGTCACCTCGCCCATCGGCCGCGCGCTGATCGGCAAGACCGTGGGCGATACGGTCGAGGTCCAGACGCCGCGCGGCGCGCGTTCCTACGAAGTCGTCGCGGTCCAGTTCAAGTGATCGGCTGAGCGGCGCGAGCGCCGTCGTTCAGGTCGAGGCGGACAGCGCGGCGCGAGCCCGTCGCACGCCGATGATCCGCATGGTTGCATACTGCACCAGAAACAGGACGACCTTGCTCGCGATGCCCCAGACCGACATGGTGGCCGACCATGCCACCGGCTCCAGCACCAGCGCCAGGGCGATGTTGAGAACGGCCGAGCCGAACATCAGCCCGGCCCAGACGAAGCCGAAGACCCACGCGACGTCGGGGACCGTCTGGATGGCGATCGGCGGCAGGTAACGGTTCATCCACCCCGGGCGCAGCATGTAGGCGCCGACGATCGCGTAGATGACGCTCGGCTTCAGCATCACGAAGCGCGGATCGTCGGTGAGCATCGTTGCGGCGCCCGACGCGACGACGAGGCCGATGCTCAACCATTGCATGGTGTCGATGGGCTTGCGACGGACCTTGAGCCAGACGATCTGGCCTATCCCCAGCGCGACGCCCAAGGCAACCGACAGGAACAGGTCGCGGGTGAGCAGGAGCGCGATGAGGAAGAGCAGCGTCGACGCCAGGTCGAAGACCAGCAGCCGTGCCGACTGCATGAGGTTCTTCACGGTCGCCTCCCGAGGCCACGCGGCACTATCGTGTCGTCTCGAAGGCTATCGATACACGCTGTTCCCCGCAAGTGAGGATGCGGCCCCTGCATGTCACCCGGGCTCACCGCGGGCGCGGCCGCGGCCCGCGATCGGAAGAGCCAGCCGGCTTCGTTCTACTCGATGGCGATGGGCACGCCCGGCAGCTGCTTGGATGTGCGGAACACCATCATGGACTTCACATGGCTGACGTTGGGCGCGGAGGTGAGGCGCGTCGTCAGGAACTTCTGGTAGTCGTCCCAGGTCTCGGCGACGATCTTCAGCAGGAAGTCGGCTTCTCCGGCCAGCATGTGGCACTCGCGGACCTCGTCCCACTTGCTGATCAGCTCCTCGAACGACTTGAGGTCCACCTCGGCCTGGCTGTTGAGGCCGACGAGCGCGAAGACGGACACGCTGTAGCCCAGGGTCTCGGCGCTGAGGTCGGCGTGGTACCCCCGGATGATGCCCGCCCGCTCGAGCGCCCGCACCCGTCGCAGGCAGGGCGGCGCGGAGATGCCGGCGCGTTCGGCCAGTTCCACATTCGTCATCCGCCCGTTGGCCTGCAGATCGCTCAGGATGCGCCGGTCGATGCGATCCAGCTTTGTCCGCGCCATTCGTTCCCTCCGTTGGCCGCGCTCTATGCCAGAACCGTGCCGCATGCGCAATAAAGTTGCCGAATGCGCGCAACTCCCTGTGAACAATTGCGCTGATCCGCCAGAACGTCCGTGCATGGCTGCCGAGGTTTGCATATATGTGACCTGATATGCGGCCTGCGGGACACGGAAGCGACATGGCAGAGACTTATCGCAGCAGAGTGATGATCCTGGGTTCGGGGCCGGCGGGCTACACGGCCGCCATCTATGCAGCTCGGGCCAACCTGAAGCCGATGCTGGTCCAGGGCATCCAGCCCGGCGGCCAGCTCACCATCACCACCGACGTGGAGAACTATCCAGGCTTCGCGGACGTCATCCAGGGGCCCTGGCTGATGGAGCAGATGCAGAAGCAGGCCGAGCATGTCGGCACGCAGCTGTTCTTCGACACGATCGTCGAGGTCAACCTGACGACCCGTCCATTCGTCTGTCTCGGCGATTCCGGCGACCGCTACGAGGCGGATGCGCTGATCATCGCCACCGGGGCGACGGCGCGGTGGCTAGGCCTGCCGAGCGAGGAGGCCTTCCGCGGCGGCGGCGTGTCGGCGTGTGCGACCTGCGACGGCTTCTTCTTCCGGGGTCGGGAGGTCGTGGTCGTGGGCGGCGGCAATACTGCGGTCGAGGAGGCGCTGTACCTCACGCATCACGCCGCCAAGGTCACGCTGATCCATCGCCGGGACACGCTGCGCGCGGAGAAGATCCTGCAGGACCGGCTCTTCGCCAATCCCAAGGTCAGCGTGCTGTGGGACCACACGCTGGAGGAGATTCTGGGCGAGACGAAGCCGGCCCCTCTGGTGAAGGCCGTGAGGGTGCGCGACGTCAAGACGGGCGCCGAGAAGGAGATGGCGACCGACGGCGTCTTCATCGCCATCGGACATTCGCCGAACACCGAGCTGTTCAAGGGCAAACTCGCCATGGACGGCGAGGGCTACCTGGTCACCCGGCCCGATTCGACGGCGACCGACATCGAGGGCGTCTACGCCGCGGGCGACGTCCAGGACAAGATCTTCCGTCAGGCCGTGACCGCCGCGGGGACCGGCTGCATGGCGGCGCTGGAGGCGGAGAAGTGGCTGGCGACCCGGGAAGCGCGGCTTGCGCAAGCCGCGGAGTAGCAGGCGGGATCGCGCGCGCAGGGAGGAAGTGTCATGGACTGGGACAAGCTGCGGATCTTCCAGGCCGTGGCTGACGCAGGCAGCTTCACGCATGCCGGCGAGGCCCTGAAACTCAGCCAGTCGGCGATTTCCCGGCAGATCGGTGCTCTGGAGGAACAGCTCGGCGTCATGCTGTTCCATCGCCACGCGCGTGGCCTGATCCTGACCGAGCAGGGCGAGCTGCTCTATCGCACGGCGCGGGACATGGCCGCCAAGGTCAACACCGCCGAGGCTCTCCTGCGGGCCAACCAGGACAAGCCGGCCGGCCGTCTCAAGGTGACGACGACCGTCGGATTCGGGTCCACCTGGCTCACCACCCAGATGCATGACTTCATCACCATGTACCCCGAGATCGACGTCAGCCTTGTCCTTTCGGACAACGAGCTCGATCTCGGGATGCGCGAGGCGGATGTCGCCATCCGCATGATGATGCCGCGCCAGCCGGGCCTGGTGCAGCGCCATCTGCTGACCGTGCGCAGCCACGTCTATGCCGCGCACAGCTACATCGAGAAATACGGCAAGCCGCGCACCATCGAGGAGCTCGACCAGCACCGGCTGATCATCTTCGGGGAAGATGCGCGCGCGCCGGTCCAGGACGTCAACTGGCTCCTGCGCGAAGGCAATCCGGAGCAGGTCAACCGCGTGGTGGTGCTGCGGCTGAACAACACCTACGGCATCTTCCGGGCCGTCGAGTCGGGACTTGGCATCGCCTCGCTGCCCGATTATCTCGCGCGCGAATCGACCAAGCTCGAGATGCTGCTGCCCGACCTCAATGTCCGTACGACCGACGTGTATTTCACCTACCCCGAGGAGTTGCGCCATTCCAAGCGCATCGCCGTTTTCCGCGATTTCCTGCTCCGCAAGGTCGCGGAAACACGATTCTGACTAGCTCGACTGCAGGATTGCATATCATCCCGGAGACATGCGCCAAGCGCATGCCTGTTTTCGGATTTCCCCGCTACAACTGCACAAACGGAAGACTATTTTTCGGTCAGGTTTTCGACACGGACGGTTCTCTACTTTTCGCGTTCGAAACTCGGGATCCTCATGATCCCACGTCTCCCAGACGTGAAGCCTCCCTGTTTGACTCGCCGGGCCGTACAGGCCCGGCTTTTTTTTGGGCCGCCGCTGCGGCCTCGATATCGCCCCGGCGCGGGATTCGAGACTTTCTGACGCTGTTGCGCGGCCGTGTGTCTCCATCCAACCGATTGATGTGGAAGGAGAAAGGCGCCGCATGTATTTTCTCGTCCAATCAAGACGATGTTCTCCGAAGTTCGCCAAGCAATCCTGCCCCTGGCTCTGCGCAAGATTAAGCGCCGGGGCGACTTGGAGCGTGCCGGTCTGCTCATCGAATCCCTGGCGAAGCACTGGCGCGATCCGAAGCCCTTCGAGCTGCTGATCATCTCCCCGGGGGGCGACACGCAACTCCTGCGCACCAGCCTGCCGCGCTTCTCGAACATCAACGTGTCGGTCCGGCCGGAAAGCGACTTCTTCTCGCCGTTCAGCAGCTTCTACCTGATGACCGGCTGGTACCGGCAGCAAATCGTGAAGCTGCAGGTCCCCGTGATGCTGGGCTTCGGTGGCTACCTGACGCTCGATTCCGACGTCTGCTGCGTGGGAGACTTCGACTCGCGGACTTTCGTCGAGGATGGGCGGGGCCTGTCTCGCTGGGAGCCCAAACGGCACCATGACTGGTGGCGCAACGTCACGGCGATCACGGGGACGGCCTACGACGCGATGGGCCACGGCCTGTCCGTGACACCCAACCTGCTGCACGGCGACCTCGCGGCACAGGCGCTCGAGCATATGCAGCGCGGTCCGCTGGGCTCCACGACATCGCTGCTGTCGTGGAAGATTCGCCGTCCGACGCGGGTGCCCTGGACCGAGTACTCCCTCTACACCAGCGTGGCCGAGCTGCAGGGCAACCTGTTCGACTACCATGTCGAATGGGATGTCTGCTACGGCGCCAGCGTGCACCTGTTCTCCGAGCAGTCCTGCGTATGGGGAGCGGACGACTTCGAGCGCCTGGTCAAGCTGCCCAACGGCACGGATCCAGGCGGCAAGTTCATCATCGTCCAGAGCCACGCCCGCATCCCCCTGGAGCGCGTGCGCGAGTACTGCCTGAGCTTCGCGGGCTGACCTGTTCTGTCGCACCGCGAGCCTCCGGCTCGCGCATGACTCTTGAGCGAGCCGGAGGCTCGCGGTCCCGAAGACGCCGGCGCGGTCGAAGCTGACGCGCCGCCGCCGACCCACAGCCCGGCTGGAAGCTCGCGGTCCAAAGGACGTCGGCCTAGAGCGCGCGCGGTTGTTCGCAGTTTCACTAGACATGTTCCGTTCGGCTGATTCCAGCCGAACGGAACATGCTTTATGCCTTGCCGTTGTGCTCGCCGATCTTCGGCGCCTTCTCGGTTCCGCCGGCGCGCGTGCCGTCGAAGCTGACGGGCAGCCCATGAAACAGGGCGCCGCTGCCTGCGTAGGGCTGCGCGAACATGCCGAGGGCAGCCACCTGGGCGAGTTCCAGCACCTGGGGCACGGTGTTCAGCGGGCCATTCGGCACGCCCAGCGCATCGAGCCTGGCCGACCAGTGGGCCCGGCTCTCGCGCTTCATGATGTCGGAGATCATGCCGAGCAGCAGGTCGCGGTTCTGCATGCGCTCGACGTTGGTCCTGAAGCGCGGCTCGTCCGGCCACTCGGGGTGGCCCAGCGCGTCGGCAAACTTGCGCCACAGCCGGTCGTTGCCCGGGCAGATCATCAACGGACCGTCGCTGCAGTCGAACGCCTGGTACGGCGTAAGCGACGGGTGGCCGGTGCCCTGTCGCGGCGCCATGCGGCCCGTCACCGAGTAGGAGGCGACATGGTTCGACGCCCACATCAGCCCGCTCTCGAACAGCGAGGTGTTGACCAGACTGCCGCGGCCGGTGGCTGCGCGCTGCGCGATCGCGGCCAGGACGCCGATCGCGGTCCACATGCCCGTCGACAGGTCGATGATGGACACGCCGATGCGCGCCTCCGGTCCCGAGGGGTCGCCGTTCAGCGAGATCAGGCCGGCCACCGCCTGGATGATGGGCTCGTAGCCCGGACGATCCTTCCAGGGGCCGGCATGCCCGAAGGCGCCGAGATCGGCGTAGATCAGGCGCGGGAAGCGCCTGGTCAGGGTGGCGCCGTCGATACCGAACTTGGCCGGCACGTCGGCCCGCAGGTTGTGGATGAACACGTCGGCCCGGCCGATCCGCTCGACCAGCGCGTCGCGTTGCGCGGCGTCGGCGAGGTCGCAGGTGACGGACTTCTTGCCGCGGTTGAGCGCGATGAAGCCCACGGCGTCGCCTTCGATGAACGGAGGGCCCCACTTGCGGGCGTCGTCGCCCTCGGGCCGCTCGACCTTGACGACGTCGGCGCCCAGGAAGGCCAGGATCTGGCCGCAATACGGGCCGGCCAGGTTCTGGCCGAACTCGACGACCTTGATTCCGGAGAGCGGCTTGCTCATCGCAGGTTGCTCCCCAGGATCTCGCGCGCGATCACCATGCGCTGCACCTCGCTCGGCCCTTCGCCGACGCGCCGGATGCGCATCTCGCGATACCAGCGCTCGAGCGGCAGGTCCTTGGTCATGCCCATGCCGCCGTGGATCTGCATGGCACGATCGACGACGCGGCCGCCCCCTTCCGACGCCGTCAGCTTGGCGATGGCCGCTTCGGTGCGGAAAGGCAGCCCGCGCCGCGCCTTCTCGGCCGCCTCGAGCGTGAAGTGCCGCGCCGTGCGGATGTCGATCTCATTGTCCACCAGCATCCACTGCACGGCCTGGCGGTTCGCCAGCTTCTCGCCGAACGTCGTGCGCATCTTGGCCCATTCGATCGCCATCTCGTGCGCGGCGATGGCCACGCCGATGCAGCCCGCGGCATAGGGGATCCGCTGGCGGGTCAGGCGGTCGTTGGCGACGGCGAAGCCCTTGTTCACCTCGCCCAGGACCTGGTGGTCGGAGACCCAGCAATCCTTGAATTCCAGCTCGGTGGCGTAGTGCGACGAGCGCAGCGTGTGCACGACGCGACGCACGTGGAAGCCGGGCGTGTCCGAATCGACGATGAAGCAGGTGATGCCGGCCCGGCCCTTCGAGGCGTCGGTGCGGGCGAAGACGATGCCGTACTGAGCGCGGTCGGCGTTCGAGATGAAGATCTTCGCTCCGTTCAGCACCCATCCATTGTCCTTGCGCTCGGCCCTGGTCTGGATGGCGCGGGCGGGATCGCTGCCGCCGGAAGGCTCGGTGAGGCCGAAGAAGGCCTTCTTCTCGCCGCGCAGCGTCGGATAGAGGTACCGCTCCTTCTGGTCGTCGTTGGCTTCGAAGATCTGGGCCAGCCCGGCGCCGCCGAAGGTGCCGTAGCAGGGCACGTAGAGGCCGGCGCGGTGCTGCGCCATCTCGATGGCGAGCAGGGTGCGCGTGACGATGTCGATGTCGGGACCGCCGAACTCCTTGGGGATGTCGATGCCGAACAGGCCCATGGCCTTCGTCTTCTCGACCAGCCGTGCATGGTCGGCGGGTTCGAGTTCGGATGCATCGGGATCAAGCCTGGCCTCGAGCGGGATGATCTCCTCGCGCACGAAGCGGCGCACCTGGTCGATGAGCATCCGCTGCTCGGGACTGGGCTCGAAATCCATGGACTGGTTCCTCAGTATGACCGCTTGAGCTGCCGGCACTCACTTCAAGGTTCTCTTCCCCTGGCGGGGAAGATGAGGGAGTCTTCGCCTTCTCACGAGGGGCTCAGCCGGCCCAGGCCCGGCGGCGGGTTCCTGGCATTGTCGGAGGGCAGCGCCCCATGGTCGGCCTTGTGAACCATCAGGAGCTCGAACCAGCGCGAACGATACTGCTGGTTCACCTCGATCCGGAACTGATGTCCGGCGGCCCGGGCGCTCGCCTCGCGCTGCAACTCGCTGCGCAGGCCGAAGGGGCTGCGCGCGCCGGCCTGGCCGATGTAGACCACCGTGCCACTCGCGTCCGCGACCTGATAGACGCCGAGCTGGCCGGGCAGGCGGGCGGCAGCTTCCGCCGTCAGCGGCTGCCAGGGCTTGTCGAGGCGCAGCCGGAGCGACACGCTCAGCGGCCCTGGAAGCGGGCGGTACGCTTCTCCAGCCGTGCCTTCATGCCTTCCTGGGCGTCCTGGCTTGTGAGCGCCGCCTGCACCAGCGCATCGACGTCCTCGTGCCGGATGGAATCGCGGAACTCGAGCTGTCGGACGGTGAGCGCCTTCATCGCCTTGAGCGACAGCGGCGCGTTGGCTGCGAGCCTGTCGATCACCTTCGTCGCCTCGGCCTCGAGCTGATCGGCTGGCACGCAGCGGGCGATGAGGCCCAGCGCGTGCAGCTTGGTCGCCGGCAGCGGATCGCCCAGCAGCAGCATCTCGCGCGTGGTGACCGGCCCCAGCACTTCCATCAGCTTCTTGGCCAGGAACCAGTTGGGGGCCAAGCCGACCTGGGCGAGGGACATGCCGAAGCGCGCGGCGGCGCTGGCCACGACCAGGTCGCAGTGCAGCGCGAGCTCGTTGCCGCCGGCGATGGCGTCGCCATGGACGACGGCGACGACCGGCAGCGGGCAGAGCTCGATGGCACGCAGCATGACCTCGATGCCGCTGGCGCCGCCGCTGCCGATGGTCTCGCGGCGTTCCGCCATGTCGAGCCCGGAACAGAACACGCTGCCCTTGCCGCGGATGACGACCACGCGGTCGTCGTCGGCGACCGGGGCGCGCAGCACCTCGATCATCTCGCGCAGCAGCTCGCTGTCGAGCGCGTTGCGCTTGTCCGGCCTGTTCAGCCAGACGGTCCGGACCGGACCGGCCTTTTCGACGATGACCTTGTTCATGATCCCGCCCCGCTCATTCAGGCTCGATGCCGGCGGCCTTGATCTCGCGCGTCCACCACGCCGTCTGCTCCTTCACATAGGCGGCGAACTGCGCGAGCGGCAACGGCGCGATCTCCATGCGGCCCTGGGTCATCGCCTTGGCGGTCGCAGGATCCTTCAGGGCCTCGGCGATGGCGTCGGCGAGGGCCTTCTGGATCGGCTCGGGCGTGGCCGCCGGCGCGAAGACGGCCAGCCAGTACACCAGGGAATAGCCCGGCACCGTATCGCCGATCGGCGGCAGGTTCGGGGCGACGGAGGAACGCGTGGGCCCGGTGACGCCCAGGCCGCGCACCCGGCCGGCGTCGATCTGCGTGAGGGCCTGCGGCAGGTCGGGAAACATGATCTGGACCTGGCCGGCCGCGACGTCGCCCAGCGCCTGCGGGCTCGCCTTGTAGGGCACGCGCTCGATCTTGACGCCGGCCAGCTTGTTGAACATCTCGCCGGACAGGCGCTGCGAGGCGCTCGCCTCGGCGTAGTTCAGCTTGCCGGGATTCTTCTTGGCATAGTCTACCAGCTCCGCGACCGTCTTCGCCGGCACGTCGTTGTTCACGACCAGCGCATTGACGCCGGTGACGCAGCGCATGATGGGTGCGAAGTCCTTCTCCGGATCGTAGCTGAGCTTCTTGAACAGCGCCGGGTTGGCGGCGTTGGTCGTGTTGGTGCCCATGAGCAGCGTATAACCGTCGGGCGGGGCCGTCGCGACCGCCGACGCGCCGAGCTGACCGCTCGCACCGGGCTTGTTCTCGATCACCACCGGCTGCTTCAGGATCTCCTGCAGCTTGGCGCCAAGGCCGCGCGCCGTCAGGTCGGTCGCGCTGCCGGCCGCGAACGGCACGACGATCTTGATCGGCTTGCTGGGAAAGTCCTGGGCGAAGGCTCCCGGGGCGGCCGTCAGGGCCACGGCGCCGGCCAGCGCCGTGCGGCGATTCAGTTTCACATGTCCTCCCTCGCCGTCCCGCGGCGGTACGGGCGCTGTTTTAGCGCGGCCCGACGCGACAAGGCAAAGGAGCGGGCCTTACATGAACAGCTTTTCCGCTTTGCGATTGGCGTAGAGGCCGGCCACGAATTCGGCGTAGCCGTTGTAGAGCAGGGTCGGGATGCGCTGGTCGCTGCCCAGCGGCTTCTCGGTGGCCTGGCTCCAGCGCGGATGGGGGACTTCCGGGTTCACGTTGGCCCAGAAGCCGTACTCGCTGGACTGGAGTCCTTCCCAGAAGGAGACCGGCCGCTTGTCGCTGAACTCGATGCTGACGATCGACTTCACGTTCTTGAACCCGTACTTCCAGGGGGCCACCAGCCGCAGCGGCGCGCCGTTCTGCTTGGGGATCGGCTTGCCGTACAGCCCCGTGGCGATGAAGGTGAGGTCGTGCATGGCCTCGTCCATCGCCAGGCCCTCGGTGTAGGGCCAGGGGTAGAGCGGATCGCGCTGTTCCCTCATGACGGACGGCTTGCTGAGGGTCTTCATCACGACATATTTCGCGCCGCCCGTCGGCTTGCAGAGCTCGACCAGCGAGCGCATCGGGAAGCCGCTCCACGGCACGATCATCGACCAGGTTTCGACGCAGCGATGGCGGTAGACGCGCTCCTCGAGCTGAACTCTCGCGAGCAGATCGTCGATGCCGATCTCGAAGGGCTTTTCGACCATGCCGCCGACCTTGATCGTCCAGGGCCGCAGGTCGAGCTTCTGCGCTTCGCGCCAGATGCTCTTGTCGGTGCCGAATTCATAGAAGTTGTTGTAGGTGGTGGCGAGACGCTCGGCCGTCTCGGGCGCGGGCACCCCGTACCGGTCGTTGCGCCTGGCCGGATAAAGGCCGGCCGACGGATCCTGGCCCTTGTCGCGCCCCTTGTCCTGGGCGAGCGCGGCGGCAGGCGCCGCCAGCGCGGCGGCTGCCCCGACGCCCATGGCCCTCACCAGGCTCCGGCGCTGGAGATAGACAGTCTCCGGTGTCGCCAGGCTCTCCTTCAGCTCCCAGCCCCGTCTGCGCTTGATCAGCATGCTTCACTCCTTCGCGCCGTGGCTCCATCTGATCTCGCCACCGGCCGGGGACAAATCAACCCTGTTCACCGCGCCGTGACGTCATGCCCGCGGAGGGCGCGCGCGAGATCGGCGCGCCGGCCCATTGCTACCGCCGCCTCCGCGACCAGGAACATCGGACCGATGAAGGCCTGGAAGACGTTGTCCATCAGCGCTGGCCGGCGGCCTTCATAGTGATGTCCGAGGAACTGCAGGATCCATCCGCCGACGAAAAGAACGAAAAAGACCGCCCACACCGCCTGCGCAGAGCCAAGCGAGGCGCCAAGCGCCTTGGCAGCATACCAGGCGACCGCCATGATCACCGCCATCGCGAGCCCGATGCGCAGGTCCAGCGCGATCCAGCCCAGCACGGCCAGCAAGCCGATGGCGAACGACCCCGCCCATTCCTGCCCGAGGAGCTCGAAGCGCCACAGGGTGAGCACAAGCAGGAGCGAGAAGACGATGAGCGGAATGCCGGCGAAGTGCGTGGCCTTGTTGCGCCGGTCGCGGTGCACCTCGGCGTAGGCCGCAAGCTGGGAGAGGAACAGGTCGCTGGCCATCGCCTCCTCCGGTTCTCATCGCATTCGCGCGCACTGGGGATGCGTGTTGCAAGAGGCATGATGGATCCAGCTGATTCCAGCTGGATCCATCATGTTCTAGGGACTGGTGTTCGTCATGTCCAGAATGGTCGGCCACATGAACTCGCGCCAGCCGCTGTTTCCAACGCTGGCGAAAGCGATCTGGCCGTCCTGCAGCAGGAAGAAGCGCGGCGTATCGTACCCGTCCTGCACGCCTTCCTGGCTCATCAGAAAGATGTCGAGCACCCATCGCAGGTCCGCGGGCCAGCTCGCGGGCTTCAGCAGAGCCTTGGCGTCCGGCGCATTCACCTTGCGCAGCGTGACCTTGCGGGCAGCCGGCGACGCGGCAAAGATCGGCTCCCACTGCTTTTCCCAAACCTTGCAGGGCTCCGACTGCCTGTCGCAGGCATACAGCAGCGTCAGGCTCCCGCTCTGCGCGCTCGCCGGCGGCGACGCGAAGCCGAGCAGCGTCACAGCCAGAGCGGCGGCCCGAAAATGTCTCAGGATCATCGACGTCGTCCCCGCGGAAGCACTCCCACGAGGCCAATATGATCCATGGCCGCTGCCGGGAAAAGCGAACCGTCGCGGCGCGGGGCGTTCCGTCAGGAACGGGTGCCCGTCACTTCCAGGATCCTGGGCCACATCTGGTTCTTCCAGCCGGCGTTGCCCGTGACCGCAAGGATGATCTTGCCGTCCTGGGCCAGGATGAAGCGTGGAGTGGCGTCGGGACGCGCCTTGCCTTCCTCGCTGTCCAGGAAAGCCTTCCGCACCCAGAGCGCGTCGGCCGGCCAGGATTCTTCCTTCAGCACCAGTGTCTGGTTGGCAGGATGCACCACCCGGTAGTCGAGTTTGCCCGCCGCATTCGACTTGACGAAGTCCGGCTCAGACTGGCCACGCCAGATCTTGCAGCCGCCTCAAAGCTCGTGGCCGACGAACACCAGCATCGGCTTCCCGGACTGGGCAAGCGCGATGCGGGCCGGTGACGCTGCGGCGGCCATCACCAGGCCCCCCATCGTCACGGACCTTCTGCTGACCATGATATCCCTCCTCCTGTGGAACCGTTCCACGGGAGAAGCATGCGGCGGCGTGGTCCGGCCGTGAAGGCGGCGGGACGTCTTCTCACCAGTTTGTGACCGGCCTGCGCGGCCGTCGTGCGCAGGCGGCTCAGGCCGCCGCGCGCTTGCGGGTCTCCTCGACGATGCGGTCGGCGCTGCGGCCGACCAGCTCCTGCAGATGGTCGAACTCCGTCCGGAAGGTGCCGACACCCTGGGTGACCGAGCGGATCTCGACGATCATGTCGGCGATCTCCGCCTCGGGCATGAGCGCCGAGACCTCGTCCCAGCCGTGCCATCCGGCACGCCCGTCGTAGCCCAGGAGCTGGCCGCGCCGGCCCGTGATCAGCCGCTGGATGCGCGGCGTGGCCTCGCTGGGCGCCGCCACCGTGACCTTAAGGATGGGTTCGAGCAGCACCGGCCTGCACTTGGGCATCGCCTCGGACATCGCAATGCGCGCCGCCATCTTGAAGGACATCTCGGAGCTGTCCACGCTGTGATACTGGCCGTCGAACAGCGTCACCTCGAGATCGACCACCGGCTGCCCCAGGGGGCCTTCCTTCATGTAGTCGATCAAACCTTCCTCGACGGCGGGGATGAAGTTGCGCGGCACGACGCCGCCCACGATGCGATCGACGAAGCGGAAGCCCGAACCGCGCGGCAGCGGCCTGATCTCGATCTTGATGTCGGCGAACTGGCCATGACCGCCCGTCTGGCGCTTGTAGCGGGCGTGCTGCTGGGCGCCACCCTGGATCGTCTCGCGGTAGGCGACGCGCGGCGTCGTCGTCTCGACCGCGACATTGTAGCGGCCGGCGAGCTTGTCGACGGCGACCTTGAGGTGCATTTCGCCCTGGCCCTTGAGCAGCAGCTCGTGGGTCTCGCCGCGCGCCTCGAAGGACAGGGAGGGATCCTCCTCGACGATCTTCTGCAGGGCGCCCGAGAGCTTCACTTCGTCGTTACGGTTGCGCGCGGCGAGCGACAGCGCGAATACCGGCGGGTCGGCCCGCGGGAAGTCCGCGGTCGGCACGATGCCGGTCGCGGTCAGAGCCTGGCCCGCGGAGAGCCCGTCGACCTTGGCCAGCGCAACGATCTCGCCGGGGCCAGCCTGGGCGACCTTGTCGAGACGCTGGCCGAAGGGCTTCAGAAGGGCGCCGATCCGCGGTCCGCCGACGTTCTGGCCTTCCGACAGGGAACCCGACCAGACACGGCAGAGGGACAGCTTGCCCGCATGGCTTTGATGCAGGACCTTGAAGCACTCGGCCGTCGCTGCCGCGTCGTCCGGCAGGGCGCGGCGCAGGGCTGTGCGATCGACCGACGGCGCGTCATGGCGCAGCGTCTTGATCAGCCGGCGCACACCGTTCTCCCGGTCCCCGGCGCCCAGCAGCACCGGTGCGATCTGGTCGGCGCCGAACTCGTCGTGCAGGTCGCGGTAGATCAGCGACTTCTCCGGCGCGACGTCCTCGATCAGCTGCTCGAGGAGCTGGTCATCGAACTCCGACAGGGTTTCGAGCATCTCGCGGCGCGCCTCGGTCTCGCGCGGCAGGATCTCGGCCGGCATCTCGATGAGGTCGGAGGCGCCGCTCGAGCGGTAGCGATAGGCGCGCTCGCTGACGAGATCGACGTAGCCGACCGTCTCCTCGCCGCCGTCGCGCGTCGGCTGGCGGATGGGCACCTGGCGCAGCACCAGCTTGCGCGTCGAGATCGCCTGCAGGGCGGCCAGCATGTCGCGCACACGCGCCTCGGCCGAATCGATCTTGTTGATGAAGAAGACGTGGGGGATGCAGCGGTCCTCGATGAATCTCAGCAGCGGCATCAGGGCGACGACGCGTTCGGGCGAGGGCTCGCAGACCAGCACCGCCGCGTCGCACACCGCGAGCGCCGCGCAGGCGTCATGCTGGAACTCGATCGACCCCGGGACGTCGAGGAAGGTCCAATGGTCGCCGAGGTAGCTCGCCGAGGCGACGTTGATCTCGGTGCCCATGCCGCGCCGACGCGCCTCGGGGGCGCCGTCTCCCGTCGAGGTGCCTGCGCGGGTGGAGCCGCGCCGGCCGATGGCCCCCATGGCATAGAGCAGGCTTTCGAGCAGGCTGGTCTTGCCGGACAGATACGGCCCGCACAGCGCCACCACGCGGTGCGCGCCGCTGCCTGGTCTGCCTCCGGATACGATGTCGGATCTGGTGCCGTTCATGACAACGTCCTCCTTCCTGCGCGATTGCCTGCGCCAAGAGAAGCTCCGGACGGTGGTCGCTGCCGAACGCGTCCGGAGCGAAGCCTTGTCCAGGAAATGCTTTCACTCCGGCCAGGACGAGTCAATCCGCGAGGAGGAAACGGCGACGTTCTTCGCACTGCGTTGCAGTGCAGCATGGCCCCGGCAGACGGTGGCGGGGAGCTCATGGCTGAAGGCAGCGGCCGTTTGACGCCCGTCGGGAGATCATCGAAAGTGACCGCCGTCGATCATCGTGCGTTGCCTGTGAGCATGGCTGTCCGTCGTCTGTCTGCCCGGCTGCTGCCGGCCGTGTTCCTGGTCCTGGCCTCTCTCTGGACGGCTCCGCTCGCGGCGCAGGCGCCTTCGCTCAAGCTGGCGGTGAT
The DNA here is from genome assembly GCA_049323495.1 of Pseudomonadota bacterium. Classification (GTDB taxonomy): domain Bacteria; phylum Pseudomonadota; class Alphaproteobacteria; order Reyranellales; family Reyranellaceae; genus Reyranella. Next base: position 84,124 of record JBMONG010000005.1, read on the forward strand.
CTCGAGCACCAGCGGCGAGAACGAGGGGGCCTACGGGCGGGCCCTCGCCAACGGCGTGCGGCTCGCGGTCGAAGAGGCGAACGCCCAGGGCGGCGGCCCGCGGATCGAGCTGGACGTCCACGATGCCGGTCGCTCCGACAACGGTGTTCGCGAGACGGCGGACCGGATCGTGGCCAGCGATGCGATCGGCGTCGTCGGCCCCCTGCTGTCCACGTCGTCGCTTCTCGCGGGACCGATCTTCGCCCGGGCGGGCCTCGCTTCCATCGTCCCGGCGGCCGAGAGCGACCTCATCACGGCCAGTCCGACGACGTTCCGCACGATCTTTGCGAACGGCGACATGGGCGACTGGCTGGCGAGCTACCTGCGCCATGCGCTGGGCGGCTCGCGGGCCGTGGTGATCTTCGCCGACGACGCCTATGGCCGCACGGTGGCCGACGGATTCCGGCGCGGCGCGGGCCGACTGGGACTGGACGTGTCCTTTGCGGGCTTCACCGGCAAGGGGGAGCGCGACGCGGCAGTGGTGAAGGCCGCCGAGGATCCGGACAAGCCGGCGATCGTCCTCGCCATGCTGGACGACGATGCCGTCGCGGCGATCACTGCGCTGCGCCGGCTGGGCGTCGATGCTCCGATCCTGGGCGGCACGGGGCTGGCCGGGGATTCCCTCGCGACGCGTTTCGGGGACCTGCCGGAGGCACGGGACAGGCGCGGCTTCTTCACCAGGGGAGTCTACGCGGCGACGCCGGTCCTGCTGGACAGCGCCAATGACGACACGCGCGACTTCGCGGACCGCTACCGGCAGAGGTTCGGCGAAGGCGGGCTGGCGGTGTCGTGGGTCGCCGTGCAGGCCTATGACGCCGGACGGCTCGCCATCGCGGCCCTGCGCGCCGTCGCGCGCACCGAGGCCGCTGTCGATCTGAAGCAGCGCCGGCAGCGGTTCCTGACGTTCCTCGATTCGCTCGACGGTCCGGGCCGCTCGGTGGCCGGCCTTCTGGGCCCGATCTGGTTCACCGCCGATCGCGGCCGCGCTATGCCCATCCGGGTGGGATGGTTCCGGGACGGGCGGTTCGAATCGGCGCCGGTGCAGCTGGTTCCCGTCTCCTATCCCGATGCGCTGGAAATCGCGGCCGGCGAGGTGGTCGAGGTCGCCGCCGGCCGCTATGCCCGGCGGCAGAAGGTCGTGTACACCGGCATGTTCCTGAACGAGCTGCCGCGCATCGACGTCGCGCAGTCGACCTTCACGGCCGACTTGTACGTGTGGATGCGCTTCGTGCGCGATGCCGCGCCGGACGGTGCCGACCCGGCCCAGATCGAGTTTCCCCACATGCTGCGCGGCAGCTTCGCCGCCGCGCGGCCGGCCACCGAGCGCGACCTCGACGACGGCACGACCTACCGGCTGTGGCGCGTCACCGGGGAGTTCAAGAACGACTTCGACCTGCACCGTTATCCGGCCGATCGCCAGGCGCTCGAGATCGAATTCTTCAACGCGCGCGCGGCCAGCGATCGGCTGGTCTATGTCGTGGATCGGAGCGGGGCCGATGCGACGACGCCGACGGCCGGCGAGGCGAGTCGCTTTCCACTGGCATCGTCGGAGGCGTTCCGCAACCTGACGCAATGGCATCCGGTCCGCGTCATGACCCTGATCGACAACCTGGTCGCCCAGTCGGCGCTCGGCGACCCGGCACTGGTCGGCCTCGAACGGGTGCGCGAGCTGTCCGGCTTCAAGATGCAGATCGACGTGCAGCGCGACATCGGCACGACGCTCATCAAGACGCTGCTGCCGATCGGCCTGATGACCCTGATCATGTTCGCGACGCTGTACTTTCCGCCGGCGCTGGCCGCCCCCAAGGTCATGGTGGCGATCACCGCCGGCCTCTCCGGCGCCGTGCTGCTCTCGGCCATCAACGCCCAGCTCGGCAACGTGGGCTACGTCATCGCCGTCGAGTACGGCTTCTACGTGTTCTTCGCGCTCTGCCTGGTGTGCATCGTGGTCGTGCTGACCGGAGAGAGGCTGCGCCTGGCCGGACGCCCCACGGCGATGGTCGACCGCATCGGCCGCATCGTCTTCGCCACCGGCCTGCTGGGGACGGTCCTGGCGGCCGTCATCGCCTTCGCCGCGTGGCGGTGAGACCGGCGGCGGGCGGAGCCCGGCTGCCGCCGTCGGGCACCGCCGAACGCGGCTAGGACAGCGCGGCGCAGGCGCGCTGGATGCGGCGGCCCGCCTCCTCCAGCAGCTCCGTGGCCGTGGCGTAGGAGATGCGGAAGGCCGGGCCCTGGCCGAACGCCGAGCCCTGGACGACCGAGAGGCCCTCGGCCTCGAGCAGGTAGTTCACGAAGTCGGTGTCGTTCTCGATCACCTTGCCGTCCGGCGTCTTCTTGCCGATCGTGCCGGCGCAGGACGGATAGACGTAGAAGGCACCCTCCGGCCGCGGGCACTTCAGGCCCTTGGACTGGTTCAGCATCGACACGATCAGGTCGCGGCGCTGCTTGAAGACGGCGACGTTCCTCGGAATGAAATCGGTCGGGCCGTTCAGCGCCGCCACGGACGCCGCCTGGCTGATGGAGCTGGCGTTCGAGGTGCTCTGCGACTGCACCGTGATCATGGCGTCGATCAGCTTCTGCGGGCCGGCGGCGTAGCCGATGCGCCAGCCCGTCATGTTGTAGGCCTTGGACACGCCGTTCATCGTCAGCGTGCGGTCGTACAACCGCGGCTCGACCTGGGCCGGCGTCGTGAAGACGAAGTCGTCGTAGACGAGCTTCTCGTACATGTCGTCGGTCAGCACCCAGACATGCGGATGGCGCAGCAGGACGTCGCACAGGCCGCGCAGGTCGGCCTGGGTGTAGGCCGCGCCGGTCGGGTTGCTGGGCGAATTCAGGATCAGCCACTTGGTCCGGGGCGTGATGGCGCGCTCGAGATCCTCGGGCCGCAGCTTGAAGCCGGCCGATTCCGGGCACTGCACGATCACCGGCGTGCCGTCGCCGAACATCACCATCTCCGGGTACGACACCCAGTAGGGCGCCGGGATGATGACCTCGTCACCCGGATTGAGGGTGGCGAGCATGGCGTTGAAGATGATCTGCTTGCCGCCCGAGGTCACGACGGTCTGGGACGGCTTGTACTCCAGCCCGTGGTCGCGCTTCATCTTGGCGGCGATCGCCTGGCGCAGCGCCGGGGTGCCAGGCACCGCGGTGTACTTGGTGTCGTTCTCGTGGATCGCCTTGATCGCCGCTTCCTTGATGTGGTCAGGCGTGGGGAAGTCGGGCTCGCCGGCGGCCAGGCCGATCACGTCCTTGCCCGCCGCTTTCATCTCCAGGAACTTGCCTTGCGCGGCATTGGTCGGAGAGGGCTTGATGCGGCTCAGACGGTCGGCAATGAAGGCCATGACGGCGGCGCCTCCTTTCGGGCGTAGGAAAAAGCGCGCGACCGTACTGGCGGACCCGTGCTTCCGCAAGCGACCGGGCCGCTATTTCTGGTAGGTCTTGCCGTACCGCCGTTAAGGGTCGACCAGCGTCACCGAGGCCTCGGCCGTCATGCGGGCGTCGCCGAAGCCCACGCGCCGGCCGCTGACCGGCGCGGCGTCGCGGTAGTCGAGGCCGACCGCCACGCGCAGGCTGTCGCCGCGTGGGCTGATGTCGTTGGCGGGGTCGAAGCCCACCCATTCGAGGCCGGGCACCCAGGCCTCCGCCCAGGAATGGCTGGTGCGGCCGACATGCAGCTCCGGATCGTCGTTGCGCAGGTAGCCGCTGACATAGCGCGCCGGCACGGCCAGGCGGCGGCAGGCGGCGATGAAGACGTGCGCCTGGTCCTGCGCCACGCCGGCGCCGCGCGCCAGCGCCTCGGCGGCGGTGGTCTCGACGGTCGACACGCCGGTCCGGTAGGCGATGCGTTCGTTCACGCGGTTCATCAGCTCATGCAGGACGGCGACGCGCTCGGACGGCTCGGCGGCGCGTTGCGCCAGCCCCTCGATCAGCGGATCGAAGCTCTCGTCGTGGCCGGCAAGGCTCGACCGGCGCAGCCAGAACGGCGCCGGCAGAGTCGGGGTCTCGGCGTAGCGCAGCCACTGGTCGCCGCCGATATATTCGTAGAGGCCGCGCACCACGATCTCGACCCCTTCGTGCGGATGGGCCACCGAGAAGGTCGTGACCTGGTTGCCGTGGCCGTCGAGCCATTCCGAGCGCTTGCCCGGCCCCTCGATGCGCCAGGAGACGATGCGCTGCCCGGTGGCGGGCCTGGGCGTGAGCCGGACATCGTGAATGGAATGGCCGGACGGCTGGTCGAACTCGAACCGCGTGACGTGGTGGACGGCAAGGCGCATGGGTCGCTCAGTCGAGCAGGAACTGCCGGCCGATCTCGTCGGACAGCGTGGCGATGTCGGTGCGCACGCCGCCCAGGAAGCGGTTCAGCCCCCGGGCGAAGATGCGGTCGATGCGGGCATAGCGCAGGCGGGCGTGCAGCTCGCCGGCCAGCCGGTCGGCCTCGCCGCGCGCGCCGTAGGCGTCGGAAAGCTCGCGCATGCTGAGATCGACCATCCACAGCGAATGGTGCACCGAGCGCGGCACGTCGCGGCGCAGCATCATCAGCTCGGCGACCTTGGCCGGGTCGAGGGCGCTGCGGTAGATGCGGCGGTAGGTGCGCACGGCGCCGATGCAGGCCAGCACCTCGGACCAGGCGAAGTAGTCGAGCTCGCCGGCCGGCGGCTTGCCGTCCGGCTGCAGCAGGTGGAACTTCACGTCGAGGATGCGGGCGGTGTTGTCGGCGCGCTCCAGGAAAGCGCCGAGCTGCAGGAAGTTGTAGGCCTCGTCGCGCAGCAGGGTGACCTGGGCGGCGCCGAAGATCATCACCGCCTGCTTCTTCACGGTCTCGATCAGCGCGCCGCGGTCGAGGAAGGCGCGGTCGCCGCGCAGCCGCTCGCTGAGCTCGAGCCACAGCCCGTTCAGGCTCTCCCAGACGTCGACGGTGATGTTGTTGCGCTCCTCGCGGGCGTTGCGGCGGGCGGCGCCGATCGAGCTCACGATCGAGGAGGGGTTGTTCTCGTCGAGCACCAGGAAGTCGATCAGGCTGGCCAGCCGCCCGGAGGATTGCTGCTGCGTCTGCCGGAACTCGTCCTCCATCCCGAAGATCGCCGCGACGCCGGCGGCCTCCTCGCCGCGCGACTGCAGCGCCATGCGCTGCGTCGCCTCGATCAGCCGTGCCGTTGACTTGGCGCGCTGCAGGTAGCGTCCCATCCAGTACAGGTTCTTGGCGGTGCTGCTCAGCATGTCGCGGTCAGGCGCCGTTTCCGGAGGAAGGGGCGGCCGGCGGCGGCGCCAGCACCCAGGTGTCCTTGGTGCCGCCGCCCTGGCTGGAATTGACGACCAGCGACCCCTCCTTGAGGGCGACGCGGGTCAGGCCGCCGGGGACGATGGTCGTGCGGGCGCCGGACAGCACGAACGGGCGCAGGTCGACGTGGCGCGGGGCCACGCCCTGGCTCACGAAGGTCGGGCAGGTCGACAGCGCGAGCGTCGGCTGGGCGATGTAGTTGTCGGGCCGTGCCTTCAGCATGGCGCGGAACTCCTCGATCTCGGCCTGGCTCGAGGTCGGGCCGACCAGCATGCCCTTGCCGCCCGAGCCGTGCACTTCCTTGACGACCAGCTCGGGCAGCCGCTCGAGCACGTACTTGAAGTCGTCGGCACGGTCGCAGCGCCAGGTCGGCACGTTGTTCAGGATCGGCTCCTCGCCGAGATAAAAGCGCACCATCTCCGGCACGTAGGTGTAGGTCGACTTGTCGTCGGCCACGCCGTTGCCCAGCGCGTTCACGATGTTCACCCGCCGGGCGCGCAGCGCACCGACCAGCCCGGCGACGCCGAGGTAGGAGTCGGGGCGCATCGCCAGCGGATCGAGGAAGGCGTCGTCGATGCGGCGGTAGATCACGTCGACGCGCTGCGGCCCGCGCGGCGTGCGCATGTAGACGCGGCCCTCGTCGACGAACAGGTCGGAGCCCTTCACCAGCTCGATGCCCATCTCGTCGGCCAGGAAGGCGTGTTCGAAGTAGGCGCTGTTGTAGTGGCCGGGCGTCAGCAGCACGACGTTGGGCTCGGCATCGTCGCTGAACGACACCGAGCGCAGCGTCGCCAGCAGCTCCTCCGTGTAGTCGGCGACCGGCAGCACGCGCATGGCCGAGAACAGCTCGGGCGCCAGCCGCATCATGACCTCGCGGTTCTCCAGCACGTACGACACGCCCGAAGGCGTGCGCACGTTGTCCTCGAGGACGTAGAACTCCTTCTCGCCGACGCGCACCAGGTCGATGCCGGCGATGTGGGCATGCACGCCGCCCGGCAGCTCCAGCCCCTGCGCCATCGCCACGAACTCGGCGTTCATCAGCACCTGCTGCTCGGGGATGATGCCGGCGCGGCAGATTTCGCGCTGGCCGTAGGCGTCGGCCAGGAAGGCGTTGAGCGTCCGCACGCGCTGCACGAGGCCCTTGTGCAGGAATTCCCATTCGTCCCAGGCGATGACGCGCGGGATGATGTCGAAGGGGATGGTCGTCTCGCTGCCGTCGACCGCGCCGTAGGCGCCGAAGGTGATGCCGTGGCGGCGGTAGAAGACGTCGACCTCGTGCCGGGTCGCGGCGATCTTCTCGGGCGAGGTGCGCGCCAGCCATTCGGCGACGGTCCGGTAGGGCGCCCGTACCGTGCCCGCCGCGGCGCCCGAATTCATCTCGTCAAATGGCTTGGCCGTCATCCGGCATTTCACCCCCTGTCAAAGAACAATATAAGCAATCGACGGGCCAACAAAGCGGCGCGGCCGCCGGCAGGGAGGCGCAAGGTGAAGCAGGTGCTGATCGATCGCTACGGCACGCCGTCGGAGGTCGCGCGCTGCGCGGACGTGCCCGATGTCGGCGCTCCGGCGGCCGACGAGGTCGTGTTCGACGTGCTTGCCTTCCCCATCAACCCGGCGGACATGTGGTTCTGCCGCGGCAGCTACCGGCTGAAGCCGCCGCTGCCGGCGACGCCCGGGGCCGAGTGCGTCGGGCGCGTGACGGCCGTGGGCGCGGCGGTGACGCACGTGAAGCCGGGCGACCTCGTCATCAACCTGCAACGCGAGAACTGGACGCAGCGGCGCAAGGTGAAGGGCGACGATGCCATTCCCCTGCCGGCCGGCATCGACCTGGCCCAGGCGGCGATGGTGCGCATCAACCCGCCGACGGCGCTGCTCATGCTGTCGGACTTCGTCGACCTCAAGCCCGGCGACTGGGTGATCCAGAACGTCGCCAACTCGGCGGTCGGCCGGCTGCTGATCGTGCTGGCGCGGCAGCGGGGGCTGCGTACGGTGAACGTCGTGCGCCGGCCGGAACTGGCGACCGAGCTCGAGGCGCTGGGCGCCGACATCGTGCTGGTCGACGGCAGCGACCTCGCGGAACGCGTCGCCGGGGCAACCGGCGGGGCACGCCTCATGCTCGGCATCGAGGCGATCGGCGGCGCGGCCACCGGGCGCCTCGTCGACTGCATCGCGACCGAGGGCACGGTGGTCCATTACGGCTCGATGAGCGGCGAGGACCCGAAGGTTGCGCGCAGCAACTTCATCTATCGCGGCATCCGGCTGACCGGCTTCATGCTCGGCCGCGGCCTGGCCAGGCGCAGCGCCGAGCAGATCCGGGCGATCTACGCCGACCTGGCGGGCCAGGTCATGGCGGGCAGACTGTCGGCCCCGGTGGACACGGTCTATCCTATCGAACGGATCAAGGAGGCCCTCGACCACGCCGACCGGGGCGGCCGCAACGGCAAGATCCTGGTCAGCCCGAACGGGGCGATCTGAAGCGAACCGAAGAGTGCAATGAGGAGGAGGGGCGATGAGCTCGGAAGTGGCGGCTGTCGAGAAGGTGCTGCAGGTCTATTTCGACGGCCTTTACGAAGGCGACACGAAGAAGCTGGGCGAGGCGTTCCATCCCGCCTCGCACCTCTATGCCGCGGGCGCCGACGGCAAAGCGACGGACTGGCCGCGCGGGGAATGGTTCTCGATGGTTGAGAGCCGCCCGTCGGCCAGGTCCAAGGGCAGCGCGCGGGCCGACCGCATCGTCTCGGTCGATTTCTCCGGCCCGGCCACGGCCATCGCCAAGGTCGAATGCCAGCTGCCGCCGCGCTACTTCACGGACTATCTGACCCTGATCAAGGTCGACGGGCGCTGGCAGATCATCTCCAAGACCTTCCATACGGTGACGAAGGAAGGCTGACGCGGATCGAAAAGGGCCGCCCCGAGGGGCGGCCCTTCATCCTGGTGCTCAATCCTTGGCGTCGGCGGCGACCTGGACCTTGATCATCTTGTCCGGCGGCGCGGCCACGGCGCCCGAACCCGGCGCGCCGCGCTTGATCTTGTCCACGTACTCCATTCCCGAGACGACCTTGCCCCAGACCGTGTACTGGCCGTCGAGGAAGTTCGAGTCCTTGAACACGATGAAGAACTGGCTGCGCGCGCTGTTGGGATCGTTGGTGCGGGCCATCGATACGGCGCCGCGCACATGCGGCTCCTTGGAGAACTCGGCCTTCAGCGTCTCGCCCATGCCGCCGGTGCCGGTGCCGGTCGGGTCGCCGGTCTGGGCCATGAAGCCCTCGATCACGCGGTGGAAGACGACGCCGTCGTACTTGCCCTCGCGCGCCAGCTTCTTGATCTGGGCAACGTGGTTGGGGGCGAGGTCGGGGCGCATCTCGATGACGACGCGGCCGTCCTTGAGGTCGATATAAAGGGTGTTTTCCTTGTCCATGGCGGCGGTCGCTCCTGCGAGGGTGAGAAAGACGGCGACGATCAACGGCGTCAGTGCAAGACGCATCGGGGGATCCTTTCACTGAACCTGGCCGGCCACGACCGGCGGGCGACCATACCGACGGAACAGGGAAAGACAAGCGACGGCCGCGTCGCCTCGTGCGGCGCTCCTGCACGGGCCCTGCCGCATCGCGGCGCGCGCGAGTGCGACTGGCCGCCACATACCTGCGGGGGGTGAAAACCCGTTACGTGAACGGGCTATATCTGGTACTAACCGCTTTGAATTGCGGGGATTTTGCGGGCCGGAACCCTCGGGGGAGGAGCGAGCCCGGTGAAGGGACGATTGCATGATCGGCAGACGCGGATTGGGCATTCTCGGAATGGCGACGGCGGCGATGGTCGGCCTGGCGGGCAGCGCGCTCGGACAGCCGATCGTGGGCGTGCCGCACGACTGGCAGATCAACTTTCCGCCGTCGTATACGCCCGTGATGGAGCGGCTCGCCTCGCTGCACGATCTGCTGCTGGTGATCATCACCGCGATCTGTCTCTTCGTCCTCGCGTTGCTCGTCTACGCCGTGTGGCGCTTTCATGCGTCGCGGAACACCGTGCCGGCCTCGACCACGCACAACACGATGCTGGAGATCGCCTGGACGGTCGTGCCGATCCTGATCCTGGTCGTCATCGCCATCCCGTCCTTCCGCCTCCTCTACTACGGCGACAAGATCGTCGACGCCGACCTCACCATCAAGGTGGTCGGCCATCAATGGTACTGGACGTACGAATATCCGGACCAGGGCAACATCACGGTCGAGAGCCGCATCCTGTCGGAGGCGGACCGCATCAAGCAGAAGCCGACGATGCCGCGCCTGCTGGCGGTGGACGAGGAGATGGTGATCCCCAAGGGCACGAACATCCGCATCATCGGCACTGCCGCCGATTCCATGCACGGATGGACGGTGCCGGGATTCGGCATCAAGAAGACGGTGATCCCCGGCCGCCTCAACGAGGGTTGGATCAACGTCGCCAACGAGGGCTACTACTTCGGACAGTGCTCGCAGATCTGCGGCAACAACCACACCTACATGCCGATCGCCGTGCGGGTCGTGTCCCGGGAAGAGTTCGACAAGTGGGTGGAGCAGAAGAAGAAGGCAGCGGGCATTCCCGCCAGCGCCGACTTCGCTTCCGCCACCGCTCCCGCCAACCGCTAAGCGCATCGCCGCAGGAGAACGACAATGGCCACCGCGCCCGGCGCCACTCACAGCCACGACGCCCACCACGACGATCATACGCCGACGGGAATCAAGCGCTGGCTGTTCAGCACCAATCACAAGGACATCGGCACGATGTACCTTGTGTTCTCGGTATTCGCGGCGCTGATCGGCGCCAGCTTCTCGGTCGCCATGCGCCTCGAGCTGCTGCAGCCGGGCGTGCAGTACTTCAACGCGCCTGACGGCACGCCGAACGGCCATCTGTGGAACACCATCGTCACGGCGCACGGCCTGATCATGGTGTTCTTCGTCGTGATGCCGGCGCTGATCGGCGGCTTCGGCAACTGGTTCGTGCCGCTGATGATCGGGGCGCCCGACATGGCGTTCCCGCGCATGAACAACATCAGCTTCTGGCTGCTGCCGCCGGCGTTCCTCCTGCTGCTGATGTCGGCCGTGGTCGGCGGTGGCGTGGGGACGGGCTGGACGATCTATCCGCCGCTCACGATGCAGCAGGGCGCCGGCATGGATCTGGCGATCTTCTCGCTGCACATCGCGGGTGCCTCCTCGATCCTGGGCGCCATCAACTTCATCACGACGATCTTCAACATGCGCGCGCCGGGCATGACGCTGCACCGCATGCCCCTGTTCGCCTGGTCGGTCCTCGTCACGGCCTTCCTGCTGCTGCTGGCCCTGCCGGTGCTGGCCGGCGCCATCACCATGCTGCTGACCGATCGCAACTTCGGCACCTCGTTCTTCAAGCCCGACGGCGGCGGTGATCCCAGCCTGTTCCTGCACCTCTTCTGGTTCTTCGGCCATCCCGAGGTGTACATCATGATCCTGCCGGCCTTCGGCATCGTGAGCCACATCATCTCGACCTTCGCCCGCAAGCCGATCTTCGGCTATCTCGGCATGGCCTACGCGATGGTGGCGATCGGCGTCGTGGGTTTCGTCGTGTGGGCGCACCACATGTATACGGTCGGCCTCGACGTCGACACGCGCGCCTACTTCGTGGCGGCCACCATGGTGATCGCCGTGCCGACGGGCGTGAAGATCTTCTCGTGGATCGCCACCATGTGGGGCGGCTCGATCCGGCTCGAAGTGCCGATGCTCTGGGCGATCGGCTTCATCTTCCTGTTCACCGTCGGTGGCGTCACCGGCGTCGTCCTGGCGAATGCCGGCGTCGACTATGCCCTGCACAACACCTACTACGTGATCGCCCACTTCCACTACGTGCTGTCGCTGGGCGCGGTGTTCGGCATCTTCGCCGGCTTCTACTACTGGTTCGGCAAGATGACCGGCCGGCAGTATCCCGAATGGGCCGCCCAGATCCACTTCTGGACGACCTTCATCGGCGTCAACCTGACGTTCTTCCCGATGCACTTCAGCGGCCTGGCCGGCATGCCGCGCCACTACGTCGATTATCCCGACGCGATGGCCCACTGGAACTACCTGTCGTCGATCGGCGCCTTCATCTCCTTCGGCTCGACCATCTTCTGGCTGATCTTCGTTGTCTTCGGCGGTCTGCTCGCCGGCAAGCGGGTCGGAGCCAACTACTGGGGCGAGGGGGCGACGACGCTGGAATGGACGGTCTCCTCTCCGCCGCCGTTCCACACCTTCGAAGAGCTGCCGCACATCACCCCTGCGGCGGCGCATCACTGATCCCGAGGAGCGGGGGCGCCGCAACGACATCCTGCGCGGCGGCGCCTTCGCCTTGAAGCGATGAGCGATACGGCACAGATCCTTACGAGGGCATTCGACGCGGCGCCGCCGGCGCGGGTGCGGGACTATTTCGACCTGCTGAAGCCGCGGGTGATGTCGCTCGTGGTCTTCACTGGCCTGGTCGGCGTCGCGATTGCGCCCGGCCACGTCCATCCGTTCACGGCGGCGCTGGCGGTGCTGGCGATTGCGCTCGGATCGGGGGCAGCCGGCTGCATCAACATGTGGTATGAGCGCGATCTCGACGCCTTGATGACCCGCACCGCCCAGCGGCCGCTGCCGGCCGGACGCGTGGCGCCTGACGACGCTCTCGGCCTCGGCGTCCTGCTGTCGATCTTTTCCGTCCTGCTGATGGCCGTCGCCACGAACTTCACGGCGGCCGCGCTGCTGGCGGCGGCGATCCTGTTTTACGTGTTCGTCTATACGATCGGCCTGAAGCGCCGCACGCCGCAGAACATCGTGATCGGCGGCGCTGCCGGCGCCTTCCCGCCGGTGATCGGCTGGGCGGCGGTGACCGGTGACGTCTCGATGGTCGGCGTCGCGCTGTTCCTGCTGATCTTCCTGTGGACGCCGCCTCACTTCTGGGCCCTGGCGCTCTATCGCAGCGACGACTATCGGCGGGCCGGCGTGCCCATGCTGCCGGTGGTCGCCGGCCCGCGGGAGACCAAGCGCCAGATGCTGACCTACACCATCGTGCTCCTGCCGGTCGCGCTCGCGCCGACGCTGCTGGGCGCGGTCGGATGGCTCTACGGGGCGGCGGCGGTCGCGCTGGGGCTTGGCTTCGTTGGCCATGGGCTGGCCGTCTGGCGGGCACCGGACGACGAGACGGGCCACGGCGCGGCACGGCGGATGTTCCGCTACTCGCTGCTCTACCTTGCGATCCTGTTCGCCGCCTTGCCGCTCGACCGGGCGCTCCTGGGATGATGGATGCCATGACCGAGGGACGCCGCCCGGGCGACAGCGACAGGCACCGCCGCCAGCGTGGCAAGAACCTGTTCGTGGCCGGATTCCTGCTCGTGCTGGCCGTGCTTTTCTTCGTCCTGAGCATCGTCCGCATGGGACCGCAGGGATGAGCGCGTCGGGGGGCATGCGCAACGCGCGGATGGCCTGGGCGCTTGTGGGCGTCGTGGCCGGCATGGTCGGGCTCGCCTACGCGGCGGTGCCGTTGTACGAGATGTTCTGCCGCGTCACGGGCTTCGGCGGGACGCCGGTCGTCGCCGTCGAGGGCGAGCGGCCCATCCTGAGCCGCTCCGTCACCGTGCGCTTCGATTCCAACGTCGATCGCAACCTTCCATGGCGCTTCGAACCGCTGGAGCGGCAGGTGAAGGTGCGGCTCGGCGAGGAGCGCCTGGTCCATTATCGTGTCACGAACGTCTCGCAGCGGCCGATCGTCGGCACCTCGACCTACAACGTGACTCCGGAGATCACCGGCCCCTGGTTCAACAAGCTGCAGTGCTTCTGTTTCACCGAGCAGCTGCTGCTGCCCGGGCAGTCGGTCGACATGCCGGTGATCTTCTTCGTCGATCCCGAGATGGACAAGGATCGGCGCTACGATGACGTCCGCACCATCACGCTCTCCTATACCTTCTACGAGGCGAAGACCGAGCGGGCGAAGACATTGCTTGGCGGCGTGCCCGCCACTTCGAATGGAAAGGGTGGATGATCATGGCTGACGGCACACCGAAGCACCCCTATCACCTCGTCGATCCGAGTCCGTGGCCGGCGCTGGCGTCTCTCGGTGCGCTGCTGCTTGCCCTGGGCGCCACGCTCGGCATGCATCCGGAGATGCTGGGCAGCGGCGTGGGCGACATCGTCAAGAAGATCGAATGGTGGGTCATCGCACCAGGCCTGCTGATCATCCTGGCCGTCATGTTCTGGTGGTGGAGCGACGTCATCGTCGAGTCGCGCAAGTACCACAACGCGGTGGTCCAGCTCGGCCTGCGCTATGGCATGATCCTGTTCATCGCGTCGGAGGTGCTGTTCTTCGCCGCGTTCTTCTGGGCCTTCTTCGACGCCTCGCTGTTCCCGAACTCGCCGGAGATGCCGGCACGCACCGAGGCCATGGGCGGGACCTGGCCTCCGAAGGGCATCAGCATCATCGCGCCCTTCGACCTGCCGCTGATGAACACCCTCATCCTGCTCCTGTCGGGCACGACGGTGACATGGGCGCACCATGCCATCCTGGAGGGCAACAAGCGCGACGCCGTGCGCGGCCTGGCGCTGACCGTGGTCCTGGGCCTGTGCTTCACGGGAGTCCAGCTGTACGAGTATCTCCACGCGCCGTTCAGCTTCCGCGAGAACATCTATTCGTCGACCTTCTTCATGGCGACGGGCTTCCATGGCTTCCATGTGCTGGTGGGCACGACCTTCCTGATCGTGTGCCTGTTCCGCGCGATGGCGGGCCAGTTCTCGCCCAAGCAGCACTTCGGCTTCGAGGCGGCGGCTTGGTATTGGCACTTCGTGGACGTCGTCTGGCTGTTCCTGTTCTTCTGCATCTACTGGTGGGGGGCGGGGAAAGCTCCGATCGCGCTGCACTGACGCGTGGCATCGGACTAGGATCGGAACCGCCGGGCAAGCCCGGCGGTTCGCCTTTTGGGGAGGGGGAGAGATGTCCGACTGGCCGCGTCAATCGCCCTTCGAGGTTGCCGTGCGAGGGGTCTGTCCGCGTTGCGCCCGGGGTCCGCTTTTCCGAGGGGCGCTCACCGTCGTCGACACCTGCCCCGAATGCGGCCTCGATCTGCGGGGTATCGACACCGGCGACGGGCCTGCCGTCTTCGTGATCCTGGGCCTGGGCGCCATCATCATGGTGCTGGTGTTCTGGGTGGAGTTCCGCTTCGAGCCGCCCTGGTGGCTGCACGTCCTGCTCTGGGGACCGTTGACCGTCGGATTGGCGGTATGGCTGCTGCGCCTGCTGAAGGGGCTCCTGATCGCCCAGCAATACCGCCATCGTTCGACCGCACTCGACCAATAGGGAGATCACATGATCCGGCTACGGCCCGCCTTGTGGCCGACCCTCATCTCGTTGCCCATCTTCGTGCTCTCCATGGGGCTCGGCATTTGGCAGATGGAGCGCCGCGAATGGAAGCGCGAGATCCTCGACCGCATCGCCACGAACCAGGCAGCGGCGGCGCTGTCGTTCGACGAGCTGTTGCGCGGCGATCCGCTGCGCCATGAGTACGGCCGCGTCCGCGTAGCGGGCACCTTCCTGCACGACCACGAGTTCTATCTCGGCGCGCGCAGCTTGAAGAACAAGGTCGGCCTTCAGGTCGTCACGCCGCTGCGCACCGACGACGGGCGCATCGTCCTGTTCGACCGCGGCTGGATTCCACAGGAGCGCAAGGACCCCGCGAGCCGGCCGCAAAGCCGGCCCGACGACCGGGTGGAAATCACGGGAATCGTGCGCCGCACGCAGGAGAGGCGGCAGTTCGCGCCGGAGAACGTGCCCGAACGCAATGTCTGGTTCCACGTCGACGTGCCGCTGATGCGCCGCATGGCGGGCGGCAAGCCGGATCCCAAGCTCGACAGCTTCTTCCTCGAGGCGGATGCCACGCCGAACGCCGGAGGGCTGCCGGTCGGCGGCCAGACGCGGCTCGACATTCCCAACGATCACCTGCAGTACGCGATCACCTGGTTCCTGATCGCGTTGGCCCTGGTCGGCGTCTATCTCGCCTATCATTGGGAGAATGGCCGGCTGACGGTAGCCGGTCATACGAAGGTCAAGCCATGATTGCCAGCGAAGCCTATGCCGAGCTCGAGCGCCGATTCGCACGGTTGAGCGCCGTCAGCCGCGCCAGCGCCATCCTGAACTGGGACCGTTCGACGATGATGCCCGTTGGCGCCGGGGAGGACCGCGCCGACCAGCTCGCGACGCTGGGTGTGATTGCCCATGGCATCATCTCGGCCCCCGACATGCCTGAACTGCTGGCGCGCGCCAGCGATGCCGCGGATGACCTCGGGCCGTGGCATGCCGCCAACCTGCGCGAGATGCGGCGGCAGTGGGTGCACGAAAGCGCGCTGCCGGCGGATCTGGTAGAGGCGCGCACGCGGACCACGGCAGCGTGCGAAATGGCCTGGCGGGAGGCGAAGGGCAGGGCGGACTTCAAGTCGCTGCTGCCGACGCTGTCGGATGTCCTTGTCGTCATGCGCCGGGTCGGTGAGGCGAAGGCCGCCGTGCTCGGCACGTCCCTCTACGACGCGTTGCTCGATGAGTTCGAGCCGGGCGGCCGATCGGCACGCATCGATGTCTTGTTCGACGGGCTGCGTGCTTTCCTGCCTGGTCTCCTGCAACGCGTCCTCGAGCGCCAGGCGCAGGCGGACCCGCCGCTGCCGCTCGAAGGCCCGTTCCCGATCGAGCAGCAGCGCCGCCTCGGCGAGGAGCTGATCCGGCTGATCGGTTTCGACTTCGCGCGCGGGCGCCTAGACGTTTCCGCCCACCCCTTCACCGGCGGCACGCCGGACGATGTGCGCATCACGACGCGTTACGACGAGGCGGACTTTGCGCGCGCTCTGATGGGTGTGCTGCACGAGACCGGCCATGGCCTGTACGAGGCCGGGCTGCCGCGCGACTGGCGACGGCAGCCCGTCGGCAATGCACGCGGCATGGTGCTGCATGAAAGCCAGTCCCTGCTGATGGAGATGCAGGCCTGCCGGAGCGATGCCTTCATCGCCTTCGCCGCGCCACGCATGCAGAAGGCCTTCGGCAGGAGCGGACCGGCCTGGACGACGGAGAACATCCATCGCCTCTACACGCGAGTTGCGCCGGGCTTCATCCGGGTTGATGCGGACGAGGTGACCTATCCGCTGCACATCATGCTGCGCTACCGCCTCGAGCGGGCGATGCTTGCGGGCGATCTGCCGCTGACGGATCTGCCAGGGGCGTGGAACGAGGGCATGCGCGACCTCCTGGGCATCGTGCCGCCCGACGATGCACTGGGCTGTCTCCAGGATATCCATTGGCCGGACGGCGGATGGGGGTATTTCCCGACCTACACGCTGGGCGCCCTGGCGGCAGCTCAGCTCTTCGCGGCGGCCCGGCGTGCCGAGCCGGACTTGCTGGCGGCCATCTCCCGCGGCGATTTCTCCGTTCTGCTCGGCTGGCTGCGGGAGAACGTGCACGGCAGGGGATCGTTCGGAACGACGGACGAGATCCTGACCGATGCCACCGGCGCGGCGCTCGGCACCGACGCCTTCAAGGCGCATCTGGAAAGCCGCTACCTGTCGGCGTAAGAGGGAGGCATGCTCGACCTCCGGCCCAATTGCGAGTGCTGCGACAAGGACCTGCCGAACGGCGCTCCTGACGCCCTGATCTGCACCTTCGAGTGCACCTTCTGTACGGCGTGCGCCCAGACCCGTCTGGGCGGCCTGTGCCCCAATTGCGGCGGCGATCTCGTGAAGCGGCCAACCCGGCCGGAGCGCATGCTTCAGAAGTATCCGCCTTCGACGAAGCGGGTGCGCAAGGACCACGCTGCCTGCCGCCAGGTCGCCTGACCGGAGCCGTTCCTTGCGATACATCAGTACCCGCCACGGTTCGCAGGGCAGCCCCGAGCCGCTGGATTTCGAGCAGGTCATGCTGGCCGGCCTTGCCCGCGACGGCGGGCTCTATCTGCCGGCCGAATGGCCGCATTTCTCGAGGGCGGAGATCGCGGCCCTGCAGGGACAGCCGTACGTGGAGGTGGCCTTCCGCGTGATGCGGCCGTTCGTCGGCGACGCCTTCGATGCCCCCACGTTCCGTCGTCTGATCGGCGAAGCGTATGCGTCGTTCGAGACGCCGGAGGTCGCCCCGCTGAAGCCTTTGGGCGACAGCGGCATGCACCTGCTCGAGCTGTTCCACGGTCCCACCCTGGCCTTCAAGGACGTCGCGCTGCAGCTCCTGGGGCGCATGCTCGATCACGTCCTGACGACCCGGAACGAGCACGCCACCATCGTCGGGGCGACATCGGGCGATACGGGCTCCGCCGCCATCGAGGCGGTGCGCGATCGCCGGACCATCGACATCTTCATGCTGCATCCGCATGGCCGCGTGAGCGAGGTGCAGCGCCGGCAGATGACGACGGTCCTGGCGCCCAACGTGCACAACATCGCGGTGGCCGGCACGTTCGACGATTGTCAGGACCTCGCCAAGGCCTGCTTCAACGATCTCGCGTTCCGCGACCGCCATGCCCTGACGGCCGTGAACTCGATCAACTTCGCGCGCGTGATGGCGCAGATCGTCTACTATTTCTGGGCCGCCGTCCGCCTTGGGGCGCCCGACCGGCCGGTCGCCTTTGCCGTGCCGACCGGCAATTTTGGCAACGTCTATGCCGGCTACGCCGCCCAGCGCATGGGCCTGCCGGTGCACCACTTCGTGGTTGCGGCGAACGCCAACGACATTTTGGCCCGGTTCTTCGAGGCGGGCGCGATGACGATGGCCGACGTGGTGCCGACGCTTAGTCCCAGCATGGACATCCAGGTGTCGAGCAACTTCGAGCGGCTGCTGTTCGACCTCTTTGACCGCAATGGCAAGGCGCTTGCCGAGGCGATGACCGAGTTCCGCCGCACCGGCGCGCTCGCCGTCGGTGACAATGCGCACGCCGATGTGCGGGCGCTGTTCGACGCCGGCCGGCTCGACGACGAGGGGACGCTGGCGGCGATCGCAGACTGCCAGCGCCGATACGGCGAGATCCTCGATCCGCACACGGCTGTGGGATATGCAGTCGCGCAACGGCATCGCCGCGATGCGGGCGTGCCGATGGTCGTGCTCGCGACCGCCCATCCGGCGAAGTTTCCCGACGCCGTTTCCCGGGCGATCGGACAGCGGCCGCCTCTGCCTCCGCGCCTCTCCGATCTGCTGGAGCGGGTGGAGCGCGTGGACCGGCTGCCCAACGATGTCGAGGCGCTGAAAGCCATGATCGATGAACGCATGCCCGGCCTGCCCCGGCCGGCGGCCAACCGGGCGAGGGTACGCTGATGAGCAGGGTCAAGGTCACGACGCTCGCCAACGGATTGCGTGTGGCGGTCGACGAGATGCCCGAGGTCGAATCGGCATCGCTGGGAATCTGGGTGGCGTGCGGCACGCGCCACGAATCGGCCGAGCTGAACGGCATGGCGCACATGCTCGAGCACATGGCGTTCAAGGGGACCCGCACGCGTTCGGCGCGGGCCATCGCCGAGGAGATCGAGAACGTCGGCGGAAGCCTCAACGCCTACACCGGGCGTGAGATCACCGCCTATCACGCCTCCGTCCTAAAGGAGGATGTCGGACTGGGCGTGGAACTCGTGGCCGACATCCTGCGCAACTCGGTGTTCGATCCCGACGAGTTGCAGCGCGAGCGCGGCGTCATCCTGCAGGAGATCGGGCAGGCGCTCGATACGCCCGACGACCTCGTCTTCGACCAGTTCCAGGCGACGGCGCTGCCCGGCCAGCCGCTCGGGCGCCCGGTGCTCGGCACGGCCGACTCCGTCGAGGCGATCGGCCGCGACGACCTGTTCGCCTTCCTCGCCCGACACTACACGGCCTCGAACATGGTGCTTTCAGCCGCCGGCCGGGTGGAGAACGACCAGATCGTCGACCTGGCGGAGAAGTACTTCGGGTCGGTCCCGCGCACGCCGGCCAACTCCCAGTCGCCGGAGCCGCTGCGCTACGTCGGCGGCGACGGCCGCGAGGTGCGGATCCTCGAGCAGGCGCACCTCGTGCTCGGCTGCGAAGGCATCGGCTATCGTGACGCCGACTATTTCGCCCTCGCCATCTACTCGACCCTGTTCGGTGGGGGCATGTCGTCGCGGCTGTTCCAGCGCATCCGGGAGGAGCGGGGACTGGTCTACGGCATCCATTGCTTCAATACCGCCTATGCCGACGGCGGCTTGTTCGGCATCTATGCCGGGACGGGCGAGGATGACCTGGCCGAACTTGTTCCGGCGGTCTGCGAGGAGTTCGCGGGCGTCGCCGACTCGCTGAGCGAGGCGGAGCTGGTGCGTGCCCGCAACCAGATCAAGGCCGGCACGCTGATGGCTCTCGAATCGAGCGGTGCGCGCTGCGAGCAGGCGGCGCGTCATCTCATCGTGCACGGACGCCCCATTCCCTATGCCGAGATCGTGGCGCGCATCGAAGCAGTCGATCAGGAGGCGGTGCGCCGCGTCGCGCGCCGCCTGTTGAACAGCGAACTCACACTGGCCGCCCTCGGTCCGATCGACGACCTGGAACCGCTGCACAGAATCGCCGCACGGCTGGCGGCCTGACGCTGCGAGCGCGCCGCCGCAGCGGCGCACCCTTCAGAGCTTACGCCGCCTTCGCGAGTTCGGGCGCCGCTGCCTTGTTGCGCGGCGGCACGCCGATGGAGGCGCGCTCGATGACCGTCTTCACCTCGGTGCTGTGCCGGATGAGGTTGTAGCGCAGCGTCGTGTAGAGGTTCACCGGGAACGGCATGTCGGCGTTGAAGTCGATGATCAGCACGACCCGGGTCTGGTCTGTCTGGTTCTTGACCCAGTGCTCGCGGGTGTCGTCGAACACCAGCGGCTCGCCTTCCTGCCAGAAGAAGTGATGGCCGCCGATCTCGATCCAGCATTTCTCAGGTTCGCTAGGCACGATCAGCGGATAGTGGAAGCGGATCACGCCGGCCGCCGAGCCGCGGTGAGGCTCGATCTCGGCAAAGCCGTGCAGGATGCTGAACAGCGCCGTGTGGACGCCCGGAATCTTGCAGATCGCCTCGTAGGTGTCGGGGACCGCCGCCGTGTTCTCCTTGATCTCGTGACCCCACAACTTGAGCAGATAGGTGCGCCACGCGCGGCCCGGCACGTAGAGATCGCGCGGATGCACCTCATGGAGGGCCGGAATCTCTTCGTGATGGCTCAACAGGTACTGGAGGTCGGCCTTGATCTTGTCGTGGCTCTTCTTGAGCTCACCCAGCACCGGAAACGCCTTCAGCGCGTCCTCTCCGCCCAGCGGCAGCTTGGGCATGCGGCGCAGGATCATATCCGACATCTTGAGATTGAAGTTCTCGATGGGTTCCTGCGGAACCCAGATGTGCTTGGTCAGATAGAAGCGGCCCTTCTGGCCTACGTTGGCTTTGTCGTCGGTTTCCATGACCGTCCTGGCAGATTCTCTGCGTCTGTGTGGGGACTTTCTCGCCGCCGCCGGGCTAATTCAAGGCCGGTCGCGTGGGCTGGGCAGCGGCGGACAGTCTCAATTTCCTACGTTAAGCCTAGGAATATATGCAAGAATTCCCTGGGTCCCTTAATATAGATCAAATGTTCCGCCTTGCCGACGTTCCTTTGTCGCTGTCGGGTATGACCCGGATCGCCGGCCGGCGGGTGTTCCTGCGGGCGCCGTCGATGGACGACTGGGCGGAGTGGGCCGAACTGCGGGCGCGCAGCCGGGCTTTCCTCACACCCTGGGAACCGACCTGGCCCGAGGACTCCCTCGCGCGCGACCACTACCGGCGGAGGCTGCGCCAGCAGGCGAAGGAATGGCGTGCGGGCGAGGCGTACGGCCTGTTCGTGTTCCTCAACGAGGGTCGCCGCCTGGTCGGCGGGATCAACCTGAGCAATGTCCGCCGCGGTGTCGCGCAGGCGGCGTCCGTGGGCTACTGGATGGGCCAGCCTTATGCCGGCCGCGGCCTCATGACCGATGCCTTGCGTGCAATCCTGCCTTTCGCTTTCGACGACCTTCGCCTTCACCGCCTCGAGGCCGCGTGCCTGCCGCACAACGAGCCGTCCAAGGCCGTCCTGACGAAGGTCGGCTTCCACGAAGAAGGGCTTGCGCGCCAGTACCTGCGCATCAACGGCCAGTGGGCCGACCACCTCCTGTTCGCCCTCTTGCGTGCCGACTACGATGCGATCCTGAGAGCAGCCCGCTGAGACGGGGGGGAACGTCATGCGCAATCTCACACCGGCTTCCATCACGCAGGCCTTCGCCGACTACGCCCGTCACGCGCCGTCGGCCCGCACGCGCACCCTGCTGGTGAGCCTGGCGGGCCATCTGCACAGCTTCGTGCGGGACAACAAGGTCACCCAGGCCGAATGGGAGGCCGCGATCGACGCGCTGACCCGGGCGACGCGCTTCACCGACGACAAGCGCAACGAATACATCCTCTTCTCGGATCTCCTGGGCGTGTCATCGCTGGTCGACATGGTCAATGCGGCGACGTCGGGCACGCCATCGTCGGTACTGGGTCCATTCCACATCGAGGGGGCGCCCGAGCTTCCCAATGGCGGTGATCTCTGGCGTGGTCAGGTCGGCGAGCCGCTGGTCGTGACCGGGCAGGTGCGCGATGAGGACGGCATGCCGGCGGCGGGCACGGTGCTGGCGATCTGGCAGAACGCCGGCAACGGGCTGTATGCGCAGCAGGATCCGAAAGGGTCTCCCACCAACTACCATGCCCGGCTGAAGGTCGCGGACGATGGCACCTTCGCCTTTTCCACGGTCCGCCCGGTCTCCTACACCGTGCCCGACGACGGTCCTGCCGGCGACATGCTGCGCGCCCTGGGCCGCGACGCCTGGCGTCCGGCACACCTTCACATGATCATCCAGGCCCCCGGGCGGAAGCCCTTGATCACCGAGTTCTTCCCCGAGGACGACAAGCACCTCGACAGCGATGCGGTGTTCGGCGTTCGCGGCGGTCTGGTCCTGCCCTTCCGCAAGGTCTCGGACCGCGCGGGCCTGCCGACCGGCCTGGCGGCGCGCGACACGCTGCCCCTGCCGGTCTGGTCCACGACTCTCGATCTCAGGCTGCCCCTGGCCTGATGCACCTGGTCGGCGTTCGCGGCGTCTCGAAGGTCTTCGGCAACGGCGCGACGGCGCTCTCCGACATCTCGATGGACGTCGCGTCCGGCGAGTTCCTGAGCATCCTGGGACCTTCCGGCTGCGGGAAATCCACGCTCCTTCGCCTGATAGCGGGCCTGCTGCGGCCGACGGCGGGGACCATCGAGTGGCCGGGCGGCCGACGCGATCTCGGGTTCGTGTTCCAGGAAGCCACCCTGATGCCGTGGACCACGGCGCTGGGCAACGTCGCGCTGCCCTTGCGACTGCGCGGCATGGCGCGCGGCGAGCGCGAGGCGCGCGCCGCCGAGATGCTCGCCCGCGTCGGACTCAAGGGCTTCGAGCGCACCTGGCCGCGCGAACTGTCGGGCGGCATGAAGATGCGCGTGTCGCTGGCCCGGGCGCTGGTGATGAAGCCGCGCCTGCTGCTGATGGACGAACCGTTCGCCGCGCTCGATGAGATCACCCGCCATCGGCTGAATGGCGACCTGCTGGACCTGTGGCGGCACAGCGGCGTCACCGTGGTCTTCGTGACCCATTCGGTGTTCGAATCGGTGTTCCTCTCGCAGCGAATCGTGGTGATGGCCGCCCGGCCGGGCCGGGTGGCCGCGGAGCTGGCCATCGATCCGCGCCAGCCGCGCGACGAAGCTTTCCGCACCTCGACGGAATACGGCGCCTACTGCCGCCTGGCCTCCGCCCGCCTGGGGGAAGCGATGGCGATGGAGCCCCTGGCATGAGCCTGCGGGTGATCGCGCCGATCGTCATGGGCTTGCTGATGCTCGCCCTGTGGGAGGGCACGGTGCGCCTGGCGGCGATACCGCCCTATATCCTGCCCGGACCGATCCTGATCGCACAGACCCTCGTAGAGGACTGGGGCACGCTGGCACCGTCGCTGCTGGTGACGCTCCGCATCACCCTGGAGGCGCTGGTCGCCGCCGTCGTGGTCGGGGGGCTGCTGGCAGTCTTGTTCTCGCTGTCGCGCTGGGTCGAGCTGTCGCTCTTCCCCTATGCGATCATCCTGCAGGTGACGCCGATCGTGGCCATCGCCCCCCTGATCATCGTGTGGGCCAACGACGTCGACCTGTCGCTGCTGATCTGTGCTTGGCTGGTGGCCTTCTTCCCGATCCTGTCGAACACCATCCTCGGCCTGCGTTCGGTCGATCCGAACCTGCTCGACCTGTTCCAGCTCTACGGGGCAGGGCGCTGGCGCACGCTCGTCCATCTGAGGCTGCCGGCGGCGCTGCCTTACTTCCTGGGCGGGCTGCGCATCTCGGGCGGCCTGGCGCTGATCGGCGCGGTCGTCGCGGAGTTCGTGGCCGGCACGGGCGGCAGCGCGTCCGGCCTGGCGTGGCGCATCCTGGAGTCGGGCTACCAGCTCAAGATCCCCCGCATGTTCGCCGCGCTGGTGCTGATCTCCGCGACCGGCATCGCAATCTTCCTGCTGCTCACGCTGCTCAGCCACCTGCTGCTGCGACGCTGGCACGAAAGCGCCCTGTCGACCGAACGGTGACCCGCGTCAGCGCCGCGCGGCCCGGGCGAGGAAGAGCGCCGCGGCGGCCACGCCCGCGGCCAGCAGGAGATACCCCGCGGCGTAGGAGCTGGTGACCGCCAGCACGCCGCGGAACAGCAGCGGCGACAGCAGGGCGCCGCCGAAGACGAACAGCGACGTGGCGCCCGTGAACTCGGCGGCTCGGCCGGGCGGCGCGCGCGACGCGCTTTCGGCGATGAAGACGCCGTTCCAGCCGACTGCCGTGCCACCCAGCACCGTGCAGACGGCATAGACCAGGCCGGCCGGCCATTGCGGCGTCGAGAACGCCATCGCGGCGGCGGCCAGCGCGACGATGGCGCCGATGCCCGCCAGCACCGCCGATGGCCGGCGCAGCATGTCGGCCAGCGCGCCCCAGAAGACCCGGCCGATCGCGCCGGCGACGGTGGCGGCCGAGAGCAGGGCACCGGCCAGCACGTAGGACATCTGCAGCCCGTCCACGGCATAGACCACCGTGAAATTGACGACGATCGCCTGGGTCGCCGAGAACAGCATCCCGATGACGCAGGTCGGGCGCAGCACGGGATCGCTCCAGGCAAGGCGCAGCGGTTCCATGATCTCGGCGGCGGTGGGGAGCAGGCGTCGCTGGGCGCCGGTCGAGCGCTCGTCGTCGTAGAGTCGGCGCAGCGGCTGGATGGCCAGCGCCGTGACCAGCAGCAGCGCGCCCACGCTGGCTGCCGCCCAGCGCCAGCCCAGATCGAGGGCGAGGGTGGGGAGCACGGCGCCGCAGATCGCGAACCCCACGGGGACGCCGCTCTGCTTCAGGGAGAACGTGACGTTCGCCAGCCGCGGCGGCGAAACGCGGGCGAGAATATGCGAGCTGGCGATCGTGAGCGGCCCCGAGCCCAGGCCGACGACGATGGCCGACAGCGCCGCCACCGCGACGCCTCCCATCGCGAAGATCAGGGAGCCGCCCGCCGTGATGGCGAGCCCGGCCTGGAGGAAGCGGATCGGCCCCAGACGGCGGCTGATCGTCCCGCCGCCCAGACTCGAGACGAGGGCGGCGAGATAGACGAGGGAGACATAGTAGGCGACGTCGGCCGCGGCGATGCCCAGGTCGCGCGCGGCGGCCGGCGCCAGCACCGAAGCCTGATTGAAGCCCATGGTTGCCACGACCTGCATCAGGGTCAGCGAGGCGAGGGCGATGAGGTAGCGGCGAAGGTCGGTCGGCGCGGCAGACATCCGGCGCGACTATAGGCCCTGCCGTCGCAATCCCGTCATCTCCATGCGGCAAAGAGCTCGCTGGGCGGCACGGGACCGCGCAGAAGCCTCAGCGTCCGCTGCGGCGGGCCGGCTTGCCGCGCGAGCCCGACCCCGTGCGCACGCCGCGGAAGACCCGGCTGTTCTGCATACGCCCGAGGTTCACGTTCGCGGTGGCCGCCTTGGCCTGGCCGGGCAGCTCGAGTTCATTGGCTTCGAGGCGGCGGATCTCGTCGCGCATCCGGGCGGCCTCCTCGAATTCGAGGTTCGCCGCGGCGTCGCGCATGCGCTTCTCCAGCTCGGCGATGTGGGTGCGCAGGTTGTGGCCGACCAGATGCACGTCGCCCGACACGCCGGTATCGACGGTGTAGTGGTCGCGCTCGGCGGTCGACTGGAGGATCTCGGCGATGTTCTTCCTCACCGACGCCGGCGTGATGCCGTGCTCCTTGTTGTAGGCCATCTGCTTGGCGCGACGTCGCTCCGTCTCGGCCATGGCGTACTTGATGGAATCCGTCATCTGGTCCGCATAGAGGATGACCCGCCCATCGACGTTGCGGGCGGCGCGGCCGATCGTCTGCACCAGCGAGGTGGGCGAACGCAGGAAGCCCTCCTTGTCGGCGTCGAGGATCGCGACCAGGGCGCATTCGGGGATGTCGAGGCCCTCGCGCAGCAGATTGATGCCGACGAGCACGTCGAAGGCGCCCAGCCGCAGGTCCCGGATGATCTCGATGCGCTCCAGCGTGTCGATGTCGGAATGCAGGTAGCGGCAGCGGATCCCCGCCTCGTGCATATATTCCACGAGGTCCTCCGCCATCCGCTTGGTGAGCACGGTGACAAGCACGCGCTGACCCTTCCGGGCGCAGTCCCGGCATTCGGCGATCAGGTCGTCGACCTGCTTCTCGACCGGGCGGATGATGACGACCGGATCGATCAGGCCCGTCGGCCGGATGACCTGCTCGATGAAGGCGCCCTGCGTGCGCTCCATCTCCCAGTTGCCGGGCGTGGCGCTGACGAAGATCGACTGCGGACGCAGCGTATCCCACTCCTCGAACTTCAGCGGCCGGTTGTCGATCGCCGAGGGCAGCCGGAATCCGAATTCTGCCAGGACGCTCTTGCGGTTGAAGTCGCCGCGGAACATGCCGCCGATCTGCGGGACCGTGACGTGGCTCTCGTCGACGATCAGCAGCGAGTTCTCGGGAAAATACTCGAACAGCGTCGGTGGCGGCTCGCCGGGCTTGCGGCCGGTCAGGTAGCGCGAGTAGTTCTCGATGCCGGCGCAGGCGCCGGTCGTCTCCATCATCTCGATGTCGAACAGCGTTCGCTGCTCCAGCCGCTGCGCCTCCAGCAGTCGTCCGGCGCGGTTGAATTCCTCGAGCCGCTGCTTCAGGTCGGTTTTGATCTGGGCGATGGCGTGCTGCATCGTCGGCCGCGGCGTCACGTAGTGGCTGTTGGCGTAGACGACGATGTCGTTCAGCGTCGCGGTCTTCTCGCCCGTCAGTGGATCGAACTCCACGATCGATTCGATCTCGTCCCCGAACAGCTCGATGCGCCAGGCCTTGTCCTCGTAGTGCGCCGGAAACAGGTCGACCGTGTCCCCGCGGACGCGGAAGGTCCCACGCTGGAAGGCGTTGTCGTTGCGCTTGTATTGCTGCTCGACGAAGCGGCGCAGCAGGCTCGACCGGTCGATCTTCTGGCCCTTGTGCAGCCGGAAGGTCATCGTCTGGTAGTTCTCCAGCGGGCCGATGCCGTAGATGCAGGATACCGAGGCGACGATCACGACGTCGTCGCGCTCCATCAGGGCACGCGTCGCGGAATGCCGCATGCGATCGATCTGCTCGTTGATCGACGAATCCTTCTCGATGTAGGTGTCGGTACGGGGGACGTAGGCCTCGGGCTGGTAGTAGTCGTAGTAGGAAACGAAGTATTCGACGGCGTTCTCCGGGAAGAAGCCCTTCATCTCGCCGTACAGCTGGGCGGCCAGGGTCTTGTTCGGCGCGAGCACCAGCGCCGGACGGCCCTGCGAGGCGATGAGATTGGCCATGGTGAAGGTCTTGCCCGAGCCGGTGACGCCCAGCAGCACCTGATCCCGTTCGCCCGACGTGACTCCGTCGATGAGCTGGCGGATCGCCTCCGGCTGATCGCCGGCGGGCGTGTACTCCGACACAAGCCTGAAGGGCTTGCCACCGACGTTCTCCGGCCGCCGCTGCACGTACGGCATCAGGAGGGGCACGGTCGAGACCGCGAGATTCTTTGAGGCCATGGCCTGCATTATATGATGACGGGGTCTCGCAGCGGCAATGCTAGAGGTCGGCTGCCTCCCGGCATGGGCCGAGAGGGGAGACCGAGCCCGCCGCGATGCCCGACCCGTTGTCCACCGCCTTCATCGTCTGTGCCGTGGTTGCCTGCATTGCAGGCATGGTGCGCGGCTTTGCCGGGTTCGGGGCGGCGATGATCATGACGCCGGTGTTCTCCGCCCTCCACGGGCCGGCGGTCGGGGTGGCGCTGTGCCTGCTGCTGGAACTGGCAGTCGCGCTGCCGCTGGTCCCCTCGGTCGTTCGGCTGGTCGACTGGCGACGCATCGGCCTGCTGCTGCTGGCGGCGGCGGTCGGCGTGCCGCTGGGCAACCTCGCCCTGACGTGGATAGATCCGCAGCCGATGCGCTGGGCGATCTCGGCCATCGTGCTGAGCGCCGTCCTCCTGCTGGCCAGTGGCTGGCGGTTCACCGGCCGGCCGCGCCCGACGACGACGCTGGCCGCAGGCGCCAGCAGCGGATTCCTGAACGGGCTTGCCGGCATGGCCGGGCCGCCGATCGCCTTCTATTACCTCGCCGGTGACGACACCGTGACTCGCGTGCGCGCCAATCTGACGACTTACTTCGTGTTCGTCGATCTCGTGGCGATCTCCACGTTCCTCTCGCGTGACCTCGTCGGATGGGACACGGCCGTGCTCGCCCTCTGTCTCGCGCCCGCCGTGATCGCGGGCGGCGTTCTCGGCGGAAGGCTGTTTCCGCTCGCCAGCGAAGTCTTCTATCGTCGTCTTGCGCTCGGCCTGCTGGTGGCCGTGGCGATCGGTGCCTTGATCCTTTGAACGGGAGCGCGTAGCGGAACGGCATGAAGATCTGGGATCGGATCGTGGAGGCGGCGACGCGCCTTGCCGGCGGCGAACCGATGGGCTCGCTGCTCGGCTTCACATCCCAACCGGGCGATGACGGCACCCATCCGGGGCTGCGCCAGATCGCCTTCACCATCGGCGTGATCGCCCTCGGGGCCAAGATGGCGCGCGCCGACGGGGAGGTGACGGAGGCGGAGGTTGCGGCCTTCCGCGACTTCTTTCACGTGCCGTCCGGCGAGGAGAAGAACGTCGAACGGTTCTTCAATCTCGCAAAGCGCGACGTCGCCGGCTTCGAGACCTATGCGCGTCAGCTGGCGGCGCTGTTCCCCGATGCGCCCGAGATCCTCGAGAACGTTCTGGAGGGGCTGTTCGACATCGCGCGTGCGGACGGTCCGGTGGATGCGGCCGAGGCCGACTACCTTGCCGACGTCGCCCGCATCTTCGGTCTCAGCACCAACCGTTTCGAGCGGGCGAAGGCGGCGGCGCTCGGCGTCGTCGAGTGCGAACCCTGCATCATCCTCGGCATCGACCCGCTGGCCACGGACGAACAGATTCGCGAGGCCTGGCTGCGCCAGGTGCGCGCCAACCATCCGGACCGCCTGATCGCACAGGGCCTGCCGGAGGAAGCGATCGCGATGGCCAATCGCAAGCTCGCGCTGATCAACGATGCCTACGACCGGCTGCGCCGCGAGCGTGGGCTGGTTCCCGCGTGATCGATCGGCCGTCGCCCAATCACGCCGAGCGGCCGCCAGGGACCGTCGTCGACGTGCTGGTGCTGCACTATACCGAACTGCCGCTCGACCAGTCGCTCGCCATACTGAGCGATGCTGGCCGGCCGCACCGCGTCAGCGCGCACTACGTCCTGGCCGAGGATGGCGTGGTCTACCGTCTGGTGTCCGAGGATCGCGTCGCCTGGCATGCCGGCCGTTCGCACTGGCGCGGCCGCGACGCGCTGAACGCCACGTCGATCGGTGTCGAGATCGTCAACCTGCATGGCGACCGCCACGACTATCCCGACCGGCAGATCGACGCCCTCATCGGACTCTGCCGGGACATCATCGGCCGCCATCCCGCCATCGTGCCGCGCAATGTCGTGGGCCACTCCGACATTGCGCCCAAGCGCAAGGTCGATCCCGGCCTGCGCTTCCCCTGGGCGCGGTTGGCGGCGGCCGGCATCGGCCTCTGGCCGCGGCCAGGCGAGAGGCCTTTGGCGGGGGACATGCAGGCTGCCCTGCAGCGCTTCGGGTATCCCCCGGCGGTGGACGTCACGACGGCGGACATCGTCGCGGCCTTCCAGCGCCGCTTCCGACCGTCGAATGCAGACGGTGTCGCGGATGCGGAGACCCGCGCGCTGCTCGCCGACCTCATCGTGCAGGCCGGGATGCAGCCCTGAAGCGGGACCGCGCTTCGGCAAGGAAGGAGTCGTCATGCGGATCGACGTGCACGCCCATCTCTGGAGCACGAAGTATCTCGACCTGCTCGTCCGGCTTGGCAACGATCGCACGGCGGTCCATCGCGGCCTCGGCGCGGGCGAGACCGATGACGAGCTCCGTCGGCGATTCGAGCTGATGGATCGCGCCGGCATCCGGATGCAGGTGCTTTCCGTCTCTCCCGCATCGCCGCACTTCGAGCGGCAGGCCGACGCCGTCGAGGCGGCACGCCTGGCGAACGACGAGTATGCGGCGCTGGTGCGGCGCCATCCGGAACGCTTCCGCGCGTTCGCAGCGCTTCCCCTGCCGCACACGCCCTCCGCCCTCGCCGAGCTGGGCCGCGCGCTTGACGAGCTGGGCATGGTCGGTGCCGCAGTCACGACGTCGGTGATGGGCCGCACGCTCGCCGATCCCGCGTTCCATCCGATCTACGCCGAGCTCGATCGCCGGAAGAGCGTCCTCTACATCCATCCGGCCGGCTGTGGGGCGGACTCGCCCCTCATCAACCAGCATCGCATCGTCTGGTCGGTGGGCGCGCCGATCGAGGACACGATCGCCATCATGCATCTCGTCGTCGCCGGCATCCCGCAGCGCTATCCCGGCATGAAGATCATCGCCTCGCATCTCGGCGGACTGCTGCCGATGGTCGTGCGACGCGTCGACGACCATATCGATTACGAGGCGCCGGACACGCCGGAGAAGCCGAGCCAGGCCTTCAGGCGCCTCTGGTACGATACCGTCGGCCACAATCATGTCCCCGCGTTGCGCGCCGCGGTCGAAGCCCTGGGAGCCGACCGGCTGCTGCTCGGCACCGACTTTCCCTATCAGGCGGGCGATCTGTTCCAGGCCGCCGTCGACTATGTGCGTCGCGCCGGGCTCTCGGAGCAGGACGTCGCTGCCATCCTCGATCGCAATGCAGCTGCCCTGTTCGGGCTGACGCCCGGCTCTTGACCGGCTCGCGACGGAACTCTAGCTAACCGCCGTCAGACGGCTGGATGGCTGCGCTGCGCGGGCGACCGCGTGGCGAGGAAAGTCCGGGCTCCACGGAGACACGGTGCCGGATAACGTCCGGCGGGGGCGACCCCAGGGAAAGTGCCACAGAGAACAGACCGCCACTCCGGCGCGCCTTCGGGCGTGACCGGGCGGGCAAGGGTGAAACGGTGGGGTAAGAGCCCACCGCGCGACCGGCAACGGAAGCGGCACGGCAAACCCCACCGGGAGCAAGACCAAATAGGGGCGGCACGCCGGGCGACCGGCAGCGGTGTTTCCGCGTCGCCGCCCGGGTCGGTCGCGCGAGGCGCTCGGCAACGGGCGTCCCAGAGGAATGGCCATCCATCGCTTTCGGGCGAGGACAGAACCCGGCTTACAGGCCGTCTGACCCTCTTTCGGCCTTCGTGATGCAGTACGACAACAACTTGGGGGTGCGAGCGCGCACACTACAATACATTTGGTGTTTAAGGCCTTCAGATTCCTTGTTGAATCTCGTTCTTCGTCATTGCTTCCCGGGAAATCCCGTGTTATCCCACATCATCCCGTAGGACAGGTACGCAGGAGCGTGGGGCACCAGCGGCGGGATGGCAGGGGGACTGGGCCGTGGCCTTTCGGTCCGAAATCCTGATCAAGCTCGACAAGAAGGGACGGGTGCTTCTGCCCGCCGCCTTTCGCGACGAGCTGCCGGCCGACGACCGTGGTGCCTTCGTGCTCTATCACTCGCCCAACCTGGCCGGCGTGGTGAACGGCAACTCCAGAGCGGGCTTCGATTCCATGCTCGATCGTCTGCGCACCGAGGCGCTCGGCCCCAAGGGCGCCCTCAAGGTGGCGCTGGACGACGAGGCGTTCGATCCGGCCGGCTACCTGTCGGCGAGCGCCCGCACGATCGCCATGGAGCCCGACGGCCGCTTTACGCTGCCGGCCGAGTTCGTGAGCGCGCTCGAAGTCACCGATGGCGTGATGCTGGTCGGCAAGGGAGACAAGTTCCAGCTGTGGAATCCCGGGCGCTGGCAGGCGCGCCGCGAAGCCGACCGCAACAAGATGGCGGCGTTCGTCCGTGGCCTCGCCGCCACGAACGGCGGCGGAGGCGACGCATGAGCGCGCGCCACGTTCCCGTCATGGTGCGCGAGGTCGTGGACGCACTGCAGCCGCGCGACGGCGGCCGCTACGTCGACGGCACCTTCGGCGCCGGCGGCTACAGCGCGGCCATGCTCGACCGTGCCGATTGCCGGGTCGTCGCCATCGATCGCGATCCCGACGCCATCGCCGCCGGCCGCGCATTGGCCGACCGCTATGCACCGCGCCTGCGGCTGATCGAGGGCCGGTTCGGCGACATGGCGGAGCTGCTCTCGGCGGAGGGTCTGGCGGAGGTCGACGGCGTCGCGCTCGATCTCGGCGTCTCGTCGATGCAGCTCGACCGGCCCGATCGCGGTTTCTCCTTCCGCGCCGCCGGACCGCTCGACATGCGGATGGAGAAGAGCGGACCGTCTGCCGCCGATCTCGTCAACGAGGCCGACGAAGCCGAGCTGGCGGACATCATCTGGCGCTATGGCGAGGAGCGGCGGAGCCGCCGCGTGGCGCGCGCGATCGTCGAGGCCCGCAGGACCAAGCGTATCGAGACGACGGGCGAGCTCGCGGAGATCGTCCGTCGTGCCGTCGGTCCGCGGGGCAGGGACGAGAGCGACCCCGCCACCCGGACCTTCCAGGCCCTGCGCATCGCTGTGAACGACGAGCTGGGCGAGCTCGAGCGGGGCCTCGCCGCCGCCGAGCAGGTGCTCGCGCCCGGTGGCCGCCTGGCGGTCGTGTCCTTCCATTCTCTCGAGGACCGTGCGGTCAAGGATTTCGTGCGGACGCGCGCCGGCCGCACGCCCGGGCCGTCCCGTCATGCCCCGCCGCGGACCGGCGCGGACGTCGTCGTGCTGCGCGATCTCAGCCGCAAGCCCGTGCTGCCGTCCGCCGACGAAGTCGCCGCCAACCCGCGCGCTAGGTCTGCCCGGCTGCGCGTCGCGGAGAAGGTCGCCGTGCACGGGGGGGCCGCATGATCCATCGCGGGCTCCTGTTCTGGTCGCTGGCCGCGGTCGCCACGGCGGTCGGCCTGTTCACCGTGAAGTACAAGGTGCAGGACCTCGAGGAGAGGATCGACCGCACCAACCAGAAGATCATCGAGAGCCAGCAGGCCACGCATATCCTGCGGGTCGAATGGGCTCATCTCAACGAGGCCGAGCGCATCGAGCGCCTGGCACTGAAGCACCTCAAGCTCGAGCAGGCATCGATCAAGCAGGTCGTCCGGCTCGATTCCCTCAAGCCAGATTCACAGCCCCCGCGACGCGAACCACCACTCCCTTCCCCCCCACGAACGGGCAACGACGTCCCCTCGTCGAGCTTGCCCGGTGGTGGTCGCGTCGCAGCGGAGGCCGGCAGCCCCTCGCCGGCCTCCGCACCCCCTCCAGGGCGTTCAGCCGGGCCCACGACGCCCCCTCGACCGGCCACAGAGCCGGCTACAGCGGGTCCGGTTGGCGAAGGCCAGCGCGCCGCGCTCACCATCGACCAGATCCTCTCGCAGCATGAAGGGGATCGTCGATGAGGTCGTGGCGAAAGCGTGCCTCGCCCGAACCGGCCGCCGCGTCGAACGCGGCGGCCGGCGCGCGTTACGGATCGGCGCAGGAGCGCGAACGGCTCAAGGGCGATGCCCAGGAGACGGCGCGCCAGCGGCTGGTCGTCACCTCGGCGCTGTTCGCCGTGGTCTTCGTCGCGATCGCGCTGCGCATGGGCTACGTCTCGCTGCTGCGCGACGGCGAGGAGCCGACGCAGCGCGTCGCGGCGCGCGGCGGCTCCATCCAGTCGGAGCGGGCCGACATCGTCGACCGGCAGGGCGCCGTTCTCGCGACTTCCGTCCCGGTGGTCTCGGCCTTCGTCAATCCGCGGCTGCTGCTCGATGCTCCGGACGCGGCGCGCAAGATCGCCACGGCACTGCCTGACCTGAAGTACGAGGACGTGCTCGCCAAGCTCGAGGAGGACAAGACCTTCGTCTTCATCAAGCGCGGCCTGAGCCCGCGCGAGCATGACCGGGTCAACCGGCTTGGGATCCCCGGCCTGGAGTTCCAGTCCGAGGAGCGGCGCATCTATCCGCAGGGGACGGCGGCGGCGCACATCCTCGGCTATGCCAGCATCGACAATCTCGGCCTGGCGGGCGTCGAGCGCTACTTCGACCAGCAGCTTCACAGCGGCGAGACCGTGCAGCTCGCCATCGACCTGAGGCTGCAGCGGCTCGTCGAGCGCGAGATTGCCCGGGCCGTGCAGAAATTCTCCGCCATCGGCGCCACCGCCATCGTCATGGACGCCACCAACGGCGAGATCCTGGCGATGGCCTCGCTGCCGACCTACGACCCGAACAGCGCCAAGACCATCACCAACGAGGCCCTCTTCAACCGCGCGACGCTCGGTGTCTACGAGCAGGGATCGACGTTCAAGATCTTCAACACGGCGATGGCGCTCGACACCGGCCGGGTCACGATGAGCAGCGTGTTCGACGCGACCTCGCCCATCCGGATCGACCGCTTCACGATCAACGACGATCACGCCCAGCGGCGGCCGCTCAGCGTGCCGGAGCTGTTCAAGTACTCCTCCAACATCGCCTCGGCGAAGATGGCGGTGGAGATGGGCACCGAGACGCAGAAGGCGTTCTTCGACAAGATCGGCTTCCTGCGCCCGCTCAACACGCAGCTCACCGAGCTGGCGTCGCCGCTCTACCCGCGGCACTGGATGAAGATCAACACCATGACCATCGCGTTCGGCCATGGCATCTCGGTGACGCCGCTGCACCTCGTCACGGGAGCGGCCGCGATGATCAACGGCGGCATCCTCAACCCGCCCAGCCTGGTGAAGCGGCCGCCGGGCGAGGTCAACGGCCGGCGGGTCATCCAGGCAAAGACCTCGGTCATGATGCGCCAGCTGCTGCGCCTCAATGCCGTGGAAGGCACCGGCAAGAACGCCGACGTGAAGGGCTACGAGGTGGGCGGCAAGACCGGCACGGCGGAGAAGCCGGCGCGCGGCGGCTACCGACAGAAAGCCCTGATCAGCTCGTTCGTCGGCGCCTTCCCGATGAACGACCCGAAGTTCGTCATCCTGGTGTCGCTCGACGAGCCGAAGGGGATTCCCGAGACCTATGGCTATGCCACGGCAGGCTGGGTGGCGGCGCCGTCGGTCAAGGCCATCATCGAGGGCATCGTCTCGCTCTACGGCATCCTGCCCGGCGACCTGAAGGAAGGACTGCCGCCGATCCAGATTGCCTCCACACCCGTTGCGTCACCCGTCCAGGCGCCCCAGCTCGTGCCGGCCAGTGCCCGTCTTCGCGCCGCGCACGACCAGCGCAAGGCTCTGCCGGTGCGGCCCGGCCCCAACCAGGCTGCGGCCGCGCCCCACGGGGGAGTGCGTCGCCTTGCTTCTGAGTGAGCTCATGCGGGCGAGCGCCGGGTCCGCGAGCCATGCTCCCGAACAAGGGAGCGCCTGGCCGGACAATGTGCGCGACGTCGTCATCTCCGGCCTGACCCTCGATTCGCGCAAGGCCGGGCCCGGGTTCCTGTTCGCCGCGCTGGCGGGCCAGCGCCAGGACGGCGCGGCCTTCGTTGCCGAGGCGGTCCGGCGCGGCGCCGTGGCGGTCCTGGCGGCGCCCGATGCCGCCCTGCCGGCGCTCGAGGCGTCGATCGCGGTCGTTCGAGACCCCAACCCGCGGCGACGCCTGGCGCTGATGGCCGCGGCCTTCGCCGGCGTGCAGCCTGCGTGCATTGCGGCGGTCACCGGCACGAACGGCAAGTCCTCGACGGTCCACTTCGCTCGGCACATCTGGGCGGCGCTCGGTCTGAAGGCGGCCAGCGTCGGGACGCTGGGCATCGTCTCGCCGGACCTGGTCCGCGAGGGCGGGCTCACCACCCCCGACCCCGTGCAGCTGCACGAGGACCTGGCGACCCTGGCCCGCCAGGGCGTGACGCATCTGGCCATCGAGGCGTCGAGCCACGGGCTCGACCAGCATCGCCTCGACGGCCTGCGTCTTTCCGCCGCCTGCTTCACCAATCTCACGCACGAGCATCTCGACTATCACGTCTCGATGGAAAGCTACTTCGCGGCCAAGGCAAGGCTGTTCGAGGAACTGCTGCCGGAAAGCGGAACCGCCGTCGTCAATGCCGACAGCGGGCGCGCCGAAGCGCTCATGGCGATCTGCGCGCGACGCGGCGTGCGCTGCTGGACCTATGGCGTCGAAGGACGCGAGCTGCGGCTGCTGGAGACGCGACCGACGCCGGCCGGCCAGCATCTCGCCATCGAACTGCTGGGCGCCCGCCGCGGGGTCGAGCTGCCGCTGGTCGGCGGCTTCCAGGCCTCGAACGCGCTGGCCGCCCTCGGGCTGGTCGTCGCAACGGGCGGCGATCCGGCGCGTGCCGTCGAGGCGCTGGGCAGTGTCACCGGTGCGCCCGGCCGCCTGCAGTTCGTGGCGCGCCACCGCAGCGGCGCCGCGGTGTATGTCGACTATGCGCACAAGCCCGAGGCGCTGGAGACGGTGCTGAGGACGCTGCGGCCGTTCGCGCGCGGCCGGCTGGTCGTCGTGTTCGGCTGCGGCGGTGACCGCGACCGCGGCAAGCGGCCGGTCATGGGCGAGATCGCCACGCGTCTGGCGGACCTCGCGCTGGTGACCGACGACAATCCGCGCAGCGAGGAGCCGGCGGCGATCCGGGCCGAGATCGTGCGCGGCATCCCCGCGGACCGCGCCAACTGGATCGAGGTGGCCGAGGGGCGCCACGGCGCCATCGAGCGCGGCATGGCGGCCCTGAGCAGCCCCGACGACCTGCTGCTGATCGCCGGCAAGGGGCACGAGACCGGCCAGACCATCCGGGGCGTCACCCATCCCTTCGACGACGCCCTGGTGGCGCGCGAGCTGGCGGAGAGGCCGGCGTGACGCCGCTATGGACCTCGGACGAGGTGACGCGGGCCATCGAACCTGTTTCGGTCAGCGCGCCCTTCGTCGCCGGCGGCGTGAGCTTCGACAGCCGCGCCGTGCTGCCGGGCGACCTGTTCTTCGCGCTGAGCGGGGAGACGACCGACGGGCATGCCTTCGTGCCCGATGCCCTGCGCCGGGGGGCGGCCGCGGCCGTCG
Organism: Pseudomonadota bacterium; assembly: GCA_049323495.1. GTDB lineage: Bacteria > Pseudomonadota > Alphaproteobacteria > Reyranellales > Reyranellaceae > Reyranella. The sequence goes on from JBMONG010000005.1 coordinate 120,936, forward strand.
TGTCGCGCGAGGTCGATGTCACCGGCGGGGCGCTGGTGCGCGTCCCCGACACCATGAAGGCGCTGGCCGCCCTCGGTCGGGCCGGCCGTCGCCGCAGCGGTGCGCGCATCGCGAGCGTCACGGGCTCGGTCGGCAAGACCAGCACCAAGGATGCGCTGCGCGCCATGCTGTCGGCGCAGGCGCCGACTTCGGCCAGCGCCGCGTCCTACAACAACCACGTGGGCGTGCCGATCAGCCTGGCGCGCCTGCCGCGCGAGGCCCGGTACGGCGTGTTCGAGATCGGCATGAATCATCCCGGCGAGATCGAGCCGCTGGCGCGGCTGGTCGAGGCGCATGTCGGCGTGATCACCAATGTCGGGCCGGTCCATATCGGCCACATGGGCTCGGAGGAGGCGATCGCCGACGAGAAGGCGTCGCTGTTCGCAGGCATGGCGCCGGACGCGGTGGCCGTGCTCAATCGCGACAGCCGGCACTTCGATCGGATGGCAGCCCGCGCCCGCCGCCTGGGCGTCTCGCGCATCGTCGGATTCGGGCGGGCAGAGGCGGCCGATGCCCGGCTTCTCGCCTGCAGCCTGCAGGATGCAGGGAGCGAGGTGTCGGCCTTGATTCATGGCCGGCGGATCGAGTATCGGCTGGGGGCGGCCGGCGAGCACTGGGTGCTGAACAGCATCGCCGCGCTGGCCGTCGTCGAGGCGCTGGGGGCGGATGTCGCGCAGGCGGCAGAGAGCCTGGCCCGCGTCACCGCCTCGCCGGGGCGGGGCGCACGGCGCGTGCTGGAATTCGGCGAGGGCACGGTCGAGCTCCTGGACGAGAGCTACAATGCCAACCCGGTTTCCATGCGCGCCATGCTGGCCGTGCTCGCGCGGACGCAGCCTGCGAAAGGCGGCCGCCGGCTGCTGGCCCTGGGCGACATGCGCGAGCTGGGCGAGGGGGCGGACGCCTACCACGCGGATCTCGCCGGGGCGGTGGCGGCCAGCGGCGCGACTCAGGTCTTCCTGTGTGGTCCGCACATGCGGGTCCTGTGGGAGAAGCTGGCGCCCGGACAGCGCGCGGCGCACCGGGCCGATTCCGAGGCACTCGCTCCCGAGGTCGCGTCGGCGGTGCGCGCGGGCGACGTGGTCGCGGTGAAGGGATCGCTGGGCTCGAAGATGAAGACGGTCGTCGACGCCATCGTGGCGGCGAGCAGCGGCGAGGCGGGACGCTAGATGTTCTACAACCTTCTCTATCCGCTCGCGGATCTCTTCACGCCGCTGAACCTGTTTCGCTATCTGACGTTCCGCTCGATCGCGGCCTTCCTCACGGCGCTGGTGCTGAGTTTCCTGATCGGCGGCCCGCTGATCCGCTGGCTGCGCAGCAAGCAGCGCCAGGGTCAGCCGATCCGCGACGACGGGCCCGCCACGCACCTCTCGAAGAAGGGCACGCCCACCATGGGTGGCCTGCTGATCCTGATCACCCTGACGGTGGCGACCCTGCTGTGGGCTGACCTCACCAACCGCTACGTCTGGATCGTGCTCGGCGTGACGCTGGCGTTCGGGGCCATCGGCTTCTGGGACGATTTCCTGAAGGTCACCAAGCGCAATCCCAAGGGCGTGCCGGGCAAGGTCAAGCTGATCGTCGCCATAGCGGCCTCCGCCGCCGCGACCTGGCTGATCGCGCAGACCTCGCCCACGCCCTTGCGCTACATGCTCGCGCTGCCGTTCTTCAAGGACCTGCTTGTCCCGCTCGGCATCGTGGGGTTCGTGGCCTTCGGCGTGCTCGTCATGGTGGGCGCCTCCAATGCGGTCAATCTCACCGACGGGCTCGACGGGCTGGCGATCGGGCCGGTGATCATGGCCTCGGCGGTGTTCGGCTTCATCGCATACGTCGTGGGCAACAGCATCCTCACCAACTACCTCTATCTCCACCACGTGCCGCGGTCGGGCGAGCTGGCGGTGCTGCTGGCGGCCATGATCGGCGCCGGGCTGGGCTTCCTGTGGTTCAACGCGCCGCCTGCCATGGTGTTCATGGGCGACACCGGGTCGCTCGCAATCGGCGGCGCGCTGGGCGCCGTGGCCGTCGTCACCAAGCACGAGATCGTGCTGGCGATCGTGGGCGGACTGTTCGTGCTCGAGACGATCTCCGTGATCGTCCAGGTCCTGTCCTTCAAGTGGACTGGCCGACGCGTCTTCCGCATGGCGCCGTTGCACCACCATTTCGAGCAGAAGGGCTGGGCCGAGCCGACCATCGTGTTCCGCTTCTGGATCATCGCCGCCATCCTGGCGATGGCCGGCCTCGCCACGCTGAAGCTGAGGTGACGGGATGATCGATCTCGGCATGCTCAAGGGGTCGTCGTTCGTCGTGCTGGGGCTCGCGCGCTCCGGCCTGGCGACGGTGCGCGCCCTTGCGGCAGCGGGGATCGACTGCGTGGCCTGGGACGACAGTGCTGAATCGCGCGAGGCTGCGGCCGGCGCCGGCGCGCGCGTGGCCGCTCCGGAGACGATTGACTGGACGGGCATCACCGCCCTGGTCATCAGCCCGGGCATTCCGAGCCGCCTGCCCCGGCCGCATCCCGTCGCGGCCGCCGCCCGGGCCGCCGGCAAGAAGATCATCTGCGACGTCGAGCTGCTGGCACGCGCCCAGTCCGCGGCGCGCTTCGTGGCCATCACCGGCACCAACGGCAAGTCGACGACCACGGCGCTGATCGGCCACATCCTGGAGGCGGCGGGCATCCCCTGCCAGGTCGGCGGCAACATCGGTCGCGGCGTGCTCGACCTCGAGCCGGTGGGCGAGGACGGGCTCTATGTCCTGGAGCTGTCGTCCTACCAGCTCGAGCTGCTCGAAACATTCCGAGCCCATGTCGCGGTGTGGCTCAACATCACGCCCGACCACATCGATCGGCATGGCGACCTCGCGGGCTACGTCGCGGCCAAGGAGAACATCTTCGCGCGCCAGCGGCCGGGCGACTGCGCCGTGGTCGGCGTCGACGATGCGCCCTCGCAGGCCGTCTTCGAACGTCTCGTCGCCCGGCGGGGCGTCGTCGCGATTCCGGTAAAGCGGGAGGTCCCGGTGCCCGGCGGCGTCAGCTTCCGTGCGGGCATGCTGGTCGACGCCGACGGATACTCGGTCGATTTCGGCGACGTCGCGACGCTGCCGGGCGACCACAATGCGCAGAACGCCGCCTGCGCCTGGGCGGCCTGCCGTTGGCTCGATGTGCCGCGCGAGCGGATCGTGTCCGGGCTGCGGTCCTATCCCGGCCTGCCGCACCGTCAGGAGCGCGTCGCCGCCGTGGGCGACGTCGTCTACGTCAACGACAGCAAGGCGACCAACGCCGACGCTGCCGCGCGCGCCCTGTCGTCCTATCGCGACATCTACTGGATCCTCGGCGGCCAGGCGAAGGAAGGGGGTGTGGCGCCGCTGGCGCCGTGGTTCGACCGGATCCGCCATGCCTTCCTGATCGGCGAGGCGACCGAGCTTTTCGCCGCCCAGCTCGAGGGAAAGCTGGCCTACAGCCGGTGCGGCGACCTGCGCACGGCGCTCGATGCCGCCCACGCGCGCGCCCAGGCCGACATGAAGGCGCGAGAGTCGAAGGGAGGGGCCGTGGTGCTGCTCTCGCCGGCCTGCGCCTCCTGGGACCAGTGGCAGAGCTATGAACATCGCGGCGATGCTTTCCGCGCCATGGCGCGGGCGCTGCCCGGCGCACAGATCCTGGGGAGGGCGGCTTGATCCAAGTCCCGCGTGACGACCGCAGCCTGATCGGCCAATGGTGGTGGACGGTCGACCGATGGTCGCTGGGCGCCGTCCTTGCCATCATGGCGTTCGGCGTCATGCTGACGCTCGCGGCCTCGCCGCCGGCCGCCGAGCGCATCGGCGCCGACTCATTCGTTTTCGCCAAGCGCCAGTTCTTCTTCCTGCCGCTGGCGCTGATCCTGATGCTGGCGATCTCGCTGGCCTCCCCGCGCCATGTCCGGCGGCTGTCGCTCATCGTCTTCTGCGGCAGCGTCGTGCTGCTCGCCGCGACCTTCGCCATCGGCATCGAGATCAAGGGCGCGCGCCGCTGGATCGCCGTGCCCGGCCTGTCCAGCATCCAGCCCTCGGAGTTCGTGAAGCCGAGCCTGGCCGTGATTTCGGCCTGGCTGCTGGCCCAGAGCCGCGCCGAGCGCCGGGCGCCGGGCTACATCCTGTCCACGCTGCTGGTCGGCGGCGTGCTGGGGCTGCTGGTGCTGCAACCCGACCTGGGCATGAGCATCGTGGTCGCTCTCGTGTGGGCGGTGCAGCTCTTCGTCGTCGGCCTGCCCATGTGGGTCGCGGGTTTCTGCGCGATCGCCGGTGCGGGGGCGCTGGTCGGGGCCTACTTCACCTTCAGCCATGTGCGCAGCCGCTTCGACCGCTTTCTCGACCCGACCTCCGGCGACAACTACCAGGTCAACACGTCGCTCGAGGCCTTCATGAACGGCTCGCTGTTCGGGCGCGGACCCGGCGAGGGTACGGTGAAGGCCCAGCTGCCCGACGCCCATACCGACTTCGTCATGGCGGTGGCCGGGGAGGAATTCGGTCTGATCGTCTGCCTGATGATCCTCGCGCTCTTCGCCTTCGTGACCATGCGGTCGATGTCGCGCGCCTCCAAGGAGACCAGCCTGTTCATTACGCTGGCCTCGACGGGACTCGCCGTCCAGTTCGGCCTTCAGGCGGCGATCAACATGGCCTCGACCATCCAGCTCATTCCGGCCAAGGGCATGACGCTGCCGTTCATCTCCTACGGCGGCTCCTCCGCGCTCGCCATGGCCATCTGTGTCGGCATGATGCTCTCGCTGACCCGCGAGCACGCCGGGCTGCGGGAGGCGGTATGACGGCCGCCATGCGCCCCGTGGTCCTGGCGACCGGCGGCACCGGCGGCCATGTCTTCCCGGCCGAGGCGCTGGCTGGCGAACTCGAGGCGCGGGGCGTGCCCTTCGCGCTGGTCACCGATTCGCGTGGCCGCCAGTGGCAAGGCGCGCTGTCACGCCGGCCCATCCACTATATCCATTCGAGCAGCCCCAGCGGGTCCCCGGCCCGGCGCGTTGCGGCCATCCTGGCTCTCGGCCGCGGGCTGATCGACGCCTGGCTGGCGTTGGGCCGCATCGGACCGTCGGCGGTGGTCGGATTCGGTGGCTACGCCTCGGTGCCTACCATGGTCGCCGCGCGCCTGCGCCGCCTGCCGGCCATGCTGCACGAGCAGAATGCCGTTCTCGGTCGTGCCAACCGCATGGCGCTGGGCGGCGCTGCCAGGATCGCGACGTCCTTCCAGACGACCCGCTTCGTCGCTGCGGACGACCCGCGCCTCCGTCTCGTCGGCAATCCGGTGCGCGAGCAGGTGCGGGCGCTGCGCAGCCTTCCCTACCGGCCGCCCGGCGAGGGCAGGGTGATCGATCTCGTGGTGTTCGGCGGCAGCCAGGGTGCGGCCTCGTTCGGCAAGGTCGTGCCGGAGGCGATCCTGTCCCTTCCGGCACCCCTGCGCTCGCGGGTCCGTCTGGTACAGCAGTGCCGTCCCGAGGATCTCGACAAGGTACGCCAGCGTTATGCCCGCGGCGGAGTCGTGGCGGAACTCGCACCGTTCTTCGCAGACCTGCCGCAGCGGCTCGCCGCCGCCCATCTGGTGATCGGGCGCGCCGGCGCGTCGACGGTGGCCGAGCTCGCCACGATCGGCCGCCCGTCGATCCTGATTCCGTATCCTCATGCCGCCGACGATCATCAGACGGCGAATGCCCGCGCCTTCGAGGCCGTCGGCGCCTGCATCGTGATCCCCCACGCCTCGTTCTCGGTCGAGGCACTGGCGGGACATCTGAAGGAACTGTTCGAGACGCCACAGCGGCTGGTCACGATGGCCGCCGCAGCGCACGCCGCCGGCCGGCCCGACGCTGCAGCGCGCCTGGCGGACCTGGTCGGAGAAATGACAGGAGTCGCCGCATGAGGGCCTTGCCGCTCGATCTCGGTCTGATCCACTTCGTCGGCATCGGCGGCATCGGCATGTCCGGCATCGCCGAGGTGCTGCACAATCTCGGCTACAAGGTGCAGGGCAGCGACATCGCCGAAAGCGCCAACACGCGTCGCCTGGGCGAACTCGGCATCCGCGTGGCGATCGGCCATCGCGCGGACAACATCGCCAGTGCGCAGGTCGTCGTCGTATCGAGCGCCGTCAAGAAGGACAATCCCGAGGTGCTGGCCGCGCGGGCGCGCCTGCTGCCCGTGGTGCGGCGTGCCGAGATGCTGGGCGAGCTGATGCGGCTCAAGTGGTCGGTGGCGATCGGCGGCACGCACGGCAAGACCACCACGACCTCCATGGTCGCGGCCATGCTCGATGCGGGCGGCCTCGATCCCACCGTCATCAACGGTGGCATAATCAACGCCTACGGCACCAACGCGCGGCTGGGCGGCGGCGACTGGATGGTCGTGGAAGCCGACGAATCCGACGGGTCGTTCCTGCGCCTTCCGGCCACGATCGCGATCGTCACGAACGTCGATCCCGAGCACCTCGACCACTACGGCACGTTCGATTCCATGCGCGAAGCCTACGTGCGCTTCGTCGAGAACATTCCCTTCTACGGCTTCGCCGTGCTCTGCTTCGACCACCCCGAGGTGCAGGCGCTCATCCCGCGGGTGGCCGACCGGCGCATCATCACCTACGGGCTCGGTGCCAATGCCGACGTGCGCGCCATAAACCTGCGGCTGGATCGCGGCGGCGCGGACTTCGACGTGATGGTAGAGCATCGGGCCACCAACGAATCCCGCACCATCACCGACCTGCGCCTGCCCATGTTCGGCCAGCACAACGTCCAGAATGCGCTCGCTGCCATCGCCGTGGCACAGGAGATGGGACTGCCCGACGACGTCATCCGGCGTGCGCTTGGCGCCTTCTCCGGCGTGAAGCGGCGCTTCACGAAGACCGGCGAGGCCCATGGCATCACGGTGATCGACGATTATGGCCATCACCCCGTCGAGATCGCCGCCGTGCTGCGCGCCGCCCGCCAGGCCTACGGCGGGTCCGGGCGGGTGATCGCGGTCATGCAGCCACACCGTTACTCGCGGCTCGCCTCGCTCCGAAACGAGTTCGCGGCCTGCTTCGGCGATGCCGACGCCGTGATCGTCACCGACGTCTATGCCGCGGGTGAATCGCCCATCGAGGGCGTCAATCGCGACATGCTGGTGAACCTGGTGCGCCGCGCGGGCCACCGCGACGTGGCACCGCTCGCCGGGCCCGGCGAGCTTCCCGAGCTGATCTGGCGGATGGCGCGCCCCGGTGACGTCGTCGTCTGCCTGGGAGCGGGCAACATCACCGCCTGGGCGCACGCGTTGCCCGGCCAGCTCCAGCAGATCGCTGCCGATCAGGCGGGCCCACGAGCGATTGCGAACGATTCCGGCCCCTTCGGTGGCGGTACGGCCGCATGATGGCGCTGGCCACCCGTCCGCGTCTGATCGACCGCCTGCCCAGGCCGCGCGGCCGCCTGACGGCCGACGCGCCGCTCGGGCCGCAGACCTGGTTTGCTGCCGGCGGTCCCGCGGAGGTTCTGTTCCGACCGGCCGATGTCGACGACCTCGCGGCGTTCCTCGCGGCACTGCCCCTCGATATCCCGGTCACCGTGCTGGGCGTCGGTTCCAACCTGCTGGTGCGTGATGGCGGGATCCGGGGCGTGGTGATCCGCCTGCTGCGCGGCTTCACGGCCATCACGGTCGAAGGAACCGACGTCGTGGCCGGTGCCGGCGCACCCGACCTCAACGTCGCGCTGACCGCGCGCGAGCATGCCCTTGCCGGGCTCGAATTCCTGAGCGGCATTCCCGGCACGATCGGCGGTGCTCTCGCCATGAATGCCGGCGCCTACGGCGGCGAACTCGCGCAGGTGCTGATATCGGCCGATGCGGTCGACCGCGCGGGCCGGCGGCACCGGGTCGGCGCGGCCGATCTGGGCTTCAGCTACCGGCACAGCAGCGCGCCGGCCGACTGGATCTTCGTCTCCGCCCGGCTGCGCGCCCAGCCGGGGGATCAACTCGCGATTGCCCGACGTATCGCTGAGATCGACCAGGCGCGCACGGAATCGCAACCGCGCAGCCGCACGGGCGGTTCGACCTTCGTCAATCCGCCGGGCCACAAGGCGTGGGAGCTGGTCGATCGCGCCGGCTGCCGCGGCCTGCGCATGGGACAGGCGCAGGTCTCGGAGAAGCACTGCAACTTCCTCGTCAACCTGGGCGGCGCGACCGCGGCGGAGATCGAGACCCTGGGCGAGGAAGTGCGGCGGCGCGTCTTCGAGCACAGCGGCGTGCGTCTCGAATGGGAGATCCGCCGCCTGGGGGAGGCACCATGAGCCGCAAGGTCGCTGTCCTGATGGGCGGCTGGTCACCGGAGCGCGAAGTATCGCTGGTGAGTGGCAAGGCCTGCGCCGAAGGCCTGCGCGAGGGCGGCCACGATGTCATCGAATACGACGTGAAGCGCGACTTGCGCGCCCTCGTCGATTTCCTGCGGCCCCAGGGCGGCGGCGGTCCCGACATCGTCTTCAATGCCCTGCACGGCAGGTACGGCGAGGATGGCTGCATCCAGGGCATCCTCGAAGTGCTCGCCATGCCCTACACCCATTCCGGCGTGCTGGCGTCGGCGATCGCCATGGACAAGCCGGTGGCGCGCCACATCTTCACCTCCATCGGCATGCGCGTGGCCCCCGGCATGGTGCTTGAGCGCCGTTCCCTGGCCTTCGGCGATCCCATGCCGCGGCCTTACGTCGTCAAGCCCATCGACCAGGGATCGAGCATCGGCGTTCACATCGTGCGCGAGGGCGACAATCTCGCCGTCGTGGAGGCAGCCGAGGCAGCCTTCGGCGAGAAGGTGCTGGTCGAGAAGTTCGTTCCGGGCCGCGAGCTCACGGTCGCCGTTCTGGGTGACCGCGCCGTCGCGGTCACCGAGCTGCGGCCGCGCACGCGCTTCTACGACTACGAGGCGAAGTACACGGACGGCGTCACCGAGCATCTCGTGCCGGCGCCGGTTCCGGCCGATGTGTACGACCTCGCAAAGGAGTGGGCTCTCTCGGCCCACCAGGCACTGGGCTGCACCGGCCTGACCCGCACTGATCTGCGCTGGGACGATTCCCTGCCCGGGACATCCGGCCTGCACGTGTTGGAGATCAACACGCAGCCCGGCATGACGCCGCTGTCGCTGGCGCCGGAACAGGCAAAGTGGGCCGGCATCTCCTGGTCCGAGCTCATGACCTGGATGGTCGACAATGCGAGGCGGCCGACATGAGCGCGGCACCCAGCAAGACGCAGGCCCAGACGCCGCGGCGCGATTACGATCGGCGTCGGAAACGCGGACCGATCCGCCGTCCCAGCCGGCCCCTGTGGCGACAGCCGCTGCTGCTTGGCCTGATGGTCCTGGTGGCTGGCGGCGGTGCGGGCGGCGGGTGGTATGCGTGGCGCGAGGGCTGGATGGTCGAAGCGCTCAACCGCGTCGACGCCTTCTCGCATGCGGTCATCGGAGCGATAACGCCCTTCAAACTCGCCGATGTCACGGTCGAGGGACGTGAGTATGTGGAGAAGGACGCCATCCTGGCGGCCCTCGACGTCAAGCAGGGCGATTCGCTGCTCGGCATCGACCTGCAGGCTGCGCGCCAGCGGCTCGAGGCGATCGACTGGGTCGCGAGCGCCACGGTCGAGCGCCGCCTCCCGGAGACCCTCTACGTCACGCTGAAGGAGCGTCGGGCCGTCGCGATCTGGCAGAACGGCAGCGAATACACCCTGATCGACCGCGACGGAAAGACGGTGCGCGCAAGCCGCATGCCGCCGGGCGCGGAGACCCTGTTGCTGCTGGGCGGGGCCGGTGCCCCAGAGCATGTGGGGGAATTGCTCCTGCTGCTGGCCTACGAGCCTTCGATCGCGCGGGAACTGCGCGCCGCGGTCTGGGTTGGACAGCGCCGCTGGAACCTCGTGCTGAACAATGATGTGGAGATCTGGCTTCCCGAGGAGGACGCCGTGGCGGCGCTGCAGAACCTGGCCAAGCTCGAGGCGAAGCACGGACTGCTCTCGCGCGAGTTCAGCGTCGTCGATCTGCGGCTGCCGGAGAAGCTCTACCTTAGAAGGCGAGCGACGGGCGAGACGACGTCCGGACCGGCCTGAGGATATGCACACCGAGTTGTAACGCGTAGACGGGGGAGATCGTGGCGAAGACAAGAAACGGCATCGTGGCGGCGCTCGATATCGGCACCAGCAAGGTCGTGTGCTTCGTGGCGAGGGTCGACGGACAGGGATTGCGTGTCGTCGGCATCGGACATCAGCCCGCCCAGGGCATGCGCTCCGGCAACATCGTCGATATGGAGGCGGCGACCCGCGCCATTTCGTCGGCTGTCTCGACGGCGGAGGAGATGTGCGGCGAGCACGTGCGGGAGGTCATCGTCGGCGTGAGCGGCGGCTCGGCAGCCTCTCACAACCAGAGCCTCGAGGTGGCGATCGGCCATCACGAGATCGGCGAACGCGACGTGCGCCGTGTCCAGCACCATATTCATCTGCCCGCCGAAACCGCCGACCGCGACATCATCCATTCCGAGGCGATCGGCTTCTCGGTCGACGGCACGCCCGTCCGGGACGCTCGGGGCATGTTCGGTGAGCGCCTGGGAGTCGAGGTCCATCTGGTGACCGCGGCCAGCAGCGCGATGCGCAACCTTCAAGTCTGCGTGCGGCGCGCCCATCTCGAGATCGCCGACCGTGTTGTGGCGGCGCATGCCTCCGGCCTGAGTTCCCTGGTCGCCGACGAACGCGATCTCGGCGTCACGCTGATCGACATGGGCGGCGGCACGACCTCGATTGCCGTCTTCTACGAGGGCCATCTCGTGCATGTGGATTCCATTCCGGTCGGGGGCGAGCATGTCACGCGGGACATCGCGCGCGGGCTGTCCACGCCACTCGCCCATGCGGAGCGCATGAAGACCCAGATCGGCCGTGCCGTGACCAGGCCAAACGACGAGTACGACATCATCGACGTGCCGCTGATCGGTGAGGAGGATCGCACACGACCCAACCACATCCCGCGCTCGATTCTCGTCGGCATCATCCGGCCACGCATCGAGGAGACGTTTGAACTCGTGCGCAGCCGGCTGGAGGCCAGCGGTGTGGATAAGTTGGCCGGTGGGCGTGCCGTTCTGGTCGGCGGGGCCTGCCAGCTCGACGGCGTACCCGAGGTCGCGGCCGCCATCCTGAACAAGAAGGTGCGCAGCGGAGGTCCGTTGAGGCTCGCCGGCCTCGCGGATTCCACAGGTGGACCCGCTTTTTCCGCCGCCGCGGGGTTGCTCGCCTTTGCTCTCATCAATCATGCTGCTGGTCAGGCGCAGCCGGCCCCGGCGGAAATGCCGACGAGTCGAATCGGGCGCATTGGCAGTTGGATTAGGGAGAACTTTTAGGCAATATGTTGTGCGGGGATGGGCAATCCCCACAGGCTATTGAGAACAACGAACAAAAGCCGGTGGTGGTGAAGGGTCCTGCCAGAACGATCCGTACCGCTGCTCCGGGCAGATAACCCCCTCGTTTGCGTGGAGATGCCGAATGACCATCAACCTCAGTCTCCCCCAAAAGGAGTCCGAGATTAAGCCGCGTATCACCGTCATCGGCGTCGGTGGTGCGGGCGGCAACGCCGTCAACAACATGATCAGCGCCGCGCTGGAAGGCGTGGAGTTCATCGTCGCCAACACCGATGCCCAGGCGCTCGGTCAGTCGCTGGCCGACCGCCGGGTGCAGCTCGGCATCACGATCACCCAAGGCCTCGGTGCCGGGGCGCGGCCGGAGGTCGGCCGCCAGGCCGCCGAAGAGGCATTGCCCGAGATCCTGCAGCTGCTCGATGGCGCCAACATGGTGTTCGTCACGGCGGGCATGGGCGGCGGCACGGGCACCGGCGCGGCGCCCGTGATCGCGGCAGCGGCGCGCGAGCAGGGCATCCTGACCATCGGTGTCGTCACGAAGCCGTTCCACTTCGAGGGACGCCGCCGAATGCAGTCGGCGGAGCAGGGCATCACCGAACTGGAGAAGGTGGTCGACACCCTGATCGTCATCCCGAACCAGAACCTGTTCAAGATCGCCAACGAGAAGACGACCTTCGCCGACGCCTTCAAGATGGCCGACGACGTGCTGCACATGGGCGTCCGCGGCGTCACCGACCTCATGGTCATGCCTGGTCTGATCAACCTCGACTTTGCCGATATCCGCACTGTCATGGGCGAGATGGGCAAGGCGATGATGGGCACCGGCGAGGCCGAGGGTCAGGACCGTGCGCGCGTGGCGGCGGAGTCCGCGATCTCCAACCCGCTGCTGGAAGACCATTCGATGAAGGGCGCCAAGGGCGTGCTCATCAACATCACCGGCGGCCTCGACATGACGCTGCACGAGGTCGACGAGGCGGCGAACCGCATCCGCGAGGAGGTCGACGCCGACGCCAACATCATCTTCGGCTCGACCTTCGATGCCACGATGCAGGGCCGCATGCGCGTCTCGGTCGTCGCGACGGGCATTGCTGCCGCCGCGGGGCAGCAGCCGGTGCCGAACTATCTGTCGCTCGACATGAATCGTCCTGTCCAGACCGGACAGCCGGCGCTGAGCCGCCCGGCTGCGCCGCCGGTCGGTCGGGTCGCCATGCCGGCAGCGCCTGCCATGTCGGCGGCGCCCGTGGCGCCTGTCGCCCCGGTTGTCGCTCCTCCTGCGGCGCCCGTCGCGCCGCCGGTCGCCGCTGCGCCGGCGCCGGTCGTCGCACCGGCCCTGGCCGCCGTTCCCGCCCCCGCCGAACCGCAGCCTGCAGCTGCCGAGATGCCGGCTCCCGTCATGATCGCTCCGGAGGAGATGGCGCCGGCACCCGTTGCCGCTCCTGCTGCGCCGGCCCCTGCGCCAGCGGCGGCCGCCATGTCGGCCGCAGTGCAAGCGGCCCCGGCGCCTGCCCCCCAGCGTGCCATGGTCGACGAGAACGACTGGCGGGTCAGCCGGCCCGCTCCGAGGCCGCCGGTACGCGCCACGGAGCCGGCCGCCCGGCCGGTTCCTGCACGTGCCGCGAGCGAGTCCCGCGCGCCGAACCTGTTCCAGCGGATCACGGGCGCTTTCGCCTCGCCCAGGCCGGCCACGCCTTCAGCGGCTACCGAGCCCGCTGCGACGCGCATGCCGCCTGAGAACGTGGTGCCGGTGGCCCCCAAGCCGGTCGTGCGCCCGGCGCCGGCTCAGGGCTCGATCAATCTCGACGTCGCCGAGCGCGCCAAGCCGGCGCGGGATGACGACGACCTGCAAATTCCTGCGTTCCTGCGTCGTCAGGCGAACTGACGCAGGCTCGCAAGTTCTCCACGCATCGAGGGGCCCCTCCGGCCCCTCTTTTTTTGGCTTCCGCATGATATAACGCGGCCGGCGCAACGGTAATGGCGGTTTCAAGAATGTCGAAGGCGGTTTCCGCTCGGGTCAGAGGCACGCTCGCCACTGCGGCGATCACGGCAGTAGCGGTGTTCGGTCTCGCCGCGTGCGGCTCGTCCGACGACAACAGCACCTATGTCGAGCAGCCCGTCGAGGTGCTGTACAATCGTGCGCTCGATGATCTCGGGCGCCAGGACTACAAGGCCGCGGCCAAGGGCTTCGAGGAAGTCGACCGCCAGCATCCATATTCCGTCTGGGCCACCAAGGCGCAGATCATGGCGGCGTTCGCGTACTATCAGTCCAACAAGTACGACGAGGCGGTGATCGCGCTCGACCGCTTCATCCAGCTCCATCCGGGTCACCGCGACATCCCGTATGCCTACTACCTCAAGGCTCTGTGCTTCTATGAGCAGATCTCGGACGTCGGTCGCGACCAGCGCGTGACCCAGCAGGCCCTGGATGCACTGGCCGAGGTCGTCAAGCGCTTTCCCGAGTCGCCGTATGCCCGCGATGCGCGGCTCAAGGTCGAGCTCGCCATCGATCATCTGGCGGGCAAGGAGATGTCGGTGGGCCGCTACTATCAAAAGGCCCAGCAGTATGTCGGCGCCATCAACCGCTACCGGGTGGTGATCGAACGCTACCAGACCACGACTCACGTGCCCGAGGCGCTGCATCGGCTGGTCGAGTGCTACCTGTCGCTCGGCGTGAAGAGCGAGGCGCAGGAGACCGCCGCCGTGCTGGGCTACAACTTCCCGGGCAGCGAATGGTACCAGGACAGCTACTTCCTGATGACCGGCGAAGGTCCTCGCCCGCCCGACGAGACGAGCGGCTGGTTCTTCGGGCTGTTCTGACGGCGGTATGCTCGTCTCGCTATCGATCCGCGATTTCGTGCTGATCGAGAAGCTCGACCTCGACTTCGTGCGTTCGGGCCGCGGAGGTCTCGGTGCCCTGACTGGCGAGACCGGCGCCGGCAAGTCCATCCTGATCGATGCGCTGGGCCTGGCGCTGGGGGCGCGGGCCGACTCAGGAACCGTGCGGCGCGGCGCCGGCCAGGCTTCCGTCACAGCCTGCTTCGAGCTCCCCCGGGACCATCCGGCCCGCACGATCCTGGCGGACCAGTCGCTCGCCGACGAGGAGATGCTGACCGTACGCCGGCAGGTCGGCGCCGATGGCCGCGGCAGGGCCTTCGTGAACGATCAGCCGGTTTCCGTGGCACTGTTGCGGCGGTTGGGCGACACCCTGGTCGAGATTCAGGGTCAGATGGACCAGCATGGACTGCTCGACGTAGCCACCCATCGGGAGGCTCTGGACGAGTTCGCCGGGCTGCGGAAGCAGGCTGCGGCCGTGCGCCAGGCATGGCTCACCTGGCAGGCCGCGGAGCAGGCGCGCCGGGATGCCGAGAGTGTTGCGGCCACCGCCCGCCGGGACGAGGACTTCCTGCGGCACGCGCTGAAGGAGCTGCAGAGCCTCGCGCCGCAGGAGGCGGACGAGGAGAAGCTTGCGACGGAGCGGCAGATGCTGCGTGCCGGCAGCGCCCTGGGCGAAGCGGTGGAGCAGGCGATCGCCGAGCTGGAGCAGGGCCGCGGCACCGTCGGCAGCTTGCGTGCCGCTCATCGCCTCATGGAGCGCAGCCTGGACAAGGCGGGGGGCCGGCTCGATGCGGCGCTGGCGGCGCTCGACCGGGCCCTGAGCGAGGCGACGGAGGCGGTCGCCCAGCTGGAGGCGGCGCGCGGATCGTTGGAGTTCGATCCGGCACGGCTGGAGAAGATCGAGGAGCGGCTGTTCTCGTTGCGCGCCGCGGCTCGCAAGCACAACGTTGCCGTGGCCGAGTTGCCCGCGCTCATGCAGCGCTTCGCGGCGCAGCTGGCGGCCCTGGATGACGGCGAGGCGGGCCTGGCGCGGCTCGTGCGGGAGGCGGGGGCGGCACGCGACGCCTATGTCGGGGCTGCCAACATCCACTCGGCAGCGCGCCGCAAGGGCGCCGCACGACTGGATCGGGCGGTGGCGGCGGAGCTGGCGCCGCTCAAGCTCGAGAAGGCCCGGTTCGTCACCGAGGTGGCGCCGCTGGCCGAGGCGGACTGGTCGGAGGCTGGAATCGACCGCGTTCAGTTCATGGTCGCGACGAACCCGGGCGCGGCGCCGGCGCCGATCGCCCGTATCGCCTCGGGCGGCGAGCTGTCGCGTTTCCTGCTTGCCTTGAAGGTCTGCCTCGCAAAGGTCGGCGATGCCGGCACCATCGTCTTCGACGAGGTCGATTCCGGCGTCGGCGGCGCGACGGCCGCGGCCGTTGGCGAGCGGCTGCGCCGCCTGGCGAACGACGTTCAGGTGCTGGTGGTGACCCATTCGCCGCAGGTCGCAGCGGTCGCCGACCGTCATTGGCTGATCCGCAAGACGACGACCCGCAACGCGGCGAGCACCGACGTGCTGGCGCTGGACGCCCAGGGCCGGCGCGAGGAGATTGCCCGCATGCTGTCGGGCGCCGAGGTCACGGCCGAGGCGCGCGCCGCTGCCGATCGGCTGCTCGCCGCCGCGCGCTAGGAGGGAACGATGTCGCGTGCCGCCAAGATCGTCGCCTCGCTCGCCGTCGATGCGCTGACCGAACGCCAGGCGCGCAGCGAGCACAAGGGCCTGGCCGAGGAGATCGTCCGCCACGACAGGCTCTATCACGAGCAGGATGCGCCGGAGATCTCCGACGCCGAGTACGACAGGCTGCGGCAGAGGCTGAAGGCGATCGAGCAGCGCTTCCCGCAGCTCGCCGACATTTCCAGCCCGACACGGATGGTTGCGCCGACGCCGACCACGGCCTTTGCCAAGGTACGGCATGCGCGGCCCATGCTGTCGCTGGACAACGCCTTCTCGGACGAGGAGCTTCAGGCCTTCTTCGACCGGGTGCGCCGCGGACTCGAGCGCGAGACTGATCTCGCGCCGGATGCCGAGATCGCCTTCAATTGCGAGCCCAAGATCGACGGTCTGTCGATCAGCCTGCGCTACGAGCAGGGTAAGCTCAGGGTCGGTGCCACGCGCGGCGACGGCACGACGGGCGAGGACGTCACGCCCAACCTGCTCACGGTCAAGGACATCCCGCACGAGCTCAAGGGAGATGTGCCCCGCATCCTCGACGTGCGCGGCGAGGTCTACATGGAGCGGCACGCCTTCCTGGAGATGAACGAGCGGCAGGAGGCGGCCGGCGAGAAGACCTTCGCCAATCCGCGCAACGCTGCGGCCGGGTCGCTGCGCCAGCTCGATCCCGCCATTACGGCCAGGCGGCCGTTGCGCTTCTTCGCCTATGCCTGGGGCGAAGCGGAGCCGCGGTCATGGAAGACGCACAGCGAGTATCTCAGGCTGCTGAAGCGCTGGGGATTCCACGTCAATCCGCTGTCGCAGCTGTGCCGCACGCCGGACGAGGTACGGGCCTTCTATCGCAGGATGGCCGGCGAACGGCCGTCGCTGCCTTATGACATCGACGGCGTCGTCTACAAGGTCGACCGCATCGATTGGCAGGAGCGGCTGGGTTTCGTCAGCCGTGCCCCGCGCTGGGCCATCGCGCACAAGTTTCCGGCCGAGCAGGCACGCACGCGGCTGAACCGCATCCTGATCCAGGTGGGCCGGACGGGCGCCCTCACGCCGGTCGCCGATCTCGAGCCGGTGAATGTCGGCGGCGTCATGGTTGCCCGCGCCACGCTGCACAATGCCGACGAGATCGAGCGGCTGGACGTGCGCGTGGGCGACATGGTGGTCGTGCAGCGGGCCGGCGACGTGATCCCGCAGGTCCTGGGCTATGTGCCGGAAGAGCGGCCCAAGAAGGCCGGGAAGTTCCATTTCCCGACGCATTGCCCTTGTCCACTGGAGACGGAGGTGAAGAGCGAGGCGGGTGGCGTGGTCCGGCGCTGCTCGGGAGGGTTGGAGTGTCCGTTCCAGCAGGTCGAGCGGCTGCGCCACTTGGTGTCACGGAACTGCTTCGACATAGAGGGGCTGGGCGGCACCCATATCGAGAACTTCCACCGCGACGGGCTGCTCGAGACGCCGGCCGACATCTTCCGCCTTCCGGGGCGCGCCGCCGAGATCAGGCGCCGCGAAGGCTGGGGCGAGCTGTCGGTGCGCAATCTCGTGACGGCCATCGAGGCACGGCGGACGATCGCCCTCGATCGCTTCATCAATGCCATCGGCATTCCGCTGATCGGCGAGGCTACTGCGAAGATCCTCGCGCAGGAATATGGCGACGCCGATGCGTGGCTGAGCGAGATGCTGGCGGCGACGGAAGAGCGCCGCGGGAACCCCGACGAGGTGAAGAAGGAGAAGGCTGCCGCCGAGATCGGTCCGAGCTATGGCCGGCTGTGCAATGTCGAGCAGATCGGCGTCACCACTGCCGATGCCATGTGCGCCTTCTTCAACGAAGGCCACAATGTCGAGATCATCCGCGACCTGCGGAAGCAACTCACTGTCGAGGCGGTGACGCGCCGCGTCGTGGCGGCTGACGCCAAGCTCAAGGACAGGGTCGTGGTCTTCACGGGCGAGCTCACCTCGATGACGCGCGAGGCCGCCAAGGCCCGCGCCGAGGAACTCGGCGCCAAGGTCACCGATTCCGTCTCCAAGAAGACCAGCCTGGTCGTGGTCGGCGAGAATGCAGGGTCGAAGGCGCGCAAGGCCGCCGAGCTTGGCGTCCAGACCATGACCGAGGCGGAGTGGCTGAAGCTGGCGGAATGATCGCCGGCACGTGCACCGCGAACCGCCGCGTGGTCGACGCGGAACGGCCGGGCCGAGCCCGGCCGTCCCCGAAGACTTGGTGTCGATCGTCTCTTACTGGATGACGATCTCGACGCGGCGGTTCTGGGGCTCGCGGACGCCGTCGCCGGTCTGCACCAGCAGGCCCTTCTCGCCCATGCCGATCACCGTGATCGCCTGCGCCGGCACGCCGTCACGCACCAGCGCGTCCTTCACAGCGTTCGCGCGGCGCAGCGACAGCGCCATGTTGTAGGCCTCCGGACCCGACGTGTCGGTGTGGCCCGTCGCCGTGATGCGGGCCTGGCCCTTCGTCTTGAAGGCGTCGGCAGCCTGCCGGATCGTGTTCAGCGCCTGCTGAGACAGGTTCGCGCGGTCCCAGTCGAAGAACACCATGAACGACGGAGGCGTGACGGCCGGCGCGGGCGGGGGCGGCGGCGGCGGTGCCGAACCGAACTTCAGCTGCACGCTCGCGATCAGGCTGACGTTGTTGTTGTTCCAGGTCGTGCCAGCGACGGAGGGATTGGTGGTGCCGAAGTAACGGCCGTCGAGGTTGATCCGGAAGTTGGGCGAGACGTTGTAGCCGACGCCGAGAATGCCTTGGTAGGCGAACACCGTGCTGTTGATGTTGTAGTCGGAATCGACGAAGCCCACGCCGGCGCCGGCGCCGATGTAGGGCACGATCGTGCCGGTCGCGTTGAAGTCGTACAGCAGGTTGGCCATCACCGAGACCTGGCTGATCTGGCCCGTGATGGCGCGGTTGCCGAAGAAGTTGCTGTTGTTGTTCTGGCGGTAGAGACCTTCGACTTCGATGCGCGGGCCGATGAAGTCGTAGCCGATCTTGCCGCCGGCCGCCCATCCGGTCAGCGGGCTGACGTTCTGGCCGAGGATGGTGGTGTTGAACATCCAGTTCAAACCGCCTTCGACGCCGAAATAGACTCCGGGTTGTGGAACATCCTGCGCTTGGGCGGCCGCTGGCAGCGCTGCGGCGGCGACCATCGCAATCAAGACCTTCTTCATCCGTATCTCCTGCTGGAAGGCTTCAGAGAGGTTGCTATGCGTTGGGCTGAGCAGATGCGTAGCGGCACGAATTTAGTCGCGGGCGCTTGCGCTCGCCACCGAATGGCGTTCTTGCCGACGCATTCCCGACAAACTGTGATCCGCAGGTAACAGTCGGACCGCGTCTTCGTCACAGAATGGTCCCTTCTTTCACCGAAGGCGAAAGAAGGTCAGAGCGGCCGTGTCGCGCGTTCGAGCCAGGCGCGGGTTGCGTCGTCGACCTGCGGCCCCACGACCTCGCGGACGCGGCGATGATACTCGTCGAGCCAGGCCTTCTCCGCGTCGGTCAACAACGCGGCGTCGACGCAGGCGACGTCGATCGGGGCCAGGGTCAGGGTCTCGAACTCGAGGTATCTGCGATCCGCGCCGTCGATGGCGGCCTCGCGCACCGCGACGAGATTCTCGATGCGGATGCCGTAGGCGCCGGCCTTGTAGTAGCCCGGCTCGTTGCTGACGATCATGCCGGGTTGCAGCGCGACGGTGCTGGCGACCTTCGAGATGCGTTGCGGGCCTTCGTGCACGGAAAGATAGGCGCCCACGCCATGTCCGGTCCCGTGGTCGTAGTCCAGGCCCACCTGCCAGAGTGCGTAGCGTGCCAGCGCGTCGAGCTGCGAGCCCGTCGTGCCCATGGGGAAACGCGCACGTGCCAGCGCGATGTGTCCCTTCAGCACGCGCGTGAAGCGGTCGCGCATCTCGGGCGTCGGCGTGCCGATCGCGACCGTGCGCGTGATGTCCGTCGTGCCGTCGCGATACTGGCCACCCGAATCGACGAGATAGAGGCTGCCCGGCTCGAGGGTGCGCTCCGTCTCCGGCAGGGCATGATAATGGACGATGGCGCCGTTGGGACCGGCACCGGAGATCGTGTCGAAGCTGAGGTCGCGCAGGCTGCCCGTCTCCTGCCGCAGCGCCTGCAGGCGGTCCGACACTTCGATCTCGCGCAGGCGGCGATGGGCCGATTCTTGCGCCAGCCAGCCGAGGAAGCGGGTGACGGCCGCCCCGTCCCGGCGGTGGGCGGCACGGATCCCGTCCAGCTCCACGGCGTTCTTGCATGCCTTCGGCAAGGCCACCGGATCGACATCGCGCACCGGCTCGCCGCCGGCCGACCTCAGCCGGTTGGCTGCCCACACCGGCGCCGTCGCCGTCTCCATCAGCACGCGCTTGCCGGTCCTGCCCAGAAGGTCGAGGGCGGCGCCCAGCTCCTCCGGCGGCGCGAGCGTCACGGCGTTGCCCAGCCATGCCACGGTGCGCGCCGGCACCTTGCGACGGTCCATGTACAGGTCGACGTGGCCGTCGGCATGCAGCAGCGCGAAGCTCAGTGGGAACGGAGTCCGGGGGACGTCGCCGCCGCGCACGTTCAGCAGCCAGGCGATCGAGTCCGGGGCGGTGATCAGCGCAACGTCCGCGTCCCTGGCCTTCACCGATGCGCCGATGCGCTTGCGCTTCGATTCGCTGCTTTCCCCGGCGAACGCTTCGGGATGGGGGAATACGGGCGCCAGTGGCGCCGGCGGTCTGCCCTCCCACACGGCATCGACCGGGTTGGAATCGACCGGCACGAACGCGCCGCCGGCGCGTTCGCAGGCACGGGCAAACCGCTCATGGCCGTCGACGGTCTGCAGCCACGGGTCGAAGCCGAGCTTGGCGCCTTTCGGCAGGTTCGCCGCGATCCAGGCATCCGGCGACTGCTCGGGAATCTGATGGGGCACGAAGGCCGCGACGTCGACCTGCGACCGGACCGCCAGCGTATAGCGTCCGTCGACGAAGATGGCCGCGCGGTCCGCCAGGACGATCGCCAGGCCGGCCGACCCCCTGAAGCCGGTGAGCCAGGCCAGCCGCTGGGAGCGGCGGGGAACATACTCGCCCTGATGCTCGTCCGCCCGCGGGACGACGAACCCGTCCAGACCACGGCACTCCAGCTCCCGGCGCAGCGCGGCCAAGCGGTTCGGCGGGGCTGGCGATGCGTCCAGGCCGTCGCCGGCCTGCGCCAGGGCGCTACGCCATGTCGCGAGCGCGCTGGCAAGGGGGGCATCTGCCTGCGGATCGACCAGTTCGATCCATTCCGGACCAGCCAATCCCTCGGGTGCCGCGGCGATACCCTGCATCAGGGACTCTAGCGCGGCGGGATCGGGCGACTGGCCGCGCTGGCGCATCAACTGCAGGACATCGTCACGGGCGAGGCTCATCGGGGCGACCCTACGCAAGCGCGAAGGCGGAGGCAAATAACGCAACTTTGTTTCCTTCGCTGTTGCGAAATGCGCAATCGCACCACCATATGCGTCAATTGCATATCAGTCGTTCCAACGCTTCACTTATCCTTGTCGTTCAAGGCTCTATATTTGCTTCTGTGCAGCGCAGCATTGACTTTGCGATGCACAATAAGGAGATGAAATATGATGACCCAGCCGATCCAGACCTTTGAAAGTCTGACCAGCGAAACCATGCCGGCGGGGGGAAACGATGTCGTCAAGACGGTGATGACCTTCCAGGATCGCCAGATGCTTGAGCTGCGTGCCCGCTACGCGCGCGCCGAGATGGTGAGCAATCTCCTGGGAGATGCCATCGTGTGGGCCGGCCGGCAGTACCGCCGGCTCGTCTCGACGATCAAGGAAGACCTCAAGCTGCGCCATGCCGAGAGCCAGCTCCATCGCATGAGCGATCGTGAGCTGGCCGATATCGGGCTGGCGCGGTCGGAGATCCCCTTTGCGGTGCGCGAGAAGGCCGAAGGCATCGCGCCCGTTCTCGACAGCGTCACCCTTACCGTCCCCGCGGCAAACGAGAACCTCCGCCGCGTGGCGTAACCTCAGTAGCGTAAGCGTAAGCGTACGGGCCGGCGAAAGCCGGCCCTTTTTTTGTTGGCTGCTGTTCGGACAGGATCGCCCTATGGGCTGAACCGCACTACGAGGGTGCGCCACTCGGCGCCGCCGGTTTCCCGGTCGACATGCCGTTCCGGTGCGAATCCCTTGCGCCGATAGGCGGCGACGATCTCGTCCGCCTGCTCGACGAGCAAGCCGCTCAGCACCACGCGGCCACCCGGCCGCACCGCCGCCGCAAAGGAATCGACCAGGCCCAGCAGCGGGCCCGCCAGGATGTTGGCCACGATGAGATCGAACGGCCTGCGGGCCTGGAGGACCGGATGATCCAGCCCCATCGCATGCACGAAGGTGCAGAGGTCGCCGACGCCGTTCAGTGCCGCATTCTCCTTCGCCACCTCCACGGCCTGCTCGTCGTTGTCGCCGCCCAGCACCGGGCGGCGCCACAGCTTGGCCATGGCAATCGCGAGGATGCCGCTGCCGCAGCCGACGTCGACGGCGTTGGGCGCCTCGGCCGGCGAGAGCGTCGCCAGCATCTCCAGGCAGCCGCGCGTCGTCGCATGCGTCCCCGTCCCGAAGGCCATGCCGGCATCGATGCGCAGCCCGATCGTTCCGGCCGGCTGCCCCGCGGCCTCATGCGAGGGATGGACCCAGAACGGACCCACCGCGAAGGGCCGGAAGGAGCGCTGGTTCTCGGCGACCCAGTCCCTGTCCGCCAGTTCCTCCCAGCGCCAGCCCGCGCCGGTCGCTGCCGCGACGGCGGCCCTGTCGCCCTCGCCGAAGATCTCGATGCGCCACGGCCCGGCGCGCGACAGCTCGCGGCTGGTCACCACGAAACCGTTCTCCGAGAGGTGTTCGAGCGCCTGCTCGCGCTCCAGGCGCTCGGCGGCAGGGACGTCGAGCCAGGCCGTCCAGACGCTCATGCCGCCTCGATGAAGCTGTCCAGAACCTTCTTCGGGCCCGCCTTCTCGAACTCGATGTCGAGCTTGTTGCCGTCGACGGCGAGAATGCGGCCGTAGCCGAACTTCTGGTGGAAGACGCGCTGGCCGACCGACAGGTCAGGCTTGTCCCCCTCGACCGCGCGCCTGTCATCGAACGTCTCGTCGCGCCAGCGCGTCCTTCCGCGGCCCGAGCGCGCGCCGGTGACGCCGAGGCTTTCGTAGTCGAAGCCGCTCGCCTGCTCGCGCAGGCTGCGATGATGGCCGGCCGAATAGGTCGCGTAGAGGCCTGCGTCGCTGCTCTCGGCGAGATCCGCGGTGGGCAGCTCGCGCAGGAAGCGCGAGGGAATCGCCGCCTGCCACTGGTTGAAGACGCGCCGGTTGGCGGCGAAGGACACGTAGGCCCGCTTGCGCGCCCGCGTCAGCCCGACATAGGCCAGCCGCCGCTCCTCCTCGAGGCCGGCGACGCCCTTGTCGTCGAGGGCGCGCTGGTTGGGGAACAGCCCTTCCTCCCAGCCCGGCAGGAAGACCGTGTCGAATTCCAGCCCCTTGGCGGCATGCAGCGTCATCACGCTGACCATGTCGCTGCCGGCGCGCTCGGCGTTGTCGGTGAGCAGCGCCACGTGCTCGAGGAAGGCCGGCAGCGTATCGAATTCCTGCAGGGCGTTGGTGAGCTCCTTGAGGTTCTCCAGGCGCCCTTCCGCCTCGGGCGACCGGTCGGCGCGCAGCATGTCTGTGTAGCCGGATTCGTCGAGCATCGTCTCGACGACCTCAACGTGGTTCATGCCGTCGAGCATCGCGCGCCAGCGCTCGAAGCTCTGCACCAGGTCGCCCAGCGCTTTGCGCTGACGGCCCTTCAGCTCGTCGGTCTCGAGCGCGCGCCGGGTGGCCTCGAAAAGCGAGACCTTCTGCGCGCGCTGGATCAGCCGCAGCGTCCGCAGCGCCGATTCGCCCAGGCCACGGCGCGGCGTGTTGTAGATGCGCTCGAAGGCCAGGTCGTCGTCGGGCTGCACGGCGACGCGGCAGTAGGCCAGCGCGTCGCGGATCTCCTGGCGCTCATAGAAGCGCGGTCCGCCGATGACCCTGTAGGGCAGGCCCAGGGTGATGAAGCGCTCCTCGAACTCGCGGGTCTGGAAGCCCGCCCGCACCAGGATGGCCATCTGGCTGAGCGGGTGCTTGTCGCGCTGCAGCGCCTCGATCTCCTCGCCGATCGAGCGTGCCTCCTCGTCGCCGTCCCAGACGCCGCGCACCGAGATGCGCTCGCCCTCCCGCAAATCCGTCCACAGGGTCTTGCCCAGGCGGCCCTCGTTGTGCGCGATCAGGTGCGAGGCGGCGGCCAGGATATGCGGCGTCGAGCGGTAGTTGCGTTCCAGCCGGACGATCGTGGCGCCCGGGAAGTCCTTCTCGAAGCGCAGGATGTTGCCGACCTCGGCGCCGCGCCAGCCGTAGATAGACTGGTCGTCGTCGCCGACGCAGCAGACGTCCGGCGTCCCCTGGGCCAGCAGGCGCAACCACAGATACTGGGCCACGTTCGTGTCCTGGTACTCGTCGACCAGGATGTGGCGGAAGCGCCGGTGGTGCTGCGCCAGCACGTCGGGATGCTTCTGCCAGAGGGTCACGCAATGCATCACCAGGTCGCCGAAGTCCACGGCATTCACGTCGGCCAGGCGTTCCTGGTACTGGCGATAGATGTGGGCGGCCTTGCCGCCGGCGAAGTCGCCGGCATCGTCGGCGGAGACCTTTTCCGGCGGCAGCGCGCGGTCCTTCCAGCGCTGGATGACGCCGCTCAGGACGCGCGCCGGCCACTTCTTGTCGTCGATGCCTTCCGCCTGCAGCAGCTGCTTGATCAGGCGCGTCTGGTCGTCGGTGTCCAGAATGGTGAAGTTGCTCTTCAGGCCCACGAGCTCGGCGTGGCGGCGCAGCACGCGCACGCCGATCGCGTGGAACGTGCCCAGCCACATCCCGTCGGCCGCGCCGCCGATCAGGCTGGCCACGCGGTCGAGCATTTCGCGGGCGGCCTTGTTGGTGAAGGTGACCGCGAGGATCTGTGATGGACGCGCCCGCCCGGTGATCAGGAGATGGGCGATGCGCGTCGTGAGCACACGGGTCTTGCCGGTGCCCGCTCCGGCCAGCACCAGCAGCGGGCCGCCCTCGTGGGTGACGGCGAGACGCTGCTCCTCGTTCAGCCCTTCGAGATGGACCGTGGGCGCGAGCGCGCGACGAGCAGGATCCCGAGCCGCTGCTTCTCCGGCGGGCGCGACGGGATCGTCGGTGATTTCGAACGGATCGGCGGGAGGCGCCATGCAGCCTCATATAGCAATCGGAGCGCCGGACGCCTATCTTCGAGGTCCGGGGGAATGTGCCGGGACAATGCGGAGGTATGCCGATGGCCCGAGGGGTTAACGGTTCGGCAAACGGCGCGGGTCACATCCCGACAGGTCGGGAGACCGTCGAAGCCCGGATGCCGGGAATTTCCAACCTGCCGTCGCCTGTGGCGGCGGCGCTGCCGGCGGTCGTCGGGGTGCGCACGACGATTCCCAAGGATCGGCGCTCCGCTCAGTCGCTGGGGACCGAGCGGGAGGGCCACGGCGTCCTGATCGGCGACGACGGCCTGATCGTGACGATCGGCTATCTCATCATGGAGGCCGACAGCGTCACCGTCACCGATATCGACGGCACCGAGCGTCCGGCCTACATCGTCGGCTACGATTACGAGAGCGGCTTCGGTCTCGTTCGTACCGAGTCCCCGATTCGGCTGAAGCCGCTGACATTCGGCGATTCCGACGTTCTCGAGCTGCGCAGCGAGGCGTTCGTGGCGGGCGTGGGCGGCGAAAAGGCGGCGCTCAAGGTGAAGGTCGCCGGACGGCGGGAGTTCGCGGGCTACTGGGAGTACCTGCTGGACAACGCCATCTTCACCGTGCCGGCCTATCCTCTGTGGGGCGGATCGGCGCTGATCGGCCAGGACGGCACCCTGCTGGGCGTAGGCTCCCTGCTGGTGCAGGAGGCGCTCGGTCCGGGCGCGCCCGCCTTCCCCGGCAACATGTACGTGCCCATCAACCGTCTGAAGCCGATCTTCGGGGAGCTCGTTGCCGATGGCCGGGTCTCGACGCCGCCGCGGCCGTGGCTCGGCGTCTATACCGTCGAGCATATGGGCCAGCTCGTCATCGGCGGCGTTTCGGACGGCGGCCCGGCGGACCGCGCCGGCCTGCAGCGCGGCGACATCCTGCACGCCCTGAACGGTGAGGCGCTGGATGACGTCGCCGACTTCTATCGCAAGCTGTGGGGCAGCGGGCCGGCGGGTTCGGCGGTCACGCTGCGGCTGGAGCGCGACAGCGACAGTTTCGACGTCGCCGTGCGGACGGGCGACCGTGCCGAATACCACCGCTACGGCCGGGACTGACGGTTGTCCCGTTCCCCGAACTGCCCCTTGCGTGGGACCCCCGCGCCTGCATAGGTTGCCGGCGTAAAGGGCAGCAAGGGAGAACGTCGATGGCCAAGGCCTTCGCCTCGCAGGCCGATCTGGCGGAGAAGAAGATCACCTTCAGCCGCCTGTCGGAGCACGCCTACGCCTTCACCGCCGAAGGCGATCCGAATACGGGCATCGTGGTGGGCGACGACGCTGTGCTGGTGGTCGATGCGCAGGCCACGCCCAGGATGGCGCAGAAGGTCATCGAGTACATCCGCACGGTGACCGACAAGCCGATCCGGTATGTGGTGCTGTCCCACTACCATGCGGTGCGCGTGCTGGGCGCTTCGGGCTTCGAGCCGCAGCACGTCATCTGCAGCGAGGCCACGCGCGAGATGATCGTCGAGCGCGGCGCACAGGACTACAAGTCCGAGCTGCAGCGCTTCCCGCGCCTGTTCGACGCCGCCGAGACCATCCCGGGCCTCACATGGCCGACCATCACCTTCAACGATCGCATGTCGATCTGGCTGGGCAGCCTCCAGGTCGACATCATCCATGCCGGGCGCGGCCACACCAAGGGCGATACCATCGTCTGGCTGCCCGAGGAGCGTACGCTGTTCAGCGGCGACCTCGTCGAGTACGGCGCCACCCCCTACGCCGGCGACGCCCACTTCAAGGATTGGCCGGAGACGCTGCAGAAGCTGCGCGATCTGCGGCCGCTCGCCCTGGTGCCTGGGCGTGGTGATGCGCTGATGGGCGAGGCCGCCGTGGAGGAGGGCATCGCCGGCACGCAGGCGTTCCTGGGCGAACTCTACAAGGCGGTGTCGCAGAGCGCCCAGGCCGGCGATTCGCTGAAGCAGGCCTACGACAAGGCGATGGCCGCCCTGTCGCCGCGCTACGGCAACTGGGTGATCTTCGAGCACTGCATGCCATTCGACGTCTCGCGTGCCTACGATGAGGCCAAGGGACTCGACCACCCGCGCATCTGGACGGCCGAGCGCGACATCGAGATGTGGGCCGCGCTGGAGAAGGCGTGATCATGGCGGCTGCGAGGGCCTTGACCCGCGCATGAGCTCCTACACCTACAGGCACTATCCCTATCATCGCCCGCCCGAGCTCGACGGCGGGGCGACGCGGCACCCCGTCGTGATCGTGGGCGCGGGGCTCGCCGGCCCTACGCTCGCGCTCGCGCTCGCCGGCCGCGGCATCCCGTCGGTGGTGCTCGACGAGGACGATACGGTGAGCATCGGCAGCCGCTCGATCTGCCAGGCCCGGCACAGCCTTGAGACCTGGGATCGCTTCGGCATCGCGCAGCGCATGGTCGAGAAGGGCATCACCTGGGAGCAGGGCGAGGTCTATCTCGGTGACCGGCCGGTCTATCGCTTCAACCTCACGCCGGAGCCGGGCTACAAGTTCCCGGCCTTCGTCAACCTGCAGCAGTACTATGTCGAGGAATACCTCTACGAGCGCTGCCTGGCGGACGAACGGATTGACCTGCGCGTCCGCAACAAGGTGGTGGCCGTCACGCCGCGCGACGATCATGTGACGGTCGATGTCGAGACGCCGGACGGCCGCTACATGCTCGAGGCGGAGTGGCTGGTCGCCTGCGACGGCGTCCGCAGCCCCGTCCGCCACATGCTCGGCCTGCCGTTCGAGGGGGAGGTCTTTCACGATCAGTTCCTGATCGCCGATATCCGCCTGCTCGACGAGCTGCCCAGGGAGCGGCGCTTCTGGTTCTATCCGCCGTTCCATCCCACAAACTCCGTCCTGCTCCATCGCCAGGCCGACAATGTGCTGCGCGTGGACTTCCAGCTTGGCCGCGATGCCGATCCGGAGGAGGAGAGGAAGACGGAGAGCATCGACCGCCGCCTGCGGCTGATGTTCGGTCCGGGCGCGCGCTGGGAGCATGAATGGAGCAGCGTCTACACCTTCACCTGCCGCATGATGGAGCGCTTCGTCGTCGGTCGGGTGATCTTCGCCGGCGACGCCGCGCACGTCGTCTCCCCGTTCGGCGCGCGTGGCGGCAATGCCGCGGTGGCGGATGTCGACAACCTCGCGTGGAAGCTCGCCCTGGTCGCGGCGCGCGAGGCGCCCGCCAGCCTGCTTGACAGCTATTGCAGCGAGCGCCGCGCGGCGGCGCGCGAGAACATCCTGAACTCCACGCGCAGCACCGACTTCATCACGCCGAAGTTCGCCGCCTCGCGGGCGTTCCGGGACGCGGCGCTATCGCTGGCCCCGGACTTTCCCTTCGCCCGTGCCTTGATCAACAGCGGCCGGCTGTCGGTCCCGACGGTGCAGCCCGGGTCGCCGGTCGACACGTCCGACGGCGACGGCGACTGGATGGGAGGACCCGGACCCGGCAAGGCCATGTGCGATGCGCCGGTCGGCGGCGGCTGGCTGGTCGACCGCCTGGGACGCGACTTCACGCTGCTCACCTTCGGGCTTGGCCGGTCGAATGTGGGACCCTTGCCCGAGCGGGTGACGCATGTCGGGCTGGGCCGCCAGGGCGTGGTCCGGCAGCGCTACGACGCCCGTCCCGGCACCGCCTACCTGATCCGTCCCGACCGTTATGTCGCGGCGCGCTGGCGCGCGTTCGACCCGGCGCTGGTGGCCGCCGCCGTACAACGCGCCACGGGCAGGGGGACTGCATGAACGACACCGCCAAGGGGGCGTTGCGGCGGACGCTCAACCTCGCGCGCCCGGACGACGTCTACAATGCGCTCGTGGACGCCCACAGGGGGCTGAGCGACGAACAGTGTCGGGCCTTCGACGCACGGCTGATCCTGCTGCTGGTCAACCACATCGGCGAGGAAGCGGTGATCCGCGAGGCGCTGCGCGAGGCGAGAGAAAAGGGGGAGGAGGGCGCTTGATGGACCTGCTCGCCGGCCGGCTGGCGCTGGTGACCGGCGCCGGTCGCGGGAACGGTGCCGCCATCGCCCGCGGCCTCGCCCGGGCGGGCGCCCGCGTGATCGTGACCGATCTCGATCGCGACAATGCCCACGACGTCGCCGAATCGATCGTCGCTGCAGGCGGCGATGCGCGCGGCTACATGCTCGACGTAGCCGACTCCGAGGGCTGTGCGAGGCTCGCCGCGGACCTCGAGCTGCTGGTCGGACCGGTCCGCATCCTGGTCAACAACGCCGGCATCTTCCTGCGCGGTCCGCTGCTGGGCGACGACGCCCGGACCCGCTGGGACACGACGATGACGGTGAACGTGGAGGGCGCCTTCAACGTCACCCTGGCCTTCGCCGGTCAGCTCCGGCGTACCGGCGGCGTCGTCGTGAACGTCGCGTCGGTGAATTCCTTCGTCGCGCCGCCGGGCAGCGGCGTCTACAGCGTCTCCAAAGGGGCGATCGCGCAGCTTACCCGCGTGCTTGCCTCCGAGCTGGCGGCGGATGGCGTGCGGGTCAACGCCATCGCGCCGGGCATCATCGCCACGCCGATGACCGAGGTCACGCGCGCCGACGAAGCGAAGCTGCAGCTCTTCCTCAATCATGTCCCGATGCGTCGGGTCGGCGAGCCGGAGGAGCTGGCCGGGCCGGTGGTGTTTCTCTGCTCCGACTGGGCGAGCTATGTGACGGGGGCCATCCTGGCTGTCGATGGAGGGTTCCTTGCCGTCTGATCGCGGCGCCGCCTCCATACTCGTGCGCGTCGCGACCATCGAAGACGTCGACCTGCTGCACCGCTTCTCCGTCGACCTCGCGACCTACGAGGACGAGCCGGACGCCGTGACCTCGACACCCGAAACGCTGGCGCGCGACGGCTTCGGCAAGGAGCCGAGGTTCGCGGCCCTGATCGCCGAACGGGCGGGAGCGCCGGTCGGCTTCTTGCTCTACACCTTCAACTATTCGGTCTGGACGGCGGCCCGCGGCGTCTTCATCGAGGACATCTGGGTCGTGCCCGAGGAACGGCGCGGCGGGGTGGCGCGGGCGCTGATGCAAGCGCTGGCGCAGGAATGCGTCGCCAAGGGCTACCGGCGCATCGACCTGAACGTGCTCGACTGGAACCGCGCGCGCGGCTTCTACGAGCGCCTGGGCTTCAAGTGGATCAGGACCTGGCTGCCCTATCGACTGAGCGGCGAGGCGCTGGAGAGGCTCGCTTCGCCGTCCTGACGTCTCAGGTCCGCGCGCCGCGCGTCGCCTCGAACAGGAACCATGTCCGACGTTCGGCCTCGTCGATCCAGGTTTCGACCAGGCTTGCGGTCGCGATGTCGCCGTGCTCGTCACAGAGATTGTGCACCTGGCGCATGTAGGCGACCAGCTCGCGGTTGTCGTCGCGCAGCTCGGCCAGCATCGTCGTGGGCGACACGAACTCGGCGTCGTTGTCCTGCAGCCGCTGCAGGCGGCCGATGTGGCCGACCGATCGCAGCGTGGTGCCGCCGATCTTGCGCACGCGTTCGGCGATGGGGTCGGTCATCGCGAAGATCTGATCGCTCTGTTCGTCCAGGAGCAGATGGTAGTCGCGGAAGTGCGGCCCCGACATGTGCCAGTGGAAGTTCTTGGTCTTCACGTAAAGCGCGAAGACGTCGGCGAGCAATGTGGTCAGCGAGGCCGACAGATCGGCGACGGCGTTGGTGCCGAGGTCGTTCGGCGTGACGAGGGACGCAGCGCGGCGCTGCGCATGGGTGACGTCGGTCATGGCGGCGTTCCTTCTTTCCGGGTCGAACACGCCGAACATGAGGCCTGCCGGCAGTCGGTTCTTTCGCGAACGCACCCGAGGCGACCATACGGAAGTGTAGTCACGCCAGACGAACGCGCGATGGATGACGGGGCGGATGGGGCGCAGATTCGCGTCATGGCAAGGGGCTGCTTCGCGGTGATTCGCCGGGCAGCCGAAAGCCGAGGAGCCCATGACCCGATACGTCCCTGCGATCGCGTTGGCTATCGTCCTCTTGTATGGCGGAACAGCCATGGCGCAAGTGGGGCCGCAGGTGGGCCTGTCGACGGGTGCGCCCGTCGCGTCGCCGCTCGGCCTGACGTCGCCCTTGGGCCTCGGTCCCGGGCAACAGGTTGCGCCGACCGGCATTCCGATGGGGGCGGCCGAACTGGCGACTCCCGGCATCAGCCCGCCGCCCGACATGTCTTCCCTGACAGGAGAGACGATGCCGCTGTGCAACACAGGTGTGGGCGCGGCGGGCGTGGACATGACCGGCACTGCCGCGTTTGACGGCGGTGGACTCCGCTCGACCGCGTGTCCGCCTGCGGCCGCCGGCACCATGGCGAATTCCTCGGCATCGGCATCCTCGGCCGCATTCGCCGGGCTGTCGTCGTCGGTCGGCCGTGTCGGCATTCCTCTCGGTTCGGTGGAACTCGGCGGGGGTGGCCTCAGCCCGCCGCCCGATGCGACGGTCGTGATCTCGCCTCCGATGGCGCCGGCCGCGCCCCCGGCCTTCGTTTCGCCCGCCGCGACGGCGGCGGTCGGAACACCGGCGGCAGCGGCATCCTCTGCGATCCTCTGCCCGACGATGTCGGCGCCGACGTCGGGCGGCGCCACGACGCCCGGCGGCTGCTGAAACGAGGCGACGGTGTCTCGGTCCTTCCTGGTGGCCGCCCTTGCCGTGATCGCCGTTGCGCTTGTGAGCGGCGGCCTGGCCATCGCGCATCGCCGGGACTCGCAACGCGCTCCCGCCGCGCCTGCGGCTTCCGCTGTTCCGGTCGTCGCGGGCAAGGTGCTGCGCCACGACGTCCCGATCTACCTGCGCGGCGTCGGTACGGTGATCGCCTACAACACGGTGGTGGTCCGCAGCCAGATCCAGGGCGAGCTGACGCGCATCGCCTTCACTGAAGGGCAGCCGGTCCGCGCCGGGGACCTCCTCGCCGAGATCGATCCCAGGCCCTTTCAGGCTCAGCTGGACCAGGTGACGGCGACGCGTGATCGCGACCGCGCGCAGCTGGTGAACGCCGAAGCCAATCTCGCGCGCTACACGGAACTGGGCTCCAAGGGATGGGCCAGTCAGCAACTGGTGGACACGCAGCGGGCGCAGGTCGCGCAACTCGAAAGTGCGATCAAGGCCGACGAGGCCCTCATTGCGGCGGCAAGCGTCCAGCTCGGCTATACACGGCTTACCTCGCCGATCGGCGGCATCACCGGGGTGCGCCAGATCGACATCGGCAACATCATCCATCCGGCCGATCCCGGCGGCCTGGTGGTCGTGACGCAGATCCAGCCGATCTCGGTGATCTTCACGCTGCCCGAGACGGACCTGCCCCGCATCCAGGAGCAGATGGCCCGAGGCCCGCTTCCCGTCCTGGCCTACAGCCAGGACGACAAGATCGAGCTCGACCGCGGTCGGCTCGCGCTGCTCGACAACGAGATCCTGCAGACCACCGGGTCGGTGCGCCTCAAGGCCGAATTTCCCAACCTGGCCCACAGGCTTTGGCCCGGCGAGCTGATCGACGTCTGGCTGCAGCTTGAACTCCGCCATGACGGGTTGACGGTGGCGACGTCGGCCGTCCAACAGGGGCCTGGCGGCGCGTACGTATATGTCATCGGGTCCGATGACACCGTTTCCTTGCGGCCGGTGACCGTGGACCAGGTGAGCGGCGGCCAGGCGCTGATCGCCAAGGGCCTGGCGGCCGGTGAGAGCGTCGTCGTCGACGGCCAGTACCGGCTGAAGGCCGGGAGCCGCGTCGTCCTGCTGCACGGCAAGGCGGCGGCAGAGGCGGAATCGCAGGACGCCGGGCGCACGCCGATACCATGAACCTCTCGGCGCCCTTCATCGCGCGGCCGATCGCGACCGTCATGCTGATGGTGGGCATGCTGCTGGCTGGCCTCGTCGCGTATCCGCTGCTGCCCGTGGCTGCGCTGCCGACGGTCAATTATCCGACGCTGCAGGTGACCGCACAGCTGCCGGGCGCCGATCCGCAGACCATGGCCTCTTCCGTGGCCACGCCGCTCGAGCTGCAGTTCGGCCAGATTCCCGGCCTGACGCAGATGACGTCCGCCAGCGCGCTCGGCGTCACGCAGATCACCCTGCAGTTCGACCTCGGGCGGTCGATCGACGGGGCGGCGACCGACGCGCTGTCCGCCATCAATGCCGCGTCGGCGCAGCTTCCCATCGGGCTGCCCTATCCGCCGACCATCCGCAAGGTGAACCCGGCGGACACGCCGATCCTCGTGCTCGCGCTGACCTCCGACAGCCTCCCGCTCACCGTCGTCGACGCCTATGCCGAGAACATCCTGGTGCAGAAGATCTCGCAGATCTCCGGTGTCGGCAGCGTCGGAATCGGCGGCCAGCAGAAGCCGGCGATCCGCATCCAGCTCGATCCGCAGGCGCTCGCCTCCCGCGGCCTCAGCCTCGAAGACGTGCGCAACGTCATCGCGCAGGCCAACGCCGACATGCCGCGCGGCACGCTCAACGGCCCGCGCCAGACCTACACGATCGACACCAACGACCAGCTGCTGAACCCGGAAGCCTACGACTCGCTGGTCCTGGCCTACCGCAACGGCTCGCCCGTGCGGGTGCGCGACGTCGGCCGGGCCATCGATGGCCCCGAAAACCTGCTGGTGGCGGGCTGGTTCAATCACAAGCGTGCCATCATCCTCGCGATCCAGCGCCAGC
This sequence comes from Pseudomonadota bacterium, assembly GCA_049323495.1. Lineage (GTDB taxonomy): Bacteria > Pseudomonadota > Alphaproteobacteria > Reyranellales > Reyranellaceae > Reyranella. The sequence goes on from JBMONG010000005.1 coordinate 154,791, forward strand.
CGGGCGCCAACGTCATCGAGACGGTGGCGCGGGTCAAGGCGATGCTGCCGGTGCTGCAGGCTTCCATCCCGGCGGCGATCGAGGTGAGCGTCATTTCCGACCGGACCGAGACGATCCGGGCGTCGGTGGCCGATGTCCAGTTCACGCTGGGCCTCACCGTCGCGCTCGTCGTCATGGTGATCTTCCTGTTCCTGCGCAATGTCTGGGCCACCGTCATTCCTGCCATCACGGTGCCGCTGTCCCTGATCGGGACCTTCGCGGTGCTCTATGTGCTGGGCTACAGCCTCGACAACCTGTCGCTGATGGCCCTGTCGATCGCCGTCGGCTTCGTGGTCGACGACGCGGTCGTCGTCATCGAGAACACGGTCCGCCATCTCGAACAGGGTGCTTCGCCGGTCGAGGCAGCGCTGAAGGGGGCCGGCGAGATCGGCTTCACCATCGTCTCGATCACCTTGTCGCTGATCGCCGTCTTCATTCCGCTCTTCCTGATGGGCGGCTATGTCGGCTTGCTGTTCCGCGAATTCGCCGTTGCCGTCAGCGTCTCCCTGGTGCTGTCGCTGGTGATATCGCTGACGCTGACGCCGATGATGTGCGGGCGTCTGCTGAAGCCGCCGCCCGACAGGCACGGCCGCCTCTACCGGATCTCCGAGAAAGCCTTCGACGGGCTGCTGGCGGCTTACGAGGCGGGGCTCAGGGTCGCCCTGAGGCACCGCTCCGTCACGCTCATGGTGATGATCGGCACGGTGATCCTGACGGGCTGGCTGTATGTCGCCATCCCCAAGGGCTTCTTCCCGCAGCAGGACACCGGCCTCATCATTGGCCTGTCGGAAGCGGGACAGGACATCTCCTACGCGGCCATGACCGAGCGGCAGCAGGCGCTGATCGACGCCGTGCTGGAGGATCCGGCGGTCGCATCGATCGGCTCGGCCATCGGCGCCGGCGGTGGCACCACCACCGTCAATACCGGACGCATGTTCATCGCGCTGAAGCCGCGCGACCAGCGGGACGTCTCGGCGGACCAGGTGATCCGGCGGCTGCAGGCGCGGCTCGCGAAGGTGGAGGGCATCCGCCTCTACATGCAGGCTGCCCAGGACATCACCGTCGGCGCACGCCTGGCGAAGACGCAGTACCAGTTCACCCTGTCCGACGCCGATCCCGGGGAGCTCGATCGCTGGGCGGCCATCTACCTCGAGCGGATGACGGCGCTGCCTGGCATCACGGACCTGACGACCGACCAGGAGAGCGCCGGGCCGTTGCTGGACATCGTCGTCAACCGCGAGGTGGCCTCGAGCTACGGAATCCTGCCGGCGACCGTCGACAACACGCTCGACGACGCTTTCGGCCAGCGCATCGTCTCGACGATGTTCACCATGCTCAACCAGTACCATGTCGTCCTGGAGGTGCTGCCGCGCTTCCAGACGGGCCCGGAGGGCTTGGCCGACATCTACGTCCGCTCGGCCGCCGGCCAGCAGGTGCCGCTGAAGACCCTGACGCAGAGCAGCGTGAAGGTGTCGCCGCTGGTGGTGAACCATCAGGGGCAGTTCCCGTCGGTGACGATCTCCTTCAACCTTGCGCCAGGGGTCTCGATCGGCGAGGCGGTTGCCGCCATACAGCGGGTGGGCCGGGAGCTCGGCAAGCCCGCGTCGCTCGCGACCAGCTTCCAGGGCAACGCCCAGGCCTTCCAGGCCTCCCTGGCCAGCGCGCCGCTCCTGATCCTGGCCGCGCTGGTCGTGATCTACCTCATCCTGGGCGTTCTCTACGAGAGCGCCATCCACCCTGTGACGATCCTGTCGACGCTGCCGGCCGCTGGCCTCGGGGCGCTGCTGCTGCTGATGGCCTCCGGTTTCGACCTCAGCGTCATCGCCATCGTGGGCATCATCCTGCTGATCGGCATCGTCAAGAAGAACGGAATCCTGCTGATCGACTTCGCCCTGCAGGCCCAACGCCAGCAGGGGCTGTCGCCGGAGGAGGCGATCTACCAGGCGTGCATCCAGCGGTTCAGGCCGATCCTGATGACGACCATGGCGGCCATGCTGGGCGCGGTGCCGCTGATGCTGGGCGCCGGCGCGGGATCCGAAATCCGCCAGCCGCTGGGCTACGCGATCGTCGGCGGTCTGGCGGTCAGCCAGCTCATGACCCTCTACACGACGCCCGTGGTGTTCCTATATCTCGACCGGCTCACACGGCGGCGGAAGCAGGATCCTGCCGCTTCGCCAGCCCCATCACGCGGCCTGCCTTGAGTGGGCGCTGAAGGTCTTTGTGGGCGCACCACAGCGCTTCCAGGCGCTCCGCGACGGGAGCCGGCCAGGGTGCGGAACGGCGCGTGGCATAGTCGATGTTCATGACGATCACCTCGTTGGTCGCGGCGAGGTATCCCTGCTCGTCATGGAACATCTCGTGGAAGAGATGGACCTTCTTGGCGTCGCGCGCGAGGAGCTGCGTCGTGAAGCGCAGTGGGGCACCGCCGCGGACCTCGCGGTCGTAGGTGACGTGGGTCTCGAGCACGAAGGTCATGCCGAGCTTGTTGTCGACGTAGCGTCGGCCGAGCCCCATGTTGCGCATGAAGGCGCCGGAGGCCTGGTCGAAGGCGGCGACGTAGAAGGCCACGTTCATGTGGCCGTTCCAGTCGACCCATTCCGGCAGCACGGTCGAGCGATGGATGTCGAGCGGTGCCCGCGTCACCAGCTCGGGCATCTCGTAGGGCAGCGAATCCAGCATGGGCTACTTCCGCCGGATGCCGATGATGCGGCCCGCCTGCCGCGGCACGGGCAGCGGCTTGTGCGCGGCTGCGAGCCTCTCGATCCGGTCCATCGCCCATTGCGGCCAGGGCGCCGAGCGGCGGCTCTCGTAGTCGATGTTCATCAGCATCAGCTCGTTGGTTGCTGCGAGATAGCCTTCGGTGCCGTGGTACATGCAGTGCATGAAGTGCAGGCGCTTGGCGTCGTGATCGAGGATCTGCGTGGTGATGCGCAGCGGATCGCCTTGCTTGACCTCGCGGTCGTAGGTGACGTGGGCCTCGAGCACGAAGGTCATGCCGATCTCGGCCTTCGTGTAGTCCCAGCTGCAGCCGAACTGGGCGCACAGCGTGTCGGTCGCCTTGTCGAACGCCACGACATAGAAGCCGACGTTCATGTGGCCGTTCCAATCGATCCATTCCGGCAGCACCGTCGCGCGATGCTGATCGAAGGGTGCCGACAGATCGAGTTCGATCATGGGGTAGGGAGGTAATTTCATGCGGGCGGACCGTAGCGAAGCCTGCCATCGCGCCGCAAGTTCCATCGCCACTGCTGATGAAAGGAATCGACATGGCGAAGAAGCCGAAGGCTGTCGTGCTGGGCGTGGGGGCGGAGAAGGGGCTGGGTGCTGCCGCGAGTCGCCGCTTTGCGAAAGAGGGCTACCATGTGCTGGTGGCCGGGCGGACCGCGGCCAAGATCGAGCGGGTGGCCGGGTCGATCCGGGCGGACGGCGGCGCGGCTACGCCGGTGACTGTCGACGGCACCAGCGAAGCGGAGATCATTGCGCTGTGGGACCGTGCCGTCGCCGATGACGGTGACGGCACGCCGGCCGATCTTGCTGTCTTCAACATGGGCAACAATGCCGCTGTCGATATTCGCGAGATGACGGCGCAGCACTTCGAGGACTCCTGGCGTGTCGGCTGCTTCGCAGGCTTCCTGTTCGGCCGCGAGGCGGTGCGCCGCCTGGCGCCGTTGGGTCGCGGCACAGTGATCTTCACGGGTGCATCGGGGTCGCTGCGCGGCCGGCCGCGCTTCGCCGCCTTCAACGCGACCAAGGGCGGGCTGCGCCTGCTGGTCCAGTCGCTGGCTCGCGAGTTCGGGCCGCAGGGGCTGCACATCGCGCATGCGATCATCGACGGCGGCATCGCGGGTGAACGCCTGTTGACCCGCATGCCCGACCGCAAGGAGAAGGCGGGCCCCGATGGGTTGCTGGACATCGACGCCATCGCCGACAGCTACTGGTACCTGCACACCCAGCATCGCAGCGCCTGGACGCACGAGATCGACCTCAGGCCCTACAAGGAACCGTTCTGAACGGTCGCGTCACTTCAGAAGGACGGGGGCTGCATCGATGCGGACGCGGAACAGCACGTAGGGTTTTTCGCGCCGGTCCTCGCCTGCGTTGAACTGCGCCTGCCGGTGGAGCTGGTTGGCAGTGAAGTAGAGATGGCCACTGCCCGCCACCGAGAGCGTATCGGGCCACAGCACGCGAGGGTCATGGACGATCGTTTCCCATTCGCCGTCGGTGCCCCGGCGGCGGATGCCGTTGTGCTCGTAGTCGCCCGCGTAGATGCCGCCCTTGTCGTCCGCCTCCAGACCGTCCGACGCACCCTTCTCGCCGAGGTCGACGACAGCGTCCGCCACCGCGGCGTCGCTGGCGGTGCGGTCGCGCAGCAGAGCGGTCGGCACGGAGAAGAGATGGCGGCTGGAGAGCGGGCAATAGTAAAGCGTCTCTCCGTCGGCCGAGAGGGCGATGCCGTCCGACGCCACGGCGAAGGGGGCGGGCGGCTTGCCACGCTCGCGCACGGCCATGCGCTCGCCTTCGACGATGGGCACGAATGTCGGATCCGGGGCGGTCGATGGATGGCCGGACAGCTTGCGCCAGCTATCGCCGCTGGCCAGATCGACCACGATGATCCCGCCCGGTCCGCTGAGCGACGAATCGGTGATAAAGGCGATGCCCGATTCGCCTCGGCGCAGATCGAAGCGTCGGGGTAGGGGTGCACGGCGCCGTTCCGGATCTCTCCCACGGTGAACGGCACATCGTCGCCCCAGCGCGGAAAGTTCACGAAGATCCGGCCGCCGGAGGAAACCGTGACGCCCGTCGGCATGGCGGCGTCGAATTCGAAGACTGTCTCGATGCGCCCGATCGGGCGATCCGAGGGCAAGCGTCGGCGGCGTCGGGAGGCAGGTGCGCCAGGGGGCGTTGCCATGATGTCTCCATGAACAGGGACTCTGCCGCTCATGCGGCGCATGCCCGGCCGCGTCTTCCCCGTCCGCACCGTGCATCGAGACGAATGGTTGGGGGCTCGGAAGGTTTCATTGCGCCTTTAGGAAGCATGCAATCATATGGCGTGCGTGCCGCCTCTGAGCCGCTCGCCAGCGTGGTGAACGCACGTCCTGCCGGAAGATCCAGGTGACGGTGTGTGCATTGGAGAGGTGGAAATAGGATAGCGCGACCATCGCCATGTAGAGCTGGAGCGGATCGATACCGCAGCGCACCTCGCCGGACTTCTCTCCGCGGCGAAGGAGGTCCGAGAGCAGTTTCAGGACCGGCGAGGAGCGCGTCGCCACCTGGGTCGAGCGCCGCAGGTACTCCGCTTCCTGCAGATTCTCTGCCGTCATCAGGGCTACCAGCTCGGGGTGTGCTTCGAAATGGTCGTGCACGAAGTCGAAGAAGCGCAAGAGACCTTCTCTTGCCCCCAGTGCGGAGTAGTCCAGCCTCAGCTCTTCCCGGCGCAAGCCCAGATACGCTTCGTCGAGCACAGCGAGGTAGAGACCTTCCTTGCTGGCGAAGTAGTGGTAGACCATGCGGATGTTGACACCCGCATCGGCCGCAATGGTGTCGACCCGGGCACCACTCAGGCCGTGCCGCGCAAAATGGCGCGTTGCTGTCGCCAGAATCCGGGTTCGCGTGTTCCCGCCCTTGTCGGCGATGTGCTTGCGGGCCGGTTGTCGGCTGGATGGCATGGCGATTGCTATCACAGTAAGTACTTACTTACCAGTGGAGAGCTGCGTGATCGAAATCGGCGTCTTCCTTCCGATTGCCCGGAACGGCTATCTGATCTCCGCGGCCAGTCCCCAGTACGGTCCGACATTTTCCCTGAATCGCGACGTGGTGCTGGCGGCCGAGCGTCACGGCTTCGACTTCGCGCTGGCCATGATCAAATTGCGCGGATACGGCGGTGCGACGCGCCACTGGGACGAATGCCTGGAGGCCTTCACGCTCGTCTCGGCGCTGGCGGCGGTGAGCCGGCGCATCCGTTTTTTCCCTTCCGTTGCGGTGCTTACACTGCCGCCCGCGCTGGCGGCCCGCATGGTGGTGACGATCGATTCCGTTGCACCGGGACGCTGCGGGATCAACATCGTGTCGGGGTGGCAGCAGGCCGAGTACGACCAGATGGGTCTGTGGCCGGGCGACGATCATTTCCGGCGTCGCTACGAGTACTGCGCCGAATATGCCGAAGTGCTGCAGGATCTGCTGGGAACGGGCCATAGCGACTTCAAGGGCCGCTTCTTTCGGATGGATGACTGCCGCCTGGGTCCCTTGCCATCCGCCCCGGTCGACATCGTCTGTGCCGGCCAGAGTGAGGCCGGCATCGACTTCGCTGCTCGCTACGGCACGTACAACTTCATCAGTGGAACGGGCATCAACGAGCCGGAACGGGTCGCGCCGTCGATCGCCCGCCTCCGCACCGCATGTGCCGCCAGCGGTCGCGATTGTGGTGCGCTGGTCTTGGCGCTGGTTCTGGCCGAGGAGACGCGGGAGGCCGCATTCGCCAAGTGGGAACGCTACAAGGCCGGCGCCGATCTCGAGGCCTTGGCGCGCCGCGCCGCGCAGGCGGGAGCGGACGTGCGGGCCGGCCCCGATTCCAACATCAACCGTTTCAAGGCCGAAGGGGCCGCGCTGCCGGCTAGCATGGTGACCTTCATCGGCTCTCATGCGGATGTTGCGGCGGGCTTGGACACCCTCGCCGACATACCGGGCGTGCGTGGCATCATGCTCGTTTTCGACGACTATCTGGCGGGCATCGAGACGTTCGGCCAGCGCGTGCAGCCGCTGATGCGCAGCCGGGCGGGCCTGTTCGACGGGCCCTCGGCGGCGCAAGCGGGATTGGGAGCGTGAAATGAGCACGAGCCGCTTGCGGCAGGCTGGCCGATCGGCCTCTAGGCGGCCTCGGGTCGTTTCGTTCGCGCCCGCTCGTACCAGCGCGACATGAGCTCGATGGCGATCCAGGTGACGATCGCGCAGCCCAGCAGTGCGTAGACGGCATTTTCCCAGCCGACCTGGTCCACGATCAGGGCGTAGAGTGCTGGCGAGAAGGCATTGACCAGCAGGATCGGCGTGGCGATCAGGCCGAGCACGGCGCCGTAGCCCTTGGAACCGAACAGAGCCAGCGGCACGGCGCCCCGCACGATGGTGACGACGCCCTGCGAGGCACCCAGCAGGAGCGTGAAGGCCGCAAGCAGGACGAGCTGGCCGTGCGCCAGCATCAGCAGCACCAGGCAGGGCGGCAGCACGCCGATCGCGATGCGGGCGATCGTCATGGCCCGCAGGTTCCGGCCGAAGAAGATCTCGACCAGCCGGCCGGCGAACTGGCCATGTCCCTTGAGCGAGGCGACCCACACGGCCGTCGCACCGGCCAGTCCGGCAGCCTCCAGCAGCGGGACGAGCTGGAGCGAGATCACGCCGAACACGAAGCCGTTCAGCGACATGATGAGCGCGAACAGCGCCATGCCGACGATCCTCAGCCTCCCCTCGAGCGCCGGCCCCTCCGACGAGGCCTCCCCCGTGACCTTCGCGTCGCCCCTTCCCGTCGCCGGCTCCCGCCGCGACAGGCCGAGCCAGTTGAGCGGCAGGCAGATGGCCAGGTTTATGGCAGCGAAGATCACCAGCGTTCCGCGCCAGCCGTAGGCGGTATTGAGATAGTGGCCGATGACCCAGAACACCGTCGAGGCATAGGCCCCGTAAAGCGTGAGATAGGAGATGGCGGTACGGCCTCGGCTTGGCACGGCCTGCACCAGGGCCGCGAACGCCGCATCGTAGAGACAGCAGCGCATGCCGACACCCATGACCGCCCAGGCTGCGAAGTAGATCGTCACGTCGCGCGCCGCCGAGAGGGCGACCAGGCCGGCCGAGACGATGATCGTGCCGATCGACATCACCTGGCGCGCGCCGAAGCGGTCGATCAGTCGTCCGACCCAGGCCGAGATCAGCCCCATGACGACCAGCGCCACCGAGAAGCCGAGGAAGACGGTGCTGATCGCCCACCCGGTGTCGGCCGCGATCGGCTTTGCCAGCACGCCGAGGCAATAGAAGCTCGTGCCCCAGGCAGTGATCTGGCTCAGGCCCAGCGCATTGACCGATCGTACCAGCGGGTCGTCCCGCCAGCGTCGCCAGCCGCCGGCCGGGTGAGGAGCTGTGGCGGTCATCCGGGAACCGCCAGCAGCTCTTGCGCCACCAAGTCGGGGGCGGAAAGGATGCAGTTGTGACCGGCTTCGATGGGGCGGTAGCGCACATGTGCCATGGCCTGCACTTTCTCGTGCATGCCGGCCGATACCGGGTAGCGGGGCCTCGTGCACGCGATGTAGGTCATGGGCCGGCCGTTGCCGGCTGGATGGTGCAGCCGGATCGGCTTGGTATAGCAGGCCAGAGGATGCGGCGTGAGCTGGCGATGCGTCCAGGCAGCGAGGGCGGGATCGTCGATGATGAGGCTGCCGGGCGGCGCGAAGGGCAGGACCTCGGTGCCGTTCACGACGGCGACGAGCTTGCGGCGCTTCGCCACGATCTCGGGCGGGATGCGGCCGAAGATCGATTGCCCGTCCTGCGCGATGCCGCCGTCGATGATCACGAGGTGGCCGATGCGATCCGGGATGCGGTCGGTCACCAGGGCCGCAATCAGGCTGCCGAAGCTGTGTCCCACGAGGAAGACGTCCCGGAGATCGGCCTGCTCGATCGCCGCAATCGTGTCCTTCGCGAACACGTCGTTGTCCAGGTGCGGCGCCAGCTCCGCCTGCCGGCTGCCGAGACCGGGAAAGGTACGGGCGAGCGCGTCGTGTCCCGCCGCTTGGAGCCGCTCCAGCACGAACAGCCACGACCACGCACCCATCCAGGCGCCGGGTAGACAGACATAGGTCCGTTTCATTGCCGTCGTCATACCACGATCCGGGCGGTTCGCAGTCCCGATCTCCCGGCGGGCGCCGCGGAATGGGTCGTGATGCCCTCCCTTCCTCGCGGCGTGTAGACTGCCGGGCGAAGAGGAGAAGCTCATGACGAACACGAACCGCCGCGTGCTGTTGAAATCGCGCCCTCAAGGCGAACCGACGCCGGCCAACTTCGAGATCGTGGATGCACCGGTTCCCGAACCGAAGGAGGGTGAATACCTCTCGCGCACCATCTGGCTGTCGCTCGACCCCTATATGCGCGGCCGCATGGCCGAGTCGAAGGGTTACGCCGCCAATGTCGGCCTTGGCGATGCGATGGTCGGGGGTACGGTCGGCCAGGTCCTGAAGTCCAGGAATCCGCGCTTCAAGGAAGGCGATTTCGTCGTGGAGTATGCGGGCTGGCAGAGCCACGCCGTGTCCGACGGTTCGACGAGCATGAAGCTCGACCCTGCGGCCGCGCCGATCTCGACGGCGCTGTCGGTCCTCGGGATGCCCGGCATGACGGCGTGGTGGGGACTGATGCGGATCGGCCAGCCGAAGGCCGGCGAGACCGTGGTGGTTTCCGCCGCTTCCGGCGCCGTCGGCTCGGTGGTGGGCCAGCTTGCCAAACTCCATGGTTGCCGGGCCGTCGGCATCGCTGGCGGCAAGGACAAGTGCGACTACGTCGTCGGGGAGCTCGGCTTCGACGCCTGCATCGACTACCGGGCGGCCGGCGCCGACCTGTTCCGCGAGATCCGCGCCGCCGCACCGAAGGGCATCGACGTCTACTTCGAGAACGTGGGGGGTGCCGTGCAGGCGGCCGTGTTGCCCCAGCTCAACGACTTCGCGCGCGTGCCGCTGTGCGGTCTGGTCTCCCAGTACAACGAGATGCAGCCGATGCCGGGACCGGACTGGCGCCTGCTGCTGGTCAAGCGCGTGACGGTGACGGGCTTCATCGTCTCCGACCATTTCGCCGAGATGGAGGACTTCTGGAAGGAGGTCCCGCCGGCCGTCAAGGCGGGCCGGATCAAGTATCGGGAGGACATCGTGCAAGGCCTCGACCGGGCTCCGGAAGCCTTCATCGGGCTGCTGAAGGGTCGAAACTTCGGCAAGCTCCTGGTCCAGGTGTCGGAGGATCCGACGCGCCGATAGGGAGGAAGGCCGACGGCCGGTGCTGAACGATTTCCGGCCTGCGGCGTTCGTTGGTCGGCCATGCCCGAGTTCTCCACCCTCCTCTCGGCCTTCGTCACGCTGCTGGTCACCATCGGGCCATTCGAGACGGCCCCGATCTTCGGCGGGCTCACGAGCGGCTACCTGCCGGCCGAGCGGCAGCGGATCGCTCGGCGTGCCGTGACGATCGCGGGCGTGGTGCTCCTGGGGTTTGCCCTCTCCGGCGAATGGATCCTCGCCGCCCTGCATGTGTCGATGCCGGCCTTGCGCACAGCCGGTGGGATCCTGCTGTTCCTCGAAGCCGTGCGGCTCATGCTGGCCAGCCCTGGCCTGTCGTCCATCACGGACAGCGAGCGTGCCGAGGCACGCCCGCCGCGCGACATCTCGGTGTTCCCGCTCGCCATGCCGCTGATCGCGGGCCCCGGTTCGCTGGTCGCGATCCTGCTGCTGGTCGGACAGGCACAGGGGCGCTTGTTGCATGTCGCGGCCGTGCTGCTCGTCCTGCTGGTCTGTCTCGTCATCACCTGGGCGACATTCTCCCTGGCGGACCGGCTGGCGCGGATTTTGGGCGTGACGGGCATGGACGTCGTGGGCCGGCTGTCGGGCCTCCTCCTGGCGGCCCTGGCCATGCAGTTCGTCTTCGACGGCCTGCGCGAGGGGCTGCTTGCCCCCGCCGCTTCCTGAGGGTCTCCGCGAACTGTCGGTGGCGTTTCACACCCCTGCAGGTCCGTGCGCCGCGGCCATCGTGACTGTGGCGGAATCGCCACAGCGTGGCAGGAACGTCACGGCGCGCGATGAATAGACAAGGCTTGTGCTTTATCTCACGCCCGATGACCCGCTGGTGCGTATTATGCCCAGGCGACTTGTGGGAGTTGCATGGTGACGGACATCGCAGCGGAAGTCAGGACGATCTTGGCCTATCACCTCGGGATCGAGGCGACGAAGCTTACGGACGAGGCGAAGCTTGCCGAGGATCTCGGCGCCGACAGCCTCGATCTGGTCGAGATCGTCATGTCGTTCGAGGAACAGTTCGGGATCGACATCCCCAACCACGCCGCAACCGGCCTTCGGACCGTCGGTGAGGCTGTGCGTTTCATCGACGCGAGGCTGGCCAATGTACAGGCGCAGCCCACCTCCCAGCCGGACCGCTGGCGCCTCGCTCTGCGCTGACATCTCGCCGATCTTGGGGTATTTCGGAGCGTGTCGGCCCGCCTGGGCAGACCGCGCCATGGGCAGCGGGGGGTGTCGCTGAGGCCGTGGTCGCCGACAGGGGAGGCCTTCGGCCGTGCAGCTCGTCTCCATCCTGGTTGTCGCCTGTGCGCTGGCGGCCTGCGTCGCGGCGTCCGCTGAACTGGTCAGGCGGCCTGTTGCACGCTGGCGGTTGGTGGCGGCGCCGGCGCTCGCTCTGCCTCCCACGCTGGTCCTGCTGAACGCCCCGCCGCCCGAACTCCTCGATCCGCAGGTCTGGATGCTTGCCCTGGTGTTCATTCTGGCAGGCGTGGTTCGCGGTGCGCTGATCGGCATCAGGGTGGATCACGCGCGGGGGCGGCTTCTGATGTCGCGGGCCAGGGAGGCCTTCTGGGTCATGCTCGGCGTGGCCGCGCTTGTCGTCGGCGAAGTCGTCGCCGAGCCCTTTGGAAAGCTCACTTCCCCTTTTGCCCAGACCGTGGAGCTGTTCCTGGTGGTTCTGACCAGCTATCTCGTGGGCCGAAACGCCGCCCTGCTGGTGCGCAGCCGGGACGCTCCTCATCACGATCTGTAGGTTTTGCCACTAGGTCCAGCGTGCGCGATTGAACCGATCGCCGAAAGCATGCATTCATCGCAGCCTCGTCGAAGTATCTGGGGCGAAGGATGGTGCGGATGGGTCGGCATTGGGTTTGCGTCGCTCCCGGACTTCTCCTTGCCGCATTTCTGCTTGCCGCGTGCGCCAGCACGCAGCTGAACTACAACACCGCCGATCTGGCCTCGTCGCTGAATTCGCTGGCGCGCCGGCAGATCTTCTTCAATCTTGCCCAGGCGCTCGATGATCCCGAATTCGTTCCCTCGCAGGTGACGATTTCGATCGGCACCGCGCAGACCTCCAACGCGATCAATCCGAACGTCAATGTGCCGTTGGGGCCGAGTTTCACCACGACCAATCGCTTCGCTTCGGGGCGGAACGAGGGATCGCAGTTCACGACCCAGTTCGCGGCGGCGTCGCCCAGCCTCGGCGTCCAAGTGGTCGATGCGTGGAATCAGAGCTGGACCATGGTTCCTGCCAATTCAGCGAACCAGTTGCGGCGGTTGCGCGCTCTGTACCAGTTCGCCACGGGAACGATGCCGCGCCATGGCAACGGTAGCCCGCTGACGCTGGAGCAGGCGGAGAAGCAGTTCCTTTGCGACTATCCTCTGCAGTCGCTGGCCATTCCGGCGTCGCCGCCGGGCGAGAATATCGCCTATCGCATGACGGATTGTCCCGGCGACAGCAACTCGCGTGTCCACTACGCGGATCCCACCTTCACCCAGGGACCCAATTGCGTGTTGTGCGTGGATGACCTCAAGGCCAAGTTCCCGAAGCTCTATATCAATCCAAACCTCAAGTACCGCTTCGTGCACGACGGCACGGCGAAGACCGACGGAATGGTGAAGATCGGCGGTCACGGGCTGGCCGACTTCTATGTCTGTCGCGGCGAAGGTGGCGACTGCGCCCTCGTTCCCGGGCAGACGCCGTTCGATGGCCGAAAGGCGTTCAGCGATTTCGTGCTCTTCGTCTATGAGGCCATGAGCCTGCCGGCGGCGTCGGGCTCCGGCAAGTCCTCGGGCGGTTCGTTCGTGTACTCGGTCCGCTGAGCGCCCGCGAGCACATCGCGGCCGCTCACCAGCTCAGACGAACGCCGACATTGAGGGCGTGGTTGTCGGTCCCGGCGCCGATGTCGCCATCGTAGCGCATGTAGAGCTGCGTCGCTTCCGCGACCTGGGTAGCGGCGGAAAAGCCGATGGCGGCGGCGTCGCGCTGAGGCGTGGCTCCGTAGACGGTGAACTGCGCCGCAGGGGCACCGGCGAAGGCCGTCGTGATCGGCCTGCCCGTATAGGCGTACTCGTGCAGCCAGCCCAGCCGCAGCGCCAGATCAAGTGTCTTGCCACTTCCCATCGGGATGGCACCCGCCAGCTCGGCACCCAGCGTCGAGCGCAGGGAATTGGTGATCTGCTGCTGCACATTCAGGCTTATCGAGTTGGCGCCCCATTCGGAGAATCCGGCCTGGTTCACATTCATCGCCTGCAGGCGGGCAAAGGGCGTCAGGGTTGCCGAAGCCGGTGCATAGACCGGCACCTGGTAACCGATCTCTACCTGGCCAAGGAACTGCCCGGCGCTCGTGCTGCCCGAGGATGTCCGCGGCTGCAGGCCGGGAATCGCGATCTGGCGCTGCAGCTGGTTGTTCGACCAGGCGTATCCGGCGAGCAGATCGGCATAGAAACCCGCGTGCGTGAAGGATCCATACGCAGCCACGCTGGCCGTGTTCGTCCAGCCTTTGCCGGTGAAGGAGTTCACCCAGTGGGTGCCGCTCGTGTAGCCCGCGCCGAGGCCGACGAGGATGCTGGGGTTGACGCGGTAGTCGAGGCCGGCGGCGAAGCCTCCGAGCGTGTAGGTGAGGCCGCTGGCATTGCCGTCGCCGAGCACGGAGCCGGCGCCGCCCAGCAGGCTGCCCCAGACGCTGAACGGGCTCGCGCCATCGCAGGCGGCGATGTCGCAGGCCTGTGCGAGCGCCTGCCGCTGGCCACCGCCCGATGCGGCGCCGCGCGCGAGCGCCATCTGCTGCGCCAGCGCGTTCATGAACAGTGTGCCGGCAGCCAGGTTGGTCGTGCCAAAGTCAGCCCACGGCTCACCGCTCAGGGCACTCAGCGCCTGTGGGGCCTGCTGCGTCTCGAGGCCCGTCAGGGCGCCGATCACGGTCGCGAAGTCGCCGCTCGCATTGGCGTAGGACCTGTCGAGTGCCGAGCCGACCGCGGCCTGGTTGGGCGTGTTCCCCTCGAAGCCACCGAACGGATTGCCCTGCAGGGCGAGCGTCAGGAACACGTTGTTGGCGTCATAGCTCAGCGTCGGCGTCAGGAAGGCGAGATTCTCGATGAGACCTGTGTATCTGCCGGTCACGCCGCCGGTAGCGTTGAGGATCGTGTAGGTCGTGCTGGTGGCGTAGCTGCCCGGAGTCGAGAAGACCTGCACGGTGCCGCCGTTGATCGTGGCCGTGCCGCCCACGCTTATGCGGTCGCTCTGCCCCGCCGAAGCGACTTCCACGCGATAGATGCCGCCGTTCTGGACCATGTTGCCGGTCACGCTCAGGGTGCCGATCGAGTTGCCGGGCGCCACGTTGGACGCGTTCACGACCAGTCCCGCGATCGTCCCGGCGCCGCGCAGCACGCTGTTGCCGTTCAGGGTCACGCCGCTCGCGAGTGTGCCGTTGACGCTCAGGCCGCTGCCGTTGACGATCGTGCCGCCGGTGTAGGTGTAGTTGCCCGGCAGGGCGATGAGGCCGCCGCCTTGCACGATCACGCTGCCTGTTCCCGACATCGAGCCGGAGAAGGTGCCGGCCGTCGCCTGATCGAAGACGACTGCGCCATTGTTGACGATGGCGCCCTGCAGGCTCGAGGTGTTGCCCTGCAAGGTCGACCCCGACACGGTGGTGCCGCCGCTGTAGCTGTTCGCTCCCGTGAGGATCACCATGCCGCCGCCGCTGATCAGCAGCCCGCCGCTTCCCGAGATCGAGCCCGCATAGGTGCCGGTCGAGGCCTGGTCAAAGGCGACCAGGGCGTTGTCGACGATGTTTCCCTGCAGGCTCGAGGTCGTTCCCTGCAGGGTACCTTCCGCCACCGTCGTGCCGCCGGAGTAGCTGTTGCTGCCCGACAGGATCAGCGTGCCGCCGCCGATCTTGAGCAGGGAGCCCAGCCCTCCCATGTTTCCGCCGTAGGTGCCGGTCGTCGTCTGGTCGAAGATGACGGACGCGTTGTTCTGTATGTGCCCCTGCACGCTCGTCGTATTGCCCTGCAGGAAGCCACCCGAGACCGTGGTGCCGCCGGAATAGCTGTTGGCGCCCGTCAGGATGATGCCGCCGGTCCCCTGCAGGACGAGCGAACCGGTGCCCGACATGTTGCCGGCGTAGGTGCCCGTGCCGCTCTGGTCGAAGACGACCGTCGCATTGTTCAGGATGTTGCCCTGTAGGCTCGTGGTGTTGCCAGCCAGCACGCCGCCCGCGACAGTCGTGCCGCCGGAATAGCTGTTGTTGCCGGTGAGCAGCAGCGTTCCCGTGCCGCTCTTGACCAAGCCGCCGCTGCCGATGATCGCGGACGCCAGCGACGTACTGCTCGCGCTGTTCGTGGTCAGGATGCCGCTGCCCAGGTTGAGCGTGCCGCCGGCGCCGGACAGCGCGCCCACCGTCTGGTTGTTGCCGTTGAGATCGAACAGTCCTCCATTGACCGTCAGCGCGCCCGTGGATGCCAGGGATCCGCCGGGGCCCAACTGCAGGACGCCGGCATTGACCGTGGTGCCGCCGCTGTAGCTGTTTCCGACGGCCAGTATCATCGTGCCGCCGCCGTTCTTGACGAGGCTGCCGGC
The DNA here is from genome assembly GCA_049323495.1 of Pseudomonadota bacterium. Classification (GTDB taxonomy): domain Bacteria; phylum Pseudomonadota; class Alphaproteobacteria; order Reyranellales; family Reyranellaceae; genus Reyranella. The sequence continues at coordinate 170,427 of JBMONG010000005.1, forward strand.
GCCGGCGATCGATCCGTTCGCTGTGAACGTGGTGCCGGATGCGGTGTCGAAGGTGCCGCTGCCGCCGAGAATCATCGAGCGGCTCGTCGCCAGCGTCGCGGTTGTCGCCAGCGTGCCGCCGTTCAGGGTGACGCTGCCGCTGGGGGCGCCAAGGTTGGCGTCGGAGGAGATCGAGAGCACGCCGCCGTTGATCGCCCAGGATGTCACCTGGCTCGTCGTTCCCGTCAGCGTCCAGGTGCTGCCGCCAGTCTTCTGGAACGCGCCGAAGCCGCGAAATTGCGCGCCCGATCCGATCTGGGAGACATCGAAGGTCGCGTTGCTCGATCCGCCGAGGCGCAGCGTGTCGGCCGAGCTGAAGGCGGTGACCAGGCCGGTGATCGACGAGCCTGCCCACAGCTCCAGGGCGTTCGTGCCGCCGGTAAAGGCGATGGCATTGGCGCGCGTCGCCCCGTCGCCGGACAGGCCGCCGCTGATCGTGCCGGCGTTCGTGATCGTGAGGCCAGCGCCCGCGATACCGATTCCGCCTGCACCGGGGCTGCCGGCGTGTGCGGGGACGGTGGCGGAGCCGCCGGCGCCGCCATGGCCGCCGGTGATGGTGCCTGTATTGAGGAATGTGGCGCCGGGCGTCGTGAACTGCACGCCCGTGCCGCCATCGCCGCCGTTGCCACCCAGGAAGAACAGGCTCCAGCCGGTGCCGCCACGGCCGCCGTTCCCGCCGGTGATCGTGCCGGCGTTGGAACTGGACGTGCTTCCGGTGATGATGGCTCCGTAGCCGCCTCCGCCGCCGCCTCCGCCTGCGCCGTCAAACAGGTCTGCATTGCCGCCGCGGCCGCCGTGGCCGCCCGTCATCGAGCCGGTGTTGCTGAGGGTCGATGCGCCGGAGCCGTTGCCGTTGAAGCCACCGCCGCCACCGCCGCCCGAGCCGCCGCCGATGAAGCCGGCATTGCCGCCATCCGCTCCGTTGGGGCTGCTGGCCGTGCCGCCCACACCACCGGAACCGCCAAAGATGCCGCTGCCATCGCCGCCGCGCCCGCCGCCCGCGGCGCCGCCGCCGCCCCCTGAAAGGAGCCGGCCTGCGCCGCCGCTCGCCCCGTTGAAGCCGGTGCCGCCTGCGCCGCCGGCATGTAGGGGCGCTTCGCCGCCGTTACCGCCGTCCGCGAGGGCAGGTGCCGTCGAGAGGATGCAACCCGATGACAGCAGCGTCGTGACGAGTGCGTTGATGCGGAATCCTGCACTCAGCCTGCGCCATCGGATCATGCGATCTCCTCCCGGTCGTTGTTGGTTGATGTCTGCCGCAACTGTATGGAACTCCTCCGCTGGATGCGACCGTATTGACGCATCGAGCCTGAGCGCGTGCTGCATACCGCGATGGGCCGGCGGCGTGGAACGCTGGCCGGCAGCGACCGTTAACCCGGGAAACGACGGAGGCTATCGATGACAGCCAAGGATCGGGTTCGGCAGGAACTCGAGGACAAGGCGCTGAAGGTTCAGAATGCCCGGGAAGCCGCCGCCGCGCCGGACGCGTCCGAGCGGGAACGGGCGGATCTGAAGCTGATGGAGCAGGAACTGCTCGCGGAACGTCAGAAGGCCAAGCGCGGCGAGCATTCCGCCAAGGCGAAAGATGCCCCAGACACGGAAGACAAGAAGCTGGATGCCGCGCTCAAGGATTCGTTCCCCGGCAGCGATCCGGTTTCTTTCCTGGAGGCGGCCCCGAAGCCCGAGCCCAAGGGGACAAAGCGCGACTGATTTGTCTACCAGATCATGCGGACGCCGGCGGTCAGCGCGTGGGCGCTGTCCTGTCCGGCGACGAGGCCCTCGTAGCGCAGGTAGAGGTTCGTCGCCTCGGCGACCGCGGTGTTGGCCGCGAAGCCCACGATCGCCCCGTCGCGCTGCGGCGAGATCCCGTACGTCGTGAAGGGCATCGCCGGCGCCCCCGCCAGCGTCGCCGTCACCGGACGGCTCACGTCGGCGTATTCGTGGCTCCAGCCCAGCCGCAGCTGCAGCGCCAGCCTCTCCCGCCACCCCAGGTCCACCGACCCGCCCAGCTGCGCCCCCAGCACCGACCGCAGCGAGCTGGTCGTCTGTTGCGCCACCGTCAGGTCCAGCGACTGCGCCCCGCTCTCCGTGAAGCCGTTCTGCGTGCCCGTGTAGCCCTGCAGCCGCGCGAAGGGCGTCACGAACGCATTCGCCGCCGTGCCGATCTCGAAACGGTACCCCGCCTCGAGCTGCCCGTACCACTGGCTGGCGCCGGTCTGCCCCAGCGCCGTGCGCGGCTGTAGCCCCGGCAGGCTGATCTGCCGCCACATCTGGTTCCAGCTGTAGGCATAGCCCGCCAGCGCATCGGCATAGACCGGGCCCTGCGCATAGGTGCCGTACAGCCCCACATTGAAGGTGTCCGTCCGCCCCTGGCCCGCGAAGCCCGACACCCACTGCGTGCCCGTCGAATAGCCCGTCGTCACGCCGACCCGCGTCCCCGGCAGGACCAGCCGGTCCAGCCCGGCCGCGAAGCCGCCGACATTGTAGGTCACCGCGCCCGTCGGCTGGCTGGCCCCGATCGTGCCCAGCCCGCCCAGCGCCCCGCCCCAGGCGCCCCACAGGGCCGGGGACGTCCCGTCGCAGGCCACCTCGCAGGCCTCCGCCAGCGCCACCCGCGTGCCACTCGTCGCTCCACCACCCGTCTGGCCCGCGAAGTTGTTCATGAAGAGCTGCGCGCCCTGCACCATGAAGCTCGAGAAGCCCGC
>JBMONG010000006.1:0-162574 GCA_049323495.1 Pseudomonadota bacterium
TGGGGGCGTCCAGGGTGGGGGCGGCTCGGGTGGGGGCGGCACGGGCGGCGGCGGCACGGGCGGTGGCGGCACGGGTGGCGGCGGCACGGGTGGCGGCGGCACGGGTGGTGGCGGCACGGGCGGCGGTGGCACGGGTAGTGGCGGCACGGGCGGCGGCGGCACGGGTGGTGGCGGCACGGGCGGCGGTGGCACGGGTAGTGGCGGCACGGGCGGCGGCGGCACGGGTGGTGGCGGCACGGGCACAGGCGAGGCCATTGCCTCCGTGGATGCCGGCGGCGCACCGGTCGCCTAGCGCAGCTCCGTACCAGGGAGGATCAGATGGCCGATCAGGTTGCTCCAAGTGCCGAAGAGAGGGCTCTCGACGCGCTGACCAAGATCATGGAAAGCGCGATCGCCCCGGACATGCTCGAGGCGCAGCAGATCATCCTGCGCCGGCTGGCGCTGGCGGGCGATCTGTTCCCCGCCCGCGTGCCGCCGCCCCAGAACATCACGCAGGTCGGCGGGTACCTGAACCTTCTCGCCGACCAGCAGGAACTGCGTCTGCAAGTGCTGGCCGCCACGCTGGGCGTCGCCGGGCCAAATCCCATGCCGGGGTGGACCGCCGAGCGCCCCCCCATGTCCTTCACCAATCGTCCCAACGACCGCCCGGCCGGCGTGGCGCAGGCGTCGATCCCCGTCGGCTTCACCATTCGCGCCGACTTCGCCGCGCCGCTCGACGACGCCCTGGCTAGGATTCGCGCCAAGGGCGGCACGCTTCCCCTGCTCTCGCCGCCCCGCGTGCTGCCTCGCCCGGCCAGCGGCACCAACCCGCCGGCCATCGACGGTCTCGCGCTCGTCGGGCGGACGCTCGAGGCGGTGCCTGCGGCCGCCCTGGTCGATCCGGCGAACGATCCGCTTGCCGTCGGCGGCGCCGGAACCGCCGGCAACGAGGTCTTCGCCAGACAGATCGACAGCGCTGCGCCCGAGGCCGCGTCCGTCACCAGCGGCGCCTTCAATCTCTGGGCCTGCACCGCCACCGCATGCGCGCAGCAGGCGGTCACCGGCGCCTACATTGCCCTCACGCCCCTCCTCAACGCAGCGGGGTGGTACCAGCCGACGATCACCAGCCCTACTGCGCAGGGATCGCCGGGCAACTGGAACCGGTGGACCAATGTCACCGGCCTCGTCGCGGGCCGCACGCGATTCGGGGACGAGCTGTCGCTGCTCTACACCAGGGCCGAGATCGCGCAGTCGGCCCTCGCCGACAAGCTCGACTGGATCTGGAACGGCACCGCCTTCGCAGCCGTGCCGTAGGGATACGACGATGGAAAAGCCCGAAATGAAAGAACCCGGGCCGTCCGGCCCGTCGGCATGGCGCCTGACCTTCTCCTACAACGGCGAAAACATCGAGCTCATGTCGCAGGAGCATGTCGAGATGACCGCCCCGCCGTCCGATCCGGAAGACGCCGGCGGGGTGCACCTGGAAGTCCGCGATGCCGGCGACCGCGTCGTCTGGCGCAAGCGCATCCGCGATCCGATCATTCGCGACCGGGCCGTGTTCTCTCCCGATCCGGGCGAGCCCATTCGCCGCGTCGACATGCCCGAACCGCAGGGCGCCTTCCAGGTCGTCGTCCCCGACCTACCGGGCGCGGAGACGTTCGTGCTGCAAGGCCAGCCCTCGTCTCCCGCCACGGCCGATCGGCGCGGGTCCGCGTTGACCATGGAAGCGACGAGGCCGTCGCGGCGGGAGATGGTCAGGATAAGGCTTGCCCGGACCGACGACCGGGACAAGGACACGCCATGAGCGCCGCCGACGGCCGTGTCGTTCGCACGGAAAAGCTGGTGGATCATGGCGACCCGGCGCGCCGCTGGAACCTGGTCATCCTGTCCGAAGGCTACCGTGAACCCGAGTTCCCGCAGTTCCGCGCCGCCTGCGCCAACTTCATCGACCGCCTCTACAATACGCCGCCCTTCACCTCCATGTGGTGCGCGCTGAACATCTACTGTGTCGACGTCGCATCGGACGAGAGCGGCGCCGACGAGCCGGCGATGTGCGGCGACGGTACGCCCGGCAGCGGCGCGACGCCCCGGACCTTCTTCGATGCGACCTTCTGCGTCGCCGCCACAAGCCGCCTGCTTGCCGGTAGCGAGGCACTGGCGCTCAGCACGGCGCAGGCCCAGGTGCCTCAGGTCCACGCCACCATCGTCATCGTGAACAGCAGCCGATATGGCGGCGCGGGCGGCGGCGTGGCTTGGTTCTCGACCGCCCCTGCAGCCTCGGACATCGGGATCCACGAACTCGGCCATTCGGCGTTCAACCTCGCCGACGAATACTCCGATCTCAACAACAGCTGGCCGGGCGGCGAGCCCCCGGAGCCCAACCTCACGATCGACACCAACCGCGCAACGACGAAATGGCGAGACCTCATCGCCGCCGCGACGGCGCTGCCGACGATGTCCAACCCCGACTGCTCGACGACCGACGGCCGCGCCAGCCCCGTGGCCGCCGGAACCGTGGGCCTGTTCGAGGGCGGCGGCCGGGCGCGCTGCGGCGTGTTCCGTCCCGAGCACGACTGCTTCATGAGAACGCTCGGCCAGCCCTTCTGCGCCGTGTGCCGGCGCGCCATCCGCGGCACCCTTCAGGCGTTCATGCCGAAGACGCTCACCGGCCAGGCCGGCGTCCAGTACACCGGGACGATCGCCGGCAACAAGACGGTGCGCTACTTCACGCACTCCTGGCCCGCCTGCTGGCATGTCGCCTGGACCGTGGTGCCTAAGACCGACAGCGTTGCCGCCGGTGCCGACATGACATGGAAGGTGAAGGTCGAGCGCGCTTCGCGCGAGCACATCACCTACTGGCTGGAGGTCACCAACTTCGAGCCCGCGCCGGTCGAGTTCGAGATGCGCTACGAAATCTTCGCAAGGCACTGAAGGGGATGGCGATGCAAGTCGGCGTTCAGTACACCGGCGCGATCGGGCCCAGCGAAACCCGCCGGTTCTTCAGCCACAGCTGGTCGCCCACGCTGCACGTGATCTGGACGGTCGTTCCGCAGACGGTGCTGCCCGGGGCTCCGCAGCTCGAATGGCAGGTCAGCGTGGAGCGCGCCTCGGCGGCGGCGGCCACCTACTGGATCACGATCAAGAACCTCACGACGACCAGGACCGATTTCGAGCTGCGCTACGCGATCGTGAACTGAGGCTCCCGCGCGACCTGCCTCAGATGCTGAGGTCGAGCAGATTGTAGTCCTTTATCTCTGCGCGAGCCTTCGCGTCCCAGCGATAGCTCAGGCCCTCGTCAACATGGGGCCGATAGCGGTAGGGCACCTCGTCGGGAAACCGCTGCCGCCGTGCGTCGATGCCATAGCCGATCAGCCGGGCCCGCTCGCGAATCCGGTCGGCGTCGTACACGGCCTCCTTGTTGTGCACGCCGCCGCCCTTCACGCCCAGCACCGACCGGCGCCGATGGAACCCCATGTTCATCGTGACGCGCCAATCCTTGCTGGTATTGGCGAAGGAACCATGCAGGGCCTGGCGGTTGGTGACGGCCACGTCGCCGGGTGCGGCGATGATCGGCACCGCGTCGGGGAGGCGCTCGCTTCCCGCGGCCGCGACCTTCGCCCTGATGTCGATCTTCCCCAGCTTGTGAGATCCCGGCACCACCCACACGCCGTTGGCGGCGGTGCAGCCGTAGAGCTGGGCCATGAAGTTGAAGCCGTGGCTGCCTTCGTCCCAGTCGGGACTGTTCCAGTGCGTGACGCCGTCCTGATGCCATGCGACGGAGGCGCCGCGCCCCGGCTCCTTGATGAAGATCGCCTCGTTGAAGGGCGCGAAATCGGGGCCGTTGATCGCCGCCGCCACGGCCAGGAGCTGCGGATGGCCGTACAGCCGCAGCGCCGCCTCGGAGAACTGCAGCGATCCCAGGATGAGATAGACCAACTCCCTCGGGGCATCGGCGGCAGCGACCGGCTCGAACATCTTCACGGGATGGCGGCCGTTGGCGAGGTCGGTGCCGCCGAACGGATCGCCGAGCGGCTTCGACCAGAGCAGAGTGGGCGCCCGGCAATCGGCGGCCAGCGCCGGCCGTCCCTTGGCATCGACGGCTGCGCCACGCTCGACCGGCAGGCGATCGAGGATCTCCCGCACGTCGTGCTCGATGTCCGCCAGCTCGTCCGCCTGCAGCACGCCTTCGAAGACGTAGAAGCCGCAGCGCCAGTAGGCGTCGAGGATCTCCGGGTGGAGTTCGCCCTTCCCGGTCAAGCGGATCGGGCCACGATTGCCCAGCGCCGCGGCACGCCGCTCGCCATCGCGCAGGTAGGCCTGCATCGCGCCTTCCTCCGCGCCGTAGTCTGCACGCGTCCTCGGGGAACCGTCCATGCGCATCCTCCGCGTCTATTTTGGTGGACAGGATATGCCTGTTCGGCGCGCCGTTGGAGTGCGGAACACGAAGCCCGCAAGAGCAGCTGCCTGCCATGCATGCCGGCCTTGGCTACACGACGGCCCTCAGCATTCTGTCGAGGCGCGCCAGGTAATCCTCGGCATGCCGCCGGTAGTCGACGCCGGGCGTCCGCAGATGGACATCCGACACCATCGCCCAGAGCGCCTCGCGCAACGCGCTGGCCGCCTTCATGGCGAGGAAGGCGCGATGCAGTTCCTCGCCGACCTTGCCCGCAAAATAGCCGGCAAGCAGCGCCTGGTCGTCGGCCGCTTCATAGCTGCCGTTCGACGACAGGTTGGCGAGGTCGAACATGGCCGTGCCAAAACCGCCATACTCCCAGTCGATCAGCCACAGCCGCCGGCCATCGTCCAGAACGTTGCCGGGCAGGAGGTCGTGGTGACCGAACACGATCGGCAGCGGCACCTGCAAACGCTCCAGCCGGTCGGCCACTTCGAGGTAGCGCCGGTCGGCGCCGATTCGTTCGACGTAGTCGCGGATGACGTGGAACACCCAGAAGGCGCCGGCCGGCCCGCGCAGGTGGTGGCCGACCCCGGCATGGCAGCGGCGCAGCAGGTCGACGAGGCGTCCCACGTCGGCGCGCAGATCGGCCTCCCCGAAGGTGCGGCCGTCGATGAAGCGCAGCACGGCGATCCCCGGCTCGGCGTGGACGACCTCGGGCGACAGGCCCGCCGCGAAGGCCGCCCTCGATGCCGCCAGCTCGCGATCGCGGAAGACATGGTGGACCGGAATGTCCTCGCCGCAGCGCGCGACGAACTTCTCGCTGCCGTCCCTGACCAGGAAGGAGACGTTGGTAAGACCGCCTTCCAGCGGTGCGACCTCGACCGCTCCCTTCCAGCAGGCCAGATGCGCGACCTTGTCGGCGAGATCCGTCATGGTTCCTTTCGCATCGCGGCGTCGCTGTTCGCGCCGCCGCCTGCCATCATTTCACGCGCCGACGCGCCGCGCTACGCTGGGTACCCACAGGAGGAACCCCATGCCCGACGCACGCGTGTCCAACACCATCACCGGCCGTGACGCCTTTCTTCGCGTGCTGAGCGACGAAGGCGTCACCAAGATGTTCGGCAATCCCGGCACGACCGAGCTGCCGATCATGCACGCCCTGAGCTCGGCACCGGAGATGGGCTACGTGCTCGGCCTGCAGGAAGCGATCGTGATCGCCATGGCCGACGGCTATGCCCGCGCATCGGGCAAGCTGGTTTCCTGCAACGTCCACGTCGCGCCGGGCCTCGGCAACGCCGTCGGATCCATCTACACCTCCTTCATGAGCGGCACGCCCATGATCGTGACGGCGGGCCAGCAGGAACAGGGCCACGGGCTGACCGAGCCGCTGCTCTACGCGCCGCTGGTGCCGATCGCCCAGCCGGTGGTGAAATGGGCCACCGAGGTCAACCGCATCGAGGACCTGCCGCGCATCCTGCGCCGCGCCGCCAAGGTGGCGATGACCGCACCGACCGGCCCGGTCTTCATCTCGCTGCCCGGGGACATCCTGAACAACGAGGCGGCCATCGATCTGGGCGGCGTCACGCGTGTCGACACGGCGGTCCGACCGTCGGATGCCGCCCTGGAACGGCTGGCAAGGCGTCTGCTCGCCGCGAAGAAGCCCGTGATCCTGGCCGGCCACGAGATCGCCACCTCCGACGCCTTCGCCGAGGCGGCCGAGCTCGCCGAGACACTGGGCGCCCCGGTCCTGCAGCAGACGGTAGTGCATGGCGCGCACTTCCCCTCCGAGCATCCGGCCTTCATCGGGTCGCTCAACCGGGACCAGAAGCACGTGCGTCGCGTCCTGTCCGACTACGACCTGATGCTGTGCGTGGGATCCGACGTGCTCAAGATGTCGGTCTGGAGCGAGGTCGAGCCTTTGCCCGAAACGACGGCGGTCGCCATGATCGGCCTGCGCGACTGGGAAATGGGCAAGAACTTCCCGGCCGAGCTCGCGCTGCGTGCCGACGTGAAGGAGACGCTGAAGGCCCTGGTGCCGGTGCTGCGGCAGCTCGGCGGCAAGGCGCTCGCCGAGCGCGCCAAGGCCTCGCTGGCCGAGATCGCACCGCGCAACTGGACGGCCCAGCGCGCGGCGCGGAAGGGCAAGGTGGCGGTGCCGCCCGCCGAAAAGCCGCTGCCGGCGGAATGGCTGATGATGCGGCTCTGCGAAAGCCTGCCGGAGGACGCCATCGTCGTCGACGAGGGCCTGACCAGCGCCGCGAGCCTGATGAGCTACTTCCCGTTCCGCGACCGCAACAGCTACTTCGGCAATGTCAGCGGCGGCATCGGCTGGGGCATCGCAGCTGCGGTCGGCGTCCAGATCGCCGAGCCCGCAAGGCGCGTGGTCGCGCTGATCGGCGACGGCAGCGCCATGTACTCCATCCAGGCCTTGTGGAGCGCGGCCAACCAGAAGCTGCCGATGACCTTCCTGATCTGCAACAACGGCGGCTATCAGATCCTCAAGAACCGGCTGAAGCTGTTCCACGGCAACGACAAGCCGATCGGCATGGATTTCAAGGATCCGCCCATCGACGTGACGACGCTGGCGAAGGGCTTTGGCGTGGCCGCCGAGCGCGTCGACACCGCGGAGGGCTTCGATGCCGCGCTCGCGCGGTCGCTCGCCAAGACCGATGGACCGAGCCTGATCGAGGTCATGGTCAAGAGCTGATCGCGACCGAGGCGAAAAGCGTTGACGTTGAGGCCGTGCGAGCCGCTAAGCTCGCGCGGCATGGATTCTCTTCCCTCTTCCCTCGTCGCCCCCTGGCGCATCGGCGTCGACGTCGGCGGCACCTTCACGGACATGGTGCTGCGCGATGCCGCCGGCACCGTCCGCATCTTCAAGGCCCCCTCGGTACCGGCCGATCCCAGCGAAGGCGTGCTGGGCGTGCTGCGGCTGGCTGCCCAGCAGCTCGACCTGCCGCTCAGCGCGTTGCTGCGCGACTGCGCGCTGTTCGTGCACGGTTCGACGGTGGCCACCAACACAATCCTGGAGAGGAAAGGCGCCAAGGTCGGGCTCCTCACCACGGAAGGCTTTCGGGATTCGCTGGAGATCCGGCGCGGCATCCGGGAGAACCAGTGGGATCACCGGGCGCCCTTCCCGCCCGTGCTGGTACCGCGCTACCTGCGCCTGCCGGTGCGCGGCCGCATCGCGGCCGACGGCACGGAGCTGGCACCGGTCGCCGAAGAGGATGTCGACGCCGCTGCAAAGGTATTCCGCGATGAAGGCGTGGAGTCCGTGGCGGTCTGCCTGTTCAACGCGTTCCTCGACGGACGCCATGAACGTCAGGCCGGCGCCCGCCTGTCCGCCAGCTGGGACGGTCGGTGGGTCTCGCTGTCCAGCGAGGTGATGCCGACGATGGGCGAGTACGAGCGCAGCTCGACGGCCGTGGTGAACGCCTATGTCGCCCCCAAGGTCACGAGCTACCTCGCCGCTCTCGACCAGCAGCTGCGCCAGCTCGGGCTGCCGCGGCCCCTCCTGCTGCTGCAGAGCAACGGCGGCGCCGTGTCGGTCGAACAGGTGGCCAGCCGGCCCGTCATGCTGGTCCTGTCCGGCCCGGCCGCCGGCGTCGGCGCCCTGAAGGGCTGCTCGGCGCCGGGCGACGCGGCCAACCTCATCTCGATGGAGATCGGCGGGACGAGCTGCGATGTCATGGTGATGGCGCGCGACAGCGTGCCGGTTTCCGACGAGCTGGTGATCGATGGTTATCACCTGACCACGCCGTCGGTGGAGATCCACACGGTCGGCGCCGGCGGCGGCACGATCGCCTGGGTCGACGCTGCCGGCCTGCTCCATGTCGGCCCGCAGGGCGCGGGCGCCCGGCCCGGGCCGGCAGCCTATGGGCTGGGCGGCGAGCAGCCCACGGTGACGGATGCGCAGCTCGTGCTGGGCCGCCTGAAACCCGGCGCCCTGGCCGGCGGCGCCGTGACGCTCGACGGCAGGCTGGCGCGCCGTGCGGTGGAGATGAAGCTCGCGGGACCGCTCGGCCTGTCGGCCGAGGAAGCGGCAGCCGGCGTCATCCGGCTGCTGGAGCAGAACCTGCTGCATGCCGTCGAGCGGCTGAGCATCGAACGCGGACACAATCCAGCGACCTTCACGCTCGTCGCAGCCGGAGGCGCCGGGCCCATGCACGGCGCGGCCGTGGCGCGGGCGCTGGGCTGCCGGCGCGCCCTGCTGCCGCGGGCCGCCGGTGCGTTCTGCGCGATGGGCATGCTGCAGTCCGACGTCCGGCAGGACTACATGCAGGTCTTCCTCGCCGATCTCGACAAGGTCGACGGGGCGAGCCTCGCCGGGGCCTTCGCCCAGCTCGAGGGCCGGGCACGCGAAGCACTGGCGAAGGACGGGTTCGACGGTGACGCCGCTGCGATCGAGCGCGAGGCCGACCTGCGCTACGAAGGGCAGCAATGGCCGGTGCGGGTCGGCCTCGGCGCAAGCTTCGATCCCGCACGCGCGCGCGCCACGTTCGAAGCCGAGCACCAGCGCCTGTTCGGCCACATCCAGCCCGCCGGACGCATCGAAGTGACGGCCCTGCGCGTGATCGGCCGCGGCCTGCTCGACTGGACACCGGCGGCGGCGCGATCGCCGCAGAAGACCGCGCCCGCGCCGCGCGAGAAGCGCAAGGTGTGGATCGATCCGGCGCACGGCTGGCGGGAGGTGCCGGTCTACGACGGCGTGGACCTGCGCCCGGGCTGCCTCCTCGACGGCCCGCTGCTGGTCGAGGAACGGACCACCACGGCCTTCATCGGGCCGCGCGACCGACTGGAGGTCGATGCACGGGACGACTTCCTTGTTCACATTGGAGGCGCCGCATGAGCCCCGTCCCGACCCTCGACCCCGTGACGCTGGCGCTGGTGCAGAACCGGCTGGACCACATCTCGCATCAGATGGGCTGGGTCATGACGCGCACCGCCCGCTCGCCAATCTTCAGCCAGAGCCACGACTTCTCCTGCTTCATCGCCGATGCGCGCGGCATTCTCATCAGCCAGGCCGACGGCATCCCGATCCACACCGGCGGCGGCGGGTTCGCCGTGCGCGCCATCCTGCGCGACTTCGAGGACGGCATCGAGCCGGAAGATGTCTTCCTCCTGAACGATCCCTACACGGCGGGCGGCAACCATCTGCCGGACTGGGTCATCGCGCGGCCGGTGTTCGTTGCCGACAAGCTCGTCGCCTTCGCCTGCAATCGCGCGCACCAGGCCGATATCGGCGGCGGCGCCGCCGGCACCTACAACTCGGCCGCCACCGAAATCTTCCACGAAGGCATCCGACTGCCCGTCCTGAAGCTGATCGAGCGCGGCCGCACGCGCGAGGACCTGTGGCGGCTGCTGATGATCAACACGCGGCTGCCCGAGGCGCTGGACGGCGACCTGCGCGCCATGATCGGCTCGACGCGCATCGGTGCCGAGCGGCTGGTCGCACTGGTCGAGGAACTGGGCGTCGAGCGTGCGCACGACTTCTTCGAAGGCGTGCTGGCCCACGCCGATCGGCGGTTCCGCACCTGCATCGACCGGCTGGCCCAAGGGACATGGCGCGCCGAGGAGCCGGTCGACAACGACTGCTTCGAGGCGATCGACGGCCGCATCGCCGTCACGATCACCGTGAAGGACCAGCATCTCGTCGTGGACTTCGCCGGCACGTCGGCCCAGCTGCGCGGCTTCAAGAACAGCTCGGTCGCGAACAGCACGTCGGCCGTGTTCATGGCGCTGTCCTCGTTCTTCGAGCCCGACCTGCCGAAGAACGAAGGCACCTTCCGCAGGGTCGAGATCCGGCTGCCCGAAGGCACGATGGTCAATGCACGGCCGCCCGCGCCCATGACCATGAACACCGTTTTCGTCGCCCACGAGATCATCCATGCGATGTGGAAGGCGCTGGGACAGGCCCTGCCCGAGCGTGCCTCGGCGGGCTGGTCGAAGGCGGTCCATGCTGTCACCGCCGGCGTCAAGGATGATGGCGGCCGCTATGTCATGTACCAGTGGGCCGGTGCGCCGGCCGGCGGCGGCGTCGAGGGGCGCGACGGGTTCCACCTGATCGGACACCTGATCACCCTGGGTGGGCTTACCCTGCCCAACCTCGAGACCTACGAGCAGCTCTATCCGGTGCGCTTCCGGCGCCAGGAGCTGAGGTGCGACAGCGCCGGTCCCGGCCGCTTTCGCGGCGGCGCCGGCTGCGATTACGAGGTCGAGGTCTTCACGCCGGCAGACTATGCGTTTCGCGGCGAGGGCGTCGGCGCCCCGTCGAGCTACGGCGCGGCGGGTGGGCGCGCCGGCTCGAGCGGCACGGTCACGCTGACGCTGACCGACGGGACCCGGATCGAAGCCCCGAAATACGGCGTGCAGCGCCACGGTGCCGGGACCTACCACGCCCTGTCGCCGGGAGGCGGCGGCTACGGCGATCCCCGCACGCGCGATCCGGTAAGGGTGCTGCGCGACGTGCGCGACGGCATCGTGAGCGCAGCCGCTGCGGAAAGGGACTATGCGGTGGCGATCGGCGACGACGGGCGGAGCATCAACGCGGCGCAAACAGCGCTGCTGCGCGCCGCTTCGGGCTAGACGCCCCGCTCAGACGAACTGCACGACGTTCTCCGTCCCGATCAGGTGCCGTCCGACCATCTCCGCCATCGGCCACATCGCCTGCAGATGCTGGCTGGCACTCATGGCGTCCCGGAAGCGTCGCTCGAACGGTCCCTTGTCGAGGATGGCGCCCGTTCCGGCCCCCCGGTAGCAGGCGATGGAAACGTCCGTCGCCTCGTTCATGCCCCAGGTCGTGGCGAGCCGGAGGCGCATGCGCAGGTCGAGATCGAGGGTACCGTTCGCGGATGCCTCGTATACCGCGCCGGCCGCCTGGTGCAGGAAAGCACGCACGGCCGACAGCCGCGCCTCGAGGACGGCGACCTCGCGATGGACGGCATGGTTCTTCGCCATGGCCATGGTCGCCGCGCGGCTGTGCCGTCCCCGCGCCAGGTCGAGGTAGGTGTCGAGCATGTGCCGCGCGATGCCGATGGTCACGCTGCAGAAGCCGCAGGCATAGAGCAGCGTCGAGCCGATCGGATAGATCGGCCCGCTCTCCCGACGCTCCTCGGGAATGTCACGCGCCGGTGCACACTCGTCGGGGATGAACAGGTCCTCGACAGTGTAGCTGTCACTGCCCGTCCCGCGCAGGCCAAGCACATACCAGTCGTCGACGATCCTGGCCTGGGAACGCAGGAACAGGAAGGAGCGGTCGTCGGGACGACCGTACCGGATATGCGGCGTGCCATCGGGGTTCTGCACGGCGCTGTGCGCTCCCAGCCATCGGGTATGGCGGCCGCCGCTGGCGAAGCTCCAGGTTCCGCTGAGGCGGTATCCCCCCTCGACGCGAATGGCCCGGCTGTTGCCGTGCTTGGCGCCCCAGGCGAGGCCGGCATACGGTCCCTCGAACATCGCCGCCGCCGTGGCGTGCGGCATGGCGGCTGCCGAGGACGCCATCGAGACGTTGGACTGGTTGACGAACCACCCGGCGCTGGCATCGCCCCAGGCCACCGCCTCGCAGGCCTTGCAATAGTCGACCAGCGTAACCTCCTGGCCCCCCATGCTGCGCGGCAGGAGCATCCGCAGCAGATCCTGGGCCGCGAGGGCATCGACCACCTCCTGGGTCAGCTCGCGCCGGCGATCGATCTCCGGACCATGCGCCTCCAGGACCGCCTGCACGGCGCGGGCCCGCTCTGCGGCGCTGGCAAGGCCGTCGGTTTGCGATGGTAGGACACGATTCTGCATCCGGCGTTTCCTCAAACTTGCATCGGTCGACTATAGGGGCGCCCGTCATATTTGTTCAAAATGAACATCCCACCCGTTCCGACAGGCGTGATTCCAGGCGCCGGCCGGGCCCCGGACTGGCGGCGACCGGCCGAATCCGGCAGGATGGCCGCGCGACGCCGTCAGCCTGCCACCCATTGGTCATCACCGCTGCCTGCTGTCGCCGGTATCAATCGCAATGCTCAAATTCCACGGTCTCAAGCCGCAAGCGACCGCGCCGCGCTCCGACGTGCTGCTCGAGGCGTGGCGTCGCGCGATCGATCGCCTCGGCCTCACATGGCGCCTTCCGCCGGGCACCGACTCCACGCTGGAGGCGCGCTATCTCCGGGCCGTCGCGAGCATGCGCGCCGGCTCGCTTGAATCCGCGGAACGGCAGCTGGCCGATCTGGCGCGAACGGACCCCGGATTCACCACGGCTTTCGAGATGCGCGGCGCGCTGCTCGACCGACTGGGCGAACGCGAGCTGGCGCAGGCTGCCTACCGGGCCGCGAGGACGTCGCGCGCGCGCGTGAGGCGCGGCATGCCCGACCGACATTTCGTGCGCCGGCATGGCGTTGGCTCGCTGCAGGAGATCGTCGGCTACACGCGCGCGCTGCGGGACCGCAAGCACAGCGTCGTGAATCTCGTGAACCGCGGCAATGCCTACCTGGCCATGGGGCACCCTCAGCTCGCGCTGATGGACTACATCTGGGCGCTCAAGAGCACGCCGCGCAGACCTCAGATCATCGCTCTGAAGGGCGAAGCGCTGGCCGGCCTCGGGCGCTACGAGCAAGCACTGCAGGCGCTGGACGAAGCCATCGCGGCAGGCAGTCAGGACCCCGAGGCTCACGGGAGCCGCGCCATCGTCCGGATGGCACTGGGTCGGCTTTCCGACGCCGACGCCGACTGGCGGCAACAGCTGGCCCTGCTGCCGGCCGACAACCCGGCGGCGCGTGCCTGCGTCTTCCTGCGCCTCGCCGACTACGCACAAGCGCTGCCACAACTGGAACAGGCCATCGAGCGGGATCCGGAAGAGCCCTATTGGGTCCTGTATCGGACGACGGTCATCCGCCGGTTGACCGGAAAGCCGAGCAAGCCCGCCTGCACGGCAGGCGACTCATGGCCCGCGCCGCTGCTCGACGGCCGATTGTCGACCGGCGAGGCGCTGCAGCTGGCGGACACGGAAGCACGGCGTGCGGAGGCGCTGTTTCAGCTCGGCATCGACGCGCTCGACCGCAACCCGAGGCAGGCGCGCGCCTACTTCGCTCAGGTCGTGGGGAGCGCGGCTCCGGATACGATCGAGCATGCCGCGGCCCGACACGAGATCGCCAAACTCACCGGGTAGGGCTTCGCGCCATACGAGGGCGTGAACCAGAAGGGAGCGGTTCGGGATGATGGGCGCGATCTGGACGGTGGCGGTCGGTGCGATCCTGTCCTCCGCAATCGCCACCATTGGCAACCACGCGATCGCGCGTGACTTCCCCGACTTCAAACTCGATGAGAACACCGACCTTCTCGTCGATCCCGCCCTGGCGATCCGCTACGCGCAGTACCGGCTCACGGCCAACATCTTCTATTGGCAGTCGCTGGTCCTGTGGACGGTGCTGGGCCTTCTCGTCGCCTGCGAAGCCGGGCTGCGCCTGCTCGCCTGAGCGGCGAGCCGCCTACTCGGCTGCGACCGCGCCCGCGCGGGCGGAGAGCTTGGCCAGTTCCTCCGCAATCTGCACGGCGTTCCAGGCAGCGCCCTTCAGCAGCTGGTCGCCGGCCACCCACAGCATCAAGCCATTGGGGTTGGAAAGATCGCGGCGGATGCGGCCGACATGGACGTCGAGATCGCCGCTGGCCTCCAGCGGCATCGGGAAATGATTGGCAGCGGCGTCGTCGACCACCTTGACGCCCGGCGCCTTGGCGAGGATGGCGCGCGCCTCCTCCGGCGACAGCGGCTTCTCGAGCTCCAGGGCGATCGCCTCGGAGTGTGCGCGCAGGACCGGGACGCGGATGCAGGTCGGCGCGATCGGGAGATCGGGCAGGTGGAACATCTTGCGCGTCTCCTCGACCACCTTGTTCTCCTCCTCGTTGTAGCCGTTCTCGGCCACCGTGGTGTTGTGGGAGAAGACGTTGAAGGCGATCTGGTGCGGGAAGACCGAGCGCTTGAGCTCCCTGCCGGAGGCGAAGTCGCGCGCCTGATCCTCGAGCTCGCGCATGGCGGCGGCGCCCGCCCCCGAGGCCGACTGGTAGGTGGAGACAATGATGCGCTTCACACCCGCTGCCTTGTGGATCGGCCAGACGGCAACGGACAGGATGGCGGCGGTGCAGTTGGGGTTGGCCACGACGCCCTTGTGCAGCGCGAGGTCTTCCGGGTTGACCTCGGGCACGACCAGCGGTGTCCCCGGATCCATGCGGAAGGCCGAGGAATTGTCGATCACGACGCAGCCCGCCGCCTTGGCGGCCGGAACGAATTCCCGGCTGCGCGTGGCGCCGGCCGAGAAGAAGGCGATGTCGATCCCTTTGAAGGCGTCGGCCCGCAGTTCCTCGACCTTGTACGGCTTGCCCCTGAACACCAGCGCCTTGCCGACGGACCGTGCGGAGGCAAGCAGCTTCAGGGAAGCGACGGGGAAGTTCCGTCGCTCGAGGACGCGGAGGATCTCCTCTCCAACCGCGCCGGTGGCGCCGACGATTGCGATGTTCTGGGCCTGCATGGTGGCGCGGAACATACAGAAGAGTGGAGGCGCTGCAAGTCCGGCCCGCTTCGCCCTCCGGAGCCGGAGCGGCGCCTATTCCGCCGCCTTTTCGTGCTTCCTGATGGCCGGCATCAGTCCCGTGGGGTCCACCAGCTTGCCATGGACCAGCATGTTGTGGGCATGGCCCAGGTGGTGCAGAGCGAAGGAGGTCTGCATGGCGCTCACCCTGCCCTGCGCATCCTGGGCCGCATTCACGGCCTGCTTGACGAGCTTCAGGGCGAACAGTGGCTTAGCCGCGATCCGCTCCGCCAACGCCAGCCCGAAGGTCTCGAGCTCGGCGCGCGGCACGACATGGTTCACCATGCCCAGCCGGTAGGCCTCCCGGGCGTCCAGCCAGTCGGCCGTAAACAGGAACTCCTTGGCCTTGCGGACCCCCAGCTCCCACGGGTGGGCAAAGAATTCCGCGCCGCCGACGCCCATTGCGACGGTATGGTCGAGGAACTGCGCATCCTCCGAAGCGACGATCAGATCGCACGGCCAAATCAGCATCAGGCCGCCGGCAATCACCTTTCCCTGCACGAGGGCCAGGGTCGGCTTGGGGATGTTGCGCCAGCGCTCGCAGAAGCCGAGATAGATCTCCTGCTCTCGCGCATACTGCGCTTCGGCGCCAGGCTTGCCGAAGCCGGCCCACGTCCCGACCGTCTCGTGGTTGCGCATGTTGGCGTGACCGTCCGCCTCGCGCAGATCATGGCCCGACGAGAAGTGCGGCCCGTTGGCCGACAGCACGATCACGCGCACGCCGTCGTCCTGGGCAGCGCGGTCGAATGCCTCGTTGAGGGCATAGAGAAAGGCGGTGTCCTGAGCGTTCCGCGTTTCCGGCCGGTCGAGGATGATGCGGGCAATGCCCGGCCTCGACGTGTCGTACTGGATGGGAACGGCCATCTGTTCCTCCGTGGTTGCTGCAGACACTGTAGCACCCCGGCGATCGGATACAGCCTCGGTACGTCGGAAACGCCTGGAACGGGCGACCCTGAAACGCTGCGGCCGGCATTCCCGAGGGGTGCCGGCCGCACAAAAAAGGTCTCCGAATCGAGAGCGGCCTATCGCGCCGGCTGCGGTTCGAGTCGGCGTGCCGACTGGGCGGCCTCGACGACCATGTTCTTCATGGCCTTCTGCAGCTTGTCGAAGGCCCGCACCTCGATCTGCCGCACGCGCTCGCGGCTGATGCCGTACTTGGCCGACAGGTCCTCGAGCGTCTTGGGCTCGTCGACCAGCCTGCGCTCCACGATGATATGCCGCTCACGGTCGGTGAGCTGCTTCAGTGCCGCTGCCAGCATGTGCTTGCGCTGGCCCAGCTCCTGGCTCTCGGCCAGGCGGGCCTCCTGGTTCGGACTGTCGTCTACCAGCCAGTCCTGCCATTCCATGTCGCCCTCGGCCTTGACCGGGGCGTTGAGCGAGGAGTCCGGCGCGGCCAGGCGGCGGTTCATGTTCACCACCTCCTCCTCGGGCACGCCGAGGCGGGTCGCGATCTTGCTGACCTGCTCCGGCGACAGGTCGCCCTCCTCGATCGCCTGCATCTGCCCCTTGAGCTTGCGCAGGTTGAAGAACAGCTTCTTCTGCGCCGCCGTGGTGCCCATCTTCACGAGCGACCAGCTGTGCAGGATGTATTCCTGGATCGAGGCGCGGATCCACCACATGGCATAGGTGGCCAGGCGGAAGCCCCGGTCCGGGTCGAACCGCTTGACGGCCTGCATCATGCCGACGTTGCCCTCGGAAATCAGTTCGGCGACGGGCAGGCCGTACCCGCGATAGCCCATGGCGATCTTGGCGACCAGGCGCAGATGGCTGGTCACAAGCTTGTGCGCGGCGTTGGTGTCGCCGTGCTCGCGCCACCGCTTGGCCAGCATGAATTCCTCCTGCGGCTCCAGCAGGGGAAATTTGCGTATCTCCTGCAGGTAGCGGCTCAGGTTTCCCTCAGGCGTGAGGGAGGATGGGAGGGCGGGAAGATTGGCGGTGGCGCTCATCGGTTCCCCTTTCATGCTTAAGGTGGGCTGAACGAGCGTTTAGCACTCTCGCTCATCGACTGCTAAAGACGACTCTAAGGGGCCGCAGGCCCCCGGGTCAACAAAATCCGACTAATACTCTCGGATATAGGACCCATTACTTAACGGTGTTCAGTTCATCCATGAGCCTCTTCATGTCTTGCGGCATTTCTGAGGCGAATCGCAGGAGCCGGCCCGTTCGCGGATGGCGGAATTCGAGGACGGACGCATGCAGGGCCTGGCGTTCGAGCGGTGTGAACGATGCCGGGAGGGCGGCGTTGCGGGTCCTTCGGCCATAAACGGGATCGCCGATTACCGGGCAGCCGAGATGGGCCAGGTGCACACGGACCTGATGCGTTCGACCGGTCCCGAGGCGCGCCCCGACCAGGCTCGCCAGGGGCGCCAGCGGCGACCCGAAGGAGCGTTCAACCCAGTATTCCGTCAGCGCCCGACGGCCGCCGGAACGGCGCACCGTCATGCGCTTGCGATCGACCGGATGGCGGCCGATCGCGGCCTCGATCGTGCCCTTCGGCGGCCGAGGTGCCCCCCAGACAAGCGCCTTGTAGATCCGGGTCAGATCGTGGGCGGCAAACAGTCGTGCCAGGGCTTGGTGGGCCATGTCGTTCTTGGCCACGACCATGACCCCTGACGTGTCCTTGTCCAGGCGGTGCACAATGCCGGGGCGGCGCACGCCGCCGATGCCCGACAGGCTGTCGCCGCAATGGGCCAGCAGGGCGTTGACCAGCGTATGGTCCGGATTGCCGGGAGCCGGATGGACGACCAGCCCGGCGGGCTTGTCCAGCACCAGCACGTCTCCGTCCTCGTAGAGAATGTCGAGGTGGATGGCCTGCGGCTCCGGCTCGGCGGGCTCGGGGGGCGGGACATCGACGACGAACCGCTCGCCGCTTTTGACCTTGCGGGACGGCTCTTCTATCGTCCGGCCGTCCTCGAGCGCCACTCGACGGCTTTCGATCAGCGCCTTCACGCGGCTGCGCGTGAGGCTGGGCAAGGCAGCCGCCAGGGCGCGGTCCAGCCGGTCGCCCGCCGCGCTGTCGTCGATGGTCACGACGTGGCGGTCCGCGTCGCTCATGGAGTCTTCTTGGCGTCTCGCACTCAGGCCTCTGCGCCGCTCTGGCTGAAGATGCTGGTCATCGGCATGGCGCTGGTGATCGTGGTGGGCTTCATCGTCATCGTGGCCGAGCTCGCCCGCCGATTGTCTACGCCCAACGCCGGCCGGGCGCCAGCCGCCGCCTTCAGCGAGCGCATCGCCCTCCCCCCGGGGGCCCGTGTGGTTTCGATGACGGCGACCGGCGACCGCCTGGTCGTGCATGTGGAGACCCAGGGTGGCCCCGCCGCGGCCTACCTGGTCGACCCGCGGACCGGCGCCCTGCTGGGGACCGTCGAGTTTCCGCCGGGCGCCGGTCGCTAGCATGAACGCCCGACATCGCGCCCCTCCGGCACAGGCGCTCCGCTCCAAGGACCACGGCTGATGAATTTTCGCAGCGACAACGAGGTGGGCGCCCATCCAGCCATCATGGAGGCGGTGAGCCGCGCCTTCGCCGGCGGCTCGGTCCCCTCCTATGGCGCCGACGACTGGACGCAGCGTGTGGAGCGTCGTCTGCGGGACCTTTTCGACAAGCCCGACCTGGTTGCCTTCCCCGTGGGCACAGGCACCGCGGCCAACGTCCTCGCGCTCGCCTGCTGCACCTCCCCATGGGGCGTCGTCTACTGCCATCCCCAGGCGCACATCGCCGTCGACGAAGCCAACGCGCCGGAATTCTTCACGGCCGGGGCCAAGCTTTGCCCGGTCGACGGCGCCGCCGGCAAGCTCGACCTCCGGCGCCTGGCGCAGCTGCTCGCCGAACCGGTCTACGGCGTGGTGCACCACCCGCAGCCATCTGCCGTCAGCATCACCCAGGCGACGGAGTGCGGTACGGCGTATGGCCCGGAAGAGATCGCCGCCCTTGGGACGGCGGCTCACAGGCACGGGCTCAAGCTGCACATGGACGGGGCGCGCTTCGCCAATGCGCTCGCCTATGTGGGCTGCACGCCCGCCGAGCTGTCCTGGAAAGCCGGCGTGGACGTCCTGAGCCTCGGCGCCACCAAGAACGGTGCGCTGGCGGCCGAGGTGGTGATCTTCTTCGATCCCGCCCTCGCGCGGGAATTCGAGTTCCGCCGCAAGCGCGGCGGCCACCTCTTCTCGAAGATGCGCCTCCTGTCGGCCCAGCTCGACGCTTACTTCGCGGACGGCCTGTGGCTCGACAACGCACGGCATGCCAACGCCATGGCACGCCGGCTGGTGGCTGGCCTCACCCCGCTGCAGGGCACGCAGCTGCTCTATCCCGTCGACGCCAACGAGGTGTTCATCGTGCTGCCCGCGCGCATGCACGATGCCCTGCAGGAAGCCGGCGCCCGATATCATCCGTGGCCCTCCGACCGCCCCGGGGAGCGCGCCTACCGCCTCGTGACGGCATTCGACACCGATCCCGCGGAGGTCGATCGCTTCCTGTCCGTCGCCAGGGCGGCCTGAACTCCATCGCATGAGCATGTCATGACCCATCAGCGTACCCTGACCGCCGCTCACTGGGGCGTGTACGAAGTCGAATACGACGGCGACGGCAAGCCCACCCGCCTCCATCCCTTCTCCCGCGATCCCGATCCGTCGCCCATCGGGCTGCACATGCTGTCCGACGAGGTCACGCGCCTGCGGGTGCGCCGGCCGGCCGTGCGCAAGAGCTGGCTCGAGAAGGGCCCGGGCACTGCCCCGGAGCGGCGCGGCCGGGAGCCGTTCGTCGAGGTGCCGTGGGACGAGGCGCTCGACCTGGTCGCCGGGGAATTGGCCCGGGTCAAGGAGACGTACTCGAACCGCGCGATCTTCGGCGGCTCCTACGGCTGGTCGAGCGCCGGCCGGTTCCACCACGCCCAGAGCCAGGTCCATCGCTTCCTCAATGCGGTCGGCGGCTATGTGCGGCACCAGGACTCCTACAGCCTGGGCGCTGCACGCGTGCTGATGCCGCACATCGTCGCGCCCATGGAAGAGCTCATGGCGATGCACACGCCCTGGGACGTCCTGGCCGAGCACTGCAAGCTGTTCGTGGCCTTCGGCGGGGTGCCGCGCAAGAACAGCCAGATCAACGCCGGCGGCGCCACGCTGCACCATGTCAAGGGTGGCCTGGCCGCCCTGCGCGACAAGGGCGTCCGCTTCGTCAACGTCACGCCGACCGCCGACGATCTCGACACTGGCGGCGAGATCGAATGGCTGGCGATCCGGCCCAATACCGATGCCGCGCTGCTGCTCGCGCTCTGCCATACGCTTTGGACGGAGAAGCTGTACGACCGCGCCTTCCTCGACCGCTGCACCGTCGGCTTCGACAGGTTCGCGGCGTCGCTGGCCGGCAAGGACGCCGCCTGGGCGGAAAGGATCACCGGCATCTCGGCGCATCGCATCCGCACCCTGGCACGCGAGATGGCCGCCACGCGCACGACGGTCAGCATCAACTGGTCACTGCAGCGCAGCCACCATGGCGAGCAGCCCTTCTGGGCCCTGGTGACGCTGGCCTGCATGCTCGGCCAGATCGGCCTGCCGGGCGGCGGCTTCGCCGTGGGCTACGGCCCCGTGAACCTGATAGGCAGCGCCTTCCCCAAATATCCGGGACCGACCCTGCCGCAGGGGACCAATGTCGTCCGCGATTACATCCCGGTGGCACGCTTCGCCGACATGCTGCTCAATCCCGGCGGCACGGTGACCTACAATGGGCAGGTCCTCACCTACCCCGACATACGCCTGATCTACTGGGCAGGCGGCAACCCCTTCCATCACCACCAGGACCTGAACCGGTTGATGATGGCCTGGCGCAGGCCCGAGACGATCGTCTTCCATGAGCAGTTCTGGACGCCGGCGGCGCGCATGGCCGACATCGTGCTGCCGGCCACGACCAGCCTGGAGCGCGACGACATCGGCTACGGCAGCCGCGAACCCTTCCTGATCGCCATGAAGAAGGCGCGCGAGCCGGTCGGCGAGGCGCGTGACGACTACTGGATCTTTGCCCAGCTCGCCGAACGGCTGGGACACGGCCATGCCTACACGGAAGGCCGCGACACCATGGCGTGGCTGAAGCACCTCTACGAGATCTCGCGGGCCAAATCGGCCGAGGCGGGCGTCGCCGTCCCCGCCTTCGATGCGTTCTGGGAAGCCGGCATCGCCGAGGCGCAGGGGGCCGTGCGGGAACCCGTCATGCTCGCGGCCTTCCGCGCCGACCCCGAGAAGCACCGCCTGAAGACCCCTTCGGGCAGGATCGAAATCTTCTCCGAGACGATCGCGTCGTTCGGCTACGACGACTGCCCCGGCCATGCCACCTGGCTGGAGCCGGTCGAGTGGCTGGGCTCGAGCGCCACCCGCCGCTACCCGTTGCACATGCTGTCGGACCAGCCGGCCGACAAGCTGCACAGCCAGCTCGACCACAGTCCCCACGCCCGTGCTACGAAGGTCAGAGGCCGCCAGCCCGTCACGATGCACCCCGAGGATGCCGCCGCGCGCGGCATATCCGACGGCGACCTGTTGCGCGTGTTCAACGACCGCGGCGCCTGCCTTGCCGCCGCCCGCCTGAGCGACCGCATCCGCCGGGGCGTCGTCAGGCTGTCGACCGGCGCCTGGTTCGATCCGGAAGATGCCGGCTCGAACCAGCCGCTGGAGAAGCATGGCAATCCCAACGCCCTGACCCTCGACATCGGCGCGTCCAAGCTCAGCCAGGGCTGCATCGCACAGACCTGCCTGGTCGAGATCGAGCGTTTCGATGGCCCGGCGCCGCCTGTGACGGCGCATCGTCTGCCGGATCTTCAGCCCCGGTCCTGAGCACCCTCGTCATCACGCGCCTCACGCGGCGTCCTTCCGTAGCGCCGCTTGAACATGCGGCTGAAGGTCGGCACGTCCGTGAACCCGCAGAGCATCGCGACCTGCCCAATGGGAACCGCCATCCCCTCGGCTGAACGGAGCATCCGCCAGGCGCGATCCAGGCGGGCCTGCCACACGACCGAAGAAACGCTTTCGTCGTGGCGGGCAAAAAGCCGATAGAGCGTCGCGCGCGAACACCCCACGGCGAGCGCGATGCCATCCGGTGTCAGGTCAGGATCCGCACAACTCCGGTCGATGACCGTGCGGGCCGCTCGATAGAGCCCCAGCCCGAACTGCTCGGGGTCCGCGGCGCCGAACCGGCCAGCCTGCAAGATGGCCAGCGCCATGTCCGCCGCTGCACTGGTCGCGATCACCCGCTCCTGCGGCGTCATGTGCGGCGATTCGTCGAGCGTGGCCGTCATGTGAGCGCGCAGCACGGCACCAAGACCACGCGACGCAACGCGACTTCCCGCCAGCGCCGACAGGTCTTCACCCAGCACTTCCCGCACCCGGCGGCGCGACAGCACGACGCCGCT
The DNA here is from genome assembly GCA_049323495.1 of Pseudomonadota bacterium. Taxonomy (GTDB): domain Bacteria; phylum Pseudomonadota; class Alphaproteobacteria; order Reyranellales; family Reyranellaceae; genus Reyranella. The sequence continues at coordinate 22,332 of JBMONG010000006.1, forward strand.
CGCGCGATGACGGGTGAGCGACGTCTGGAACGGCTGCGCGTAGTCGACCAGCCAGATGTCCCCACGGCGAAGCCTGTGCTCGCCATTGTGCGTCAGCTGCGAGACCCCGCTGCGGATGAGTTCGAAGGCGATGTCATCACCACCGTCGAACCGGGTACGCGCAGGCGACCGCCCTGAAATCACGGCGTCGGAAGCGTGCTCGATGAGTTCGACGTCCTCCAGGACGATGCGCCGCAAATGAGCCCGAAACTGGCGGGCCTCGCCAGGCTGCTCTGGCCGCGTACGGCGAAGGACCACCTCCCGCCAGTAGTCGATCTGCTCGCGGGCAGACACCCCGTCCGTCGTCAGGTCGACGAGGCGGCCATAGGGCTGAGACGCTTGGACAAGCATGAATTCACCGAATTGAGACGGCTGGCTCTCACCGCCACCCGGCCGCCCGTGCGACTATGGCACGGCCTGCCGGCGCGGGGGAGCACAAGCGGCCGGCGAATGGGGACATATGGGAATGGGCGTCATGCCAATGATGGCCGCCGGTCCGGCCGCTGCCGGATTTTCATCGTGCCTGGCCCCGCCGCGCCGGCTCCGTCTCCCGGAAGCAAGGCTGCGAATCCATCTTGACCCGGCAAACCGCCCTGCTGACCAGCCTCGGAGTGGCGGTCCTGTCGTCCTCGAGTGGACAGGCGATGGCCCAAGCGTCGGCGGCGGTGAGCGGCAATCCGTCGGCGACCGACTATTCCGTCGTCGGCACCGGATGGCTGGGCCGCATGCTCGGCCTCAAGGACGAATGGGGCGTCAGCCTGGGCGGACTGTGGCTGGCGGACACCGACATCGTGGCCGCGGGCGGCACGGTGCCCGGGGGCTGGACCAACAACAGGCGCTGTTCATCGGGCTGCACGTCGACGCCGACAAGACGGTCGGCTGGAGAGGCGCGTCGTTCGGTTTCCAGTTCCTCCAGTTCAATGGCGGCAAAACCAACGAGCAGGCTGGCAGCGTCGCCGGCTACAACAGCAGAACATCCCGGCCATCAGCGGCCTGCTGTGGACGCCGGTCTTCGTGAACGCCTCGATGATCGGCGCCACGATGGGCTTTTACAATCCGGCCAACGGCGTGACCATCAACTTCACGCCGGTCAAAGCCTTCTACGCCAATGTCGGGTTAGCGGCAGAACGAGCTGATGATCCAGGCGTACTACCAGGCGCACCTGTACGCCTCGACCTTCCTGCAGCCGACCGTGACCTACATTCCAACGCCCGGCGCGACGCCGGCGGCGCCGTCGGCGCTCGCCGGAACGCTGCGTCTCACAGTGCTATTCCAAAGGGAGCCATCATGACAGATACCACCCGACGGCCGGCCAGTATCGCGGGCATAGAAAGAAGATCGAGGAAGAGGCGAATGTTGCCACTGGCCGCGGCGATGCTCGCGGCAGGCCTCATGGGTGGGACGGCTTCGGCGCAGGCACCCGCCGGCCTTCCAGGCTACCTCGCCAACATCTCGGGCAACACGCCGTCGAACCCGAGCGACATCGCCACGCGCGATCTGCTGCAACTCGATATCGGCATGTTCTCGCTCTACGACAGGGCGTCGACCATCTACCGCCGCAACATCCTCGCCAAGCATCCGATCATCCTGGCGTTGTTCACCAACCAGGGTGGCAACATGATGCTGTTCCGGCCCGGCCAGGCGCCGATCACCGCGCCGTCGGTGCCCAAGGTCTACCAGATCCTGAAGTCGACCGGGCACAGCACCATGGCGATCAGCCAGGTCGTCATCCCGTCGGTCGACAACCCTGCCGACAAGCGCTGGATCGCACCGATGGCGGCCTATCGCACCCAGATGAAGACCGCGCTCGACGGCCTCGATTCCAGCACCGACATCCAGGCCGACTGGAAGCCTGCAGTGAAGGAAATCCTGGCCAACAACGTCGCCTACATGGACGACTGCCTGGCGAAGGGTTCGGTCACGCTAGAGCCGCTGCTCGCCTTCGCCAAGAAGCAGGCGCCCAACATAAAGCTGATCATCAACTGGGCCGCCTCGACCCAGGTCAAGCACTGGATGGGCGTGATGGACGAGTGGTCGGCCATGCTCGGCCCCGACCTGGCCAGGACCTACGCCGCGTCGAACACCATCTACGTCGCGCGTCAGAACAACGTGCTCTTCTCGGTGCTCGCGCAGTATTTCGGGCCCGAGGCGATCAACGACCGGCTGATGCTGATCGAGACGATGGGCTTCACCACCACGCCCGAGGAGATGCTGACCTCGATGACCCGCATCATTGGCGACCGCTCGGTCGGCGAGCTGTTCTTCGGCAACTACAACGTCATGGATTTCGAGCTGATGGGAGGCGACGGCCGCAAGACCATCATCTCCGAGATGCAGCGCCGCGGGAAGCAGCCCGTCCTACCGCCTGCCGTGCCGTTCGGCTCCAAGCAGTGGCCGACGCTCATCACGCCGGGCCCCGGTCCGACGTCGCTCGACGATCTCAAGTAGGCATCGCGAAGCGTCCACGGCACGAGCGCGGCTCGCGTCGCGGACGCCGACTAACCCAAGGCGCAGAGGGATGGCATGAATCTCAATACGATCGTCGAGGTGAAGCGGCCGAAGTCGTTCGAGGAGATCGAATGGCGTGACGGCCATGCCTTCCTGGGAGGCGGCACATGGCTGTTCTCGGAGCCCCAGGTCAACACCGACACGCTGGTCGACCTGCAGCAGTTCGGCTGGGCGCCGCTTGCGGTGACGCCGGCCGGGCTCGAGATCGCCGCAACCTGCAGAATCGTCGAGCTGCACGATTTCAAGGGTCCGCCGGAATGGAAAGCGGTCCCCCTGTTCGCCAAGTGCATCGACGCCTTCCTGATGTCGTTCAAGATCTGGAATGCCGCGACCGTCGGCGGCAACGTCGTGATGTCCCTGCCGGCTGGCGCCATGGTGTCGCTGACCGCCGCCCTGGAGGGCATCTGCACCCTGTGGCCGCAGAACGGCCAGCCACGCCAGGTGCCGGTCGTCGACTTCGTCACCGGCATGCATGCCAACGTCCTGCAAAAGGGCGAGCTGCTGCGCTCGATCCTGCTGCCGGCCGCGGCGCTGAAGAAGCGCTTCGCCATGCGCCAGGTATCGCTCACCCGCTTCGGCCGCTCGGCGGCGCTGATAGTCGCCACGGTCAACGACGACGGCAGCGACTTCCTGCTCACGGTCAGCGCGGCGACACCGCGACCGGTGCATCTGCGCTTCGCGAGGACACCCTCCACATCGGAGATGCACGAGGCCATCGAGGAGCGCCTTCCCCCCGGTTCGTGGTTTCACGACGTCCACGGCTCGGCACCGTACAAGCGTCACGTCACATTCTACCTTGCCGAGCAGATTCGCGCAGAGCTGTCATGAGCACGTACGACGTCAATGGCCGGCTGTATTCGGCGGAACCAAAGCCGGGCCAGTGCCTGCGCACCTTCCTGCGCGACCTGGAGGTGTTCGGCGTCAAGAAGGGGTGCGACGCCGGCGACTGCGGTGCCTGCACCGTGTGGATCGACGGCGCGCCGTTCCATTCCTGCCTGGTGCCAGCCTTCCGCGGCGAGGGCCGGAAGATCACCACCATCGAAGGCCTCGCCCGCGACGGCGGGCTGCACCCGATCCAACAGGCCTTCCAAGACGCCCAGGCCTTCCAGTGCGGCTACTGCGCCGCCGGCATGATGATGACGACCGCGTCGGCGGCGTTCGACGACGCCCGCAAGAACGACCTGCCGCACGCGCTCAAGGGCAACATCTGCCGCTGCACCGGCTACCGCTCTATCGTCGATGCGCTGCAGGGCCGGAAGAATGTCGAAGAGGACATCGCCGGCAAAGCGCTGGGCGCCAGCCTGCCCAACCCTTTCACGGACGCGATCCTGACCGGCAAGGCGCACTATACGATGGACATTGCGGTCGAGGGCCTGCTCCACCTCAAGGTACTGCGCTCGCCGCATGCCCACGCACGCATCGTCAGGATAGACAGGAGCAAGGCGCTCGCCCTCCCCGGCGTCGTCGCTGTCTACACGTGGGAAGACGTCCCGCGCCGGCTGTACAGCACGGCGCTGCACGAGGACCATCTCGTTGACCCTGACGACACCTACATGCTCGACAACGTCGCACGCTTCGCCGGCCAGAGGCTCGCCGCAGTGGTCGGCGAGAGCGAGGCAGCGGCCGAAGCCGGGGTGCGCGCCCTCGTTGTCGACTACGAAGTCCTACCGGCGGTCTTCGACCCGGTGGCCGCAATGGAGCCTGGCGCGCCGATCCTGCACGACAAGAGCGAAGTCGTCACCGACAACGGCAACATCTTCTGCACCCTGCAGGGCGAGATCGGCAACGTTGCGCAGGGCTTCAAGGAGTCCGACGTCATCCACGAGCAGACCTACTCGACCTCGCGGGTGCAGCACGTGCATCTCGAGACCCACGGCTCGATCGCCTGGCGCGGCGAGGATGGCCGATGGCACGTCCGGACCAGCTCCCAGGGACCGTTCGCAGCCCGCGCGAAACTGGCCTATCTGATGGGCGTGCCCGCCAGCCAGATCCACGTCTTCACCGAGCGTGTCGGTGGCGGCTTCGGTGGCAAGCAGGAAATGGTATCTGAAGACCTCCCCCTGTTCGCCACCATGAAGCTCGGTGGCCGTCCGGTGAAGTGGGAGTGGACGCGCGAGGAGGAATTCATCGGCGCCACGACTCGGCACCAGATGACGACCAGGATCAAGGTCGGCGCCCGGAAGGACGGCACACTGACGGCCCTCGACGTCCACGTGGTCTCCAACACCGGTGCCTACGGCAACCATGCCAGCGAAACGCTGGCCGCCGCCATGGCGAGTCCGTTCGCGGCCTACCGCTGTCCGAACAAGAAGGGCATCGGGCGCGTCGTCTATACCAACATGATCCCGGGCGGCGGCTTCCGCGGCTACGGTGCCTCGCAGACCACCTTCGCCATGGAATGCGCCATCGACGAGCTGGCGAAGGCTCTCGGCATCGATCCGTTCGAGATGCGCCGCAGGAACGTCGTGCGGCCGGGCGACAATGTCGAATCGATCTGGAAGGAGCCGAGCGACGCGAGCTTCGGCAGCCATGGCATCGACGAGTGCCTCGATATCGTCGAGCGCGCGCTGAAGAAGGGCAACGACGTCAGGAAGCCGGACGGCGACGACTGGCTCGAGGGCACGGGCGCGGCGCTGGCCATGCTGGAATGCGGCCCGCCGACGGAGCACCGTTCGGGCGCGGAGATGAAGCTGCTGGCCGACGGCACCTACCATCTCGCCTGCGGCTCGTCGGAAATGGGCAACGGCATCACCACGGCGCACAGGCAGATGGCCGCTGCCGTGCTCGGCGTCCGTGCGTCGGACATCGACATCATCAATGCCGATACCGATCGCACGCCCTACGATACCGGAACCTTCGCCAGCACCGGCACGGTCGTGGCGGGCAAGGCGGTGCTCGCCACCGCCGAGGCGATGAAGGCCGACATCCTCGACTTCGCCGCGCGCCACACCAAAACGCCGGTCCACCAGTGCCGCCTCGATATCGACGCGGTGATCTGCGGCAACAGGCGCATCCCGCTCGCCGAGCTGCATGCCGAGGGCGCCAGGGTCGGCCACCGCTTCACGGCGGCGCGCAAGGCCTACCTCTCGCCCCGCACCATCGCCTTCAACGTCCAGGGCGTGCGGCTGGCCGTCCATCGCGTGACCGGGGAGGTCCGCGTCCTGCACAGCGTGCATGTCGCCGACATCGGCCGGCCGATCAATCCCCTGCAGTGCCGCGGCCAGCTCGACGGCGCCGTGGCCATGGGCTACGGCTGGGCGCTGATCGAGAACATGGTTCACGAGGATGGGCACATGGTGAACCCGCAACTGCGCAACTGCCGCGTCCCAGCCTTCGCCGACACACCCCATACCGACATCTTCTTCGCCGCCACGGTCGATTCGATCGGGCCGCTGGGGGCGAAGTCGCAGGGCGAATGCGGCATCAACCCAGTGGCACCGGCGATCGCCAACGCGCTGGCCGACGCAACGGGGGTGCGGTTCGCTCACCTCCCCTTCACCCCCGACCGGCTGTTCGCCCAGCTTGCGAAGGCCAAATGACCGTCAGCATCGTCACCCAGACCAGCGTGCGTCCGGAGCGATCCGAGGATTTCGCGCGCTGGCAGGGCGAGACGAGCAACCTGGTATCGAGCTTCCCCGGATTCGTGGAGCAGCGCCTGATGCCACCCAATCCGCCGCTGCAGGTCGACTGGGTCATCCTGCAGCGCTTCCACGCCATGGAGGATGCACAGCGCTGGCTCGCCTCCGCCGAACGCCAGCAGCGCATCGAGGGTGCCGCGGCGTTCCTGGTCGGCCGGGACGACGTGCACATCGTCCGCGACACCGAGGGAGGCCGCAAGCCCGCGCCGGTGTCGGCAGTGATCAGCACCCGCGTGAAGCCCGGCAAGGAGGCCGAGTACCGCGCCTGGGAGCGCAGGATCGCCGCGGCGCAGTCGAAGGCGCCCGGGCTACAGGGATACCGTTTCGAGCCGCCGGTGCCCGGCGTGCAGGACGATTACGTCGCCATCCTGCGCTTCGACAACCAGGCCAACCTGCAGGCCTGGCTCGATTCGCCGGTGCGCAGGAAGCTCGTCGCGGAAGCCGAGCCGCTCACGGAGGAGTTCCACGCCCGCCTGGGGACCGGCTTCGAGCAGTGGTTCCGCGACGAGGCCGCCGGCTCGAAACCGTTGCCCGTGTGGAAAATGGACATGATCGTCCTGCTGCTGCTCTATCCGATCGTGTTCCTGTTCGGCGTTTTCGTTCACACGCCCCTGTTCATGAAGGCCTGGCAGCTGGCCTTCCCAGTCGCCCTGTTCCTTGGCAATGTCGTGAGCGTCGCCCTCACCGGCTTCCTGGTGCCTTGGGTGGCCAAGCGCATGGGCTGGTGGCTGCAACCCACGGGCAACGTGATGCGCGTCAACCTGCTCGGCGCCGGCCTCATCCTGTTCGTCTACGCCGCGTCCATCGTGGTGTTCTGGCGATACTTCTGACGCCGCGGGGGGGGGCGAAGCCTCGGCTCAGTGCCGCCAGCTGGGATCGACCTTGTCCAGCTTGCGGACCAAGGCTGCAAATTCGAGGTCGCCGATGCCCACCTCGGATTCCATTTCGGAAAAGCGGTCCATGTCGGCGCCCGACTTGGCGGCGAGGTTGTCGCCCATCACGTTGAGCGCGCCGGCGGCGGCGGCATCGAGCTGGATCTGGCAGGCCCGTTCGAGACGGTAGAGCCGCAAGAACGCCTCCGGCACGCTGCGGCCGGTGGTGAGCAGACCATGATTGCGCAGCATCATCGCCTGGTTGTCACCGAGGTTCTTCAGCAGGCGGTCGCGCTCGTCCAGATCCAGGCTCGGCCCTTCGTAGTCATGATAGGAGAGCTTTCCATGGAAGGCCGTGGAGACCATCGATACCGGCAGGAGCCCGTCCTTCAGGGCACAGACCGCCATCCCGGCGCGCGTGTGGGTGTGCATCACGACCTTGTGGCGCGCCGCATGGGCCATGTGGATGGCGGAATGGATGACGAAGCCGGCGTAGTTCACCGGATGCGGAGAATCAGCCACCTTGTTGCCGTCCAGGTCGATCTTGACCAGGTTCGAGGCCGTGACCTCGTCGTAGTTCAAGCCGTAGGGGTTGATCAGGAAGTGCGGCTCCTCGCCCGGGACGCGGGCGGTGAGGTGGCCATAGATCAGCTCGGTCCAGCCGAAATGGTCGACCAGCCGGTAGGCGGCCGCCAGCTGCCGGCGCAGGATGGCCTCGCCTTCGGCAGGCGGCAGGGAATAGACATCAACTCCGGTAAGCGGCATGTCCTGGACGATATGCATATCCATGGGCGTTCCTCCACAGGGGCTTGGGCGAGCTTAGGCCCGGCCTGCCACGGGGTCACCGCCAATCGTCACCCTGCTCCGCCGGGGTTGCGCAGGGACGGCCGTTCGACTATCTAGCGCCCTCTGGCCTCCGCTCCCTTCGTCTAGAGGCCTAGGACGCGGCCCTCTCAAGGCTGAAACACGGGTTCGAATCCCGTAGGGAGCGCCAAGCATCCGGCAGAACAGCGACAGCGGAATGGCCCTCTGGGTGGGGCGGTTTGCGCCTTTGACAAGCCGGCAGGTCGCGCGCGCCCGAGAGCTCGCTACTTCCTGGCCATCGGCATGTTGACCTCGACGATCTGTACCGCATGGTAGCACTTGTCGATCTTGGCCCAGGCTCGTCCGGAAGCTGCCTTGCTGGCCTCCTTCTGATCATCAAAGGGACCATGCCATGCAATGGTTTCCTTGATGGGCTTGTCCCAGAGAACCTTGCGCTGGGCGGGAGGAATTCCGGGATCGGATTCCACCTCGAACTCCGCCTCGAAGACATACCACATGGTATTCTCCATTAGCGCCTGCCCTTGGCGAGTTCAAACGGCACCTTGGTGGATCCCTTACGGAGCGCGGACGTACCAGTCATCTACTGCCGAGAGGTCCTGATGCTTCCTTGTGTAGCCGTGCCGGGCAAGAAGCGCCGCGATGGGCTCACGCTGCTCAGAAAAATTGTGCTCGCAGACGATGACGTTGAACCGATGCCGCGCAAAGTCGAACGCGTTGAGGATGTCGAACTCGCTGCCTTCGGTATCGATCGACAGAAAGTCGATCACCTCTGGCGCCCGGTACTCCTCGAGCAGGTCGTTCAAGGAGATGGTCGTCACCTCGTAACGCGCCGTGGCGACCCGCTCCTTGCGCAGGACGTCAGCGTCGCCGCGCCCGCTCGGCATGGAGAGTTCGGGATAGTCGAACTCGTCGAACGGTAGAACATCGCCCGAGCGGCTCCAGACGCAGCGCGTCTCGATATGGGTGGCGCTGGCCCGGTTGCCGCGCAGGGCCTCGTGCCACACCTTCGCAGGTTCGGCGAGGATCCCCGTCCAGCCGAACACCTTCTCGAGCAGATACGTATTGCTTGCGCTCAGGCCATCCGCCGCGCCGAACTCCACGAAATACCCGTTCCGCCGGTAGTTCGTTTCGGCCAGGACAAAGATGTCCTGCCAGAATTGCGATGTCGAATGATGGAGGTTGCCGATCAGCTCGGCCGGATATCCCTGTCCACCATGGAACGCCTTCAATACAGCCAGCAGCCCCTCGATGTTCCGGCCTATGCGGGCACGCTGGACCAGTTCGTCGAAGGTGTCGGCCCGGACGACCTCGTATCCCAATCTTCTTGCGGTCGACTTCACGGCCGAGGTGAGGACGCGCCTGAATTCAGTCCGGCGTGATTCGAGTATGCCCATCGCCTATCCGTGTCGCCGCGGCAACTTAGGGCACCTCGCCGCCGCTCGGCAAGGAGTTGCCGCCGCAGGGCAATTCACGCGGTCTACACACCTCCGCGGGCACCGCCCGATCGACCCATCAGGTCGTCGGGGCGAGCCTGTCGACGAGCCGCGCCCCAAGGGCGAGCATGGTCAACGTGGGATTGGAATGGGAGGCCGTGGGAAAGACCGCCGAGCTGCAGACGTAGAGGTTGGGCGTGCCCCAGACCTGGAGCTGGTCGTCGACGACGCCGTCGGCCGCCGCCGCGCTCATCCGTGCCCCGCCCATGTGATGGTTGACGTCGCTCAGGCGGGCCTCGTAGTCCGCCGCATCGATCCGTAGTCCATCCGCCAGGCGAGCCGTCCCCAAGCCGAGCCGTCGCAGCTCGCCCGCCAAGGTTTCGGTGAACCGGACCGCCGTCTCCCACGTACGGGCGCCGATCCGCCAGTGGAGCCGCGCTTTGCGGGCCCCGAAGGCGTCCCTCCGGTCGCTCAATGCGATGTAGCTGTCGCTCAGCGGCTCCTGCTCGCACATCAGGGATATCCTTGCCGCCGCGCCGGGCTTGTAGATCAAGCCGTGCCGGGCGAGCTTCCATGCCATCCGGCCGACCTCCCCACCCCTGGCCGCAAGGGCCATGGCCGTCGTCGGCCCGGGGCGCCTGGCGAACGCCTTCAGCGTCGCCATCGGTCCCGCGTCATCGTCCTCGTAGAGCCACATGAGGCTCGCCGACACGTTCAACAGGCGGTGCTTCTCCTGCCATGCCGGGCTGGCACTCAGCCGCGCCGAGTAGCGGCGCAGGCCGCGAACCTTCGTGCCGAAATGCTCCTGCAGGCGCGCCATGTCCTCTGACACCACGTCGCCGCCGACGAGACAGGGATGCTCCATGAAGGCCTTGCCCAGCCAGCCGGAGCCGCCTCCCAGGCCGCCCTTCACCTGGTGGTCGTTGAGGAGGAGAATGCGGTTCGTCTCGATGCCGCCCGCCGCCACGACAAGAACCTTGACGGGAATCGAGCGCCGACGGCCGCGAAAATCACCAATCTCGACCTGTGCCACCTGCCCGCGTTCACCGACGTCGATGCGCAGCAGGTGGGCGTTGTAGAGCACCGTCACGTCGCGCATCAGGCGTCGCCTGGCGAGCTTGTAGAAGTTGGGCTGCCAGCTCCACTTGCAGTGCTGGTAGTCGATCAGCGCCGGGTCGAAGCCCGGATCGCGACGGCCCAACAGGCCGAGCATGTCGGAATCGTAGTTGCCGGCATCCAGCCCCATGAACCGGCCGACCGGGGCGAAATAGGGCGAGAGCGCGTCGGAGGTGATGGGCCAGCCGCTGTGCTCCACCCAGTCCCGCTTCCTGAAGTCCAGCGGCGAGAACGGCAGTGCGCCACCGCCCCACGCCGTGGTGGTTCCGCCGAGGATCCGCTTCCGGTTCCATAGCGCATTGGCCATGGCCTTGCCGGTCTGCTCGATGTCGTTGAGGTTCTGGCGGTCCTCGTCCTCGGTGAAGTGCCCGCTCTCGATCAGCAGTACACGCTGGCGCCGGCGCGCGAGGGACAGGGCCAGATAGATGCCTGCCGCCCCCGCACCCACGATCACCGTATCGAAGCCCGTCCAGTCGCCGTCCAGCAATCGTTCATTGGCGTCAAAGATCGGCATCGGACGGCGCCAGCGCGTTCAGGGTGCGGACGTTCTCGGAAACGTGGTCCAGCCTCGTGGAGGAAAATAGGACTCTGGCGGACGGGTTGTCGCGCAAGCATCGGGCAAGAACCCGGCCGGGTGCCTGGCCGCCGCCGGTCACACCCCTCAGGCAACTATGGAAGACATGGGACTTGGTCGGGAACCGCTGCGGCAGGGAAGCGTGGTCGGGCCATGCCGGGCCGTATTCGTATTGCAGCACATCCCACGGCATCAGCTCGGCATGGGACAGCCCGGCATACCGGCTTCCGTTCGCCGCAAGTCCGATCTGACCCACGCGCCCGGAAGCCTTGAGATCCAGAAGGAAATCCATGGCTCCGGATGTCAGCGCGGATGGCACATGCTCATGCAGGAGGTAGAGATCGATGTGATCGGTGCCCAGCGCCCGGCAACTTCCGTCGAAGGCCGTCTTCACGGCGTCCCGGTCTATGGTCGGAGCGCTGGGACGATCGGCCGGCGGAGACGGAGGCGGCGGCGCAGGCGCGGGCGAGGATGCGACGCTGGCGGGGACCCGCCGCGCCCGCGCCCCCCACCGACGGAGAGCGTTGAGGCCCATCGCCAATCCGACGGGCAGCGGTGGCACGTAGCCAGGCACGAGGCCGAACTTCGTCGCTATGCTCACGCTTTCCCGCTTCCCGCGCAGGAACTGGCCCAGAAGCCGCTCCGAATAGCCTCTGCCGTAAAGAGGCGCGGTATCGAAGTGACGGATACCGAGTTCGAGCACGCCTTCCAGGAGACGGCGCGACGCTCGCGGCGTTCCAAGTGTCGACAGTGCGCCGCAGCCGAACCCCACCCGGTCCAGAACCCGCGTCTTCCCCTCATTCTCCACGACCGCCCCCCAATGCGCCTGCATGCTACCCGATTGTGGCAGGGCACCACATCCAGCCACGCCACGAGGCGGACCGCCTTGCGCCGCCGAGGCGAGAACGCTGCAATATGCGGCGCAATGACGCATATCCACCCGGCCGGGCGCCGCACGCATCCCCTCGGCCAGCAACGCCGGCCGTCGCCTGCAGATTGAGATTCACCGACGCCATAGTAGGCTTTGCCGCGATCGGGTAGGAAGCTTGGAAAATCCGCAAAGGGTCAGTGCAGCCAGTGGCGTCGGTACCGTCTGAATGAACAGGCCGCTATCTCATGCGCGACCTGCATGCTGCCGCATCTGCCGCGACCGGTCGCAATGAACTTCCTGTTCGTGCTTCCGGAGTACTCCTTCTCCGGTGGCGGCATCAGCACGTACTACTCGTCTCTCCTGCCTGCCCTTGTCGATGCCGGGCATTCCGTTCGTGTCCTGCATGGCAGCAACACCATCAGCCAACCGGGCGGCGGCTCCGTGCGGTCGAACGGCGTGACGGTCGAGATCTTCGATAGCGCTTTTCATGCGAAGTACCTGCAACTCTTCGCTCGCTACGATGTGGCTCCGAAGCTCGCGCAGCATCTGGCGGCTGCATGGGGCCTCTGGGAGCAGGCGCAATCCGGGAGTCGCGCGGACATCGTCGAGGTCACGGACTGGGGTCTTGGCTTCCTGCCGTGGCTGTTCGACGCTCGTCCACCGCTGCTCGTTCAGCTCCATGGCAGCATCGGCCAGGTCGCGGCCCAGACTCCGTTTCGCGGCGAGGAGATACCGGACAGCCTGATACAGCTCATCGAACTGCGCGGCCTCGCGGCCGCCGATCAGCTTCAGACGAGCAGCCATCGCAATGCCTCCTTCTGGCAGGCGCAGCTCAACCGGTCCGTCGATGTCGCGCGCCCGCTCTGGCGGCCCCCCGAACGTGCCGCGCTCCCGAACGCCGATCGAACGGACAAGGGGCTGGTCGTGGGCCGCGTGCAGATGTGGAAGGGCCCGCATGTCCTCTGCGAAGCGATCCAGCTATTGGGCAATCGTTCCTTGCATATCGATTGGGTGGGCAGGGATGCCTCCCTGAACCAGAGCGGGGACTCGACCGCGCAATATCTTCGCAGCGCCTGGCCCGAGGTCTGGGGGCAGCAGATATCGTGGCTCCCGCCGGAAAGCCACGCCGCCATTCTCGACCGTCAGCGCCAAGCCGCCTTCGTCCTCGTCCCTTCCATCTGGGACGTCTTCAACATGACCTGTATCGAGGCCATGTCCGCCGGCACGCCCGTCATCTGTTCCTCTGCGGCGGGTGCCAGCGAGCTGATCCAGGACGGCACCGATGGATTCGTCTATGGGTCCAACGATGCGTCCGAGCTTGCGCGAGCGATCGATTCCTTCATGACGATGCCCCTGAGCCGTCGGCGGGAGATCGGCGCCGCAGCAGCCGCGACGGTCGAAAAGGCATTGGCGATGAGCGTCATCCTGCCACAGCGGCTGGCGTTCTATGAACGCGCCGGCGCGCAACCAGCCGCCCTCCCGCTCGCAGCCGACGATTGGCTTTCGCACATCGCGCAGCCGGCCCGCGATCCATCGGAATCCGCCTTGCATGACAGCCTCGACGGCCTGCCGCTCCACAAGCTGCTGAAGTATTCTTTCAGGCGTGCCCTGGAGAAGGCCATTTCAGCCATCGTCAAATGACAGCAAAGCCGAAGCGCCCGAACCTGGCCGTCGCGACATGCTGAACTGGCTGCGTGCCCTGACCAACCAGTCCGCCGTCTGGCCGCCCATCGATGCCGAACTCGATGACCTGACGCAGGCCGGCCTCCTCAAGGGCATGGTCCTCAATGCGGGTTCCGGCTGGCGCGAGGTGCGGCATCTCGTGGATGGCACTGTGGTCAACCAGGACCTGCACTATCCTGGAGATGCGAGGACCAATCTCGACATCGTGTCGCCGCTTCACCGAATCCCGAAGCCGGACGGCACCTTCGACGGCGTTCTTTGCATCGCCGTGCTGGAGCACGTCGAGAATCCCGTCGACGTCGTCGCGGAGCTGTTCCGGGTGACGAAGCCGGGCGGATTCCTGGTATGCACCGTCCCCTTCCTGCAGCCCGAACACAAGATTCCGGCCGACTTCCAGCGATACACCCGAGACGGCCTCGAGGCCCTTCTCGTGAAGGCAGGTTATGAAATAGAGCAGACGAAGGCGCTTTATACGGTGTGGCACACGCTGCATTGGATCATCTACGAGTGGCTGCATTTGCGCGACACGTTCCTCTACAGGGCGCTGCGGGTCCTTCTCTTGCCGCCGCTTGTCTGGCTGTCCCGGAATTCCGATGTCGTATCCGACAAGCTCGCCACGGCGTTCCGGGTGCTTGCACGCAAGCCCGTCGGCGGGGCGCCTGACGATAGCCGGCAGGACGCCGCGCGTCCTGACCGTCTCGGCTTGCGATCCACCGTTGGCTAGCGTGCAGCCCATGGGCGGGCGCGGCCCGGAGAGAGGGGCGCGGCTGGACACGACACTTGCCGATCTGGCCCTGATCGTCGTCGGCGGAAGCACGCTGCTGGTCGCCATCATCCTCTGGTTCGACAACGCCCAGGGCGGACTGACGGGCAACGGCGTCTTCAAGAGCCTGGAGCTCAAGCCTTGGATCGTCGATCCGGCGAATGCGCCGCTCTACCCCGCCAACTACCTCTTCTATCCCGTCTACGGCGCCCTCTGCCGACTGCTCGATCTCTTGGCCGTGTATCCCGGCGATCCGCGGCGGCAGATGACCATCCTGAATGCGATCAGCTGCAGCCTGGGGCTGGCGGTGGTCTATGCGCTGGTTCGCGCGGTGACGCGCGATCGGGTGGTCGCGCTGATGGCCGCAGCCTTCCACCTCGCTTCGAGCTTCGTGATGTTCCTCGCGATCATCAACGAGGACATCATGCCGAGCTATACGGTGCTGCTCGCCGCCATGGCGCTGGCCAGCGTCTGGCTCGCCCGGCCGACGACATGGCACGTCACTGCCGTGGCCGTGCTCTTCTCGATCGCCTGGCTCATGGAGTGGCGCCTGATGTTCCCCACGCTGCCGGCCATGTTGGCGGCGCTTTGGCTCTGCGAACCTCGGCTGGGGCGCCGCCTGGGCTGGATCGCGCTCTTCCTCGCCGCGATGCTGGCGACGGCCACCATCGTGGCCGGGGCCTGGCAAGGCCATCCGAAGTCCGTCGGCCCCTTCGAGCTCCTCTGGACAGGCAAGGCGGTACGTTCGGTGTGGGCCGGCTTTACCTGGGCGAAGGTCGGCTATCTGTGGGACGGCATGGTTGCCTACCTCCTCGGCGCCGGCGTCGCCGCCCTCCCCGGCATCCCGGGATGGGACATATGGCGCTATACGGCCACGATCTGGATGGTCGCCGTGGCGGCGATCGCCGGGCGCCTGCTGTGGCGCTCCCGGCGGGACGTCCAGATGCGGGCTCTCGCCGCGGTGTTCGGCGTGACTTTCGCGGCGGGATGCGTCTTCAACCTGTACTCGCAGCCGCAGGATCCGCAGATGCAGGTCAACGTCATGGCATGGCTGACGGTTGGATGGGCCCTGACCCTCACCTTGGCACGCGATCGCTACGGCCGGCGCGGCCTCGCGGCACTGGCGGCCCTCACGGCGGCGCTGTTCGCCTACAACGTCTGGAGCCTTGCGCCCCTCCGAGGCCTCGACAGCGCCTGGCAGCAGGCCATCGAGCGGATGGAGCGCGCGGCCGACCCTGACCGGACTGTCTGGCTGATGCACGACTTCGACTGGGCCATGGTCTACGGATCCCTGCACTGGGGGACGGCGGAACCCGGCACGCACGATCTTGGGCCGGCACCGCAGAAGGCGCCGAAGTTCAAGTGGATCGGCTTCACCGGGCAGGTCTTGCGGCATCCCGACTGGAGCGACGCGCGGCAGGTCGAGGACCTGCGCCGGCAGATCGACCGGGCGCTCGACCTCGGCTACGACGTGCTGGTCGTGCGCCTGTGGGGCATGGACCTGCCGCAGCTGGAGGTCGCCACCGGCATGGTTGCCAGCAGCGCCCGCCTAGACGCCCTGCGCCGCCTGCTGCACGACGACTACGTGGCGACCCAGGCATTCATCGACCCCGTCGCCGGCACCATCGACCGGCTGCGGAAGAGGCCGGGTCGCTAGCATGGCGGCCGCTCTGATCGTCGTGGACATGCAGGCCGGTCTGCTCGAAGGTCCGCCCAAGCACGAACTGGATGCCGTGATCCGGCGCATCGACGCCCTGGCCGGCTGGGTGCGAGGAAGCGGCGGAAGCATCGTCTGGATCAGGCACTGCGGCGGCGACGGTTTCGAGCCGCATACACCGGGATGGTCATTTTTGCCGGACCTCCACCGCGAGCCGGCGGATCTCGTCGTCGAGAAGACCCTGAACGACGCCTTCGCCGGCACCGCCCTGCACGACACCCTGCAGCGCCTGAAGCCTGCACGCCTCCTGATCGCCGGCTGGGCGACCGACTTCTGCGTCGACGCGACCGTACGGTCCGCCGTGTCGCATGACTATACCGTGGTGGCGGTCGCGGACGGCCACACGCTGGCCGACCGGCCCCACCTGCCGGCAGAAGCCGTCATTCGGCACCACAACTGGGTCTGGAGCGGATTGATCAGCCGTCGCCCCCTCCGGATCGCCACCGCCGCCGAGTTGCTGGCGGAGCAGCGGCCGGGGTAGAGCGGTTTCCACTATGACGGAACCGCAAGCGGTTCCGTCATAGTGGAAACGCGCGCGCGGTTGTTCGCAGTTTCACTAGACATGTTCCGTTCGGCTGATTCCAGCCGAACGGAACATGCTTTAGCCCCTATATCGTCGCCTGCTGGATACGTCGCTCGTCGAGCCCCACCGAGCGCGCCGTCTCGACGATGGCGGCCCAGGTGTCGTCCGGCAGCGGCACGCCATCGGCCAGACGCTGCGCCCGCATCCGCTCCTCCGGCTCTCCCGGCACGAGGATTTCGCCGCCTGGCGCTGTCGGCCGGGAACTCTTCACGAAGTCAACGTACCGCGCGACATCGCCGGGAAAGAAGCCGGCCGGATCGACGACCTTCGGATCGACATAGAAGGAGAGCATCCCGTTGGCGAAGCGGCCGCGCTTGGGGTCGGTCGCTCCCGTACCGGACAGGGAGCCCCCCAGAAGCTCGCACATGAAGGCCAGGCCGGAGCCCTTGTGGTCTCCGAAGGCGCGTATCGCCCCCGTCCCCTTGCTGTGGTCGCGCGGGCCAGTGGGCGTGTAATCGCCGTAAAGCAGATGAGGGTCGCCGCTGAGCTTGCCGTCCGCGCCGACAAGGGCGCCGTCGGGCACCTTCTTGCCGCCTTGGCTTGCGACCAGGACCTTTCCCTCGGCCACCACCGAGGTCGCGAAGTCCAGGACCAGCGGCGGAAGGCCAGGCCGCGGAATCCCGACGCAGTACGGCGCGGTCGAGAACCGGCGTTCCACGCCGCCATAGGGCGCCACCAGCACGCTGCCGGAGGCGTTGACGAAATGGACGGACACGAGGCCGGCCTCCGCAGCCATCTCGGCCCAGTCGCCGACCCGCCCGACGTGACCGGCATTGCGCAAGGTCACGGCCGACAGTCCGTTCTTGCGGCACTTTTCGATCCCGATGCGCACGGCCTGAGGCGTCACGGTCTGGCCGAAACCGTACTTGCCGTCGACCACGGCGATCACCGGCGTGTCGACCAGGAGATCGACGGCGACGTCGGCGACCACCGTGCCGCTCCTCTTCTGCGCCACGTAGCGCGGCACACGCACGACGCCATGGCTGTCGTGGCCGGAAAGATTGGCGCTCACCAGGTAGCGGCCTATGCGCCCGCCCTCCTCCGTCGAGCAGCCAGCCGACGAGAAGATGTCGGCGACAAAGGCTTCCAGCGCCTTCGCCTTGATTGTGACCGTCATGTCAGGATTTGCCGCGCTTGAGATTGGCGATGTAGCCGCGGTTCCAGGTTGGATTGATCATGACCTCGTTGATCACGACGTGCGGTGGCAGGCACGCGATATAGCGGATCAGATCCCCGACATCCTCCGACTGCGCCATGCGCGCCCGCTCGGCCTTGGTGATCGGCACCGGTCGCTTGTCGAGGATGGGCGTCGCCACCTCGCCGGGGCACACGGCGCAGGAGCGTATCCCGTTGATGCACTCCTCCATGTTGATCGTGTGGCTCATGGCCACGACGCCATGCTTGGCGGCCGAATAGGCGGCGCCGCTCAGCGTGCTGGGGTAGCGTCCCGCCATCGACGACGTATGAATCAGCACGCCATCCTTCTGCCGACGCATCATCGGCAGCACCGCGGTCGTACAATAGAAGGCGCTCGAAAGATTGCCGTCGATCACCTGCTCGGCGGCCGCAGGCGTCAGCTCGCCCCACTTGCGCTTGAGGATGTTCAGCCCGGCATTGTTGACCAGGATGTCGCAACGCCCGAACTGCTTCTCGATGTCCTTGGCGATCTTCGCCACGACCGGCGCCTTCATCAGATCGCCCGGCTTGGCCACCGCGCTGCCCCCCGACTTCCTGATCATTGCCGCCGTCTCGGCAAGCGGTGCCTTGCGACGCCCGGTCAGGACCACCGTTGCGCCTTCCCTGGCCAGGGCGATCGCCGCGGCCTGGCCGATGCCGGAGCCGGCACCGGTCACCCAGGCGACCTTACCCGTCAACGCTGCCATCGATATCTCCTCAAGCTAAGTTCCGATCAAAGAGAGGGAACTTAGAGCACCATGCCCGTGCTGTCGTCGATGAGATGCATGTTGCTGAGGTCTGCGCGGAGCTTCATGGTCTTGCCATCGGCGGCGCCAGCGTTCGGATTGACGCGGCCGCACACCTCGACGCCTCCCACGGTGAAGTACACCAGCGTTTCCATGCCCATCGGCTCCACGACGTCGATCGGCATGTCGAAGTCATGCTGGTTCGGCTCGACATGCGGGCGGGTCTCGGTGATGTGCTCCGGACGCAGGCCGAGGGCGAGATTCGCCTTGCCGACATGGGGCGTGTAGCGCGCCGTGCGGTCGGCCGGCACGGGAAAGGACAGCTTGTCGGTCAAGCGTACGCGCAGCGCCCCCGCCGCCTGCTCGAGATGGCAGGAAATGAAATTCATCGCCGGAGAGCCGATGAAGCCTGCGACGAACTTGGTGGCCGGCGAGTGGTAGAGGTCGTTGGGCGAGCCGACCTGCTCGATCAAGCCGGCATTCATCACCACCACGCGGTCGGCCAGGGTCATGGCCTCCACCTGGTCGTGGGTGACATACACGGTCGTCGTCCGCACCTTCTGGTGCACCTTCTTGATTTCCGTCCGCATCTGGACGCGCAGCTTCGCGTCCAGGTTGGACAACGGCTCGTCGAACAGGAACACCTTGGGGTCCCGCACGATCGCGCGCCCCATGGCCACGCGCTGGCGCTGGCCGCCCGAGAGCTGCTTGGGCTTGCGATCGAGCAGCTCCGTGATGTCCAGGATCTGGGCGGCCTGCTTCACGCGACGATCGATCTCGTCCTTCGGCGTGCGCTTCAGCTTCAGCCCGAAGGACATGTTCTCGTACACGTTCATGTGGGGGTAGAGCGCATAGTTCTGGAACACCATCGCGATGTCCCGATCCTTCGGCGGGACGTCGTTGACGACGTCGCCGCCGATCGCGATGTCGCCATCGCTGATCTCCTCGAGGCCGGCGATCATGCGCAGCGTCGTGCTCTTGCCGCATCCCGAAGGACCGACGAGGACGATGAACTCCTTGTCGACGATGTCGAGATCGATGCCACGCACGGCGAGGACCTCGTCGTACTTCTTGACGACCTTACGCAACGTTACCTGAGCCATCGTCCTACCCTTAACCCTTCGTCGCGCCGGCCGTGAGGCCCGCTATGTAGTAGTCCATGAGGAAGGCATAGATGATGAGCGGCGGCGCCGCGCCGAGCAGCGCACCCGTCATGATCTGCCCCCAGTTGAAGACGTCGCCCTTGATCAGCGTCGTCACGATGCCCACCGGAAGCACCAGCTCCGTCGTCGAGGTGGTGAAGGCCAGAGGATAGAGGAACTGCGCCCACGACACCGTGAAGGCGAAGATGGTCGCGGCGATGATGCCGGGCAGCGCCACCGGAATGAAGATCTTGGTCAGCGTCTGGGTCCAGGTGGCGCCGTCGATCAGGGCCGCCTCGTCCAGCTCCTTGGGGATCGACGCGAAGTACCCGATCATGATCCAGGTGCAGAAGGGCACCGTCAGGGTGGGATAGAGAATGATCAGCGTCCACCAGTGGTTCATGAGCTGGATGCCGAAGGCCTCGTTGACCCAGGCAAACATCTTGAACAGCGGGATGAAGAGCAGCGTCTCCGGAATCAGGTAGGTGAGAAAGACACCGGTCGCCAGCGTCGCCGACCCCCAGAAGCGCATGCGCGCGAGCGCGAACGCCGCCACCACGCTGATCACCATCGTGACGGCCACGACCAGCACCGACACGATCGCCGAGTTGCGGAAGAAGATGAGGTACTGGTTCTGCGTCAGCAGCTCGATGTAGTTGGAAAGGGTCGGATCCTGAACCCACCACGGATTCGTCGCCGCCGAGATCTCCGCGCTGGACTTCAGCGAGGTGATGAACATGTAGACCGGCGGCATCAGGAAGAAGATCGCGAACAGGACCAGGAAGAAGTAGGACCAGCGCAGCGCCCACTTCCGGTCACGGCTCATGCTGCCATACTTGCGGCGAGCCCCGGCCGCCGCGGCGGATGTCGCGATTGCGGTGTCGGCCATCAGACTTCACTCCCCCGCTTGGTGATGTCGCGCAGGATGAAGACCGCCGCCACGGCCAGGATCGGCACCATGAACAGCGACACTGCGGCACCGAGCGGAATGTCGCCGCTCTCGATACCCACCCGGAACGCCCAGGTGCCGAAGATATGGGTCGTGTTGAGCGGATCGCCCTTGGTGAGAACCCGCACGATGTCGAAGTTGGCGAAGGTCACGATCAACGAGAACAGCGCCGTGATGGCGATGATGTTCCGCATCATCGGCAGGGTCACGTACCAGATGCGCTGCCACCAGGAAGCGCCATCGATGGCCGCCGCCTCATAGAGCTGCTCCGGCACCGACTTAAGTGCCGCAAGGTACATGATCATGAAGAAGGGGGCGCCGATCCAGACATTGACCAGGATCACGGCGAAGCGCGCCCAGCCGGTCTCGCCCAGCCAGGGGATGCGCTCCATGCCGAACTGGCCGAGGATCCAGTTGAAAGCGCTGTAGGACGGGTCGAACAACCACAGCCACGCGAGCGTGCTCATCGCGGGCGGGATGACCCACGGCACAAGGAGCATGCCACGCCACTTGCGCTGGCCCTTGCTCGGGATGTTGTGCACGAAATGCGCGACCACGAAGCCGATGATGGCCTTGAGGATGACTGCCGATATCGCGAACAGGCACGACTGGTAGACGACCATCCAGAACGTCTCGCGGCCGAACAGGAACGTGAAGTTCCCGAAGCCGACGAACCGCGTCATGCCCTTGTTCAGCATGGACAGGTAGACCGCATACCCGGCGGGATAGGCTACCAGGACCAAGATCAGCAGGATCAGCGGCAAAGCCATCAGGAAGGCGATGGTCGACTTGCGCTGCATGAGTTTATGCAGGCTGCTGCGGTTGTCCGCCCCAACCGCGACGGTGCCTCGGGCGGCGATATCTGCCATGGCAAGCTCCGGACGTTACCAGTCCCCTACGCGTACGCGCGCGGGGTGCACCATCACCTCGATGGCGCCCCCGCTCCTTTCATTGCATGCGCTAGTTGCGCATGAAGCCTTCGATCTCGCCGGCAGCCCAGTCGAGCGTCTTGTCCATCGACTCGCCCTTGAAGTAGCGGACGGCCATCTGGGTCTGGATGCCCTGCGTGTAGATCTGCTCGGCGATCTTGTGTGGCGCCGGCGCCGCCGCGATCGACAGCGTCTGGTGGTTGTGCGGATTGGGATAATGATAGAGCGTTCCCTTCGGCGGCTCCGCCTCGGCCCAGACCTTGAAGGTCGTCAGCTTCTCGAAGGACGGCAGGTCATAGCCGCCGCTCGCCTCGACCATCTTCTCCGCAGAGTCGGCCTGGCTCAGGAACGTCAGCAGGCTCTTGGCAGCCGGCTGGTTCTTGCTGAAGTTCCAGACGCCCCAGAAATAGGGCAGGAACGGTGCATAGCGGCCATTCGGACCGGCCGGGAAGCCGTGGGTCCAGAGTTGCTCGGCAACCTTCGGCGCATCGCGCTTGGCTACGGCCCAGGCGCTCGGCGGATTCATGATCATGGCGCCGGTGCCCGACACGAGCCACTTGTTGTTCGAGGCGTCGTCCCACGACGGCGCATCGGCCGGGAGATACGACAGCAGCTGCTTGTAGAACTCCAGCGCCTTGCGGACGTTGTCGCTCTTCACGGTGATGTCGCCCTTGGCGTTGACCAGCTGCGCACCGAAGGCGTGGAAGAACGCGCCGGCCGAGTCGACGGAGTCCGACGTGGTGCCGAGGCCGATGCCGAAGGCATGTCCGCCCTTCTGGCAGGCCTGTGCCGCCTTCAGGAAAGCATCGAGCGTCCAGGCATCGGCCTTGGGAGGCGCGCCCGCCGGATACATCGCCTGCACGTCGATGCCGGCGAGCTGCTTCATCAGATCGATGCGCGAGCAGGGACCCTTGATCTGGCTGCCGACCGTGGCCGGTGCCGCGAGCCACTTGCCGTTGAGCTTGCCGAGATACTCGACCGTCGCGTTCACGGCGCCGTTCTGCTTGATCAACGGCTCCACGACGTCATTCATCGCGACCAGCTGCTCGGAATAGCGCGACGGCAGCCAGGTCGAGAACGCCAATATGTCGTGGCCGGACTTCGCCTGCGATTCCGCCGCCGTAGTCAGCAGCAGCTTGTTGCCCTGCGACGTGATGAAGTCGATCGTCACATCGACCTTTTCCTTTTCAGCCCACTGCTTGATCAGGTCCTCTGTGGCCTTGTTGGCGCCTGGGACCCAGTGATCCCACAGCCCGAGCGACAGTTTTCCGGCAGCGTACGCACCGCGCACGAATGGCGCCGCCACGAGCGCCGTAGAGGCGACGGCGGTGGTCGCCACAAAACGGCGACGGCTGACATTCCTAGTTGTCATACAATTTCCTCCTGACCCACACTGACTCTCGAGGGGAGCCTTGTGACAGACGATAGGCACAAGCCATCGATCAGGCAAATCCATTTTCGCTTCCAGGAATGAGCCAGGTGCCCGTTTGACACGCACCTTGCGGACCCGGATGCTCCGCCCCTCCCCTCCGAGCAAAGGAACAAATTCGTGCGGGAATTCAGTGTTAAATCCGTCGGCGGCCGTGAGGGCTGCCGCAGCCAGAATGGTGCGAGCTGACCATGCCGACCATGCCCGCAGTCAATCCCCGGCTGGCCATCGTCGAGCCGTCACCGATCGGCGAGACCAAGCGCTGGGTACTGGGCCGCACCTTCCCCGCCGACCGACCGCTCATCGATCTCAGCCAGGCCGTTCCGGGCTATCCGCCCGCCTTGGAGATGCGCCGACACCTGGGCGAGTTGCTGCTCGATCCGGCCCTGCACGGCTACACACCGATCCTCGGGTTGCCGGCTCTCCGCGAAAGCTATGCCGAGCATCTCTCGTCGTTCTACGGCGCTCCCGTGGCGCCTGCGGAGGTCGGCATCACCTCGGGATGCAACCAGGCCTTCTGTCTGGCGCTGATGAGCCTTGCCCAGGCCGGCGATCAGGTCATCCTGCCGCGGCCTCACTACTTCAACCACGACATGTGGATGCGCATGCAAGGGGTCGAGCCGGTGCCGCTCGATTTCCGCCCGGGTTCGGGAGCAGTACCAAGCGCCGAGGATGCCGCCCGGCTGATCGGTCCGCGCACCCGCGCCATTGTGCTGATATCCCCCAACAATCCGACGGGCGCAGTCTATCCACGGGAAACCATCCACGCGTTCTATGCCCTCGCCCGGCAGCACGGCATCGCCCTCGTTCTGGACGAGACCTACAAGGACTTCCTGCCCGAAGGCGAGCGACCGCACGATCTCTTCACGGACCCCGATTGGCGGGGGACCGTGATTCATCTGT
Organism: Pseudomonadota bacterium; assembly: GCA_049323495.1. Taxonomy (GTDB): domain Bacteria; phylum Pseudomonadota; class Alphaproteobacteria; order Reyranellales; family Reyranellaceae; genus Reyranella. Next base: position 46,228 of record JBMONG010000006.1, read on the forward strand.
ACAGCTTCTCCAAGGTGTTCGCCCTGACGGGGTACCGGGTCGGTGCGGTGACGGCCAGCGCCCCGCTAATATCCGAGATTGAGAAGGCGATGGACTGCGTTTCCATCTGCCCGCCGCGTCTTGGGCAGGAGGCGGCGCTCTACGGCCTCAAGAATCTGCTGCCGTGGGCGCGCCGCAACACCGAAGGATTGAAGGCGCGTGCCGATCTGCTGGGGCGGGGTCTGCAGCGCTCGAACCGCTGGCGGTTGGTCAGCATCGGCGCCTATTTCGCCTATGTGGAGCATCCTTTCGCCGGCGAACGCTCGACGGAGGTGGCAAAGCGGCTGGCGGACGACGAGAACCTCCTTGCCATCCCGGGCGACATGTTTGGCGCAGGGCAGGAGCGTTTCATCAGGCTGGCCTTCGCAAATGTCGCCGACGACCGCATTCCGCTCGTGCTGGAGCGGCTCGAACGCTTCGGCGCGTGAGACGTTAGGACGAAAGGTAGGTGTGCAGGGTCGAAACCACCTGGGCGCCCTCGCCTACCGCGGCCGCGACCCGCTTCACGGAACCCGCGCGGACGTCTCCCACCGCGAAGACGCCCCGCTGGCTGGTCTCGAGCGGCAGCCGTTCGCCGTCGAGCAACTGGCCGGTGCAGACGAAGCCCTTCGCATCGAGGGTCACGTTGCAGCGGGACAGCCACGCCGTGTTCGGCTCGGCGCCGATGAAGAGGAAGACATGACGAATGGCCCGGTCTGCCTCTCGCCCGGACGGACGATGCCTCCAGCGCACGATCTCGAGATCCCCGCCGGCACCTGCCAGGCCGACGATCTCGGTTTCGGTGAGCACTTCGATGTTCGGCTGCGCCGCGATGCGATCGACCAGGTAGCTCGACATCGTATCTTCGAGGCTTCGGCCGCGTACAATCATCCATACCTTGGCGACGCGGCCGGCGAGATAGATCGCCCCCTGCCCCGCCGAGTTGCCGGCGCCGACCAGGGCCACCTCCTGCCCGGCGCAAAGCTTGGCTTCGAGCGGCGACGCCCAGTAGTGGATTGCGCTGCCTTCGAAGGCTGCGAGGTTCGGGACCTCGAGCCGGCGATAGCGGGCTCCCGTCGCCACCACGACCGCCCGGGTGCTGAGCCGTTCGCCGTTTGCCAAGGCGATGTGGAACCGGTCTCCGGCGCAGCGCAGGTCCAGAACCTCGTCCGGGATCGCCATCTCGACTCCGAACTTCTGCGCCTGGTTGTAAGCCCGCGCCGTCAGCGCGAGCCCGGAAATGCCGGTCGGGAAGCCGAAGTAGTTCTCGATGCGCGCCGACGCGCCTGCCTGTCCGCCAAAGGCCCGCGAATCGAGGACGATCGTGGAAAGTCCCTCCGAACCGGCATAGACGGCGGTGGCCAACCCCGCCGGCCCGGCGCCGACGATCGCGACATCAAAAAGGGTCTCGGGATCTATGGCCCGGACCATGCCGATGCAGCGGGCAAGCGCGTTGTCGCTCGGGTTGCGCAGCAGCTGCCCGTCCGGACAGAGCACGATCGGCAGTTCCTGGGCGGAGACCCTGAACTTGTCGACCAGCGTCCTCGCACCCATGTCGATCGTCGGATCGAGCGTATGGTAGGGATGGCCGTTGCGCGACAGGAAGCCCTGCAGGCGCAGCACGTCCCTCTGACCTTCCTGGCCGACGATCACCGGCCCGCCGGTGCCCTCCTCCAGCAGCTGGACGCGGCGCAGGATGAACAGCCGCATGATGCGTTCGCCGAGTTCGGCTTCCTCGACCAGGAGGTCGTGCAGCCGATCGGGTGGGATCATCACGGCATCGACCGCACTCCCCGCGATCATGTCGACCAGGCTGGGGCGTCCCGACAGCGCGTTGAGCTCGCCGCAGACGGAGCCCGGCGGATGGGTGACGATGTGGACAGGGCGACCGTTCCCATGGCGGCTCGTTACCTCGACCTCCCCATCGAGCAGCACGAACATGCCCGGGGTCGGCCTGCCGAGCACGGCGAGGGCTTCGCCGGCGCGATAGGCCCGGAACTCACCGAAGCGGCGCAGTCTGGCGACGTCGGATGCCCCGAATATGGGGAACATCTGGTCATGGCGGGAGCTGAAAACGGAATCCGTAGGCATGGGGCGCAATCTAGCAGATGCCGCCAGACCAGATTTTTCTTTCCGCACGGCATGGGGTGCCTATCATGCCCGCGGAGGAGACGACGATGCCGCATGCGACGACACCGGATGGCGTGAAGCTCTACTACGAGGAGGCCGGGAGCGGATCGCCGATCCTGTTCGTCCACGAATACAGCGGCGACTGGCGGAGTTGGGAACCGCAGATGCGCTTCTTCGCGCGTCGGCACAGGTGCATCACGTACTCGTTCCGGGGCTACCCCGGCTCTGACGTGCCCGACGCCGCCGCGATGTACGGGCAGCAGCACGCCGTCGACGACGTCCGGCATATGCTCGACCACCTGGGTATCGACAAGGCGCATGTCGTCGGCCTCTCGCAGGGCGCCTTCGCCACAGCGCATTTCGGACGCCAATACCGCGACAGGGCGCTGTCGCTGACGCTCGCCGGCATCGGATCGGGCGCCGGCCGGGAAGGTCACGAGCAGTTCAAGAAAGATGCGCAGGCGACCGCGCGGCGCATCCGCGCCGAGGGGATGGCGAGGTATGCGCACGGCCTGACCACCAATCCCACGCGGTCGCGCTTCAGCCAGAAGGACCCGCGCGGCTTCGCCGAGTTCGTGCGGCACCTGTCTGAGCATCCGGACGTCGGCGCCGCCAACACCATGCAGGAATACCAGGGCAAGCGGCCGTCGCTGTACGACTTCGACCTGGAATGGCGGCAGCTCGACGTGCCGACCCTGATCATCTGCGGCGACGAGGACGCGCCCTGCCTGCAGCCCAGCCTGTATCTCAAGAGCGTCCTGCCCAATGCCGGACTCGCCATGTTCGCCAAGGCCGGTCACACGGTGAACATCGAGGAGCCCGACGCATTCAACCGCGAACTCTGGAACTTCATCGTGCTCACGGAGGCCGGCCGGTGGACCCCGGCGCTGCCTGTCGACAAGGACGCACCGCTCATCTGAGCGGGCCGCCCGCGGCGCGCTATCCCTGCACCGTGACCGCATGGTTCAAGGGGCCGTGGCCGCGTCCCAGGCCGGGCGCCGCCTCGATCGCGCGGCGAACATAGGAACGGGCGCGCCCCACGGCATCGGGCAGGCCGAGCTTCTGGGCGAGCCCGGCGGCGATGGCTGACGCGAGCGTGCAGCCGGTGCCGTGCGTGTGACGGCTGGCGATGCGCGGACCTTCGAAACGTTCGAAGCGACCGTCATGCAGCAGGAGGTCCACGACGGTGTCGCCCTCCAGATGTCCGCCCTTCACCAGCACAGCCTTGGCGCCGAGCCGCACGAGACGTTCGGCAGCCAATCGCATGTCCGCCTCGGTCTGCACGGGCATCCCGGAGAGCACCGCGGCCTCCGGCAGGTTCGGCGTGACCAGCGCGGCCAGCGGCAGCAGCGAAGAGCGCATCGCTGCCTCCGCGGCATCCAGCAGCAGACGATGGCCGCCCTTGGCGACCATGACCGGATCGACGACGACCGGAATCCCGGGCGCATGCCGCCGCAGAGAGGTCACCACGACGTCGACCACTTCGGCGCTGTGAAGCATGCCGGTCTTGACCGCGTCCGCGCCGATGTCCGACAGCACGACCTCGATCTGCTGCGCGATGAAGGCCGGCTCCACAGGCACCACGCCATGAACCCCCTCGGTGTTCTGCGCCGTCAGGGCGGTGATCGCTGTGGCGGCGAAGCCGTTCATGGCCGTGACCGCCTTGATGTCGGCCTGGATACCCGCGCCACCGCCGGAATCGGATCCGGCGACGATCAGAACTCTGCCCTTCATGCCGTGGCCTGGGGGATCGTCTCGACGATCTGGTCGACCGCTGCGCGCACGAGGTTCGAATCGTCACCCTCGGCCATCACGCGGATGAGCGATTCAGTGCCGGACTTGCGGACCAGGATGCGACCCGCCTTGCCCAGGCGTGTTTCCGCGTCGCTGATGGCGCGCTTCACCGCCTCGGATGCGAGGACGGCATTCGCATCGCCGACGACGCGTACGTTCTTCAGAAGCTGCGGAACCGGCTCGAAGGCGCGAAAGGTAGCGCTCGCCGGACGTCGGCTCTTGACCATGGCGGAAAGAGCCTGGAGCGCCGCCATCAACCCGTCCCCCGTGGTCGCATGGTCGATCATGATGATGTGACCGGACTGCTCGCCCCCCAGGTTGTAACCGTCGGCGCGCATGCGCTCGAGGACGTAGCGGTCGCCAACCGCGGTACGGACCAGCCGCAGGTTGCGGGCGCCCAGGTAACGTTCCAGGCCCAGATTGGACATCACCGTGGCGACGACGCCGCCTCCTGCCAGACGGTCATCCCTGAGCCACTGGTCCGCGATCGTCGCCATCAGCTGGTCGCCGTCGATCAGTCGCCCCTGCTCGCAAGCCAGCACGACCCGGTCGGCATCGCCGTCCAGGGCAATGCCGATATCCGCATTGTGCAGCACGACATGCTCCTGCAGACCGCGCGGATGGGCGGAGCCGCAGTCCCCGTTGATATTGAAGCCATCGGGCGATACCGCCATCGGTACCACGTCGGCGCCAAGTTCCCACAGAACCGTGGGCGCGACCTTGTAGGCCGCGCCGTTGGCGCAATCGACTACGATCTTGAGGCCCGTCAGATCGAGGCCGCGCCCGACCGAAGCCTTGACCGCTTCGACATATCGGCCCTCGGCATCGTCGAGGCGCTTGGCGCGGCCGATGGCACTTGCCGCCGCCAGGCTGATCTTGCCGGGCGCCCTGACGAGCGCTTCGATCTGCATCTCTACCGAATCCGACAGCTTGAAGCCGTCGGGACCGAACAGCTTGATGCCGTTGTCCTCGTAGGGATTGTGCGAGGCGGAGATCATGACGCCCACATCGGCGCGCATGGAACGCGTGAGGAATCCCACGGCAGGCGTGGGGAGCGGCCCGAGCAGCAGCACGTCGACGCCGACGGATAGGAAGCCGGCCGTCATCGCCTGCTCGATCATGTAGCCCGACAGCCGCGTGTCCTTGCCGACCACGACCCGATGACGATGAGCGCCGCGATTGAAGACCTGCCCTGCCGCCATGCCGATGCGCATGGCGATCTCGGCGGTCATTGGATCGCTGTTGGCGCGGCCGCGCACGCCGTCTGTGCCAAAAAGGAGGCGGGACATCGCCGGCAATCTATCGCATCGCCATCCAGACAGCGAGCGCCTGACGCGTGCCGGCCACGTCGTGGACCCGAAGGATGGCAGCACCGCATCGGGCAGCCTCGACCGCCAGCCAGATCGAGGCGGGGTCGCGCCCTTCCGGATCGGCGACTCCCGTGATCCGGCCGACGAAGCGCTTCCGCGATGCGCCGATCAGGACGGGATGGCCGGCGGCGCCCAGCCGCCCTGCTCCCTTGACCAGAGCAAGATTCTCCTGCGTGCTCTTGCCGAAACCCAGACCGGGATCGAGCGCGATGCGGTCCTTGGGAATACCCGCCGCCAGGCAAGACCGTGCCCGCTCGAGCAGGTACCGCCGGACATCCTTCACCACGTCGACATAGGGCGGCACCCGGTAGTTCTCCTCGGCTCGTCCACGGCGATGCATGAGCACCACGTGCGCCGCCCGGCCGGCCACCAGCGGCATCATGTCGGGATCGTCCTCGAGCGCCGAAACGTCGTTCACGATGCGCGCGCCGGCGTCGAGGCAGGCGCGCGCCACCGCGGCACGCCTGGTATCGACGGAAACGACCACATCGCGTCCGGCGAGACCAGCGACGACCGGCAGGACGCGCCGGAGCTCCTCTTCGACACTGACGGCGCCCGCGCCGGGGCGGGTCGATTCACCGCCGACATCGATGATCGCTGCGCCTTCGGAAACGAAACGCAGAGCGTCCTCGATGGCCCTAGCGGGATCGAGGCGCTGGCCGCCGTCAGAGAAGGAGTCCGGCGTCGCATTGAGGATCGCCATGATGATCGGGCGATCCAGGGAGATACCGGCGTAGGCGGCCGTCAAAGGCCGGGCTGCGGCTCCGGGTTGGCGCCCGGCGCGGGGCCGGCGCCCTGGCCCGTACTCGTGCCGGAGCTGGTAGGCACCGAAGCCCGGCGGCGGCGGTCCGCATGACCGGCGCCACCGGTCTCGTCGCGCACGATTTTCTCGCCGCGCAGGATCTGGTCGATCTCGTCGCTCGACAGCGTCTCGTACTCCAGCAGCGCCTTGGCGATCATGTGAAGATCGTCGAGGTGCTCGGTCAGGATCTGCCGCGCGCGGTTCTCAGCCTCCTCGATCAGACGGCGAACCTCCTGATCGATGAGCTGGGCCGTCGCCTCTGAGACGTTCTGCGTCTGCGTGACGGCATGCCCCAGAAACACCTCCTGCTCGTTGGCCTGATAGCGCACCCGGCCGAGCTTCTCGGACATGCCGTATGCCGTGATCATGCCGCGGGCGGTCTGCGTCGCCACCTGGATGTCGCTCGCCGCTCCGGTCGTGACGTTCTCCGCGCCGAAGATGATCTCCTCCGCAGTGCGGCCACCGAACATGATCGCCAACCGCGACTCGAGGAACTGCTTGGTGTGGCTGAGATGATCCCGTTCAGGAAGCTGCATGGTCACGCCCAGCGCGCGGCCGCGCGGGATGATCGTCACCTTGTGCAGCGGATCGCTCTTGGGAACATGCATGGCGACCAGCGCATGGCCGGCCTCATGATAGGCAGTGAGCTTCTTCTCCTCGTCCGTCATCGCCATCGAGCGACGCTCGGTACCCATCAGAACCTTGTCCTTGGCGTACTCGAAGTCGGCCATGGTAACGAGGCGCTTGCCGACACGAGCGGCGCGCAACGCCGCCTCGTTGACCAGATTGGCGAGGTCGGCGCCGGAGAAGCCCGGCGTACCGCGCGCGAGGACCCGCGGTTCCACATCCGGCGCCAGCGGCACCTTGCGCATATGGACCTTGAGGATCTTTTCGCGGCCGCCAACGTCCGGATTCGGCACGATGACCTGGCGATCGAACCGGCCGGGGCGCAACAGCGCGGGATCGAGCACATCGGGCCGATTGGTGGCCGCGATCAGAATGACGCCTTCGTTGGATTCGAAGCCGTCCATCTCGACGAGCAGCTGATTGAGGGTCTGCTCACGCTCGTCATTGCCGCCTCCCAGGCCCGCGCCGCGATGGCGCCCGACGGCATCGATCTCGTCGATGAAGACGATGCAGGGCGCGTTCTTCTTGGCCTGCTCGAACATGTCACGCACGCGGCTCGCGCCGACGCCCACGAACATCTCGACGAAATCCGAGCCCGAGATGGTGAAGAACGGCACATTGGCCTCGCCCGCGATGGCGCGCGCCAGCAGCGTCTTGCCGGTACCCGGCGGGCCGACCAGCAGGCATCCCTTGGGAATCTTGCCGCCAAGCCGCTGGAACTTCTGCGGATCCTTCAGGAAATCGACGATCTCCTCAAGCTCGCCCTTCGCCTCGTCGATCCCGGCCACATCTTCAAAGGTGACACGACCGTGCTTCTCCGTGAGAAGGCGTGCCCGCGACTTGCCGAAGCCCATCGCACGGCCGGTGCCGCTCTGCATCTGTCGCAGGAAGAAGATATAGACGCCGACCAGGACCAGGACGGGCAGCCAACTCACGAAGATGGAGCCCAGGTTGACCCCTTCTTCCGGGGGCCCGGCGTCGACGCGGTCGACGTTCTTGATCAGCATCGGCATCAGCTGCTCATCGACGGGAGTCGACGGCACGTACGTCGCGAACTTCTGGACGCCGTTGCGCGGCTCGCGGAAGGTGCCGCTGATGGTATTGCCCTGGATCCGGACGTCCTGGACCTGGCGCTGCTCGACGGCGCGCACGAAGTCCGAATAGGAGATCGTATTCCCGGCCGACCGGGTCGTGCCTCCCTGGAACACGCTGTAGAGCAGCGCGAGCAGCAGGACGATGACGATCCACAGGGCGGCGTTACGGTTGAAGGGGTTCACGATTTCTTTCCAACAAGGAAGGTACGGACTTTAAATGGGAAGCAGGGGCCGCGCCGCAAGCAAAAAAAGCAGCCGGAACCAGGGGCCGCGACCCGTCTGCACTTTCTTTCCTGCCATTCTCGGCGGCAACAATCCACTGCAGGCGTCGGCTTGTCGGGGCTTGGCGGAGGACTATTGTACATGACGCAAAAGTGAAATTCTGCGCCCTGCCCGACTTTCCTCGGATAACAGGCGCTACCAGCCGCGCCACCGCCCGCTGCAGCCGGTCACGGCGCGGCGGGTGAGCACGCGTCCCCACCGATTGCACGATGCGGCTCACCAGTCCCGCCTGTCCCTCCGGCGAAAGCCCCAGGAACGCCGCGCGATCCAAAGCCACCGCGCCGTCGGCCGCAATCTCCAGTACCTCCGTGGCGGCACCAGCCAGAGCGCGTTCGCGGTCGCGACGCGCCGCCGCCCGCTCCGCCGCTTGGCACGGCATGGCCGGCAGCAAGTCGCCTGCCGCCCGCAGACGTGCCCGTTCGAAGCGGAAATCGGCATTCGAGGGATCGTCGACCCATGGCACGCCGTGGACCCTGAGCGTCTCGGTGAGCCGGGAGCGCCGAACCGTCAGCAGCGGCCGCAGCATCCTCGCCTCTGGGTGCTCGACGAGCGCCGACATGCCCGCCAGGCCATCGACGCCGCTGCGACGCCCCATCCGCATGACGACGGTTTCCGCCTGATCGTCGGCATGATGGGCGACAAGCAGGTGCAGGATACCGCGCCGTCGGCATTCCCCCAGCAGGAGCCGGTAGCGCGCCGTACGCGCTGCCTCCTGCACGCCCGCGACAGGCTTGGCGCCTCGCCAGCGCAGAATCACGCCGCAACACCCAAGCATTGCAAGAGTACGCAGGGCCGCCTCCGCCTCGGCCGCCGAGCCGGCGCGGAGCCCGTGATCCACGATGAGGCCGAGCGTGCGGCCGCCTCGCTTCGCCGCCCACGCGTGGGCCAGCAACGCCAGCGCAAGGGAATCGCGGCCTCCAGAGACCGCTACGGCGATGTCCGGGCACGCTTCGAACGGATCAAAGGGCGCCATCAGCCGCTCGAACTCCGCGCCCGTCAGCGGCCCCTCGACGGCCGGGGCGTTCAATTGCAGCCGTTCTTGCGGCGCTCCTGGTCGACGCGGCGCTTCTGCAAGTCGGTAGCGCGGGGGTAGTCCTGGCTGAACTTGGCAAAGACCGCGCAGGCATCGGTCTTGCGGCCGAGGACGGCCAGCGTCACGCCGAGCTTGAGCAGATTGTCGGGGCCCTTGGCGCTGGTCTTGTAGACCTTGTAGCCTTCGGCGAAGGCCGCCATCGCGTTCTGATAGTCGCGGCGGGCATAGTAGGTCTCGCCCAGCCAGTATTGAGCGTTGCCTGCAAGACTATGTTTCGGATGGCTTTGCAGGAAGCTCTTGAAGCCGCGTTCGGCTCCGGCGTAGTCGCCGTCCTGCAGCTTCTTGAAGGCGTCGTGATAGAGCTGGTCGGCATTGGACGACGATGCGGCGGACGGCGATGGCGCTCCGGCGGCCGATGGCCGCGCCGCCGCCTGTGGTGCCGCCGAGCGGCTCGGCCCGGCGCTGCTCGACCGCCCACCGGCCCCCTTCTCGACCTGTTCGAGCCGGAATTCGTAGTCCGCCTGCATCTTCTCCAGCTGCTGCTGGAGCTGCTGGTTCCGGTGCTGAAGTTGCTCAAGCTGCCCCGTCAGCACGGTAATCGCCTGCTGGAGCTGATTGAGCCGGTCCTCGATGTAGACCGGATCGACGCGCTGCGCCCACGCCGCACCAGGCACAACCAGCACGGCCGCAAGCAGGAGGGAGTACGGAGAGGTCTTCTTCATGGGCGACCGCAGTTTCCGTGCAAACGCGGCTATTTTCGGGCATGGCCGCCGCTGTCACAACGAAATTGCCCTTGAAGCCGAAACGCCGGTCTAGGCGACCGGCGTTGGCACTGCAGGGCTTGTTACTGGAGCTCCGTGACGGCGCGACGGTTACGCGCCCACGCCGCCTCGTCCGAGCCGATGGGGTCGGGCCGCTCCTTGCCGTAGCTGATCGTCTTGATGCGCGCCGCAGGCACGCCCTGAGCGATCAGGTACTGCCGCGCCGCGTTGGCACGCCGCTCGCCCAGTGCCAGGTTGTACTCACGGGTGCCGCGCTCATCGCAGTGGCCGGCAATCGTGATCTGGTATTGGGTGTACTTCTTCAGCCACTCGGCCTGGCGGTCCAGCGTCTGACGCCCGTCCGCGCGAATCGTCGACATGTCAGTGTCGAAGAACACGCGATCACCGACATTCTGACGGAAGTCGGCGACCGAGCCCGGGGTGACGGTCGTGGTCGCGGGGGCCGCGGCTTCCTGCTGGTTGTTGCTGCAAGCCGCGATCGCGAACGTTGCCACGACGGCCATCAAGGCCTTGAACATGCGCATTTCGTCAAATCTCCCAGAGGGTTGGCATGATATCTTTCGCTACTGCGGAATCAAGGGCGACCAGGCAGGGTCTGAAGCGTCGGTCGGCGTGGGGATCTGCCTCTCGAAGCGGCCGGTGATATCGATCTGGTGCAATGTCACCGACCCTGCCCGGCCGCCCGAGTTGGGCTGCTGGCGGAAGAAGGCGAGTACCCGGCCATTCGGCGCCCAGGTCGGCCCTTCGACCAGAAAGCCGTTGGCCAGCAGGCGTTCGCCGCTGCCGTCGGGCCGCATCACGCCGATGCCGAACGATCCGCCGGTAATCTTCGTGAAAGCGATGAAGTCGCCGCGCGGCGACCATACCGGTGTGGCGTAGCGTCCCTCGCCGAAGCTGATGCGGCGCTCGCCGCCGCCGCCCGCGCTCATGACATAGAGCTGCTGGGTGCCGCCGCGATCGGAGTTGAAGACGATCTGCGTGCCATCGTTGGAGAAGCACGGCGATGTATCGATCGCCGCGGTGTTCGTCAGGCGCCGCAGGGCGCGGCCGCGCAGTTCCATCTCGTAGATGTTCGTGCGGCCGTCCTGGGAAATGCTCATGACCACTTTCGTGGCGTCGGGCGAAAAACGCGGCGCGAAGCTCATGCCCGGGAAGTTGCCCAAGAGTTCGCGGCGGCTGCTGTCGACGTTCTGCAGGTAGACGCGCGGCGGCCCACGATCCTCCGGATAGGCCATGTAGACGATCTCCTGCAGCGTCGGGGCGAAGCGCGGCGTGAGGGCGATCGTGCGGCCATCCGTGATGTAGCGGTTGTTGGCCCCGTCCTGATCCATGATGGCGATCCGCTTGACGCGCGCGCTGAGCGGTCCCGTTTCCGAGACGTAGGCGATGCGCGTGTCGAAATAGCCTTCTTCACCGGTCACGCGCTTGTAGATCGCGTCTGCAATGATATGGCCGAGGCGGCGCCAGTTGCTCGGCTGGCTGGTAAAGGAGAGTCCCGTCGCCTGCTGGCCAACCAGAACATCCCACAGCCGGAAGTCGACCTTGATGTTGCCGCCGACCTGCTGGACCTGGCCGACGACGAGGCCCGCCGCACCAATGCTGCGCCAGTCGGGAAATCGGGGCGCGCTGCTGGCGTTGACGTCCCGCTGGATGAAGGCGCTGGGCGGGATCGAGCGGAACAGTCCGGAGTTCTGCAGATCGTTGCGCACGACTCCTGCTATGTCGGCGCCCACCCGGTCGCCGCTGAAGTCGACAATGGCGATCGGGACCGGCTCGAAGGAAGGCCGCGTCATGTCGATCGTCAACTGCGCGCGGGCGGGCGCGGAAGCCGCACCTGCGGCGAGCGCAACGCCGCCGAGTATCGTCGACCGTCGGGGTAGGTTCATGTCGGACCTCTTCTTCATTGAGGGGGCATGTTTGTAGCGCGGGACGCTGTCAATAGTCGCGCGGATCGAAGTTGAAGGTAATGGTGCGCCACGAATTGTATTTTTCCGGTGACAATGGCCACGGCTGACAGCGCGGATTCATGATAGCGCGATGGGCAGCATCGGCCGCCGCACGATAGGTCGGATCGTTGTTGTAACGACCCGTATCCTTGAGCTCGGCCTTCACGGGCGTGCCGTCCTGGTTCATCTGCACGATCAGGGTGACGATGAGACCGGCCTGATCCCGCACTCCGGCCGGAAAGTTCCAGCATGGCCGGATCTTGTTCCGCACGCCCTCGATTTCGCTCGCCGTGACCACGGCGGCAAGATTGGGCGCCGCGGCGGCCTGGCGGGTCACCTGCTGAACCGGCTTGGGCTGCTGCTCGGGTGTCCGCACGTTCTGCGGCGAGTGCTTGTTCTTCAGAATGTCGTCGATCATCGAATCGACGCTCTTCTGCGGCGCCGGCTTGGGTGGCGCAGGCTTGGGCGGCTCGGGCTTCTTCACCTGAGGTGGCGGCTTGGGCTTCGGGGGTTCGGGAGGCTTCTCCACCTTGGGCGGCTCGGGCTCCTTGGGCTTGAGAGCGACCACGTCCTCCTGCGGCTTTGCGGCTTCCTCCTTCGGCTTCTCCAGGGGCGGCGGAGGGGGCGGCTCCGGCTTCGCCTCCGCGACGTCGGGCTTCGGCTTCTCCGGGGCCGGCGGTGGATCTGCCGTCTTGGGCGGCGGTGCCTTCGTCGCTTCTTCTGCGATGGGCACGTCCTTGGGCTGCGGCGGTGGATTGCCGATCTTGGGCGCCGCGGCCTTCTTGTCGATCGCCTCGAACTCCACCATCACGGGCTCGGGCTCGAGCGGCGGCGGTGACCCGAAGAAATCGAGATTCATGACCGCGGCCCCCAGCACGACGACGTGCAGCATCGCCGACACGATGGCCGGCGTGCGCATCTCGATACTTTCGGGCCCGCGGCTGCTCATGAAAGCGTCTTTGCCCCCCTCATCGCCGTGGGGTAGGCGGAGGTTGCCCGCCGCGCGGTGCGGCTGGAGCCTGCGCCGGGCTTGCCGTACCACCGCCCTTGCCCAGCTGCTGGGCCTGCTCGCCCAGAAGACCGAGCTGGCGGAAGCCGCTCTCGATCACCACCCCCATCACCTCCATCATCTTGCCGTAGTCGACCGCCTTGTCGCCCCGCATGAAGACGCGCTGGTCAGGCTTCTCCTCGTGGACGGCCTTGAGCTTGGCAGCAAGCTCGGGAAGATCGTACTTCGTCTCACCGAGGAACACCTCGCCCTGTGAATTCACCGAGACCACCAACGGCTCGTCCTTGCCGCCGACCTGCTGGGCGCTCGTCTTGGGCAGGTCCACGGGAACGCCAACCTGCAGCAGCGGCGCCGTGATCATGAAGATGATCAGCAGCACCAGCATGACGTCGACGAGCGGCGTGACGTTGATGTCGGCGATCGGCGTATAGCGCCGGCGGCGGAACCTGCCGCCCGAACTGCCGCCTCCCGCCGCTGGGATGATGCCGGCCATCAGACCTGCTCCTCGAGCTGCCGCGACAGGATGGTGATGAATTCACCCGCGAAGGCCTCGAGCTGCTGAGCGTACCGGGCGACGTGGCCGCTCAGGATGTTGTAGGCGCCGGCCGCTGGGATGGCCGCGACGAGGCCGATGGCCGTGGCGAACAGCGCCTCGGAGATGCCTGGCGCTACGACGGCAAGCGACGTGTTCTTGGACTGTGCGATGTGGCTGAAGCTGTTCATGATGCCCCAGACGGTGCCAAACAGCCCGACGAAAGTGGCATTGGCGCCGACCGTCGCCAGGAAACCCAACCGCTTTTCAATCGCCTCCATCTCCCGTTGAATGGTGACGCTCATCACCTGCTCGATGCGCTGGCGCAGCGCGGCGCGCGCCGTCGCACTGGTTGCCAACCCCTTCGAGACCGAACGCCGCCATTCGCGCATCGCGGCCGAAAAAACGCTCGACATCGGGTCGTCGGGCTTTGCCCCAACACGGTCATACAGATCTTCCAGTGACACGCCCGACCAGAACGTGTCCTCGAACGACTGCGCGCTCCTCTTCAGCGAGCGCAGGCGAAGCATCTTCTCGAAGATGATGGCCCAGGACCAGAACGAGGCAAGCAGCAAGGCGATCATCACCGCCTTCACGACCCAGTCCGCCTGCATGAACAGGCCATAGACGGACATATCGATCGTGCCCGTGCCGCCGATGGGGGCTTCGGCGACCTGCGCAAACGCGTCCATTGTAGAATCTCCGTTCGTTCAAAGGGTTATACCTGAATATGGCGCGAGCGGGGCGAGCCGCTCGAAGAGGCCGCCGGCGTGGATCCGGAGGCCGTTACCTGGGCCAGGGCAGTCCGCACGGGCGGCGGCAATCGGACCGGCCGGCCGTCCTCGCCGATGCAGGCGACGACGAGCTCGGCTCGGACCAGGGTCACTGAGCCACGGCAAGCGTCCTGGATCATGTCCAGGGAGGCGCCGCGCAGTTCTCCGCAGCGGGTAAGCACCTCGATGGTGTCGTCCAGCCGCGCGGGCTTCAGGTAATCGATGGTGCAGCGGCGCACCACCCAACTGATGCCGCGCTCCGCCCGCAGCGCGCCGTGCTCCTGCCCGAGCAGGCGCAGCAGTTCGGTCCGCCCGCGTTCCAGGAAGCGCAGCCAGTTTGCATAGTAGACGATGCCGCCCGCGTCGGTGTCTTCATAGTAGACTCGCAGCGGAAGCCGGTGGATGCCGTCGGCGATCCAGCCGCTGGTCGGCTCGCTCACGCCTCGTCCACCGGCTCGCCGGCCGCTGGCATGTCCACCACCAGCAGGTCGAGCTGTCCTTTCCGATCGCGCGGGACCTCCACGCCGAGGTGGCGATAGCCCGCTTCCGACAGCAGGCGGCCGCGCGGTGTGCGCATGAGCAGGCCGAGCTGCATCAGGTACGGTTCGATCACGTCCTCGATCACATCGCGCTGCTCGGACAATGCCGCCGCCAGCGTCTCGACGCCGACCGGTCCACCGCCGTAGTTGTCGACGATGCAGGCCAGGTAGCGGCGATCCATCGAGTCCAGGCCCCGACGGTCGATCTCGAGCCGGGTCAGCGCCTCGTCCGCGACCGCGGCATCGACGACGGAATGCCCACCAACGGCGGCGAAATCGCGCACACGACGCAGCAGGCGATTGGCGACGCGCGGCGTGCCGCGCGAGCGGCGTGCGATCTCCGCGCAGCCCTCGGCAGCCATCCCCACCTTCAGCACACGGGCGGCGCGGTGGACGATCGTCTCGAGTTCGGAGGGTTCGTAGAACACCATGCGCAGCGGAATGCCGAAGCGCTCGCGCAACGGCCGTGTCATGAGCCCCGATCGAGTCGTGGCACCGACCAGGGTGAACGGCGGCAGGTCGATGCGCACCGAACGAGCCGCCGGCCCCTCGCCGATCATCAGGTCGAGCTGGAAATCCTCCATGGCGGGATAGAGCACTTCCTCGATAGCCGGGTTAAGTCGATGGATCTCGTCGATGAACAGTACGTCGCGCGCCTGCAGGTTCGTGAGCTGGGCGGCGAGGTCGCCGGCCTTCTGGATCACCGGCCCGGACGTGGCGCGAAAGCCCACGCCCATCTCCCGGGCCACGATCTGCGCCAGCGTCGTCTTGCCGAGCCCGGGAGGACCATGGAACAGCACGTGGTCCAGTGCCTCGCCCCGCGCGCGCGCGGCCGCAATGAAAATCTTCAGGTTCTCGCGCACCTGCTTCTGGCCGATGAAATCGTCCAGCGTCTGCGGCCGCAGCGCCAGTTCGGCGACATCCTCGCCAGCCCGTCCGGCGGAAACGAGGCGCTGTGCATCGTTCATCGCGCCAGCTCCTGCAGCCCCGCCCTGATGATGGCGTCCAGCTGAGCATCCGCGCCCAGCCGCTGCGCCACGCGCGCCACGGCACCAAAGGCTTCCACGCGCTTGTAGCCGAGATTGACCAGAGCCGACACGGCATCCTCGTTGACCGAGCCTGCAGTCGGCACCGGCGCAGGCATCTCTCCACCCTTCGCGGCCGGTGCGACGCCGAATGCCGCGGCCTTGTCCTTCAGTTCGGTGGCCAGCCGGGCTGCGAGCTTTGGTCCCACCCCCGCCGGACGGCTCAGCGTAGCCCGATCCTGCGAAACGACGGCACGGGCGATCTCGTCGGGCGACAGGGTCGAGAGGATGGACAGCGCGACCCTGGCCCCGACGCCTTGGACCGTCGTCAGGATGCGGAACCACTCGCGCTCGGCGGCATCGAGGAAGCCGTAGAGCGCGATCGCATCCTCGCGCACGATGGTCTCCACCAGCACCGTCACCGGCTGGCCCAGGGCAAGGTCGCGCAGCGTGCGCGCGGATGCCCAGACGAGATAGCCCACGCCACCCACGTCGACGACCACGCTGTCGACGTCGACTTCATCGACGACACCTTTCAGGCGCGCGATCAAAGGGCCGCCTCCACACGCCGGGCCGTGGCGCGATGATGGGCATGGCAGATCGCGACTGCCAACGCGTCGGCCGCGTCGCTGGTCGCATCGATGCCGGGAAGCAGACGTCCGACCATCATCGCGATCTGTCGCTTGTCCGCGTGGCCCGCCCCCGTGATCGACTTCTTCACCAGATTGGCGGCGTACTCGAAGACCGGCAGACCAGCTTGCGCCGGTGCCAGCAGGACGACGCCGCGTGCTTGGCCGAGCTTGAGGGTGGATCCCGGATTGACGTTCACGAAGGTCTCCTCGACCGCCGCCTCCGTCGGCCGCTGCGCCTCGACCACGGCAGCGACGCCTTCAAACAGCATGCACAGCCGCTCGGCGAGGGTTCCCCCGCTTGCCACTCTCACCACGCCGTGCGCGACATGGCGCAGACGGTTGCCTTCGACGTCGATCACGCCCCAGCCGGTCAGCCGCAGACCGGGATCGAGGCCGATCAATCTCATCGCCGGCGCTTCAGGCAGCGAACTTCGCCAGAGCGTCGTCGGACACCTCGAAATTGGCGTAGACGTTCTGGACGTCGTCGTTGTCTTCCAAGGCCGCGATCAGGTCGAGAAGAGTCTGTACCGCGTCGCCGTCGACCGGCGTGGTCGTCCTGGGCCGCCAGGTCAGCTTGGCGGTCGACGGCTGGCCCAGCGACTTCTCGAGGCTCTCGCGCACCGCGTTGAAGCTGTCCTGGGCGCAGTAGATCTCGTGCGCGCCCTCCGCTCCCTCGCCGCTCACCACATCGTCGGCACCGGCGTCGATCGCCTTCTCAAGAACTTCGTCGGCCGTGCCCACGGACAGCGGAAAGCGGAACTCGCCCAGCCGATCGAACATGAACGACACGCTGTTGCTCTCGCCGAGATTGCCGCCATGCTTGGCGAAGATCGAGCGCACCTCACCGGCCGTCCGGTTGCGGTTGTTCGTGAGCGCTTCGGCGATCACGGCCACTCCTCCGGGGCCATAGCCTTCGTACCGCACCTCGTCGTAGTTGGCGTCCGCGTCGCTGCCCGAGCCGCGCTTGATCGCACGATCGATCGTATCACGCGTCATATTGGCATCGCGCGCGGCAATCACTGCAGCGCGCAGGCGTGGATTCGAAGCCGGATCAGGCGAGCCGAGCCGCGCTGCCGTGGTGATCTCGCGGATCAACTTGGTGAAGATCTTGGCCCGCTGGGCGTCCTGACGCCCCTTGCGATGCATGATGTTCTTGAATTGCGAATGGCCCGCCATCGCCCAAAAACCAGATTAAGTGATCGGATGCGCCGCCTATACCACTTCTCGTGGGGTTTGGGAGCAACGACAGGAGCTGGCGGCAAAAAAAGGCGGGGGCCGAAGCCCCCGCTAAAAAACGTCGGAACCTAGATTCCGACGCCCCCTCTAACCTTGAAGACAGTCGCCGGCATGGCGTCGGCCCGGCGAAAAATCCTTTAACTTCAAAAGGATGCCCATTTTTCCCCAGGTCGTCAACGAGCCTCTTTGACCTACCGCTAATAGATGGGTGCGACGGTGCATCGGCACAAGATGCTGGAAATCTCACACGGACTGCGACAGACGACCACCGAGACGCACCGCCCGTACCGACCGAGCAAGGCCCGTCCGGTCGTCGGTTTCGACGATGGCGGCGCATAACGTACCCTCCCCCTCCGCGGGGGCAAGGCGCTCGCCCGGCATCTTCCGCACGAAGCGCTGGACGGCGATCTCCTTCTTCATGCCGATCACCGAATCGTAGTCGCCGCACATGCCCACGTCCGTCTGGTAGGCGGTTCCTCCCGGCAGCACCCAGTTGTCGGCCGTCGGAATGTGGCTGTGCGTGCCCAGGACGGCGGAGACCCGTCCGTCGCAATAGTGCCCGATCGACTGCTTCTCGCTGGTCGCCTCGCCATGGACGTCGACTAGGATGAAGTGGGCAGTGCCGCCCAGCACGTATCGGGCAAGTTCCGCGTCCAGCGCCCGGAAAGGGTCGTCCAGCGCATCCATGAACAGGCGGCACATGACGTTTACGACCAGGACCTTCTGACCACGCAGTGTCTGGAACAGGTTGGCTCCCCAGCCCGGTGTGCCCGGCGGAAAGTTGATCGGCCGCAGGAGTCGCTTGTCCTGCGCGATGTACGGCACGATCTCGCGCTGGTCCCAGACATGATTGCCCGTCGTGATGCAATCGACGCCCGCCTCGTGCAGTTCGCCGCAGATCTTGGCGGTGATGCCGAAGCCGGCCGCTGCGTTCTCGCCGTTCACCGCCACGAAATCGAGGCCGAGTTCCCGGCGCAGCCGTGGCACCTCCCGAACAACCACATCCCGGCCGGCGCGTCCGACGATGTCACCGCAGAAAAGAACCTTCATGCCTAGACAAAGGCGCAAGCACGCCGGTCGGTCAACAGCCAATCCAGGCGCTGATCGTCGGGCCCATGGGGAACGGCATCGACCAGCTGCCCATCAAAGCCCACACCAACCGCCGTGACAGGCCGACAGCTCCGCAACGCCGACAGGGTACGATCGTAGAAGCCACCGCCATAGCCCAGCCGCCATCCCTCCGCGTCGCAGGCCAGCAACGGCACGATTAACGCGTCCGGCTCGATCGCCTCTCGGCATGCGGTCGGCTGGAGGGTTCCGAAGACACCCTGCTCGAGAACATCCCCTGGACGCCAGGCACGAAACAGCAGCGGCTCGTCCCGCCCCTGCACCACCGGCAGCGCGAGCTGGCAACCGGCACTGAACAGCTCCATCATGAGGGGCCGAATGTCGATCTCGTCCTTGAACGGCCAGAATCCCGATACTGCGGCTGGCACGGCAAAGGGCTTCTCGCCTTGCCAGGTCGCCAGCAGGCCGCGGGAACCGGCGCGGCGCTCCTCTTCATCGAGGGCGGCACGCCAGGCGACCATGGCGCTGCGCTGCAGGCGCTTGTCTTCAACGAACGTCATGGTGGAGCTGAAGCAATGTGGGGCGGCTCCACGATGGGCCGTGGTCGTAAAAACCTCCAAGGCCTGCAAAAGCAGGTGGGCGCCGTGTAGCCAGGACCACGGTCGAGGCCAGGGACAGCTCCCAGGAGATCTTTATTGGCCCCGGGGTTTTTGAGCGAACCTCGCACCGCGCAGAAATCCGCCCCGCTTCCAATCTAGGCGCTGGCGGCCTCCGCTTCAATGCAGGCCCGAACCCAGAAGGACGTTTCAGGCCGCGCCGCTCACCTTCTTGCTCATCTTGTCCACCCGAGACGTGATGAGCTCCTCAAGCGCCGTCGCTAGTGTCTCCGCGCTGTCGGTGGCGCTCGCACGTGCATTCTCGGCGGCCTTGGCTATGCCGCGGGCCTCGCGGCTTTCGTCGGCCAGCAGGAGCGCTGCGAACACCACCAGCTTGACCTCGGGCGCTCCGGGCATCTGCCGGCGCAGTTCGTTCACCTTCTCGTCCACGTAGGAAGCGAGTTCCTGAACGCGATCTTCCTCGCCTTCGCCGCAGGCGAGTTCATAGGTACGATTGGCAATCTGGATAGAGACTTGCGGCATTGTCCGCGACTCCTTTTATTGCGCCCGGACGGGCGTCGAGGGGACGGCAGCTTACTTCTGATCGACCGCCAGGAGCGAGCGAATGTATTCCATCGCCCGCTCCAGGCGGCTCTCGACCTCCATGGCCACCTTCTTCAATTCGTCATGCTGGCGTTCCAGCGTGCTCAGCCGCTTCGCCAGCTCATCCGCCCGCGCGGATTCCACGCGCAAGCGCTCATCGACCATCGTTTCCAGCCGGCTGAGCGCACTGTCGACACGGTCCCGCGCCCGGGCTGCGTTCGACCTTGCGCCCCCCGGGGGTGTTCCCTGCTCTCCCGGCCGCACCTGCTCCATCGATCAAGGATAGGTTGATGGCCCGTGGACGGTCAACATCTTGGCGCTGTGGAGCAACTAGAGGCGCTAGATGTGGGCGCGGTCACCGCTTTTGCGCATTGACGCCCAAAGGGGCGCTCGGCATGTTGCCCGCCGCTCACAAAACCGTACGGCGCATCCCATAAATGCTTGATCAGAACGCCGCTCGCCGCGACATGGCGAACGCCATCAGAGCCCTGGCCATGGACGCCGTACAGCAGGCGGACTCGGGCCATCCCGGCATGCCGATGGGCATGGCCGACGTTGCGACCGTCCTGTTCACGAAGTTCCTCAAGTTCGATGCTTCCGAGCCGAACTGGCCCGATCGCGACCGCTTCATCCTGTCGGCCGGGCACGGGTCGATGCTGCTCTACGCGCTGCTGCATCTGACGGGTTACACCGACATGACGCTCGACGAGCTGAAGCGCTTCCGCCAGCTCGGCAGCCGCACGGCAGGCCACCCCGAGTATGGGCATGCCGCCGGTATCGAGACGACCACGGGACCGTTGGGCCAGGGTCTGGGCAATGCCGTCGGCTTTGCGCTGGCGGAGCGCCTCCTGGCAGAACGGTTCGGCCGTGACGTCGTCGACCACTACACCTACGTCATCGCCGGTGACGGCTGCCTCATGGAGGGCGTCGGCCAGGAGGCGACTACGCTGGCCGGCCACCTCGGGCTGGGCCGTCTCATCGTGCTGTTCGATGACAACGGCATCTCGATCGACGGATCGACGTCGCTGTCGACCTCGGAAGACCACAAGAAGCGCTTCGCCGCGGCCGGCTGGCACGTCCAGGGCGTCGACGGCCACGACCAGGATGCTGTCGCTCGCGCCATCCGGAAGGCGCGCAGCGTCACCGACAAGCCGTCGCTGATCGCCTGCAAGACGGTGATCGGCTTCGGCGCGCCGACCAAGGCAGGCACCGCAGCCACGCACGGGTCGCCGCTGGGCAAGGACGAGATCACGGGCGCGCGCGAAAAGCTGGGCTGGCCCCATGGCCCGTTCGACATCCCCGAACCGATCTTCACCGCGTGGCGGAAGGTCGGCGCGCGCGGCAGGTCGGCACGGCGCAAATGGCTGAAGCAGCATGCCGCCATGGCCGACGCCGACCGCGCCGAGTTCGACCGGCGCCTCAAGGGTGAGCTTCCCGGCGCGGTCGGCGAAGCGATCGACGCCTTCAAGACACGCATGGCTGCCGAGAAGCCGAACTGGGCGACGCGCAAATCCAGCCAAGAGGCGCTCGAGGTCATTAATCCGGTCCTGCCGGACTCCGTCGGCGGCTCGGCCGATCTCACGGGATCCAACAACACAAAGACGGCCTCGCTCAAGGGCGTGACGCGGACTGACGCCGGCCGTTATGTCCACTATGGCATCCGCGAGCACGCCATGGCCGCGGCAATGAACGGCATGGCGCTGCATGGCGGCCTGATCCCGTATGGCGGCACCTTCCTGGTGTTCAGCGACTACTGCCGTCCGTCGATCAGGCTTTCGGCCTTGATGGGCCTGCGGGTGATTTACGTGCTGACGCACGATTCGATCGGTCTGGGCGAGGACGGGCCGACCCACCAGCCGGTCGAGCATCTGGCGGCGCTGCGGACCATCCCCGGCCTGCAGGTGATGCGGCCTGCCGATGTGATCGAAACCGCCGAATGCTGGCAGATCGCCCTTCAGTCGAAGGCTCCCAGTGTGATCGCGCTGTCTCGCCAGAACCTGCCTACGGTGCGCGACGTGGGCGAGGGGAACCTCTGCGCCCGAGGCGCGTACCTGCTGGCGGGCGACGCCGCGGCACCCGTCCGGCTGATCGCGACCGGTTCGGAAGTGCAGCTTGCCCTGGCGGCGCGCGACCTTCTGGCAAAGGAAGGCATTGCCGCCGCCGTCGTTTCGATGCCGTCATGGGAGCTGTTCGCTGCGCAGGACGAAACCTACCGCCAGCAGACGCTTGGGCCGGCCGGCACGATACGCGTAGCCTGCGAGGCAGCCGTGGAATTCGGCTGGGAGCGCTGGATCGGCTCGCGCGGCGCCTTCGTCGGAATGAAAGGGTTCGGCGCGTCGGCGAAGGCGGGCGACCTGTACAGGCATTTCGGCATCACGGCAGAGGCGATCGCCGAAGCGGCGCGCCGCCTCACCCACAACGGAGGATGACATGGCAGTTCGGGTTGCAATCAACGGGTTCGGGCGGATCGGTCGCAACGTGCTGCGGGCCATCATGGAATCCGGCCGCAAGGACATAGAGGTCGTGGCGATCAACGATCTCGGCCCCGTCGAGACCAATGCGCACCTGTTTCGCTTCGACTCGGTCCACGGCCGCTTCAATGGCGAGGTGAAGGTCGATGGCGACACGATCGATGTCGGCCGCGGCAAGATCAAGGTGACGGCCGAACGCGACCCGTCCAAGCTGCCGCACAAGGACCTGGGCGTCGAGATCGCGCTCGAATGCACCGGCATCTTCACGTCCAAGGACAAGGCTTCGGCTCATCTGACGGCTGGCGCCAAGCGCGTCCTGGTGTCGGCGCCGGCCGACGGCGCAGACCTCACGGTCGTCTACGGCGTCAACCACGACAAGCTGCAGAAGGAGCATCTCGTCGTCTCCAACGCCTCGTGCACGACGAACTGCCTGGCCCCCGTCGCCAAGGTGCTGAACGACGCGGTGGGCATCGACCACGGCTTCATGACGACCATCCACGCCTACACCGGCGACCAGCCCACCCTCGACACGATGCACAAGGATCTGTATCGCGCCCGCGCCGCGGCGATGTCGATGATCCCGACATCGACGGGGGCGGCGAAGGCGGTCGGGCTCGTGCTTCCGGAGCTGAACGGGAAGCTCGACGGAGTCTCGATTCGCGTGCCGACGCCCAACGTCTCGGTCATCGACTTCAAGTTCGTCGCCAAGCGCAAGACCGACAAGGACGAGATCAACAAGGCAGTAAAGCTTGCCGCAGCCAACCAGCTCAAGGGGATCCTGGGCTGGACCGACCAGCCCAACGTGTCGATCGACTTCAACCACGACAGCCACTCCTCGACGTTCCATCTCGACCAGACCAAGGTCATGGATGGCACGCTGGTGCGCGTCATGAGCTGGTACGACAATGAATGGGGCTTCTCGAATCGTATGGCCGATACGGCCGTCGCGATGGGCAAGCTGAGCTAGCTTCTCCGCGCGACGGTCGGGTCGCGGAAGATCTCGTCGAGCGAAGCGTGCGCCGGGGGCTCCGGGCGCACGGACAGGAGGCGGACCAGGCCGTCGAGGTGCTCCGCCATCAACCGGCAGGCCTTGTCGGCATCGCCGGCGATCACTGCCTTCGCGATATCGCCGTGATCATGCGGGCCCGCGCAGTTGTCGAACTGGGGCGGGGCGAACAGCGAAAAATGCAGCGACGAACGCGGCAGCACGGAGCGTAGCGTGCGCGAAAGCTGCTCGTTGCCGCAGAGGTCCGCCAGCAAGGCATGGAACTCGGTCGACAGGCCGAACAGACGGCCCCGGTCGCCGCTCTTCACGGCCGCCCTTTCCTCGGCGACGTGCGCCCTGAGGCGCCGCGCCGACCCCGTGCTCCCCATCCCGCTGGCCAGCCGCCGCACGATCGCCTCTTCCAGGATACGGCGAACCTCGTAGAGTTCACGCAATTCCTCCACGGAGGGCGTCGGGACCAATGTGCCGCGGTTGGGCACCGCCTCCAGCCAACGTTCGTGCACGAGCCGATGGAGGGCCTTGCGGACGCGCTCGCGGCTCACCTTGAGCATCCTCGCCAGCTGCGGCTCCTGCAGCTTGGTCCCCGGGCCCAGCCGGCCACCGAGCATTGCCTGCCGGATCGTGTCGTAGACGACCTCGTCGATCGCCACGTTGCCTTTGACCCTCCGCCGCTTCGGCGCCCGCCTCTTCGTGACCTGTCTGCTCATCCGCTCAATTCGCGATCTCATTGATACAATAATGTGCACATAAATTTCGAGGATGTGCACATCCTCTGGGGACGCGTACGGACTTGCGCATTTCGTGCCATCGGCCTTGGCACGACGCTTGCGTTGCCTGTCGCGGGGACCAGGGAGAGAACGTGCCTGCGCCAACGATGTCGACAGCGCCAACGGGACGCACCTTGGACATCGACAACCTCACCGTGCGGTACGGTCAGTCCGTTGCGGTCGGCGGGGTATCCCTGTCCATGGAGGCCGGCGAGGTCGTGGCCCTGCTCGGTCCCTCGGGATGCGGCAAGACCACCCTGCTGCGCGTGGTTGCGGGCTTCGTGCGCCAGGCCGATGGACGCGTCCTGGTCGACGGGGGCTCGATCGATCACCTGCCTGCCAATCAACGCAACATCGGCATCGTCTTCCAGAACTACGCCCTCTTTCCTCACATGACGGTCGCGGAGAACGTGGCCTATGGGCTCCGTGCACGCGGGCGGAGCGGCCCCGGCGTGAACCAGCGTGTCCAGCGCATGCTGGAGATGGTGCAGCTCGGCGCCTTCCGCGATCGCCTGCCGCGCCAGCTTTCGGGCGGCCAGCAGCAACGGGTCGCCCTCGCCCGTGCACTCGCCGTCGAACCGTCCATCCTGTTGCTCGACGAGCCCTTCGCCGCGCTCGACCGCAACCTGCGGCTCGACATGCAGATCGAGGTCAAGCGTCTGCAGCGGCAGCTCGGCCTGACGACGATCCTGGTGACACACGACCAGGACGAGGCCATGAGCGTGGCCGACCGCATCGCCGTCATGGATAAGGGCCAGGTCCAGCAGTTCGACACGCCCACCGCAGTCTATGACCGGCCCGCCACGCTTTTCGTGAACGGCTTCATCGGCACCACCAATCTTCTGTCGGGAAAGGTCGTCGACGTTGCGGCGGATGCGGTCGCCGTCTGCCTCGAGGCCGGCGCCACAGTCCGCCTGCCGGCGCCTCCGGCCATCACGGCAGGCGACGCGGTACTCCTCTCGGTCCGGCCGGAGCAGCTCGAGCTGCAGGCGCAAGGCGGACCGGCGTCTTGGCCGGTCGAGCCCGGCCTCAGCCTCCCGCTGGGCGCGCAACTCGTCCACGACGTGCGCACCGCCGACGGTACGCCTCTCAAGATCATCGAGCCTCGACGGCCCGGCATGGCAACGCCGCCTCGACCGTTCTGCTCGCTGGCCGCCGATGCACGCCCTTCCCTGTTCCCCCGTCCGATCTGAAACCGAGGAGTGATCGCCATGTTCAGTCGCAGAAGCCTGCTTTCCGGCGCCGCCGCACTGGGTGGCGCCGCCCTCCTGCCCGCCGTAGCCCAGGCAAAGGGCAGCGTCGTCGCCGCCACCTATCCCGGCACCTGGGAGGAGGCGTATCGCACCGTCGTCGCCACGAATCTCAAGAAGAAGTACGACATCGAGCTGGAGCTGCAGCCCCTGTTCGCCGTCGACCAGATCGCGAAGGCAAGAGCCGCTCGAGGCGCCCCACCGTTCGACGCCTTCGTCCTCGATCCCGGCCCGCGCATCACCGCCATCGAAGCGGGGCTGTTCGAGAAGTTCGACGGCAAGAAGCTGGCCAATGCCTCCAAGATGCCGCCTGGCTTCGTCGACGAATGGGGCATCGCGGTGAACGCCCAGGTGGTCGGCATCGCCTACAATCCGAAGAAGGTCCCGCCTCCCAAGGGTTGGAAGGACCTGCTGAGCGATCCGTGGGTGTCGCGGCTGGGCATCACCGGCTTCCAGACGACCTTCGGCACCGTGTCTCTGATCGAGATTGCGAAGGCCTTCGGCGGCTCCGAGACCAACGTCGATCCCGCCCTGGTGGAGCTCAAGAAGGTGCTGCCCAAGATCGCCGCCGTCGGACAGCCTGCCGCCATGGCGGGCCTGTTCCAGCAGGGCCAGTGCGACGTGATGTACACGAACACGCAGACGGTCGCGACGCTCAAGAGCAAGGGCGTCGACATCGATTTCGTGAAACCCGATACGGGTGCCGTCTACTTCTTCACGACCCTGCACATCGCCAAGGGCACGGCCGAAACCGACAACGCCTACAAGTACATGGATGTGGTCGCCAGCAAGGAAGTCCAGGAGGCCCTCACCAAACCGCCCTTCAACTTCATCCCGGTGAACAAGGACGTGCCGCTTCCGGCCGACCTTCCGATCAAGAGCCTGGACGAATTCAGCAGCTACGTGCGGCATGACTGGAGCAAGATCAATCCGCTGCGCGCCAGCTGGATCGAGAAGTTCAACAAGGAAATGGCCAAGTGACGGCCCTGGCGGCCGCCTCTTCGCCGGAGCGTGGCCGCCGCCTTCCGGCACTGAAGCCCGGCGAGTGGCAGCTTGCCCTGCCGCTCGCCCTGGCATTCGTGTCGCTGTTCCTCGCACCGCTGCTGCTGCTGTGCGGCGTGAGCTTCTTCGAGGACGAGAAGATCACCCGCCCCGGCCTCGGCCAGTGGGGCAAGTTCCTGGGCGATCCCTTCACCTACAAGGTGATCGCCGACACGCTGCTGCTCGGCGTGAAGGCGGTGGCAACGACCATCCTTCTGGGGTACCCGCTGGCGCTGGTCTTCATGGACGCATCGGCGCGCCTGCAGAGAGTCCTGATCTTCGTCATCGTCATGCCGCTCCTGCTCTCGGTCGTCGTCCGCACCTTCGCCTGGATCGTCATCCTGGGCCGCGAGGGCGTCATCAATCAGGCGCTTCTCACCCTCGGCGTCATCGCCGAGCCGCTGAGGCTCCTGCAGACCGAGCTGGGTCTGGTGATATCGCTGACCCAGATCGAGATGCCGCTGATGCTGCTGCCTCTCATCAGCGTGATGTCGAAGCTGGACCCCAACCTTCGGGACGCGGCGGCGGCGCTGGGCGCATCGCGCTGGCGCACGCTCTTCACGGTCGTGGTGCCCCTCAGCATGCCGGGCCTCATCGCCGGCTGCCTGCTGGTCTTCGCCAGCGCCACCACCGCCTTTATCTCGCAGACCGTCATCGGCGGCGTCCGCCTGATCTACCTGCCGCTGCTCATCTGGCAGCAGTCGCTGGTCGTCTTCAATTGGCCTCTCGCGGCCGTCGCCTCGCTCACCCTCCTGATCTCGGTGCTCTCGGTCGTCGTCGCGCTATCGTGGCTGGGCCGCCGCAGCGGCGGATTCGTCCATGGCTAGGCGCCGCAGCTTCGCCGACCTGTCCTACGGCGTCGTCATCGGCGGGCTGGCGGCACTCGCCCTGACAATCATCGTGGCGCCGGTGATCATCGTCCTGATGACCTCCTTCACCGAAGGCCGCTCGCTGAAGTTCCCGCCCAGCGGCTTCTCCCTGCAATGGTACGCGGCGCTGTTCGACCCCGCACAATCGCGCCAGATCCATCGGGCGGCTTACAATTCGCTGGAAGTCGCGGCCTTCTCCACACTGTTCGGCGCGATGCTGGGAACGCTTGCCAGCCTGGGCATCGCCCGCAGCCGCCATCGCCTGGCACGGCTGGCCGACGGCTTCTTCATGTCGCCCTTGGTGCTGCCCGGCCTCACCTTCGGCCTCGCCGCGCTGATGTACTTCACCCTGATCGGCCTGCGCCCCTCCCTCGATCTCATCATCGCCGGACACATGATCGTCACGGTGCCGTTCATCCTGCGCACGACGGCCGCCAGCCTGTCGCAGCTCGATCCGGCCTTGAACGATTCCTCGCAGAGCCTCGGCGCGAGCTGGATGTACACCCTGCGCCGGGTCACGCTGCCCCTGATCGCCCCGGGCATGGTCGCGGGCGCCTTCCTCGCCTTCATGGCCTCGATCGACAATGTCCCCGTCTCCCTCTTTCTCTCGACGGCGCGCACGGACATGCTGCCCATCCGCATGTGGGGCATGATGGAGACGACTCTCGATCCGCGCATCGCCGCGGTCTCCGGCGTCTTGATCGCGGCGGCCTTCGTGCTGATGCTGCTGATGGAATGGACGGTGGGCCTCACCCGCCGGATGCGCGACTAGGAGAACCCGGATGGAGATCGAGACGCAGCCACTCACCCGGGAGGCCTTTGCGCCCTTCGGCGACGTGATCGACGTGCCGACCGAACCGGGCCGGACATACTATGAAGAGGCACTGGGCAATTTGCGTCCCGGGGCGCGCCCCAGCCTGTCGCTCAGCCTCAAGGCGGAAACGTCCGAACGGCCACTGACGGCCGAGCTGCTGGAGCGGCACGAATTCTCGTCCCAGACCTTCCTGCCGCTCGACGCGGCACGATGGCTCATCGTGGTCGCCCCTCACGCGGCAACCGGCGGCCCGGACGTCGCTGGCGTCAAGGCGTTCATCGCCGGCGGCAGGCAGGGCGTCACCTACAGACCCAATACGTGGCATCATGGCCTCACCGTGCTGGACCGCCCCGGCCGCTTCGCCGTGTTCATGTGGCGCGACGGAGGCAAGGGCGACGAGGAGTTCGTGCCGGTCGAGCCCTTCACGATCCGCATTCCCTGATCCGCCGCCGACCTTGACCGCCACATTGCCGGGCCTCCGCACTGCCGAGCCTCCATGGACAGACC
Organism: Pseudomonadota bacterium; assembly: GCA_049323495.1. Taxonomy (GTDB): domain Bacteria; phylum Pseudomonadota; class Alphaproteobacteria; order Reyranellales; family Reyranellaceae; genus Reyranella. The sequence continues at coordinate 74,844 of JBMONG010000006.1, forward strand.
CGTGATCCTCGTACGCGACTGGCGCTCGACCGCAGCGGCGCTTCAGCTGGCGCGCGAGGGCAGGATCGCACCCGTGCTGGTCACGCCCGAAGGCGCGGCGTCCTTCTACGGCGCCGGCTATCTCGCGGCCTTGCAGGAGCGCGCCGAAGCGGAATTTCCCGACGTCGCTTTCGAACTGATCGTGGATTGCAGCGATGCGCCCGGCCATGCGCTGGCCTGCCTGCGCGCCGGTGTGAAGCGCATCTCGATGCGCGAGCCCAACGCCAAGATCGCCGACATCGCGCGCCAGATGGGCGCGGCACTTGTGAGGAGACCGATATCATGAGCTGGCAGCCGAGCCGGGATTTCGTGGGCTACGGACCCAACCCGCCTGACCCGAAGTGGCCGAACGGCGCGCGCATCGCCGTGAACTTCGTCATGAACTACGAGGAAGGATCGGAGCCCTCCATCCAGGACGGCGAAGGCCATACCGAGACCGGCCTGACCGAAACCTCCACCTCGTCGCAGGGGCTGCAGGGTCGCGATCTCGCCGGCGAGGGCATGTTCGAGTTCGGCAGCCGCGCGGGCTTCTGGCGCATCATGCGCGCTTTCCAGGAACGCGGTCTGCCGCTCACCGTGTTCGGCTGCGCCCTTGCGCTCGAACGCAACAAGCCGGCCGCCGCCGCGATCCGCCAGTCCGGCTTCGACGTGTGCTGTCACGGCTGGCGCTGGGTGCGCCACTTCCAGCTTTCCGAGCAGGAAGAGCGCGAACACATCGCGAGGGCGGTCAAGTCCCTGCAGGAAACCGTCGGAGAGGCACCTGCCGGCTGGTACTGCCGCTACGGACCCAGCGTGAACACGCGCCGGCTGCTGATCGAGCATGGCGGCTTCACCTACGACAGCGACTACTACGGCGAAGAGCTGCCGTTCTGGCAGACGGTGATGGGCAGGCCGCACCTGATCGTGCCCTACTCCCTCACCAACAACGACGGCAAGTACGCGGCCGGCATGACCACGGCCGAGCAGTGGTTCACCCTGTGCCGGGACGCGTTCGACGTGCTTCACAAGGAAGGCGAGACGGCGCCGAAGATGATGTCCGTGGGCCTGCACATGCGCATCATCGGGCACCCCGGCCGCGCGGCCGGTCTGTGGCGCCTGCTCGACTACATGCAGAAGCAGCCCGGGGTCTGGATCACCCGCCGGATCGACATTGCCAATCACTGGAAAACCACACATCCCTACCCAGGAAAGGGCCTGAATGAGTAGGGATTCGGTCTTTCCAGGGCCGATACTGGAGTGCGGAACGGGCAGGCGGGCATAGACAAGGCCCGGTTCCCGCCGCTATCACGACGCCGTTTTCGACTCGAATGGACCCAATGGGAGCCAGGCCGTGAAGATCACCCGCACCGTCAAGAAGATCCTCGACAACTACGAGAGCGACAATCCGGGCACCAAGGCCAACCTCGCCCGCATCCTGATGCATGGCAAGCTGGGCGGCTCGGGCAAGATGGTGATCCTGCCCGTGGACCAGGGCTTCGAGCACGGCCCGGCCCGTTCCTTCGCGCCCAACCCGGACGCCTACGATCCCCATTACCATTACCAACTCGCGATCGACGCCGGTCTGAACGCCTATGCCGCGCCGCTCGGCCCGCTCGAGGCCGGTGCCGATACCTTCGCCGGCGCCATCCCGACCATCCTGAAGCTCAACTCGGCCAACTCGCTCTCCACCAACAAGGACCAGGCCGTGACCGGCTCGGTGGCTGACGCCCTGCGCCTGGGTTGCTCGGCGATCGGCTTCACGATCTACCCGGGCTCGGAAGACCAGTACGAGATGATGGAGGAGATCCGCGAACTGGCGGAAGAAGCCAAGGCCGTCGGCCTCGCCGTCGTCATGTGGTCCTATCCGCGCGGCGGCAAGCTCGACAAGGCTGGCGAGACCGCGCTCGATGTCTGTGCCTACGCCGCGCACATCGCCGCCCTGCTGGGCGCTCACATCATCAAGGTCAAGCCGCCGACGGACGTGCTGTGGCAACCCGAGGCGAAGGCAGCCTACGAGAAGGCCAACGTCGACAAGTCCACCTTGGCGGCGCGCATCAAGCACGTGATGCAGGCCTCCTTCAACGGCCGCCGCATCGTCGTCTTCTCGGGCGGCGAAGCCAAGGATCTTGAAGGCCTGTTCACGGAGATCCGTGCGTTGCGCGACGGCGGCGCCAATGGTTCGATCATCGGCCGCAACACCTTCCAGCGCCCCCGCGATCAGGCGCTCGACATGCTCGACAAGATCATCAGCATCTACCAGAACAAGATGTAGAGCCACTGGCGAACACGTTCGTCGTCACGCGACGAACGTGTTCCTCACGCGCACCGAGGCGCGTGTGTACCAGACCCACAATCCCATGCCCACGAACACGGCGATCTGCTGACCGACGCCGGCGGCGATGTGGTCGAGCGTCACACCTGGCACCAGCAGCAACGAAAACGACACCAGCGCCAGAACACCGTTGGCGAGCCACAGTGCCGGGAAGAGCCGCAGAAAGAGCTTCCGTTTTCCATACATCGCGATGAGCGTCCATGTATGGAGCAGCAGAGAAGCCAGCAGGACCACGAAGACCAGGATGAAAGGCGCGAAGATCCCCGGCCTTTGCAGAACCGCAGCGAATACGTCGCCACTCTGGACAAGTTCCGCGAGGTTCCGAACGAGGCCGAGCGTGAGCACGACCGCCAGCAGCAGAAGCCAACCACCAAAGCCTGCCACTGACGGATTGGCCTCTCCGCCGGGCGACTTGCGGCGCAACTTCAAGACCAGGGCCACCGGAATGCCGACCACAACAAGGACGATCAGCCAGTGCCATATCGAGAACTGCACTTTGCCCCCTTATACTCTCCCAACAGACCTCGTGGAGGTAGCACGAGAACCGTGCCGCGGATAGCAATTCAAAGTTGCACTTTTTTGCGGGCGCCCCTCTCTTCCGTCGGAGCAGCGTGAGCCGTGTCCTCCCAGCCGAACTGCCGCCTGTATCTCATCTCGCCGGAGCAGATGGAGCAGCCGGCGATCTTCGCTGACGAACTGCGCGCGGCGCTGGATGGCGGTGACGTGGCGGCCTTCCAGTTGCGCCTGAAGGGCGTGCCGGACGACAGCATCGTCCACGCGGCGGACACGCTGCGGCCGATCTGCCAGCAGCGCGGCATCGCCTTCATCATGAACGACCGCCCCGATCTTGCGGTCCGGCTCGACTGTGACGGCGTCCATATCGGCCAGGACGACGTGCCGTATGCCGAGGCGCGACGCCTCGTGGGCCCCGAGCGCCAGATCGGCGTGACCTGCAAGGCCTCGCGCCATCTCGCCATGGAAGCGGCGGAGGCCGGCGCAGACTACGTGGCGTTCGGTGCCTTCTTTCCCTCGAGGACAAAGGCAGCCACGACGCCGGCTGACATCGCCATCCTCGAATGGTGGAGCGGCCTGATGGAGGTCCCCTGCGTGGCGATCGGAGGCATCACCGTGGAAAACTGCCACCCGCTGGTCGCCGCAGGTGCCGACTTTCTCGCCGTCGCGGGGGGCGTGTGGAACCACGCCGCAGGCCCCGGGGCCGCGGTCCGCGCGTTCAACGAGATACTCTCGGCCTCGCCGCTCCATCACCCGTAGCCGGCGCGCACGTTCAGCGCACCGGCAGCCACAGAACGTCCTCGATGTGCGAGGCACCGGTCATCAGCATCACCAGCCGGTCGAACCCCAGGGCGATGCCCGAGCAGTCGGGCAGGCCGTGGTCCAGTGCGGCGAGGAAATCCTCGTCGACAGGCCAACGCACGCCGTACAGTCTTTCCTTCTCGTCCATGTCGGCCTGCAGCCGCGCGCGCTGGATATCGGGATCCGTGAGCTCGCCGAAGGCGTTGGCGAGCTCGACACCGCAGACATAGAGCTCGAACCGTTCGGCAACCCGGCCGTCGCCCGGCTTGGCGCGCGCGAGCGCTGCCATCGAGATCGGATATTCGCAGAGGATGGTCGGCCGCTCCATTCCGAGCCGGCCCTCGACCTTGTCGAACATGACGCGGAAGAAGACGTCCTCCCATGTATCGCCGGCGTGCATAACGACGCCGGCGGCAGCGGCGAGCGTCTCGGCGCTGCCGACCGTGCCGAACAGATCGACGCCGGCATATCGCGCAAAGGCCTCGGCCACGGACAGGCGCTCCGGCTCGGCGCGCGGATCGCAGGCAAGCTCGCCCCGCCGCAGGGGCGCATCACCCGTGAGCGCCAAAAGCTTCACGCAGTCTCGCATGATCGCCTCATAGCCCACGCCGGCCCGGTACCATTCGAGCATGGTGAACTCGGGATGATGCAAGGCCGATCCCTCGGCATTGCGGAAGACCCGGGCGAATTGGAAGAGCCGCGGCAGGCCGCCAGCCAGCAGCTTCTTCATCGCGAACTCGGGCGAGCTGTGCAGCCAGCGTTCGCGCTCCTCGCCATCGGGCAGCTCCCACTCCGTGGCAAAGCCGGAAAGATGGACCTCCGCCCCCGGCGCGACCTGCAGGATGGGCGTCTCGACCTCGACGAACCCCTCGCCCGCGAACCACTGGCGGATCGCGGCCTGCAGGCGGGCTCGCGCCTGCAGGTTGGGTAGACGCCTGGCCAGCTTGTCGGGGTGCCATTCGGTCATGCCGCACCATCGCATGCGCATCGCGGCGCGTGTAGGGTGGCGCCATGACGCCCCGCCAGATCGACGCCTTCTGCAGCAAGCTGCCCGCCGCGACGCGGACGGTTCAATGGGAAGGCGTCGTGGTCTTCAAGGTCGGCGGCAAGATGTTCTGCCTGATTGCCCCCGCCGAACACTCGATCGCCCGCCTCTCCTTCAAGTGCGCTCCCGAACATTATGACGCGCTCTCCCGTGCCGAGGGGTTTCGGCCCGCCCCCTACCTGGCACGCGCCAAGTGGGTCGCGCTCGACGATCCGTCCGTGCTGACGGCCCAGGAGACCAAAGCCTACCTCGAACGTGCCCATGCCGTGATCGCTGCGGCGCTTCCGCGCAAAAAGCGGGCAGAACTGGGACTGTAGGGCCGGTTGCGGCTGCTGGCGGCCTTTGATACAAGCCGGCCGCCGGCCTCGCACCCGCTCCCCGCGGGCGAGGCCGAATTCCATTCATCCGACCAGCGGTAACCCCATGAAAGTGCCCGTCAATTCCATCCGCGCCGGCAACGTCATCGAATACAACGGCAAGCTCTGGGTCGCCGCAAAGGTCCAGCACATCAGCCCCGGCAAGGGCGGCGCCTTCGTGGCCATCGAGGCCAAGGCGCTGCGTGAGGGCAACAAGCTGCAGGAGCGCTTCCGCTCCGGCGAAACCATCGAACGTGTCCATATCGACGAACGCGAGTGCACGTTCCTGTTCAAGGACGACAACGGCTACACTTTCATGGACAAGGAGACCTTCGAGCAGCTCGTCGTCGGCTCCGATGTCCTCGACGAAGATCAGGCCCGCTTCCTACAGGATGGCATGGAAGTGAACGTCTCCCTCTACGAAGGGACGCCGGTTGGCGCCGAGTTGCCCAAGACCGTGACGCTCGCCGTCGTCGAGGCCGATGCCGTCGTGAAGGGACAGACCGCCTCCTCCTCCTACAAGCCAGCCATCGTCGAAGGCGGCATTCGCGTCATGGTTCCGCCACATATCGGCGTCGGGACCAAGCTGGTGATCAACACCGAGGATGGCAGCTACCTCGAACGCGCCAAGGATTGATCTCTTGGCCCGCGCGCCTGACCAACCCGTCGCCCGCATCGGGCGCGCTCCGCTCAGCTCTGGCCGCGAACGTGCCGGGCCGCCCGAGCGGCGCTCGCTCGCCCCCCGCTCGGCCACCGTCACGGTGATGATCAGGGCCGCCTTCGCCGCCGCCAAGAGCCTGAAGCGAGACTTCGGCGAGGTGGAGCACCTGCAGGTCTCCGAGAAGGGTCCGGGCGACTTCGTGAGCCATGCCGACCTGCGCGCTGAGCGGACCTTGCGGGCCGAACTCTCGCGCGTGCGACCGGAGTACGGTTTCCTCGGCGAGGAAGGTGGCGAGACGCGCGGCGATGGCCGCAACCGCTGGATCGTCGATCCGCTCGATGGCACGACCAACTTCCTGCACGGCGTGCCGCACTTTGCCATTTCGATCGGGCTGGAGCGCGAGGGCGAGATCGTCGCCGGGGTTGTCTACCAGCCGATCTCGGACGAGCTGTTCTGGGCGGAAAAGGGCAACGGCGCATTCATAGATACCCCTAACGCAAGGTCGCGTCGCCTGCGCGTCTCGGGCCGCAAGGATCCGGCCAGGGCCCTGGTCGCCACCGGCATTCCCAACATCGGCAAGGGTGGCCATGACACCTATCTGCCCAAGCTGGACGCGGTGACCAAGCACACCGCCGGCATCCGCCGCTGGGGCGCCGCCTCCCTCGACTTTGCCTTCGTGGCGGCCGGCCGCTACGACGCGTTCTTCGAGTTCGGCCTCGCGCCGTGGGACGTCGCCGCCGGCATGCTGCTGGTGCGGGAGGCCGGCGGAACCATCACCGACGTTGCCGGTAACCCTTATGTCCTGGGTGGGCCGTCGATCCTCGCCAGCAATTTCGCTCTGCGCGAATCGATGATCGACATCCTGGGCGGCGCGTAGCTCGGATCGCTCCACAGGCCCGGCGCCCGAAGGGCACTGCAATCGGCGCCGCCAGTTGAGCAGCGGGCACCCAGCGGCTATTGTCGATCGGTAAATCCCGTTGAAGGGCAATCCGTTATGGCACCGTCCTCGGCCGCTGTGCGCCTCCTCGCGGTGGCTGCGCTGGCCACCAGCGGGGCACCGGCCTTCGCGCAGGGCTCCAGCAATGCGAGCACCATCGTCGTAATGCCGGCGCAGGTGCCCGTCGCGGGCTCGCCGGAAAGCTATCGTCGCGCCGCAAACCTGCCGCCCCCGCCGCCAGGCCCCATCGTGAGCCGGCTTCTCCCGATTCCCCAGGGCGCCAACCTGAGCTTGCCGGGCGATATCGCCGTGACGGCGGCCTCCGCGCCGGCCGGTGGGGCCCCTCCGTCGCCGGCGACGACCGGTGCCGTCCTTCCGTCTTCAGAGTTGGCGGCCGCGGCGGTTCCGTCAGCTGGAGCGCCCCTCGCGGTCATTCCCTTCTCCGGACAGTCGGCAAATCTCACCGATTCCACGCGGACGGAGCTGCAAGGCGTCGCCAAGCTGATCGCCGACAAGCGGATTGCTCATGTCGAGTTGCGCGCCTTTGCCATCGGCGGCAATCTTGACAGTCGCAAGATAGCGTTGGCGCGCGCCCTCGTCGTGCGTAGCTATCTGGTCGATCTCAAGGTCAAGGCGCGCATCGAAGTCGGCAGCTTCTCGGGCGACGGGCAGCACGTCGAGATACTGGTGCCCGGCACGTGAGGCGCATGGCAGCGCCCGACCGTAGCTTCATGACGACATGAGCAGTCCTCTTCCCTACCTCATCCGCATGCTGCTGTTCCTGGCGGCCGTTTGCGGGCTCGCCTACGTCCTGCATGAGGATCTGCTGCGCGTGTTCATGAATACGCCAGTCCTCAACAGCGTCATCGTCGCCGTCCTGGTGATCGGCATTTTCTTCGTGTTGCGCCAGGTCATCTCGCTCTGGCCGGAGGTGAGCTGGCTTCGGCGCTACCAGCATCGGGAAGAAGGCGCCCCGCCGCTGGACACGCAATCGATCGACCTGCTGTCGCCGCTGGGGACCATGCTGGGCGAGCGGCAGGACCGGCTGCGCCTGTCCGCGACAGCCACCCGCGCAGTGCTCGACGGCATCGCCACCCGGCTGGACGAGCGGCGCGAACTCAGCCGCTACTTGACGGGCCTGCTGATCTTTCTGGGTCTGCTGGGCACCTTCTGGGGCCTGCTGGAGACCATCGGCGCCGTCGCGAACGCCATATCGAACCTTCAGGTCAGCGGCAGCGATCCCATCCAGATGTTCACCCGGCTGAGGGATAGCATCGAAGGTCCGCTCAAGGGGATGGCCACGGCCTTCGGCGCCTCGCTGTTCGGCCTCTCCGGCTCGCTCGTGGTGGGCTTCCTCGAATTGCAGGCCAGCCAGGCCCAGGGCCGCTTTCACATCGAACTGGAGGAGTGGCTGGCGGGCGCCACCCGGCTGTCCAGCGGTCTGCAGTCCGACGGCGAGCAGGGCGTGTCGGCCTACGTCGAGGCGTTGCTCGAGCGCACGGCCGACGGGCTCGACGACATGACGCGGACGCTCCGGCGTGCGGAGGAGAACCGCGAAGCGGCCGTTGCCGCCAATGCCACCCTGGTCGAGCGGCTCGCAGCCCTCGCCGATGCCATGCGCGGCCAGCAGACGCTGCTCGCGCGCGTCGGCGAGCAATCGGTCGAGCTGCGTGGCGCGATCAGCCGACTGGGGGAGCGCTGGTCCGACAGTGACCGCGACGCGCTGGTCGCACACCAGCGCAGCGTCGAGGCGCACCTCGCCCGGATCGTCGACGACAATGCACGCAATCGCGCCGCATTGGCCGAGGATCTGCGGTCCGCCGTGGACCGCCTGCTCGGGCAAGGTGCCGGGGAGGATCGGGACGCCTTGCAGATGCATCAGCGCACCCTGGAGGCCCTGCTCGCCCGGCTGATCGAGGAGAACGTGCGCAGCCGGACGGCGCTGGCCGACGAACTGCGCGGCGAGTTCAGGCTGCTGGCTCGGACCATCGCCTCCGCGCGCGGCGGGCTGCCGCCGGCGGCCGAGGGCTGAGGCGATGGCGGCAATCTCCGCTCGCCGCCGCGGCGGCGGTGCCGACTACACCTGGCCGGGCTACGTCGACGCGCTGACGACCCTGTTGATGGTGCTGATCTTCCTGCTGTCGATCTTCAGCGTGGGGCAATTCACCCTCTCCAACGCCCTGAACAACCGCGAGAGCGCGATCGAGCAGCTTGGCCGACAGCTCGCCGACCTCGCCAATCAACTCTCGATGGAAAAGAAGGCCAGCCAGGACCTCCAGAAGGACCTCGAGCACCTCACGCTGCAGCTGCGTCAGACCGAGACCGATCGCGACAGGCTGGGCGCGGACCTCGTCGCCGAAAGGCGTTCGTCCGACGCCCTGAAGATCGAGCGTGACCGGCTCACCGAGCGTCTGACCTCGATGTTGAGCGAACGCGATCGTCTCGCCGCGGCGCTCGAGAGTCAGGCCAGGGCCGCGGAAGCCAAGGCCGCTGCCCAGCAGAAAGAGGCGGAGATGAAGGCGGCCGACCTCCAGAGGGAGATCGAACGCCAGCGCCTCGAGCTGACGCGGCTTGCCGCATCGCTGGCCGCGGCCAACCAGGAGAAGGGCAAGCTGTTCGGCGACTTGACCGAGGAACAGAAGCTTTCAGCCGAGCAGAAGGCGGCGGTTGTCCGGCTGACGGCCGAGCTCGCCGGCGTCCGGGAGGAGCTTTCCCGCCTGAATGCCGCGCTCGAGGCCTCGGAGGCCAAGAGCAAGGAACAGCAGGCCCAGATCATGGACCTTGGCCAGAAGCTCAATCGCGCCCTCGCAAGCAAGGTCGAGGAGCTGGCACGCTACCGTTCGGAATTCTTCGGCAAGCTGCGCGAGGCACTGGCCGGGCAACGCGACGTCCAGATCGTCGGCGACCGCTTCGTGTTCCAGTCCGAGGTGCTGTTCCCTTCAGGATCGGCGCAACTCCAGCCCGCCGGCGAGAAGCAGCTCGCCCAGGTCGCCCAGCGGCTGGTCGATATCTCCTCCAGGATCCCCAAGGACATCAACTGGGTCCTGCAGGTCGATGGCCACACGGACGACAAGCCGATCCGCAACGTGGTGTATCCGTCGAACTGGGAGCTCTCGGCGGCGCGCGCCATCGCCGTCGTGAAATTCCTGCACAGCCAGGGCATTCCCAACGACCGCCTGGTCGCGGCCGGCTATGGCGAGTACCAGCCCCTTTCGGCGATCGACACGGCCCGCAACCGCCGCATCGAGCTGAAGCTGACCAACCGATAGTGGTCGGCGAAGTCTCTCAGAGCAGGCCGAGCCGCTTCAGTTCGGCCGCCATCTCAGCCGGCATGTCCGCCGTGTCGCCCGCAGACAGGTCCGGCGGCGCCCGCTCGGGCTCGAGATAGCGCCACCCCTGGAATGCCTTGCAGGTCTGGGGCGCGGTGGCCACCAGGCTGCGGCGGACCTTGATTCGGCAATACTTGCGGCCATCGTCGGCGTCGACATCCTCCTCGAAGCCGACCAGCTCCTGGCGGCAGCGGATGACGCCGCGCACCACCCAGTACAGCGAACCGCCGTCGAGCAGCTCCTCGGCGCGGCGCGGCGTGTTTCGTGTGTAGATCCAGTGCGGCGACCGGACCGGCTGCCGCCGCTGCTTGCGCCGCTCCGTCTGCAGTCGCTTCAGGTGCTCGAAGTCCTCTGCGCCAACCGCGAGCTTGATCAAGTGCAACGCCATGACGTGCGCTTAGTATGCCGACCGCCCCGCGCTCAAGGGATGGCTTTCCACAGGTGTTGCAAGGATCGTGATATGCACGCCACAGTCCTGGTAGATTCGCGCCGTCCTGGTCAGACTCCACGGCGTTTGCACAATCGGCGGCCTAAAGTCTGCCGCATCTTGCGGGGTGCTTCATGAATCGACCGACGCTGACCGCCCTGGTGCTGGCGCTGATGCTGGGCTCGGGCATCGCCGGCTACCTCATCGGACGTCCGGGCGACAGCATTGAGCCGCCGACGCGGGCCGGTACCGTCGCCACGCAGTCCTCCCCGGCGCCCGTCCAGGCTCCCGCTACCCCCGCCCCTGCCGCGGCCGGCCCCGCCGCCGCGCCGCGGTCCCCCGCCCCTCAGGCCTCCAATGCGGCGGCTCCCGTCGCCCTGCCCCAGCCGGCGCCCGCCCCCGACGAACCCTTCGCGTACCGCCGCCTGAGCCTGGACAGCACCCGGGCAGAGGGGGAGGCCTGCCTTGCCTTCAACCGGCCGCTGGCGACCGACGCCGCCTACGCCGACTACGTGCGGATCGAACCCGCCGTGAAATCGGCGCTGCGGGTCGTGGACGATCGCCTGTGCATCGGCGGCCTCGACTACGGCGAGGACTACAAGGTGCGGCTGCTGACGGGCTTCCCGGGGCGTGACGGGATGAAGCTGGCCGATGAGAGAACGGTCGACGTGGCGCTTGGCGCCCGGCCCGCCGTCGTGACCCTGCCCGGCAAGGGGTTCATCCTGCCACGCGGCAGCGCCGCCGGCCTGCCGATCACCACCATCAACGTGTCGAAGGTGGGTATCGAGGTCTATCGCGTGAACGAGCGCGCGATCGAACGCTTCGCGAGCGAGCGCTACGATGCCACCTATCCCGGCGGCGAGCCTCTGACCGATTCCTGGTCGCTGTTCGGATGGCTGAACGGCTCCAACGGCGCCCTCCAGTGGCGCGGCACCATGGAAGTGCGCAACAACCCGAACCAGCCGGTGACCACCGCCTTCCCCATTCGCGAGACGGTGGGGAACTGGAAGCCCGGCGCTTACTTCGTGGTCGTCTGGGATGCCGCCCGTCCGCCGGCACGCACCTACGATGACGAGGAGCAAGGCGGCGGCCCCGCCACCGGCATGTGGGTGATGGACACGGACATCGCCTTGACGAGCTTCACCGGCGACGACGGGCTGAACGTGTTTGCCCGCTCGCTGCAGACGGCGCTGCCGCTGTCGGGCCTGGAGATCGTCCTGCTGTCGCGCGGCAACGAGCCGATGGCCAAGGTGATCACCGATTCGGAGGGCCGGGCGACCTTCGCCGCGGGCCTCCTGAAGGGACGCGGCGCGGCGCGTCCCGCAGCCGTCATGGCCTCCGATGCCGGCCAGCAGGAATTCAGCCGCCTCGAGCTCACCAAGGCCGCCTTCGACCTGTCCGACCGCGGCGTCACGGGACGCGCGCAGCCGGGACCGGTGGATGCATTCCTCTACACCGAGCGCGGCGTCTATCGCCCGGGCGAGGCGGTGCAGCTCATGGCCATGCTGCGCAACGAGGCCGCGCTGGCGCTGGCAAACGTTCCCGTGACGCTCATCGTCAAGCGTCCAGACGGCACCGAGTTCGCTCGGTTCACCAATGCGCTGCAAGGCGACGGAGCGCTGCATCAGACGATTTCCCTGCCCAAGTCGTCGCGCCGGGGTCGCTGGTCGGTGGCCGCTCACGTCGACCCGCGGGCGCCGGCCGTCGGCAACGTCGAGTTCTCGGTCGAGGATTTCGTCCCCGAGAAACTCAAGGTCGAGCTGACCTCTGCGCAGCCGATCCTGCATCCGGGCGAGCTGAACGTCTTCGACGTGAAGGCTGATTTTCTCTACGGCGCGCCAGCAAGCGGGCTCGGCGTGGAAGCCGACATGCGAGTCACGGTCGACCCGCAGCCCTTCCTCGACTTCGCGCGATACAGTTTCGGCGACGAGGCGGCTCGCGAATCCTTCGAACCACCCTTCGTGACATTGCAGGCGCCCGAAACGGACGATGCCGGCAAGACCCGCCTCGAATGGGCGGGAGGCGAAGTGAAGGACACCGCACTGCCCCTGCGCGCGCACGTCCAGCTGCGCGTCTTTGAGCCCGGAGGCGGGCGTGCCACGCGTACCGAGCTCCTCGTGCCGATGCGCAGCCGCAACGTCTATCTCGGCATAAGGCCCGTTTTCGAGGGGCGCTATGCCCGCGAGGGCACCGAGACGCAGTTCGACCTGGTGGCGGTCGATGCCAAGGGTGGACAGGTGGCCCGTCCGGCGGTGCAGTACAAGGTCGAGCGCACCGACTACGCCTACCAGTGGTATCAGGTCGACGGCCGCTGGCGTTGGCAGTCGATCCCCAACGACCGGCTGCTGACGGCCGACACGCTCGCCCTGAAGGGCGACGGGCCGACGCGCCTGTCGCTCAGGCTGGGCTGGGGACGCCACCGCCTGACGCTCATCGACGGAGACGGCGACACCGTGAGCTCGCTTGTCTTCTATGTCGGCTGGTACGGCGGCACGGCGGGCGAGGAAACGCCCGATACGCTGCGTGTCGCCAGCGACAAGCAGAACTACGCGCCCGGCGAGACGGCACGCGTGCGCATCGAGGCGCCTTTCGCCGGGCAGGCGCTGCTCGCCATTGCCACGGACCGCATCGTCTCGACCCGGAGCGTGGAGGTGCCGGCCGGCGGCACCACGATCGAGGTACCGGTGTCGGCCGACTGGGGCGCCGGCGCCTACGCCCTGGTGACCGCGTGGCGGCCGCTCGACAAGCCCGCCGATCGTGTGCCTGCGCGCGCCATCGGCCTTGCCTGGCTTGGCCTTGAGCCTGGGTTGCGGACGCTCGCCGTGGACATCGGCACACCGGAAAAAGTGACGCCGCGGCAGCGCCTGGAAGTGCCGATCAAGGTTGCCAACCTGCAGGGCGAATCGGCGTTCGTGACGCTTGCCGCGGTCGACGAAGGCATCCTGCAGCTCACCCGCTTCAAGACGCCGGATCCGGCCGGCCATTACTTCGGGAAACGGCGCCTCGGCCTCGCCATGCGCGACGACTATGGGCGCCTGCTCGACACCCGGGCGGACGATCTCGGTCGGATCCGCACCGGCGGCGATTCAGGCGATATCGGTGGGCTGGACATCGTCCCGACCCGTACCGTGGCGCTCTTCAGCGGGCCTGTGAAGCTCGACGACAAGGGCGAGGCGCGGGTCACCGTCGACATCCCCGATTTCCTGGGCCAGCTCCGCCTGATGGCCGTCGCCTATTCGAAGAGTCGCGTCGGCGCCTCGGACAAGAGACTGTTCGTGCGAGACGCGGTGAGCGCGGACGTCGTGCTGCCACGTTTTCTCGCGCCGGCAGACCGCAGCCGGCTTGCGCTGTCATTGCACAATGTCGATGGCCAGCCCGGCGACTATCAATTGAGTGTTCAGGCGACCGGGGCCGTCGCGCTCGACCGCCCGGTCGCCGAGACCCGTCGGCTGGCGGCCAACCAGCGCGAGCTGCTGACCTTCCCCCTGGCCGCCGCGAACGAGGCGGGTTTCGGCAAGGTCGCCGTGGAGCTGCGGGGTCCCGGCAACTTCGCGGTGCGTCGCGAATGGGACATCCAGATCCGGCCGGCTCAGACGCCGAGCGCCGTCGATACCGTCGCCCAGCTCGCCGCAGGCCGCGAGCTCACGCTCGACCGTGACCTCACCGCCGGCTTCGCCGCCGGCACGGCGTCCGTCGCGGTATCGCTGACGCGTGTGCCGGGCATCGATGTCGCCGCCCTGCTGCGTGCCCTCGACAAGTATCCGTTCGGGTGCATCGAGCAGACCACCAGCCGGGCTCTGCCGCTGCTCTACTACAACGATGTCGCCCTGCTGGGCTACGGCCCGGCCGATCCGGGCATCCCCGACCGGGTGCAGGAGGCGGTCTACCGCATCGTCGACATGCAGCTGCCCGACGGCTCGTTTGGAATGTGGGGACCCTATACGCCGGCGGCTGAGTGGCTGCAGGCCTACGCTCTCGACTTCCTCGTGCGCGCGCGCGATCAGCAGATGGCAGTGCCGGCCGCATCGCTGCAGCGCGGACTGACGTGGTTGAACCGGATGGTGGAGAAGTTCTCGCCCGATTCCCAGGCGTACGCATGGTATGTGCTGGCGAAGGCAGGCATCGCCGATCCCGGCCGCGTCCGCTATTTCCAGGACAACGAAGGCGGTAAGATAGGCTCCGGCCTGGCCTGGGCGCAGCTCGCGGCGGCGCTGAACCATGTGGCCGAACCTGGCCGCGCCCGGCTCGCCTTCGCCAAAGCGCGCAGCATGGTGAACGCCTACGACCGCGCCGACTACTACGGCTCGCCCCTGCGCAACCGCGCGGCCCTGCTGGCGCTGGCGGCGGAGGCGGGGGGTCGCGAGGGCCTCGCCGAGATCGCCAGCGTCGTCGGCGAGCGGCTCGCGGCACGCATCAACGACACCACGACGCAGGAGCAGGCCTGGCTCGTGCTGGCCGCCCGCGCTCTCGGGGGTCGCGGCGAGATGGTCTATTCCGTCGACGGCGAGCAGAAGAAGGCGGACCGCGAGCCGACGGTCATCAATCCGGATCCGGCGGCCATCTCGCGCGGGCTGCGCATCCGCAACGATGGCAGCGGCCCGGTATGGATGCAGGTCACGGCCCGCGGCGTGCCCAACGACCCATTGCCGGCCGAAACACGCGGTCTCGACATTCGGCGCGAGTACTACACGCTGCAGGGGCAGCCGGCAGACCTGCTGGCGCTGCGCCAGAATGACCGGCTGATCGTCTCGCTGCGCGGCCGCAACCTCGAAGGAGGCTATCATCAGCTGGCGCTCCTCGATCTGCTGCCGGCAGGCTTCGAGATCGAATCGGTCCTGACCGAGGAGACGGCGCAATCCTTCGGCTTCCTCGGCAAGCTTACCGAGACGCGCATCTCCGAGGCCCGCGACGATCGCTTCTTCGCCTCGCTCGACCTCGGGCGTCGGCCCTACCGTGTATGGTGGGAATCCGAGCCGCAGAGCGGCGTCAATTCCTTCCACGTCGCCTATGTCGTTCGGGCGGTCACACCCGGCCGCTTCGCGCTGCCGGCCGCGAATGTGTCCGACATGTATGCACCGCGGATTCATGGCCGCACGGCCATGGGCAGCGTCGCGATTGCACCGCGCTAGCGCCGCGATGACCGCGACGATGGGGACGTCGGTTCCATGATCGCCCCCCAGCGCCGTCCGGATCCGCGGATGCGGCCCGGCAGGAGGCTCGTCGCCGTCTTCGTGGCGACGGCCCTTCTGGCAGCGTCTCTGGCGGCGGCCGCGCTCGTCCTCGATCGGATCTTTCCACCCGATCTTTCGCGTTACCACGACCGTTCGACCGAGGTCGTGGACGCTGACGGCCGCCTGCTCCGCGCCTTCACCACCTCGGACGGCAAATGGCGCCTTAAGACCGCGGCGGAAGACGTCGCCCCGATCTACCTGGCCTTGTTGAAGGCCTATGAAGATCGCCGCTTCGACCTCCATTGGGGGGTGGATCCTCTGGCCACCGCGCGCGCCGCCTATCAGTGGCTGTCGCGCGGCCGCATCGTCTCCGGTGCCTCTACCCTCTCCATGCAGGCGGCGCGCCTGCTCGAGCCGCGGCGGCGCAGCCTGGCCACAAAGATCCTGCAGTCCGCGCGCGCCCTCCAGCTCGAATGGCGATACTCCAAGCAGGAAGTGCTGGGAATCTACCTGACGCTCGCCCCGATGGGCGGCAACCTCGAGGGCGTACGCGCCGCATCCTTCGCCTACTTCGGCAAGGAACCCAGGCAGCTCAACGTCGCGGAAGCCGCGCTGCTGGTGGCGATTCCCCAATCGCCGGAGCGCCGACGTCCAGACCGTGCGTCGGCCTCCGCGCTCGCGGCGCGCGACCGCGTTCTGGCACGCGGCCTCGAGCATGGCACCATAGATGCCACGCTGCGCGACCTTGGCCGCAGCCGTTCCGTGCCCGAGAGGCGCCTCGCCTTGCCGATGCATGCACCGCACCTGTCCAGTTGGCTTGCCCAGCAGTCGCCCGGCACTGCGGTTCCGACCACGCTGCGGCTGGAGCTGCAATCGGCGGTGGCCCGGCTCATTCAGGAGGAACAGGCTCGCCTGCCCGACCGACCGGCCATCGCGGCCGTCGTGCTCGACAATCGCACCGGCGCCGTCGTGGCCTGGCAGGCTGGGGCGGACTATTTCGGCCCAGCCGGGCAGGTCGATCTCGTGCGCGCACGACGCTCCCCCGGATCGGCACTGAAGCCGCTGATCTACGCCGTGGCTTTCGACGATCGGGTGCTGCACCCCGAGTCGCTCATCGCCGACGTACCGATACGCTTCAGCGAATGGCTGCCGCGGAACTTCGACCGCGGCCACCAGGGCGCCGTCACCGTGCGCCAGGCCTTGCAGCAGTCGCTGAACGTGCCGGCCGTGCTGGCCTTGGAGAAGGTTGGCCCACAACGCTTTCTTGCCATCCTGAAAACCGCTGGTGTGCGCCCTCGCCTGCCCGCAGGAGACAGCGGCGCGTCGCTCGGCATTGCCCTTGGCAGCGCGGCCGTCTCGCCCCTGGAATTGGCCGGTCTCTATGCAGGTCTTGCACGCGGAGGTCTGTTCGCGACGCCGGTCATCCGACGCGACCAGCCTCCGATGTCGCCCGTGCGCCTTCTCGGGCCTGCCGCGGCCTGGTACGTGGGCAACATCCTCGCCGACGCACCTTTGCCTGATGGTTTCGCATCGCTGCCCGTCTCACTGCGCGACCGCCACATCGCTTACAAGACAGGCACTTCCGCCGGCTATCGCGACGCGTGGGCCGCAGGTTTCAGCACCAATTGGACGGTGGTCGTGTGGATGGGCCATGCCGACGGCACGCCACGACCTGGCGAACTGGGACGCTCGTCGGCGCTGCCCGTCCTGCTCAAGACGTTCGGCCGGCTGCCAGCCGAAGACAACCGGGCCATTCCGCCGCCCACAGACGCCTTGCGGGTGGCGTCGTGGCATGATCTCCCGGCCCGCCTGCGCAGCCTCGGCCCGGTAAACGAAGCCGGCGGTTTGCGGATCGCCTATCCACCGGCCGAAGCGCGCATCGAAGTCGGCCGGCGCGAAGCCGTCCCGCTCGCCGCCAGAGGCGGACAGGGCGTCCTGCGATGGCTTGTCGATGGGCAACCGCTCGACGGCAGCCGCTGGGTGCCGGCTGGTCCCGGAGTCGCGCGCCTGGCCGTAATCGACGATGCCGGCCATTCCAGCTCGGTCACCGTGCACATCGTGGAGCGTCGCTGATCCGGCGGGGGCGACTGCAGCGCCACGCATTGATCACGGCAGCGGGCCCGAACGCCGTCAGGCGGCAACCGGACGTCGGAGCACATAGCCGGGACACGCGTGGTCAATCTGTGACTGGCCCACCCTGGCCATTCTAGGGCTTGCGCTCCCATTGTGCACCCGCAACATGCGCTGGTGCACTGCGGCATAAGTCAGGATGCCCCCGACCAACGCCGAAAGTGCGACGAAGTGTCGGCGCTGCCGGTGCGCGTGCAACCCCAGCCGCCCGAGCGGGTTTGTGCGTCGCAGCTTGGAGTCCGCGCCGCGCTCGACCGGCGGGGCTCCGGCTCGTCGACGATGAGGAGGAAGGCCGTCGCAGCGCAACGCGGCGGCACCGCTCGCCAACGAGTGGCTGCCCAGGCAAGTCAACTCTTGTGAACGAGGTGGAGAGCAATGACGACACAGATGAAGGACGGCGTCTCGGCCTGGCCTGCCTCCTGTCCTGCTCCGGCGTTCGATCCTGTCGTCGGCGAAGATGATGGCACGAGGCGACGCATCCGTGTCGCGTTCGTCGAGGACGACGACGACTTCCGTGAAGTGGTGGCAAATGAGCTGGGCGACTACGGCTTCGATGTTACCGTCTTTGCCGATGGCTCCGCCCTTCTCGATGCATATGGCCGCGATGAGGACTGCCACGACGTCATCCTGTTGGACTGGAACCTGCCGACGATCTCCGGCATCGATCTTCTGCCGGCGCTGAGGCGCAAGGGTGTCACGGTGCCGGTCATCTTCCTGACCGGTCAGTCGCATCCTGCCCACGAGATGCTGGCGCTCGAACGCGGCGCGATCGACTTCGTCGACAAGTCGCGCGGCGTACCCGTTCTTATTCAGCGGCTGCGGATGATCGCCGATGCTAGGCGCAAACCTACCGAATTCGACTCGAGCATCAACTTCCATTGTGGCCGGCTTCT
Source organism: Pseudomonadota bacterium (assembly GCA_049323495.1). GTDB lineage: Bacteria > Pseudomonadota > Alphaproteobacteria > Reyranellales > Reyranellaceae > Reyranella. The sequence goes on from JBMONG010000006.1 coordinate 93,457, forward strand.
CTTGAAGCCTGGCGTAAGTCGCGCCTACTGGGATGACGCCGATCTCGACCTGACCGTTACCGAGTTCAAGATCATCCACTTGCTGGCATCGAACATCGGCTCGTACGTGACCTACCGCGCAATCTATGACTGCATGCACTACGTCGGCTTCATCGCGGGCAGCGGCGAAAATGGTTATCGCACCAATGTGCGCTCCTGCATCAAGCGGATCCGCAACAAGTTTCGGGCGATCGACCCGGAGTTCGGCGAGATCGAGAACTATCAGTCCTTCGGCTATCGGTGGGGGCGGCAGTAGCGAGCTTCTCGAAAGCGCCTGACCCTTCTGCCGCTTCATCATTCGCGCCGCTCCATGCCCATGGGGCGGCGCATTGCTTTGCGGCAACGTCGCTGTGTTCTGTCACATGACGCTCCGCTTGGGCGAGACACAGGTTAATCACTGGTCCGTGCGACGGCCGCTGCATAGCCTTCCCGCATCGAATTTATTTATCACGGAATGCCATGGACACCCTTCCCGACCTCGGGCGATTCCAGCAGCACGGCTCGGCCCAGATCCATCCGGTCATTCTCTCGGGCGGCTCCGGCACGCGACTGTGGCCGCTCTCCCGCGCCGCCTATCCGAAGCAGCTTCTCAAGCTCGTCTCCGATCGCTCGCTGCTGCAGGAGACGGCCTTGCGGGGCAAGGCCGATGCCGGGTTTGCTGCGCCGGTCGTCGTCTGCAACGATGCACACCGCTTCCTCGTCTGCGATCAACTCCGCGAGGTGGATGTGCAACCGCAGACGGTTCTTCTTGAACCGACTGCCCGCAATACGGCCCCGGCCATCGCCGCGGCTGCACTGTGGCTCCTGGGCAAGGATCCGGACGCCCTGATGCTCGTCCAACCGTCCGACCATGTGATCGCATCGCTGGCACAATTCCACGAAGCCGTAATGATCGGCATGTCCGCGGCCCAAGCCGGCCGCCTCGTCACATTCGGCATTCAGCCGGACCGTGCCGACACGGGCTACGGCTACATCCAGGGTGGCATCCCGCTTGACGGCGCCGAGGGCATCTTCGACGTCGAACGCTTCGTCGAGAAGCCTGATCGCGAGACGGCGCAGCGCTTCGTCGAAAGCCGGACGTTCTTCTGGAACAGCGGCATATTCCTGTTCAGCGCCCGCACCTACCTCGACGAGCTTGCGCGAATCAATGCCCCCATGCTGGACGCATGCCGGCGTGCGGTTGCGGCTTCGGTGGCCGATGCAGAGTGCGTCCGCCTCGAGGCCGCGGCTTTCGCCGAGGCGCCTTCGCTCTCCATCGATCACGCGGTCATGGAGCACACGGACAAGGCGGCCGTCGTCCCGGTTGAGATGAACTGGAGCGACGTAGGCTCATGGCCGGCGCTGCACAGCATTGCCGCCGGCGATCGGGACGGCAATGTCATCCAGGGCGACGTCCTGCATGACGGCGCGACGAACTCGTACCTGCGCTCCGAAGGGCCCCTTCTGGCGGCGGTCGGGATCGATAACGTGACCGTGGTGGCGACGGAGGATGCCGTGCTCGTCGCGGGCAGCGGCGCCGCCGGCGCGGTCTCTCGCGTCGTCGAACGCCTGAAGCGCGACAATCGGCCAGAGCCGCAGCAGCATCCGACCTGCCATCGGCCCTGGGGCAACTATCGAACGGTCGATGCGGGGGAGCGCTTTCAGGTGAAGCGCATCACCGTGAAGCCGGGCGCGAAGCTCAGCCTGCAGAAGCACTACCATCGTGCCGAGCACTGGGTCGTCGTGCGAGGAACGGCGCTCGTGCAGTGCGGCGACGACCGTCGCCTGCTCTGCGAGAACGAGTCCGTGTACATCCCAGTGGGCGCCGAGCACCGGCTTGAAAACCCGGGCAAACTTCCCCTGGAGCTGATCGAAGTGCAGTCCGGTGGCTATCTGGGAGAGGACGACATCGTCCGGCTCTCCGACAGCTACGGCCGCGCATGAGCCGGCGTGATGTCCATTCCCTACCGCCCCGCCGCGCCATGCGCACCTGTCTTGAGTAATCACGAGACGCGTTCGCCTTCCTGACATGATGAGGTGAAACCATGCCAATCTTCTCTACCCTGACGCTACGCTGCAGCCTCGTCATCTGCGCCCTCGGCATTCTCTCTGCCTGCCAGAGCGATCCCACGCCGATCGTCGAGGAAACCGAAACACTTGGCCTCGCGCCGGGTGGAGCCCGCGGCGCGAACGGCATTTCGGCCGTGACGGCCGACTACCGGCTCGGGCCGAACGACCGCACGCGCATCACCGTCTTTGGGGAGCCCAACCTCACGGGAGAGTTCACCCTCGATGGCAGCGGCCGCATCGCCTATCCGCTCATCGGCAACGTCGACGCCAATGGCCTGACGCCTCGCGAGCTTCAGTCGGCGATCGCCACCCGGCTCAACAAGGACTACCTGGTCAATCCGAGCGTGACGGTAGAGGTGCTCACCCGTCGGCCCTTCTACGTGCTGGGAGAGGTGCAGAAGCCGGGCAACTACCCGTACGTGACCGACATCACCGCCTTGAATGCGGTGGCGATGGCCGGCGGCTACACCTACCGGGCCAACACGACCGAATACTACATCAAGCGTCTCGACAAGGACGGGCGCATGGTCCGGGTCGTCGCCAAGCCGGAAACGAAGGTTCGCCCGGGAGATACGCTCGAAGTGCGTGAGCGGTACTTCTGATGGACCATCTCGCCCCCCAGCCGCCCCGCCTTCCGGCCCGCCGACTGGCGCCGCGTCTGGCCGTCCCGCAACAGACCGTCGTTGGAGCTCTCCCACCGTCTCCAGCGGCGGCGCCGGACGAGCAGGGTCTCGGCGAGACACTACGGAAGCTGTGGCGTCACAGGCTGCTCATCGCCGCATGCACCCTGGTCATAGGTGGGGCAGCGACGGCGATAGCCTGGTCCATGCCTTCGTACTATGTCTCGGAGGCGCGCGTGCTGGTCGGCATCCAGGGGCCCAAGGTCCTGAACGTGGAATCGGTCGTCGCCGACGTCAGCCCTGACGCCGAACGGGTCCAGAATGAAGGCCTGCTCCTGCAGTCGCGCGCCGTTGCTCGTCAGGTCATCGCGCGCCTCGACCTGCAGCGCGACCCCGAATTCAACGTCGCGCTGCGCGAACCGACCTTCTGGAGCCGCATCGGGGAGATCCGGAGTGAAGTGCTGACGAGCGTCGGGCAGTGGCTGGGCGTCGCCCCGGCGCCGCAACCGGCGTCATCGGAGCACACCGCCGAGGAGAACCGCATGATCGACGCGGTGCTCGCTCACCTCGACGTCTCCATTCTGGGCCGCTCGCATGTGCTCAGCGTGAAGGCCGAGTCGCAGAATCCTCAAACCGCGGCGAATGTCGCAAACGCCTTCGCCGAACTCTACCTCGAGCAGCAGCGCCGCGAGAAGGTCGGCGCCATGGATCGTGTCGACCGCTTCCTGATGTCGCGCGTGTCGGAGCTGCGGGAACAGGTGAAGAAGTCGGACCAAGCCGTCGAAGACTATCGCCGGCGGAACGACCTCTACAAGAGCACCTCGAGCAGCGTCACGACGCAGCAATTGAGCGAATTGAACAGCCAGTTGGTGGCAGCGCAGACGGCCAAGGCCCAGGCCGATGCAAAACTCGCGGAAGCGCAGGCGCTGCGCAGCGAGGGGTTGGGCCACGAGAGTATTCCGGATGTTCTCCAGTCGCCGCTGATCACTGCGCTGAAGCAGCAGCTGGCCGATTCCGAGCGGCGCGCGGCGGAACTCGCGGCCGCCCATGGCGATCGCCATCCTATGATGCAGAGGGCTCGCGCCGAGGTTGCCAATATCCAGGGCCGCCTCAACGCCGAGGTCGCCAAGATCGTCGAGGGTCTCGGCCGGGAGGCCCGTACCGCGTCGGCGCGATACGAAACGCTCGCCAGGAACTTCGAGCAGCTTAAGCAGCAGATGGGGACCGTCAACGACAAGTCCATCCAGCTCGAGGCTCTCGAACGGGATGCCGCGGTGAACCGCAACCTGCTCGAAGCCATGCTCCTGCGTGCAAAGCAGACCACCGGTGCCGAAAACATCCTGGATGCCAACGCCAAGCTCGTTTCGGCAGCCGCTCCCGCCCAGGCGCCGAGCTTTCCGCCCAAGGGTCTGATCGCCGTTCTGGGCGTGGCCGGCGGGTTCATGATCGGGGCAGCCTTCGCCCTCTTGCGCGAAGGCAACGACAACACCTTCAGGCGTGCCGATCAGCTCGAGTCGCTGACCGGGCTTCCGGTCATGGCGATGATCCCCGAGGTGAACGGCCGCACGCCGCCATCGGTGCAGGTCCTGCGTCAGCCGACCTCGGATTTCAGCGAAGCGCTGCGGCGCCTTTACATCGGCATCGAGTCCTCGGAGATGATCCAGGCGCCTCGAACGATCGCCTTCAGTTCCGCAACGCCCTCGGAGGGCAAGTCGGTTACCGTGGCCTCGCTTGGCCGCCTGCTGGCCAGCAACGGCAAGAAGGTGCTGTTGATCGATTGCGATTGGCGCAGTCCGCGCCTGCACCAGATCTTCCAGTGCAGCAATCGCTCTGGGCTGATCGATCTGCTGACGGACGAGCGACCGGATCTCGACCAGGTCATCCATCACGAGCCGATGTCCGGGGTGGACGTCATGCCGGCCGGCCCGTGGAACCCTCGGATGGCGCATCTCATCGGTGCCGAGCGCATGCGACAGGTCCTGACGGCACTGCGATCGCACTACGACTTCATCCTGCTGGATACGCCGCCCGCGCTCGTCGCCGCGGACGTGCTGGCCCTGTCGCGCGCCGTGGAGAAGCTCGTCTTTCTCGTTCGCTGGGGACACACGCCCCAGGAGTGCGCCGTCGAAGCGCTCAAGCAGATCATCGACGCCCAGGGCGACGTTGCCGGTATCGTGATGTCACGGGTGGTGTCCAAGCAGTATCGGCAATACGGCTACCTTGCCCCCTCGTATTATGAAGGAGCGCGCCCGCCCAGCGCGACCTGAGTGCATATGACCTCCGGACCTGGCATCCTTTTCGTCTCGCGCTACTTCTGGCCGGAGTTGATCGGCTCGGCGCCCTTCAGTACGGACCTCGCGGAGTGGCTCGCCCGCCATGGCCGGCAGACGACGGTCGTGAGTGGCCTGCCCCACTATCCGGGATCGCAGGTCTTCACTGGCTACGAGGATCGCGATCGGCATCGGGAGACGGTACGCGGCAGTGTCGTCCAGCGTCTGGCGGTGGGAGCGCCCCGCGGGGATGGCGCCTCCTCGCGGATCGCGAACGAAGCCGAGTTCCTGTTGCGCGGCCTGGCGGCGCTCGCGACCGGGCGCATCCGCAGGCATGCGATCGTCCTCGCGCTTTGCCCCTCCATCCTCTCGGTGGCTCTCGGGCTGGCGGCACGCGGCAGGAAAGGCGTCTGCATCGCCATTGTCCACGATATCCAGTCCGGGCTGGCCGAGGGCCTCGGCATTTCCGGCGCCGGGCCGCTCACCCGGCTGATGCGGGCCTGCGAGCGCACGGTGCTCAATCGGGCCGATCTCGTCGTGGTCCTCTCGGAAGAGATGAAGAACCAGCTCCTGCGCATCGGCGTCCGGTCGCCCATTGAGGTTGTGCCGCTTTGGGTCGATACGGATGTCATCCGCGCAATCGATCCAACTTCCAACGGCCCGGTTCAGGTGCTCTACAGCGGCAATCTTGGCCGCAAGCAGGGGCTCGACCAGGTGGTGGCCCTGGCCGAGCAGCTTGCCGCTGTCCGCCCCGATATCGAGATCGTCCTGCGCGGCAACGGCAGCCGAGGTTCCGCGCTCGCGGCCGAGGTCAACCGCCGTCACCTGCGCAACATCCGCTTCACCGAACTGCAGCCGAACGAAGCGTTGGGCCCTGCCCTCGCGGCAGGCGATATCCATCTCGTGCCGCAGAATCCGGCCGCCGCGGCGTTCGCAGTCCCGTCGAAGGTCTTCAACATAATGGCCGTAGGGCGGCCCTTCGTCGCCACCGCCCTCCCTGGCAGCGTACTATGGACGCTTCAGCGCGAGAGCGAGGCGTTCCTGTGCGTGCCGCCCGGTGATCCAGGGGCCTTTGCCGACGCCGTGATCCGCCTGGCCGACGACGCCCACCTGCGCAGCGAGCTGGGGCGGCGTGGCCGTGCGTTCGTCGAGCTCAACTACGCGAAGTCGCGGGTCCTCGGTGCCTTCATGAACCGCCTGGACGCCGTCGCGGCGGCGCGATAGCCGATGCCTCCCGACCTGTTGATCCTGGAGCCAGACCCGGAAGGGCATGCGCAGGAATGGCTGAGGCATCTGATCGAGTTTGCCGCCCGTGACGGCCATCGGCCGGCCATCGCGCTCGCCGCGCCGGAATCCCTCTGCCATGCCCTGGCTCGCTCGCTTCCGGCCTCGACGATGGGCAGGATCGAGCTTAGGCCGCTGTCAGCCGACGAACGTCGCTGGTGCACCCACCGGCGGCTCTGGCTGGCGGCCTTCGCTCGATGGTGGACGATGCGGCGCCACCTCCAGCGCAGCGGGGCGAAATCGGGACTCTTCCTGTCGCTCGATCTGCTTGCCCTGCCGCTGGCGCTGGGGCTGCACTGCGGACCTGCTCCGGTATCGGGCATCCTCTTCAGGCCATCGGTCCACTATTCGGGTTTCCGGGGCCCTGAGCCCCGCCTGCGCGAGCGCTTGCGGGATCTGCGCAAGGACCTGCTCTATCGGCTCATGCTGCGCAACGCCGCGCTGTCCCGCGTGATGACGCTTGACCCCTTCTTCCCGTCCTATGCGGCGCGCCGCTATGGCGGGGGCGCCAAGGTCGAGTATCTCCCCGACCCCGCTCATCCTCCGGTCGCGGCTCGCTACGACGATACCCAGCTGCCGCCCGACCGCCTCATCTTTCTGCTGTTCGGCTATCTTACCGAGCGCAAGGGTGCACTGGTGATGCTGCAAGCGCTCGAGCAGCTTCCGTCCTCGGTGGCTTCCCGCATCGGCGTGCTGCTCGCCGGCCGGGTCGAACCGGCCTTGCGAGATCGCCTCGAAGAAGCGCGGCAGCGCCTCCTGCAAGCCTGTCCCACCTTGTGGCTCGGCGTGGACGACAGGCGTCTCGACGACGCCGAACTCGAGAGCCTGGTTCAGCGCAGCAGTGTCATCCTTGCGCCCTACCAACGCTTCGTCGGGTCGAGCGGCGTGCTTCTCTGGGCGGCTCGTGCCGGCCGGCCGCTTCTCGCCCAGGAGTACGGGCTGGTTGGACGGCTGATCCGCGATCATCGGCTGGGCTTGGCGGTCGACGCTTCCTGTCCGACGGCGCTCGCCGATGCGATCACGCAAATGGTACAGCGCGGCCCCGCCTCGTTTCTCGATCGGGAATCTGCCGGCAAGTTTGTGGAATCGCGAACGCCGCATCGCTTCGCTGCCGGCGTGCTCGCCGCCTGAAATGCTCGAACGCCACTTGATCACAACACTCGACTGACCCGGCAGCGATTATCGCTCCATATCGACGGGACCTTCGCCGGAGCCTCAGATGAATTCTCGACTAGACGCGGCGCTGCAGAGCACGCCGGCCGGGCCTGTCGGCCACGGCGGCGGCGCGCGCGACCGACGGCGTGCGGCGCCCGCCGACTCCCGCAGCGCCGGACGCAGCGCCGTCTCCGAACCGATCGTGACGCGCTTTGCCGCGGCATATGATGCGGCCTGTATCCTGGGCGCCGGCATCGCCGCGATGCAATTGCGCGACGCACATGTGGAGTGGCGCATTGCAGCGCTGTCGGTGCTGCTGGGCACGGTGCTTGGAGTCAACTTCCTGCAGCTGACCGGCGCGCACCGGCTGGCGCTCTTCGCCCGCCTCGACGAAGCGCTCGGGCGGATGCTGCTCGGCCTGTTGGCAGCACTTGCGGCGCTGATTGTCGTGGTCCTGCTGATCGCCCCCACGACGGCCACCCACGGCTCCTGGCTCGCCGCCTGGTTTGCCGGCAGCGCCGCCCTTCTGGCCATCGGCCGTGTCGCCATGGATCGCCGGATCAGACGCTGGCAGTCCGAGGGCCGGCTGGGGCAGCGGATCGCCGTGGTCGGTGCCGGGCCGGTCGGTCAACATCTGTTGCGCCGGCTGAACTGCGCGGGCCATCCGGACGTGCGGATCGTCGGCGTATATGACGACGACGTGAACACGTTGCCAAGCCGCTGCATGGGACACCGGATTCTCGGCTCGGTCGACGACCTGATCGGCGACATCCGGGCACAAGGCATCGATACCGTCATCGTCGCCCTGCCCCTGGACGGCGAACCGCGGCTGGTCGAGACGCTGAACAAGCTCAGCCTCGTGCCCGTCGACGTCCGCCTCTGCCCGGCCTCGTTCGCCCTGCACCTCGGGGCGGTCGGGGTCAGCCACATCGCCGGACATACTTTCCTCAACGTCGTCGATCGTCCGTTGCGGGACTGGCGCTGGGTCGCCAAGGCCATTGAGGATCGTCTCGTTGCGGCGGGTGTCCTGGCGCTGATCGCACCGCTTCTCCTCGCGATCGCGATCGCGATCAAGCTGGACAGTCCCGGGCCGGTTCTGTTCAGGCAGAAGCGCGTGGGCTTCAATAACCGGCTCATTGAGGTGTGGAAGTTCCGCACCATGTACCACGAGAAGGCCGACGCCAACGGCGAGCAGCTCACGCGACGCAACGATCCGCGCATCACCCGCGTCGGTGGGTTCCTGCGGCGGACCAGCCTCGACGAACTGCCTCAGTTCCTGAACGTACTGCGGGGCGACATGTCCGTCGTCGGCCCGCGGCCGCATGCGACCGCTGCCAAGGCAGGCGCCCTGCTCTATCCCGAAGCCGTGAAGTACTACGACGCCCGTCATCGCGTGAAACCGGGCATCACGGGCTGGGCGCAGGTCAACGGCTGGCGTGGCGAGACCGACACCGTCGAACAGATACGGAAGCGCGTCGAACATGACCTCTATTACATCGAACATTGGTCGATCGCGTTCGACCTCAGGATCATCCTTCGGACCGCAATCGGTGGTTTCACCGGGCGCAATGCCTTCTGAGGCCCGATCGACCACCCGGCTGCTGTGGCTGACGCTCGCCGACCCCGAGCCGCGCCACAACGGCCAGTTCATCTATTCGGGCGGGCTGATCGACACGATTCGCGCGGCGGGTGGCGAGGTCGAGGTGCTCGGCCTTCGCCGTCCCGAGTCACCCAAGAGCAACGGCGCTCGGGAGGACAGCGTGGTCTGGTGGCTGCCCGCCGACGCGCCCCGCTCGCGCTGGGGAAGCCTGGCCTCGCCGCTCCCGCATATCGCCTATCGCTGCCGAACGGCGGGCATGCGGCGGACGCTTGACGAGCTCCTGGAGCGCGGCGACTGGGACGGCATCGTCTTCGACGGGATCTCGGTCGGCTGGGCCTTGTCGCGCGTGCTTGCCTTCTACGCCGGCCAGCGCCGGCGGCCGCGGCTTGTCTACGTGTCGCACAACCACGAGGAAAGCGTGCGGAGCCGCATCGCCGAGCGCCAGCCGCTCTTCCTCAAGCGGCAGGCGACCCGGCTGGACGCCTTCAAGGTCTCCCGCCTGGAACGGGCGCTCGTCGATTCCGTCGACCTGGTCACCGCCATCACGGACGAAGACCTGTCCCTTTACCGCCAGCGTCGCGGCGGCAAGCCGATGGATGTGCTGACGCCCGGCTACTGCGGACGCCGGGTGGAGCGCCGCCGCATCTCCGCGCAGACGCCTCGTCGCGCCGTCATCGTCGGCAGCTTCGACTGGATCGCCAAGCGCATGAACCTGGCGGAATTCGTCGAAGTCGCCGATCCCGTGTTCGCCGAGGCGGGCATCGAACTCATGGCGATCGGCAGCGCGGACGAGGCGTTCCTCGCCCGGCTCCGGCGCGGCGCGCGCGCCACACGCTTCACCGGAACGGTACCGGCGGTCACGCCCTTTCTCGACGACGCCCGGATCGCCATCGTCCCCGAACGCAGCGGTGGAGGCTTCAAGCTGAAGACTCTCGAGTACGTCTTCAATCGGGTCCCCATCTTTGCATTGTCCGGATCGTTCGCCGGCGTGCCGCTGCATCACGGCGAGAGCGCGATGTTGTTCCCCGACCATCTCGCTCTGGCGAAGGGCGTGCGCGACGCGATCGACGACATCGCGCTTCTCGACCGGCTGCAGGAGCGGGCCTTTGCGGCCTGCCGCGACGGGTTCGACTGGGCGACGCGCGGACGGCGGATCCTGTCGGCGATAGCGGGGTGACCATGGCGGCCTCTCCCTATGGCCATACGTCGGCGCGGATAACCGGCATCGACCTGGCCCTCATCCTGCTGTTCCTCCTGGGCCTCTATCTCGGAGTGGCCCTGCAGATCACCGACAAGATTCCGCTGACCTGCGCGCCTTCGGGTCTCGCCGGGCTGATCATGCTGTGGCGCCGCCGCAACGACATCGAGGCCCGCCATGTCGCGGGCCTGTTCGCGGTGGTGGCGCTCTACGTCGGATCCGTCCTGCTGGCCACCGACGTCTCGTTCCTCAGCAAGCGATTCACCGGTCTGCTGCAGCTCACATACGGCCTGGTCATCTCGTACGGCATGTTCCTCACGCTGATCCATGCCGATCGCGTCCAGGTGTCGCGCATCCTGCTGGGGTTCTGCCTGTTCATCATCATCGGCTGCGTCCTCGAGAACAATACGGGGCTCCGCACCCTGAGCGATCTCGTACGCGAGCGGCTCTACGATTCCGCGGTGGTCTACGATGCGGACCTGCGCGACGTCGTGCTCTACGGGCGCGTGCGCCCGAAGCTGTTCACGTCCGAGCCTTCCGCAGTGACTTTCGCCTACACGCAGTTCTCCGCGGCGTGGCTGGTCGTCAGCCCGTGGCGCTGGAAGCTCCTGGCCTATTTCGGGCTCGTGGGCCTGGCCCTGGTCGTCCTGCCCGGCCCAACGCTCGTGCTGATGCTGCTCCTCGCGGTGCCCTACCTTATCCTGCTGTCGGGCGGTCGCAACCGCCGCTCTCCGGCCCGCATCATCGGCATGACCGTCGTGTCGCTCTTCCTCCTGGCCGGCGCGGTCGTCCTCGGACAGTCGATCTTCGCGGCACGGCTGGCGCAGCTGTCCCACGGCGACGACGCGAGCACGTTCTATCGCTTCACCGGCCCGATGCTGGTCGCGTTCGACATCTTCCGCCACTACCCCTGGGCGGGCGCCGGGCTGACCGGCGAACCGTTCATCGCCGACCTCGTGATGCACACCTACATGAACTCCCCATCCTTCCAGGCCGCCTGGAAGATCCCGCGCATCAGCGACGTCCTCACCAACTACTTCTGGCTGCACTGGATCTATCTCGGCCTGGTCGGCGGTGTCATCATCTTCGCCGCGCTCACGGTGTGGCTGCGGCTGCTCGGCGTCCCCAGCGTGCTCTACTGCTGGGCGGTCTGGCTCGTCCTGGGCCAGGCGTCCGGCGCGTATGTCGGGCCGAAGACGTGGGCCGTCCTGCTGATCGCGGCCGCAACGTCCATCCTGGGGACGCGAGCCGGACCCGTGGCCGCGGCGGTACCGCAATGGCGACCTCCATTCGCGAGGTTTGCGACGTGATCCCGATCCACGCAGGACGACGTGGACTTATTGCGGCCGGGGCGGGCGTCGCCCTCGCCGGTCTGCCGACGGCGGCCCCGGCCCAACCGGCGGCGCCCCGGCAAACGCTGTCCGCCGCCATCCACGGCGCCCGCGGCGACGGGGTGGCGGACGACAGCGCCGCCCTCCAAGCTGCGCTCGACGCCGCGCTCGCGCCGAACGGGCCGGGCTTCCTCGTGATCCCGCCGGGAACCTACCGCATCACGCGCTCCCTGCGGCTTCGCTCGCAGGTCGGACCCCGTGGGGACCGGACGCGCCAGCACGGCATCCTGGCGCATGGCGCCCGCATCGTCTCCGCCATTGCCGACGGCGGCGACGTGCTGACGATCGAGAGCCGCGCCACGATCCGCTTCCTGCTCATCGAGGGGCTCGACATCCTGGGCAGCGGCCGCGAAGGCAACGGCATCACGCTCACCTGCGAATACAAGGAGTACTACCTCTACAATTTCTGCCTGCGCGACATCACCGTGCAGGGCTGCGGCGGCGACGGCTGCCGCATGATCGGCAATGTCTTCGAGGGCCAGGTCATCAACACCTATCTGCGCGACAACAAGCGCAATGGCTTGACGCTCGGCCACGGCCAGCGAGCCGGCATTCTCTCGGCGATCCATGTCTTTGGCAGTGTCTTCGGCCAGAACGGACAGTACGGCGTCGCCATGGTCAACGGCTGCTACGACGTGGCCTTCCACGGTTGCTACTTCCTGCTCAACGCCAAGCACGGGCTGGTGGCCCTGAACGGGTGCACGCTCCTGTCGAACTGCGGGTTCGAGAACAATCACGAGGCGGCGCCCTCGTTCGATCGCGGCGGGCCGGGGATCTGGCTGCAGAATTTCGGCACGCTGGTCGGCTGCACGGCCTACTCGATCTTCAAGCAGACCCGGCTGATCGAGGCCTACATCGTGAGTCAGCTCGTCATGATCAGCTGCTCGGGCAGCGGCGACGAAGCGGCCCGGAAGGCGGGCCTCGCCCGCTTCGCCGGCGAGCGCAATGGCCGCGCCACCGTGATCGCGCCCGGCGGTGCCATCGAGTGCGCAAAGGACTTCGAAGCCCTGGAGATCTCGCCGGACGACGGCGGCGGCATCCGGTTCGGGGCTCGCTGGAACAGCCCGAACCTGGCGCGTCTCGGCGACTATCGACTCTGGGTCGATGCCGGCGGTCGTCTAAGGCTCAAGAAGGGCGCCCCGTCGTCTGACGATGACGGCAGCCCGGCCGGCGGCTGATCGGAGTTCGGCGCGCGTCTCGGGCCATGCCAGCAGCACCAGCAGCACCGCAAGAACGGCTGCTCCGAGGACGGTAGCGATGGCCGGCAGGGTCATCGCCGGCGACAGCTGCTGGCGCACGAGCCAGACTGCCGCCGCAGCCGCCGCGGCGGCGCCCAGGGCCGGTGCGATTGCCCGCCAGACGTACGACATGCTCACCGGCCCGCGCCTGGTCGCCAGCCAGAAGGCCAGCGGCGCCCGCAGGACGGGCCCGGCCACGGCCAGGGACGCCGCGACGCCCAGGCCGCCCCAGGGCAGGCCCGCGCCGATCGCCGCCAGGCAGAGCAGTGCGTCCAGCGATGTCGCGCGCAGGAGCTCCGCCGGGCGATCCTGGGTGAGGTACAGGAGGCCCATGGCGAGAGTCACCGGGAAGAAGGCCGCGGAGAGGCAGAACAGCGCTGCAAGCGGCACGGCTTCGCGCCACGCCGGGCCCAGCAGGATCTCCACCATCCAGTCCGCCGCAATGGCCGCCGCGGCGAAGGCCGGCATCGTCAGGAGCGCGAGTTTCTGCACGATCTGACCGAACATGCGTCGGTACCGATCCGGCTGGTCCGCCAGGCGGCTGAGCGCGGGCATGCCGGCCGCATAGACCGGGGCATTGATGGTGTTTACCGGCAACAGCACCAGCCGCGAGGTGCGTTCATAGAGTCCGAGCGACGCCGCACCCCACAGCCATCCGATCGCGATCTGGTCGATGCTGCGCGTCAGCGCACCGGCGAGACCGCTCGCGGTCACCGAGACGCCGAAGCGCACGAGTGCCCCCAGCCCCGACGCGCGCCGGGGACGGCCGGGGCGCCACCTGCAGACGAACCAGCTCCCGACCAACAGCACGCCCGGCGACACGAGGCGCTGGGCGACCAGGGCCCAATATCCTTCGCCCGCTAGCGCCAGGGCGATCGCGGCGGCGAACCCCGCATAGTCCGAAGCCGTCTCGAGGCCTGCGATGGCAGTGAAGCGCATCTGGCGCCGCAGCAGCGCCCAGTGCTGCACCGTCAGGCCGCTCATCAGCAGGCCGGGCGCCAGCCAGCGGGCGATCCCGACGAGATCCGGCTGGCCGTAGAAGTCGGCCAGCAGCGGAGCGAGCCCGGCCAGCAGGGCCGCGAGCCCCGCGCCCGCAGCGCCGTTGATCCAGAACAGCGCGGAGATCTGGTCTTGCGTCAGGTCCGGCCTCTGGATCGTCGCCGACGAGAGGCCCAGTTCCTTCAGCATGTCCAGGACGAGGCCGACCGCCGCCACCATGGCAAGCAGACCGAACGCGGCCGGCGGCAGCAGGCGGGCCAGCACCATCAGCGTCGCGAACTGGCCCACCACACGCAGGCCCTGCGCCCCGAGGAGGATCAGCCCGCCTCGGCGCGACCGCTTGCCGAGTTCGGCGTCGAGGTGGGATGTGGCAAGCTCCGCCTCAGGCGACGGCACGCTGCCCTTCGGACGCGACATGGTCGAGGTACCAGCGATAGGTCTCCTCGAGGCCGGCATCGAGCGGGGTCTTCGCCCGCCAGCCGAGCTCCGCCGCAAACGAGGTGTCCACCATCTTGCGCGGCGCCCCGTCCGGCCGGGACGTGTCGTATCGGATGCCGCCCTTGTAGCCGACGACGCGGCAGATCATGGCGACAAGGTCGCGGATGGGCACGTCGTGGCCCGGGCCGAGATTGACGAACCGCTCGTCCGAGAAGTTCTGCATGAGGAACACCATGCCGTCGGCCGCATCGTCGACGTACAGGAACTCGCGCCGCACCGCGCCCGTCCCCCACACCTCCATGTTCGGCGCCTGGGCGACCTTGGCCTGGTGGGCTTTCACGATCAGCGCCGGCACGACATGGCTCTGCATCAGGTCGAAATTGTCGCCCGGCCCGTAGAGGTTCGTCGGCATCACCGAGACGAAGTCGCAGCCGTACTGCCGGCGGTAGGCCTGGCCGAGCTTGATGCCGGCGATCTTGGCGACCGCGTACCACTGGTTCGTGGGCTCCAGCGGCCCCGTGAGGAGCGCCGATTCCGGGATCGGCTGGGGCGCCAGGCGCGGATAGATGCAGGACGAGCCGAGAAGCATCAGCTTCTCGACGCCGGTGCGGCGCGACGCCTCGACGACGTTCGTCTGGATCATGAGGTTGTCGTATATGAACTCGGCCGGCCTCGTGTCGTTGGCGTGGATGCCACCCACCCGCGCCGCCGCCAGGAAGACCGCCTCCGGCTTGACGTCCCGCATCCAGCGCTCGACCTGGTCCGGCCGGCGCAGATCGACGCTCTCGCGGGGCGCCACCACGACCTCGCAATCCTCGCGCTGCAGGCGGCGCACCAGCGCGCTGCCAACGAGGCCTCGATGACCGGCCACCCAGACGCGCTTACTGCGCAGCGTGTAGGAGGGATCGATGGGCATGGCTGCTCCCTTTGCCTTTGAGGATGATTCGATCGGCCTCGACCATTTCCGCGACCAATTGCGGGAAGGTCGTGCGGTGCCGCCAACCGAGCTTCGACAGTGCCTTCGCGGGATCTCCCAGCAGGAGGTCGACCTCCGTGGGGCGGCGATAGGCCGGATCGAGGGCCACCAGCACGTCGCCGGTGCGCCGGCAGCGACCCTGTTCGTCGTCGCCGCTGCCGTGCCACTCGATCGGTCGGCCGATCTCACCGAAAGCGAGCTCGACGAACTCCCGTACGGTATGGGTCTCCCCTGTCGCCAGGACGTAGTCGTCGGGCACATCCTGAGCGAGGATCCGCCACATGCCCTCCACGTAGTCGCGCGCATGACCCCAGTCGCGCTTGGCGTCGAGATTGCCCAGGAAGAGACGATCCTGGATTCCGCGCTCGATGGCGGCCACGGCGCGCGTGATCTTGCGCGTCACGAACGTTTCCCCACGGATCGGCGATTCGTGGTTGAACAGGATGCCGTTCGAGGCGTGCATGCCGTAGGCCTCGCGGTAGTTCACCGTGATCCAGTAGGCATACAGCTTGGCCACCGCGTAGGGGCTGCGCGGATAGAAGGGCGTGAGCTCGCGCTGCGGCGTCTCCTGGACCTTGCCGAAGAGCTCGGAAGTGGACGCCTGGTAGAACCGCACGCGATCCTGCATGCGCAGGATGCGGATGGCTTCGAGGATGCGCAGCGTGCCGAGCGCGTCGGTGTTCGCCGTGTATTCCGGCGTCTCGAAGCTCACCTGGACGTGACTCTGCGCCGCGAGGTTGTAGACCTCCGTCGGCCTCACCTCGTTCAACAGCCGCAGCAGGTTGGTCGAATCGGTCATGTCGCCGTAGTGCAGGAACAGGCGGACGTCCCGCTCGTGCCGATCACGGTAGAGGTAGTCGATGCGCTCGGTATTGAGCGACGAGGAGCGGCGCTTGACGCCATGCACCACGTAGCCTCGGCCCAGCAGGAAATCGGCGAGATAGGCGCCGTCCTGCCCGGTGATGCCGGTGATGAGGGCGATCTTGTCCTTGGACATGCTGGCAATCCTTCTTCAGGAGAAGACGATCCGCTCGGCGACACGATCCCACGAGTAGGACGCGAGGACACGGCTCTGTGCCGTCTGAGCCATGTCCTCGAGCCGTGCGGGATCCGCCAAAGCGTCGATTATCGTGCGCGCCAGGGCCGCTGGTTCGGCCTGGTCGACCAGGAAGCCGTGCCGGCCGCCGTCGAGCAGCTCCGGAAGCGCATTCCGCCGCAGGCCCACCACCGGGGTCCGCGACACCATCGCCTCCAGATAGACCTGGCCCCACGGATCGTTGAGCATCGGCTGCACGAGCAGGGTGGAATCGCGATAGAGCTGCTGCAGCTCGGCCCACGGAAGATGGGCGCGCAGTACGACCCCCGGCTGTCCATTCAGGAAGGCGCGGCTGCGCTCGTCGCCGACGATCGTCAGCGAGAGATCCGGCCGTTCCCGGCGTGCAAGCGCGAACGCCTCGAGCAGGAGGACGCCCCCCTTGGCCCTGAAAAGATGCTTGGCTACGAACAGCAGCGCCGGCCGCGTGTAGTCCTTCTTGCCGAACCAGGGTTCGATCGAGCCCATGCCCGAGCCGACCGCCGTCACGCGGTCAGGAGGCAATTGATAGTGGCTGATCAGGTTGTCGCGGACGTAGCTGCCGAAGGTGAAGACATGCGACAGGCCGGACAGTGCCTCCCGTTCGCCATCCTCGAACATCCGGCGGGCCCTGCTGTTATGGCGATGAGCGTGTACATGATGGCGTGCGGCGAGCGCCCAGCTGTGATCGCAGTACAGGTAATGGCGCACACCGCGGCCCAGATCGCACGCCGGCAGGTCGAGCGTGCCGGTATGCAGCACGTGGCTGACCCCCAGGCGAGCGGTCTGCTCCGCCACGTCGCGCGCCATGGCACGGCGCGCTTCTATGCTTCGCAGCACCTCCTCGCTGGAGGCCGGCAGGCCGTACCCGGACAGGACGCCACGAAGCGCGATGGCCGCCTTGGACATGCGGCTCAGACGCGGCCGGATCGCCTCGACGGTGACGCCCAGCCTCTCCATGGCGGCCGAGACGTTTGCCGGTGCGCCCGACCATGAGCGCGCGTCCCTCGGATGTCCGAAGACGCAGGTGACCGCCACACGATCGAAACGGCGCGAGGACCGGACTGGGGAGATCCCGGCAGCAGAGGAGGCGAGCGCGATGTCCATGTGCGCGCATCGAACATCGCGGAGGGTCGTGCGGCTAGTGATTAACCGGTGACTGCCTGTTCGGCGCGACGCCACAACGTGGTCACCGGTGCGCGGCCGCGCTTCATCGATACTCGCGCAAGGAGAAGTTGCCGATGCAGGAGCCGATGGAGTTGCGACACCGAACCATCTTCGCGGGCAACTTGTCCTACGCGCGGGAGCCGGAAAGTGACAAGCCGAAGCTGGTGTTCTTCTGCCCCGATGTGACCGACGCCAGCACTCTGAAGCGCGTGCAGCAGTTCGTCGATGGCGGCTACGATGTCGTCGTCTTCGGCTTTCGCCGGCGCCGCTACAACGCGGACTATCAGCCGACCTGGCCGTGCGTGCCGCTCGGCATGACCAGCGACGGATTTTACGGACAGCGCCTGGCGGCGCTGCTGCGCGCGCTGCCGAAGATCGTCGCGCATCACCGCGAGCTGCGCGACGCATCGGTGTTCTACGCGCGCAACATCGACCAGCTCTTGCTCACCCTGCTTGCCCGGCTGATCGCCTGGTCTCGCGCGCCCATCACCTACGAGGTCCTCGATATTCCACCGATCCTCGTGGGCGGCGCGCTCCCGTCCCGCTTCCTGCGTGCCGTCGAACGCCTGTGCCTGCATCACACGCGGCTGCTCGTGCTGTCATCGCCGGGCTTCCATCGCGCGTACTACGGCGCCATCCAGCACTACGCCGGCCGCTGGTTTCTGATGGAGAACAAGCTGCAGCCGCCGATCGCGCCAGCCGCCGTGTCGGTGCGCCCGCCCGGTGGTGAGCGGCGGCCCTGGGTCGTCGGCTACTTCGGCCTGATTCGTGGCGAGGAGACGTTCGCTCTCATGACGAGGCTCGCGGCCAGATTGCAGGGGCGCGTCGTCTTCCGGTTCCGGGGCGTTCTCACGACCGTCGGGCAGGATCGCTTCGACGACGCCCTGGCCCGTCATTCGAACATGGAATATGGCGGTCCCTATACGCCCCAGGAGGAGCTGGCCGACATGTATGGCGGGGTCGACTTTGCCTGGGCGCTCGACCTCGAGCATGCCGATCACAATTCGCGCTGGCTGATGCCCTGCCGCTTCTACGAGGCAGGCTACTTTGGCGTGCCCTGCCTCGCCGTCCGCGGGTTCGAGGTGGGGACAGCTCTCGAACGGCACAGCATCGGCTGGACCTTCGAGGCGCCGCTCGAGGAATCGCTGGTTCGCTTCTTCGAGTCTCTGACCCATTCGGAGTACGCAGCCGTACAGCGTCGCCTGCGCGCCCTGCCACCGAGCACGTTCGTGGCGTCCGACGATGCTCGCCAGCTCTGCAGCCTGCTGGCCTGAAACGGAGTGTCAGGACGCGCGCTCGCCCGCGGCGACGATCGCCTGACGGTTGACCATCACGCAGTCGAACTCGACCAGCCGCAGCGCCGTGTCACGGCTGACGGTATACATCCCCGTGATGTCGAATCCCAGGCCATCGAGCGCCCGCAGTGTCTCCATGTACCCGGGCATGCCCTTGTAGATCCCGCGGATCGATGCCTCGGTCTGCAAGGCACATACCTTTGACAGGCTCGCGCGGGCGCCGCGCAGCACCTCGAGGTCGAAGCCCTGCGTGTCGAGCTTCAGGTAGGTGCGGGAAAAGCCGAACCGTGCCTGCAGCCGCGGCAGGACGTCGTCGAGCCTGCGCACCGCGACGGCCTCCTGGCCGCAGGGAACGTTCAGGTCGGCATAGTCGTGGACGCGGTCGTTGTCGGGCTCGAGGAAGGAGCTGAACTGGTTGGAGACCATGACGTTGATGGTCATCTCGCGATCGTCCGCACCGAGGGCACACCCCTCGACATGCCAGAGGCCGTCTTCGCCCACGCGGTCGCGCAGCACGGCGAGGTGGCTCGAGACGGGCTCGAACGAGATGATCCGTCCCTCGTACTGCACGCGGTCGCGCAGGAAGTCCCGGTACTGCCCGACGTTGGCGCCGACATCGAGGACGCAGTCGATGTCCAGCCGCGCCAGCAGCTCCCGAAGATGAAGGGCGAAGTCTCGCTCCCGCATTTCGCGCAGAGGCACGATGTCGTAGCCGAGAGAACGGCTCACTTTGAGCACGGAATCCTTGACGATTTTCAGCATGGTTGGTCTCTCCGCAGCCTGCACGACGGCCAGGATGATGGCGACGGGACGCGGAGCATTCGATAGCCTTGGCGGGCTTCACGGTGACCAATCGGTGGTGGATGAACTGCACACCGGGTTGAATGCAGTCAAATGCGTGATAAGCTTGTGGCGATCTTCGTTTGTCGTTGAGTTGTCGTTGGGGGGCGCGGCATCTTCCCTTCGGCAGGCGTCGCTACCCTATAACTTTGGAACCACGGCGGAGACGGGATGTCCGTAAGCAATCGGCTGAAGGTCATATCGATCTCCGTCGGCGCGATCTTGATCTGCACAGACGGTCAGGCTCAGGCGCCGGCCCCCGGCAGTCCTGGACCACCTCCAACCCGCCAGGAGCGGCCCGACGAGCGGACCAGGTCCGCTCGCGAGGCGGAGGCCTACGATGCCCGTGGCGTCCGCCTCGGCAGCTTCATGCTCTTTCCCGCCCTCGAGGTCGACGAGGCCTTCAACGACAACGTCTTTGCCGTTTCGGCATCCAACGGTCCGATCGCCAGCTTCCTCCAGACCATTCGGCCGACGGCCGAACTCCGGTCGCTGTGGTCGAATCACATGCTGAACATGTATGTTCGCGGTGACATTGGCTTCTACACATCGGCGCCCGCGCAGAACTATCAGGACGTCTCGGTGGGCGCGGAGGGCCGGCTCGACATCCAGCGCAACTGGAACGTCTACGGGGCCGCGTCCTTCAACCGCAAGCATGAGGACCCCGGCCTGCCCAATACCGTGAGCGGGCCCGTCGGAGTCACCATCTACAACCAGTGGTCGGCCCGGGCGGGCTATTATCAGAAGATCAACCGCCTGAGCGGGCGTGTGGAATTCGCCGCCGACAAGCTCACCTTTTTCGACAACGGGCTTGGGGTGGCCGAGGGCGTCATCCCCAACGACAACCGCGACCGGACGGAGTTGAGGGAATCGCTGCGACTCGGCTATGAATTCCTCAACGGGTACGAGTTCTGGGTGCGCGGCGGCTTCAACCAGCGCCTCTATGTCGATCCCGTCGACGTCACCGGCTTCGCGCGAAATTCGAGCGGCTTCGATGTCGTCGGAGGCATCACGATCGATGTGGGCGGTCTTACGACGGTCGAAGCCTTTGCAGGCTACCTTCAGCAGAACTATGTGAATCCCGGCACCGCCCCCCTGGCGGGACCGCAATTCGGCCTCACCGCGTACTGGAATCCGTTGCCCGACGTCTGGGTCCGGCCCTATGTCCGCCGAACGGTGAACGAAGCCGCCTACGTGGGTGATTCCGGCTACCTGAACACCTCTATGGGGGCCACCGCGACCTACAACCTGTTTCCGAATGTGCGCTTGAACGGCGGCGCGGACTATACGATCGCCGACTATCAGAGCTTCTCGAGCACCAATCCGCGCTATGACCAGTACGTCGCGGCGAGCGTCAGCGTCACGTATCTTCCGGTCAACCAATTCTACATCGAGCCGAGCTACCGGTTCGTTCACCGCACATCCAGCCTGCCCGGTCTCGACTACTCCCAGAACCTCGTCATGCTGCGCCTCGGCATGCGGCTATAGGCATCGTTCCTTCACGCCAACCCACTCTTCGAGTTCGTACCGTGAATGACATCCTGCTTTCCGGCCCCGTCCTCGTAACGGGTGGAGCCGGCTACATCGGCAGCCACGTCTGCAAGGCGCTGGCCGAGGCCGGTGTCGAGCCGATCTGCGTCGATTCCCTCGAAAAGGGCCATGACTGGGCGGTCCGCTGGGGACCGCTGGAGCAGGGGGACATCGGCGACGGACGCTTCATCGAAGAGGTCTTCCGCCGGCACAAGCCGCATGCGGTGATCCATCTCGCGGGCTACATCGAGGTCGCCGAATCGATGGTCCAGCCCGAACGCTACATGCAGAACAACGCCGCCAAGACCCACGTCCTGATCGGTGCGGCCTTGCGCCATGGCGTCTCGGCTTTCGTCTTCTCGAGCACCTGCGCCGTCTACGGCCTGCCCCAGTCCGAACAGCTCGACGAGACCCATCGTATCGCCCCGATCAATCCCTATGCCGCGTCGAAGGCCAGCGTGGAGCGCGCGCTGGAGGCCGCTGCGTGGCGCGGGTTGCGGTCGGCATCGCTGCGCTACTTCAATGCCGCGGGAGCCGATTCCGGAGGGCTGATCGGGGAAGCCCACGACCCGGAGACCCATCTGATCCCGCTGGCCATCGACGCCGCGCTCGGGATGCGGCCCGCGCTGGTCGTGCACGGCTCCGACTATCCCACCGCCGACGGCTCCTGCGTGCGCGATTACGTTCACGTCACAGACCTCGCCGATGCCCATCTTCGGGCCGTGCGCTGGCTCCTGCAGCACAGCGACCGCACCGGCGTGCACGCACCGTTCAACCTGGGTTCCGGGGTGGGGTACAGCGTCCGGCAGGTGATCGACTGCGTCGGTCGCATAGCCGGCCACCCCGTGCCTTACGCCATGGGGACACGGCGGACAGGCGATTCGCCCCGCCTCGTCGGCTGCATCGGCAAGGCGCGCGACCTCCTGGGCTGGAGCCCGACCCGCGGTTTGGACATACAGATCGAGGACGCCCTGCGCTGGCGGCGCGCGATGGCGCGCTGACTTCTGCGGGCCTTAGCGCATGGCCGTCAGCGCCCGATCGGCCGCGGCCAGGGTTTCGTCGATCACCGGATCGTCGTGGGCGGTCGACAGGAACCATCTCGCCGTCTGGGTGATTCGCACGCCCTCCTCCTGCAGGGCGGCATGGAAGGCCACGGCCCGGTCACGGTCGCAGGCCGCGGCCTCGCGATAGTTGCGCGGTGCCGGACCGTCGGTGAAATGGGTCTGGAAGATCCCCGGCAGCCCCTCGACGCGCATGGCGATGCCATGGCGCCGGGCAAGCGCGCGCAGTCCGTCCATCAAGCGCTGGCCACGTCGCTCGAGCTCCCGATAGGCCAAGCCGTCGCCGCGTGTCAGCTCGTCGAGCGTCGCGATCGCCGCGGCCATGCTCTGGACGTTGCCGTTGTAGGTGCCGCCATGCATCACGCCGCGATCGACCAGGGTGGTCATCACGTCGCGGCGGCCGGCGACCAGCGCCAGCGGGAAGCCGGCAGCCACCGCCTTGGCGTAGATGGCGAGATCGGCCGTCACCCCATAGAGGCCTTGCGCGCCGCGCAGCCCCGCACGGAAGCCTGTGATCACCTCGTCGCAGATGAACAGCGCGCCGTGCGAGCGGCAGAGATCGCGCACGCCGGCGAGATACCCCTCGACGGGAAGGGCCGCGCCGCCATTCACCATCACCGGCTCCATCAGCACGCCGGCGATCTCTCCTCGATGGCGGTCGAAGATCGCCGCGACGGCTTCAAGATCGTTCCATCCCGCCACGACGACGTCGTCCAGCACGCTGCGGGGCATGCCGGGCGAGCCCGCCACCGGCACCGGCGACTCCGCCGGTCCGGCCTCGTTGAGGGCGGGCCTCGCGCTGATATAGGCCTGGTCGCTCCAGCCGTGATAGTGACCTTCGAATTTCAGAATTTTGTCGCGGCCGGTGAAGGCTCGCGCCAGCCGCATTGCCATCAGCACCGCCTCGGTGCCGGATGTCGCGAACCGGACGAGCTGCGCCCCCGGCAGCAGACGGCAAAGCCGCTCCGCAAGCTCGGTCTCGCGCGCGTGCTGGGCGGCATAGACCTGGCCGTCGGCCAGCGACTGCGCCACGGCGTCGATCACCGGGCGCGGGGCATGGCCGAGGATGGCAGGGCCATTGCCCAGGACGTAGTCGAGATGGACGTTGCCGTCGACGTCGTGGAGCCGCGCCCCCTCGCCCCTCTCGAAGAACAGCGGTGCCGGCGCGCTGGCATAGCGCACGTTGCTGCTGACCCCGCCCGCGAGTGACTTCCGCGTCCGTTCATAGAGCTCCATTGATTTCGCATAGTCGCGCATCGTGCCTCCCTGCCTGACAGCACGGCGGATAGTCTACGGCGCAGGACGACTCCGCACGAGTGCTGGGAGGGGAGCCTTGCGGTCAGAGCGGAAGAAACGCGATTGCTACTGACAGCACGAGCAGCAGCGCGAAGGCGACGTTGATCGCCCTGCTGCGGCGCGGATCGCAAAAGGCGCTCGCCAGCGCACTTCCGGCCAGCAGCCATGCGATGTTCACGGACATGATGATGGCTGTTAGGAGAAGCGTCTTGGCGGCGACGTCGATGGCCACCTGCCCGCGCACCAGCACGAAGCCCGAGTACAATGCCGCCATCGCCGCGTAGCCCTTGGGATTGGCCAGCGACAGCAACGCCCCGGCGAGGAAACCGGGCGGACGTCCCACCGCGTCACTTCGGAGCGGCGGCGCGGTGGCGATGCGCCAGGCAAGATGTAGGAAGTAGACGGCGGCGGCCGCCGCGACGAACGGGGCCGCGCCTGGCACGGCCAGCAGCAGGCTGACGAGGCCGCTGGCGACGGCCGCCATCACGACCACCATGCCGGCCACGATGCCGGCAAGGTAGGTGAGGCTGCGGCGCGTCCCGTACGCCGCCCCCACCGCCGTCAGGCTGAGCGTCGCGGGGCCGGGGCTGCCGGCCAGCGCGATGGCAGCAAGGATGAAGCTTGCGAAGGCATCCATGGCCCCTGCTGGCACAGGATGCGCGCCGCGGTATTGAACGTTCGTGCGGGCCGCCCTGTGCCCGGGGCTCGATGCCGGATGCTGCCGTCAGCCCGCCGGCTGAGAATGGCTGCCGCCGGGCCGGGCGATGCCCTCCATGGCCTGGCCGGCGGATTTCCAACTCCCCTCGATCGCAAGGTCGCCAAGGGACAGGATGCCGACCAGCCGCTTCGAACGGTCGACGACCGGTAGACGCCGCACCTGCTGGTCGCCCATGTTGCGCGCGACGTGGTCGACATCCTCGTCCTCGAAACAGTATTTGACGTCGGAGGTCATGACCTCTCGCACCGGCGTGGACGGTGATCGCCCCTCCCCGACTGCCCGAATCGCGATGTCGCGGTCGGTGATCATTCCGATGAGGCGATCGTTTTCACCGACCGGCAGCACACCGGCATCGATCTCGGCCATCGACCGGGCGGCCGCCTCGATCGTCTGGTCGGGTCGCGCGACAAGCACGTCGCGGGTCATCGCATCGCTCACTCGCATGTCGTCCTCCTCTGTCGTGGTCAAGGCAACGCACATGAAGCGCAATGTCGGCCCGCCGGAATTGGTTGCTGGCGCCGGTCTTGCTCCCCGGCGCCTGCCGCCTTCGCCTAGGCAGCGGCCTTCGCCTTCAGCGCCTGCGCCACCTTGGAGGCTGGCTCGCGCCCCAGCGCCTGGCAGATATCGCGGCCGGCTGCGGCCACGGACTCCAGATCCACGCCGTGCTCGATGCCCAGCCCGTTCAGCAGGTAGATCACGTCCTCGGTGCCGACGTTCCCGGAAGCGCCCTTTGCGTAGGGACAGCCGCCGAGTCCGGCGACAGCGGTATCGAACACGGCGACGCCGCATTCAAGGACCGCCAGGATGTTGGCGAGCGACTGGCCGTAGGTGTCATGGAAATGCGCCGCCAGCTTCTCGCGCGGCACGCGCTCGGCCACGGCATCGACCATGGCCACGCAGTCGGCGGGGGTGCCCACCCCGATCGTGTCGCCCAACGAGACCTCGTAGCAGCCCATGGCGAGGAGCCGCTCCGCCACTTCGGCGACCTTCGACGGCGCGACGCGGCCGTCGTAGGGGCAGGCGATCACCGTCGACACGTATCCGCGCACCTTCATGCCGTGGCGCTGCGCGGCCTCCATCACCGGCGCGAAGCGCTCGAAACTCTCGTCGATCGAGCAGTTGGTGTTCCTGCGGCAGAAGGCCTCGGATGCCGCCGTGAAGACGGCGATCTCATCGCAATGCGCCTCGATCGCGCCGTTCATTCCCTGCTTGTTGGGAACCAGCACCGGGTACGAGACGCCGGGCTTACGCCTTATGGCGCCCATGACCTGGTCGGTGTTGGCCATCTGGGGGACCCACTTCGCCGACACGAAGCTGCCCGCCTCGACGGCGGAGTGGCCGGCTTCCGTCAGGGCATCGATCAAGGCGACCTTGACCTCGACGGGAACGGGCCTCGCCTCGTTCTGCAGGCCGTCCCGCGGACCTACCTCCACGAGCCGCACGTGCTTCGGCAAATTCATCGTTCTCTCCACTGCGAACTGGTCCTGCTTGTAGCAGGGCGAGCGCTGTACGGGCAGTACATGCTCGGCTCCGGCCTCGGATCGCGGCGTTCACGACAGCCGGAGCTTCATTGCAACGCCGGCAGCCGCATGGCACGGTCTTCCGTTCCAACGGATCCGGAGCAAGGCCACCATGGCGCAAGCCCTCAGCAACCAACGAATCGCCTGGTTCAACGGCGCTTTCATGCCCGAAGGACAGGTCATGATCCCGTTCCGCGACCGGAGCTGGAAGTACGGCGACGGCGCCTTCGACATGACGCGCACCTTCGAGGGCCGTCCGTTCCGGCTCAAGGAGCATATCGACCGCTTCTACCGTTCACTGCGCTACCTGCAGATCGACCCCGGGATCGGGCCCAAGGAAATGATCGCCCATAGCGAGGAAGTCGTGGCGCGCAACGAGCATCTGCGGCCGGCGATCGGCGACTGGTGGGTGGGCCAGCGCGTCAGCCGCGGCGTCGACGCCGTCGGCGACGAAGGATGGGAGCATACCGGCCCCAACGTCGTCATCGAGGTGCTGCCGCTGCCGCTCAAGGCGCGCGCGCCGATGTTCCGCGACGGCGCGGAAGTGATCACCACCACTGTGCGGCGTACCGCCCCCTCCATGCTTTCGCCACGCGCCAAGACCCACAACTACCTGAACATGATCGTGGCCGAGAAGCCGGTGAAGGCCCTGAACCCCAATGCCTGGGCCGTCCTGCTCGACGAGAACGGCAATCTCGCCGAAGGTCTGGGCAGCAATATCTTCATCGTGCGTGAGGGCGAGCTTTTCACACCATCGGAACGCTACGTGCTGCCCGGCGTCAGCCGCCAGATGACGATGGACATGGCCAAGCGGCTTGGCATCCCCTGCACGGCCGGCGATATCGACATGTTCGACGCCGCCAACGCCGAGGAGATGTTCCTCACTTCCACCAGCCTCTGCATCCTGCCCGTCCGCAGCTTCAACGGTGGCCCGGTCGGCGACGGCAGGCAGCCCGGTCCCATCACGAAGAAGCTGATCGACGCCTATGCCAAGGATGTGGGGTGCGACTTCGTCGGCCAGTACCTCAAGTTCCTGCAGTAGGCTTCACGACTGCCATCGGCGGGGGCTTACACAGCCCGCCGATGGGCGTAGAATGATGCCGTGGCGGATCGCGGCTCTCGTGGCCGGCGACGCCGGCCGTTGTCTGTGCCACGACGGTGCGCCACGCGGGGCCGCGACCTTCCAACGCCTGGTTCGGAAGGAGACAGTCATGGCCATGCAGAACCATGTCAGGAACCCCATCGAATGGGGGTGGGATCATCTCAGGGGGACCGGCAACGCCATAGGCTCGGCCGCGAGCTCAATGAACGGCGCCTGGGAGTCGCAGGAGACTGCCGTGCCGGAAGTGCGCAGGATCGGCATCGCCGACCTGCGCCAGTCCTTGCAGGAAGGTGCACGTGATTTCGGGGCCTACCGCACCGACGTCGTGTTCCTCTGCATGATCTATCCCGTCGCCGGACTGGTGATCTCCCGCTTCGCCTTCGACTACGGGATGCTGCCGCTCGTCTTCCCGCTGATCTCCGGATTCGCCCTGATCGCCCCGCTCTTCGGCGTCGGCCTCTACGAGATGAGCCGGCGCCGCGAAGCGGGCATCGGTGGAGGCTGGGCCGACGCCTTTGCGGTCGTGCGGTCGCCGGCCATCGGATCGATCATGGCCCTGGGGCTGGTGCTGCTCGGCCTGTTCGCCCTGTGGCTGGCAGTGGCCAACCTCATCTACTCCGTGACCCTGGGTCCGGACGCGCCGGTGTCGGCGGTAGCCTTCGCCCGCGACGCCGTGACGACGCCGCAGGGTTGGACGATGGTGACGGCCGGCGTCGCCGTCGGCTTCCTGTTCGCCCTGCTCGTGCTGGTGATCAGCGTCGTATCGTTCCCCTTGCTGCTCGACCGCAATGTCGGGCTGAGGGTCGCGATCGCCACGTCGTTGAAAGCCGTGGCCCGCAATCCCGGTCCCATGGCGGCCTGGGGCATCGTCATCGCCATCGGCCTGGTCGCGGGCGCCTTGCCGCTGCTGGTCGGCCTGGCCGTAGTGTTGCCGATCCTCGGCCATGCCACCTGGCATCTCTATCGCAAGGTGGTGACTTACTGAGCAGACTCGGATGTGGCCCCCGAAAGGGACGACTATGCCGCTTCGAACTCGACCAGTTCAGCGCCTTCGACGACCTGCTCGCCGACGGCGAAGCGCAGCGCCTTGACCGTACCGTCGGCCGGGGCCGCCAGGGTGTGCTCCATCTTCATGGCCTCGAGAACCAGCAGGGGCTGACCCTTGCTGACCTTGTCGCCAGGCTTGACGCGCAGCTCGATGATCTTGCCGGGCAGAGGAGCGCGCACCGCCCCCTCGCCGGAGGCAAGCGCTTCATACTGGGTCACGTCCAACGGGTCGACCAGCCGCAGCCGCCGGCTGGCTCCGTCCGCGAACAGCGTATAGTCGACGCCGCCGGCCGCCGGACGGCGCACCACGGTCGCCGTGAACGTATCGCTTCCCAGCCGGATCGCCAGCCGTCCCTCCTCGGTGGCTTGCATCCGCGCCTCCACCGTGCCGCCCGGCAACTCCAGCCCGACTCCGCCGTCGCGGCGCCGCCGCACGATCACCGGCATTTCGCGGTCGCCGTCCTTCCAGCGGACTTCGTCGTGGCCTTCGTCGAGGAGGCGGAAGCCGTTCCGCTCGTCCCAAGGATCGCCGGACGGCCGCGCCGGCTCCCACTCCATCACCCGCGCCAGCGTGGCGACGGCGAGCATCCGCTCGTCGACTGGCGCGACCTCCGCGAACAGAGATGCCCGATGTCGTTCGATGAATCCCGTGTCCACCTCGCCGCCGACGAAGGCGGGATGCGAGCACAGTGCCCTGAGCAGGGCCGCATTGGTCGCCACGCCGGCCACCTCTGTTCCCCCCATCAGCGTCGCCATTCGCCGCAGCGCCGAGGGACGGTCGACGTCGTGCACGATCACCTTGGCGATCATCGGATCGTAGAACGGCGTCACCGTATCGCCCTGGCGCACGCCCGTATCGACACGCACATGCGGTCCTTCCTGCGGCAGCCGCAGATGCAGCAGCCGCCCGGTCGACGGCAGGAAGTTGCGCGCCGGGTCCTCGGCATACAGCCGGACCTCGACGGCGTGACCGTCGATGCGGAGTTCCTCCTGGTTCAGCGGCATGGCGCCTCCGGCCGCCACCTCGAGCTGCCACGCTACGAGATCCTGGCCGGTGATCGCCTCCGTGACCGGATGCTCGACCTGGAGACGGGTGTTCATCTCCATGAAGTAGAACTTGCCGTCCTGGTCGGCGATGAACTCCACCGTGCCGGCGCCGCGATAGCCGATCGCACGGGCAGCGGCGACGGCCGCCTCGCCCATCGCCTTGCGACGGTCCGGCTGCATGCCGGGTGCCGGTGCCTCCTCGATCACCTTCTGATGACGACGCTGGATCGAGCAGTCGCGCTCGAAGAGGTGGAGACAGTTGCCGTGGCCGTCGGCGAAGACCTGGATTTCGATGTGGCGTGGCCGCGTGAGGTATCTCTCGACGAGCACATGGTCGTCGGCAAAGGCCGCCTTCGCCTCGCGTTTGGCGCCGGCCAGCGCATCCGCGAATT
The DNA here is from genome assembly GCA_049323495.1 of Pseudomonadota bacterium. Classification (GTDB taxonomy): domain Bacteria; phylum Pseudomonadota; class Alphaproteobacteria; order Reyranellales; family Reyranellaceae; genus Reyranella. Next base: position 122,801 of record JBMONG010000006.1, read on the forward strand.
TCTCGGCGTTCTCGACCACGCGCATGCCCTTGCCGCCGCCGCCGGCGGATGCCTTGATCAGCACCGGGTAGCCGATGCGCGCCGCCTCCGCCGCCAACAGCTCCGGCGACTGGTCGTCACCATGATAGCCCGGCACCAGCGGCACACGCGCCTTCTCCATGATCTTCTTGGCTTCGCTCTTCGAGCCCATGGCCCGAATGGCGGAAGCTGGTGGTCCGATGAAGACGATGCCGGCGGCCTCGCAGGCTTCGGCGAAGGCCGCGTTCTCCGAAAGAAATCCGTAACCTGGATGGATGGCTTCAGCCCCCGTGCGCTGGGCAGCCGCGATGATCCTGTCGGCGAGCAGGTAGCTTTCACGCGCCGGCGAGGGGCCGATATGGACCGCCTCGTCGGCCATTGCGACATGGCGCGCCATCCGGTCGGCGTCGGAATAGACCGCAACCGTCTTTATGCCGAGCCGGCCTGCCGTCTTGATCACACGGCAGGCGATCTCGCCGCGATTGGCAATCAGGATCTTGGAGAACATCAGGTTGCCCACTTCGGCTTGCGCTTTTCCAGGAAGGCCTGCATGCCTTCGGTCGCCTCGTCCGTGACGCACTGCTGCGCCACGTGGCGTCCGACAAGGTCGGCAGTATCCGGGCCATGCGGCAGGGAGTCGATCTGCGGCACCAGCTCCTTGACCAGCCGCTGCACCGACGGCGCGCCCAGCATCAGCTCGTCGCAGAGGGTATCGACGGCGGCGTCCAGCGCCTCATCCGTCACCGCCTGGTCGACGAGGCCGATGCGCAGGGCGGTCGCGGCGTCGAACATGCCCCCGTGCATCAGCAGCTGGCGCGCCACCCTGGGCCCGACGGCCTCGATCAGGACGGGAATCGCGATGCCGGCCAGCAACCCGTTGCGCACCGACGTGAGGCCGAACCGTGCGGAGCTCGCCGCGAGGGCGAAATCGCAGGCCAGCATCAGCCCGACGCCGCCGCCTACCGCGGCGCCATGCACCCGCGCGATCGACGGCTTGGGGAAATCGTATACCGCCTGAACCGCCCCCATCATCGCATCGGCCCCGACCCGTCGGGTGATGGCATCGAGGCCAGGCCAGGTCAGGACCCAGTTGAAGTCTCCGCCCGCCGAGAAGGCGCGGCCCTCGCTGCCCAGCACGAGCACGCGCACCGCGGGATCCTCTCCGAACGTCTCGATGGCGGCCACGAGGGCGCGCGCGGTGTCGGCATCGAACGCGTTCATCTCGCTGGGCCGGTTCAGCGTCAGGCGGGCCACGCCGTCCTTCACTGCCGTCATCACCGTCGAAGTCATGTGCGTCACATCCGGAAGACGCCGAACTTCGTCGACCCGATCGGCTGGTTCATGGCCGCCGACAGGCCCAGCGCCAGCGCCATGCGCGTGTCCACGGGATCGAGGATCCCGTCGTCCCACAGCCGCGCCGTCGCATAGTACGGATGCCCCTCCCGGTCGTATTGCTCGCGGATCGGCTGCTTGAAGGCCTCCTCGTCCTCCTTCGACCAGGAGCCGCCGCGCGCTTCGATATTGTCGCGCCGCACGGTGGCGAGCACGCTCGCCGCCTGTTCGCCCCCCATGACCGAGATGCGTGACGACGGCCACATCCAAAGCAGCCGCGGGCCATAGGCACGGCCGCACATGCCGTAGTTGCCCGCGCCGTAGCTGCCGCCGACGATCACCGTGAACTTCGGCACGTTCACGGTCGAGACCGCCGTCACCAACTTGGCGCCATCGCGGGCGATGCCGCCTGCCTCGTACTTGCGCCCGACCATGAAGCCCGTGATGTTCTGCAGGAAGAGCAGCGGGATGCCGCGCTGGCCGCACAGCTCGATGAAGTGGGCGGCCTTCAGCGCCGATTCGTTGAACAGGATGCCGTTGTTGCCGACGATGCCCACCGGGTGGCCCCAGATGCGGGCAAATCCTGTGACGATGGTGGTACCGTACAGGTGCTTGAACTCGTCGAGTTCGCTGCCGTCGACCAGCCGGGCGATGACCTCGCGCATGTCGTAGGGCGTGCGGCTGTCGGGCGGAACGACTCCATACAGCTCCTCCGCCGGATATAGCGGATCGCGTGGCTCGAGCAGCGCCACGGACGGGTTCTTCTTCCAGTTGAGGTTCGCCACGATGCGCCGCGCCATGCCCAGCGCGTGGCTGTCGTTGTGGGCATAGTGATCGGCGACACCCGATGTACGGGCGTGCACATCGGCGCCGCCGAGATCCTCCGCACTGACCACCTCGCCGATCGCCGCCTTCACAAGCGGCGGACCGGCCAGGAAGATCGTACCCTGCCTGCGCACGATGATCGTCTCGTCGCTCATCGCCGGCACGTAGGCGCCGCCGGCGGTGCAGGAGCCCATGACGATGGCGATCTGCGGAATGCCCTGCGCCGACATGTTGGCCTGATTGAAGAAGATGCGCCCGAAATGGGTCTTGTCGGGGAACACCTCGGGCCATTGCGGCAGGTTGGCACCACCGGAATCGACCAGATAGAGGCAGGGCAGCCGGTTCTCCATCGCCACTTCCTGGGCGCGGAGATGCTTCTTCACCGTCATCGGGTAGTAGGTGCCGCCCTTCACGGTAGCGTCGTTGCAGACGATCACGCACTCCACGCCGCTCACGCGGCCGATGCCGGTGATGACACCCGATCCCGGTGCCTCGTTGTCGTACATGTCCATCGCCGCCAGCGGCGAAAGTTCGAGGAAGGGTGACCCGGGATCCAACAACGCCCGCACGCGCTCCCGCGGCAGCAGCTTGCCACGGGCGACATGGCGCTTGCGCGACTCCTCGCCGCCGCCGAGCCGGATCCTGTCCGTCCTGCTCTTGAGATCGGCAACGAGGGCGCGCATCGCTTCGGCGTTGCGGCGGAATGTCTCGGAACGGGTATCGACCTGGGAGGAAAGGACCGTCATGCCGGGCTCAACCTGCCCGGATGGTGCGTCCTGTGCAAGATGCGCGCACGTTTCGTTTCCTCCCTACAAACGAGAGAGGACGCTCAGGGAAGCCGCGAGAGCTTCCGCCAGTCCACGCTCTGGCGGACGAAGGCGCGCTGGTTGGCCAGCGCCGCGGAGAAGTCCGCATCCTGCTGCGCCTGCTCCTTCAACACTGCCTCGGAATGCGTGCGAAACGCGTCCATCAGTTCCGGCGACCACTGGCGGATGACGACCCCTGCCCCCTTGAGCTTCTCCAGCGCCATGCCCTGGAGGTGAGGTGAGCGGCTGAGCATCCAGGCGATGTTGGCGCGGCAGGCCGTTTCGATCTGGGTGCGAAGCGTGTTGGGCAAGGTATCCCACTTGTCCTTTCGCATCACGAAGTCCAGCACGGCGGAAGGCTGCTGCCAGCCCGGCATGTAGTAGGGCAGGCCGAGCTTGTCGAAGCCCAGCGCGGCGTCGATCGCCGGCGTCGACATCTCGCCGCCATCGACGACACCCTGCTGAAGCTTGTAGAAGAACTCGCCCGCCGACACCGGGACGATCGTGGCGCCCATCTGAGACAAGGCCTGGCCGGCGTAGCGCCCGTAGCGCAGGCGCAGCCCCTTCAAGTCGGCGACGGTGTCGATATCGGCGCGGAACCAGCCGCCACCCTTCGCCCCCTGAATGCCGCAGGGAATGCCCGCGATACCCAGCTTCTCGTAGGCTTCGCGATGGATGCGGCTGCCGTCCCCCTCCAGCATCCACGACGTCATGTCCTCGGTCGCCGGCCCGAACGGAAGACCGCCAAACACGGAAAATACCGGCGCCTTGCTCGCGGCGTAGCCCGTCCAGGTGAAACCGGCCTCGAGGTCGCCATCGATGATGGCGTCCAGCATGTCGGCGGTCGGTGCAATGCGGCCCGGTTCGAAGATCTTGATCGCGAGCTGCCCGCCCGACATGTGCTTCAGTGTCCGCGTGAAGATCCTGACCCCCTCACCCGAGCCGGGGAGGCCTGGATTGAAGGCGGTCTGCATCTTGATGACGCGCCCCGGCGGAGGGCCTACATCCACTGGCCGGTCGCCGGCCCGGCCCCTGTCGTTGGAGGGCTTGTCATTGGTGCCCTTGTCGTTGGCGACAGCCACACCCATGATCGCCATCACCGCGACGGCGACCGCGACCACCCCAAAGTTCCTACGGAGCACGACCGACACCCATCGTCCGGCTCCTCCCGTGTCCCCCAATCCGGCCCCCCAAGCCACTCATGCGTGGCTTATCGCCCTCACATTGATTTGATTTTTGCACGGCTCGCACTCGCGAACAAGGACGGGACGGGTTACAGGGCTGCCAGCCCCCGGCCGATCAGGATGCGCTGCACGTCGCTGGTACCCTCGTAGATCTGGCAGACCCGAACGTCCCGCCAGATCTTCTCGACCAGGTAGTCGGACACGTAGCCGTAGCCGCCGTGGATCTGGATGGCGGCCGAGCACACCTCCTCGGCCATCTCGGAGGCATATAGCTTCGCCATTGCGGCTTCGGTGAGGCATGGCCGGCCGGCGTCGCGCAATGTTGCCGCATGCAGGACCATCTGGCGGGCGACGGTAATCTTGGTGGCCATGTCGGCCAGCCGGAACTGCACCGCCTGGTGATTGACGATCCGGGTCCCGAAGGCCTCCCGCTCGCCGGCATAGGTCCTCGCCGCCTCGAATGCCGCCCGCGCCATCCCGACCGCCTGGGAAGCGATGCCGATCCGCCCGGCCTCCAGATTGGCGAGGGCGATCCGGTAGCCCTCCCCTTCGCTGCCGAGCAGGGCGTCGGAGCCGACGACGCAGTCCTCGAAGGCGATCTGGCAGGTGTCGGACGACTTCTGGCCCAGCTTCTTCTCGACGGACGCGACCCGATAGCCGGAGGTCGCCGTGGGCACGATGAAGCAGGAGATGCCCCGCTTCGGTGCCGCGGGATCCGTGACGGCAAAGACCAGCGCCACATCGGCCGTGCGTCCCGACGTGATGAATTGCTTGACGCCGTTCAGCACCCACCCGTTGCCGCGCCGTTCCGCACGAGTCCTGAGATTGGACGCGTCCGAACCGGCCTGCGGCTCCGTGAGGCAGAAGGCGCCCAGCAGCTCCCCCTTGGCGAGCGGCTTCAGCCAGCGTTCCTTCTGCTCCGTCGAACCGTACGCCAGCAGCGCGGCGCAGTCCGGCGAGTTATTCACGCTCATGACGGTCGAGAGGCCGCCGTCGGCCGCAGCGATCTCCTCCAGCGCCAGGACGTAGGAGACCATGTCGGCGCCCGCGCCGTCCCACTCCGTCGGAACGCACATGCCCATGAAGCCGAGCCGCCCCATCTCCGCCAGCAGGGCTCGCGGAATCTCGCCGGCCGCCTCCCACGCTCGGGCGTTCGGCGCCACCTTCTCCTGGGCGAAAGCCCGGGCGGTATCCCGGATCAAGGTCTGTTCTTCGGTGAGGAGCATTGGGGTGGGTGTCCATCAGCGCCTGTGGCTGAGCAGCCTGGCGCGCTGCCTCTGCCAGTCGCGGTCCTTGATCGACTGGCGCTTGTCATGCGCCTGCTTGCCGGTGACGAGCGCGATCTCGATCTTGGCGCGGCCTCGGGGATTGAAATAGACCTGAAGCGGCACGACGGTTCGGCCTTCGCGCTGGATGGCACCGATCAGCTTGTTGATCTGCTTGCGGTGCAGCAACAGCTTCCGAGGCCGCTTGGGCTCATGGTTGAAGCGGTTGCCGGCGGCATACTCCGGGATATTGGCGTTGACCAGCCACGCCTCGCCCCCGTCCTCCGTCACGTAGGATTCGGCGATCGAGCTGCGGCCGCCGCGCAAAGACTTGACCTCGGTGCCGGTCAGTTCCAGCCCCGCCTCGAAGGTCTCCTCGATGAAGTAGTTGTGCCGCGCCTTGCGGTTCTGGGCCACCACGGTGCGGTCCAGGTCCGGTTTCTTCGCCACTTTTCTATCGCCTCTACGATCCGCTCGTCATCCCGCTCGGATGACAGCGTGCGTCAATTGATCAGCCCGGCATGCACCATCGCCTCGTGCACCTGCTTCTTCGTTGATTCGGTGCACTCCACCAGCGGCAGACGCAGCTTGGCGCTCGCCTGGCCGAGGAGCTCGGCGGCGTACTTGACGGGAGCCGGGCTCGTCTCGACGAACAGCGCCTTGTGCAGCGGCATCAAGCGGTCCTGGATCTCGAAGACCTTGTCGAGGTCACGCTTCTTCCAGGCGTCATGCATGTCGCCGCAGAGCCGTGGCGCCACGTTGGCCGTGACGGAAATGCAGCCGTCGCCGCCCTGCGCCAGGAATCCCACGGCGCTCGCATCCTCACCGGAAAGCTGCAGGAATCCCTTCCTCGCCTTCAACTTCGTCAAGGTCGGACGCGCCATGTCGTAGCTTGCATCCTTGATACCGATGATGTTCGGCACCTGGGACAGCCGGATCACCGTGTCCACCTGCATGTCGCCGCCGGTACGCGGCGGCACGTTGTAGAGCAGGATGGGGATGTCGACGGCCTCGGCCACCGCCCGGAAATGCTGATAGAGGCCTTCCTGGGTTGGCTTGTTGTAGTACGGCACGACGAGCATCGCGGCATCCGCCCCGGCCTGCTTTGCATGCCGGGTCAGCTCGATCGCCTCATCGGTCGAGTTCGAGCCCGTGCCGGCGATGACGGGCACCCCCGTGCCCTTGGCCGTCTGGATGCAGATGTCGATCACCCGCTTGTGCTCGTCGTAGCTGAGCGTCGGCGATTCTCCAGTGGTCCCGCAAGGAACCAGGCCATCCGTGCCCTCGCTGATCTGCCAGGCCACGAACTTCTCGAATCCCTTCTCGTCCACCGATCCGTTCTTGAACGGCGTGATCAGCGCGACGAGCGATCCGGTGAACATGGCTTCCTCCGAATTCTTGATGAATTGGTCACTTTAGGCGTCTGGCTGCACCGGAGCAAGGCGACCAACTTGCCATTGTGATGCCCAAAGTCTCTGCATACGATTCCTGGTGTGAAGTACCGCATCCCCTTGTTGCTGCTGGCGGCGGCGTCGGTGACCAGCCTGGCGGTCGCCCAGCAGGGCGGTGTGCCAGGGGCGGCGCCGGACACTGGTCTCCGCCGCGTCCCCGGCACGCCGCCGTCCCCCGCGGCCGCCTCGCCTGTGCGGCCGCCCGTCTCCCCGCCTGCTGTGGAGAGTGGTCCGGCCCGGTCGACATCCGCCGAGTCGAGGCCCCTCACCGAGGCCGAGGCCGCCGCCCTTGCGAACGCGCTCAAGGCGGTCGACGAAAGCCGCTGGGAGGATGCCCGCGCGGCCGTCGCGAACTTCCGGCAGACCCTTATCGGCCGCTACGTCGACTGGAGCATCCTGCGCGTCGCCCCCCGGGGCGAGGCCGGCTTCGCGGCGACGTGGCGCTTCCTGCGCGAACAGCCCGATTGGCCGGACCCCGAGGTGCTGCGGCGGCAAGCCGAGGACAGGATCGGTGCCGATACGCCGCCGACCGAGGTCTTCCGCTACTTCACCGCATTCCCGCCGCTTACCTCGACAGGTCACATGCGGCGGCTTGAAGCCGCACAGGCGGTGAAGCCAGACGACGTGCCGAAGCTCGCCCGCGACAGCTGGCGCAAGGCCACCTTCCGAGCCTCCGACGAGGATGAGTTCCTCAACCGGTACGGCCACCTGCTGAGTCCGGAGGACCATGTCGCCCGCTTCGACCGGATCCTGGGCAGTGGCCGGCCGCAGGTGGCCCGCGACCTGTTGGCCAAGCTGCCGCCAGACTACCAGCGGCAGGCGAATGCGCGCCTCGCCATGGCCAACCGGGCGGCGGACGCGACCGCCATTCTGCGTGGCCTGTCGGCCGCGGAGCTGGAAGAGCCCACGATCAAGCTCGAGCGTGCGCAATGGATGCGCCGCACCGGCAAGCTGAACGACGCGAAGGCACTGCTGAGCAAGCCGGTCGTGCATCCGAACGACGCCTGGTGGAACGAACGCAACCTGGTCGCGCGGGATCTGCTGGCGGCCGGGCGCGCGGCCGACGCCTATGCCGTGGTCGTCCCGCACGGGCTGACCAGGGGCGCCGCTTTCGCGGAGGCGGAGTTCCTCGCCGGCTGGATCGCGTTGCGCCACTTGAAGAAGACAAGCGACGCGCAGAAGCACTTCCAGACCCTGTTCGACGGCGTGTCGACCGACATTTCCAGTAGCCGCGCCGCCTATTGGCTCGGGCGCACCCATGAGGCCGCCGGCCGCAGCCGCGACGCGAAGGACTGGTACGGCCGTGCCGCCGGCTTCGGCCAGACCTTCTATGGCCAGCTCGCGGCACGCAAGCTGCCGGGCACGGCCGCCCGGCTGCCGACCGATCCCGTTGCTTCGGCGACCGACCACGAGGCGCTGGCCAGCCGTGAGCTGGTGACCATGGCGCGCTATCTCGGCCAGGCCGGCGAGTTCGAGCGCACGCGGCCCTTTCTTCTCCAGCTGGCCCGCAAGGTGACGGCGCCCGGCGAAACGGCGCTGCTCGCCCAGCTGGCGCTCGAGCTGAAGCGTCCCGATGTTGCGCTCACCGTCGCGCGGCGCGGCGCGATGAACGGTGTCGTGCTGTTCGACTCCGCCTTCCCCGTCGTCGATCTGGGCCCGACGGGCTCGGTCGAGCGCGCGCTCGCCCTGGCCGTCACGCGGCAGGAGAGTTCGTTCAACGCCGCCGCCGTCTCCTCGTCCGGTGCGCTGGGCCTGATGCAGCTCCTGCCCGGAACGGCGCGCGACGTCGCCGGCCGGCTCGGCGTTCCGTTCATCCAGGAGAAGCTGACGCGAGACCCCACCTACAACGTTCAGCTCGGCAGCCAGTATCTCTCCGAGATGCTGGGCCGTTTCGGCGGATCCTACGAGGTCGCGCTGGCCGCCTACAATGCCGGCCCGAACCGCGTGGCGCGCTGGCTGGAGACGATGGGCGATCCGCGGGGCGGCAAGATCGACATGGTCGACTGGATCGAAATGATCCCCTTCTCGGAAACGCGCAACTACGTGCAGCGGATCATGGAAGGCGTCACTGTCTATCGCGAACGCCTGAACGGATCCTTCCGGACCGTGCCGCCAGCCGCGGGGCGAAGCTGACCGGCGTCCACCCCTAAGCCAGCCGAGCCAGGACCGACTCGGGAAGCGGTCCCTTGCCGACCGCGGCGATCGCCGCGTCCAGATGATCGAGGGTCGAGTAGCCGATCAGCATGGTCGACACGGCGGGGTGGGTGATCACGAAACGCTCGGCAAACTCGGTCAGGCTGCCGCAGCCGCTCTCACGCGCCAGCGGATCGAGCGCCTGAGCGCGCTCGACGTCGCCCGGGAAGCTCGATGCCGACCCGATCGGCGCGACGTCCTGCATGGCCAGCGGATGGCGTTCCGCCGTGCCCGACAGGGCGCCGCCCGCCAGGGCGCGGATCACGATGGTGCCCATGTCGGCCGCCCTGGCCTTCTCCAGCAGGCGCCCGTAGTCCTGGCCCGGCGCGCCCTCGGGCATGGCGCTGCCGGCGCTGGGATTGAGGGCGTTGTAGACGACCTGCACCGTGTCGAAGACGCCGGAGTCCACCGCGCGGTGCAGCGCCGCCGTCTCGCCCACGCCGCTGAAGCCGATGAAACGCGTCTTCCCGGCCTTCTTCAGCTTCTCCAGGGCGGGCGCGACCTCGTCGAGCGCTATGTCGATGGCGAGCCGGTCGCCGGAGTCCCGGGCGACAAGGGGATTGTGGAGCTGGAAGAGGTCGACATGGTCGCGGCCCAGGCGCGCGAGGCTGTCGTTCATGCCTTGCTCGACCGCCTTCGCGACGGCCCCTCGATGCTCGGCAGCCAGCCGGACCTTCGTGCCGAGCACGACATCCGCCTTCAGAGCCCTGAGCACGCGTCCCAGGTTGCGCTCGGATTCGCCGTTGCCGTAGAGCGCCGCTGTATCGAAGTAGTTGATGCCGGCGTCGATTGCCCGTGCGGCGGCGCGCTCCTGGTCATCAGCCCGGCCCTTGGTGAACAGCCCGCCGACGGCGCCGGCTCCATAGCCGAGCACCGATACGTCCAGGCCCGTGCGTCCCAGCCTGCGCTTCTGCATGCGCGTCTCCCCCCGTCAGATGTCCTTTCCGTCGACCGCGACCTTGCCGGCCTCGTTGTCGACGACGACATGGCTGTCATAGAAGGTGACCGTCGGCTTGGCGCCGAACGCCGCTTCCATGCGTCGCTCCCAATCCGGCGTGTACCATGCGCGGGCTGCCTGCTCCGATTCCCACAGATAAACTCCGCCTCCGCCGGCATCGCCGTTGAGGTAGTACTTCTTCAGCAAACCCTTGGCCCCGAGGGCGGTATAGGTCGGCGCCGACTTGCGCGCCGCCTCCACCGCGGCGTCGTGCGACCGCTTGGACATCGGGATTTGAACGATGGCGATGAACATGCATGGTAGCCTACGGCCATCGCCCGATGGGAGCAATTCATGACAGGTTCGCTGACCGGCACCGAGCTCTGCGTGTTCGACGCCTACGGCACGCTGTTCGACTTCAACTCCGCCGTGGCCCGCCACCGTGACGCGATCGGCCCGAAAGCGGACGCCCTGTCGGAGCTGTGGCGGAGCAAGCAGATCCAGTACACGTGGTTGCGCAACGGCATGGGTGCTTACGACAAGTTCTGGCAGGTGACGGGCGAGGCGCTGGACCACTGCCTCGCCGTCCATGCCATTACGGACGCGGGCGTGGGCGAGACGCTGCTGGGCGCCTATCTGGCGCTCGATCCCTTCCCCGAGGTGCCGGCGATGCTCGGCGCACTGAAAAGCGCCGGCCTGCGCTGCGCCATTCTGTCGAACGGCAATCCCGAGATGCTGGAGCCGATGGTGGCCGGCTCCGGCCTGGCACCGCAGTTCGAGGCCGTGCTGAGTGTCGATGCCGTCCGGGTCTTCAAGCCCGATCCCCGTGTCTACCGCCTCGTCGAGGCCCGTCTGGGCGTGCCGCCTTCCCGCGTCTGCTTCCTGTCCTCGAACTGCTGGGATGCCCACGGAGCCGCCCACTTCGGCTTCCGGACGGTCTGGGTGAACCGCGCCGGCGCGCCGGACGACAAGCTGCCCGGAAAGCTCGCGGGGCAGATCCGCGACCTGTCCGCTCTTCCCTCACTGCTCGGTGCTTCCTGATGTCCGCTTCCGTCTCCGCCACCTTGTCCGACGTGCAGGGCGCGGCGCGTCGCCTGCAGGGCGTGGCCCTGCGCACGCCGCTGCTCGAAAATGCGCGGGTCAACGACCGCCTGGGCGGACGCCTGTTCATCAAGGCGGAGTGCCTGCAGCGCACCGGCTCGTTCAAGCTGCGCGGCGCCTACAACTTCCTCAGCCTGATGAGCGAGGCCGATCGGGCGAAGGGCGTCGTCGGCTGGTCGTCGGGCAACCACGCCCAGGGTCTGGCCGAGGCCGCCCGGCTGCTCGGGGTGAAGGCCACCATCATCATGCCGGCCGACGCGCCGGCTCTGAAGATCGCCAATACGCGCGCTTCCGGCGCGGACGTCCTGCTGTACGACCGGGTCAGGGAAAGCCGCGAGGAGATCGGCCAGGGCATCGCCCGCGACACGGGCGCCACGATCGTGCCGCCCTACGACCATCCGTGGATCCTCACCGGGCAGGGAACGGCGGGGCTCGAGATCGTCGAGCAGGCGCGCGATTCGGACGCAACGCTGGACGCGGTCGCCGCCCCCTGCTCCGGCGGCGGGCTAGCCACCGGGATCGCCGTCGCCGTCAAGGGGCTCAGCCCCTCGACCAGCGTCCATGCCGGTGAGCCCGCCGGCTTCGACGATCTCGCGCGCTCGCTGGCCGCCGGCCGCAAGCAGCGCAACGACAAGCTCTCGGGGTCGATCTGCGACGCGCTGCTGGCACCGACGCCCGGCGACGTGACCTTCCCGCTGGCCCGGAAGCTCCTGGGTCCCGGCCTGGTCGTCACCGACGAGGAGGTGCTCGATGCCATGGAGCTGGCCTTCCGCGAATTCAAGCTGGTCGTCGAGCCCGGCGGCGCGGTCGCCCTCGCCGCCGCGCTGACCGGCAAGCTGCCGGTGAAAGACCGCACGGTCGCCGTCGTCTGCTCCGGCGGCAATGTGGACCATGCGACCTTCCGAAGTGCCCTCGAGCGGCGCGCCGCATGACCCTTTCCGGCCGCGCCCGACGGGAGTGGCGGATCGTCCTGTGGCTGAGCCTCGGCAGCGCCGTGCTCAGCGGCTACTTCGGCTATGCGGTCGGCGGCGAGGAATCGGGCCCCTGGCACGCCGTCGTGTCCGGCGTCCTGCACTCGCTGGTCATCGCCACCCCGATCATCCTATTCGAAGCCAAGGGGCAACACCTTGCCGTCGTGCGCCGGATGCGGCGGCTGCCGCTGGGCTGGTACTTTGCCCTGCGGGTCGCCTTCTACGCTGTCGTCATCCTGACGGGTCTCATCGTCGTGGGCGGCCTGCGGGACGAGAACTTCGCCTTCGACCGCGTGTTCCGCGACGCGCTCATCTTCTCGATCTCGATGGCCGTCATCACCAACGTCGTCTACCAGATCGGCAGCCTGCTCGGCTTCCGGACGCTGCGAAGCCTGGCAACGGGCCGTTACGTCAAGCCGCAGCGCGAACGGCGGACGTTCCTGCTCATCGACATGAAGAACTCGACCGGCATCGCCGAGCGCCTCGGCCCGATCCTTTTCCACGAGCTGCTCAACGATTTCTTTCGTGATGTCGCCGACGCCTCCCTGATGTGCGGTGCGGAGATCCACAAGTATGTCGGCGACGAGGCCATCCTGACCTGGCCGGAGGATTCCGGGCTGAAGGACGGCAGCGTGCCAAGCTGCCCGTTCGTGGTCCGCGACATGATCGCCGCCAATGGCCGGCGCTACCGTGAACGCTTCGGACTCGAGCCGACGTTTCGCGCCGCCCTTCACCATGGCGAGATCGTCGCGGGCGAGATCGGCGACGTACGCCGCGAGATCGCCTATGTCGGCGACACGCTGAACGTGGCCGCGCGCCTGCTCGAGGCCGCCAAGACGCTGGGCCACGACGTGCTGGCCTCGACCGACCTGCTCGACCGCGCCTCGCTGCCGCCGGGCGTCCGCACCGTAAGCCTGCCGGTGCAGGAGATGCGTGGCCGCGAAGCGCCGCTGGGCGTCGCCGCGCTCGAGCGGCCGGTTGCCGCGAAGGCCGCCTGAGGGCATCAATTGGCCATGCCGAACCTGCACATCGTGGGCGAGCCGCGGATGACGACGGTGCTCGTCGCGGCCGGCGCCTTCACCGACGATCCGGTGGTGGTCGTCGATGTCGGCGCGCGTGGCGGCGTCGAATGGCACTGGAAGGTCTTCGGCGACCATGTGCGGATCATCGCCTTCGAGCCCGATGCCGAGGAATGCGCCCGCCTGAACGCGAAGGCGGAGAGGAACGTCACCTACATGCCCGCGGCGCTCGGCCGCGAGGACGGTCCGCGTACCCTCTACGTGACCCACCATGCCGCCTCGAGCACCTTCTACCCCACGGTCCCCGAATGGGGCCGCCGCTACACCTTCGCCGACAACCTGGCGGTCGACCACGAGGTCACCGTCCAGACCTCGACGCTGCGGACGGCGCTGGCAGGCCGTCGGATCGACTTCATGAAACTCGACGCCGAGGGCGCCGAACTCGACGTGCTGCAAGGCGCCGACCTCGCGCCGGTGCTCGGCCTGATCTCAGAGCTCAATTTCGGCCAGTCGCCGTCGGGCCAGCCTTCGTTCGCCGACTTCGACGCGCACTGCCGCGCCAACGGCCTGCAGCTCTACGATCTCGACCTCTATCGCTTCAGCCGGCAGGCGCTGCCCTACCCGCTGCTCTACGATTCGCGCGACGCCGCCGGACGGCCGGTGGCCGGCCCCACGATCCAGGGACAGGTCCTGTCGAGCGACGCGCTCTACTTCCGCGATGGCCTCGCCAGCGCGCAGCCGGTCAAGCATGCCTGCCTGTTCGAGATCTTCGGCCTCGCCGACTGCGCGGCCGAGATGATCCTGGCCCATCGCGCGGCCTTCGCGAGGTGGGTCGACCCGGACCACCTGCTCGACCTTCTGGTGCCCGAGGTCAAGGGACGCCGGCTCGCCTACGCCGACTACGTCGCGCGCCACCGCGCCGGCGACCCGCTGTTCCGCCCGACGCCCGGCTGGCGCCAGCCGCCGAGGACGGTCGACCGTTACGACGGCATCTTCATCCCCGCGTGGCTCAGCCTGGGGCCGCGCCTGCAGCGGCTCTGGCGCGCGTTGCGCCGCCGCGTCTGACCCCCAGCCGGTCGAGCAGCGTGCCCAGGATGCCCTTGGGCAGGAAGATGATGAAGAGGACCAGCAGCAGGCCGTAGATAAGATTGTCCCAGCCGACTGCGCCGGTGCCGAAGAAGATGCGCAGCGACTCGGCCAGCAGCAGCGTGATGATCGCGCCCACCGTCGGGCCCAGCGCCACGTAGAGCCCGCCGACCACGACGGCGAACACCATCTGCAGCGACACGGCGATGCCGCTCACCGTGTCGGGCGAGATGAACATCTGGTACTGGCAGTAGAGCGCGCCGGCGAGCGCGGTCATCATGGCGCTCAGCACCGTGATCTTGAGCTTCTCCGCCGTGACGTTGACCCCGGCCGCCGCCGCGGCGTCCTCGTCTTCGGAGATGGCCTCCATCGCGCTGCGCGCCATGCTGCGGTCGACGCGATACCAGATGGCGAGCCCGCAGGCCCAGACGCCGAGCGCGATCAGGTACCACACCGTCTTGTCGTCGAACTGCAGCGCGACGATGTGGTTTCCCTTCGTGCGCTCGGGCGTATAGCCCAGGGAACCGCCGGTATAGTCCCGCGTCGCGGTGATGACCTGCAGCACGATGCCCGACAGCGCCAGCGTCACCAGCGCGAAGTAGTGGCCGGTGATGCGGAAGCGGAAGCACGGATAGGCGACGACCAGCGCCAGGGCTCCGGCGCACACCAGCGCGATCGGGATGCCGATCCACGGCGAGATGCCGAGGTGGTTCCACAGCAGCGCCGTGACGTAGGCGCCGACGCCCATGAAGCCGCCATGCCCCAGCGACACCAGCCCAAAGCGTCCCATCATCGACCACGATGTGTAGGCGAAGGACCAGATCAGGATCAGCACCAGGATGTGCAGATGATAGGGATCGCGATACACGAAGGGCAGCGCGACCAGCGCCGCCAGCGCGACGGCCCAGGGCGCCGAGAGGCGCGCGCTCACGAGCGCCTCCCCAGCAGCCCGGCGGGCCGGATGAACATCATGACGATGAAGAAGGCGAAGGCCAGCACGTAGCCCCATTCGAGGTCGGAGAACAGGCCGCCCAGCGAGATGATCTCGGCGAACACGAAGGCCGCCACGAAGCCGCCGACGAAGTTGCCCAGTCCGCCCAGCACGCAGATCAGGAAGGTGATCGGGCCGAAGGACAGGCCGACGAAGGGATGGACGTCGTACTGCAGCACCAGCAGGCAGGCCGCAAGCCCCGCCAGCGCGCCGCCCAGCGCCGACGTCACGATGTAGATCCTGTTCGCGTCGACGCCCATCAGCGCCATGATCTGGCGATCCTGCGCGATGGCGCGGATGGCGGTGCCGATATAGGTGCGCTTCATGAAGAAGTAGACCACCACCATGCCGATCAGCGCCGCGCCGAAGGCCAGCAGGCGCGAGTAGCTGAAATGCATCTCGGCGAAGGACAGCACGGGCAGGCGGATGCCGAGGTTGCGGAAGTCGATGCCGAAGGCGACCGTGGCGAAGCTCTGCAGCACGAACAGCACGCCGCCCGTCGCGAGCAGCTGGTTGATCGGCGGCGACGACAGAAGCGGCGCGATGACCAGGAAGTGCAGCGCCGCTCCCAGCGCGGCGACAAGCAGGATCGCCAGCGGCGCGGCCAGGTAGTAGGACAGGCCGAAGTACTGAACCATCCAGTACATGCCGTACATGCCGATCATCACAAGCTCGGCGTAGCAGATCCAGGTCACGTCGATGACGCCGAAGATCAGGTTCAGCCCCAGCGCCAGCAGCGCCAGCAGCCCGCCCAGCAGGATTCCGTTCAGCACGGCTTCGAGCAGGAAGATGTCGAAGGCTTCGAGGAATGATTCCATCACACTCTCCGCTGCTATACGCCGAGATAAGCCTGCCTGATGGTGTCGCTCGCCATCAGCTCCGCGGCGCTGCCGGAGGCCCGGATGGTGCCAGCCTCCAGCAGGTAGGCGCGGTCGACGACCTTCAGCACCTGCTGCACGTTCTGTTCGACGATCAGCACCGTCAGCCCTCCCGAGCGGATGCGCTTGACCAGCTCGAACACCTGCTGGACGACGACGGGCGCCAGACCGGCCGACGGCTCGTCGAGCAGCAGCAGCTTGGGGTCGCTCATCAGCGCGCGGCCGATGGCGCACATCTGCTGCTCGCCGCCCGACATGGTGCCCGCCATCTGGTGACGGCGCTCCTTGAGGCGGGGAAACAGGTCGAAGACGAACGCCTGCCGCTCGGCGAACTTGGCGCGCGCCTGGGGCATGAAGGCACCCATCTTCAGGTTGTCCTCGACCGTGAGGCGTGGGAACAGGCGGCGGTTCTCCGGCACGTGGGCGATGCCCAGCCCGACGATGAGATGGGCCGGCGTCGCCACGACGTCGGCGCCCTCCATGGCGATGGTGCCGCGCGTGGGGCGGATCAGGCCGGAGATGACGCGCATCAGCGTCGTCTTGCCGGCGCCGTTGGGTCCGATCACCCCGACCGCTTCGCCGGCGCGGACGTCGAGATCGACGCCGAACAGCGCCTGGAAGGAACCATAGCCGGCGTCCACCGATTTCAGCTCGAGCATGGCCCGCCCTTCATCGCCGCCCGCCGGCCGAGACCGCCCCGGCGGCGGTGGCCTGCGCGGCATCCGCGTCGGTGCCGAGATAGACCTCGATCACGCGCGGGTCGTTCGACACCTCCGTCGGCAGGCCCTCGCAGATCTTCTCGCCGTGGTCGAGCACCATGACGCGGTCGACCACGCGCATCAGGACGCCCATGATGTGCTCGACCCAGATGATCGTGATGCCGAGCTCGTCGCGGATCTTGCGCAGCATGTCCGCCGCCTGGTCCATCTCGGCCTCGTCCAGCCCGCCCAGGCTCTCGTCGGCCAGCAGCAGCTTGGGCGCCGTGGCGAGCGCCTTGGCCAGCTCCAGCTTCTTGAGCCCCGCCGCGCCCAGCCCGTCGACCGGCGCCTGCCGGTCGGTCGGCAGGCCGACCATGGCCAGCGCGCGCTCCGCCGCCTCCTCGGCCCTGCCGCGGCTGTGTCCCCCTGGGCCTCTCCTTTGGCCGCCACCCTGGCCGTAGTAGCCGGCCAGCGCCACGTTCTCGAAGATCGAGAGCCGGCGGAAGGGACGCGGGATCTGGAAGGTGCGGCCGATTCCACGGTTGATGATGCGATGCGGGGCCAGCCCCGCGATCTCCTGCCCCTCGAAGGAGATGGATCCGGAGGTCGGCGGGAAGGTACCCGACAGCATGTTGAAGATCGTGCTCTTGCCCGACCCGTTGGGGCCGATCAGGCCGAGGATCTCGCCCTGATCGACCTTGAAGGAGACGTTGCTGACGGCCGTGAAACCGCCGAACCGCTTGTACAGCCCATCGACAACCAGCACGGCCGCGTCTTCCGCCCGCCTACTTGCTGCTGTAGGTGGTGCCCGCCGGCAGCGGCAGCACCGCCTCGCGCTGCGCCTGGCTCTTGGGCCACACCACATAGGACTTGTCGTCGATGTACTGGATGACGACCGGGAAGCTGCGCTCGTTCTGGCCGGCCATGGGCGCGCCTTCTCCGAAGAACTTCACGCCGAAGCCCAGCATCGTGCCCCCCTCCTTGATGTCGGTGTCGAGCGCTGCCTTGCGCAGCGCGTCCGGATCGATGCCGCCGTACTTCTTGATGGCGCGCGGCAGCACGTCGGTCAGGAACACATAGGTGTTCGACGCCGCCATGCCGACATGGGCGGAGCGGATGGCCACGCCCGGGCGCACCTTGTCGAACTCCTCGCCGACCATCTTGATCACCGGCGGCAGCTTGGGATCGAGCGTTTCCTTGTTGGCCAGCCAGATCGAGATCGGATCGGTGTTGAAGAAGTAGTTGACGTCCTTGCCGAGGCCTTCCTTGAGCTTCTCGTAGACGCCGTAGCCCGCGCCATGGCCGACCAGTGCCTGGAACTTCAGCCCCTGCTCGCGCGCCTGGCGCAGCAGCAGCGTGATGTCGGGGTTGTAGCCGGTATGGAAGACCACGTCCGGACGCGCCCGCTTCAGCTTCGTGACAAGCGCGGACAGATCCGGTGCGGTCGCGGCATAGCCTTCCTTCAACACGACCTTGAAGCCGGCCTTCTTGGCGCCCTCCTCGTTGCCCTTGGCGACGTCGACGCCGTAGGCACCGTCCTCGTGCACGATCGCGACGCGCAGGTCCTGGGGATCCTTCCCGAACTTGGACTTCGCGTGCGCCGCGATGAAGTCCATCGTCATCAGGCCGAACTGGCTGCCGCTGGCCTGGGGACGGAAGACGTACTTCAGATTGCGGTTCTCGAGCACGGCCGAGGAGATGCAGGTGGTGATCCACATGAACTTCTTGAGCTGCTCGACCCGGGCCGCGACCGGCACGCACTGGGCCGACGAGTAGAAGCCCAGCAGCATATCGACCTTTTCCTGCTCGATCAGGCGGACAGCCTCGTTGATCGCGACGTCCGGCTTGCTCTGCGCGTCGGCATAGATCGCCTCGATCTTGTAGCCTTCCACGCCGCCCTGCTTGATGAAGTGGTCGAGCATGATCTTGGCGCCGATGTACTGCAGCTCCGAACCGCCGCCCGCCAGCGGACCGGTCAGGTCGTAGATCACGCCGATCTTGATCTTCTTCTCCTGGGCGTAGGCGGAGACCGCCAGACCCATCGCCGCAACAGCAGCCAGCAGCCCGCTCGTGAAGCGGACAATCCTGCCCATGGACATCGCGTTCCTCCCTGGATCGCTCTTGGGGTTCTCCCCTTATGCGCGCATCACAAGGGGCGATCGCTGCGATGTCAAGCGCCCATGCCGTGCGGCGCCGTTCAGGGACGGCCTTCGCCCGGCGTGAGGATGTCGAACATCAGGCCGCCCGGCGCATCGAAGATGGCGAACAGGAAGGCGAGGCGCGACGGATCCCCTTCGATCCTGAGCGTGCCGGCCTGCATGGCCTCGAGCGGCTTGGTCTTGCCGATCACGATGCCATCCAGCGTGTCACGCGTCGTCACGATCGAGGCCGATGCCGCGTCGGACCATCGTCCCATGCGATGGCTGAGCGTGCTGTGCTTGAGCGTCAGGACCAGCTTCTCGTCGCGGTCGGTGAAGTGCCAGTTGATCGTCGCGGCGTGACCGGCCGCCTTCGCCGGATCGATGCGGATCGCCAGCATGTCGAAGAAGGTGTCGGTCGACAGGCCGGCCAGCGTGTCGGCACCGATGGCGACCCGCGCGGGCAGCTTGAAGAGGCCGTGGCGCAGCTCCTGCGCGCCGTAGAGGAAGGCGTTGCGCCAAGTCGCCGATTCGGCCTGGTAGCCCATCTGCTCGAGCGCGTCGGCGCAGAGCGCGCGCGCCTCGAGGTTGTCCGGCTCGGCGTAGACGACCTCCTTCATCACCTGGGCGACCCAGCGGTACTCGCCCGCGGCGAAGTCCGCGCGGGCGCGCCGCATGACCTCGGCGGCCCCGCCCATGTACTCGACGAACTTGGCGGCAGCCCGGGCCGGCGGCAGCGGATGCAGGTTGCAGGGATTGCCGTCGTACCACGAGAGATAGCGCTGGTAGACGGCCTTGACGTTGTGGCTTACGGAGCCGTAGTAGCCCCGCACGGACCACCGTTCGGCGAGGCCCGGCGGCAGGTCGATCGCCTCCGCGATCTCGGCCGGCCGCCAGCCCTTGTTCATGTAACGCAGCGTCTGGTCATGGATGTGCTTGTAGAGGTCGCGCTGCGCCTCGAGGTGATCGAGCACGGCGGCCTGGCCCCACACCGGCCAGTGGTGCTGGCCGATCATGACGTCGGTTTCCGGCACGTAGAGATCGATGGCGTCGCCGATGTACTTCGCCCAGATGCGCGGATCGCGCGCCACCGCGCCGCGCAGCGGGATGAAGTTGTGCAGCAGCGGACAGGCATTTTCCGCCATGTTGAGCACGCGCAGCTGCGGATAGAACATGTGCATCTCGGCCGGCGCCTCGGTCTCCGGCGCGAGCTGGAAGAGGATGCGGATGCCGTCGACCGTGTGCTCCTCCACAGGCTCGTCGATGCTGAGCGTCGGTGCGATCAGCCCGGTCGTGCCGCGCGCGATGCCCTTGCCCAGGCCGGCATCGACCTGGCCGCGCGGGCCACGCGGCAGCAGTGGCCCGAACTGGAACTGGGCGCGGCGTGCCATCGGCAGTCCCGCCAGCACGTTCTCGCCCGACACCGCCTCCATGAAGCCGGCCGGCGCGATGACCTGGATGCGGCCCGCCTTGACGTCGGCCTCGTCGATCACCCCGCGCACGCCGCCATAGTGGTCGATGTGGCTGTGGGTGTAGATCACCGCCACCACCGGCCGTTCGCCGCGGTGCGCGCGATAGTGGGCCAACGCGGCGCGGGCGACCTCCGCCGTGGTGAGCGGGTCGATCAGGATCAGTCCGGTATCGCCCTCGATCACCGTCATGTTCGAGATGTCGAAGCCGCGCAGCTGGTAGAGCCGGTCCGTCACCTTGAACAGGCCGTTGGCCATGTTCAGCCGCGCCATGCGCCACAGGCTCGGATTGACGGTGGCCGGCGCCAGCTCACCGTCGATGAAGGCGTATTCGCCCAGGTTCCAGAGCACGCTGCCCGAGCCCGACCGCACCATGCCGTCGGGCACCGGCGCGACGAGGCCGCGCTGCGCGGCCTCGAAATCGGCGGTCTCGCCGAACGGCAGCTTCGCCGCCATCGCGGCATTGGCGGCCCGCGTGGCGGGCTCGGCGTCGCGCGCCACATCGAGATGCGAAGCCGGCACCGGCACGGCGGAGACTGAAACCGAGGACATCTTCTCCCACTCGCTTCGTTGGAGGTGCGCTGCCCAAGTGCCCGCACATGGACACCTTCGCCCGACTCCCTCACACCATAGTCATTGTATATTACGGAAGTAATATCATGGGGCGACACCGGGCGCAAGGGCGATCACGGCTCGGGGCAGAGGCGGGCCGTCCCTGCGGACTGGCACTTTTTGCGCTCCGCAGGCGGGCGCCGGGAGCGACGGCCTACCAGATGTCGAGGTGGTCGGCCCTTCTGGATCACCAGGGGTGGGAGGCTGCAGGCAATGACTGCAGGCCGCCGCCCACGCCCGGCGCCTCGGCCCCTACTCCGCCGGCTTGAGCGACGCCTTGCCCGTCTCGTACTCCGATGGCAGCAGTGACAGGGCGCAGAACGACAGGAAGGCGACGCCCGCCAGGACCATGAGCACGACCGGGAAGCCCGCCGCCTTCACGGTCGGGCCGATCAGGGCCACGACGATGGAGCTGACGCCGAAGCCGATGGCGAGCCGGGCGCCGGTGACGCGGCTGCGCATGCGGTCGTCGATGTACTTCACGATCATGGCGTCGGTGAACGGGATCGCCCCGAACACCAGCAGCATGAAGCCGATGGCGGTGACGAACAGCGCCCAGTCCTCGACCTGGGAGGCGATCAGGAACAGCGGCACCTGAAGGAGCACGATCGGCACGTAGATCGACTTCAGCGGGAAGCGGTCGATCATCTTGCCGACCACGAGCTGCGCGAGGGAAGCCAGCGAGAAGATGACGAACAGCATCATGGCCAGCTCGGCCGGATCCTGCACCACGCCCTTCACCCGCTCGCGCAGCAGCTCGCCGTTTCCGTTGGTCGTGAAGCTGAAGATGATGCTGCCGGTGACCGCGGTGAAGGTCATGATGGCGAACACCCGCGCCATCAGGTGTGGCGGCAGGTCGATCATCTTGGGCTTGCGCCTGGCCGGGGCCTCCTCCTCCCGCGGCACCAGCAGGACGAAGGCGACGGCGCAGACCAGGCAGATCACGCCGGGGATGACGAAGGCCATCTGCCAGCCGAAGCGCTGCGCGATATAGACCGAGACGCCGGCCGCGATGGCGATGCCCATGTTGCCCGCCAACCCGTTCAGGCCGATGGTGAAGCCTGGATTTTTCGCCTTCTGCACCAGCATCGGGATACCGACCGGATGGTAGATCGAGGCGAAGGCGCCCATCAGCGTCAGCGCCGCCCCGATCTGCCACTTGTTGGTGCAGAGCGCGATGATCAGCGACGACACGCCCATGCCGGCGAAGAAGATCACCATCATGATCCAGCGCCCCCAGTGGTCGCCCAGCCGCCCGCTGAGAATGGAGCCGGCCCCGAACATGAAGAGCGCGCCGTAGTTGAAGGGCGTCAGCTCGGTCCATTCGACGCCCCAGACACCGGCGATGACGCCCCAGCTATAGGCGAAGACCACCAGGATCCAGTGATCCATGGCATGGCCGATGTTGAGCAGGATGGACGTGGGACTGGTGTGGGACATTCTCTTGCCTTCTATCCGACGACCGCATTCGATACCTTTTCCTTTTGTCTGTCTTGCGCCAGGATGACAACCAATGTCGCGAAACGGACATCATCCGGGCCGCTCGACGGATCCCGCCGACTACCAGCGTGTGCCGCGGGCCGTCTCGGCCATGCCCAAGGACTTCGCTGCGGATTTCGAGATCGCACCGCACAGCCACGAACGGGCGCAGCTCATCTACGCGCCCGTCGGCACTATGCGCGTCGCGGCAGCCGGCAGCATGTGGATCGTGCCGCCGCAGCGGGCGCTGTGGATGCCAGCCGGCACGGTCCACAGCATCGTCATGCTGAGCGACGTCACGATGCGCACGCTCTATCTGCGCGACGACGCCGCCGCTGGCATGCCGGGGAGCTGTCAGGTCCTGCCTGTCTCGGCGCTGCTCCGCGAACTGATCGTGCGCGCCACGGAACTGCCCGTCGATTACGACGAAACGGGACCGGCGGGACACCTGGTGGCGCTGATCCTGGCAGAGCTCCACGGCGGCCAGGCGCTGCCGCTGCACCTGCCGCTGCCCAGCGAGCCGCGGCTCATGGCCGTATGCCGCGCCCTGCTGGACGAGCCGGGCGACGGCCGGGCCCTGGAGGATTGGGCGCGCACCGTGCACATGAGTGCGCGTACGCTGGCCCGCCTGTTCCGCAGCGAGACGGGCATGAGTTTCGGCGCATGGCGGCAGCAGGCGCGCGTGCTCGAGGCGATGGGCCGGCTGGGAGGTGGCGAGCCGGTGACCCACGTGGCCATCGACCTCGGCTATGACAGCGTCAGCGCCTTCAGCGCCATGTTCCGTCGGGCGGCCGGCGCCTCGCCCAGCGAATACCGCCAGCGGGCGCGCAGCACGTAAAGCCCTTCGCGGGCTAGGGATGTTTGTCTCGGCAAGGCAACCACTTAGCGCATTGAGCGCTTGACGATTGAGTTACGAATCTCCCCAATGCCGGCCCTTTTGCGCTATGCTGAATTGTCATTTACTTGGCACCTCGCTGCTCACTTGGTGATGGCCGCCGCCGCCTGGAGTTGCTGTTGAAGCCGACCGACATCAAGAACCCCGACTACTTCCACAAGGTCGTCGATTGCCAGTGGGCCTGCCCGGCCCACACCCCGGTTCCCGAGTACATCCGACTGATCGCGCACGGGCGTTACTCCGACGCCTACATGATCAACTGGAAGTCCAACGTCTTCCCCGGGATCCTGGGCCGCACCTGCGATCGGCCGTGCGAACCCGCGTGCCGGCGCAGCCGCGTCGAGGACGAGACCCTGGTCAAGGGCAAGAAGGAGCCGGTCGCGATCTGCCGCCTCAAGCGCGTCGCCGCCGACTACAAGGACGACGACATCGGGGCACGCATGCCCAAGGCGCCGGCCCGCAACGGCAAGCGCGTGGCCTGCGTCGGCGGCGGACCGGCCTCGCTCACCGTGGCGCGCGACCTCGCCGTGCTGGGCTACGAGATCGTGATCTACGACCAGGACCCCAAGCTCGGCGGCTTCATCCGCACACAGATCCCGCACTTCCGCCTTCCGGAGTCGGTGATCGACGAGGAGGTCGGATTCATCACCGGCATCGGCAACATCGAGTTCCGCCACCAGCGCATCGATTCCCTCAAGGGGCTGCTGGCCGAGGGCTACGACGCCGTCTTCGTGGGCTGCGGCGCGCCGCGCGGCCGCGAGCTCGACGTGCCGGGCCGCCAGGAGGCCGCCGCCAACATCCACATCGGCATCGACTGGCTGTCGTCGGTCTCGTTCGGCCACACGACTTCCGTCGGCCGTCGGGTGATCGTGCTGGGCGGCGGCAATACGGCGATGGACTGCTGTCGCACCGCGCGCCGGCTGGGCGGCGAGGACGTGAAGGTGATCGTGCGCTCGGGCTTCGAGGAGATGAAGGCCTCGCCCTGGGAGAAGGAAGACGCGATGGGCGAGGACATCCCCATCCTGAACTTCCTCGTGCCGAAGGAAGTCACCCATGAGAACGGCAAGCTCACGGGCGTGGTGTTCGAGAAGGTGAAGGCCGAGTACGATGCCAAGGGCCGGCGCAATCTCGTGCCGACCGGCGAGCCCGACCAGCATTTCGAATGCGACGACGTGCTCGTCGCGATCGGCCAGGAGAACGCCTTCCCCTGGATCGAGCAGGACGCCGGCATCGAGTTCGACCGCTGGGGCCTGCCCAAGCTCAACGAGCAGACGCTGCAGAGCAGCCACCCCCGGGTCTTCTTCGGCGGCGACGCGGCGTTCGGGCCGAAGAACATCATCTGGGCGGCCGCGCACGGACACGATGCGGCGATCTCGATCCACATGACGCTGTCGGGCGGCAATCCCGAGGAACGCCCGGCGCCGGGCGTCAACATCGTCAGCCAGAAGATGGGCATCCACGAGTGGAGCTACGACAACGCTCCCACCGTGGACCATCGGTTCAAGGTGCCCCACCGCCCCAAGGTGGAAGCGCTGAAGGACATCATGGCGGAGGTCGAGCTCGGCTTCGATCCGGCGCTCGCCTACAAGGAGGCCCAGCGCTGCCTGAACTGCGACGTGCAGACAGTGTTCACCGGCACGCTGTGCATCGAGTGCGACGCCTGCGTCGACATCTGTCCGATGGACTGCATCACCTTCACCGAGAACGGCGACGAGAAGGACGTCCGCCGGCGCCTCAATGCGCCGGCGCTCAACCCGACGCAGGACCTCTATGTCGGCAACGACCTGAAGACCGGCCGCATCATGGTCAAGGACGAGGATGTCTGCCTGCATTGCGGCCTGTGCGCCGAGCGCTGCCCGACCGGCGCCTGGGACATGCGCAAGTACTACGTCGAGATGACCCACGCGGAGCAAGCATGCCGCAAGCACTAACCCATCAATCCTTTCCTCCCCACGCCTGGCGTGGGGAGGTGTCGGCGTCTTACGCCGACGGAGGGGTCACGCTGATCATGAGCGATGCCCATGACCCCTCCGCCCGCTTCGCGGGCACCTCCCCTTCGCGGGCTCCGCAAAGGGGAGGAAAAGAGTGAAGACCAAGCAGGCACTGGCCGCCGTCAACGACTTCGTCGTCAAGTTCGCCAACGTCAACGGCTCCGGGTCGGCGTCGGCCAACGAGCTGTTCGCCCGTTCCATCCTGCGCATGGGCGTGCCCGTCAGCCCGCGCAACATCTTCCCGTCGAACATCCAGGGCCTGCCGACCTGGTACGAGGTCCGCGTGACCGAGAAGGGATGGCTGGGCCGGCGCGGCGGCGTCGACATGATGGTCGCCATGAACCCGCAGACCTGGGCGGAGGACGTCAAGGAGATCTCTCCCGGCGGCTATCTCTTCTACGACAGCACCAAGCCGATGCCGTCGTCGGCTTTCCGCGACGACATCAATGTCATCGGCGTGCCGCTGACGGCGATCACCAACGCCACCTACACCGACGCCCGCCAGCGCCAGCTCTTCAAGAACATCATCTATGTCGGCGCGCTCTCCATCCTGCTCGACATCGACCCGGAGGAGATCAAGAAGCTGTTCGGCGAGCAGTTCAAGGGCAAGGAGAAACTGCTCGATTCCAACGTCAAGGCGCTGAATCTCGGCCGCGACTGGGCCAGCCAGCATCTCGACGCCGACATGGTGAAGCTCAAGGTGCGGCGCGCCAACAATGTCGGCGACCGCATCTTCGTCGAGGGCAACAACGCGGCCGCGCTGGGCGCCGTCTATGGCGGCGCCACGGTGTGCGCCTGGTACCCCATCACCCCCTCCTCCTCTCTCGCCGAGGCCTTCCAGGCGCACTGCAAGCGGCTGCGCCATGACAAGGAGACCGGCAAGGCCAGGTACGCGATCGTCCAGGCCGAGGACGAGCTCGCCTCGATCGGCATGGTGATCGGCGCGGCGTGGAACGGCGCGCGCGCCTTCACCGCCACCTCCGGTCCCGGCATTTCGCTGATGACCGAGTTCATCGGGCTGGCCTACTTCGCCGAGGTTCCGGCGGTGATCGTGAACGTGCAGCGCGGCGGCCCGTCGACCGGCATGCCCACGCGCACGCAGCAGTCCGATCTATTCTCCTGCGCCTACGCCTCCAACGGCGACACCAAGCACGTGCTCCTGTTCCCGGAGGATCCCAAGGAGTGCTTCGACTTCACGGCCGAGGCGCTCGACCTCGCCGATCGCCTGCAGACGCCGGTCTTCGTCATGACCGATCTCGACATCGGCATGAACCACCGGCTCTGCCAGCCGTTCCAGTGGGACGACAAGCGCGTCCTCGACCGCGGCAAGATCATGACGGCCGAAGAGCTGGAAGCCGGCAAGACGTTCGGCCGCTATCTCGACGTCGACGGCGACGGCATTCCCTTCCGCACCTATCCCGGGACGCACCCGACCAAGGGTTCCTACTTCACGCGCGGCACGACCAAGGACGAGTACGCGCGCTACTCCGAGGAAGGGCCGGTCTATGTGCGCAACATGGAGCGGCTGCAGAAGAAGTTCGATACCGCGCGGCGGATCGCCCCGCAGCCGGTGCGCACCTCCTCTCAGAAGGCGACGCGCTTCGGCGTGATCTATTTCGGCTCGACGAGCCCGGCCATGGCCGAGGCGCTGGACCACCTGGAGGCCGACGGCCATCACCTGAACGCGCTGCGCGTCCGGTCCTTCCCGTTCGCCCAGGCCGTCGAGGACTTCATCCACGAGCACGACCGCGTCTTCATCGTGGAACAGAACCGCGACGGCCAGCTGCGCTCGATGATCATGAACGAGTTCACGCTGGACGCGCGCAAGCTGGTGCCCGTGCTGCACTATGACGGCACGCCCATCACCGCCCGCTTCATCGCCTCGGCCATCACCGAGAAGCTGGCCCAGTTCAAGGTAGTCCCGTTCGAAAAGGCGGCGTCATGACCTACATCGCCAAGCCCAGGCTGCACCATCCGTCGCTGGTCAAGAACAAGGCCGGCTACACCCGCCGCGACTACGAAGGCGCGGTGTCGACCCTGTGCGCCGGCTGCGGCCACGATTCGATCAGCGCCGCCATCATCCAGGCGTGCTTCGAGCTCGACATCCTGCCGCACCAGGTGGCCAAGCTGTCCGGCATCGGCTGCTCGTCGAAGGCGCCGACCTACTTCGTCGGCGCCAGCCACGGCTTCAACACCGTGCACGGCCGCATGCCGTCGGTGATGACGGGCGCCAACCTCGCCAACCGCGACCTGATCTACATGGGCGTCTCGGGCGACGGCGATTCGGCCTCGATCGGGCTCGGCCAGTTCGCGCACATCATGCGGCGCGGCGTGAACATGACCTACATCGTCATGAACAACGGCGTATACGGGCTCACCAAGGGCCAGTTCTCGGCGACCGCCGACAAGGGCTCGATCAGCAAGAAGGGCGTGGCCAACTCCGATTCCTCGATCGACATGGTGTCGCTGGCCATCCTGATGGGCGCGACCTTCGTCGGCCGCTCCTTCTCCGGCGACAAGCACCAGCTCGTGCCGCTGATCAAGGCGGCGATGGCGCATCGCGGCGCGGCCTTCCTCGACGTCATCAGCCCGTGCGTCGCCTTCAACAACCACGCCGGCTCGACCAAGAGCTACGACTACGTGCGCGAGCACAACGAAGCTCTGAACCGCATCGACTTCATCGAGGGCCGCGAGGAGATCACCACCCAGTACGCCCCGGGCACGGCGACGACCGTGCGCCAGCACGACGGCTCCGTCCTGCGCTTGCGCAAGCTCGGCGAGGAGTACGACCCCTCGGACAAGGTGGCCGCCATGAAGCGCGTGCAGGAAGGTCTGGCGGCTGGCGAGGTCATCACCGGCCTGCTCTACCTCGATCCCAGCCCGAACGACCTGCACCACCATCTCAACACGGTGGAGGCCCCGCTCAACACGCTGGAAACCGCCGACCTCTGCCCCGGATCGGCGGTGCTCGACCGGATCAACGCCGGGCTGCGCTGATCCGATGCTGCCGCCTCGGGGACGGGGCGGGGCATTGACCCCAGGGACGAATCCGATCAGGCGGCACCGCCCGGTTCCCCTCGGCCGGATTCCCCTCTAGCCTCCTGCCATGGACGATGCGGCATCCGGGTTCCGGATCGGCGAGGCCTTTCACGCCTGGGGCACGCTGTTCGACGCCGTGGCGCCCGGAAAGGTCCGGCGCGGCTATGCCGCGGCCAGGCTTCCCTGCCCATCGGTGTGGTCGCTGCCGACCGTCTACGCCGAGCCGACCGCCCCACGGCCCGACCGGCCCGTGACGTCGGTGGCCTATGAGCTGGCGGAAGGCGGCCGCCCTGCCCGCTATCTTCTGGCAGACCTCGTGTTCCGCCTCGGCCAGCCCGACGAGATCGAGCGGAGCGACCTGCCCGAGCACGGCCAGGCCTGCGATTCGGTGGTGCTGCACGCGCGATGGGCCCGGGCGCCAGCCGCCTTCTCGCTGTCCCTCTACGGTGCCGCCCGGCCGTCCGATTTCGGCCCCGGCCTTGGCAAGCTCTACCTGTCCTGGACGGACATGGACGCCGCCGCCGCCCCGTTCCTCGCGCAGTGGCACGCCGCCAACGATGCTGCCGCGGCGGCGGCCGCAACCGCCGCGCCGCGATTGTTCCCCCTGCAGTACCCCATACGCGACGCCGGCATCCCGCTCGCCGAAGCGACGCGACTCGCCCTGTGGACGCCTGAGCTCCTGCAGACCCCGCGGACCATCGCCGATCGCGTCGGCAAGCGAAGCTTCGGCCTCTGGAACGACGGACCGTCGGCGCGCTGGTACCTGTCCAGCCTGTATTCGACGGTAGGCCTGGGCGGTCCCGAGACCTCCAGGGCGCAGTTCCTCGAGATCGCACCGGCCAAGGGCGGCGGGTTCAGCGCTCTCGAGGTCGGGCCATGGTCGCTGCGCGACGCCTACCGCGCACGCGGGATCGGTGAGGCCGTCGACGCGCTGCGGACCCTGCTGCCGGACATCACGATCGAGCATCACACCGGCCACGACGTCTGAGGCCCGGTTGCCGGATACCAGGCCGGGAAGGCCAAGCGTCGAAAGAGCGACCGCCATGCGGCAAGCAGCCGCCATTCGCAGCCGTTCGTCAGGTTCATGTAAGGAACGGCCCCCAGGGTGCGGCGACGGGCTACGCGGCGATCCTCCGCCGCCAATCCAACGAACAACCGGGGCGGGGCGCCTTGAATCGAATTCTGACGAAGGACTTCCTGTCCGGGCTGATGTTCATCGCCTTCGGGCTCGCGGCGCTCTATTTCGGGCGCCATCTCGCCATCGGCACCGCCGTGCGCATGGGGCCCGGCTACATCCCGCGCGCTCTCGCGATGATCCTGCTGGGTCTCGGCGGGCTGATCTGCGTGCTGGCGCTGGTCACCGGCAGCGAAGCCGTCGAAGCGCCGCGCTGGAAGCCGATCACGCTGGTCACGATCGGGATCGTCTGCTTCGCGCTGCTGTTCGAGCGGGCCGGGCTCCTGCCGGCGCTGGTCGTGCTGGTCGCCATCTCGTCGTTCGCCGGCGAGGAGTTCAAGCTCGGCGAAGTCCTGCTCAACATGGCCGTGCTGGCGGTGCTGTGCGTGATCGTCTTCAAGTTCGGGCTGGGGATGAACATCTCCGTCATCCAGGGGGTCTGGTGACGTGGAGCTCCTCGACCACCTGACGCTGGGCTTCGGCGTCGCCTTCAGCCTGCAGAACCTCCTCTACGCCCTGCTGGGATGCGTCGTCGGCACGCTGATCGGCGTGCTGCCCGGCATCGGCCCCGTGGCAACGATTGCCATGCTGCTGCCGATCACCTTCCATCTGCCGCCGACGGCATCGCTGATCATGCTGGCCGGCATCTACTACGGCGCGCAGTACGGCGGCTCGACCACCTCGATCCTGGTGAACCTGCCGGGCGAAGCCTCCTCGGTGGTGACCTGTCTCGACGGCTACCAGATGGCGCGCAACGGACGCGCCGGCGCGGCCCTGTCGATCTCGGCGGTCGGTTCGTTCTTCGCCGGCACGGTCGGCACCATCCTGATCGTGCTCTTCGCCGAGCCGCTGACGCAGATGGCGCAGAAGTTCGGGCCCGCCGACTACTGCTCCCTGATGGCGCTGGGGCTCGTGGCCGCCGTCGTGCTCGCCAACGGCTCGGTGCTGAAGGCGATCGCGATGATCTTCCTCGGCCTGCTGTTCGGCCTGGTGGGCACCGACGTCAATACCGGCGCCCAGCGCTTCACCTTCGATGTCGCCGAGCTCAGCGACGGTATCGACTTCGCGCCCATCGCCATGGGCCTGTTCGGCATCGCCGAGATCGTCGTCAACCTGGAGCGCCACCTGACGCGCGGCAGCGCGATCAGGGTCTCGTCCCTGTGGCCGACCGCCGAGGAGATCCGGCGTGCCATCCCCGCTGCCCTGCGCGGCACGGCGCTGGGGTCGATCCTCGGGGTCCTGCCGGGCGGCGGTCCGACGCTGGGCGCCTTCTCCTCCTATACCCTGGAGAAGAAGCTCTCCAAGACGCCGCAGATGTTCGGCAAGGGCGCCGTGGAGGGCGTCGCGGCGCCCGAGGCGGCGAACAACGCCGCGGCGCAGACCTCCTTCATCCCCATGCTGACGCTGGGCATCCCCTCCAACGCCGTCATGGCGCTGATGGTCGGCGCCATGATCATCCAGGGCATCCAGCCCGGCCCCGAGGTCATGACCAAGAAGCCGGACCTGTTCTGGGGCATGATCGCCTCGATGTGGATCGGCAATGCCATGCTGGTCATCATCAACCTGCCGATGATCGGCGTCTGGGTGAAGCTGCTGACTGTGCCCTACCGCTTCCTTGCCCCGGCGATCCTGCTGTTCTGCTGCATCGGCGCCTACAGCCTGCAGAACAGCACGTTCCACGTCATGCAGGTCGCCCTGTTCGGCATCCTGGGCTACGTCTTCGTGCGGCTGGGCTGCGAGGGCGCGCCGTTCCTGCTGGGGCTGGTGCTGGGCCCGCAGATGGAGGAGTACTTCCGGCGCGCCATGCTGCTGTCGCGCGGCGACGCGGCGGTGTTCATCGAGCGCCCCATCAGCCTCGGCCTCATCATCACCACCGCGCTGCTGCTGGTGCTGATGGCCCTGCCCAGCATCAAGAAGGCGCGCGAGGAAGCGTTCCAGGAAGAGGGGTGATCGCCCGGGGCAACATCACCGCCCAGTCCATGGATTCACGATCGTCTTCACCGCCACCTCGAAGTCGGAGGCATTGCGGGTGACGAGGGCCAGCCCGTGCACCTCGGCCGTTGCCGCAATGAAGCCGTCGGCGACGCTCATGGGCCGCCCCAGGGCCTGGCTACGGGCCATTATCGTTCCCCAAGCCTCCGCGACGGCCGTATCGATGGGCAGCACCCGGCCCTCGAAGCGGCCGGTCAGATCGTCCCGCAGCCATTCGTCGAGCCGCCGGCGGCGCCGGCCGGCGCGCATCCGCGCGATGCCGTAACGCAGTTCCGCCAGCGTCATGACGCTGATGAAGACCCGATCTTCATCGGCTTCTGCCAGCCATTCGACGACGCCCCCGTCCGGCGCAGGCCTCACCCACTCGGAAACGACGTTGGTGTCGAGAAGGAACGTCAAAGATCGACCCGGCGCGGTCTCTCCTTGCGCCGCCGGATCCTCAGGGATGCCCCCCTGAGCGGCGAGGCGGAGAAGAAGTCCGCGAGACTGCCGCTTCTGTTGGTCTTGCGATGCCATTCCTCGGCGGACACGACCACGACGGCCGTACGCCCGTTCTTCGTGATGGTCTGCGGCTCACCCGACCGCGCCCGGTCGATCACTTCACTGAGCTTGGCCTTTGCCTCGGCGACGGTCCACGTAGCCGCCTCCGGCCTGTGAGCGTCCATGCAACGGGTCCTCGAATGGTCAATATGGTCAGAGTAGTCATTGGCGTCCCGCGCCGCAAGCCGTGACCTGCCGGAGCTCCCCGGCCGTCAGATGTGCAGCGCCTCGCCCAGGGCGCGCAGGCTGGCTTCGTGGAAGGCTTCGCCCAGCGTCGGATGGGCATGGATGGTGCCGCCGATATCCTCCAGGCGGGCGCCCATCTCCAGGGCAAGGGAGAACTCGCCCGCCAGTTCGGACACGCCCGCCCCGACGGCGGCGATGCCCAGCACCAGGTGATTGTCGGCCCGCGCGGTGACGCGCACGAAGCCCTCCTCCGCGGCCATCGTGAGCGCCCGGCCGTTGGCGGCGAAGGGGAATTGCGCGGTCAGCACCTCGCGACCGGCCTTGCGCGCCTCGTCGGGCGAGAGGCCGACGGTGACGATCTCGGGATCGGTGAAGCAGACGGCCGGGATGACCGCGCCATCGAAGGTGCTGCGCTGGCGGGCGATGCGCTCGGCGGCCACGACGCCCTGCGCCATGGCGCGATGCGCCAGCATCGGCTCGCCCGTGAGGTCGCCGATGGCCCAGACATTGCGCATCGACGTGGCGCAACGCTCGTCGATCTGGACGAACGGTCCGTTCATGGCGAGATCGAGCTGCTCCAGGCCGAAATCCTGCAGGCGGGCCCGCCGGCCGGTCGCCACCAGCACGAGGTCGACGGGCAGGCTGCGCCGGCCGCTCCCGCGGGCGTCGACCAGCAAGGCATCGTTGGCATCGGAAAGGCCGGCGGCGCGCGCCCCGGTCGCAACCTCGACACCAAGGGCCTGCAGGCGGCGCATGACCGGTCGCACCAGCTCGGCATCGTAGGCGGGCAGGATGCGCTCCTCCGCCTCCACGATGACAACCTTGGCGCCGAGCTTGGCATAGGCCATGCCGAGCTCCAGCCCGATATAGCCGCCACCCACGACGGCGAGCCGCTGCGGCACCGACCCGAGCGACAGCGCTTCGGTCGAGGAGATCACCTTCCCGCCGAAGGGCAACGCGGGCAGCGCCGCCGGCACCGACCCGGTCGCCAGCACGACGTGCTCGGCGCGCACCGTATCGGTGCCGGTGTCGGTCTCGACCCGCGCCGTCTTGCCGTCCTGCATGACCGCCCGGCCCTGCAGGATCCTGACCTTGTGGCGCTTGAGCAGCGCCGCCACGCCGCCGGTCAGGCGGCCGACCACGCCGTCCTTCCACTCGACGGTGCGGGCCAGGTCGATGCTCGGCCGCTCGACCTTGAGGCCGAACGGCGCCTTGACCGACTGCTCGACGGCGCGATGGAAGGCGTCGGCCGCATGGATCAGGGCCTTGGACGGGATGCAGCCGACATTCAGGCAGGTGCCGCCGAGGCCACCTGCCTTGCCGCCCTGCTCGACGAGGACCACGTCCAGGCCGAGCTGCCCCGCCCGGATGGCGCAGACATAGCCGCCGGGCCCGCCGCCCACCACCAGCACCTTGGCGTTCAGGTCAGCCATGTCGTCATGCCTCGATGAAGATGGTGGCGGGTGCCTCCAGCAGGCCCCGGATGCGCTGGATGAAGCGCGCGGCGTCGTAGCCGTCGACCACGCGATGATCGAACGACGAGGAAAGGTTCATCATCGTGCGCGGCACGAACTCCGCCCCCTGCCAGACGGGTCGCACGACCTGCCGGTTGACGCCCACGATCGCCACCTCCGGCCGGTTGATCACCGGTGTGGAGACGATGCCGCCGAGCGGACCCAGGCTGGTGATGGTGATGGTGGAGCCGGCGAGCTCGTCGCGCCCGGCCCGGCCGTCGCGGGCGGCCTCCGCCAGCCGGCGCACCTCGGCAGCGCAGTCCCACAGGCCGCGCGCCTCGCAATGGCGCACCACCGGGACCATAAGGCCCGACGGCGTCTGCGTGGCGATGCCGATATGCACGCCGGCGTGGCGTTCGATGACCTCGGCCTCGTCGTCGTACAGCGCGTTCATCTGCGGGAAGTCGGCCACCGCCTTGACCAGGGCCTGCATGAGGAACGGGATCAGCGTCAGCCGCGGCCGTTCCGCATTCTCGGCATTGAGCCTGGCACGCAGCTCCTCCAGCGCCGTCACATCGACCTCCTCGACATAGGAGAAATGCGCGGCACGCCGCTTGGACTCGGCCATCTTCTGCGCAATGCGCCGGCGCAGGCCGATCACCTTGACGGTCTCGACCTCGGTGCGCGCCACCCGACCGCCGGCCGACGGCGCGGCCGGTTGGCCGCCGCCCTTCAGGAAGGCGTCGAGATCTTCGTGGCCGATGCGCCCGGCCGGCCCCGAGCCGCGCACCTGGCGCAGGTCGACGCCCGCCTCGCGCGCGCGGCGGCGTACGGCCGGCGAGGCGAGCGGCTTCTCGCCCGGCGGCCGCGGCGGACCGAGCGCGGCCTGTGGCGCGGCGGCGCGCTTGGGCGCGGCAGCAGCGGTGGGGGCGGGTCCAGCAGCGGGCTTGGGCGCCGGCGTGGGCAGGCGTTCGGGCGGCGCTTCCTCGGCCGGTTCGGCAGGGCGCGGCGCGGGGGCAGCAATCTCGCCATCGCCCTCTCCCGCCACCTCGAGTCGCAGCAGCTCCGCGCCGACCGCCAGGGTGCCGCCGACCTCGACGCCCAGCGACACGACCTTGCCCGCCGCCGGCGACGGGATCTCGACGGTCGCCTTGTCGGTCATCACGGCGGCCAGAAGCTGGTCCTCCAGGACCGACTGGCCGACCTCGACATGCCATTCGACGAGTTCGGCCTCGGCCACGCCCTCGCCGACGTCGGGGAGCTTGATGATGCGGATCCCCATCTCAGGCCTCCATGACCGCCTTGAGGGCACGGCCGACGCGCGCGGGGCCCGGGAAATAGTCCCATTCCTGGGCATGCGGATAGGGCGTGTCCCAGCCGGCCACGCGCGCGACCGGCGCTTCGAGGTGGTAGAAGCAGTTCTCCTGCACCAGCGCGCTGAGCTCGGCGCCGAAGCCGGAGGTGAGCGTGGCCTCGTGCACGACGACGCAACGGCCTGTCTTGCGGACCGAGGCGACGATGGCATCGAGGTCGTACGGCACTAGGGTGCGCAGGTCCACGACCTCTGCATCGATGCCGGTCTCCTCGGCCGCGGCCTCGGCGACATAGACCATGGTGCCGTAGGCCAGCACCGTGACGTCCTTTCCCTCCCGCCGGATCGCAGCCTTGCCCAGCGGCACCGTGTAGTGCCCGTCCGGCACCTCGCCCTGAGGGTGGCGCGACCAGGGCGTCACGGGCCGCTCGTGGTGGCCGTCGAAGGGTCCGTTGTAGAGGCGCTTGGGCTCGAGGAAGATCACCGGGTCGTTGTCCTCGATAGCCGCGATCAGCAGGCCCTTGGCGTCATAGGGATTCGACGGCACCACGGTCTTCAGGCCCGCGACATGCGTGAACAGCGCCTCCGGGCTCTGGCTGTGGGTCTGGCCGCCGAAGATGCCGCCGCCGGTCGGCATGCGCACGACGATCGGCGCCGTGAACTGGCCGGCCGAGCGGTAGCGCAGGCGTGCCGCCTCCGACACGATCTGGTCGTAGGCCGGATACATGTAGTCGGCGAACTGGATCTCGACGCAGGGCCTCAGCCCGTACGCGGCCATGCCGACCGCGGCGCCCACGATGCCCGATTCGCTGATCGGCGCATCGAAGCAGCGGTTGGATCCGTACTTGGCCTGCAGGCCCTGGGTACAGCGGAAGACGCCTCCGAAGTAGCCGACATCCTCGCCGAACACGACGACGTTGTCGTCCCGCTGCATGCTGACATCCATGGCGTCGCGGATCGCCTCGACCATCGTCCTGCGCGGCATGGGCTCAGACCCCTCCCTGCTGGCGCTGGCGCCGCAGATGCGGCGGCATCTCCTCGAACACGCCTTCGAACATGTCGCGCGCCGAAGGGTGCGGCCCGGTATGCAGCGTGCCGTGGCTCTCGGCTTCCTTCTGCACGGCGATCACCTCGGACAGGATCTCCGCCTCGGCCTGGCGATGGCGCTCCTCCGACCAGAGGCCGCGCCGGATCAGGTGGTTCTTCAGGCGCAGCACGGGATCGCCCAGCGGCCAGGCGTCGGATTCGGTCTTGGGCCGGTAGGCCGACGGATCGTCGGAGGTCGAATGCGCGCCGACCCGATAGGTCACGTACTCGACCAGGGTCGGGCCGAGGTTGCGGCGGGCGCGCTCCGCCGCCCAGCGCGCCACCGCATGGACGGCGGGATAGTCGTTGCCGTCGACGCGCAGTGCCGGGATCCCGAAGCCCAGCCCCCGCGCGGCGAAGGTGCCCGAGCCGCCGCGGGCGATGCCCTGGAAAGTCGAGATCGCCCACTGGTTGTTGACGATGTTCAGCACCACGGGCGCCTTGTAGGTCGAGGCGAAGACCAGCGCGGCATGGAAGTCGGATTCCGCGGTCGATCCGTCGCCGATCCAGCCGGCGGCGATCTTCGTGTCGCCCTTCATGGCCGACGCCATCGCCCAGCCCACCGCCTGGATGTACTGGGTCGCGAGATTGCCCGAGATCGAGAAGAAGCCGTCCTCGCGCGAGGAGTACATGATGGGCAGCTGGCGGCCCTTCAGGGGATCGAGCGCGTTGGAGTAGATCTGGTTCATCATGTCGAGCATGGGATAGCCACCGGCGATCAGCAGGCCGGCCTGCCGGTAGGTCGGAAAGTTCATGTCGCCGGGCTCGAGCGCCTTGCGGAAAGCGCAGCTCACGGCCTCCTCGCCGAGATGCTGCATGTAGAAGGAGGTCTTGCCCTGGCGCTGCGCCATCTGCATGCGTGCATCGAAGGCGCGCAGGGTCATCATGTGGCGCAGCCCGTCCAGCAGCTCGGCATCGCTCAGCAGGCCGGCCCACGGACCGACCGCCTCGCTGTCGCGGTTGAGCACGCGGATGATCTGGAAGGCCAGGTCGCGGATCTCCTCGGGCCTGACGTCGACATCGGGCCGCCGCACCTCCCCCGCCCGGCTGATCGGCACGTCGCTGAAATCAGGCGTGCCGCCGGGGCGCACCGCCGGCGCCGGCACATGGAACGACAACGGCTTCCGATCGGACATGGACGGCCTCCCAATCACGGCCAAAGGGAACACCAAGCCGCACCGCCTATCAACGCTGCCGGCGGCCGATGGCGACGGAAGCAAGATCGTTGATCATGCCGCAAGAAGCCCGGAAACAATGCACCCTTCATCGCCGGCCTCCCTGAAACAATAGGCAGTCCCTTGCGCCCCCCTCAGGAGACGCAGACCTCGACGCCCAGTTGCTGCAGGAGCTCCGACTGCTCGCTGTCGCTGATCTTCAGGCCGGCATAGTCGGCGAGTACCGCCAGGTTGAGACCCGCGAGACCGGAGCCGCGAAGGTCGGCCTGCCGCAGGTTGGCGCGCGTCCACTCCACGCGGTCTAGGGAACAGTCCCGCAGCGTGGCCCCGCCAAGATCGACATCGATGAAGGAAGCCTCCGTGAACCTGCAGGAACGGAAGGTGCAATTCGGCAAGGACAGGCCCGACAGATCGGCGAAGCTCAGGTTGCAGCCCTCGAACGACGCCTTGGTGAGTACCGATCGCCGGGAGATCGCCCTGGTGAAAGTCGATTGATGGAAGCTCGCGCCGCGAAAGCTGGTGCCCGCGGCCTCCAGGCCGTACAGATCGCAACGCTCGAAGGTGCAGGTCGCGAAATTGCATTTGGCGATCTCCGCCGCATGGAGATCGCAGAAGGCGAAGGTGCAGCCCTTCTTCGCACCTGCATCAAAGGCGCTGCAGCCCTCGAGCCTCGCCTTCGCGAACTTGCAGTTCGCCAGCCGCATCGGCGCGAACCGGCAGTCGCCGAAGACGGCCTCCGAGAAGTCCACGCCGCGCATTGTCGGCATCTGGAACACGCAGCGCTCGAATCGGCTTTCCCTGAAATCGAGCTCGTCGAGCGCGAGGTCTGGCCCGAAGAGCAGATCCCGGAATATCCGGTCGCCTTCCAGCCTAGTCGCGAGCTCCGCTTCCAGGATCGGATGATGCGTTGCACCTTCAGCCGGCATGCGATCGTTCTCCTCGGTTGCCGACCTTACTCTCCGGACGCGCAGGCGATAGCATCGGAAGGAACGACGACCGTGAAGAGCGGAGGATAGCATGCCTGTGCGGGTGATCGGGATGATCGGCGTCGCGCCGCCCAGCGGCGAGGCCACGGTGCACGTCATCAAAGGCGGAATCTCGGCGCCCTATCTTCGGGCCTACGCCCAGGCGCACGAGACGGCGGGCTTCGACCTGGCGCTGGTCGGCTACACGGCCTCGTCGGCCGATGGCTTCCTCGTCGCTCAGCACGCGGCCCACCATACGGAGCGCCTGGGCTTCCTCATCGCGCATCGACCGGGCTTCGTCGCGCCGACCCTGGCCGCACGCAAGATCGCCACCTTCGATCATCTCACCGAGGGCCGTATCGCCGTGCATATCATCGCAGGCGCCAGCGACGCCGAGCAGGAGGGCGACGGCGACTTCGCGCCCAAGGAGGAGCGCTACCGGCGCGCCGCCGAATACATCGAGGTGATGAAGCTGGCCTGGTCCAGCGAGCGGCGCTTCGGCTTCGAAGGGGCCTTCTACCGCGTGCGCGGTGCGAAGTCCGACATCCAGCCGTTCCAGAAACCCCATCCGCCGCTGTTCTTCGGCGGCTCCTCGGAAGGAGCGCTCGCCATGGGCGCCAGGCATTGCGACGTGTTCGCCATGTTCGGCGAGCCGCTCAAGCCGACGGCGCAGCGCATCGCCGAATTCCGCGCGCGCGCCGCCGCCTTCGGCCGCGCGCCCACCTTCAACATGTCCTTCCGGCCGATCCTCGCCGCCACCGAAGGCGCGGCCTGGGATCGCGCGCGCCGCATCCTCGAGGCCATCCGCGGGCCGGGCGATGCGACCGGCTTCGGCAACGCCAGGAAGCCGCTCGACCATTCGGCGCATCGGCTGCTGGAATTCGCGGCCGAGGGCGAGACGCACGACGAGCGGCTATGGATGCCGATCGCCGAGGCGACCGGTGCGGTGGGCAACACGTCGTGCCTCGTCGGAACGCCCGAGCAGGTCGCCCGCGCGCTGCTCGAATACTACAAGCTCGGCATCCATTCCTTCCTGATCCGCGGCTTCGATCCGTTCGAGGACACGATCGACTTCGGCCGCGAGCTGATCCCGCGCCTGCGGGCCGGCGCAGCGGAGATCGATCGGGCGCTTGCGGCATAGCCGGCGACGCGCCGCCTCGCTCACGCGCGATGGAGATCGACCATCGCCAACGCAGCGCGATTACGACGGCACGTGCGACGAAAACACCCGCGCCGAACGCGGATAGTTCGGGGACGCGTCCCCAGATGGATCATCAGGAAACCAGCCGCGACAGCCAGGCGCAACAAGGGCGGCGCCCAGAGACGCAAACCCTCAAGGGCCGGTGGCGCACTTCGCCTCGGGTAAAGTGCAGGCAGCCCACCGCACAGCAGCAGGATGATGTGCAGCAGATTCGGTCCGCGTCACGTCTTCCCAGCCCCAAGCGATCCCGACTGACCTCCCCAACCCATACCATTCGGAGCATGGGCGTGGGGTGCGGCCCCCGGTCCCCA